>MEFD01000001.1 GCA_001724995.1 Rubrivivax sp. SCN 71-131
CGCGTGATCTGGCGTGCCTGGACCGACCGCAAACCCTACGATCCGAGCCTGCATGGCAACGCCGCAGCGCTCGCTTCGGCGACAGGAGGTTGACCCAGGATGTCTCACGCCGCCTCCCCGGCACGCCGGTGGCGCGACAACTCCAGCCGCAGGCCGTCACGCTCCAGGCGCACGTGCTCCAGGTCGCGCCGCCGGCCCAAGGACTCGAGCAGCCGTTCGAGCGGCGCCAGCGCCGCGTTGTAGTCGCGCCGGCAGGGACCGGCGGCGACCATGGCGTCGACCTGGTCGGCCGGCATCACGGCGCGCAGCAGGAGCTCCTCGTCCGACAGCCTGGGCGCAAAGCGCCGGCGCAACTCGTCCAGGCCGGGCATCGGCGCCTGCTGGGCCAGCTCGCGGGCACGCGGCAGCGCGAGGATGCGGTCGCAGACGTTGTCGTCCACCGGCGCCAGCGGCGTGCCGAAGCGGCCGATGACGTAGCGGATGACCTCGTCCGGCACGCTGGCGTAGCGCTCGGGCGAAAGCACGTTCATCACCGCCATCGTGGCGACGACCTGCGACAACGGCGTCACCATGATGGGATAGCCCAACTCCGCACGCACGCGCTCGACCTCCTCGTAGACCTCGTCGATGCGGTGCTCCTGGCGCATTTCGCGCAGCTGGCGGCGCATCGTGCCGAGCATTCCGCCCGGCAGCTGATGGCCGAAGTAGCGGGCGTCGTACTCCTGCGGCACCCCCTGGGGCAGGCCCTGCGCACGGGCCAGGGCCACGAAGTACGCGCTGACGCGCGCGGCGGCCTCCAGGTCGAGATCGACCGCCGCGCCCTGCGCCTGCAGATTGGCGACCACGTTCTCGAGCGCCGGCTGGCCGCTGCCGTTGGCCAGGGGACGGACCGCCGTGTGCAGCGCGTCGACGCCGAGCCCGGGCGCGAGCGCGTAGGTGAAGGGCGCGAGGCCGATGGTGCAGTGGGAGTGCAGCTCGAGGGGTTTGTCGCGCACCGCCGCGCGCAGCACCGGCAGCAGGGTGCGCGCGCGCTCCGGCGTGAGCAGGCCGCCGGGATCCTTCAGATAGAGCCGGCCAATCGACGGCTCGGCCGCGAGCCGGCTCGCCATCGCGCCAAAGAAGGCGTCGTCATGGAACGGGCTCACGGTGTAGACGAGCGCACCCACGATCTCGCGGCCGCCCTCCCTGGCAATGGCGCGGCAGCTCTCGATCACCGCCTCGGCGCTGTTCATCGGGTCCATGACCATGAAGCGCTCGATGCCGTTGCGCACGAGCAGCCGGTACGACAGCGCCATCAGCTCCGGGTTCGCCGTCTCCCAGGAGATGAAGCGCATGCCCGTCGACAGGAAGCTCAGCGGCGTGCGCGGCGCACGCTCCTTCATGAGGCGCAGGCGCTCCCACGGGTCTTCCTTGTGAAAGCGCACCGTCACGGCCATGTGCGTGCTGGTGCTGAAGTCCAGCGCGTGATAGCCGACGCGATCCAGCACGGGCGCGATCTGCAGCATCATGCCGGTGCGCAGCCCGGTGGCGCCCCACAGGCTCTGGTTGCCGTCGCGCAGCGTGGTATCGATGAAGCGGACGCAGTTGGTGTTCATGCGGGGTGTCCAGCAGCGTTCCTGCCGGCACGCTCTGCCAGCCAGCGTCCTAGAAAGCCGGTGTCGACGCCGCCGACGCTGAACTCGGCGCTGGCGAGGATCTGCCGGTGCAGCGCCTGGTTGGTCCTGATGCCGGTGAGCCGCAGCTCGGCCAGCGCGGCGTCCAGGCGCTGCAGCGCCTCGCCCCGCGTGCGCCCGTGCGCAACCAGCTTGGCGACCATCGAGTCGTAGAAGGGCGGGACCAGGCTGCCGGCCTCGATGTGCGTGTCCACGCGCAGACCCTCGCCCTGCGCAAAGTGCGCCTCGCCGACGCGGCCCGGCGACGGCTGGAAGTCGCGCTCCGTGTCTTCGGCGTTGATGCGGCACTCCACGGCGTGGCCGCTCTGCATCACGTCCTCCTGCCGGATGCCGATCGCGCGGCCCTCGGCCACGCGCAACTGCTCGGCCACGAGGTCCAGGCCCGTGACCAACTCCGTCACCGGGTGCTCGACCTGGATGCGTGCGTTCATCTCCAGGAAGTAGAAGCGCTCCCGCTCGACATCGACGAGGAACTCCACCGTGCCCAGGCTGCGGTAGCCGATGTGGCGCGCGAAGCGCACGGCCGCGGCGTGCAGCTCCTGGCGCATGCTTGGCCGCAGGTGCGGCGCGGGCGCCTCCTCGACGAGCTTCTGGTAGCGCCGCTGCACCGAGCAGTCGCGGTCGCCGAGGTGGATCACGCGCTCGCCATCGCCGAGCACCTGGACCTCGACGTGGCGCCCCTTGGCCACGTAGCACTCGAGGTACACGCGTCCGTCGCCGAAGGCCGCCAGCGCCTCCGCGCCGGCGAGTTCGAACTGCGCGCCGAGTTCGGCCGGCGTGTCTGCCCGCTTCATGCCGCGCCCGCCGCCGCCGGCCACCGCCTTGATCAGCACCGGATAGCCGACCTGGTCGGCCATGCCGAGCGCATCCTGAAGCGTTGCCACCGGGCCGCCGGGCGGCGTCGGAACCCGCGCCTGCCCGGCGATGCGGCGCGCCTCGAGCTTATTGCCGACACGCTCGATCTGCTCGGCGGTCGGGCCGATGAAGAGGACACCGTTCCTTTCACAGGCAGCCGCGAACTCCGCCCGCTCGGCCAGGAAGCCGTAGCCGGGATGCACCGCCTGGCAGCCGGTGCCAAGGGCCGCGCTGATCAGCGCGCCGATGTTCAGGTAGCTGTCGCGCGCGCGCGCCGGGCCGATGCAGACCGCGCGGTCGGCCCGGCGCGCGCCCAGGCTGTCGCGATCGGCGCTGGAGACGGCCAGCACCGACTCGATGCCCAGGCGCTGAAGCGTGCGGATGACGCGCACCGCGATCTCGCCGCGGTTGGCGACGAGCACGCGCCGGATGCGCGTCGTGCCAGGGGAGGCTTGGCTGATCACAGTTCCGTCACAGCGGCCGCACGCGAACCAGCACCTGGTCGTACTCGACCAGCTGCGCATCCGGCGCCAGGATTTCGACGACCTCGCCGCGGACGCCGGCAGCCACCGAGTTCATGAGCTTCATCACCTCGACGATGCCAATCACGGTCTCCGGCTCGACCTGGCTGCCGACGCTCACGAACGGATCGGCCCCGGGCTTGGGCGCATGGAAGAAGGTGCCGAGCATCGGCGCCCTGACGTCGACGCAGCCTTGGCCCGGCGGCGGGCAAGCCGCAGCGGGCGCGGGGGCCTTCCCCGTGGCCGCGGCCGGCGCCCGCACAAGCGACGCCGCGTCGGGCAGCAGGCTCGCCGCGTCCGGCGCGGGCGGCACACTCGCCGCTGCGCCACGTCGGCGCAGGTCCAGTTTCATCCCTTCGAGTTCCAGGTGCAGCTCATCGAAGGGCGAGGCTTCGAGGAGGCGGATGATGCGTTCGACGTCGTCGTGCGAGAGGCTCATGAAGCTCACTTCCGGAAGACCGCGGCCGGCACAGCGCAAGCGCAGCGCCGACGTCCGGCCGCCTGCTCGCGGAGTGGCGGCTGCCTCGTTGCGCCATGCGGCGCGAGGTCGTGCTGTGGATGCCGTGCCGAGTGTTGCGCCGACCTCGGCGTGCGGCTACTGTTCGATGCCAGGTTTTCTCCGGGTGAATAGTGCGATGCGCGACTACCAGGTCAAATCCATTCGTGCGCTGGACCGCGGGATCGAGGTTCTGGCGCATCTGCAGAAGTCGCGCACGGCCAGCCTGCACGACCTCCATCTGGCGACCGGTCTGCCGAAGGCGACCTTGACGCGCATCCTGGTGACGCTGGAAGGCCACGGCCTGATCTGGCAGCGCCTGGCCGACGGTGCCTTCATGGCCAGCCACACCTTCCTGCCCCGTTCGCCGCAGATTCACGACGAGGGTTTCCTCGTCGAGGTGGCCGCGCCCGTCCTCGAGCGGCTATGCCAGCAGGTGAACTGGCCTTCGGTGCTCGCCGCTCCCCGGCTGACGCACATGGAGGTGATCGAGACCAACCGTCCGCGGTCGTACTTCTCCCATCTCGCGCTGGGGCCGATCGGCTTTCGCATCAACATGCTGCGCTCCGCCACCGGCCGCGCCTACCTGGCCTTCTGCGGCGAAGACGAGCGCCAGGCCATCCTGCACCGCCTGGCCTGCAGCGCGGACAGCGCCAACGCCCGGGCACGCCAGCCGTCGGTCATGGAAAAGGTGCTCGAGGAGACGCGGCAGCGCGGCTACGGCACGCGCGCCGACGACTTCGGGGGGCACTTCGAGAAGACGCGTCGTGACGTCGACGACCAGCGCGACTCGGTCGCCGTGCCGATCTGGGCTGGCGAGGAAGTGATCGCCGTTCTCAACCTCACCTGGGTCATCAAGGCCGCGACGCTCGCCCAGATCCTGAAGACCTGCATGCCTCACGTGACGCTGGCCTCGCGGCAGATCTCGATGAAGCTGGCCGCATGAACGCGGCCGCCTAAGCCGGCTGTACCAGCACGACACCGATGCGCCGGCCCTCCTCGACGGCTTCGTGTGCCTGCGCGACGCGCTCCAGCGGGAAGGTGTGCGCGATCCGATGCGCGAGCGCACGGCGCTGCAGCAGTTCGTTCGCTTCGGCGATCACCGCCGCACGATCGGCCGGCTGCAACTCGTCGACGAGGAAGCACAGCAGGCTCAGCGAGTGCCACAGCATGGTCCGGAAGTCGAGCGGCGTCTCGGTCGCCGGATCGGAGCCGTAGCTGACGATGCGGCCGCGGGGACGCAGCACACCCCGGCCGATGAGCGATGCCGTCGACTGGAAGTCCATGTCGATCACGGCATCCGCGCCCCGGCCGCCGGTCAGTTCGCGCACCCGCTCGGCCACCGGTTCGGCCCGATGGTCGATGAGCTGGTCCGCGGCGGGAACCGGATCGGGGCGCTCGCCGACGCGCAAGACCTGACTTGCGACACCGTTGCGTTCATACCAGGCCGCACGCATGGGCTTCGCTCCTCGTGCCGCTCGATGCGGGCGGCCATCTTGGCACAGCGAGGCAAGCACGTGGCGAGCCGGGGCTGGCCTTGCGGCATGATCCGGCGGTCGGACGACCGCAGGGAATGCGCAGCCACAGGGAGAGCAAGCATGCAGAGGCGATTTCGAGCCGTCATCTTCGACTTCGAAGGCACCCTCGTCGACTTCCAGTGGCAACTGGGGCCGGCCGAGGAAGAGCTGCGGCGGGCTTGCGCCGCGCTTGGCTGCGCCACCGCGGGCAGCTACGCGCAGCTCTGGAACGCGGCGGTCGCCGCGGGCGAGCCCGCGGGCCGGCTGGGCGAGATCCGCCGCGGGCTGCAGCCGATCTACGACCGCTGGGACGCCGACGCGGCCACGCGCTGGGCCCCGCGCCCGGGGGCCCAGGCCCTGCTCGCTGCGCTGGCCGGGCGCGGCGTCGCCGCCGCGCTGGTGAGCAATTGCGGACGCGCGGCGGTGGCCGGCGTCCTGTCGCGTTTCCATCTGGACGAGCACCTCCTGCCCGTCATCTGCCGTGACGACCTGCACTTCATGAAGCCGCACCCCGAAGGCACGCAGCGCGCGCTGGCATCGCTGGGTCTGGCGCCGCACGAAGCGCTCTTCGTCGGCGACAGCCGCACCGACGTGCACGCCGCGCGCGCCGCGGGCGTGCCGGTGGCCGTCATCCGCGGCGGCGAGTGCGACCCGGATGCCTTCGCCGACCTGCCACCGGACCACTGGGTGGACGAACTCGGCGAGATCCTCGCGCTCATCGGATAGCACGCCCACAACAGCCGAAAACACGCGAGAAATCGGCGCCAAGCCCTTGATTCGGCAGGCGATAATCCACGCAGATTATCGCCTTCGCGGCATCAGGCCGGGGTTTCCGATCCGTTCGTCCGCAGTCGGGCCGCCCGCCGGTCGCCAGACGACGGGGAGAGTCTTGTAAGCGCTTGTGCAATGGGCACGAGTCGTGCTTATGCAACGTTTACAGCCCCCGGTGGATAGGCGATCATCGTCCCTCGACCCCTGGACGCACGACGCACGACGCAAACCGATGGCCGCGGATCCAACGCTCGAGTTCTCTGGCAACGCCCTTTCCGGGGTCGCCCGCGTGCTGGTCAACGCCGGGCGCATCAGCGCCAAGTCGGCCGAGGACCTGCTGAAGTCGGCACGGGATCGCAAGACGAACTTTTCCTCCGCGGTGGTGGCCGCCGGTGCGGTTGCGGCGGCGGATCTGGCGCATACCTTGTCGCAGGCGCTGGCGCTGCCGTTGCTGGACCTGAACGCGGTCGACCTGGAGAAGGTCCCGAAGAACATCCTCGACGCCAAGACGGCGACGCAGTATCAGTTGCTGGTGCTGGGCAAGCGCGGCAGTCGCCTCTTCGTGGCCACCGCCGACCCCACCGACCGGGAAGCCGCCGAGCGCGTCAAGTTCGCCACCCAGCTCAGCCCCGAGTGGGTGATCGTCGAGCAGGACAAGCTGGCCAAGATCGTCGACGCGCAGGGCGCGAGTGCCGCCGAGCAGCTCGAGGCGATCGCCAGCAGCGACTTCGAGTTCGACGTCAGCGAGGACGACGGGCCGCAGTCGGAGTCGCAGGACATCGCCAGCGAGGTCGAGGACGCGCCGGTCGTGCGCTTCCTGCAGAAGATGCTGGTCGACGCGATCAACATGCGCGCCTCCGACCTGCATTTCGAGCCCTACGAGTACACCTACCGCGTGCGCTTTCGCGTCGACGGCGAGCTGCGCGAGATCACGCAGCCGCCGATCGCCATCAAGGAGAAGCTGGCCTCGCGCATCAAGGTCATCTCGCGCATGGACATCGCCGAGAAGCGCGTGCCGCAGGACGGCCGCATGAAGCTGAAGTTCGGCTCCAAGGCGATCGACTTCCGCGTCAGCACGCTGCCCACGCTGTTCGGCGAGAAGGTGGTGATCCGTATCCTCGATCCGTCCAGCGCCAAGCTCGGCATCGAGGCGCTGGGCTACGAGAAGATCGAAAAGGAGCGGCTGCTGCAGGCCATCCACCGGCCCTACGGGATGATCCTCGTCACCGGGCCCACCGGCAGCGGCAAGACGGTCTCGCTCTACACCTGCCTGAACATCCTCAACCAGCCGGGCGTCAACATCTCGACCGTCGAGGATCCGGCGGAAATCAACCTGCCGGGCATCAACCAGGTCAACGTCAACGACAAGGCCGGGCTGACCTTCGCGGCCGCGCTCAAGTCCTTCCTGCGCCAGGACCCGGACATCATCATGGTCGGCGAGATCCGCGACCTGGAGACGGCCGACATCGCCATCAAGGCCGCGCAGACCGGCCACATGGTGATGTCGACGCTGCACACCAACGACGCGCCGACGACGCTCACCCGCCTGCTGAACATGGGCGTGCCGCCCTTCAACATCGCCTCCAGCGTGCTGCTGATCACGGCGCAGCGGCTGGCGCGGCGGCTGTGCGAGAACTGCAAGGCGCCGGCCGAGTACCCCCGCGAGGCGCTGCTCAAGGCCGGCTTCGCCGAGACCGATATCGACGGCAGCTGGAAGCCGTATCGCGCCGTCGGCTGCTCGGCCTGCACCAACGGCTACAGGGGCCGCGTCGGTCTCTACCAGGTGATGCCGATGACCGAGGCGATCCAGCGCATCATCCTCTCGGAAGGGACGGCGCTGGACATCGCCACCCAGGCGCAGAAGGACGGCGTGCGCGACCTGCGGCAGTCGGGCCTGGTCAAGGTCCGCGCCGGCGTCACCACGCTCGAGGAAGTGATCACCGTCACCAACGAGTGACCCCGGACCCTGGTCGGAGACTCCATGGCAACTGCAGCAGTCGCGAAGAACCCAAGTGATTTCGTCTTCGAGTGGGAAGGCAAGGACCGCAACGGCAAGGTGGTGCGCGGCGAGCTGCGCGCCGGCGGCGAGGCGCAGGTCAGCGCCAGCCTGCGCCGCCAGGGCATCCTGATCACCAAGGTGAAGAAGCGCCGCACGGTGGGCGGGCGCAGCGTCAAGCAGAAGGACATCGCCATCTTCACGCGCCAGCTGGCGACGATGATGAAGGCCGGCGTGCCGCTGCTGCAGGCCTTCGACATCGTCGGGCGCGGCAGCACCAACCCGCGCCTGACCAAGCTGCTCAACGACATCCGCTCCGACGTCGAGACCGGCACCAGCCTCTCCGCGGCCTTTCGCAAGCACCCGCTGCATTTCGACAGCCTCTACTGCAACCTCGTCGAGGCCGGTGAAGCCGGCGGCATCCTCGAGGCGCTGCTCGACCGTCTGGCGATCTACCAGGAGAAGACGCTGGCCATCAAGGCCAAGATCAAGTCGGCGCTGATGTATCCGATCGCGGTGATGGTGGTCGCCTTCGTCGTCGTCACGGTGATCATGCTGTTCGTCATTCCGGCCTTCAAGGAGGTCTTCTCCTCGTTCGGCGGCGAGCTGCCGGCACCGACCCTGCTCGTGATCGCCCTGTCGGAGTTCTTCGTCGCCTACTGGTGGGCGATCTTCGGCCTGCTCTTCGGCGGTCTCTACTTCTTCTTCGAGTCGTGGAAGCGCTCCGAGAAGATGCAGATCGCGATGGACCGCTTCCTGCTCAAGGTACCGGTGTTCGGCGACCTCATCAACAAGTCGGTGATCGCGCGCTGGACGCGCACGCTCTCGACCATGTTCGCCGCCGGCGTGCCGCTGGTGGAGGCGCTGGACTCGGTCGGCGGTGCCTCGGGCAACGCGGTCTACCAGATCGCCACCGAGAAGATCCAGAGGGACGTGGCCACCGGCACGGCGCTGACCACCGCGATGACCGCCACCGGCGTGTTCCCGGTGATGGTGCTGCAGATGGCCTCGATCGGCGAGGAATCGGGCTCGCTGGACCACATGCTGGCCAAGGCGGCCGAGTTCTACGAGGACGAGGTCGACGAGATGGTGAAGGGCCTCTCCAGCCTGATGGAGCCCTTCATCATCGTCATCCTGGGCGTGATCATCGGCGGCATCGTGGTCTCGATGTACCTGCCGATCTTCAAGCTCGGCGCGGTGGTCTGAACCGGCCCGCCCGTGATCGATCCGGCTCTGGCCGAGCTGCTTCTCTCGCCCTGGGCCCTCGGGGTGCTGGGGCTCGTCATCGGCAGCTTCCTCAATGTCGTCATCTACCGCCTGCCGCTGATGCTCGAGCGGCAATGGTGGTCCGACGTGGTCGCGCAGCTGCGCGATCGCGATTCCTTTCGCCGCACCTTCGCCGCGGAGGCGCCGCCGGGGCTCGACCAGGCCGCCGGCGCGCTGCGGCGAACCCTGGCCGCGCTCGGCCCGCTGTCGCTGACCAAGCCGGGCTCGCGCTGCCCGTCCTGCAGCCACCGCATCCGTTGGCACGAGAACATCCCGCTGCTGTCCTGGCTGCGCCTGCATGGCCGCTGCTCGGCCTGCGGCGCCCGCATCACGGCGCGCTATCCGCTGGTGGAACTCGCCACCGCGCTGCTCTTCGGCGCCGTCGCCTGGCGCGCCGGCGGCCAGCCGGTGGCCCTGCTGCATTGCGGGCTCGTCGCCGGCCTGGTCACGCTGGCCATGATCGACTGGGACACGACGGTCCTGCCGGACGCGATCACGCTGCCGCTGCTGTGGGCAGGCCTGGTCGCCGCGGCGTTGGGCTGGCTGCCCGCGGTGACGCTGTCCGCCGCGATGTGGGGTGCCGTGGCCGGCTATCTTTCGCTGTGGTCGGTGTACTGGCTCTTCAAGCTCACCACGGGCAAGGAGGGCATGGGCTTCGGCGACTTCAAGCTGCTGGCCGCACTCGGCGCCTGGCTGGGCTGGCAGGCCATCCTGCCGATCGTGCTCATGGCCTCGGTCATCGGCGCCATCGTCGGCCTGCTGATGAAGATGCTCGGCCAGCTGCGCGAGGGCCGCTTCGTTCCCTTCGGCCCCTTCCTGGCCGGCGGCGGGCTGGTGGTGCTGCTGGCCGGCCTGCCCACGGTGCTTGGCTGGATCGGCTGGAGCTGAGCTCGCCTGCCGCACCTGCACGATGCATCCCCGCGGCGTGCACACCATCGGCCTCACCGGCGGCATCGGCAGCGGCAAGAGCACGGTGGCCGCGCTCCTCGTCGAACGCGGCGCGGTGCTCGTCGACACCGACGCCATCGCCCGCGCACTGACCTTGCCCGGCGGCGCGGCGATCGCCGCCATCGCCGAACGCTTCGGCGCGCCGATGATCGGCGCCGACGGCGCGCTGGACCGCGGGCGCATGCGCGCACAGGTCTTCGCCGACCCCGCGGCCAAGGCGCAGCTGGAAGCCATCCTGCACCCGCTGATCGGCGCGCAGGCCGAGCGCGAGGCCGCCGCCGCCGGCGGGCGCAGCGTCGTCTTCGACGTGCCGTTGCTGACCGAATCGGCGCGCTGGCGCGCGCGCGTGCAGCGCGTCCTCGTCGTCGACTGCGAAGAGGACACGCAGTGCCGCCGCGTCATGCAGCGCTCGGGATGGAGCGAAGCGACCGTGCGTGCGGTGATCGCGCAGCAGGCCGGGCGGACGGCACGGCGCGCCATCGCCGATGCGGTGATCTACAACGACGGCATCGGCGCGCAGGAACTGGCCCGGCAGGTCCAGGCGCTCTGGGCCCGCTGGGGCCCCGACGCTGTGGAACAATCCCGCGCAGCTTGCCGGGCGCACCCTTGATCCTCTACGAGTACCCGTTTCACGAAGGCATCCGCACGATGCTGCGGCTCGAGCACCTGTTCGACCGCCTGGCGCAGCTGATGCCGCGCGATGCGCCGGTGGACCACCACTTCGCGCTGGCGACGATCTTCGAGATCATGGACGTCGCCGCGCGGGCAGACCTCAAGGCCGACCTGCTGAAGGAGCTGGACCGCCACCGCGCGCAACTGGCGGGCTATCGCGGCAATCCGGCGATCTCGGAAGCCATGCTCGAAGACGTCATCGGCCGCATCGAACGCGCCCACGAGGGCCTCAATCGGCTGCAGGGCAAGGCCGGGCAGGCGCTGGCCGGCAACGAGTGGCTGATGAGCATCCGCAGCCGCATCAACATCCCCGGCGGCACCTGCGAATTCGACCTCCCCTCCTATTACGCCTGGCAGCAGCGCGCCCCCGAGCAGCGCCGCGGCGACCTTGCCGGCTGGACCTCGACGCTGATGCCGCTGGCGTCGGCGCTCTACACGCTGCTGAGCCTGCTGCGCGAAAGCGGCACGTCGCAGCGCATGATCGCCGGTGCCGGCCAGTACCAGCAAACGCTGCCGCAGAGCAAGACCTACCAGCTGCTGCGTCTGCGCATGAACGGCGACGACGGCCTCGTGCCCGAGATCAGCGGGCACCGACTGCTCGTCGCGGTGCGCATGATGCGCGCCGACGCCGAGGGGCGGCTGCGACCGGCCGCCGTCGACGTGCCCTTCGAACTGACCTTGTGCTGCTGAGCAGCCGAGCGTGCAAGGCTCCAAGCGACCGAACACCCCGCGTACCGTGGCCACCAAGCCGATCGTCGTCCCCTGCCCGGGCTGCCGCCAGCCCAGCCGCTATGGCCCGCAGAATCCCTGGCGGCCCTTCTGCAGCGAGCGCTGCCGCAGCCTGGACCTCGGCGCCTGGGCCAGCGAGGCCTATCGCGTGCCGGCCCAGTCCCCGCCCGACGGGCGGACCGCCGACGACGCACCGGTCGATCCGCGCCACTGAGGCCGGCCGTCGCAGCGGCCTGGCTTCAGGGCATCGCCGCGGCAAGTCGCCCGCGTGATGCCGTGGCGGTGGCGACGCCTGGGGTCGATCACCCGGCACCGTCCAGCCGGCGCGTCCAGTCCTCGACCGCGGCGCTGCGCAGGCGCTGCGTGAAGAGCTTGCGCCAGCTCGGCGTCAGCGGCAGGTCGAGCACGGGCGCGAGAATCTCCGCATCGACGACGCGGTCGCGGATCAGCGTCAGCAGCGCGGCCACGCTCCAATCGGGGTGCGGCCGCCGCAGCAGCTCGGGCTCGTCGCCTGCGGCGAGCCGGCCGGGCTCGAGCACGCGCAGGTACCAGCCCGTGCGCAGCGTCTGCTGCACCTGCGCCGCCATGTCGCGTGCGCCAAAGCGCAGATTGAGCCGATAGCACGGCTGGCGCCCCTGCGTGATCACGAGGCGCACGCTGCCGATGCGCCACTCATCACCGATGCAGACCTCGCTCTCGTCGAGGCCATCGATGCTGAGGTTCTCGCCGAAGGCGCCGGGCTGCTCGAACAAGGTCTGGGCCGGATAGCGCTCACGCCAGCGGGCGTAGTGCGCCCAGGGGTAGACGTGCATGGCCTTGTCGACGCCGCCGTGCGCCTGCATGTCGCCCTGCTCGTCGCCGTGCAGTCCGAGCAGGGCGACCGCATGCGGCCCGGACACCGGGTGCTTGTCGATGCCGCTGAGCACCGGCCCGAGCGGCGCCCTGCCCCCGATGAGGACGGCGCGCACGCGCGGCGGCGACACCTTCATCGCTGCGTCGCGGCCTTCAGAATTTCGAGAAGTCGGGTCTGCGCTTCTCGAAGAAGGCCTGGAAGGCTTCCTTGGCTTCCGGGCTATGCAGCCGCTGGATGAAGAGCTCGCCCTCGGCGTGGATGATGCGCAGCAGCTGCTCGCGCTGCGGCGCGAGCATCAGGCGCTTGGACTCGCGCACCGCGCTTGGCGGCAGCGCGCTGAAGCGTGCGGCCACACGGCGCGCGTGGTTCACGACTTCGGGCGCCGGCAGCACGGCATTGGCCAGGCCGCACTCGACCGCGGCCTCGGCGCCGAAGGGCTCGCCCAGCAGCAGCTTCTCGGCCGCGCGGCGCTGGCCCATGAGCTGCGGGATCAGCAGACTGGAGCCGAACTCCGGGACGAGCCCGAGGCCGGTGAAGGGCATGGCGAGCTTGGCGTCGTCGGCCACGAAGACGAAGTCGCAGTGCATCAGCATCGTCGTGCCGATGCCGATCGCCGCGCCGGTGACCGCGGCGATCACCGGCTTCTCGCAGTCGAGCAGCGCGAACATGAACTGCGCGACGGCCGACTTCTCGAAGCTCGCGCCGCCGGCGCCGGGCGGGTTCTTCAGGAAGTCCTCGAGGTCGTTGCCCGAGGTGAAGATGCCCGGCTGCCCGGTGATGAGCACCGCACGCACCGCGGCGTCGGCGCTCGCCGCGCGCAGCGCGTCGGCCATCGCCTGGTACATGGCAACGGTGAGCGCGTTCTTCTTCTCGGGGCGCGCGATCTCGATCGTGGCGACGCCGTCCATCGTGGCGGTGCGGATGCTCATGCGGGACTCCGGTTCCTTCGGTGGGTCTGGTTCAGCAGCGTTCGAGGATACCGGCTGCCCCCTGGCCCATGCCCACGCACATCGTCACCATGCCGTACTTCAGCTTGTGGCGGCGCAGCGCGTGCACGACGGTGGCCGAGCGGATGGCGCCGGTGGCCCCCAGCGGGTGCCCGAGCGCGATCGCGCCGCCCATCGGGTTCACCTTGGCGGGGTCGAGCTTGCAGGTCTCCATCACTGCCAGGCTTTGCGCCGCGAAGGCTTCGTTGAGCTCGATCCAGCCGAGTTCATCCTGCGCGATGCCGGCGAGCTTCAGGGCCGCAGGAATGGCCTCGATGGGGCCGATGCCCATGATCTCGGGCGGCACGCCGCGCGCGGCGAAGCTGACGAAGCGCGCCAGCGGCGTCAGGCCGAAGGTCTTCAGCGCCTTCTCGCTGCAGACGATCAACGCGCCTGCGCCGTCGCTGGTCTGGCTGCTGTTGCCGGCGGTGACGCTGCCCTTGGCGGCGAACGCGGGCTTCAACTTGGCCAGGCCTTCGAGGCTGGTGTCCGGACGCGGGCCTTCGTCGATGTCGACGGTGCGCGTCTCCACGTTGACGCCGCCGCTGGCCAGGTCCGGGCTGCGCGCAGTGACGGTGATGGGCGTCGTGATCTCGTCCTTGAACTCGCCCGCGGCGATCGCGGCGATGGCGCGCTGGTGGCTCTGCAGCGCGAAGGCGTCCTGCGCCTCGCGGCTGACCTTCCACTGCGCGGCGACCTTCTCGGCCGTCATGCCCATGCCGTAGGCGATGCCGACGTTCTCGTCGTGCGCGAACATCTCCGGGTTGAACGAGGGCTTGTTGCCGGTCATGGGCACCAGGCTCATGCTCTCGGCGCCGCCGGCGATCATCACCTCGGCCTCGCCGACGCGGATGCGGTCGGCAGCCATCTGCAGCGCGGTCAGGCCGCTGGCGCAGAAGCGGTTGACGGTCACGCCCGCCACGCTGTGCGGCAGCCCGGCGAGCACCATCGCCACGCGCGCCATGTTCATGCCCTGCTCGCCCTCGGGGAAGCTGCAGCCGATGATGGCGTCCTCGATGGCCTTGGGGTCCAGGCTCGGCACCTGCGCGAGCGCACTCTTCACCGCGGCGACGAGCAGGTCGTCGGGTCGCGTGTTGCGGAAGTAGCCGCGCCCCGAACGCCCGATGGGCGTACGCGTGGCGGCGACGATGTAGGCGTCTTGAACTTGCTTGGTCATGGTCGTCGTCCTGGGATCAGTTGCGCACGGGCTTGCCGGTCTGCAGCATGCCCATGATGCGTTCCTGGGTCTTGGGGTGGTCGAGCAGGGCGCAGAAGCGCTCGCGCTCCATCGTCATCAGGTATTCCTCGCTGACGAGCGAGCCGGCGTCGACGTCACCGCCGCAGACGACCTCGGCGATCTGCGTGGCGATGTGCTGGTCGTGCGCGCTGATGAAGCCGCCCTCGCGCATGTTGACGAGCTGGCCGCGGATGGTCGCCAGCGCGTTGCGCCCGGCCACCGGGACGGGGCGGCGCACGGGCGGGCGAAAACCCTCGGCGGCCATCGCCCTGGCCTGGGCCAGCGCGACGAAGAGCAGCTCGTCCTTGTGCGGCACGATGACGTCGCTGTGCAGCAGGTAGCCGTACTTGCGCGACTCGATCGCGCTCGTGCCGACCTTGGCCATCGCGGCGTTGGTGAAGCCGTCGGTGAGGAACTTCAGCAGGTCGGCACCCGCATTGCCGGCGTTGGCCATCTCGGCCGCACGCCGCGCGATGTAGGTCAGTCCGCCGCCCGCAGGCACCAGGCCCACGCCGACCTCGACCAGGCCGACGTAGGTCTCCATCGCCGCCACGCGGCGGTGGGCGTAGACCGAGAGCTCGCAGCCGCCGCCGAGCGCCATGCCGCGCATCGCCGCCACCACCGGCACCTGCGCGTAGCGCACGCGCAGCATCAGGTCCTGCAGCGTCTTCACGACCGGGGCGATGCCCTTGGAGCCGCTCTTCATGAAGACGGGCATCAGCGATTCCAGGTTGGCGCCGGCCGAGAAGACGTCGTCGGGCGACCAGATCACGAGGCCCTGGTAGCTCGCCTCGGCCAACTCGAGCGCCTTGGCCATCGCGTCCATCACCGCCTGGCTGATGAGGTGCAGCTTGGCGGTGATGCTGAGGATCAACACCTCGCCGTCCAGCGTCCAGATGCGCGCCTCCTCGTTCTTCCAGACCTCGGTGCCCGCCTTCAACGGCTCGACGGCACCGCTGCCCAGCACGTTCTCGGGGAAGTGCTGGCGCGCGTAGACCGGGAGCCGGCTGCGCGGAACGTAGGCCTGCTTCGCCGGGCTCCAGGAGCCCTCGGGCGTGTGCACTCCGGTGCGGCCGTCGAACACCCAGTCGGGCAGCGGCGCCTTGCACAGGGCCTTGCCGGCATCGATGTCTTCCTTGACCCAAGCGGCCACCTGCTGCCAGCCGGCGTCCTGCCACAGCTCGAAGGGGCCTTGCTTGTTGCCGAAGCCCCAGCGCATCGCGAAATCGACGTCGCGCGCGCTGTCGGCGATGTCCTGCAGATGCACCGCGGCGTAGTGGAAGCCGTCGCGCAGGATGGCCCAGAGGAACTGCGCCTGCGGGTTGGGGCTCTCGCGCAGCAACTTCAGCCGCTCGGCGGCCGGCTTCTTGAGGATGCGCTCGACGATGGGCTCGGCCTTGCCGCCGCCGGCCACGTAGTCGCCCTTGGCCGGATCCAGGCGCAGGATGTCCTTCCCTACCTTCTTGAAGAAGCCCGCGCCGCTCTTCTGGCCGAGCGCGCCCTTGTCGATCAGCGCCTGCAGCGCCGCAGGTGTTGCGTAGCTCGCATGGAAGGGGTCGCCCGCGAGGTTGTCCTGCATCGTCCTGATGACGTGCGCCATCGTGTCCAGGCCGACCACGTCCGCGGTGCGGAAGGTCGCGGAACTGGCGCGGCCGAGTTTCTTGCCGGTGAGGTCGTCGACGATGTCGTAGCTCAGGCCGAAGTTCTCGGCCTCCTTCATCACCGCGAGGATGCCGGCCACGCCGACGCGGTTGGCGACGAAGTTGGGCGTGTCCTTGGCGTGCACCACGCTCTTGCCGAGCGCCGTCGTGACGAAGGCCTCGAGCTGGTCCAGCACCTCGGGCTGCGTGGTCGGCGTGTTGATGAGTTCCACCAGCGCCATGTAGCGCGGCGGGTTGAAGAAGTGGATGCCGCAGAAGCGCGGACGCACCGACTCGGGCAGCGCCTGCGAGAGCTTGGTGATCGACAGGCCCGAGGTGTTGCTGGCGACGATGGCGTGGGCGCTGAGCGCAGGCGCGATCTTCTGGTAGAGGTCGAGCTTCCAGTCCATGCGCTCGGCGATGGCCTCGATGACGAGGTCGCATTCGCTCAAGCACGCCAGGTGCTCCTCGTAGTTGGCGGCCTGGATCAGCGCAGCGTCCTCCGTGACGCCCAGCGGCGAGGGCTTGAGCTTCTTCAGGTTGTCGATGGCCCTGGTGACGATGCCGTTCTTCGGGCCTTCCTTGGCGGGAAGGTCGAAGAGGATCACGGGCACCTTGCAGTTGACCATGTGGGCGGCGATCTGCGCGCCCATGACGCCGGCGCCGAGCACGGCGACCTTGCGGACGGGGAAACGGTTCATGGCGGAGTTCCGGGGTTCAGGGGTTCAGGGGTTCAGGGGTTTCGTTGAGCACGTGCCGGGTGGGTCACTGCACGCGCAGCCAGGTCTGGGTACGGCCAAAGAGCGGCGCACCGATGTAGCCGCGCACCTCGAGGACTTTGCCGTCGTCCTTGGGCGTCAGGCGCACCTTGTAGGTCTTGCCGTTGTTGGGGTCGAGGATGGTGCCGCCGTCCCAGTAGGGCTCGTCGGCGTTCTTCTTCACGCCCTCGATGATGGTCATGCCGAGGATGGGCTGGTCCTTCTTCGCGCCCTCGCACTTCTCGCACCTGGAGTCGACCTTGGCGGGATCGGTCAGCTTCTCGATGCGGCCGCTGAACGCACCGCCGTTGTCGGTGATGCGAACGAGCGACTTCTCCTGCTTGGTCTCGTCGTCGATGGTCTTCCACAGGCCGGTGGGCGTGGCCTGGGCCAGCACCGTGCCGGTGGCGGCCAGCAGGGAAAGCGTGATCAGGGTCTTGCGCATGGGGGGCTCCTCAGGGCTGGTCGAGAGGGGGCAAAGCGGCGATCTTGGCCTCAGAACAGCGCTTCGTCCATCGCCATCAGCGGCGCCAGGCCGGCGCGGCAGCTGCGGATGAGGCCGGCCGTCTCGGGCAGCAGCTTGGCGAAGTAGAAGCGCGCGGTGGCGAGCTTGGCGGTATAGAACGGGTCGCCCGAATCCTGTCTGGCGAGCGCGACCTTGGCCATGCGCGCGAAGAAGTAGGCGAAGGTCAGGTGGCCGCAGATGCGCAGGTAGTCGACCGCCGCAGCGCCGACCTCGTCGGCGTTGCCCATGGCCTTCATGCCCAGCTCCATCGTCAGCTTGGTGACCTTCTCGCCCAGGTCGGCCAGCGGGTTGACGAACTCCTGCATCGCCTCGCTCGTGCCCTCGTCCTCGACGAACTGCCGGATCAGCTTGCCGAACTTCTTCAGCCGCGCGCCGTTGTCGGCGAGCACCTTGCGCCCCAGCAGGTCCAGCGACTGCACGGTGTTCGTGCCCTCGTAGATCATGTTGATGCGGCTGTCGCGCACGAACTGCTCCATGCCCCATTCGTGGATGTAGCCGTGGCCGCCGTAGACCTGCATGCAGTGCGAGGTGGCGATGAAGCCGTTGTCGGTCAGGAAGGCCTTGACGATGGGGGTGAGCAGCGCCACCAGGTCGGCGGCGTCGCGACGCTCGTCCTCGTCGTCGCTCGAGAGCTCCTTGTCGATCAGCAGCGCGCAGTACATCGCCAGCGCCCGCCCGCCCTCGGCGTAGGCGCGCGCGGTGAGCAGCATCTTGCGCACGTCCGGGTGCACGATGATCGGGTCGGCCGGCTTGTCCGGCGCCTTCGGGCCCGACAGCGCGCGCATCTGCAGCCGCTCCCGGGCGTAGGTGACGGCGTTCTGGTAAGCGACCTCGGACAAGCCCAGGCTCTGGTTGCCCACGCCCAGGCGCGCCGCGTTCATCATGACGAACATCGCCTGCAGGCCCTTGTTGGGCTCGCCCACGAGCGTGGCCACCGCACCGTCGAGGTTGAGCTGGCAGGTCGGGCTGGCGTGGATGCCCATCTTGTGCTCGAGCGCACCGCAGGTGATGCCGTTGTGCGCGCCCAGCGAGCCGTCGGCGCCGACGAGGAACTTGGGCGCGACGAAGAGGCTGATGCCCTTGCTGCCCGCAGGCGCATCGGGCAGGCGCGCCAGCACCAGGTGCACGATGTTGGGCACCATGTCGTGGTCGCCGGCACTGATGAAGATCTTCTGCCCGCTCAGCTTGTAGCTGCCGTCGGCCTGCGGCTCGGCCTTGGTGCGCAGCAGCCCGAGGTCGGTGCCGCAGTGCGGTTCGGTCAGGCACATCGTCGCCGTCCACTCGCCGCTGGTGAGCTTGGCCAGGTAGGCCTGCTTCTGCTCGTCGGTGCCGTGCGTGTGCAGCGCCTCGTAGGCGCCGTGCGAAAGGCCGGGGTACATGGCCCAGGCCTGGTTGGCCGAGTTCAGCATCTCGTAGAGACACTGGTTGAGCAGCACCGGCAGGCCCTGGCCGCCATACGCCGGGTCGCAGCTCAGCGCCGGCCAGCCGCCCTCGACGTACTTCGCGTAGGCCTCCTTGAAGCCCTTGGGCGTGCCCACCGCGTGCGTGGCCTTGTCCAGCGTGCAGCCCTCGGCATCGCCGCTGAGGTTGAGCGGCGCGATGACCTCGGCGGCGAACTTGCCCGCCTCGGCGAGCACGGCGTTCACGGTTTCGACGTCGAGGTCGGCGTGCCGAGGCAGCAGCTTCAGCTCGTCGACGGCGCCAAGAAGCTCGTGCATGACGAACTGCAGGTCGCGCAGGGGCGGGGTGTAGGTGGGCATGGCGTGGGCTCCGGGCTTGGGGGTGAACGAAAGCGCGCGAAAGAGTGCGAAAGCGCGTGAACGAGCGAGGGAGGCGGGAGCCTCAGCGGCGCGCCGAGGCCACGGCGGCCGGGTTGTCGAAGGCGGCCGCGGCGTCGTGCGCGGCGGCGGCGTCGGTCGTTCGGTACTCCCGCACCAGGCGCGCGAAGGCGGTGTGCGCGCGCGCCAGCGTGTCGGGCTGGCGCAGGAAGCGCGCGTCGTGGTGCAGGGCGAGGATGAGGCCGTGGATCTCGAACAGCATCTGCGCGGAGTCGGTGTCGGCGCGCAGATGGCCCGCGTCGATGGCGGCGCGGATGGCACGCTCGAGCGCCGCGTGCCAGCTGCGCACCATCTCCGCCAGCGCGTCGCGCACCGGCCCGGGGCGGTCGTCGAACTCGACCGCGCCGCTGATGTAGATGCAGCCGGAGTCGATCTCCATCGACACGCGCCGCACCCAGCGCTCGAACAGGGCGAAGAGACGCGGCAGCCCGCGCGGCTCGCGGATCGCCGGGAAGAAGACCTCCTCCTCGAAGCGCGCGTGGTATTCGCGCACGACCGAGATCTGCAGTTCCTCGCGCGAGCCGAAATGCGCGAAGACGCCGGACTTGCTCATCCCGGTGACCTCGGCCAGCGCACCGATCGACAGGCCCTCGAGCCCCATGTGCGAGGCCAGCGTCAGCGCGGCGTCGAGGATCGCGGCACGCGTTTGCTGGCCCTTGTGCAGACTGCGGGGCGGCGCGGTGGCGGGCGAACGGTTGGGGTTCACGGCAGAAATAATACGAACGATCGTTCCATTTTGCCTCAGTCCCCGATCTTCCGGCCAGGGCCGGCGAAAAATTCCCGATTGGCCGCGCCAGGACCGCCCCAACGTCGCCGGCAAGGGCGCCCCGGCAGGAGGGGGCCCGATTGCGGTACGCTCTGCGGGTGGACGTGCTGCAGCTCGATATCTCCGGGCGGCCGCAGGCGTGGGTCTCACCCAAGGAAGCGGCGGTGCTCTACGCCAGCGACGAAGTGGCGTGGACGCTTGGCCGCGCCTGCCAGGTGCTGCGCGGCGGCATCCAGCGCAGCAGCGGGCGGCAGTCCATCATCGAACTGCACCCCATCGTCGCCGTGCGCGGTGCCGTGCCCTCGCGCGCATGGCGGCAGAGCCCGGCGCTGACCAACGGCAAGCTGTTCGTGCGCGACCGCCGTCTCTGCGCCTACTGCGGCCGGCTCTTCGACGAGGAGAGCCTGACGCGCGAGCACATCGTGCCGGTCTCGCGCCGCGGGCAGGACAGCTGGATGAACTGCATCACCGCCTGTCGCGCCTGCAACGGGCGCAAGGGCAACCGCCTGCCCGAGGAGGCGCACATGAGCCTGCTCTACCTGCCCTACGTGCCTAGCCTGCACGAGGACATGATCCTGCGCGGCCGGCGCATCCTCGCCGATCAGATGGAGTTCCTGCTCGCCAGCGTGCCGCGCAACAGCCGCCTGCACGGCTGAGTACCGCGCGTCACCGCGCCGGATTCCTCCCTCTCCCGCGCCGCGGGAGAGGGCTGGTGCGAGGGTGCGGCCCCGCCGCCGTTCAAGCCTGCAGCAACTGCCGCAGCACGTACGGCAGGATGCCGCCGTGGCGGTAGTAGTCGGCCTCGATCGGAGTGTCGATGCGCAGCTTGAGCAGCACCTCGGTGGTGCTGCCGTCGCCGCGGCGGATGACGAGCCGGGCCTCGCTGCGCGGGCGCAGCGCCGGATCGGGGACGATCTCGATCGTCTCGTCGCCCCGGATGCCGAGCGACTGCCACGAGTCGCTGCCCTGGAACTGCAGCGGCAGCACCCCCATGCCGACGAGGTTGCTGCGGTGGATGCGCTCGAAGCTGCGCGCCACCACCGCCTTGATGCCCAGCAGCTGCGTGCCCTTGGCGGCCCAGTCGCGGCTGGAGCCGTTGCCGTACTCTTCGCCGGCGAAGACGACGGTGGCGACACCGTCCGCCTGGTAGCGCATCGCGGCATCGAAGATCGGCATCTTCTGGCCCGCGGGCTGCAGCAGCGTCAGGCCGCCCTCCTCGCGCGAGCCGTCGGCCTTCGGGGGCAGCATCAGGTTCTTGATGCGCACGTTGGCAAAGGTGCCGCGCATCATCACGTCGTGGTGGCCACGGCGCGAGCCGTAACTGTTGAAGTCGATGCGCGTGACGCCGTGCTCCTTCAGCCACCGGCCCGCGGGGCCGCTGTCGGCGATCGAGCCCGCGGGCGAGATGTGGTCGGTGGTGATCGAGTCGCCGAACATCGCCATGACGCGCGCGCCGCGGATCGGCGCGGCGCCGGCCTTGGCATCAGGTGCCTCGAGCGCGAAGCCGGCGAAGAACGGCGGCTCGGCGATGTAGGTGCTGTGCGGCCAGGCGTAGGTCTGGCCCGAGCCACCTTCGATTGCCTTCCAGAGGTCGCCCGGGTCGCTGGCGACGCGGGCATAGTTGTCCCGAAAGGCCTGGCCCTCCATCGCGTGGCGCACGAGTGCGGCCACCTCCTCGTTGCTCGGCCAGATGTCGCGCAGGAAGACGTCCTTGCCGCCCTGGCCCTTGCCGATCGGCTCGCGCGTCAGGTCGCGCAGCACGCTGCCGGCCAGCGCGTAGGCCACGACCAGCGGCGGGCTCATGAGGAAGTTGGCCTTGAGGTTGGGGTGGATGCGCGCCTCGAAGTTGCGGTTGCCGGAGAGCACCGCGGCGCACACCAGGTCGTGCTCGGCGATCGCCTCGTTGAGCTGCGGCGTGAGGTCGCCGGAGTTGCCGATGCAGGTCGTGCAGCCGTAGCCGGCGAGCGCGAAGCCGAGCTGCTCGAGATCGGGCAGCAGGCCGGCATGCGCGAGGTACTCGGTGACCACGCGCGAGCCGGGCGCAAGCGAGGTCTTGATGTGCGGCTGCACGCGCAGCCCGGCCTGCACCGCCTTCCTGGCCAGCAGCCCGGCTGCCAGCATCACGCTCGGGTTGGAGGTGTTGGTGCAGCTCGTGATCGCGGCGATGAGCACGTCGCCGTTGCCGACCGACACGCCGTGGGCAGGTGCGGCGCCGCCGCCACCCTGCAGCTCGGGCCGGTTGATCACCATCTCGGCCTTGTTGCGCTCGGCCCCGGGAGTGAGCGCGGGCGCGGCCGGCGCGACCCCGCCATGCGGATCGTGCGCGAGCACGAAGCGCGGCAGGAGCCTGGCCGCGGGGAGGTTGAAGCCGCCCTCGGCGTTGGACCTGGAGAACAGGCTCGTGAAGCGCGACTTCAGATCGCCCAGCTCGATGCGGTCCTGCGGACGGCGCGGGCCGGCGACGCTCGGGCTCACGCTGCCCAGATCCAGGCGCAGCAGCGTCGTGTAGTCGATCGCCGCGGCATCCGGGATGCCGAACAGGTCCTGCGCCTTGTAGTAGGCCTGGAAGGCCTCGATCTCGGCGTCGGTGCGGCCGGTGTCGCGGAAGTACTCGATCGTCTTTTCGTCGACCGGGAAGAAGGTGATCGTGGCGCCGTTCTCGGGCGACATGTTGCCAAGCGTCGCGCGGTCGGGCACGGCAAGCGTGCGCGTGCCCTCGCCGACGAACTCGACGAACTTGCCCACCACCTTGTGCTTGCGCAGCAGCTCGGTGACGGTGAGCACGAGGTCGGTGGCCGTCACGCCCTCGCGCAACTTGCCCGTGAGCTCCAGACCGACGACGTCCGGGGCGAGGAAGTACACCGGCTGCCCGAGCATCGCCGCCTCGGCCTCGATGCCGCCCACGCCCCAGCCGACGACGCCGATGCCGTTGATCATGGTGGTGTGGCTGTCGGTCCCCACCAGCGTGTCGGGCCAGCACAGGCCGTCGGCGCTGCGGTGCACCCCGCGCGCCAGGTATTCGAGGTTGACCTGGTGACAGATGCCGAATCCCGGCGGCACGACGCGGAAGGTGTCGAAGGCCTGCATGCCCCACTTCATGAAGCGATAGCGTTCGTGGTTGCGCTTGAACTCGAGCTGCATGTTGCGCTCGAGCGCGTCCTTCGTGCCGTAGTAGTCGACCATGATCGAGTGATCGACGACCAGGTCCACCGGCACCAGCGGCTCGATGCGCTTGGGGTCGCGGGACAGGCGCGCCGCGGCCGCCCGCATCGCCGCCAGGTCGACCAGCAGAGGCACGCCGGTGAAGTCCTGCAGCAGCACGCGCGAGACGACGAAGGGGATCTCCTCGGTGCGCGCGTCGCTCGCGCCCCAGTTGGCGACCTGCTTCACATGCTCGGCGGTGATGCGGTGGCCGTCGCAGTTGCGCAGCACCGACTCGAGCACGATGCGCAGCGACACCGGCAGGCGCTTGACCCTGGGGAACTGCCGCGCAAGCTCGGGCAACGAGAAGAAGCGGGCCTGCGCGCCCGAGGCGGTCGTGAAGCTCTGCAGGGTGGTTGCGAACGGGTGGGCAGGGGTGGTCATCGGCTTGTCCTCTTCGGCCGTCCTGGAGGGCACGCCGCGCGGGGCTGCAGCCGGCGAAGGCGGCGCCACGGCGCGGGCGCACAGGCTTGTGCGCGGACATTGTGCGCCGCCGCCGATACCACTGGGGGCGGTGGGCTCGTGCGCCGGCTCGCGGCCGCTTCAGCTCGCGCGCGGCAGGCGCAGACGCAGGCGCGCGCCGCCCAGCGGCGCTTCCAGCACCTGCACGCTGCCGCCGTAGGTCTCCGCCAGCGTGCGCACGATGTCCAGGCCCAGGCCCGAGCCGGCACGCCGCTCGTCGAGCTGCACGCCGCGCTCGAACATGCGCTCGCGCTGCTCGACGGGGATGCCCGGCCCGTCGTCGTCGACGGTGACGGCGAGCTGCTCGCCCTCGCCCCGCACGTCGACGAGAACACGCGTGCGCGCCCACTTGCCGGCGTTGTCGAGCAGGTTGCCGAGCAGCTCGTAGAGGTCCTGCTCCTCGCCGCGGAAGGCGAGATCCTCGGCCCCCGGCGCCAGCTCGAACACCAGCTCGCGATCGACGTGCAGGCGCTGCATCGTGCGCAGCAGCGCCTGCAGCGGCGGCAGCACCGGCGTGCGCAGGCCGGTGGCGCGCACCGCCGCCGCCGCGCGCGCGCGCGCGAGGTGGTAGTCGACCTGGCGACGGGCGATCTGCACCTGGTCGCGCACCAGCGCGGCCAGCGGGCCCTCGGCCCCCGCCGACGCGTTGGCGAGCACCGACAGCGGCGTGTGCACCGCATGCGCCAGGTTGCCGGCCTGCGTGCGCGCACGCTGCACCATCTCGGCGTTGGCGGCGAGCACGTGGTTGAACTCCTGCACCAGCGGCTGCAGCTCCTGCGGGAAGCGGCCTTCGATGCGCGCGGCCCCGCCGCCGCGCACCGCGGCCAGGCTGTGGCGCATGCGCGCCAGCGGCCGCGAGGCGATCTGCAGCTGCAGCGCCACCGCGCCGAGCAGCCCGGCGCCCAGCGTCGCCAGCGCGATCAGCAGCAGGCGCGTGAAGCGCCCGATCGGCTCGGCGATCACCTTCTCGTCGGCCGCCACCACCAGGCGCAGGCGCGGCGCCTGCTCGTCGGGCAGCTCGAGCGTGCGCGCCACCGCCAGCAGCCCATGGCCCTGCGCGTCGGTCAGCTCGAGCATGCGATGCCCCCGCGTCGGATAGCCCTCGGGCAGCGGCGGCAAGGCCAGCGTCTGGTCCCACAGCGAGCGCGAGCGCAGCAGTCCGGCCTGCGCCGCGGCGCCGAGGCGGTCGACCTGCCAGTACAGGCCCGAGAGCGG
The DNA here is from genome assembly GCA_001724995.1 of Rubrivivax sp. SCN 71-131. GTDB lineage: Bacteria > Pseudomonadota > Gammaproteobacteria > Burkholderiales > Burkholderiaceae_C > Rubrivivax. The sequence continues at coordinate 24,927 of MEFD01000001.1, forward strand.
CTGCGACAGGCGCGCGTCGAGCGCCACCGCCTCGAGCCTCACGCCCTTGCCGGGCTCCCATTCGAGCGCGGCGCTGAGCTGGTCGAGCTGCAGCACGAGCTGCGTGCGCAACTGCTCGCGCACGTGCTCGCCGAAGAGCGCGCGCAGGCCCCAGCCGGCCAGGCCGACGGCCAGCAGCACCCACGCCAGCGTGCCCACCAGCAGCTGCAGCCGCAGCGAGCGCGGCCGTGCGCGCGGCCTCATGCGCCGACGTCGCCGCAGCCCGGGTCCACCAGCCGGTAGCCCAGCCCGCGCACGGTCTCGATGCTGCCGGCGGGCAGCTTCTTGCGCAGCCGGCCGACGAAGACCTCGATGGTGTTCGAATCGCGCTCGCTGTCGTAGGGGTAGATGTGCTCGGCCAGCTCGGTGCGCGAGAGCACCTCGCCCTTGCGCTGCATCAGCAGCGACAGCAGCTTGAATTCGTGGCTGGTGAGCGTCAGCGGCCGGCCCTGCAGCAGCACGCGCGTCTGGCGCGTGTCGAGTTCGATCGCCCCGCACTTCCAGACCACGCTCGCGTGCTCGCCGCGCCGCCGCAGCAGCGCGCGCACGCGCGCCAGCAGTTCCTCCATCTGGAAGGGCTTGGCCAGGTAGTCGTCGGCGCCGGCGTCGATGCCGGCCACCTTCTCCTGCCAGGCGCTGCGCGCGGTGAGGATGAGCACCGGCATGTTGCGCCCGGCGGTGCGCCAGCGGCGCAGCACCGTGAGCCCGTCGACCTGCGGCAGCCCGAGATCGAGCACGACGGCATCGAAGTCCTCGACCTCGCCGAGGTAGTGCCCGTCACGGCCGTCGGCCGCGGCCTCGACCGTGTGCCCCGCCTCGCCGATCGCCCGCACCAGCTGCGCGCGCAGCGTGACGTCGTCTTCAACGACGAGGATGCGCATCTCCGTCCTTCCCGTGTTCCCTGCGCTTGATGCTCAGCACGCGGCCGTCGGTGGCGTCGACCTTCACGCCGGCCAGGCGGCCATCGGGCTGCAACAGGCGGATCTTGTACACGAATCGGCCGTCGTCGCGCTCGAATTCCACCTTCAGCACCTGCCCGGGAAGCTCGCGCTCGAGCTTGTCGAGCACGCTGCGCAGCGGCAGCACCTGCCCCTGCTCGAGCGCACGCCGGGCGAGATCGTGATCGTGGTCGTCGTCGGCGCGGGCGACCCGGCCCGCGCCAAGCGCCGCCGCCGCGAGACCGGCCAGCAGCGATCGCCGCAAGGGAAGGATTCGAGGGTCGGTCATGGAGCCGTTTGTAACCCGCGACCGATGAATGCGAAATGAACGCTCCGTTCAGGTCTGGTTCAGGCGCGCTTTCGCACACTGCCCGCAACGCCGAAAGGAGATTCCCGATGAAGCCCCCCCAACGCGCCCTCCTCGCCTTGTCCCTGCCGCTGGCCTTGACCCTGACCCTGGTCGCCGCCTCGGCCCTGGCCGACGATGACTGTGACGTGCCCATCGAACAGTGGCAGCCGCGCGCGGCGGTGCTGCAGAAGGCCGCGCAGCAGGGCTGGAAGGTGCAGCGCCTGAAGATCGACGACGGCTGCTACGAGATTCGCGGCCGCGACGAGCAGGGCCGACGCTTCAAGGCCAAGCTCGATCCGCGCACGCTCGAGACGGTGAAGATGAAGCGGCGCGACCGCGACCGCGACCGCGACAGCGACAAGGAGCGCGACCGCGAACGCAGCCGCGAGCGCGTGCACGGCCCGGTCGACGCCGCCTCCGCGGCCGACGGCGGCAGCGCGCCCAGCTCGATCCTCGAGCCCGGCACCCGGCCGCGCGCGACGATCGAGTAACGCTGCCGACGAACGAAGCTGCAACCCAAGAGATCGGAGGAACCCCCATGTCCAAGCCCCTGCTCACCACGCTGGCCGCCGCCTGCGCGCTGGCGCTGCCGATGGCCGCGCACAGCAAGACGGTGACCCTCTCCACCACGCTGAAGAACTACGGCGGCGACGGCGCCTACCTCGCCGTCTACCTCACCGACGCCAAGGGCGCCTACGCCGGCACGCTGTGGGTCGCCGGCGGCAAGGCCAAGTACTACAAGCACCTGGCGGACTGGAACCGCCTCTCCGCCGCCGACGGCAAGCGGCTGCAGGGCGTGACCGGCGCCAGCGTCGGCCAGGGCCGCACGCTCAAGGTCACGGTCGATCTGGCCGACGCGCTGATCGACGCCGGCTACGAGATCCGCATCGACGCCGCCGTCGAGGACATGCGCGACAGTCCGAGCGAGGTGCGCGTGCCGCTGGCCGCGGCCAACGCGGGCAAGCCGCAGGCGGGCAAGCAGTACATCCAGTCCGCCAGCTTCCAGCTGCAGTAAGGAGCGGCGACGATGGGATGGAGAGCGATCCACCGCTGGCTCGGCCTGGTGGCCGGCGCGCTGGCGCTGGTGCTGGGCGTCACCGGGACCGTGCTCGCGCTCGACCCGGTGCGCGCCGCGTGGACCACCGTGGGCGCGCCCGACGCGCTGCCGGTGGCCACCCTCGCGCAGCGCGTGTCCGAGGCGGTGTCCGGCGTCGAGGAAATCCGCCGTCAGCCTTCGGGCCAGATCGTCGCCTACGCCTTCGACCAGGGGCAGGCGCAGGCCCTGCGCATCGACCCGGCCGACGGCCACGTCATCGGGCCGTATCAGGCCTCCGCGGTCTCGCGCTGGTTCAAGAGCCTGCATCGCTCGTTCCTGCTCGGCGACGGCGGACGCCTCGCCGCCGCGGGCGTCGCGCTCGCCATGTTCGTGCTCTCCGTCTCGGGCTTCGTGCTGCTGCTGCGCCGCCTGGGCGGCCTGCGGCGGCTGGCCGTGCGCGTTCGCGGCACGCGCGCCGAGCGGCTGCACGTCGCCACCGGCCGCGTCGTGCTCGGGGTGCTGCTGCTGAGCTCGGTCACCGCGCTGTACATGAGCGCTGCCACCTTCGGCCTCGTCGCGCTCGACCCCGAGACCGAGCCCGACGTGGCCTCGACGCCGACGACCTCCGCCTCTGCGCTGCGCGCCGATCGACTGCCGCTGCTGCAGGACCTGCGCGTGGCCGACCTGCGCCGGCTCAACTTCCCCGATGCCACGGATCCCGAGGACACCTGGACCGTCACCACCGCCCGAGGCCGGGGCTGGATCGACCGCGGCAGCGGCGCCACGCTGGCGTGGCAGGACGCCACCCGGGCGCAGCGCGTGCACGACTGGGCCATGCTGCTGCACACCGGCGAGGGTGCCTGGGCGTGGGCGCTGGTGCTCGGCGCCGCCGCCGCCTGCATCCCGCTCTTCTGGGTGACCGGGGTGATGCTGTGGTGGCGCGCGCGCAGCCAGCGGCCGCAACTGGCCGACAACCGTGCCGCCGCGACAGCGGACACGCTCGTCTTCGTTGCCAGCGAGACCGGCAGCACCTGGGGCTTCGCCCAGGCGCTGCACGCGGCGCTGGTGGCCAGCGGGCGCCGTGTGCACACCACCGGCCTCGAGCACTTCGAGAGCCGGGTCAAGGCCGCCCCTGCGGCGCGCGATCTTTTCGTGCTCGCCGCGACCTACGGCGACGGCCAGCCCCCGGCCCATGCGGCCGACGCGCTGCAGCGCATCGCCCGCGTGCCGGCGGGCCAGGCGCAAGTCACCGTGCTGGGCTTCGGCGACCGGCAATACCCGAAGTTCTGCGCCTTCGCGCAGGCGCTGGACGAGGGGCTGCGGCGGCAGGGTTGGGCGCAGCGCATGCCGCTGGCACGAATCCACCAGCAGTCGCCGCAGGAATTCGCGCGCTGGGGGCAGGAGCTGTCGCAGGCGCTCGGCCAGGCGCTCGAGATCGAGTACCGGCCGCGCCTGCCGCGGACCACCGCGCTGCAACTCGTCTCGCGCAAGGACTACCCGCAGGCCGGCAGCCCCGAGGGCGAACAGCCCGCCGTCATCCTGCGCTTCGCGCTGCCGGCGACAAGCCTGTGGCAGCGCCTGCGCGGACGCGACCTCGGCGGCTTCGTCGCCGGCGACCTGCTGGGCGTGATGGCACCGGGCGCGAGCGCGCCGCGCTACTACTCGCTGGCCTCGGGGCGGCGCGACGGCTTCGTCGAGCTGTGCGTGCGCCGCATCTCCGGCGGCCAGTGCTCGGGCCACCTCTACGCGCTGCAGCCCGGCGACCGCATCCAGGCCTTCGTGCGCGCCAACCCGGGCTTCACGCTCGCCGGCGAGCGCAGCCCGGTGCTGCTGATCGGTGCCGGCACGGGTGTGGCGCCGCTGGCCGGCTTCGTGCGCGGCAACGCCGGCCGCCAGCCGATGCATCTGTACTTCGGCGCCCGCGACCCCGAGCGCGACTTCTACTTCGGCACCGACCTCGGGCGCTGGCGGGACGAACGGCGCCTGGCCAGCCTGCGCACCGTGTTCTCGCGCGCGCCCGAAGGCGGCGGTTACGTGCAGGACCTGGTACGCGCCGACGCCGAGGCGCTGCGCCCGCTGCTGGCCCGCGGCGCCAGCGTGCGCGTATGCGGCAGCCGTTCGATGGCGCAGGGCGTGGCGCAGGTGCTCGACGCCATCCTGGCGCCGCTGCGCAGCAGCGTGGCCCAGCTGAAGGCGGCCGGACGCTATGCCGAAGACGTCTTCTGAAGCCCCGACCGCGCCGGCCGCGCCACGCCTGCAGCGCGTGCATCTGCATGGGCCGACCATGGGCACGCGCTGGTCGGTGAGCTGCGACCTGGCGCCGCGCGCCGACGGCACGACCGACGCCGCAGCCCTGACGCAGGCGCTTGCCGACGCCGTCGCCGCCGTCGACGCGCAAATGTCGCCGTGGAAGCCCGCGAGCGACCTCGTGCGCCTGAACGCGGCACCGCCGGGGGAGTGGGTGGCGCTGCCGCCGCAGATGCTGCAGGTGCTCGAGCGCGCGCTGCAGATCTGCCGCGAGAGCGGCGGCGCCTTCGACCCGGCGGTGGGCGAACTGGTCGACGCCTGGGGCTTCGGCGCCGCGCGCGACGCGCCCGATGCGGCGGCCATCCGCGCCACCGCCCAGGCCCCGCGCACGCCGGCGCACGAGCGACTGGAGCTGGACGCGGCCGGTGGCCGGGCGCGCAAGCACGCGCCGCTGCAGCTCGACCTGTGCGGCATCGCCAAGGGCTACGGCGTCGACTGCCTGATCGAGGTGCTGAGGGAGCATGGCGTCGCGCACGCGCTCGCCGCGCTCGACGGCGAACTGCGCGCGCTGGGCGCCCAGGGCCACGGCGAACCCTGGGCGGTGGCCGTCGAGAGCCCCGAGCCCGGGCGGCGCGCGGCGCATGGCGTGATCGAGATGCAGGATCTGGCGGTGGCCACCTCGGGCGACTACCGCCGCTTCGTCGAGGTCGGGGGCGTGCGCCTGGCGCACACCATGGACCCGCGCCGCGGCGCGCCGGTGAAGAACGAGCTTGCGGGCGTCACCGTGCTCGCCCGCGACTGCACGAGCGCCGACGCCTGGGCCACCGCGCTGCTGGTCGCCGGCCCCACCGAGGGCCTGGCGATGGCCCGGCGCGCCGGGCTCGAGGCCCTCTTCATACTGCGCCGGCAAGGGCGCTGGGTCGAGATGGGGCTGGGGCGCTTCGGCGCAGGGCCAGGCGGCGACTAGACGAGCAGATGCTGCTCCAGCGCCTCGCGACCGAGCGTGCGCAACGCGCCCTGGAGGACGCAGCGGCCATGATCGAGCACGAGGACTTCGTCGGCCACCTGCTCGATGAAGCCGAGGTTCTGCTCGACGACGACAAACCCGCGGCCCGCGCTCCTGGCCTGATCGAGCAGGCGTGCCATGCGGTCGATGTTCTCCGGCTGCACGCCCTCGGTCGGTTCGTCGAGCAGCGACAGGGGCGCCCGCAGCCCGAGCGTGCGCGTGAAGGACAGCAGCTTGCGCTCGCCCCCGCTGAGCAAGCCCGCACGCTGGCGCACCCGTTGAACCAGGCGCGGGAACGCCGCGAGCGCCGCTTCGTAGCGCGCTGCGTCCCGGCTCGGCAGATGCAGCCAGAGGTTGTCCGCCACGCTCAGCTCGCCGAAGACCACGTTCTCCTGCGGCGCATAGGCGATACCCGCAGCCAGCCGCGCATGCGCGGGCAGGCGGGCCAGGTCCTGGCCTTGCCATCGAAGCTGGCCGCCCAGCAGCGGCAGAAAGCCCGCAAGCGACCTCAGCAGCGTCGACTTGCCCACGCCATTGCGCCCGACCACGCCCAGCACCCGGCCGGGCCGGGCCTCGCCGCTCAGACCCCGCACGATCACCGTGTCGCCGTAGCCGCAGACGAGTTCGGTGAAGACGAGCGAAGCGTCGCTCACTTGCGCGCTCCGGCGTAGACGGCGCGCACGGCCGGGTCGGCCTGCAGCGCCTGCAGGTTGCCCTGGGCGAGCAGCCGGCCCTGGTGCAGAACGTAGACCTCGCCCTGCAGCGCCGCCACCGCGGCGAAGTCGTGCTCGATCAGCAGCGCGGCGGCACCGAGCTCGCGAACCGCGCGCTGGATCACCTCGATCATGCGCTGCGTCTCGGCGGGCGACAGGCCGGCGCAGGGTTCGTCGAGCAGGAGCAACCGCGGTTGCGGCAGCACCGTCATCGCCAGTTCCAGCGCCTGCCGATGGCCCTGGGCCAGTCGGCCGGCCGGGACATCCAGCCGCTGCGCGAGCTCGGGGAAACAAGCGATCATCTCGTCCGAGAGCGACGTATGCCAGGCGAAAGGTTCGCGGCGCAGTGCGTCCAGGCCGCGCAGGCGGCCCGCCCACAGGGCCACCGCGAGGTTCTCGCGCACGCTCAGTCCCGCAAAGATCGAAGGCACCTGCATCTTGCGCGCGACCCCGAGCCGTGCCACCCGCCACGCGGACAGCCCCGTCGCGTCGTGGTCACCGACGCGGATTCGGCCCCCGGTCACGGGCAGGCCCGCGGTCAGCGCATTGAAGGCGGAGGTCTTGCCCGCGCCGTTGGGCCCGATCACGGCGCGAATGCCCGGGCCCTGCAGCCGCAGACTCAAGCCGTCGAGGATGCGCACGCCGCCCTGTTCGCAGCGCAGGTTCTCGAACTCCAGGGACGGCACGGGCCTGGCCGCCGTGATCGGCGGCGCCGGCCGGCTCGCGGCGCTCGCCACCCACTCGCGCCGCGCACGCCATCCGGCGAGACCCGCCAGACCTTCGGGCAGGAAGCGCACGACGCCGATGAAGATCAGCGCGACGAAGACCTCCCACATGGCGAAGCGCTCGCGCAGTTCGGTCGAGGCGTAGCCGATGAGCACCGCCCCCAGCAGCGGCCCGAGCGCGCTGCCCTTGCCGCCGACGGCGGCCCAGATCACGAACTCCGTCGACAGCACGAAGCCCATCGCCTGCGGCGTCACGATGCCCTGGTGCATCGCGAACAAGGCGCCGGCCGCCGCCGCCAGCAAGGCCGACAGCGCGAAGGCGTCGGCCTTCATGCGGTCCGTGGCGTAGCCCAGGAGCTGCATGCGTTCCTCGTTCTGGGCGATCGCCTGCCACAGCACGCGCAGCGGGCGGCGTGCCAGGGTGCCGAGCAGCGCCGTGCTGAGCACCGTGGCGAGCGCGACCAGCCAGAACAGTGTCGAGTAGCGCTCCAGCCCCGGTGGCTCGGGGATGGCCACCAGGCCGTTGAAGCCGCCGGTCACCTCGCTCCATTGCTGTGCGGCGAGGAAGCCGAGCATCGTCAACGCCAGCGTGATGAGCGAGAAGTAGGGACCGCTCTTCAGGCCGCGCGCGAAGATCAGCCGCGCCACGACCCAGGCCAGCAACGCCGGCAGCAGCAGCGCCAATGGAATCGCCAGCCACCCTGCGGGCCGCTCGACCGCCGCCTTGGCCAGACCACCCGCCAGGTAGGCCCCCCAGGCCGAAGAACAAGGCATGACCCAGGGGCAGGAAGCCCAGGCGCCCCCAGCACAGCGCGACCGCCTGCGTCGCGATGCCGTAGACCAGGAACAGCGCGACCTGGTAGGCGACGAAGTCGTTGCCCAGGACCGGCACGGCGGCCAGCGCCAGGGCCAGCAGGCCCGCCGGCCACAGGGAACGGCCGGACCAGCGCCGACGTTCGGCGGCAGCCGATGCCTCAGCGGCGAGCGAAGAGGCCATCGGGCTTGAGCCAGAGGAACAGGATCGAGAGGATCAGCACCACGGCGTAGCCGCTGGTCTGCCCCGCGATGCTGCTGACCACGGCCTGGGAGCCGCCGATCAGGCCGACGCCGCCGGCGAAGCCGCCGAAGGTGCCCAGGCCGCCGACCACGAGCACGAAGAAGGCATCGAGCAGGTAGTCGACGCCGATGCCCGGCTCGATGCGGATCAGCGGCGCCAGCATCACGCCCGAGGCCCCGGCCAGCACGACGCCGATGACGAAGGCCTGCGACGCCAGGCGCTGGGTGTCGATGCCCAGCGCCTGCGCGAGCATCGGGTTGCCGGTCATCGCGCGCACGCGCAGGCCCGCGCTGCTGCGGCGGTACCAGAGGAAAAGCCCCGTCAGCAACGCCGCCGCCAGCGCGATCAGGCCGAGGCGATACGCCGGGTACGAGGTGCCCAGCAGCGGCACCGCGGCGGTGAGCGTGTTCTCGACATGGCGAAAGCCCTTGCCCCAGATCGCCTCGACCAGCTTGCGCATGAGCATGGCCAGCGCCCAGGTCGCCAGCAGCGTGTCGAAAGGACGACCGTAGAGCGGGCGGATCAACCAGCGCTCGACCACCCAGCCGAGTGCGGCGCAAACCGCCGCCGCCAGCACGAAGGCCAACGGCGTCGGCAGGCCCCACTGCTGGACGGCGACGACCGAATCCGCGCCGACCATGACGAACTCGCCGTGCGCCATGTTCAGCACGCCCAGCAGGCCGAACACGACCGCCAGGCCCAGCGTGGTCAGCGCCAGCGTGGCCAGCTCGTAGACGAGGTTCAGCGCATGCAGCAGCGTGCCACCGTCCATCGCCTCAGGCCTTGCAGGTCTGGCCGGAAGCCACGCGCGCGAAGGTCTTGACGATGCGGAAGCCCCGGTCGCCCACGTCGGCCACATAGACGTCCTGCTCGACGTGGCGCGCCCTCAGGGTGACCGCCCCACGCGGTCCGCTGTAGGAGGCCCCCTCGCAGGCAGCGTCCATCCGGGCGACGGCCAGCGATCCCGCCTTCCGGGCGATCGTCTCGAGCGTCAGGAAGCCTTCGTAGACCGATTCGGCCAGGCCGCTCAGCGCCGGCGCCTGCGGGCCGAAGCGCTTGCCGTAGGCGTTCGCGAAGGCCACTGCCGCCGGCGTCGTGAGACTGGCGAAGTAGCCCGCGCTCGCGTACAGGTTCCTGGCGTTCTCGGGGCCGATGCCGGCCAACGTGTTCTCCTCGATCATCGTGCCCAGACGCAGCGCCTTGTCGGTCAGGCCGAAACTGGCGTAGGCCTTGTTGAATCCGACCGCGGCGCCGCCGACCAGCGACGCCAACACCGCGTCGGCGCCACTGTCGCGGATGCGCGCCAGGCTGGCGTCGAAGTTGTCGACCGTGAACGGCAGGTACTCGTCACCGACGACCTGCGCGCCGGTCTTCTCGATGTAGCCCTTGGCCACGGCGTTGGTGTTGCGGCCCCAGATGTAGTCGTTGCCGATCAGGTACCACTTCCGCGGCTTGCGCTCCGCGGCGATCCACGGGATGACCGGCTGCAACTGCTGCTGCGGCGTCTCGCCCACGAGATAGGTGCCCTTGGCGCATTCCCCGCCTTCGTAGACGGGCGTGTAGACGTAGGGCAGCTGGGCCTTGAACAAACCGACCAGCGCGCCGCGCACGGCGCTGTCGTGCATGCCGATGCAGGCCGCCGCGCCGGCGCCCTTCCAGAGCCTGAGCGCGGCCTGCGAGGCCTCGGCCGGGGCCAGGCCGGCGTCTCCGAACAGCACCTCGATCCGCTGCCCGAGCAGGCCGCCGCGTGCATTGATGACCTCGGCGGCCAGTTCGGCGCAGGCCTTGGCCGAGGGGCCGAACAAGCCCGCGGGGCCGCTCTGCGGAATCATCACCGCCACCTTGACGGTGCCGGCACCACGGGCGGGGCCGAGGGCGGCCAGCGCGGACACGGCAGCAGCGGATTGCAGGACATGGCGACGATCCATCGATCTCTCCTCGGTCGGTTGGCGGGTGACGTTGCGCTTGTCGCGGGTCGTGGGAGCGGGCCGCTCAAGAGGCGGCTGCAGCGACCGGTGCGGCCGGCATGGGGGGCAGCACGGCCTCGATCGCCGCGCCGATGGCCAGCAGCCGCCGGTCGCTGCCGGCGGGGCCGTCCAGGGCCAGGCCCACCGGCAGGCCACCGCTCAGTCCGATCGGCAGCGAAAGGCCGGGCAAGGCGGCGTTGCTGCCGGGGTCGGTATTGCGGATGAGCGTGGCAAAAGTCGGGCAGGCACGGCCGTTGACGAGAAAGCTCTCGTCCTCGCCGATCTTCGGCGCCGTGCTCGGCGTGGTCGGAAAGACCAGCGCCGCCACATCCGCCCGCGCGAACGCGTCGGCATAGAGCGCCTGCAGCCGCTTGCGCGCCGCCAGCGCCTGGCGGTAGGCCGCCTCGGGCACCGCCCCCTGGCCCAGCAGCGCGCCGGTGATGGCCGCCACGTCCGGGCTCCTGACGCCGGCGAGCAGTTCCGCGAAATCGATGCCGCGCGACTTCTCGCGCAGGTAGCGGCTCATGTCGCGCACGAACTCGTGCAGCGCGACGACGAAGCTGACCTCGCCATCCAGTTGCGCGAGGCCGGGAAGCTCGACCGGCACGCACTGCACGCCGGCCGCGCGCATGGTCGCGAGGGCGGCGTCGCAGCAGGCGCGCACGCCGTCGTCGAGGTCCTCCCAGAAATAGGCCTCGGGCAGACCCAGGCGCAGGCCGCTCAGGGACACCGGCGGCAGCGGCGCCATGTCGCCCGTCAGCACGCCATCGAACAAGGCCAGATCGGCGACACAGCGGGCCAGCGGCCCGGCCGTGTCGCGCGTGGCCGAGATCGGCGCCAGGCCATCGCCGCTGACGCGGCCGACGCTGGGCCGCAGGCCCGCCACGCCGCACAGCGCCGAAGGCACGCGCACCGAGCCCCCGGTGTCGGTGCCGATGGCCGCCGGGACCAGGCGCGCCGCCACCGCGGCACCCGAACCGCCGCTGCTGCCGCCGGGGACGCGCGACGTGTCCCAGGGGTTGCGCACGGCACCGGTGACGGCGTTGTTCGTCGTCGCGCCGAAGGCCAGCTCATGCAGGCCGAGCTTGCCGGGGATGATCGCGCCGGCCGCGCGCAGCCGGCGCACCAGCTCCGCGTCCGCCCGCGGATGGCGGCCGTGCAGGGCGCCGGTGCCGTTGCCGCAGGCGAAGCCGAGAGCGTCGATGTTGTCCTTCAGGGCCACGGGAAGGCCCAGCAGCGTCAGGCGCTCGCCGCGGGTGCGGCGCTGGTCAGCCAAGGCCGCCTCGCGGCGAAAGGCCTGGGCGTCGAATTCGACCCAGCAGTTCAGCGCCGAACTGGCCTCGGTGCGGGCGATCCAGTGCTCGGCAAGGTCGACGCAGCGCGCGTCGCCCTGGTCCAGCGCCCCGACGATCTCGATGGCCGTGCGGTCGATCAGCTCCATGTGCCCTCCGGTTTCCTGTGCCGCCAGACTAGAAGCCCGATCGGGCCGCGGCACCTATCATGATCGCTAGGTTCGGGGTCTGCCCCGATACGGCCGGGCCCGGTGCCTGCCTACGATTTCAGGTCATGGCAGAGGTCCATGCTGGAGACGCCTGATGCATCTGAACACGACGCAGACGCGAGCGCTGGGCGACGTGATGCGCCTGCTCGCCGAGGCCTGCGATGGCGATGCGCTGCGCGAAGCACTGGGCTTGCCGATGCTCGAGTTGCTCGGCGCGGATCAATACGTATCGATGGTCTGGAACGCCGGCAGCGATCGCTTCGAGCGCTTCACCGCGCTCAACCTGTCCGCGCAGAGCCTGCGCCACTGGGACCGGTACTACCGCTTCGTCGATCCGCTGACCTTCGCGATGATGGCCCGTCGCCGCCCGACCGTCGCCACGCAGATCCTGCGCCAGCCGGAGCTGGAGAAGACCGAGTTCTTCAACAACTTCCTGCGCCCTGAGCGGATGCACTGGGGCATCAACGTCTACTTCTTCGAGCGCGAGACGGCGGTGGGCGACTTCCGCATCTGGCGCAAGCGAGAGCGCGGAAACTTCGAGGGCAGCGACGTCGAACTGCTGCGCATGGTCGAGCCGGCGATCGCCGCCGCGCTCGGCCGCCTTCACTGGGAGCGCAGCGCCGCCCCGCCGCAGGAGGCCTCGCAGCGGGCCGAGGAGCTGCTGCAGCGCGCCGGCCGCCTGAGCCAGCGCGAGGCCGAGGTCGCCTGGCTGGTGGCCTGCGGCTGCCTCGACAAGCAGATCGCGCGGCGCCTGGAAGTCGGCTACCCGACCGTGCGCTTTCACCTCGCCAACGCCTTTCGCAAGCTGCAGGCCGACAACCGCGCCGCCCTGGCCTCGCGCGTGCAGACGATGATCGAACTGCAGCGCCAGACGATGGGACGAACGGCAATCAACTGAGGGGCGACACGCGAACCCGCGGCCCGCAACCTGGGCAGCCCAGGTCCGAGGCCGCACCGCGTCCGTGCCGCGCGGCCCGGCCACACGCACTCCGTTCAGCATCGGTTCAGGCTCCGCTGCGCAGAATGCGCCGTGCGAGCCGGGCCCACAGCGCGCCGCGTTGTGGCGGACATCGACTCTTGCCCTCGCGGGCGCAGCGCGTCCTGCAACCTGGATTCTTGATGGTTCTTAAGGATTTCCGAGGCCGATCGAACCGGGCGCGACATCGGGCGATCGGAGCATGCAGGCTGGCGATCGGCGCTGGCTGCCATGAACAAGGAAATCGACATGAAACGCTGGAACCGGATCACGAACAGGCTTCCCGTTGCGCTCGCCGCGCTGGCGGTGGTGGCCACGCTGGGCGGGCCGGCGTGGGCGCAAGGCGCCGCCCACAGCCACGACGCGGCCAGCGAGCACACGCTGTCGCTGGACAACGGCCGCAAGTGGGCCACCGACGAGCCGCTGCGTGCGGGCATGGATCGCATCCGTGGCCTCGTCGTGTCCCAGCTCGACGCCGCGCATGCCGGCAAGTTGAACGCGGCGCAGTACAAGACCCTGGCTTCGAAGATCGAGACCGAGGTCGGCGGCATCGTCGCCAACTGCAAGCTCGAACCGAAGGCGGACGCGATGCTGCACCTGGTGATCGCCGACATCGGCGCGGGCACCGACGTGATGGCCGGCAAGAGCGCCAAGCAGCGTCCGGTCAACGGCCTGGCCAAGGTGGTCGACGCCGTCAACCAGTACGGCAAGCACTTCGATCACCCGGGGCTCGCGCCGATTCACGCCGGCCACTGAAGCAGCCGTGGCCCGCGGCAGCGCGGCGCCAGGGGGCCGTGCGGTGAGCCGCCGCGACGTCGCTCCGGCCGCACTGCTGGCGCGCCTGCCGCTGTTCACCGACCTGGCGCCTGCGGCGCTGGCCCGCCTGGCGGCGCAGGCCACGCGGCACCGCCTCGAACGCGGCGAAGTCCTCTTCCGGCAGGGCGAGCCCGCGCTGGGCCTGTACCTCGTCGTCTACGGCGACATCAAGCTGATCTCGAACGCGCCCGGGCGCGGCCCTCGCCTGACCGGCCTGGTCGGCCCCGGCCAGAGCTTCGGCGAGCCGGTGTTGTTCCTCGAACAACCGACGCTGGTGCAGGCCACGGCCGCCAGCGATGCGCTGGTGCTGCGCGTGCCCAAGGACGCGGTGTTCACCGAGATCGACCGCAACCCGCGCTTCGCGCGCCAGATGATCGCCGGCCTCGCCCAGCGCGTGCAGGCGCTGGTGCAGGATCTGGATCGTCAGGCCTCGGGCACGGCGAAGGCGCGCTTCGTCGCCTACCTGCTGCGCCACGCCGACGGGCAGGCAAGCCTGAGCTGGCGGCTCCCCGCGACCAAGCGCGAGATCGCCGCGCAGCTGAACCTGACGCCGGAGCACCTCTCGCGCATCCTGCACGACCTCGTCGCGGCCGGCCTGCTGCGCATGCAGGGCCGGCAGCTGTTCGTTCCCGACACCGCCCGCCTGAGTCAGGAACACGTGCGCCTGCGCCGCAAGCCGCTCGACGTGCCGGCTTGACGACGCCGGATCACTTGTCGGCAGAGCCTGCCGCCGCAAGAGCGAGTCCGCATCGAGTCACCCCGACGCAACGAGCATCCCCATGAAGACCATGCTGCGCCGCGACGAACTCGGCGGCCGCTCCTGCAGGAGGCCGTGCGCACGGTCGGCAGGGCTCGCGCGCCAGCGCTTTCCGACGCGCCGCCCGATTCGCCTTCGAGCCGCGCCGACGCTGGTCGTGCCTCAGGCCCTGGCCTGCGCCGCGGCGACCAGGCGCAGGCCCTTGCCGCGGCTGAAGTAGTAGTCGCCTTCAGGGCTGATCACCACCGCGCGGCGGGCCTGCACGTCCGAGAAGTAGCGCCAGCCCTCGCCCGGCTCGCCGCGTGCGGCGGCGTGCTCGACGACCTGCATGCCGCGCTCGGCCGCATCGAGCGGCTGCGGCATCACCTGCCGCAGCCCCTTGCCGCGGCTGAAGTAGTACTCGCCCTGGGGGGCGATGACGACGGCCCGGTGCGCGCGCGCGTCCGAGAAATAGCGCCAGCCCTCGCCCGGCTCGCCCGCGGCGGCCGGATTGGCGATGGCTTGCATGACGTGCTCGTCGACGCGCGCACGATCGGCGCGGCTGTCGCCCCCGGCCCAGGCCGAGGTCGTCGCAGCGGCAGTCGCCAGCAGGGCAATCGAGGCCACGGCGGCAAGGGGAAGCGTCGGGAGAGTCTGGCGAATCGGCTTCATGGTGAGACTCCTTCTGTCGGTCACGCAGTCCTTATCGACTGTGCGTGCAGTCTGCGCCGCCGACCCTGAACCTCAGCTGAACACCGCGTTCATCCTGCGTTCAGAACCTGGCCTTCATGCCGCGCTCGCCGTTCCCGCACCAGCATCACCGGCACCGGCGCGGTGCGCGCCACCTGTTCGGCGTCGCTGCCCAGCAGCAGGCGGCCCACGCCGCGCCGTCCGTGCGTGCCCAGGATGATCAGGTCGCAGGCGCCGGCTTCGGCCTGCCGCACGATCTGTTCCGACACCCGCTCGACGCCGCTTTCCTGCAGCACCGTCTCCACCGTGATCCCTTGCGCGCGCAGCCGGCTCGCGGCTTCGTCGAGCAAGGCCTGGCCGGCCGCGAGGAAGCGCGGCCGCACGTCCTCGATGTAGACCTTCGGGCGCTCGAAACCGCTGCTGTGCTGCATCGGCTCGATGACGTGAAGCAGCATCACGCCGGCCCCGCTCAGGCGCGCCAGCGCCGCCGCGTGATCGAGGGCGAGAAGCGCTGTCGGGCTGCCGTCCAGCGGCACCAGCAAGCGTGAGTACATGGTCCGTCTCCAGGGCTCGAGGGGTGTACGAAGCGCCAGGCCGGCATTGTTGCCGAGAACGGCGCGGCAAGGGCCATACGGGCCGGCGCTTGCGTCGCACACGACAACGGTGCTAGGCTCGTAATAGGCTACTCACTTTTGGATGTGTCGGTGATGAACGAACGCGCTCCCTACCTGCCGGCCGAAGAGCGGCGCGCCGCCACGGTGCAAGCCATGGTCGGCCTGGCCGCCGAGCAGAACCCGGCCGACATCACGACGACGGCGATCGCCGAGCGCATGGGACTGACGCAAGGCGCGCTGTTCCGGCATTTCCGCAGCAAGGACGCGATCCTCGAGGAGGCGATGTCCTGGATCAGCCAGCGGCTGCTCGCACGCGTGCAGGCCGCGGCGGAGACGGCGGCGTCGCCCGCCGCCGCGCTCGAGGCGATGTTCACGGCGCACATCGACTTCATCGCGCGCCACCCCGGCGTGCCGCGCATGCTCTTCGGCGAACTGCAACGTCCCGGCAAGACGCTGCCCAAGAAGATGGTGCAGGCACTGCTGCGGCAGTACACCACGCGGCTGCGCGCCCTGTTCGAGGCCGGCCAGGCCCTGGGCGAGTTCGACCCCGCGCTCGATGTCGACGCCGCCGCGGTGCTCTTCATCGGCACGATCCAGGGTCTGGTGATGCAATCGCTGCTGGCCGGCAAGGTGGGCGAGATCCGGCGCGATGCGCCGGCCGCGTTCGCGATCTACCGCCGCGGCATCGGCGCGCGACGCTGAGCCGCGGGCATCGCTGGAGCACACCATGAAGAGCCCGTTTCGCACCCCTTCGAAGCGCGGCGTGGCGATCGTCATCGCAATCGTCATCGCCTCGGCCCTTGCGGCCTGGGTCTGGGTGCATCGTGTCCCGGCCGACGCGGGCCCGCTGCGGCTGTACGGCAACGTCGACATCCGCGAGGTGCAGCTGGCCTTCCGGCAAGCGGGTCGCGTGGCGGGCATGGCGGCCGACGAAGAGGCGACGCGGTGACGGCGGGCACGCGCCTGGCGACGCTCGATCCCCAGCCCTTCCAGGAGGCCCTTGCCGCCGCCGAGGCCTCGGTGATGCTGGCCCAGGCCGAGCTCGCCAAGCTGCGCAGCGGCCTGCGTCCGCAGGAGATCACGCAGGCGCGCGAGGCCATGAACCAGGCGTTGGCGGTCGTGCGCGAGGCGCAGCGCAGCTTCGAGCGCCAGAGCAGCCTGCTGGCCTCGGGGGGCGAGCAGCCCGCGCGCGGTGGACGCCGCGCGCGCCGAGCGCCGGCACCTGCCCCCGCGCCGGCCAAGGGGGCCTGAAATGAAACGTGTCTGGTCAAACCGGTGTGGCCTCGACTTTGTAGCCGATCTGCTGAAGCCTGCGGATGAGGCGGTTTGCAGTTTTGGTGGCGTC
>MEFD01000002.1 GCA_001724995.1 Rubrivivax sp. SCN 71-131
AAGTACAAACCGACCTCTATGCCGGACGCCGCAGCGCTATTTGACGCCCGTTTCATGCGTCGCGGGTCGCGCGAAGCGCGGTGGAGCAACTGAGATGGCCCGTGCGGTCGCGGTCGCCGTCGTCGACTACGGCATGGGCAACCTGCGTTCCGTTGCGCAGGCGCTGCGGCATGTGGCGCAGGACAGCGGCATCGAGGTCGTCGTGACGCAGGACGCAGCGCAGGTGCGCGCGGCCGAACGCGTCGTTCTGCCCGGCCAGGGTGCCATGCGCGCGTGCATGCAGGGGCTGCGCGAATCGGGCCTGCTGGAGGCGGTGCTGCACGCCGCCGAGCACAAGCCGCTGCTGGGCGTGTGCGTGGGCATGCAGATGCTGCTGGCGCACAGCCAGGAGCAGGACACGCCGGGGCTGGCCCTCTTTGCGGGCACGGTGCGCCGCTTCGAGCTCGAGGGCCGGCTGCAGCCCGACGGCAGCCGCCACAAGGTGCCGCACATGGGCTGGAACCGCGTGCGCCAGGATCTTGCGCATGCGCTGTGGCGCGACGTCCCCGACGAGAGCTGGTTCTATTTCGTCCACAGCTACCACGCGGATCCGGCGAACGCATCACACAGCGCCGGCAGCACCGAGTACGGACTGCGCTTTACCAGCGTGCTGGCCCGGGATAATATTTTCGCGACCCAGTTCCACCCCGAGAAGAGCGCCGCCCACGGTCTGAGCCTGTACCGCAACTTCCTGCACTGGAAGCCCTGAGCGCGCGGGCGCACGCCCGGCGCAGGCGGCAGCCTTCGCATCTCCACCTTCCTCGCTCCCCCCGAGCCATGTTGCTGATTCCCGCCATCGATCTCAAGGACGGCAAGTGCGTGCGCCTGCAGCAGGGCGACATGCAGGCCGTCACCACCTTCGGCGACGACCCGGCCGCCATGGCCCGGCGCTGGCTCGATGCCGGCGCGCGAAGGCTGCATCTGGTCGACCTCAACGGCGCCTTCGCCGGCAAGCCCGTCAACGAGGCGGCGGTGAAGTCCATCCTGCGCGAGGTCGACGGCGAGGTCCCGGTGCAGCTCGGCGGCGGCATCCGCGACCTCGACACCATCGGTCGCTACCTCGACGACGGCATCGAGGCCATCATCATCGGCACCGCGGCGGTGAAGAGCCCGGGCTTCCTGAAGGACGCCTGCAGCGCCTTCGGCGGCCACATCATCGTCGGCCTCGACGCCCGCGACGGCAAGGTCGCCACCGACGGCTGGAGCAAGCTCACCGGCCACGAGGTGATCGACCTCGCGCGGCGCTTCGAGGACTACGGCATCGAAGGCGTCATTTACACCGACATCGGACGCGACGGCATGATGACCGGCATCAACATCGAGGCCACGGTGAAGCTCGCGCGGGCGCTGCGCACGCCCGTGGTCGCCAGCGGCGGCCTTGCGGGCCTGGCCGACATCGAACAGCTCTGCGCCGTGGCCTCCGAAGGCATCAGTGGCGTCATCTGCGGACGCAGCATCTACACCGGCGCGCTCGACTTCGCCGCGGCGCAGGAGCGTGCCGACGAGCTCGCGGACGCAGACGACTGAAGCCCCGCCCCTGCCTTTCCCGCGGATCCGCCGCTTTCGAGGACGCACGCGACATGCTGGCCAAGCGCATCATCCCCTGCCTGGACGTGACCGGCGGCCGCGTCGTCAAGGGCGTGAACTTCGTCGCCCTGCGCGACGCCGGCGACCCGGTGGAGATCGCGGCGCGCTACAACGAGCAGGGCGCCGACGAGCTCACCTTCCTCGACATCACCGCCACCAGCGACGGGCGCGACATGATCCTGCCGATCATCGAGGCGGTGGCCACGCAGGTCTTCATCCCGCTCACCGTCGGCGGCGGCGTGCGCAGCGTGGCCGATGTGCGCCGGCTGCTCAATGCCGGGGCCGACAAGGTCAGCTTCAACTCCGCGGCGGTGGCCGAGCCGCAGCTCATCCGCGACGCCAGCGAGACCTACGGCGCGCAGTGCATCGTGGTGGCCATCGACGCCAAGCGACGCCAAGGCGAGGACGCCGCTGCGCGCGGCCCGGGCTGGGACGTCTACACGCACGGAGGGCGGCGCAACACGGGGCTGGACGCCGTCGCCTGGGCGCGGCGCATGGCCGAGGCCGGGGCCGGCGAGATCCTGCTCACGAGCATGGACCGCGACGGCACGCGCATCGGCTTCGATCTCGAGCTCACCCGCGCGGTCAGCGACGCGGTGCCGGTGCCGGTGATCGCCTCGGGCGGCGTCGGCACGCTGGAACACCTGAGCGAAGGCATTCGCATCGGCGGCGCCGACGCGGTGCTGGCCGCCAGCATCTTCCACAGCGGCGAGTTCACGGTCGGCCAGGCCAAGGCGCTGCTGGCGCGCGACGGCATTCCCGTGCGGCTGTGAACGGTCGACGCGCCCACGAGGTCCGCCTGATCGGCGGGCGGTGGAAGCGCAGCCGCCTGCCCGTGGCCGACCGTCCCGGCCTGCGCCCGAGCCCCGACCGCGTGCGCGAGACGTTGTTCAACTGGCTGGGCCAGGATCTCGGCGGCTGGCGCGTGCTCGACGCCTTCGCCGGCAGCGGCGCGCTGGGCTTCGAGGCCGCCTCGCGCGGCGCTGCCGAAGTGCTGCTGCTCGAACGAGACCCCGCCCTCGTGCGCAGCCTGCGGGCAACCCGCGAGCGCCTGGGCGCCGCGACGGTGACGATCGTGCAGACGGACGCGCTCGCCTGGATGGCGCGTGGTCCGCGCGAGCGCTTCCAGGCCATCTTCCTCGACCCGCCGTTCGACGCCGGCCTGCTCGGCCCGGCGATCGAGCGCGCCCTGCCCCTGCTGGCCGAGGGCGGCTACCTCTACGTCGAGTCCGACCGGCTCGTGCCTGATCCACCGCAAGGCCTGGAGCCGTACCGCCAGGGGCGCGCTGGTGCAGTGCACCATGGACTCTGGCGTCGACGCTACACTGCGCCTGCCGCAAGCCGAGGGGCGAGCCCGTGATCCCATCCAAGCACATGACCGCCGTCTACCCCGGGACCTTCGACCCGATGACGCTCGGGCACGAAGACTTGATGCGCCGTGCCTCGCGGCTCTTCGACCGCCTGATCCTGGCCGTCGCCGTGGGCCATCACAAGCGCACGATGTTCACCATCAACGAGCGCCTGGAGATCGCCAGCGAGATCGCCAAGCCCTACCCCAACGTCGAGGTCACGGCCTTTCGCGGCCTGCTGCGCGACTTCGTGGTCGAGAACGGCGGCCAGGTCGTCGTGCGCGGGCTGCGCGCGGTGAGCGACTTCGAGTACGAATTCCAGATGGCCGGCATGAACCGCCAGTTGATGCCCGAGGTCGAGATGGTGTTCATGACGCCGTCGGACCAGTACCAGTTCGTCAGCGGCACCTTCGTGCGCGAGATCGCCAGCCTGGGCGGCGACGTCTCGAAGTTCGTTGCGCCCTCGGTGCTGCGTCGGCTGAAGGACCGCGTCGCGCGCGCCGAGGAATAGTCGCGTTCCCTCCCGGCCACAAGGCTCAGCGGGACGGGCGCGCGCGCTTGCTGCGATGCGCTCGCGTGCCCTTGGCTCGTGCCGCCTGCGATCGCGCCGCCTGCCGCGGCTCGCGATCGACACGATCGACACGATCGAGCGTCGGCGCCGCGGCCGGCGCCGGCTTGATCCCTGCGGCGCCGCGTCCGGCCGCTGCCAGCACCTCGTGCTCGCGCTGCCGCCGCTCCTGCCGCAGCTGCTGCGAAAGCCGCTGCTCGCGCTCGGCCACCTCCTGCGCCTGCGCGAGCTGCACGTCGTCGCGCGGGTCGCTCACCGCCAGCGCGCGGCCCTCCGCGCAGGGGGTGTCGCGGTAGCTGCGTCCGTCGGGGCCGCAGCGCCAGACGGTCTGCGCCGACGCCGTCACCGTCATCCCCAGCAACAGCGCCAGCACGCCGCACGGCACGAGGGCCGGGGCCCGCGAACGTGCGCGCGTCACGGCCCGGGCTCCGGCGGCATGCCCGGCGCGGACGGCGCGGACGGCCGTGGCGGCTTCGGGCGCGGCGGACCGGCGTGGATCTTCATCGTCGCGCGCTCCATGTCGCCTGCGATCAGCTCGGCGCTGGCGGCCAGCGTGCGCTCGATGCAGGCCTGCAGGGCCTCGCGCTGCTCGGGCGCGGGCTTGCGCAGCACGTAGTCGACGACCTCGGCCTTCACGCCCGGGTGGCCGATGCCCAGCCGCAGCCGCCAGAAGTCGGGGGAGCCGAGCTGCGCCTGGATGTCCCGCAGCCCGTTGTGCCCGCCGTTGCCCCCGCCACACTTGAGCCTGGCCTGCCCCGGCGGCAGGTCGAGCTCGTCGTGCACGACGAGGATTTCCGCCGGCGCGATCTTGTAGAAGCGCGCGAGGGCCGCCACCGACTGCCCGGAGCGGTTCATGAAGGTCATCGGCTGCAGCAGCCACAGCGGCGCGCCGGCGAGGTTGACGCGGGCGACATGCCCGTGCCAGCTGCGCTCGGCCACGAGCCGCGCGCCCAGCTTGTCGGCCAGCGCATCGACCCACCAGAAGCCCGCGTTGTGGCGCGTGGCCTCGTATTCAGGCCCGGGGTTGCCGAGGCCGACGAAGAGACGAATCATGGGCGGCAATCATAGGCAGCCGACCCCATGGCGGGAATCGCGCGCCCGGGTGGCTCGGCGCGACCCGGGGGGCGCGCAGCATCCCCAACGAAGAGGGCCCCTCGATGGGGGCCCCCGGTGAAGCTTGCATGCGCGGATCAGCGCTTGTTCTGCTTCTCGTCCTTCTTGCCCTTGCCCTTCTTGTCGGCGGCGGCAACGACGGGCGCCGCGGCGGCCTCGTCCTCTTCCTTGGGCACCGTGACCGAGACGATCACCGGATTGAGCGTGCCGTGCTTGACGGCCTTGATGCCCTCAGGGAGCTTGAGGTCGCTGGCGTGCAGCGACTGCCCCTTGACGAGGCCCGAGAGGTCCACCGTGACGAACTCGGGCAGTTGCGTGGCCAGGCACTCGATCTCGAGCTCGGTGGTGACATGGCCGACCAGGCACTTGTCGGTCTTCACCGCGGCGGAGTTCTCCTCGCCCGTGAAGTGCAGCGGCACCTTCTTGCGCAGCCGCGTCGTCTCGTCGACACGCTGGAAGTCGACGTGCAGCACGATCTGCTTCCAAGGATGCATCTGGAAGTCGCGCAGCAGCACCTTCTGCTCGCTGCCGGCAAGATCCATCTCGAGGATCGAGCTGTGGAAGGCTTCCTTCTTCAGCGCGAAGAAGAGCGCGTTGTGGTCGAGCTCGATCATCGTCGGCGTACCGGCACCGTAGACGATGCCCGGCACCTTCTCGGCATCGCGCAGGCGGCGGCTCGCTCCGGTCCCCTTGACGCGACGCTCGTAGGCGGTGAATTTCATGATTGCTCCAGGTTGAAAAAGGGGCCCCGCGACCAGGACCCACCGAAAGGGCCGCGAAGGCGGCCCGCTTCTTCCGTCAAGAGTTGCTGTTCTGCTCCGCGAACAGCGAGGTCACCGACTCGCCGTCGCTGATGCGGCGGATCGTCTCGGCGAAGAGGAACGCCACCGAGAGCTGGCGGATGTTCTTGCAGGCCATCGCCGCCTCGGACAGCGGGATGGTGTTCGTGATCACGACCTCGTCGATGCGCGAGCCCGCCAGCCGCTCCAGCGCCGGGCCCGAGAACACCGGGTGCGTGCAGTAGGCGTAGACCTTCTGCGCGCCGCGCTCCTTGAGCACGTCGGCCGCCTTCACCAGCGTGCCGGCGGTGTCGATCATGTCGTCCATGATGACGCAGTTGCGGCCCTCGATGTCCCCGATGACGTGCAGGACCTCGGAGACGTTGGCGGTCGGGCGGCGCTTGTCGATGATCGCGAGGTCGCAGCCCAGTTGCTTGGCCAGGGCCCGCGCGCGCACCACGCCGCCGACGTCGGGCGAGACGACGACGAGGTTGCTGTAGTTGCGGCTCTTGAGGTCCGAGAGCAGCACCGGGCTGGCGTAGATGTTGTCGACCGGGATGTCGAAGAAGCCCTGGATCTGGTCGGCGTGCAGGTCCATCGTGAGCACGCGCTCGACGCCGCAGGTCTCGAGCAGGTTGGCGACGACGCGGGCGCTGATGGGCACGCGCGTGCTGCGCGGGCGGCGGTCCTGGCGCGCGTAGCCGAAGTAGGGAATCACCGCAGTGATGCGTCGGGCGCTGGCGCGCTTGAGCGCGTCGACCATCAGGAGCAGTTCCATCAGGTGCTCGTTGGTGGGCGAGTTCGTGGGCTGCACGACGAAGACGTCGCGCGCACGCACGTTCTGACGGATCTCGACGTTGACCTCGCCGTCGGAAAAGCGGCCGACCATCGCCCGGCCCAGTTCGACGCCCAGGTGCTTGGCAATCTCCTGCGCCAGCACCGGGTTGGCGTTGCCGGTGAAGAGCACGGTATTGAAGAGCACGATGGATTCTCCGCAGGCGGGCGAGGCGCGCCGCCTCGCTGGAGCCGGCCAGGCAGGCGCCTCGCCGTGGGGTCAGGATCTCGGGGTGTCAGGATGTTTGGCAGGGGAGGAAGGATTCGAACCCTCGCATGTCGGAATCAAAATCCGATGCCTTGACCAACTTGGCTACTCCCCTACACCGGACCCGGATCGCTCCGTGCCCGTTCAAATCGTCTCAGCCGGCCCAGTCCGCAAGCGGATGCCGAACCAGGCTGCGGCACATTCGACCCACCCAACCCGGCGGAAGCTCTTCCGCCGGGAACGCAGCCGCAGGCTGGTCGCCGGTGCCGGCCCTCGCGAACACTGCGCTGCCCGAACCCGTCATGCGGCTGTTGCCGCAGCGGGAGTGCAACCAGGCGGCGGCTTGCGCCACCCCGTCGCAGCGGTCTTCGGCGGCAGCCTGCAAGTCGTTGCGGCCAAGGCCGTCAAGCAGCTTGCAAACCCATCCGTCGGCAACCGCATCAGGCGCGCTAACGTCTGCGAGAGAGCCCATAACTATATCAGTTTTCGCGCTGCGCCCGACAAGGGGACTCGAAAAGATGGCCGCAGTGGACAAGGGCACAGCAGGCTTCACAACCGCGTACCAGGCGCGCGGCAGTTCGATCGGCGTCAAGCGCTCGCCGATGCCTTCGACGAAGGCATTTCGTCCGCCGACGAAGAAGGGCACGTCGGCGCCGAGGGTGGCGGCCAGCGCCAGCAGCCGCTGCCGCGGCCACGCCAGGCCCCAGAGCCGGTTCAGGCCGAGCAGCGTCGTCGCCGCGTCCGAGCTGCCCCCGCCGAGGCCCGCCCCCCAGGGCACGCGCTTGTCGATCGAGAGGTCGGCGCCGAGCCGGGTGCCGCTGTGCTGCTGCAGCGCCCGCGCCGCGCGCAGGCACAGGTCGTCCTCGGGCAGCGCGGCGCCGAGATCGTGGCGCCGCAGCCTGCCGTCCTCGCGGCGCTCGAGGTGCAGCACGTCGGCCCAGTCGATCAGCACGAACTGCGACTGCAGCAGGTGGTAGCCGTCCGGGCGCCGCCCGACGACGTGCAGGAAGAGGTTGAGCTTGGCTGGCGCCGGCAGATCGAGCAGTGCGCGCAGGCCCATGGCACTCACGGCGCCGGATGCAGGCGCACGCGCACGAGCACGCGCGGCGGCGGCTCGCGCAAGGCCTCGATGCGCCCCTCGGCAAAGCGAACGAGCGAGACCTGCCAGCCCAGTTGCACAAAGCCCTGGGGGTCCTCCTGCGTCGCCGCGCCCGGCCAGGGCCGCCCGGCAAGCCAGTCAGGCAGCGCCCGCAGCGGCAGCACCTCGCCGACCGCCGCGCGCGAGAGGCTTTCCAGGTCCGGGTAGCGGGTCTCGCCCTGGCCCAGGTCGAGCAGCGCTTGGTCGCGCGTCCAGCGCGCGCGGGCCAGCCGCGTTCCGAAGGGCGTCGAAAGCCGCAGTTCGCCCTGCTCGTCATCGCCGCGCAGGTCGAAGTCGGCGTCCAGGCTGCGCGCGGCCTGCGCGTCACTGGCGTCCACGCGCACGACGAGGCGACCACTCGTCCAGGGCAGACCTTCATCCGCCACCGGAGGCGTGGCGCAGCCCTGCAGCAGCGCGGCGGCGGCCACGGCCGCCGCGGCCGCGCGCATCGACCCGGGCATCAGAGCTCGACCTTGAGCCGCGCCAGCGTCTCGCGCAAGACGTCGTTGGCGGCGTCGCGTCCCTTGGACTCGGCCCACACGCGGCGCGCCTCGTCGCGCCGGCCCAGCGCCCACAGCACCTCGCCCAGGTGCGCGCCGATCTCGACGTCCGGGCGCGAGGCATAAGCCTGACGCAGCAGGCGCAGCGCCTCGGCCAGATTGCCCAGGCGGAACTCGATCCAGCCCAGGCTGTCGATGATGAAGGGGTCGCCAGGCGCCAGATCGAGCGCGCGCTGCACGAGTTCGCGCGCCTCGGGCAGGCGCTGCCCACGATCGGCCAGCGCGTAGCCGAGCGCGTTGTGCGCATGGGCGTTGTCGGGCTTGAGCAAGATCACCTGGCGCAGCAGCCGCTCCATCTCGTCGGTGCGGCCCATCTTCTCGGCCATCATCGCCTGCTCGTAGAGCAGATCGGGGTCGTCGGGGAAACGCTGCACGGCGCTGCCGAGGACTTCGAAGGCATCGCCCCACAGCCGCGCCTCGCGCAGCAGCGCCGCCTCGGCCAGCAGCTTGAGGCGGGCGTCGCCGCCTTCGCGCTCGGGCGCCTGGCGCAGCAACGCTCGCGCGTCGTCGAGCCGGCCCTGGCGGGCCAGCAGCGAGGCGCGCCGCGACTGCACTTCGAGCGCGCGCGCCGGATCGTCGACGCGCGCCAGCCAGTCCTCGGCGGCGGCGTACTGACCCAGCTGCTCCGCCCCCTGGGCCAGCATCAACCAGGCCTGCGTGCGGCCCTGGGCCGCGCCCTCGTCGGGTTCGGGACCCTCGTCCGCCCCGGTCGCCCCGGTCGCCGGTCGCGCGTCCAGCAGCGTCAGGTAGCGCCCGAGCGTGGTCATGGCGGCTTGCGGCTGGCGCATCTCGAGCTGCAGCGCGCCCAGCGCCAGCAGCGGCGGCGCGGCCTCGGGGCGCTCCCGCGTCGCCTGCTCGAGCTGCACCACCGCGTCGGCCAGCCGCTGCGCATTCATCAGCGCGCGCGCATAGGCCATGCGCACCGCGGGTTCGGCGCCGTCGGTCCCCAGGTGCGCCTGCACCACCTCCTCGGCCGCCGCGCGCTGCGGCATCAGCTCGAGCGCCAGCAGTGCCGCGCCCGGCGCCTTGGGGTCGGCTTCCTGCGCGGCGCGCGCGCGCGCCAGCGCCGCGTCGAGGTCTCCGGCCATGGCCCAGGCGCGGCCCACGGCCACCCGCGCCGCGGCGCGCGTCAGGGGCCGCGCCTCGTAGGGCTCGAGCACGGCGCCAAGGACCTGTGCACTGCGGCGACGGTCGGGCATGCGCTGCAGCAGCCGCGGCAGCTGCGCGATCAGCGCGCTGCGCTCGCCTTCCGGCGTCTGCCCGAGCAGCGCGCGCAAGGGCTCCTCGATCGCCTCGCTGCGATTGAGCGCCGCGGCGATCTGCAGCTGCGTGCGCAAGGCGTCGAGGGAGCCCGGCAGCGTGCGCCGCCACGCGGCCACGGCCAGGAGCGCC
This sequence comes from Rubrivivax sp. SCN 71-131, assembly GCA_001724995.1. Classification (GTDB taxonomy): domain Bacteria; phylum Pseudomonadota; class Gammaproteobacteria; order Burkholderiales; family Burkholderiaceae_C; genus Rubrivivax. The sequence continues at coordinate 9,568 of MEFD01000002.1, forward strand.
CGCTCGCCGCTGCGCGCCTGCAGCGCGATCTCGACGGCGCGACGGAACAGCCCTTCGTCGCGCGTGCGGCGCGCGGCATCGAGCATGAGCTGCACGGCGGCGTCGGCCTGGCCGCGGCGCGCCTCGATCTCGCCGATCAGCAACTGCTGCATGAGCTGCGAATCGAGCTGCGAGCGCGTCGGCGGCACCGGCGCATCGGCGGCGTCGGTGGTCGGCTGCGCCGACACCGGCGGCGCGGCAGCAAGCGCCAGAACCGCCGCCGCAGTGGCGATGCGCCATCGTCTGCGCATGGGCATGGCTGGCTCCAAAGGGTCGAGGTTCATTCTCACATAATGGCCCGATGCCCGAGCTCCCCGAAGTCGAGGTCACGCGGCGCAGCATCGACCTGCCGCTACGGGGAGCGCAGGTGCAGGCCGTGCGGCTGGGCAAGCCGCTGCGCTGGCCCCTCGGGCGCGACCCGCAGGCGCTGGTGGGCCTGCGCCTGGGGGCCGTGCAGCGACGCGGCAAGTACCTCTGGTTGCCGCTGCAGGGCGCGCCCGAACTGCCTGAGCAAGGGCTTTTGATCCACCTCGGCATGTCCGGTTCACTGCGGCTGCTGGCGCCGGCCGAACCGGCGCGCGCACACGAGCATTTCCGTCTCGACACCGACCGCGGCAGCCTGCGGCTGACCGACCCGCGGCGCTTCGGCGCCGTCGTCTGGTCGGCGGCGCGGGACCAGGATCCAGCCGCCCGGCTGCTCGGCGGCCTGGGCTTCGAGCCCTTCGACCCCGCACTCGACGACGAGAGCTTTCACGCCGCATTGCGCCTGCGTCGCGCGCCGATCAAGACGGTGCTGCTGGGCGGCCAGGTCATCGTCGGCGCGGGCAACATCTACGCCTGCGAGGCGCTGTTTCACGCCGGCATCGACCCGCGCTGCAGCGCCGCGCGCCTCGGCCGCGCCCGCGCGGCGCGTCTGCTGCAGGCGCTGCGCCAGACCCTGGGGCAGGCGATGGCGCTCGGCGGCTCGACGCTGCGCGACTTCCGCGACGCGCACGGCGTGAACGGCGCCTTCCAGCAGCAGGCGGCGGTCTACGGCCGCGAGGGCCAGCCTTGCACCGCCTGCGGCAAGCCGCTGCGGCGCATCGTGCAGGCGCAGCGCTCGACCTACTTCTGCCCGCGTTGCCAGCGTCGCTGACCCGCAAAGCGTTGCACATTGCCGGGGCCGCCCCCTGCCCTTGCGCTAGCATGAGACGCCGCTTCGAGGCACCCTCTCCTTTCATGCAAAGCGCCATCGCCACCCGACTGGATGAACTGGCCGGCTGGCGTGCCGAGATCGACCGCAGCGTCGTCACGCTCGGCCGCTTCCTCGGGGAGCACGAGCTGATGGACGAGCCGCGCAAGGCCGCGCTGGCCGGTCTGCGCGAGCGGCTGTCGTCGAGCCGGCTGGTGCTGGCCTTCGTCGCCGAGTTCTCGCGCGGCAAGTCCGAGTTGATCAACGCCATCTTCTTCGCCGGTGCCGGGCGGCGCGTGCTGCCGGCGACTCCCGGGCGCACGACGATGTGCCCGGTCGAGCTCTTCCACGATGCGGACACGCCGCCGCGCCTCTCGCTGCTGCCCATCAAGACGCGGCTGCGCGGCCTGCCGCTGGCCGACCTGCGCAAGCGCGAAGAGCCCTGGCAGCACGTACCGCTGGTGCCGCAGGACCCGCAGGCGCTGGCGCAGGCGCTGCAGGCGGTGACGCGCACGCAGTGGGTGGACGTCGAAACCGCGGCGGCGCTCGGCTTCTGGGACGCCGGGCAGCCCGAGGACAACCCGGCGCAGGATGCGCAGGGCCGCGTCGAGGTGCCGGCCTGGCGGCATGCGCTGATCAACTACCCGCACCCGCTGCTGCGCCGCGGCCTGGTGGTCATCGACACGCCGGGGCTCAACGCCATCGGCGCCGAACCCGAGCTGACGCTGGGCCTCCTGCCGAGCGCGCACGCCACGGTGTTCGTGCTTGGCGCCGACACCGGCGTCACCAAGTCGGACCTGGCGATCTGGCGCGAGCACCTCGGCGACCATGGCGCCGAGCGCTTCGTCGTCCTCAACAAGATCGACGCGCTCTACGACCCGCTGGCCTCGGCCGACGAGGTGCAGGCGCAGATCGACCTGCAGCGCCAGAAGGTCGCCGACATCCTCGGGCTGCCGCCGGCGCGCATCTTCGCGCTCTCCGCGCGCGAGGGCCTGGCGGCACGCGTCGCCGGGAGCGCCGGCGACCTGGCGCACAGCCGGCTCGGCGCGCTCGAGGATGCGCTCAGCGAGCACCTGCTGCCGCGCCAGCGCGAGCTGCTGTCGCAGGACGCGCGGCAGGTCGTCGACCGCGCGCGCCAGCTCGGCGCGCGCCGCATCGGCGACAAGCGGCGCGACCTGGCCGAACAGCTCGCCGAGCTGCGCAGCCTGCGCGGCAAGAGCAGCGGCAAGGTTCGGCTGCTGCTGCAGCGGGTCGACGCCGAGCAGGCCGAGTTCGAACCCTGCATCGCGCGGCTGCAGGCCGTACGCGCGGTACAGCAGCGACAACTGAAGGCAGCACTCTCGGGCCTCTCCAACCAGGTGCTGCGCACCGAGGTCGCGGCGATGCAGTCGGCGCTCGGCTCGAGCCCCTTCAAGCTCGGCGGCCGCGCCGCCTTTGCCACGCTGTGCAGCCGCCTGCACGACGCGCTCGTGACCGCGCAACGCCGCGCCGACGAGATGCGCGACATGCTCGACGCCAGCTTCATGCAGCTCAACGTCGACTACGGCCTCGGCTTTGCCAAGCAGCCTGCGCCCGAGCTGCAGCGCTTCGGGCGCGAGCTCGACCTCATCGAGCATACCTACAGCCGCTACCTGGGTCTCCTGCAGGCGTGGCGGCTGGCCTCGCCGGGCTTCATGGAGCAGTTCCGGCGCATGCTGATGACGAAGCTGCGCAGCGTCTTCGAAAGCGCGGCCAGCGAACTCGAGCTCTGGAACCGCGGCGCCTCGAGCCAGCTCGAGCAGCAGCTGGGCGACCGGCGACGCAGCTTCCGCCAGCGCCGCGAAGCGCTGCAGCGCATCCAGTCCGCGGCCGGCGAGCTGGAGCGCCGCATCAGCGACGTCGAGACGCAGGACGAGCAGTTGCTGACGCTGCAGCGCCTGCTCGACGCGCGCGTGGCCGAGGTGCTGCAGCGCCTGCAGGGCCCGGACGCGGCGACGCCGGCCGCAGCGGCCGCGCGCGAGGCCGGGCCCGCATCGACGGATCGGCGCCCGCAGGAGGCATCCGTCGGCACGCAGGAACCGGCCTGAGCCGCTTCGCCGCCCGCATCGAGCGCTGGCACCGCCGGCACGGCCGCCATGACCTGCCCTGGCAGGGCACGCGCGACCCGTACCGCGTCTGGCTCTCCGAGGTCATGCTGCAGCAGACCCAGGTGGCCACGGTGCGCGGCTACTACCTGCGCTTCATCGAACGCTTTCCGGACGTGCAGGCGCTGGCCGCAGCAGCACCCGACGAGGTGTTCGCCCTCTGGAGCGGCCTGGGCTACTACCGCCGCGCAAGCCTCCTGCAGCGCGCGGCGCAGGTGGTCGCCGGCGAGCTCGGCGGGCGCTTCCCGACGAGCGCGGCCGGGCTGCAGGCCCTGCCCGGCGTCGGGCGCTCGACCGCGGCGGCGATCGCCGCGTTCTGCTTCGACGAGCGCGCCGCGATCCTCGACGGCAACGTGCGCCGCGTGCTGGCGCGCACGCACGGCATCGCCGAGGATCTCGGCTGCGCCGCCGCGCAGGCGCGCCTGTGGACGCTGGCCGAGTCCTTGCTTCCCGCGCGCGGCATCGCGTCCTACACGCAGGGGCTGATGGACCTCGGCGCCACCGTCTGTCTGCCGCGCGCACCGCGTTGCGACGCCTGCCCGCTGTCGACGCAGTGCGTGGCGCGCGCGTGCGGCGACCCGCTCGCCTACCCCGCGCGGCCACGCCGCGCGCGCCGCAGCGCGCGCAGCAGCTGCTGGCTGTGGCTGCAGGCCGGCGCGTCGGTCTGGCTCGTGCCGCGGCCATCCGCGGGCATCTGGGCCGGGCTGTGGAGCCTGCCGGAGTTCGACTCGCCCGAGGCCGTGCGCAGCGCGCTGCCGCGCCTGCGCGGCGAGCCGCGGCATGGCGCTGCCTTCGTGCACGTCCTCACCCATTTGGACTGGACGCTGCAGCCGCTGTACTGGACGCTTGCCGGGCGCGCCCGCCACGCGCTGCAGGACGAGCTGGCCGCGCTCTGGCCCGGGGGGCGCTGGGTCGCGCTGAAGGACGCGCCTGCACTTGGCCTGCCGGCGCCGCTGCGCCGGCTGCTGGCCGAGGCCGGCCGCGACGCGACCTAGCGCACGACCTGCTTGCCGCGCAGATAGGCGTCGACCAGCGACAGGCGCGCGCGCGGATCCGCCAGGGCCATGAGCTGCTGACGCGCGGCCAGCGGCGTCGGCAGCAGCTCGCACCAGCGGTTGGCAACCCAGCCGGCGTCGTCCAGCCGCAGCGGCGGCACGAAAGGCAGCTCGCCGCGCTCGCGCAGCGTCGCGATGGCGGCTGCCAGCGCCTCGACGCTGCCGAGCACCTCCGGCGCGGGGACGCACGACGGGTCGGCCGCGAGCTCGCGCACGCAGGCGGACCACAGTCCGTCGGCCTCCTGCCTCGGCTCGCCCTCGATCGCGAAGCGCTCCTGGCCGATGCAGCGCACCGACAGCAGGCCCGGCTGCAGCGCGTCGACGGCATCGATGCGCGCACGCACGCCCACCGTCTCGAAGCGCAGCGGCGCCTGGGCTTCGGTGCGCTGCCGGACCTCGCCGCCCTGCGTCAGGCAGACGACGCCGAAGCCCTCGTCGCGCTGCAGGCAGCGGGCCACCAGGTCGAGGTAGCGCGCCTCGAACACGCGCAGCAGCAGCAGTCCGCCCGGAAAGAGCACGGCGCGCAGCGGAAAGAGGTCAAGGCGACTCGTGCCCGGCGGGCACGCCGCGAGGGCTTCAGTCACGCGCGTCCAGCTCGCGATGGCGCACCAGCGTCACCTGGCGGCCGGCAAGACGCCGCGCCAGCGTCTCCACCAGATAGACGGAGCGATGCTGCCCGCCGGTGCAGCCGATGGCCACCGTCAGGTAGCTGCGCTGGTCCTCCTCGAAGGCCGGCAGCCAGCGCAGCAGGAAGCCCTCGATCTGCTCCAGCATCGCCGCCACCTCGGGCTGCTGCTCGAGGTAGCTGGCCACGGACGCATCGCGTCCGGTGAGCGGGCGCAGCTCGCGGATGTAATAGGGGTTGGGCAGCACGCGCACGTCGAACACGAAGTCCGAGTCCAGCGGCACGCCGTACTTGAAGGCGAAGCTCTGGAACACGAGGGTCAGCGGCGCCTCGCGCGCGCCCACCAGCGAGCGGATCCAGCTGCGCAGCAGCGCCGGGCGCAGCTGGCTGGTGTCGATGACGGTGGAGACGTTGCGCAGGTCGGCAAGCAGCTCGCGCTCGAGCTCGATGGCTTCCACCAGCGCGCGCGCCGTGTCCGGCGCGGCCGCGCGCGTGGACAACGGATGCGGCCGGCGCGACTCCGAGAAGCGCCGCACCAGCGCGTCGGTGCTGGCGTCGAGGAAGAGCGGGCGCACGTGCAGGCCCTCGTCGCGCAACTGTCGGATCAGGGGCAGCAGCACCGGCAGCGAGGACGCGGTACGCACGTCCACCGCCACCGCCACGCGGTGCGACTGGCGCCCGTGCTCGAGGCGGATGAAGTCGCGCAGCAGCTCCGGCGGCAGGTTGTCGACGCAGAAGAAGCCCGCATCCTCGAGCGCGTGCAGGGCCACCGACTTGCCCGAGCCCGAGATGCCGGTGATGAGGATGACCTCGTCACGCGAGGACACGCCGTCCAGCGCCGTCCATTGCGTCATCGCCGTTCCCTCTCGCCGCGCGCGAGCATGGCCTGCGCGTGCGCCGTGCCCGACAGCGAGGCGCCGCCAAGCATGCGCGCGACCTCGGCCACGCGCGCCTCGCCCGCGACGCCGCGCACCGCGCTCGTCGTCGCGCCGCCGTCGGCGGCCTTGCTCACCACCAGGTGCTGGTCGGCGCAGGCCGCGACCTGCGCCAGGTGCGTGACCGCCAGCACCTGGCTCGTGCGGCCGAGCTGCTTCATCAGCGCGCCGACGCTGTCGGCCACGGTACCGCCGACGCCGCTGTCGATCTCGTCGAAGACGAGCGTCGCAACGTGCGTCGCACCCGCGCCGGCGCGGTCGGCGTTGGCTTCGCCGCCTCCTGCGCCACGGCTCGTGGTCACGGCCACCGCGAGCGCCAGGCGCGAGAGCTCGCCGCCGGAGGCGATCTTGGCCAGCGCCCGCGGCGTGCTGCCGGCATGCCCGGCCACGCGCAGCTCCACGGCTTCGAGGCCGAAGGCCTGCGGCTCGTCCTGCGCCAGCAGCGCGACCTCGAATCGCCCGCCGGCCATGCCGAGGGTCTGCATCACCTGCGTCACCGCCGCCGCGAGCCGCGGCGCGGCACGCGCGCGCGCCGCGCTCACCGCCTTGGCCTCGGTGCGCCAGGCGGCCTCGGCCTGGCCTGCCGCGCGCTCCAGTCCCTCGAGGTCGGCGGCGGCGTCCAACGCCTGCAGCTCCAGCTTCCACGAAGCGAGCAGCGCCGGCAGCTCGGCCGGGCTGCGCCGATGGCGCCGCGCCAGCTGCACCCAGGCCGAGAGCCGCGCATCGAGCTCGGCCAGCCGCCCCGGGTCGGGCTCGCGGTGGCCGAGGTAGGCGTGCAGCGAATGCGCCGCGTCCTGCAGCTGCGCCTGCGCCGAGCGCAGCACCTCGGCGATCGACGCCACCTCGGTGTCGTAGCGCGCCACGTCGTCGAGCGCGCCGAGCGCGCGCGCCAGCAGCGCATCGGCCGCCGGCTCGCCCTCGCCCACGGCGTCCAGCGCCGCGCGCGCGGCATCGAGCAGCGCCTGGCCGTGCGCCAGGCGCTGGTGCTCGGCCTCCAGCTCGCGCCACTCGTCGGCTGCCGGCGCGAGCTTGTCCAGCTCGCCCACCTGCCAGGCCAGCCGCTCCCGCTCGCGCTCCAGCGTGTCGCGCGCGGCGCGCGCCTGGTCGAGCACGCCCAGCGCAGCGCGCCAGGCCTGCCAGCGCTCGGCCAGCCGCGCCGGCGCGACGCCAGCCTGCGCATCGAGCAGCGCGCGCACCGTGGCCGGGCGCGTCAAGCCCTGCCAGGCATGCTGGCCGTGGATGTCGACCAGGTGCTCGGCCAGCTCGCGCAGCTGCGCGACGGTGGCCGCGCTGCCGTTGATCCAGGCGCGGCTGCGGCCCTGCGCGTCGACCGTGCGCCGCAGCAGCAGCGTGCCCTCGGCCGCGTCAAAGCCGCCCTCCTCCAGCCAGGGCAGCAGATGCGCCGGCAGATCGAACTCGGCGCTGACTTCGGCGCGCGGCGCACCCTCGCGCACCCGCGTGGCGTCGGCGCGGCTGCCCAGCGCCAGTTGCAGCGCCTCGACGAGGATCGACTTGCCGGCGCCCGTCTCGCCGGTCAGCACCGTGAAGCCGGGCTCGAGCGCGAGCTCCAGCTGGCGCACGAGCACCACGTCGCGAAGGGCAAGGCGGCGCAGCATGGAGCGACGCGGGCGCGCTAGACCACGCCTTCGTACCAGCGCAGCTTGCGCCGCAGCGTGGCGTAGTAGCTCCAGCCCGGCGGGTGCAGGAAGCGGGCCTTGTGCTCCGAGCGCCGCACGCGCACCTGATCGCCGTGCAGGAGGCTGGCGATGCTGTGCATGTCGAAGTTGGCCGAGGCGTTGCGGCCGGCGACGATGGTGATGCGGATCTCGCCGGTGTCCGGCAGCACGATGGGCCGATGCGTCAGCATGTGGCTGGCGATCGGCACCAGCACCCAGCCGGCGATCTCGGGATGCAGGATCGGCCCGCCGGCCGAAAGCGAATACGCCGTGCTGCCGGTGGGCGTGGCGATGATCAGGCCGTCGGCACGGACGTTGGCGACGAAGTCCTCGCCGATGTCGATGCGCAACTCGACCATGCTCGCCGTGGCGCCGCGCGAGACCACCACGTCGTTGAGCGAAAGGCCGTCGAAGATCGGCCCGCCATCGCGCCACACGCGGCTCTCGAGCATCGCGCGATGCTCTTCCTCGTAGTCGCCGGCGACCATCGAGCGCAGCGCGTCGCGGTACTGGCCGTGCGGCACGTCGGTGATGAAGCCCAGGCGCCCCTGGTTGATGCCCACCACCGGCAGGCTTTGTCGCGCCACCTGGCGCGCGATGCCGAGCATGGTGCCGTCACCGCCGACGACGACGCACAGGTCGCAGCGCTGCCCGAGCTGCTCCACCGGCACGGCGTCGAAGTCGGCCACGCCCGTGGCCTCGGCAGTCTCGCGCTCGAACGAGACCTCCATCCCCAGCCCGAGCAGGAAATGCGCCAGTTCCTCGAGCATCGGGCGGATCCCGTGAGCCTGATACTTGCCGACGATCGCAGCGTGGCGAAAGCGCTTGGACATGGTGCGCGGCATTACACCATAGGGCCTGCAGGGAATCGGGCCGCGACGGACGCGCGTCGGCCATGCATCGCGCGGCGCCCGCGGCCGGGGCCGCGGCCGGGACCGGGGCCGCTTCGTACAATGCCCCGCATGCTGGACGATCGCGCCAAGACGCTGCTCAAGGCCCTGGTCGAGCGCTACATCGCCGACGGCCAGCCCGTGGGCTCGCGCACCCTCTCCAGGGCCTCGGGGCTCGAGCTCTCGGCGGCCACCATCCGCAACGTCATGGCCGACCTCGAGGAGCTCGGCCTCATCGCCAGCCCGCACACCAGCGCCGGGCGCGTGCCCACGGCACGCGGCTACCGGCTCTTCGTCGACACCATGCTGACGGCGCATCCGCTGAACCTCGACGAGCTCGCCCGCGTCGCGCCCGAGGTCGCCGCCGCGCGCAGCCATCTGCACCCCGACCAGCCGCAGCGCGTCATCGCGCAGGCCGCGCAGATGCTCTCCAGCCTCTCCAGCTTCGTCGGCGTCGTCACCGCGCCGCGCAAGGCCGGCGTCTTCCACCACATCGAGTTCCTGCGCCTGGGCGAGCGCCGCGTGCTCGTCATCCTCGTGGCGCCCGACGGCGACGTGCAGAACCGCGTCATCATGACCACGCGCGACCACAGCCAGGCCGAGCTGGCGGAGGCCACCAGCTATCTCAACAGCCACTACGCCGGCCTGTCGATCGAAGAGGTGCGCGAGCGGCTGAAGCACGAGATCGAGGCGCTGCGCACCGAGATCGCCGCGCTCATGCAAGCCGCGGTGCAGGCCGGCACCGAAGCCCTGGCCGAGAGCAGCGACCACGTCGTCGTCAGCGGCGAACGCAACCTGCTGGGCGTGCAGGACTTCGGCAACGACCTCCCCAGCCTGCGCCGCCTCTTCGACGTGTTCGAGCACAAGACCGAGCTGATGCGCCTGCTCGACACCTCGAGCCGCGCCGAAGGCGTGCGCATCTACATCGGCGGCGAAAGCCAGGTCGTACCCTTCGAGGAGCTTTCCGTCGTCACCGCCCCGTACGAAGTCGACGGCCGCATCGTCGGCACCCTGGGCGTCATCGGCCCCACGCGCATGGCCTACGAGCGCATGATCCAGATCGTCGACATCACCGCGCGCCTGGTGGGCAACGCGCTGTCGGTGAAGTAGCGACCGCCGATCGCCCCGCGCACCACGACGAGCGCCCGCCCGACTCCTAGAATCGCCGCCGACGCAGAGGTTGCGCAGGGCCGTTAGCTCAGTTGGTTAGAGCAGAGGACTCATAATCCTTTGGTCGCTGGTTCGAGTCCAGCACGGCCTACCAGGATTCCGCAACAGCAACAGCAACAGCAACAGCAACAGCAACAGCAACAGCAACAGGCACTTGGCGCGCTTCGGAGGCCAAGTGCCTTTCTGTTTGTGCTCGAGTTGTCCGCGCAGGCACTCATTCGCGTCGCGCGCAAGCGTCCGAAGATCGTGCGTGAAGCGCTTGCGTGAGGGCGTGGACACGATCTGACCCGCCAGCCGCTGCCCCTTCAGCCCGTCCCGCGCTGCGCCCGCGCGCGCTCGCAGGCCCAGCCCGCGGGCATCGCACCCGAGGCCAGGAAGGCGAGCATCGTCTCGCCCGACGCTCCGGCGTGCGCGGCGTCGGCGAGCGAATAGACGATCTTCTCCTCCTTGTCGTTGTGCGGTGCCAGCAGTTGCTCGAGCTCGGTCCGCAACGCTGCGGTGCGCGGCGTCGGCGCGCCCGCGTCGAGCAGCGTATCGAGTTCATCCAGCAGCGGCCACATCTGGCCGTGCTCGCGCAGCATGACGAAGATCGCCGCGAACGCGCTGCCCTGGCGCATCGGCGGGAAGAGCATCGTCTCCTCGACGTAGATGTGGCGGCGCAGCGCGGCGAGCGCGGCGCGCATCGCTGCGGCGGCGGGCGCGTCGCCCGCGGGCGCGGCCTTGAAGGCCGCGAAGGCGGCGTCGATGTCCTGGTGTTCCTGCTGCAGCGTCTGCGCCAGCGTCGTCACGGCGATCTCCTTGTTCCTCGGGATGCGGCCGAATATGGCGCAGTCGGCAAGACCCTGACGGCGCAGGCGGGTCGGGCAGGACGGGGGCAAGATCGCGCCCTGGGCGCTTCGCTCCCAAGGAGACTCGACGCATGAAGATCCTCGTTCTCGGCGCCGGCGCGATCGGCGGCTATTTCGGCGGTCGGCCCGCAGACGACGGTGCTGCCGCTGCTCAACGGCGTTGCGCACATCGAGCGGCTGCAGGCCGCCTTCGGGCTCGCGCGCGTGGCCGGCGGCAGCTGCCAGATCCCGGCCACGCTCACGGCCGAGGGCACCGTCGTGCAGCTCGCCGACTTCCACCGCATCGTCTTCGGCCTGCTGCCGCAGACCGCGCCGCAGGGCTTGGCGAAGCTGCAGGCGCTGCTTGCGCTCTACCGGCGCACCCCGGTGGGCGTGGAGCTGGCGCCGGACATCATGCTGGCGATGTGGGAGAAGTTCGCAGGCCTCGCGACTCTCGCGGCCATGACCTGCCTGATGCGCGGCGCGGTCTGCGACATCCTCACCACCGACGAAGGGGCGGCCCTGCTGGAAGAGACCTATGTCGCCTGCAGCGCCGTCGCCCGGGCCGAGTACCAGGCGCCGCGCGAGGCGGTGATGGCGCACTTCAAGGCCATGTTCTCCGACCGCAGCTCCGCGGTCACGGCCTCGATGCTGCGCGACCTCGAAGGCGGCGGGCGCACCGAGGCCGCGCACATCGTCGGCGACATGCTCGCCCGCGCGCGCGCCGCGGACATCGACCCCGGGCCCTTGCGGCATGCGTGGTGCCATCTGCAGACGGCCGAGAACCGACGGCTGCGCGAGGGTGCACAAACCTGAGTCGCGCCATCTTGACGCTTCGGCGCCAGGAGCGGTGGTGACGCCGCCTCACGCCGCCAGCAGGTCCAGCAGCGTGCGCGCGACGACCTTGGTCGCGCGGCGCAGGTCTTCGAGCACGATGTGCTCGTCGGCGCGCTTGGCGTTGGACTCGAGCACGGTGCGCGGGCCCGCGCCGTAGATCACCGCCGGGATGCCGCGCTCGGCGAAGAGCCGCGCATCGGTGTAGAGCGGCGTGCCGCAGGCCTCGACCGTCTCGCCGAAGAGCGCGCTCGCGTGCCGCGTCAGCGCGTCGACGAGCGGCGCGTTGCCCGGCAGCGGCCGCATCGCGTGCGCCAGCAGCAGGCGCCTGATCTCGACGCGGGCGCCGGGAAGCGTCGCCACCGCGGCCTCGATCATCCGGCGCAGCGCGGCCTCGATCTGCGCCGGATCCTCCTCGGGGATCATGCGCCGGTCGATCTTCAGCACGACCTTGCCCGGAACGACGTTGGTGTTGGTGCCGCCGGCGATCTGCCCGACGTTGATGTAGCCGTGGTTGATGCCCTTGACGGCGCTGCGGTGGTCGCGCAGGCGCTCGTTCTCCGCGTAGAGCGCCGCCAGCACGCGCGTGGCCGCCTGCAGCGCGTCGACCGCGGTCTCGGGCACCGCGGCGTGGCCCATCCTGCCGTGCACCGTGGCCTCGAGCTGCAGGCAGCCGTTGTGCGCCGTCACCACCTGGTAGCTGAAGCCCGCGGCGATCTCGAGGTCGGGCCGGGTCAGCCCTTGCTCCAGCAGCCAGCCCGGACCGAGAAGGCCGCCGAACTCCTCGTCGTAGGTGAAGAGCAGGTCGATGCCTCCCACGAGCGGCACGCCCGCGGCCTCGAGCGCGCGCGTGGCGAAGGTGAAGGTCGTGAAGTCGGACTTGCTCACCGCCGCGGCGCGGCCGTAGAGCCTGCCGTCCTCGATCTGCCCGCCGTAGGGGTCGTGCGTCCAGCCTTCGCCCGGGGGCACGACGTCGCCGTGCGCGTTCAGCGCGACGATGCGCCCCCCGCCACCGTAGCGGCGCTGCACGACGAGGTTGGTCAGCGACTGCAGGCCGTAGTCGTGCACGAGCGCCGCCGGCACCTCGTGCGCGACGGCGTCGAAGCCCCAGGCGGCCAGCAGTTCGCGCGTCTTCAGCGCGTGCGGCGTGTTGTTCCCCGGCGGCGTGTCGGTGGGCACGCGCACCAGCGCCTGCAGCAGGCGCACCTGCTCGTCGAAGTGGGCGTCGACGAAGGCGTCGAGGGCGGCGTAGCGGTCCGGCTTGCTCATGGCATCTCCGTGGCCAGTTGGTCGATCAGGCGCTGCATCGCCTGCACCGCCAGCTCCGTGTCGTGGCTGGTGCTGGACTCCAGCGGGTTGTGGCTGATGCCGGCGTTCTCGCCGCGCACGAAGAGCATGGCCTGCGGCAGCCGCGCGTGCATCTTCATTGCGTCGTGGCCGGCGCCGCTGGGCATGCGATGCAGCGGCAGGCCGAGCTGCTGCACCGCCTGCTCCCAGCGCGCCTGCCAGGCCGGGTCGCTCGGCGCGGCGGGCACGCGCATCGTCTCATCGACGCGATGGCTCACGCCGCGGCGCGCGCAGAGGGCGTCGAGCTCGGCGAGCACGTCGCGCAGGCAGGCGTCGCGCACCGCGTCGGTCGTCGCGCGGATGTCCAGGCTGAAGCGGCAGCGCCCGGGGACGACGTTGGTCGAGGCGCCGGGCACCTCCAGCATGCCCACGGTGGCGACGAGATCGGGTGCGGCAGCACCGCGGCGCTCCATGAAGAGCACGAGCTCGGCGGCCGCCGCGGCAGCGTCGCGGCGCTGGCCCATCGGCGTCGTTCCGGCGTGGCTGGCCATGCCGACGATCTCGCCCTGGAAACGCGCGCCGCCGTTGATCGAGGTGACGATGCCGAGCGGCAGGTCCAGCGCGTTGAGCACCGGCCCCTGCTCGATGTGCACCTCGATGAAGCCGAGGTAGCGCGAGGGATCGCGCGCGAGCCTGCCGATGTCGGCGACGCAGAGGCCGGCATGCTCCATCGCCGCGCGCATCGTGATGCCGTCGGCGTCCTGCTGCTCGAGCCAGGCCGGGTCGAACTCGCCGACGAGCGCGCCCGAGCCGAGGAAGGTGGCCTTGTAGCGCTGGCCCTCCTCTTCGGCGAAGCCGATGACCTCGATGCCGAAGGGCAGCCGCCGCCCGGCGCGCGCGAGCTCGCGCACGCAGGCCATGGCCACCAGGATGCCCAGGCGCCCGTCGTACTTGCCGGCATTGCGCACGGTGTCGTAGTGGCTGCCGGTCATCAAGCGCCTCGCGTCGCGGTCCTGGCCGTGATAGACGCCGACGACGTTGCCGACGGCGTCGATCCCGACCTCGTCGAAGCCGCATTCGGCGCGCATCCAGTGCGCCAGGCGCTGCGCGACGGCACGGTGCGCGTCGCTCAGGTAGGTGACGGTGAGCTCACCACGCTCGGACCAGGGCGGCTCGCTGTGCGCGGCCAGCTGCTCGGCCCAGTCCCAGACCTGGTTGCCGAGCGCGGGCGCCTCGCCGAATTTCTCGGCCAGGCGGATCTCGGCGATGCGGTGGATGTTGCGCAGCGCCTCGGCGAACTCGAAGTCGGGCGGGTTGCAGAGGCGTCGCTCGAAGGCGGCGATGATCTGCTGCCGGCTCAGGCCCTCCCCGCGCGGCCCGCGCACGGCGAGGATGAAGGGGAAGCCGAAGCGCGCGTTGTACGCGGCGTTGAGCTGCTGGATGCGCGCGAACTCCCCGGGCGTGCACTGCGCGAGGCCCGCCCTGCCCTGCTCGTGCGTCGACTCGGCGGTCAGCGTGCCGGCGACCATCGCCTTGCCGGCGAGCTCCGGATGCGCGCGGATGAGCGCGAGCTGCGCCTCGCGACCGCCCTCGCGCACCGCCGTCACCAGCGCATGCTTCAGCGCCGCCAGCGTGGAAAACGGGCGCGCCTCCCAGGCCTTGGCCGCGATCCAGGGCGAGTGCTCGTAGGTGCCCTCCAGCAGCGCGGTGAAGGCCTCGCGCGTGGCGGCGCCGAGCTGTTGCAGCGTGAGCGGGGCAGGCATGGTCACTCCCAGATGAAGGCGGTCTGCGCGTCGAAGGGATGCGCCTGCTTCCAGTGGCGCGCGATGTCGACGCGGCGCGCGATCCACACGCGCTCGTGCGACTGCACGTGGTCGAGGAAGCGCTGCAGTGCGCGCATGCGTCCGGGCCGCCCGAGCAGCCGGCCATGCATGCCGATGCTCATCATCGCCGGGCGCTCCTCGCCCTCGGCGTACATGAGGTCGAAGGCGTCCTTGAGGTACTGCAGGAAGGGCTCGCCGTGGCTGAAGCCCTGCGGCAGCGCGAAGCGCATGTCGTTGCAGTCCAGCGTGTAGGGCACGACGAGGTGCGGCTGCAGGCCGCCGTCGCTCCTGCGCACCTGCAGCCAGAAGGGCAGGTCGTCGCCGTAGTAGTCGCTGTCGTACTCGAAGCCGCCGTAGTCCGCCACCAGCCGCCGCGTGTTGGGGCTGTCGCGGCCGGTGTACCAGCCTGCGCCGTGCAGCCGGCGGCCGGCGTCGCCGGTCAGGCGCGCGATGGCCTCCATGCTGCGCGCCAGGTGCTCGCGCTCGAGAGCTTCGTCGAGGCCCTGGTAGTGGATCCAGCGCCAGCCGTGCGAGGCGATCTCGTGCCCGAGCTCGACGAAGGCGGCCGTCACCTCGGGGCTGCGCTGCAGCGCCATGCCGACGCCGAAGACGGTCAGCGGCAGGCCGCGGCGCTCGAACTCGCGCAGCAGCCGCCACACGCCCACGCGCGAGCCGTACTCGTAGATGCCCTCCATGCTCAGGTGCCGCGCCGGATAGGCGGCGGGGTTGAACATCTCGGAGAGGAACTGCTCGCTGCCGGCGTCGCCGTGCAGCACGCTGTTCTCGCCGCCCTCCTCGAAGTTGAGGACGAACTGCAGCGCCACGCGCGCATCGCCCGGCCAGCGCGCGTGCGGCGGCCTGCGGCCGTAGCCGCGCAGGTCGCGCGGGTAGCGCGGGGGCCGTGGGTCAGGGGCGGCGCCTCGCGGCGTGCCGTCCGCGGGGGAAGGCTCGGTCATGGCTTGGCTCCCGTGGGCTTGAGCACCGAGGCCAGGTCCGGCGTGCGCGGATCCAGCCGGAGGTTGCGCTCCACGCTCGTGATGTGGCGCTCCATCAGCCGCGCCGCGGCGCGGCCGTCGCGCTGCTCGAGCGCGTGCACGATCTGCACGTGCTCGGCCTGCGAGTGGTCGGCCGAGTGGCCCGACTGGTACATCAGCGCGATCAGTTGGGAGCGCGAGAGCAGGTCGGCGACGAGCTGCGCCAGCACCTCGTTGCCCAGCAGCCGCGCGAGCACGACGTGGAAGTCGGCCAGCAGCCGCGTGCGCCCGCTCACGTCCTCGCGCGCCACCGCGTGGCGCTCGTCGCGCAGGTGCGCGCGCAGTTGCGCGAGCTGCACGTCGGTGACGGCGCGGGCGAGCCGGCGCACGATGCCGCCCTCGAGCAGGCGCCGCACCTCGAAGACCTGGCGCGCCTCGTCGATGCTCGGCATCGCGACGAAGGCGCCGCGCGCGGGCTCGAGCGTCACCAGGCGATCGCGGCTCAGGCGGTTCAGCGCCTGGCGCACAACGGTGCGCGAGACCGAGAAGACGTCGGCGATCTGCTGCTCGACGAGCTTGGTGCCGGGCATCAGCCGGCGCTCGACGATCGCGGTCGTCACCGCATCGACGATGCGGTCGGTGAGGCTCGCGGCGGCAGGGCCGCCCGCGGGCGCGTCGACGGCGCGCAGGGGCGCGATGGATGGGCGGGCCACGATTCGGGTAGGATGAATTCGATACAAAAGTGTATACACCGATGGAAGCCTATCTGCTCGACTGGGCCAACCTGCTGCTGCGCTGGGCGCACATCATCACCGCGATCGCGTGGATCGGCTCCTCGTTCTACTTCGTTCTGCTCGACAACAGCCTCACCGCCCCCGAGCACGAGGACCTGAAGCAAAAAGGCGTCGACGGCGAGATGTGGGCCGTGCACGGCGGCGGCTTCTACCACGCCAACAAGTACATGGTGGCGCCGCGCTGGCGGCCGCTGCCGCAGAACCTGCACTGGTCGTTCTGGGAGAGCTATTCGACCTGGCTCACCGGCTTCGGCCTGTTCACGGTGCTCTACCTGTTCAACGCCGGCAGCTTTCTCGTCGACAAGAGCGTCTACGACTGGTCGCCGGGTGCGGCGATCGCGGCCTCGCTCGGCTTCCTCGCCGTCTGCTGGGTGGTCTACGACCTCATCTGCCGCACGCTCGGGCAGCGCAAGAACGGCGACCTCGTCGTCGGCATCTGCGTCTTCGTGCTGGTGATCTTCGCATCGTGGCTTGCCTGCAGGCTCTTCGCCGGGCGCGCGGCCTTCCTGCTCGTGGGCGCAATGCTGGCGACGACGATGAGCGCCAACGTCTTCTTCTGGATCATCCCGGGGCAGCGCAAGGTCGTCGCTCAGCTCAGGGCGGGGCAGCCGCCCGACCCCATCCACGGCCGGCGCGGCAAGCAGCGCAGCGTGCACAACACCTATTTCACGCTGCCGGTGCTGGTCGCGATGCTCTCCAACCACTACGGCTGGCTCTACCAGGGTCCGAACAACTGGATCGTGCTCGTGCTGCTGATGCTGGCGGGCGCGCTCATCCGCCACAGCTTCGTCGCGCGCCACAAGGCGCACGTGCTGGGCCGGCGCACGCCCTGGGAACACGCGCTGCTGGGAACGCTGGTGCTGGTCGCGCTCGCCGCCTGGCTGGCGCCCGCGCCGCCGAGCGCCGAGGAGCGCGCTGCCGCCGCGGCGGCTGCCGTGCGGCCGGTGAGCTACGCCGAGGTGCGCGCCGTCGTCGACGCACGCTGCCTGATGTGCCACGGGCCGGCGCTGCAGCAGAAGAACGTCGACCTGCGCGACGCCGCCGGCCTGGCGAAGAACGCGCAAATGGTCTACCAGCAGGTCGCCGTGCTGAAGCTGATGCCGCTGAGCAACGCCACGCAGATGACCGAGCCCGAGCGCGCGCTGATCAAGCGCTGGTACGAGGCCGGGGCGCCGCTCCAGTAGGCTGCGGTTGGCAGGCGCCAGCGCGCGCCACGCGGCCGTGCCCTCAGTGCTTGGACACCCCCAGCCAGGCGTCGAGCGGCGTCGGGTCCTCGCGCAGCGCCTGGCTCGTGGCGCGGTAGGCGATGCTGCCGCGGTCCAGCACCAGCGCGTCGTCGGTGACGCCGAGCGCCATGTGCGGGTGCTGCTCGACGACGATCGACGGCAGGCCCTCGTCGCGCGCGACGCGGCGAATGGCCTGCAACAGTTCGGCGACGATGATCGGTGCCAGGCCTTCGAGCGGTTCATCCAGCAGCAGCAGCCTGGGGTTGAGCACGAGCGCGCGGCCGAAGGCCAGCATCTGCTGCTCGCCGCCGGACAAGGCGGTGCCCAGGTTGCGCCGGCGCTCCTGCAGACGCGGGAAGAGCTCGAACACGCGCTGCGGGCTCCAGGGCCCGGGGCGCGCGACGGCGCTCAGGTTCTCCTCGACCGTCAGGGACTTGAAGATGTTGCGCTCCTGCGGCACCCAGCCGATGCCGGCTTCGGCGCGCTGGTGCACCGCCAGCGTGTGGATCGGCCGGCCGCCCAGGCGCAGGCTGCCGGCGTAGCGCCGCGTGACGCCGACGAGCGTCTCCAGCAAGGTCGTCTTGCCGGTGCCGTTGCGGCCCAGCAGCGCCAGCGAGCGGCCCGCGGGCAGCGCGAAGCTGACGTCGCTGAGCACCACGGCGTCGCCCCAGCCGCAGCTCAGGCCTTCGACCTCGAGCAGCGGCTCAGACATGCGTCAGCTCCGTCTCGCCCAGGTACACGGCCTTGACGCGCGCATCGGCGGCGATCTGCGCGGGCGTGCCCTCGGTCAGCACGGCGCCGTTGACGAGAACCGTCATCGAGCGCGCGAAACTGAACACCAAGTCCATGTCGTGCTCGATCAGCAGCACGCTCACGTCCTCGGGCAGGGCCGCCACGGTGTCGAGGATGTCCTGGCGCTCGGCGGCCGGCACGCCGGCGGCCGGCTCGTCGAGCAGCAGCACGCGCGGCTTCATCGCCATCGCGAGCGCGATCTCGAGCAGCCGCCGCTTGCCGTAGGGCAGTTCGCGCGTCGCCCGCCCCGCCTGCTCGAGCAGGCGGAACTGCTGCAGCAGCGCTTCGCATTCGGCCGCGATGGCGGCGTCCGCGCCCATCGGCTGCCACCAGCGCCGCGCCGCGCCTTCGCGGCTGGCCACCGCCAGCGCCAGGCTCTGCAGCGGCGTCAGCGAGGCGAACAACTGGTTGATCTGGAAGGTGCGCACGAGGCCCAGCGCGACACGCTTGTGCGGCGCCAGGTCGGTGATGTCGCGCCCCATCAGGTGCACGCGGCCCGAGGTCGGCGCCGTGACCCCGGTCAACTGGTTGATGAGCGTCGTCTTGCCCGCGCCGTTGGGACCGATCAACGCGTGGCGCGCACCGCGGGTGACGCGCAGGCTCACGTCGCTGGTGGCGACGATGCCGCCGAAGCGCTTGTTCAGCCGCTCCGTGTGCAGGACCACGCTCATGTCCGCGCTCATGTCCACGCCCCGCGCGATTCCGGCCGGCTCATCCGGCGCCCCGCCGCACCCAGGTCCAGGGCCGGAACAGGCGCTCGCGGCCGACGAGCATCAGCAGCACGAGGAAGAGGCCGATCCAGAAGGTCCAGTACTGCGTCGTCACCGACGAGATCAGGTCATGCAGCACCTTGAACGCCACCGCGCCGATGAGCCCGCCCCAGAGCCAGCCGGCGCCGCCGATGATCAGCGTCGTCATGACGTCGGCGCTGCGGTGGAAATCGAGCACGTCCAGGCTGGCGAAGCCGGTGGTCTGCGAAAGCAGCGCCCCGGCGCTTCCGGCGAGCGCCGAACCCACGGTGTAGACGGCCGCCAGGCGCGCGTTGACGCTCATTCCCAGCGCCTGCAGGCGCAGCCGGTTGTCGCGCAGCGCCTGCATCGACACGCCCAGCGGCGAATGCACGATGCGCCGCATGAGAACGAAGGCGACGAAGAGCACCGCCAGCGAATAGAACGAGGCCACGCGCCCGGCGAGGTCGAACTCGAAGCGCCCGAGCAGCGGCCCCATCACCACGCCCTGCAGGCCGTCGGCGCCGCCGGTGAACTCGCCGAACTGGTTCGCCAGTTCGTACAGCACGAGCGCGATCCCCATGGTCACCATCAAGCGCGTGAGGTCGGTGCCGCGCACGATCATCGGGCTCGTCAGCAGCCCCAGCACCGCGCCCAGCGCCGTCCCTACCGCGAGCCCGACCAGCGGATCGGGCATCACGTGCTTGGCGAACAGCGCGGCGCCGTAGGCGCCGACGCCGAAGTAGGCGGCGTGGCCCAGCGAGACGATGCCGGCGTAGCCGAGGATCAGGTCCAGCGAGAGCGCGAACAGCGCCAGGATGGCGATCTCGTTGATGAGCGCGCCATGTTGCGCGAAGACGAAGGGCGTGGCGGCGATCAGCAGCCACAGCGCGTATTCCCAGGGGCGCCATTTCGTCGGCGCCAGCAGCAGCGCCGCGCCCTGCGTCGGCGCCGCGTCCGTCGACTTCGAAGCCGCCGCGTTCTTCATTTGCGCGCCATGGTCGAGAACAGGCCCTGCGGCCGCCACAGCAGGATCGCGATCATCAGGCCGTAGACGATGAAGCCGCCGAGCTTGGGAACGTAGTACTTGCCGAACACGTCGGCCAGGCCCAGCAGCAGCGCCGCCACCAGCGGGCCGGTGATCGAACTCGTGCCGCCGACCGAGCACACGATGAGGAAATAGACCATGAACTTGAACGGGAAGCTCGGGTCCAGGCCGAGCACGTCCACGCCCAAGGCGCCGCCCAAGCCGGCCAGGCCCGAACCGAAGGCGAAGGTGAGCAGAAAGACGCGATCGACCGGGATGCCGAGCCCGGCGGCCACGCGTGGATCGTCCACCGCCGCACGCAGCCGGCTGCCGAAGCGCGTGAAGGCGAGGATGCCCTGCAGCGCCAGCGCCAGCGCGACGCAGACGACGACGATGAAGAGCCGGTAGCGGCCCATGCCCAGCATCCAGTCGCCGCTGCCGAGTTCGATGCGTCCGCTGAGCCAGCCCGGCGTCTGCACGTTGACCTGCTGCGAGCCCATGACGTAGTCGACCGCGGCCACCGCCATGAAGGTCAGCCCGATCGAGAACAGCACCTGGTCGAGGTGCGGGCGCTTGTACATCGGCCGGTAGAGCGTCCGTTCGGCGAGCGCACCGACCAGCGCCGCGACGACGAAGGCCGCGGGCAGGCAGGCCAGGAAGGGCCAGCCCTGCTGCCGCATCAGCACCACGAGCACGTAGCCGCCCACCATCGCGAAAGCCCCATGCGCGAGGTTGATGAAGTTCATCAAGCCCATGGTCACGGCCAGGCCGAGCGACAGCACGAACAGCAGCATGCCGTACGCGATGCCGTCGAAGAGCAGGGTCAGCATCGGCCGATCGATGGCTCGGGCGCGGGGCCTCGCTGTCGCGCTTGGCGCTTACTTCTGCTTGCCCGGGTCCTTCATCGCCTTGATGACGTCGAACTCGACGTTCCAGAGCTGGCCGTCCTTCTTCTCGACCTTGCGGATGTAGACGTCCTGCACGATGTCGCGCGTCTGCGCGTCGATCAGCACCGGGCCGCGCGGGCTCTCGAAGATCTGGCCCTTCATTCCCGCCAGCAGCGCTTCGCCGCCGGCACCCTTGCTGGCTTCCAGCGCCTTGTAGATGATGCGCATGCCGTCGTAGCCGCCCATGGCCATGAAGTTGGGGCGGAACTTGTTGGCGGCCATGAAGTCGGCGACGAACTTCTTGTTCATGGCGCTCGGGTGGTCGGCCGAGTAGTGGTGCGAACTGATGACGCCCAGCGCGACATCGCCCATGTCGGCGAGTTGGTCGTCGTCGGTCACGTCGCCGGTGGCGATCAGGCGCACGCCGGCCTTGTCCAGCCCGCGCTCGCCGAACTGCTTCATGAACGCCGCGCCCTGACCCGAAGGCAGGAAGACGAACAGCGCCTCGGGCTTGGCGTCGCGCACCTTCTGCAGCACGGGGGCGAAATCGGGCGCGCGCAGCGGCGTGCGCAGCTTCTCCAGCACCTGGCCGCCGTTGAGCGTGACGCGCTCGGCGAAGTACTTCTCGGCGTCGAAGCCGGGACCGTAATCGGCCACCAGCGTCACGGTGCGCTTGATGTTGTTCTTGTGCGCCCATTCGGCGATGGCCACGGCCACCTGCGGCAGCGTGAAGCTGCTGCGCACGACGAAGGGCGAAGCCTCGGTGATCGACGAGGTCGCCGCCGCCATCACCACCAGCGGCGTCTTGCTCTGCGTGGCGATCGGCGCCACCGCCATCGCCGAAGGCGTGATCCCCATGCCGGCGAGCGCGACCACCTTGTCGTTGACGACCAGCTCCTGCGCCAGGCGGCGCGTCTGGTCCGGCAGGCTCTGGTCATCCTTGACGATGACCTCCACCGTCTTGCCCGCGACCTTGCTGCCGTGCTGCGCCACCCACAGCTTGACGGCCGCGTCGAGCTGGCGGCCGGTGGAGGCCTGCGCTCCGGTCATCGGCAGGATGACGCCGATCTTCACGGTATCGGACTGGGCCCGGGCCGGCGTCATGACGAAAGCCGCGGCAGCCGCGGCGAGCAAGGTCAGCAATCGGGTGCGGCGCGTCTTCATCGGCTCGTCTCCTGGTTTCGGGTCATGTTCGGGGATCGAATACGGGGGGTCGGATGCGGGAGCGGACGCAGAGACAGCCCGGCGCCGCGATCCCGGCTCAGGACCAGACTTCGCGCGCGGTCTCGACCACCAGCGCCAGCTTGCGGCGCTGGTCCTCGACGGCGATGTTGTTGCCGTGCACGGTGCTGGAGAAGCCGCACTGCGGGCTCAGCGCCAGTTGCTCCAGCGGTGCGTACTTGGCGGCCTCGTCGATGCGGCGCTTGAGGTCGTCCTTGCTCTCCAGCTTGCCGAACTTGGTGGTCACCAGCCCGAGCACGACGATCTTGCCCGGCTTCAGGTGGCGCAGCGGCCGGAAGTCACCCGAGCGATCGTCGTCGTACTCCATGAAGAAGGCGTCGAGCTGCATCTCCGACAACAACGCCTGCGCCACCGGCTCGTAGTTGCCGGCCGCGGCGTGGGTGCTCTTGAAGTTGCCGCGGCAAAGGTGCATCGCCAGCGTCATTCCCGCGGGCTTGCGCGCCACCACCTTGTTGATGAAGGCGGCATAGCGGTGCGGCAGTTCGTCCGGGTCGTCGCCGCGCTGGCGCGCGGCCTCGCGCATGCGCTCGTCGCACAGGTAGGCCATGTTGGTGTCGTCCATCTGCACGTAGCGGCAGCCGGCCTCGTACAGGCTCTTCAGTTCGGCGCCATAGGCGTCGGCGACATCGTCGTAGAAGACCGGATCGAGCTCGGGATAGGCCTCGCGGCTGATGCCCGCGCGGCCGCCGCGGAAATGCAGCATGGTCGGGCTGGGGATGGTCACCTTGGGCGTCATTCCCGGCGCCACCTGGCTCTTCAGGTAGTTGAAGTCGGCGAGCTGGATGTCCTTGGCGTGGCGCACCTTGTCGACGACGCGTATCACCGGCGGCGCCAGCTCCTCGCTGCCGTCGGGCTTCTTCACGGTCACCGGGATGTCGGTCTTGACGCCGCCCAGCTGTTCGAGGAAATCGATGTGGAAGTAGGTGCGGCGGAACTCGCCGTCGGTGATGCTCTGCAGCCCCACGTCCTGCTGGAAGCGGACGATCTCGCCGATGGCCCGATCCTCGACCGCGCGCAGCCCCTCGGCGCTCAGGCTCTTCTTGACGAAGTGCTGCTCGCGCGCCTCCAGCAGATAGCCGGGGCGCAGGAAGCTGCCGACGTGATCGGCCCGATACGGAGGGGTGGTGCGCATCGTCATCTTTCGGGGACCTGGGGCAAGCAAGGGTCGAACCGGACGCTGATCCCGGATTCCGGCGCCGTCCGGCGCGGTCCGCCTCGATCCGTCGGCCGCATGAACGATGGAATTCTGGATTCAATGTATTGGATCCCATTAAGGAGATACCCTGACTCGGCGAGATAGAACGGGCCAAAGTTTGCGCATAGTCAAAACCAGCCATTGCCTGCCATTTCCTGACGGCTATGATGCATTCGGGATCCAATTTGGGATCCCGTAACAAGGAGCGAAGCCGGACGATGAGGGCCCTGCGCAACTGGTCCGTGCGCCATGCGAGCGCTCTGTGGCGGCTGTATCGCCACTTGGCCGCCCGGGCCCCGGCGCTGCATGGCGTCGTGCGCAGCGTCGGAGCGGCGCGCGTCGAACGCCTGCTGGCGCCGGTGGAGCGCCAGTTGAAAGGCGCCTTCTTCGACTGCCGCATGTGCGGCGACTGCCGCCTGTCGTCGACCGGCATGGCCTGCCCGATGGGCTGCGGCAAGCAGATGCGCAACGGCCCCTGCGGCGGCGTGCGCGCCGACGGCGGCTGCGAAGTGCATCCCGAGATGCGCTGCGTCTGGCTCGACGCCACCGAGGGCGACCTTCGCATCGACCCCAAGCACACGCCGACCTGGACGCAGCGCGTGCCGGCGCTCGACTGGCGGCTGCAAGGTCGCTCGACCTGGCTGCAGGCGATCACGGTCTCGCGCCGCGCCGAACCCGAGCCGGGGCCGGGATCGCCCGCTTCGGCTGCGCCGGCAGCGGCAGCGCAGGAGGCGGTGAGCGCGCTCGAGCGCGCCTGCCGCGCCTGGCACGCGCAGCGGCGCTTCATCGTCACGGTCGAGATCGCGCCGCCCGACTCGCCCGACCCGCAGCCGCTGATCGAGCGCGCGCGGCGCTTTCACGGCCTCGTCGACGCCATCAACATCACCGACGGCGCCGGCGCCAACTGCCACATGTCGAGCGTCGCCGCGGCCTCGGTGCTCACGGCGGCAGGAATCGAGCCGGTATGCCAGGTCGGCTGTCGCGACCGCAACCGCATCGCCGTCCAGGGCGACGTCCTCGGCGCCGCCGCGCTGGGCGTGCGCAACGTACTCTGCCTGACCGGCGACGACGTGAGCCAGGGCGACCATCCGCAGGCCAAGCCGGTGTTCGACCTCGATGCCGTCAACCTGCTGCACATCCTGCGCGGCATGCGCGACGAGGCACGCTACGCCTCGGGCCGGCCGCTCGAGCAGGCGCCGCGCCTGTTCCTCGGCGCCACCGCCAACCCCTTCGTCGCGCCCTTCGCCGAACGCGTGGCCAACCTCGAACGCAAGATCGACGCCGGCGCGCGCTTCATCCAGACCCAGTTCTGCTTCGACCTCGGCCTGCTCGAGGACTTCATGCGTGCGGTACGCGCGCGCGGCCTGCACGAGCGCGCCGCCGTCATCGTCGGCGTCGGCACCCTGCCCAGCGCCAAGGCGCTGCGCTGGATGGCCGACCACGTTCCCGGCGTGCGCGTTCCCGAAGCGGTCACCGAACGCATCGCCGCCGCCGCCGACCCGCGCGCCGAAGGCGTGCGCGTGGCGGTGGAGACGATTCACGCGCTGCGCCGCATCGAAGGCGTTGCCGGCGTGCACCTGATGGGCCACCGCAACGAGGCGACGCTGGCCCGCATCATCGTCGACGCCGGCCTGCGCACGCCGCGCGTCGAAACCGAGATCGCCTGACCCAGACCCCAACCGGAGACGCAACGCGATGAGCACCGACAACTGGACCGACGAGGAACGCCAGCTCGTGCATTGGCTGGCCGACATGAACGAGGACGACGCGTTGCCGCTGGCGCGCTCGATGCTGCTGGAGCGCGGCATCGACCCCATGCGCGTACTCGACCTGTGCCGCGCGGCGATGGACATCGTCGGCAAGCGCTTCGAGGAGGGCGAGTACTTCCTGCCCGAACTGGTGCTGGCCGGCGAGATGCTGGACACCATCGGCGCGGTCGCCAAGCCCTTGATCAAGGCCGGCGGCGGCGCCGCGGCGACGCATGGCCGCGTGCTCATCGGCACCGTGCACGGCGACCTGCACGACATCGGCAAGAACATCGTCAGCTTCATGCTCGACATCAACGGCTTCGAGGTCAAGGACATCGGCATCGACGTGCCGGTGCAGAAGTTCATCGACGAGATCAAGGCCTTCAAGCCCGACGTCGTCGGCCTCTCGGGCTTCCTCACGCTGGCCTTCGACTCGATGAAGGAGACGATCGCGGCATTCGACGGCGCGGGCCTGCGCAAGGATTTCAAGGTCATGGTCGGCGGCGGCCAGATCGACGAGACCGTGCGCGCCTACACCGGCGCCGACGCCTTCGGCGTCAATGCCGTCGAAGCCGTCGGCCTGTGCCGCGGCTGGATGGGGGTGGCGGCATGACGGCGACCATCGGCCCCTACCCGCAGAGCGAGGCCGCCAAGGCCGCGTACGACGCGCGCCTGGCGCGCATCCTCGCCTGCGTCCGGCTCGAGCAGCCCGACCGCATGCCGGTGGCGATGCAGAGCTTCTTCTGGCCCGCCACCTACGGCGGCATCAGCTACAAGGATCTGATGTACGACTACGAGGCGTGCAAACGCGTCTGCCTCGACGCCGTGCTCGATTTCGAGCCCGATGCCGTGTTCCCGCTCGTGATGGGAACGGCCGCCGGGCGCGCGCTCGAGAAGCTGGACTTCAAGCAGTTGCAGTGGCCCGGCCATGGCGTCGGCGACATGCAGCCTTTCCAGTACCTGGACCGCGAGTACATGTCGGCCGAGGAGTACGACGACTTCCTCTTCGACCCGACGGGCTTCTACATCCACAAGTACCTGCCGCGCGTGGGCGGCGCCTTCGAGGGCTTCGACAAGCTGCCGGTGTTCCCCGGCATGCACTACTTCCGCCTCGTCGCCGGCATCCGCAACTTCGCGCTGCCCGAGGTGCGCGCCTCCTTCGAGCGCATCGTCGCCGCGGCCGAGGAGTCGGCGACGATGTTCGGCCATCACGTCGACTGGACGCAGCGCATCGCCGCCGCGGGCTTCCCGCTGGTCAACGGCGTCAACTCGGTCTCGCCCTACGACTTCATCGCCGACTACTTCCGAGGCGCCACCGGCATGATGAAGGACTTGTACCGGCACCGCGAGAAGCTCAAGCTCGTGCTCGACAAGGCGGCGGTCTTCCTCACGCGCATGACGATCGCCAACGCCAAGGCGGCCAAGCACCCGATCGTCTTCATCCCGATCCACTGGGCGCCCGATGCCTTCATGAGCCCGAAGCAGTTCGAGGAATTCTGGTGGCCGCCGTTCCGCCGCATGATGCTGGGCCTGATCGAGGCCGACCTGGTACCGATGCCGCTGTGGGAGTCGGACTGCACCAAGCGCCTCGAGGTGATCAAGGACATTCCCGCGGGGAAGTGCATCTACTGGTTCGAGCGCACCGACATGGTCAAGGCCTTCGAGGTGCTGGGCGACCGCGTCGCGCTGCGCGGCAACCTCTCACCCTCGCTGCTGACCACCGGCAAACCCGACGAGGTCGACGCCGCGGTCAAGCGCCTCGTCGACGAAGTCTGGCGCAAGGGCGGCAAGCTGATCCTCGACGGCGCCTTCGGCATCCCCGACGAGACGCCGACGCCCAACGTGCGCGCGATGTTCGACGCCGCGCGCAAGTACGCCGGTTGAAGCCGCAGTCGATGGGCCTGCTGAGCGACATCGATCTCGTGCGCGAGCTGCGCCGCAGCCCGCCGCCGCGCGCCGCGGCCCTGCGTCCGCGGCTGGCGGCGCTGCGCGACGAGGCGCTGGCGCTGGTGCAGTCCGAGGCGCTGGCCACGCCGCGTGCGATCTGGCGCTTCGCCGCACTCGATGCCGCCCCCGACGTTGAGGGAACGCTGCGCATCGAGGGGCGCAGGCTGGACGCGCCGCGGCTGGTCCCGGTGAGCGGCCGCCTCACCGCCGTGGCCTGCGCCGTGTGCACGCTCGGCCCGGCGCTGGAAAGGCGCGTGGCGCTCCTGTTCGCCGAACGCCGCGCTTCGCTCGCCGTCGCGCTCGACGGCGTCGGCAACGAACTGCTGTTCGCGCTCTCGCGCCGCACCCAGGATCGCATGCTCGCCCAGGCGCGCCGCCAGCGCCTGAGCGTGGCCGGGGAGCTGCGTGCCGGCGATCCCGGCCTGGCGCTGCAGGCGCAGCGCACCGTGCTCGATCTGGCGGGGGCATGGGCGATCGGCGTCGAGCTGACGTCCGCGCTGATGATGCATCCGGTCAAGTCGACCTCGGTGCTGCAGGGCGTCGGCGTCGATCTGCCGCGGCAGGCCTGGTCGCGCTGCGACGAGTGCCGCTCGCGCGCGCGTTGCGCGCTTGTCGCCGAGGCCGCCGCATGACCTGGGATGCCGCCTCCGATGCGGGCCCGCAGGCGCAAAGCGGCGCGCCGTCCGTCGCCGCGGCGGCCGTGCGCACGCATCGCGTGCACATCGCCGCGCTGGCGCGCGAGTTCGAGGCGCGCGAGGACGAGTCGGTGCTTGCCGCGGCGCGCCGCGCCGGGGTGCGCATCGTCGCCGCGTGCGGCGGGCGCGGCAGCTGCGGCAGCTGCATGGTGCGCATCAGCGCGGGCCGCGTGCACCGCGATGGCGATGGCGAAGGCAACCCCCGGAAATGGCTGCGCGCCTGCCGCATCAGCGCGCGCAGTGCGCTCGCGCTCGAGGTCGCGCCGCGCTCGCTCGCAGCCGTCGTTCGCGCCGACGTGCGCAGCGGCGGCGACGACGCTGCCCTGCCGCTGGAGCCGGTCGTCGCCGAGGCCACGGCCGCGTGCAGCGCGGCCTCGCTGGCGGATCCGGTCCCCGATGCCGAGCGCGTGAGGCGCACGCTCGCCGCCGCGCAGCCGGCACTCGCTGCCGCGGTCGTCGACGCCGCCGCGGCCGCCGAGCTGCCGCCGCTGCTGCGCGCGCACGATTGGCGCGTGAGCGCACGCTGGAGCGTGCCGATCGATGCCATGACCGGAGCCGGAACCGGAACCGACGCACCGCGGCTGATCGGCTTCGCGCGGCCCGGCGCACCGCTGCTGGGCCTGGCCGTCGATCTCGGCACGACGAATGCGGCGGCCTTCCTGCTCGACCTGAAAACCGGGGTGCGGCTCGCCAGCCTGGGCCTGGAGAACCCGCAGGTCGCCTGGGGCGCAGACCTGATCAGTCGCATCAACCACGCCGCCGGCTCGCCGGCCGCGGCGGCGCAGATGCGCGCTGCCGCCGCGGCCGGCGTGGATGCGCTGGCCCACGACCTCGCGCACGCCGTCGGCGCCGAGCCGGGCGACATCGCCGACATCGCGATGTGCGGCAACACGGCGATGCAGCATCTGCTCGCCGGCTGGCCGGTGGCACAGCTCGGCCGCGCGCCTTTCGTCGCCGTAACCCACGACGCCGTCGACCTGCCCGCGCGCGCGCTCGGCCTGCGCGTGGCCGCGGGCGCCAGCGTGCATCTGGCCGCCGGCATCGGCGGCTTCGTAGGCGGTGACCATGTCGCCGCATTGCTCGCGACCGAGTCGATGTGGTCACAGCCGGGCACCACGCTGGTGATGGATATCGGTACCAACACCGAGATCAGCCTGGTGCAGGGCGATCGCCTGTGGTCGACGTCTTGTCCGTCGGGGCCAGCGCTCGAGGGCGGGCACATCGCCAGCGGCATGCGTGCCGCCGAGGGCGCGATCGAACGCGTACGCATCGACGACGGCGCGCTGCAACTGGGGGTGATCGGCGGCGCGCGCCCGATCGGCCTGTGCGGCTCCGGCGTGCTCGATGCCCTGGCCGCCTTCGTCCGCGCCGGCTGGATCGACGCGCGCGGCCGCATCCGGCAGCGTGCCGACACCCTCGACGGCGTGCGCGCCATCACCCTCGTAGAGGAGATCGACGATACGCCGGCGGTGCGCTTCACGCAGCATGACGTACGCGCGGTGCAGCTCGCCAAGTCGGCCATCCGAACCGGCGTGCAGTTGCTGTGCGCGCAGGCCGGAACGCGCGAAGACGCGATCGACCGCGTGCTCCTGGCGGGCGCCTTCGGCGCCTATCTAGACGTCGGCGCGTGCATCGCCATCGGCCTGCTTCCGCCGCTGCCGCGCGAGCGCGTGCAGCAGGTCGGCAACGCCGCTGGTCTGGGCGTGCAGCAGATGCTGGCCTCGCGCAGGCGCCGTACGCGCGCGGCCGCGATCGCTCGCCGGTGCCGCTGCGTCGAACTCAGTGCGCGCTGCGACTTTCAGAAGACCTTTCTGCAACACATCGGATTCGAACCATGAACCAGCAAAACGAGGGCAGCTTCGACATCGCCATCATCGGCGAGCGCATCAATCCCGGCTTCAAGAGCACGAAGGCGCTGTTCGATCAGGAGGACATCGCCGGCATCCAGGCGCTGGCGGTCAAGCAGGCCGAGGCCGGCGCGAGCTGGCTCAACGTCAACATCGGTGCGCGCGCCAAGACCGACCCGCAGTGGATGGCCACCGTGATCCGCGCCATCCAGGACGTGACCGACGTGCCGCTGTCGTTCGACTTCCCGAGCCGCGAGGTGCAGCGCATCTGCCTCGAGAGCTACGACGCCGCCAAGGCCGGCGGGCGGCTGCCCATCGTCAACTCGATCACCGAACACCGCTGGGACCTGATGGACTTGTACGGCGAGTTCCGCTTCAAGGTCATCCTGATGGCCAGCGAGCGCGTCGAGGACGGTCGTGCGCTGGGCAACAAGACCGCCGACGAGATCCACGGCACTGCGCGTCGCGCCTCGCTGCGCTTGATGGGCGAGCATGGGCTGGCCGCCGACGACATCTTCGTCGACATGTCGGTGAGCGCCATCATCGCCGACACCGAAGGCCTCAACCGCGCCACGCTCGACGCCATCGGCCTCATCGGCGCC
>MEFD01000003.1 GCA_001724995.1 Rubrivivax sp. SCN 71-131
CGCCACTCGAGGTCTTCGCACAGACGCTGGCCAGCTCTCATAAGCCATCAACTTCGGTTCATTGACCTCGGTGTTGCACTTCGGTCTTGAAACCGCCCGCGCCTTCACCGCCACCGAAGTATTCGTCGCCGACGTTGCGCCCGCCGACGATGGTCGCCTGGTTGTCCACGGTGAAGGACTTGTTGTGCATGCGTCGGTTGAGCCGCGGGAAGTCGGCGACGTATCCGACCCAGCGCGGCCAACGGATCGCGAAGGGGTTGAACAGCCGGACTTCGATGTTCGGATGGGCATCGAGTGCCGCCAGCGTCTCGTCGAGGCCATAGGTCGTGTTGTCGTCCTGCAGCAGACGCACGCGCACGCCGCGCTGCGCAGCCGCGCGCAGCTCATCGAACAGCAGGGTGCCGGCGGTGTCGCCATGCCAGATGTAGTACTGCGCATCGATGCTGCGCTCAGCAGCGCGGGCCAGCAGGATGCGCGCGGCGAGGGCGTCCCGGCCTTCGTCGAGCGCGTGCACGCCGCTCAGCCCGGGATGCGCGGCGACGCGGGCAGCGATCGCCCGGCCGAGGGCGGTGTCGGTGGTGTCGATGAAGGCGCGGGACTCGCTGCGGCCGTGCAGCGAAGGCAGCCTGGCGCAGAGGCGGACGGTGATCATGGTGGCCGCGAACGCCAGAATCGCCAGCACCGCCAGCACCACGAAGACGAGCACCTTGAGTCGAATCATCCGTCGCCGCTTGCCGACCCCGCACCAAGGAGCGCCGATGGTAGCCAGTTCATGGCATCGAGTTCCGGCCAAGGGGCGCCGCACCATGGGCGCGCGAGTGCCGCCCCGGCCGGGACCGACAATGCCGCATGGCCGACGAGTTCGTCTTCCGCGCCCAGGGCCTGAGCAAGGTCTACCGCACCGGCGAGGTCGAGGTGCTGGCGCTGCGCGAGGTCTCGCTGCAGGTGCGGCGCGGCGAGTTCGTCGTGCTGCTGGGGGCTTCGGGCAGCGGCAAGAGCACGCTGCTCAACATCCTGGGCGGGCTGGACGTGCCCACGCGCGGGGAGCTGCACTTTCGCGAGCATCGGCTGAGCGGTGCCGGCGAGGCCGAGCTCACCCGCTACCGGCGCGAGCACGTGGGCTTCGTGTTCCAGTTCTACAACCTGATTCCCAGCCTGACGGCACGCGAGAACGTGCAGCTGGTGACCGACATCGCCGCCGAGCCGATGGACGCCGACGAGGCGCTGGCGATGGTCGGCCTCACCGATCGGCGCGACCATTTCCCGGCGCAGCTCTCCGGCGGCGAACAGCAGCGCGTGGCGATCGCGCGCGCCATCGTCAAGCGCCCGGAGCTGCTGCTGTGCGACGAGCCCACCGGCGCGCTCGACGTGCAGACGGGCAAGCTGGTGCTGGCGGCGATCGCGCGCATCAACCGCGAGCTTGGCACCACCGCGGTCGTGATCACGCACAACGCCGCCATCGCCGAGATGGCCGACCGCGTCATCGTGCTCGCCGACGGACGCATCCAGAGCGAGCGCGTGAACACGCACAAGATCGCAGCCGACGAGCTGGTGTGGTGAGGCCGCAGCGGTGCGCGCGCTGAATCGCAAGCTCTGGCGCGACCTGCGGCTGATGTGGAGCCAGGCGCTGACCATCGCCCTGGTGGTGGCCAGCGGCGTCGGCGGCTTCCTCACCACCTTGTCGGCGGTCGACTCGCTGGCGCTGGCGCGCGACCGCTTCTACGCCGAGGGCCGCTTCGCAGACCTCTTCGCGGCGCTCGAGCGCGCGCCGCTGGCGCTGCAGGAGGGCCTGCGCGCGCTGCCCGGGGTGGCCGACGTGCAGGTGCGCGTGCAGGCGCTGGTGCGCGTGAGCTTCCCCGATCGCAGCGACCCGGTGATCGGCCAGCTCATCGGCATCGACGCGCGCGATCCGCCGCGCCTGAACCGGCTCAGCCTGCGCAGCGGCGCGCCCGGCGACGCGGCCGCCTCGCCGGGGCGGCCGCTGTCCGACGGCGCCCTGCCCGCCTGGGTGTCGGAAGCCTTCGCGACGGCGCATGGCCTGAAGCCCGGCGCGCGGCTGCAGGCGCTGATCAACGGCCGCGAGCGCACGCTCGTGCTCGCCGGCGTGGCGCTGTCGCCCGAGTACATCTTCGCCGGGCTCTGGGGCATGCCCGACCAGCGCGGCTTCGGCGTCTTCTGGGTCGACCACGAGGCGCTGGCCGCGGCCTACGACATGCAGGGCGCGTTCAACCACGTCGCCGTCAAGCTCGCCCCCGGCGCCGACGCGCGCGCGGTCGTCGCGGCGCTGCAGGCGCGCCTCGCGCGCTACGGCGCGCGCGAGGTCAACGGCCGCGAGCAGCAGACCTCGCACGCCATGCTCGACAACGAGATCAAGGAGCAGCGGCTCATGGGCACGCTGCTGCCGGGGATCTTCTTCGCCGTCGCCGCCTTCCTGCTCAACGTCGTCGTCTCGCGCCTGGTGGCGACGCAGCGCGAGCAGATCGCCGCCCTCAAGGCGCTGGGCTATCCCAACCGCAGCATCGGCGCGCACTACCTGGCGCTGGTGCTGGTCATCGTCACGCTCGGCGCGCTGCTGGGCCTGCTGCTGGGCAAGCAGCTGGGCCTGATGCTGGCCGGCCTGTACGGCGAGTTCTTCCGCTTCCCGCGCTTCGTGCACCGCATCGAGCCGGCACTGGCCCTCGTGGCCGTCGGCCTGACCGCGCTGACCGCGGTCGCCGGCACGCTGGGGGCGATCCTCGCCACCGTGCGCCTGGCGCCGGCCGAGGCCATGCGGCCGCCTGCGCCGGGCCGCTACCGGCGCACGCTGCTGGAGCGGCTGGGCCTGGCGCGCGTGAACACCACGCTGCGTATGATCCTGCGCGAGATCGAGCGCCGGCCCTGGCGCGCGCTGCTCTCGGTGGTCGGCGTCGCCGCGGCGGTGGCCATCGTCGTGCTCGGCGGGTTCTTCCGTGACGCCATCGACACCATCGTCGACAGCCAGTTCAACCACGTGATGCGCAGCGACGTCTCGGTCTGGACCTTCGAGCCGCTGGCCGAGCGCGGACGACAGGAGCTGCTGCGCCTGCCCGGGGTGAAGGCGGTCGAGTCGCAGCGCCTCGTGCTCGTCGACCTGGTGCACGGCCACCGCCGCGAGCGCGTGCAGATCCGCGGCTACGCCGACGCGGCCGGGCTGCAGCGCGTCGTCGACCTGCACAACACGGTGCTGCCGCTGGCCGGAGACGGCGTGGTGATGACCGACCGGCTGGCGCACAAGCTCGGCCTGGCTGTGGGCGCTCGCGTGCGCGCCGAGGTGCTGGAGGGTCGCGCGCGTACGCTCGAGCTGCACATCGAGCGCGTGATCCCCGAGATGATGGGCCTGAACGTCTACATGCGGCGCGAGGCGCTCAACCGCGCGCTCGGCGAGGGCGACATCGCCAACGGCTTCGCGCTCGCGCTGGACGCCGGTGCCGAGGATGCGCTGCTCGCCGCCACGCGCGAGATGCCGCGCGTGGCCGGCGCCTTCAGCAAGGCCAGCATGCTGCGCAACATGCAGGAGGTGAGCGCGCGCAACGTGCGCATCATGAGCACCGTGCTCACCGCCTTCGCGGTGGTGATCGCCGTCGGCGTGGTCTACAACAACGCGCGCATCGCGCTGGCCGAGCGCAGCTGGGAGCTGGCCTCCCTGCGCGTGCTCGGCTTCACGCGCGCCGAGGTGTCGGCGGTGCTGCTGGGCCAGATGGCCTCGAGCATCCTGCTCGCGCTGCCGCTGGGCATGCTGCTGGGCTGGGGGCTGGTCCACGGCCTGGCCGGGGCGCTGGCCAGCGACCAGTTCGAGTTTCCGGTCGTCATCCGTGCCCCGACCTATCTCGGGGCGGCGCTGGCGGTGCTGCTGGCGGCGCTGGCCAGCGCGCTCGTGGTGCGCCGTCGCATCGACCGCCTGGACCTGGTGGCGGCGCTGAAGACGCGGGAATGAGGCCCGTGCGCCGGCTGCACCAAGCAACGCATCGACCCTGAGGATCTGCCCATGAAGCGCTCGACCCTGATCCCCACGGTCCTCGCGGCGGCGGCACTCGTGGCCCTGGTGGCCTGGGCGCTGGCGCCGCGTCCGGTCGAGGTCGAGGTCGCCACGGCCGTGCGCGGCCCGTTCGAGCTCACCGTCGACGAGGATGCGCGCACGCGCCTGGCCGCACGCTACGGCGTCTCGTCGCCGCTGGCGGCGCGGCTGGCGCGCATCACGCTGCGCGAGGGCGACGAGGTTCGCGCCGGCGACGTGCTGGCCCGGCTGCAGCCGCTGCCTGCGCCCTTGCTGGACGAGCGCAGCCGGCGCGAGCAGGCCGCGCGCGTGGCCGCCAGCGAAGCCGGCGTGCGGCAGGCGCACGAGCGCATGGAGGCCGCGCGCGTGGCCCTGGCGCGCACGCGCGACGAGCAGCAGCGCAGCGAGCTGCTGGCGGGCCAGGGTTTCGTCTCGCCGACGCGGCTGACGGCCGAGCGCCTGGCGGTGCAGGCGGCGCAGAAGGAGCTGGATGCGGCGGAGGCGGGCGAGCAGGTGGCGCGCCACGAGCTGCAGCTGGCGCGCGTGGCGCTGGACTTCACGCGCGGCAACGGCGGCGGTGCCGAGGTCGAACTGCGCGCGCCGGTGGCCGGCCGCGTGCTCGCGCTGCACCAGACGAGCGCCGGCACGGTGGCGCCGGGCGCGCCGCTGCTGGACATCGGCGACACGGCGCAGCTGGAGGTGGTGGCCGAACTGCTGACCGCGGACGCGCTGCAGGCCCGGCCGGGCAGCGCGGTGCGCATCGAGCGCTGGGGCGGCCCGGTCGAGCTGCAGGGGCGCGTGCGCCGGGTCGAGCCGGCGGCCTTCACCAAGGTGTCGGCGCTGGGCGTGGAGGAGCAGCGCGTCAAGGTGCTGATCGACATCACCAGCCCGCGCGAGCAGTGGGCCCTGCTCGGCGACGGCTACCGTGTCGGCGTACGCATCGTCACCCGGGCCGAAGCGCGCGTGCTCAAGGTGCCGGTGGGTGCGGTGTTCCCGCTGCCCGCGCCGCAGCAGGGCCATGGCGTCTTCGTCGTCGACGGCCGTCGGGCGCGGCTGCAGCCGGTGACGCTGAAGGCGCGCAACGGCGCCGAGGCCTGGCTGGCCGAGGACCCCCGGCGCGGCGTGGCCGAGGGCTTGCGGGTCATCGTCTACCCGGCCGCCGCTGTCGGCGACGGCGTCGTCGTGCGCGCGCGCTGAGGCCGCGCGGATCCGCCCAGCACCTGCACCAGCTCGGCCAGGCTCTGCAGGTTGTGCGCCGACATGAAGCGGTCGACGTGTGGCAGCATGCTGCGGATGCCCGCGGCGCGCGGCTGGAAGCCCGAGAAGCGCAGCAGCGGGTTGAGCCAGACGAGCTCGCGGCAGCTCTTGTGCAGCCGCTCCATCTCGAAGGCGAGGCTGCCGGCGTCGCCGCCATCGCAGGCCTCGAGGCCGTCGGTGATGAGCAGCACGGTGGCGTTGCCCGAGAGCACGCGGCGCGCCCAGCGGTGGTTGAACTCGTGCAGGCATTGGGCGATGCGCGTGCCGCCCGACCAGTCCTGCACCGCGCGCACGACCTCGGCCACGGCCACGTCCGGGTCGCGGCTGTACAGCAGCCGCGTCGTGCGCGTGAGCCGCGTGCCGAAGACGAAGCTCTCGACCTTGGCGTCGGCGTGCCCGAGCAGGTGCGCGAAGTGCAGCAGCATGCGCGAATAGCGGCTCATGCTGCCCGAGATGTCGGCGAGCACGACGATGGGCGGCGGCTTCGTGCGCACCTGGCGCCAGCGCAGGTTCCACAGCTCGCCGCCGTGCCGCGCCATGGTCTGCAGCGTGGCGCGCCAGTCGGGTCGGCCGGGGCGGCTGGCGCGCATGCTGCGTCGCGTGCGCACCGGCGCGAAGGTCACGCGCAGCTGCGCCAGCAGGCGCTGCGCCTGGCGCCACTCGTCGGCGCTCATGGTCTCGAAGTCGGCCTTCTGCAGCTGCTCGCGCGCGCTGAAGGTGAGCGCGGCGTCGAGCTCGAGTTGCTGCGCGGGCGGCGGTGGCTGCGGCGGCTCCTGCGGGTTGGGCGGAAACAGGGCCTCGGCCAGGCGCCGGTTCTCGGGGGCGGGCTGCGGCCCCTCCTTGGCCTGCACCTGGGGCAGCAGCAGCGCGCGCATGCGGCCCTCGAGGTCGGGGTCGCGCCAGAAGAGTTCGAAGGCCTGGTCGAAGAGCTCGCGGTGCTCGATGCGCCCGAGCAGGCACGCACTCAGCACGGCGTGGAAGTCGCGCCGCCCCTGCAGCCCGGCCACCTGCAGCGCCTGCAGCGCGAGCTGGATGCGGTCGCTGCCCACCGGCATGCCGGCCGCGCGCAGCACGCGGGCGAAGTGCGTGACGTTCTCGGCCAGGTGGCCCGGGCCCTGCTGCAGCGGCAGCATCGTCGCGCTCCGCCGGCCCTAGCCGCGCGCGGCGGCGGTGCGCGCCTGCTCGACGATGCGCGCGGCCTCGCTGCCCTGCACGCGGGCGATGTCGTCCTGGTACTTCAGCAGCACGCCTAAGGTGTCCTGCACCACGCGCGGGTCGAGCACGAAGGCGTCGAGCTGCATCAGCGCGCGCGTCCATTCGATGGTCTCGGCGATGCCGGGCAGCTTGTAGAGCTCGATCTCGCGCAGGCGCTGCACGAAGGCGACGATCTGCCGCGCCAGGTCCTCGGCGACGCCGGGCACGCGTCGCTGCAGGATCTGCAGCTCGCGCGCGGCGTCGGGGAACTCGACCCAGTGGTAGAGGCAGCGCCGCTTGACGGCGTCGTGGATCTCGCGCGTGCGGTTGCTGGTGAGGACGACGATCGGCGGCGTCGCCGCCTTCACCGTGCCGAGCTCGGGGATGGTGATCTGGAACTCGGAGAGCACTTCGAGCAGGAAGGCCTCGAAGGGCTCGTCGGCGCGGTCGAGCTCGTCGATCAGCAGCGCCGGCGGCACGGCGCGCGCCGGATCGATCGCCTGCAGCAGCGCGCGCTTGTTGAGGAAGCGTTCGCTGAAGAGCTCGGCGGCGAGCGCCTCGCGCGCGATGCCCTCCTTCTCGGCGAGGCGGATCTCCATCATCTGCCGGCCGTAGTTCCACTCGTAGGCGGCGCCGCTCAGGTCCAGCCCCTCGTAGCACTGCAGCCGGATCAGCTCGCGCCCGAGCATGCGCGAGAGCGTGCGCGCGATCTCGGTCTTGCCGGTGCCGGGCTCGCCTTCGAGGAAGAGCGGCCGCTGCAGCTTCAGCGCCAGGTAGACGACGGTGGCCAGCTGCCGGTCGGCGACGTAGTCGTGCTCGAGCAGCCGGGCTGCGGTTTCGTCGATGCTCTGCGGAAGTTCGCTCACGGGGTTCGTGTTCCTTCAAAACAAAACGCCGCAGCGGCTGCGGCGTCTTGCGGCTCGGCGAAAAGGGGGCCTAAGGGCGCTTCTCAGCCGACGGCGCGCGCGGCGAGCACGGGGATGAGGGCCGCACGATACTCCGCCGACCCGTGCAGGTCGCTGACGAGGTCTTCGGCGCCGACCGTGGCCCCCGCCAGCGCCGCGCCCGTCCACTGCGCGGCGAGCCTGTCCTCGAGCGCCTTGGCGCGGAAGACGCCCCCGGCCCCGGCGCCGGTGACGGCCACCCGCACGCCCTTGGGCCCCTTGCTCACGAACACGCCGACGATGGAGAAGCGCGAGGCGGGCTGGTTGAACTTCTGCCACGCCGCCTTCTCGGGCACCGGGAAGCTGACCGCGGTGATGATCTCGTCCTCGGCCAGCGCCGTGGTGTAGATGCCGAGAAAGAAGTCGTCGGCGGCGATGTCGCGCTTGTTCGTGTGCACGGTGGCGCCGAGGCCGAGCACCGCGGCCGGGTAGCAGGCCGCCGGGTCGTCGTTGGCCAGGCTGCCGCCGATCGTGCCGCGGCTGCGCACCTGGCGGTCGCCGATGCGGCCGGCGAGATCGGCGAGTGCCGGAATCGCCTTCTGCACCTCGGCGCTGGCGGCGACCGTGGCGTGCGTGGTCATCGCGCCGATCTTCACGATGCCGCCGGCCACCGTGATGCCGCGCAGCTCGGCGATGCCGCCGAGGTCGGCCAGCGCGTCGGGTGCGGCCAGGCCCAGCTTCATCGAGGGCAGCAGGCTTTGCCCGCCGGCGAGCAGCCGGGCGCCGCCGGCCGCGGCCCTGGTCGCGTCGGCGAGCGAGGCCGGGGTGCTGTAGTCGAAGGTCTGCATGGATGGTTCTCCTCGTTCAGGCCAGGCCGCGGGCGGTCTTCCAGACGGTGAAGGGAGTCGCCGGCATCGGCACGTCCTTCACGCCCAGCGCGTCGCAGATGGCGTTGATCACCGCCGGCGGGCTGCCGATGGCGCCGGCCTCGCCGCAGCCCTTGACGCCCAGCGGGTTGTGCGTGCAGGGCGTGCCCTTGGCTGTCTCCACCGTGAAGCTGGGCAGGTCGTCGGCGCGCGGCATCGCGTAGTCCATGAAGCTGCCGGTGAGCAGCTGGCCGCTGTCCGTGTCGTAGACGCCGTGTTCCAGCAGCGCCTGGCCGATGCCCTGGGCCAGGCCGCCGTGCACCTGCCCCTCGACGATCATCGGGTTGATGACGTTGCCGAAGTCGTCGCAGGCGGTCATGCGCTCGACGCGCACGACGCCGGTGGCCGGATCGACCTCGACCTCGCAGACGTAGGTGCCCGCCGGATAGGTGAAGTTGCTCGGGTCGTAGAAGGCGTTCTCGTTCAGGCCCGGCTCGAGCTTGTCGTGCGGGAAGTTGTGCGGCACGTAGGCGGTCAGCGACACCTGCGCGAAAGGCACGGCCTTGTCGGTGCCGGCAACCTTGAACTGCCCGCCTTCGAAGACGACGTCGGTGTCGGCGGCCTCCATCAGGTGCGCGGCGATCTTCTTGCCCTTGGCGATGACCTTGTCCAGCGCCTTGACGATCGCCGTGCCGCCCACGGCCAGCGAGCGGCTGCCGTAGGTGCCCATGCCGAACAGCGTCTTGCCGGTGTCGCCGTGCTCGATGCTCACGTCCTCCATCGGGATGCCCAGGCGGTCGGCGACGACCTGGGCGAAGGTCGTCTCGTGGCCCTGGCCGTGGCTGTGGCTGCCGGTGAAGACGGTGACCTTGCCGGTCGGGTGCACGCGCACCTCGCCGGCCTCGAAGAGGCCTGCGCGCGCGCCCAAGGCGCCGGCGATCGACGAGGGCGCGATGCCACAGGCCTCGATGTAGGCGCTGTAGCCCAGTCCGCGCTTGAGGCCCTTGGCCTCGCTGGCGGCGCGGCGCGCGGCGAAGCCCTTCACGTCGGCGAGCTCGATGGCGCGATTGAGCGTGGCCTCGTAGTCGCCGGTGTCGTAGGTCAGGCCCACCGGGGTGGCGTAGGGGAAGCTGCGGATGTAGTTGCGGCGGCGGATCTCGGCCGGGTCGAGCTTCATCTCCTTGGCCGCGGTCTCGACCATGCGCTCGATCAGGTACGAGGCCTCGGGGCGGCCGGCGCCGCGGTAGGCGTCCACCGGCGCGGTGTTGGTGAACACCGCCTTCACCGTGCAGTGGATCTTCGGCGTGGCGTACTGGCCGGCCAGCAGCGTGGCGTAGAGGATGGTCGGCACCGCGGTCGAGAAGGTCGACAGGTAGGCGCCGAGGTTGGCCGTGGTGTGCACGCGCAGGGCGAGGAACTTGCCGTCCTTGTCCATCGCCAGTTCGGCCACGCTGACGTGGTCGCGGCCGTGCGCGTCGGCGAGGAAGGCCTCGGCGCGCTCGGCGGTCCACTTGATCGGGCGGCCGACCTGCTTGCTCGCCCACACCAGCGCCGTCTCCTCGCCGTAGAGGAAGATCTTGCTGCCGAAGCCGCCGCCGACGTCGGGGGCGACGACGCGCATCTTGTGCTCGGGAATGCCGAGCACGAAGGCGCACATCAGCAGCCGCTCGACGTGCGGGTTCTGGTTGGCGACGTAGAGCGTGTACTCGTCGGTGGCGGCGTTGTAGCTGGCGTTGGCAGCGCGCGGCTCGATCGCGTTCGGGATCAGCCGGTTGTTGCGGAAGGACAGCCGGGTGACGTGCGCGGCGTCCTGGATCGCGGCGTCGGTGCCTTCGCCATCGCCGATGGTCCACGTGTAGCACTCGTTGCCGGGCGCGTCGTCGTGCACGTTGGCCGCGGCGCTGGTGGCGGTGGCGGCGTCGATGACCGGGGCCAGCACCTCGTAGTCGACGTCGATCAGCGCCGCCGCGGCCTTCGCCTGCTCCACTGACTCGGCGACGACGAGCGCGACGCGGTCCCCCACGTAGCGCGCCTTGCCGTCGGCGAGCACCGGGTGGCGCGGCTCCTTCATCGGCGTGCCGTCGCCGCTGTTGTTGATCTGCCAGCCGCAGGGCAGGCCGCCGACGCCCTTGAAGTGCTCGCCGGTGAAGATCGCCAGCACGCCGGGCGCCTTCGCCGCGGCGGCGCTGTCGATGCCCTTGATGCGCGCGTGCGCGTGCGGCGAGCGAAGAAAGACGCCGTAGGTCTGGCCGGGCAGGCTGATGTCGTCGGTGTACTGGCCGCGACCGGTGAGGAAGCGGGCGTCCTCGCGCCGCTCGACGGCCTTGCCGATGAAGCCGGTGTCGGGTGCGTTCATGGTGCGCTTCTCCTCGTCACTTCATCGCAGCCGCGCCTTGCTGCACGGCCTTGACGATGTTGTGGTAGCCGGTGCAGCGGCACAGGTTGCCCTGCAGCCCCTCGCGGATCTTGTCCTCGCTCGAGCAGTCGTGGTGCTGCACGAGGTCGACCGCGCTCATCACCATGCCCGGCGTGCAGAAGCCGCACTGCAGCCCGTGCGCGCTGCGGAACGCGGCCTGCATCGGATGCAGCGTGCCGTCCGCGGCGGCCAGGCCCTCGATCGTCGTCACCGCGCGCCCCTGCGCCTGCAGCGCGAGCATGTTGCAGCTCTTGGCGGCGCGGCCGTCGACGTGCACCGTGCAGGCGCCGCACTGCGCGGTGTCGCAGCCGACGTGGGTGCCGGTGAGGCGCAGGTGCTCGCGCAGGAACTCGACGAGCAGGGTCTCGGGTGCAACGTCGCGCGAAACCTCGCGTCCGTTGACCTTCAAGGTGAGCAGGGCCATGGCGTCTCCGTGGAGGGAATCGAGGGGGAGCCGTTGATGCTAGGCAGCATGGCCGTCGCTGGCTCGCTGTCAGAAACGCCTAGGAATGACGGTGCATAAGGAATGACCCTGATCCACGTGGGCGCCGCGGGGCGGCGATCGGCTATGGTTTCGTACCCGCGGCGAGGCCGCCGCGTTGGAGGACTCTGCGATGGACAACGTCGATCTCGACGTGCTGCGCCAGGTCAGCGCGTGGCAGCGCGAGGGCCGGCCGGTGGTGATGGGCACGATCACGCGGACCTGGGGCTCGGCGCCGCGGCCGGTCGGGTCGCTGGTCGCGGTGCGGGGCGATGGCCACATCGCCGGCTCGGTGTCGGGCGGCTGCATCGAGGACGACCTGATGGCGCGCATGCGCGAGGGCCGGCTGGCCGCGCAGGGCGTCGAGCTCGTGCGCTACGGCATCAGCGGCGACGAGGCGGCGCGCTTCGGCCTGCCCTGCGGCGGCACGCTGGAAGTGCTGTTCGAGCCGATCGGCCCGGCCAGCGCCATCGACGCGCTGCTGGCCGCGCTCGAGAAGGGCGAGCGCGTGCGCCGCGAGCTGCTGCGCGCCAGCGGCGCGGCGACGCTGCAGGCAGCGCTCGGCGGCGACGTCGTGCAGCTCGACGAAGCGCGCCTGGTGACGACGCACGGGCCGCACTGGCGCCTCTTCATCGTCGGCGCCGGGCAGATGTCGCAGTACCTGGCGCGCATGGCGCAGGCGCTGGACTACGAGGTCACGGTCTGCGATCCGCGCGAGGAGTACGCGCCCGACCTGCCCGGCGCCGAGCTGACGCGGGCGATGCCCGACGACGCCGTGCGCGCGCTCGCGCCCGATGCGCACACCGCCGTGATCGCGCTCACGCACGATCCCAAGCTCGATGACCTGGCGCTGATGGAGGCGCTGCGCAGCGAGGCCTTCTACGTCGGTGCCATCGGCTCGCGCGCCAACCAGGCGCGGCGCAAGCAGCGTCTGGCCGAGCACTTCGGCTTCACCGAGGCCGAGATGGCCGGGCTGCACGGGCCCGTGGGGCTGAAGAACGGCGCGCGCACGCCGCCGGAGATCGCCGTCTCCATCCTCGCCGAGCTGACCGCGGCGCGCTACGGCTTTCGCATTCCGGAGCCGGTCTTCGTCGGCCGTGGGCGCGTGCCGACCGAGCCGGTGTCGGCCGCCGCCTGACGCCGCGCCTCAGCCCGCCTCGCCCTGCGGCAGGGTGAGGCGCAGCAGCGAGCCCTGCGGCGCGTTGGGCTCGTAGTCGATGCGGCCGCCGTGCAGTTGCGCCACGCGCCTGACGACGTGCAGGCCCAGGCCGTGGCCGGGCACCGTCGGCTGCTCGCCGCGCACCCCGGCCTCGAAGACGAGCTCGCGTTGTTCGACGGCGATGCCGGGACCGCGGTCGGCCACCTCGATCACCAGCGCCAACGGATCGTCGCTGTCGAGCACGCGCAGCACCACCGGCGTCTCCGGCGGCGAATAGAGCGTGGCGTTGGCGAGCAGGTTGCGCAGCGCCAGGCGCACGAGCGTGGGCTCGAGCTGCGCGCTGCGCGCATCGGCGCGGTAGTCGATCTGCACGCGTCGCTGCGCCTCCGGCGGCAGGTCGCCCAGGCACAGCTCGAGCAGCAGCGGCAGGTCGGCATCGACCGTGCGCGTGCGCCCCGGCCCGCTCAGCAGCGTGGTCGCGGCCACCGTGTTGTCCAGCGTCGCGCCGACCGTGCGGATCACGTCCTGGGCCTGCCCGATCGCCCGCTTGGCGGCGTCCGGGTCGTCCGTCTGGCCGAGCGTGGCCAGCGCCCGCTGCAGCGAGACGGCGGCGTTGTGCAGCGGCTGACGCACCTCGTGCGCGAGCAGCTGCGTCGTGCGCGCACGCTCGCCGGCGACCATCTCGCGCCCGCGCGCGGTGGCTTCGCGCCCGAGTTCCTGCTCGTGCAGCGCCTGCAGGGCGCTGCGCTGGCGTTGCTCGACGCGGCGTGCCCGGTCCAGCGCCAGGCCCAGGTAGGCGACGTTGGTGGCGATCGCGGCCACGAGCAGGAAGGCGATGACGGCGACGAAGAGCGCATCGGGCTGGACCGCAGGCCCCATCGGCAGCGCCAGGGCGCGCCGGGCGAAGCGCACCAGCAGACCCAGGGTCATGAGCGCGTAGAGCACCACCAGCAGGCGCGCGCTGCGGCTGTGGCCATGGCGTGTCAGCCTCGCGGCGGCGAGGGCCAGGGCCAGCGCGAAGCCGGCAAGCACCAGGTGGTCCAGCGCCCGGCGCCCGTGGCTGCCGAACTGCAGCTGCGCGAAGGCCAGCAAGCCGATCCCGAGGACGCAGGCCAGCAGCAGGCGCGGCAGCTTCGGCGGGCGTTGGTCCTCCAGGCGCAAGGCGGCGAGCTGCAGGGCCCAGGAGGTCAGCACCAGCAGCTGGGCCGCGAAGTGACCGGCCAGCCCCAGCGCCGGCGTACGCACGCCGTGCAGGATCATGCCTGCCACGAGCACCAGCCCGCCGCCGCACCACAACGCCAGCGGACGCGTCGGGTGCAGATGGCGCAGCAGCACCCAGACCATGATCGGCATGGCCGTGTAGAGAATGCCGCTGGCGAGGTAGAAGGCGGCGAGGAAGGGGGGCAGTTGCAGGCCCTCCGGTCGCGGTGGCGCGGGCGCCGGAGCCGGCCTCAGCGGCGGCCCTGGACGCGGATCGGCGCCTTGAAGACGTAGCCCACGCGCGATTGCGACTGCAGCGGCACCACCGCGCTGGTGGCCTTCTCGATGCGCCGGCGCAGACGATAGATCATGGCGTGCAGGGCGTTGTCCGAGCCGCCCAGCACCGGGCGGCCGAGGCTTTGGCACAGGCGCTCGCGCGTGACGACGCCGCCCTCGGCGTCGGGGAAGCAGGAGAGGATCGCCAGGTCGTTGTCGGCCAGTTCGATGACCTCGCCGCCCGGGGCTGTCAGGCGCTGGTGCTCGATGTCCAGCAGCCAGGCGCGTCGCTCGCGTCCGCGCTGCTGCTCGATGCGGCGCCAGATGGCTTCGATGGCCAGCGTGATCTGCTCCAGGCTGACCGGCTTGGCCACGTGCATGTCGGCCCCGGCGCTGAGCACGTCCTCGAACACGCCGCTGGCGGCCTTGCCCGAGACCACGAGCACGCCGGCATCGCTGCGCAGGCGCAGGATGCGGATCAGCTCCTCGCCACCGACGCCGGGCAGCATCAGGTCGAGCACGTAGAAGGCGTCGCCGAAGGGCTCCGGCGCGGTCAGCAGATGATTGCTGTCGGCAAAGCTGCGCACGCGCACGCCCTGGCGGCGCAGATGCGCGGCGAGATGTTCGCCGTAGACCTCGTCGTCGTCG
Organism: Rubrivivax sp. SCN 71-131; assembly: GCA_001724995.1. Taxonomy (GTDB): domain Bacteria; phylum Pseudomonadota; class Gammaproteobacteria; order Burkholderiales; family Burkholderiaceae_C; genus Rubrivivax. The sequence goes on from MEFD01000003.1 coordinate 14,394, forward strand.
ACGATGGTGAGGGTGGCTGGGAGCATGGTGAAGGCCCTGATTCTTCGATGGAATCGCCGTGGCCCGCGCGAAGGTCTCTTCTCCTGCCGGGCGCTGCCGTGCATCGCGCGGCATGCCTTCGTCGCGGCGGCGCTCATGCGCGCTCTCCCTGTGCTGCAGCGGACTATTGTGCCGCCTCGCGCCGGCCCGACTTGCGCGGCGTGCGAAAGCGCCACCACGGCAGCGCGCGGGTGAGCGAGAGCACCTCTCCGGCGTGTGCCGGCCGGTAGCCCGGGAGCGTGGCCAGCAGTTCAGCCCAGCGCGGCTGCAGCAGCAGCCGTCGCAACGCCTGCACCGCAGGGTCCTCGAGCATCGGCGTCAGGCAGACGAGGAAGTAGTCCTCGTCGACCAGCGGGGCGAAGTCCAGGCCGAAGTGGCGCGCCGCGGCCTCGATGCCCAGGCCGCAGTCGCCCGCGCCGGAGGCGACCGCGGCCGCCACGGCCAGGTGGCTGTCCTCGGCACCGGCATCCGCGGCGACGAGGTCTGCCTTGTCGAGCTGCTGTTCGGCCAGCAGGTGCTCGGTGAGCAGCCGCGTGCCCGAGCCGGGTTGCCGGAAGACGAAGCGCGCGCCGCGGGCCGCGACGCCGGCGATGTCGTGCAGCGCGAGCGGGTTGCCGCGCGCCACGATCAGGCCCTGCTGGCGCCGCATGCAGCCGATCAGCTTGTGGCGCCCGGGCGCCAGCAGCGGCTTGAGCGCACGCGCGAAGACGGTGTCCGGGTCGGCCAGCGGCGGCACGTGAAAGCCGGCGACCGCGCAGCGGCCGGCCGCCAGCGCCTGCAGCGCGTCCAGGCTGCCGGTGAACTTCAGCTCGATGTGCAGCCGCTCGCCGCCGTGCGCGGCGGGCAGGGCGGCCAGCTCGCGCAGCAGCGGCAGCGCGCTGTCGTGGCTGGCATGGATGGCCAGCACCTGCTGGCTGCCGTCCAGCGCCTCGGTGAGCACGCGCTCGAGTTCGGCACGCAAGGCCTCGATGTGCGGCACGAGGCGCGAGCGCGCGCGCTTCTCGGCCCATAGCAGGCGCTGGCCGAAGGGCGTGAGCCGCGCCGGCTGGCCCTGCGCCCAGTGCACGAGCGGCTCGCCGAGCACCTCCTCCCAATGCTTGCAGGCGCCCCAGACGTGGCGATAGGAGGCGCCCATCGCCTTCGCGGCATGCAGGATCGAGCCATGTTCGGCGATTGCCGACAGCAGCTCGAACAGCGGGTTGTGGACGTCGGCCCCGCGCTGGTTGCGCGCCTGGAAGCTGTACTGCAGGTGAACGCCGCGATCCTTCATGCCGCGATTGTCGGCTCGGCATGCGGCCCCTGACCGGGGCTTCAGCGCGGCTTGGCGTTCGGGAAGAAGAGCGGCTGGCCGCCGATCTGGTAGCCCGCGATCGCCGCCTGCCCGGCCGGCGCGACGATCCAGTCGGCGAACTGCTGCGCCAGCGCGGCCTTGACGTGCGGGTGCTTCGCCGGATTGACGACCATGACGCCGTACTGGTTGAAGAGCGTGCGGTCGCCCTCGACGACGATGTCCAGCTCGCCGCGGTTCTTGAAGCTCAGCCAGGTGCCGCGGTCGGTGAGCACGTAGGCGTTGCTCGAGGAGCCGATGTTCAGCGCCGGGCCCATGCCGCAGCCGCACTCCTTGTAGCCGGCCGGTCGCGCGCCGGCGAGGTCGATGCCTGCCTTCTTCCACAGGCGCAACTCGGCGGCGTGGGTGCCGCTGCGGTCGCCGCGCGAGACGAAGGCCTGGCCGCTGGCGGCGACCTTCTTCAACGCGGCGACGATGTCGCTGCCGCGCGCGCCGGCGGGGTCGCTCTTCGGGCCGACGAGCACGAAGTCGTTGTACATCACGTCCTCGCGCCGGGTCGACCAGCCCTCGGCGACGAACTTCTCCTCGGCTGCGGTGTCGTGCACGAAGAGGATGTCGGCGTCGCCGCGGCGTGCCGTATCCAAGGCCTGCCCGGTGCCGACGGCGACGACGCGCACGTCGATGCCGCTGGCCTGCTTGAAGGCCGGCAGCAGGTGCTTGAAGAGACCGGACTGCTCGGTCGAGGTCGTGCTGGCCATGACGATGAACTTGTCCTGCGCCTGCGCCAGCGTGGCCGCCAGCAGGAACAGCAGGGCCAGCAGGGCCAGCAGCGGTGCGCCCAGGCGGCGCGTGTAGGCAGTCAAAGCCAAGGGTTCTCTCCTCGAAGAAAGGCGTGCACCGCCGGCGGCGGGGCAGCGTTGAAAAAGCGCTCGGCGCTCGCGTGCACGGGCACGCGCCCGGCCTCCAGATAGGCCACATGCGTGGCCAGGCGCCGTGCCTGGCCGAGGTTGTGGGTGCTCATGACGACGGTGATGCCGGCCTCACCGAGCCGCTCGACGACGGCCTCGACCTCGCGGCTGGCGCCAGGGTCCAGGCTCGCGGTGGGCTCGTCCAGGAACAGGATGTCGGGCCGCAGCGCCAGCGCGCGCGCCAGCGCCAGGCGCTGCTGCTGCCCGCCGGAGAGCGCGGTGGCGAGCTGGCCCGCCTGCGCCTGCAGGCCCACGCGTTCGAGCGCCTCGTCCGCGCGCGTCGCGCGCTCGGCTGCCGGCACGCGCGCCAGCCACAGCGCCAGATGGAGGTTGCGCCGCACCGAGAGCTGCAGCAGGAAGGGGCGCTGGAAGAGCATCGCCATGCGCGGCACGCGGCTGCCCGCGCCCAGCGGGTGCAGCGTGCGCGCGCCGGCATCGGGTGTCAGCAGGCCGTGCAGCAGCCGCAGCAAGGTCGTCTTGCCCGAGCCGTTGCTGCCGATTAGCACCAGCCGCTGGCCGCGGCAGACGGTGAGGTCGACGCCCGTCAGCGCCAGGGTGCTGCCAAGGCGCACCTGCGCGCCGCGCAGGCTCAGCAGCGGCTCGGCCGCGGCCGCGGTGCCGCCGACGCCGACGCCGGTGGGCGCGGAGGCGACGGGACTCGCGGTCGCGGCCCCGGCTGCGCCGAGCAGCGCGAGCGTCGGCGTGGAGGCGTTCATGCCATCGCCACGCGCAGCGCCTTGTCGCGCACCGGGATCATCGCCACGCCGCTGTGGATGAGCCCCACCACGCCCAGCAGCACGAGCCCCAGCGCCAGGGCCAGCGGCAGGTCGCCCTTGCTGGTCTCGAGCGCGATCGAGGTCGTCATCACGCGCGTCACGCCGGCGATGTTGCCGCCGACGATCATCACCGCGCCGACCTCGGCCACGGCGCGGCCGAAGGCGGTGAGGAGCAGCGTCAGCGTGGCCAGGCGCTCGTGCACCAGCATCAGCAGGGCCGCGGTGAGCGGGCGCGCGCCGAGGGCGATGAGCTGGTCGCCGCCGCCGGCTAGCGCGTCCGCCACCAGCCGGCGCGAGAGCGCGGCGATCATCGGTGTGACGAGGATGGCCTGCGCGATGACCATGGCCTTGGGGGTGAAGAGGATGCCCCAGCTGCCCAGGGGCCCCGAGCGCGACAGCAGCAGGTAGACGAGCAGGCCGACGACGACGCTGGGCAGCGCCAGCAGCGTATTCACCGCCCACACGAGCGCGCGGTGCCCGGGAAAGCGCGCCACCGCCAGCCACGCCCCCAGGGTCAGCCCCAGCAGCGCCGCGAGCACGCAGGCGCTCAGGCTGACGCGCAGCGAGAGCGTGGCGATGCCGAAGAGCTCGGCGTCGCCGCGCGCGATCAGCTCCAGGGCCAGGACGAGACTTTCCATCATGGGCAGCCGCGCATTCTGGTCAACCCTGAGGTCCGGCGCGATATGTACGTGGCTGCATGGCTGGCGGCGCCGACGCCGGCCGCCGGCGCCGGTCGTGGGGCGATCGCGCCAGAATGGGGCCTGCCGCGGCTCCTTCCGCGGCCCCTTGCCCCACCCTTGCCCGCCATGACCGAACTCGCCGAGTCCCCGCTCTTCGCCGGGGAGCGCCATACCCGCGTCGACGAGGCGCGCGCGGCCATCGCCCGGGCCGTGCAGCCGGTGGCCGAGGTGCAGGAGCTGGCGCTGCCGCAGGCGCTGTCGCGCGTGCTGGCGGCGGACCTGCTCTCGCCGATCGACGTGCCCCCGCACGACAACTCGGCGATGGACGGCTGGGCCTTCGACGGCGCCGCGCTGCGCGAGGACGAGGCCGTCGAGCTGCTGCTGGTGGCGGGCACGGCCTTCGCCGGGGCGCCCTGGGGCCAGCCCGTGGCCGCCGGGCAGTGCCTGCGCATCATGACCGGCGCGGTGATGCCCGAAGGCTGCGACACCGTGGTGCCGCAGGAGCTCTGCCGCGTGCAGGGCGAGCGCGTGACGATCGGCCCCGGCGTCGTGAAGCGCGGCGAGAACCGCCGCCGCCGCGGCGAGGACCTTGCCTGCGGGCGCGTCGCGCTGGCCGCGGGCCGCGTGCTGCGCCCGGCCGACCTCGGGCTGCTGGCGTCGCTCGGCGGCACGCGGGTGAGCGTGCGCCGACGCGTGCGCGTGGCCCTCTTCTCCACCGGCGACGAGGTGCGCGAGCCGGGGCAGCCGCTGCCGCCGGGCTGCATCTACGACAGCAACCGCTACAGCCTGCGCGCGGCGCTGCAGCGCCTGGACTGCGAGGTGATCGACCTCGGCCTCGTCGCCGACGACCCGGCTGCGTTGCGCGCGACCTTCGCGCGCGCGTGCGCCGAGGCCGACGCCGTGCTGACCAGCGGCGGCGTCAGCGTGGGCGAGGCGGACCACACGCGCGCGCTGATGGCCGAGCTCGGCGACGTGGCGTTCTGGAAGGTCGCGATGCGCCCCGGACGCCCCTTCGCCTTCGGGCCGCTGCGCGGGCCGCAGCGCCCGGTGTGGCTGTTCGCCCTGCCGGGCAATCCGGTGGCCGCACTCGTCACCTTCTACGCCTTCGTGCGCGAGGCGCTGCTGCAACTCGCCGGGGCGACGCCGCAGCCGCTGCCGGCGCTGCGCCTGCCGTGCACGACGCCGATCCGCAAGCGCCCGGGCCGCACCGAGTTCCAGCGCGCCATCGTCGCAGCGGATGCGCAGGGCGCCTTCAGCGTGCGCCTGACGGGAAGCCAGGGGGCCGGCGTGCTGCGCTCGCTCAGCGAAGCCAACGCGCTGGTCGTGCTCGGTCACGACGAGGGTTCGGTGAGCCCGGGCGACGCGGTCACGGTGTGGTTGTTCGACGGGCTCGTCTGATCCCCGCTCGCCGCGGCCCCCGTTCGCGGGGGGCGGTGGCCACGGCCCGCGCAATGTGTCGCAGCATCGTGCCATGTCCACTCCCGCCTCGTCCCGTCTGCCGGCCCAAGCGGCCCCGGCCTGCCCCGAATGCGGGGGCGCGGTGATGCGCGTGTTGCGCACGGCCAACGACAAGCGCCGCTGGGACGCCCAGGCGTGGCGCCGCTATCGCTGCCGCGATGCGATGTGCAACTGGCAGGGCCTGTTGCCGGCGCGTCGGCGCCGTCCGTCCCGGCCGCGGCCGGGCGCGGCCCGGACCTTGCGGCGACTGGCCCGGGCGCTGCTTTGGCTGCTGCTGGCGGGGCTCGTGGCGGGCGGCGGGCTGGCCGCGCTGCACCTGATGCTGCAGCCCTGAGGGTTGCCGCCGACGGCGGCGGGCGGGTGGGCGGGTGAAAATGCGTCATGGAGCAGGGCGAGTCAACCCCGCCGCAGGTCCCGGGGCCCGGGGAGGAGGGGGCGCACGAGCGCGAGGTCGGGCGGCTCGCCGGGCGCACGCGCATCCTCGAGTGGACGCTCGAACACCTCGCGCAGGGCGTGCTCACGCTCGACCCCGGCGGGCACGTCGAGGCCTGGAACCAGCGCGTCATCGAGCTGCTGGAAGTGCCCGAAGCCATGCTGGTTCGCGGCAGACCGGTGCGCGACCTGATCGCCTGGCAGGTCGAGCACGGCGTCTTCAGCGCCGTGTCCGCGCCCGAGCAGCAGCCCTGGCTCAAGGCGGCGGCCTCCTGGATCGAGGGGGTGGATGCGAGTCGGTGGGCGGTCGAGCGCTACCAGCGCGAGCGCCGCGACGGCCGCATCGTCGAGGTGCAGGTCTACCGTGCGCCGGACGGCGCGCAGGTGCGCACCTTCAGCGACATCACGGCGCACGCGCTCGCCCGGCGCGAGCTTGCCGCCAGCGAGGCGCGCTTTCGCGCCATGGCGGACGCCGCGCCGGCCTACATCTGGGAGAGCGACGAGCGGGGCGACCCGATCTGGTTCAACGAAGCCTGGCTGCGGGCGATCGGGCGCACGCTGGAGCAGGCCTTGCGGCAACCCTGGCGCGAGCGCCTGCACCCGCGGGCCTGTGGCCACCCGCGCAAGGCCTTTGCCGCCATGGTGCGCCGCGCAGAGCCCTTCGAGGTCGAGGTGTGCGTGCTGTGTGCCGACGGCCGCGAGCTCTGGCTCGAGGACCACGGCATCCCCCAGTTCGACGCGCAGGGCCGCTTCCGCGGCTACCTCGTCTACGGCTGGGACGTGAGCGCGCGCAAGGCTGCCGAGCGCAGCCTGACCACCGCCCGCGACGAGGCCGAGCGTGCCAACCGCGCCAAGTCGGAGTTCCTCTCGCGCATGTCGCACGAACTGCGCACGCCGCTGAACGCGGTGCTCGGCTTCGCGCAGCTGATCGAGGGCGAAGCGCAGGCGCGCGGCGAAACGGTGCTCGGCGAGCACGCACGGTACATCCAGCGCGGGGGTCGCCACCTGCTGGCGCTGATCAACGAGATGCTGGACCTCGCGCGCATCGAGGCCGGTGCCTTGCCGGTGATGCTGGAGACGGTGGCGCTGGAGCCGGTGCTCGAAGGCAGCAGCCGCCTGCTCGGGCCGACGGCACGCGACCGTGGCGTGCGGCTCGAGCTTCCGCCATTGCCGCCGCCGGCGCGGCACACGCTGCTGCGGGCCGACCCGACGCGGCTGCGCCAGGTGCTGCTGAACCTGCTCTCCAATGCGATCAAGTACAACCGCGAAGGCGGTCTGGTTCGCGTGCAGGTTCAGCCCCTGGGTGATCGCGTGCGCATCGATTTCAGCGACGCCGGGCCGGGCTTGACCCAAGCCCAGCAGGGGCGCCTGTTCCAGGCCTTCGAGCGGCTGGACGCCGACGCCCTTGCGATCGAAGGCGCCGGCATCGGCCTCACGCTCAGCAAGGCGCTGGTCGAGATGATGGGTGGCCGCATCGGCGTGGAGAGCGAGCCCGGGCAAGGGAGCACGTTCTGGATCGAGCTCGACCGCGCCGAGCCTGCGCCGGCCGGCGCCGGGGTGGCGCCGCCGCGGGCGGGGTCCGCGGCGGCCACGCTGCCATCGCGACCGGATGGGCGGCCCTGGCGCGTGCTCTACGTCGAGGACAACCCGGTCAACCAGTTGCTGCTGCAAGGCATGTTCGAGCACCTGCAGGGCGCCGAGCTGCAGCTGGCGGCGAGCCCGCAGGCCGCGCTCGAACAGGTCGGCCAGTGGCTGCCGGACCTGCTGCTGCTGGATATCCAACTGCCCGGGATGAGCGGCTTCGAGCTGCTGCAGCGCCTGCGCGCGGACCCGCAGCTGGCCTCGCGGCCGGCGGTGGCGGTGAGCGCGAACGCGATGGCCGAGGACCTCGAGCAGGCGCGCAAGGCCGGCTTCGACGGCTACCTGACCAAGCCGCTCATGCTCGACGAGCTGCAGGCCACGGTGCAGCGCATGCTGCGCGAGGGGCGCTCGGGCGCCGCCCCCGCCGGCTGAACGCGCACCGCCGCACGCTCAGGCGTTGGTCGTGGCGCGCACCTCGGCGATCGAGGTGACGCCGGCCAGCACCTTCTCGATGCCGTCCTGGCGCAGCGTGCGCATGCCCGTCGCCAGCGCCTGGTGCTGGATCTCCTCGGCGCGGCCGCCAGTCTGGATGAGCTTGCGCAGCGGCGGCGTCATGTGCATCAGTTCGTGCACGCCGGCGCGCCCGCGCAGGCCGCTGTGCTCGCAGCTCGGGCAGCCCGGCGCCTCGAACGCCTGCAGCCGGCCCTCGCGCGCAAAGCGCTCGTGCCACGCGGCGAGCACCGCGTCCGCGCCGGGCATGTCCTGGGCACCGCGGAACGCGAGCATGTAGTCGCCGAGCAGTTCCTCGATCTCCTCGGGCCGGGCGTCGCGCGACGTGCGGCAGCTCGGGCAGAGGCGGCGCACCAGGCGCTGCGCGAGCACGACGAGCAGCGCGTCGGCGAAGTTGAACGGGTCCATGCCCATGTCCAGCAGGCGCGTCACCGTCTCCGCGGCGCTGTTGGTGTGCAGCGTGCTCATCACCAGGTGGCCGGTCAGGGAGGCCTCGATGGCGATGCCCGCGGTCTCCTTGTCGCGGATCTCGCCGACCATGATGACGTCCGGATCGGCGCGCAGGAAGGCGCGCAGCGCCTTGGCGAAGGTCCAGTCGATCTTCGCGTTCACCTGCACCTGGCGCAACCCGGCCTGGGTGATCTCGATCGGATCCTCGGCGGTCCAGATCTTGCGCTGCGGCGTGTTGATGTAGCCCATCGCCGAGTGCAGCGTCGTCGTCTTGCCCGAGCCGGTGGGCCCCACGCACAGGATCATGCCGTAGGGGCGCTGGCTGGCGAACTGCATGCGCTCGAGGTTGTGCGGCGACAGGCCCAGCTGCGCCAGCGGCAGCGGCTTGGCCGAGGCCAGCAGCCGCAGCACCGCGTCCTCGCAGCTGTTGTTGGTCGGGATGGTGGCCACGCGCAGCTCGAGCTTCTGCCCCTGCACGAAGCGGCCGAAGGCGATCTTGCCGTCCTGCGGCTTGCGGCGCTCGGCGATGTCGAGGTCGCACATGATCTTGATGCGCGCGATCAACGCCGCGCGGTAGCTCGGCGGCAGCTCGAGGTAGGGCCGCATTGCGCCGTCCTTGCGAAAGCGCACCTTGACCTTCTCGCGTCCGGGCGCGCATTCGATGTGGATGTCGGAGACGCCCTGCGCCTGGGCGTCCAGGATCATGCTGTTGATCAGCCGCACGAGCGAGTTGTCGCTCTGCTCGATCGGATTGTCCTCGCCCGCGTCGGGCGCGTCGGCGGCGCTGTGTTCCTGCTCGAGCGTGGCCAGCAGCTTGCCGGCCTCCTCGGGCTGGAAATCGAGGGCGCCGACCTCGTTGGTCGCGCTGGCGCGGGTCTCCGCGCCGATCCTCTCGTAGTTGCGCTCGATGGCCGAGAACAGCGTGTTGGCGCGCGCCAGCACCGGAATCGCCTTGCAGCCGCTGGCGAACTCGAGCTCGTCCAGCAGCTTGCGCCGGGTCGGGTCCTCGAGCGCGACGACGAGGCGCCCGCCGCGCAGCATCAGCGGCAGCGCGACCAGGCGCGAAGCCAGGCCGTAGGGCAGCTTCTGCAGCGCCTCGATCTCGACCGGGAACTGCTCCGGGTCGACCATCGGATAGCCCATCTTGCGCGCCAGCGCCGTCTGCAGGTCCTGCGGCTTGATGACGCCGCTTTTCACCAGCAGCTCGCCCAGCGGCACGCCGCGGTCGACCTGCTGCTGCTGCAGCGCCTGCTCGAGCTGCGCCTCGGTGATCATCTCGAGCGCGATCAGCGCCTGGCCGATGCGCACCATCGGCATGCGCGCCTGCTCCTCGATCGCCGTCTCCAGGTCCTGCGGCGTGATGAGCTGGCGCACGAGCAGGATCTCGCCGAGCTTCTGCTGGCGCAGCCGGTCCTGCTCGCAGAGTGCGGCGCTGACCTGCGCGGCGGTGGCGGCCTGCTGCTCGATCAGCGCCTCGCCCAGGCGCAGGCCGATGTCGACGTGGCGGTAGGCCATGCGCGGCACGAAGCAGCGGCGCACCGCGCCGTCCTCGTTGGCCGGCTCGAAGAGGAAGAGGCCGTGCGCGTTTTCCTCGTGCGTGATCGTGTGGCCTTCCAGCTGCGTGCCGTCCTGCAGCGTCAGGCGGTAGGGCTGGGCCTTGCATTCCGTCAGCGCCAGCGGCGTGGTGTCGGTGGGGTCGAAGGGCAGCGGGTTCAGCGGCTTGGCCAGGCGCAGCACGCGGAACTGCGAGAAGCGCAGCGGCATGGTCGTGCGCGAGGCCGCCACCTGCACGTGCGCCATGCCGGCTTCGAGGCTGAAGTGCATCAGGCGACCGGCCATCGTGCTGCCGTTCGTGCCCTCGATGACGCAGGCTTCGGGCGCCAGCGGCGGCGTGGGTGCCGGGTAGCAGGGCAGCGAGGGCGTTGGCCAGGCAAAGCGCGCGGGCGCTGCTGCGGCGCCTGGCGCCGCCGCGGCGGACGCGCGCGCGGGGGGCGGCTCCATCGAGGCGAGCGTCAACGGGGGGACCGACATGTCCGACATGGGAGCTTCCTTTGGCGATCGGGCGCGGGCAGGCCCTGCCCGTGTGCAGGGGATGCTAGACAGCGCGCACGCAGCGCAAAGGGCGGAGAAGGCGGCGCTCCGCCGCGCATTTGCGCGGACGGGGAGCTCACGAGCGGCGCGATCGGCGCCACACGGCGCGATCGGCGCCAGCGCGGCTCGCTACACTTGGCCTCGACGACGGCAGCGACGAGGGCGGCATGTTTGGGCATCACGTCAAGGTTTCGCGGGTCCGTCTCGCGAGTCATGCCCGTCCCCTTCGCAACCCATGACATGCTGCTGACCGCAATCGAGCGCAGTGCCGGACGGCACGCCGACCGGCCGGCCGTCACCGACGCTGCGGGTGGGCTCAGCTACCGCGAACTGTGGCGGGATGTCTCGTCCTGCGCCGAAGTGCTGGAGGAGGTCTCGGCACGCGGCGAATCCGTCGGGTTCGTGCTTGCCAACGGCGCACCCTTCATCGCGGCGCTCCTCGCTGCGGCCAAGACGTGCAGGACGGCGGTGCTGTTTCCCGCCAGCCTGACGCAAGAGGAGTTTCGTGCGTATGCCCGGATTGCCTCGACGCGTCTGGTGCTGACCGATCGTGGCGGACTGCCCTTCCTGCAAGCCTGCGGTGCCCGCCGGCGCGGCCGACTGCTGGCGGGGCGGTTGCATCTGGTGCAGCTTCCTGCCCCAGGGCAACCTGCCCCCGCGTCGTGCGAGGGCGGCACGCAGGCGCACGACGCGGACTTCATCGTGCAGTTCACGTCGGGACAGGACGAGCCGTCAAAGGCGGTTGCCCGCAGCCAAGCGGCGGTGTGGGCGGAGGTCGCATCGATCGTCGACGTCTTGCCGATGAGCCCGGACGACTCGAGCCTGGTCGTCACCAGGATCACGCATTCGTACGGCCTGATCGGTGGCACCCTGGCGCCCCTGTCGCAGGGTGGGCAGGTGCTCCTGCCGCACGCGAGTTCAGGGGCGGACCTGCTCGGCGTGCTCGAGCGCAGCGCCCCCACGGTCCTGTTCGCCACCCCACCGGTTCTCCGTTCCCTGTCGTCATGCGGGGGCAGGCGCCCGGACTTCGCTTCCCTGCGGGCATGCCTGAGTGCGGGCGCGCCGTTGCCCGAGGACGTCGGTCGTCGATTCGAGGCCCTGAGCGGGAAGGACGTCATCCAGGACTACGGTGCGACCGAGTGCGGCACCATCACCCTCGGGATCGATGGCGCGTCGCGAAACGGGCGTGTCGGCAGGCCGTTGCCGCACATCGACCTGGCCATCGTCGACGCCGATGGCCGCGTGCTGCCGCCCGGCACGCGCGGCGAGGTCGTCGTGGCGTCCGTGGCGGTGGCCAAACGCTACCTTCCGGTGCCGCCGGAACTCGGCACCGCGGACGCCTGGAGCGCCCGGGACGACGTGCGCGGTGCCGGGGGCCGGCAGGCGGCGACCTTGGCGGATGGCCGCTTCTTCACGGGCGACACGGGCCTGCTGGCGCCGGGCGGTGAGCTCATCCTGATGGGACGCGGGGGCAGCATGATCCGGATCGGCGCCGACGAGGTCGATCCGGCGCGCATCGAGGCGGCGATTGCCTCCGTGGCGGGTGTGGAAGATGTCGCCGTCGTGCCGGCCGGCATGGGCTCGACGGCGGGCGTGAAGGCCATCGTCGTCGCCGCAGGCGCGTCGAGCGACGACATCGCGGCCCATTGCCGCACGGTGCTGCCCGCCGATCTCGTGCCGGGCGCATTCGAATTCCGCGACTCGATTCCCCGCACGCCATCGGGGAAGCTGCTGCGTCGCGCACTGAATCCGCTGCCCGCGCGCCGGCCCGCGGGCGATCAAGTTCCAGACGCCTGAGCCTGCCGTCTCTTCGCCGGGGGATGGCGTTCTTGGCAGGCTGGCAGGAAAAAGACATGCCGCAAACAGACCGGATCGAGATTCGCGCCATTCGGACCGTCGGAGTCGTGGGTGTGCTGGCCGAGGAGCAGCGCCGGGCGCAGCCCATCGAAGTCGATCTCGACATCCATCTCGATCTGGCGCGTGCGGGGCGCAGCGATGCGCTCGCCGACACGCTCGACTACTGCGGGCCGATCGACGTCGTGCGCCGGGTGGTGGCGGAGGAGGGGCACCAGCTGCTTGAGCGCGTCGGCTCGAGGATCATCGAGGAGATCTTCAAGGATCGCGGCGTCACCATGGTCGAGGTCGCCGTGCGAAAGCTGCGTCCTCCGGTGACACACGACGTCGCGACGACCGGCGTCAGGATCCGCAGGCGGCGCAGCGAGCTCGGCGTCTTGCAGCGCGAGCCGGTGCGTGCGTTCCTGGGGCTCGGCTCGAACCTTGGCGACCGGCGCGCCGCCTTGCTCTTCGCCATCCGCGGTCTGGAGGGGGTGACGCGGGTCTCCGGCTGCTACGAAACCGAGCCCATCGGCGGGCCCGAAGGACAAGGGCCCTACCTCAATGCCGTCGTCGAACTCCAGACCTCGGCCGATCCGTTTGCCTTGCTGGCCGCGTGCAAACGGCTCGAGCAGGCCGCCGGTCGGGTTCGAGCCGGGCGCAACGGCCCCCGCACGCTGGATATCGACATCCTGTCGTACGGCGACTTGGACATGCGCTTTCCCGAACTCACGATTCCCCACCCCCGCATGTTCGAGCGGCGGTTCGTGCTTGCGCCCCTGGCCGAGCTGGCCCCCGAACTGTGTCCGCAGGATTGGGACGAACGGCTGGCGCCGTCGAGCGTGCGGCGCGTCGAGGACCTTCCGGCATGGCGGCCCCCGGGCGCGGCATCGGCATGACGGCAGCAGCCGCGGCGGCCCCCATGCGCCGACCGAAGCTCATGGGGATCCTGAACCTGACGCCGGACTCCTTCTCCGGTGACGGGACGCTGCAGCCGCAGCGCGCGTTTGCGCTCGCCGAAAGGATGGTGAGGCTGGGTGCGAGCCTGATCGATGTCGGGGCGGAATCGACCCGCCCGGGTGCCGACGCCATCGGTCCGCTCGAAGAGCGGCGCCGACTCGCGCCGGTGCTGCAGCGCATCGTCGCCGCGCCCTGGAGAAGAAGGATTTCGATCAGCATCGACACCCGCCATCCCGCCACCGCGCAGTGGTGCCTGGCCCTCGGGGTCGATGTCCTCAACGATGTATCGGGCCTGACGGATCCGGACATGCTGGAGGTCGCGGCCCGCGGCGCCTGCCCGGTGATTGCCATGCACGCAGCGCGGATTCCGGCCGATCCCCGGGTCAAGCTGCCGCAGCATGCAGACGTCGTCGAAACCGTCAGGGCCTGGCGGGAAGAAGTCATCGAGCGCGCCACCCGCGGGGGCGTGGCCCGTGACAGGCTCATCTTCGATCCCGGATTCGGTTTCGGCAAGAGCACGCGCCAGACGCTGGACCTCATCCTTCGAGCGCGCGAATTGACGGCGCTCGGCGGCACATGGGTCTTCGGCCATTCGCGCAAGTCGATGCTTGCGCCGTCGTCCTATCGGTCGATGCGGCAGCGGGATGACCATACGCTGCTGGTTTCGGGCCTGCTGGCCCTGTCCGGGGTCGACATCCTGCGCGTGCACGACGTCCGTGCCCACGCCTTGCTCCTCGCATCCCTTCTGGATTGACCGGGCGTTCACATGCTTGCAGATCACGGCTCGGCGAGATGGCAGTTCTGGACTAAAAACTGCACACAAAAACTGCTGTAAAAACAACGCACTAGCGTTACGCTTTGGGCTGTGTAAACATTTTGTCAACAGCCCCTTGTCTGCAATACACCGCATCGCGGACGGCAACGTAAGCGTCTATACGAGGCCCTTGGTGAAGGGCGACGTTTACTACGCCCGATACAGGATCACGAACAAGCGAGTGGCCGATGGTCAGCGGTACGTGACCGAGAGTCTTGGCACGACAGACGAAGGGCGGTTTCAAGACCGAAGTGCAACACCGAGGTCAATGAACCGAAGTTGATGGCTTATGAGAGCTGGCCAGCGTCTGTGCGAAGACCTCGAGTGGCGT
>MEFD01000004.1 GCA_001724995.1 Rubrivivax sp. SCN 71-131
CGCGCCTGGACCGACCGCAAACCCTACGACCCCGCGCTCCACAACGCCGCCGTAGCGCTCGCTTCGACCAGCGGAGGTTGACCCAGGATGTCTCACTGGTGCTGATGCGCTCGCCGGCCGAGGCCGGACAGAAGGTGCTCATGCTGGGCGACGACTTCTGGCTGCTGCTGCCCGGCAGCAGCCGGCCGCTGCGCATCACGCCGACGCAGAAGCTGCTGGGCGAGGCCTCCACCGGCGACATCGCGACGCTGGCCTGGTCGCAGGACTACGAGGGCCAGTTGCGCGGCGCGGCGCGCTGCGACGGCGATCGCGCCTGCTGGCACCTGAGCCTGCAGGCGCGGCGTGCGGGCCTGAGCTACCCGCGCATCGAGCTGTGGCTGGGTCAGGCGCATGGCGAGCCGCTGCACGCCGAGCTGTACGTCGGCAGCGGCAAGCTGGCCAAGACCGCGCGCTTCGTGCTGGACCGGCAAAACGCACCGACCCGGGTCGACGAGATGTGGCTGGGCGACCAGCTGACGGCGAAGAAGCAGACGCGCATCCGCTACCTGTCGCGCCAGCGGCGTAGCGTGCCCGAGGCCTGGCTGAACCCGATGTTCCTGGCGCGCAACCCGAGCCTGGAATGAGGCCGACCCCGAACCCGACGGCGGCGCTGGCGTTGGCGGCGATGGCGCTGATGTCGGCCCTGATGGTGGCGCCGCCCGCCGCGGTTGCCGGCGGCGCGGCTCCCTCCATGGCCACGGCCGACGCCACGCCCGACGCCGACGCCGGCCTGCGGCTGACCGCATGGAGCGGCCAGGGGCGGCTGGGCGCGCAAGCGCGCCCGGCCAACCGCGCCGGCCTGCTGGCCGCGGCCAACGCGCAGGCGCCCGGCCTGGCGCCGCCCGAGCGCGACGCGATGACCGCCGAGCTGCTGCTGCGCGGCGGCGGCCGCGCCGGGCCGGCAACGCTGCAGCTGGAGGCGCTGGCCTGGCGCCGAAGCGACGCCGGCGGCGCGACGCACAGCGGCCTGCGTGCCCACACGCTGGCCCTGTCCTGGGACGCCGACGCCTGGCAGGCCAGCGCCGGCAAGAAGGTGGTGGCGTGGGACATCGGCTTCGGCTTCCGGCCCAACGACATGGTGCAGCAGGAGGCCCGCCGCACGCTGGACGAGCCGCTGCCCGAGGGCCGGCCGCTGCTGCAGCTGGAGCACTTCGACGCCGACACCGCGTGGAGTGCGGTCTGGGTCAACCCGCAGACGCTGCGGCGGTCGCTTCTCGACGGCGCCGACCCCGCCGACCCCGCGCGTCTCGCCGGCGGCGCTGACGAGAGCGCGCTGGCCGCCCGCGTCTACCACCACGCCGGCGCGTGGGACTGGCACGGCTTTGCCCGCGCCGGCCGCCACACCGGGGCCAGCCTGGGCGCGGCGGTGGTCTGGGTGGCCGGCGAAGCGCTGTCGCTGCACGCCAGCGCACGCTGGCTGCAGCGCCACGAGGCCTGGGCCGGCCCGGGCGAAGGTGACCCGCTGGCGCATGCCAACCCCTGGCAGCGCCGGCTGCGGGGCGCCACCACGCAGGCGCTGCTGGGCCTGCAATGGACCAGCCGGGCCCGGCAAAGCCTGCTGCTGGAGGCCTGGCACGACGGCCGCGCGCCCAGCGATGCCGACTGGCGCCGCTGGGCGGCGCGCAACACCGTGCTGCAGGACTCCGCCACCGCGACGCCGGCGCGGCTGCGCGCCGCCAACCTGGCCTGGCAGGCCACGCCGTGGCGTGGCGCCAGCCTGCGGCGCGACAACCTGTTCGCCCGCGCGGCCTGGCAGACCGAGGCCTGGACGCTGGCGGCCGACGTGCTGTGGCACCCGGCCGACCGCGGCCGCGCGCTCACCGCCTCGCTGCAGTGGCAGGGCGAGCGCTGGCGCGTCAACGCCGCCTGGCGCCGCCATGGCGGCCCGGGCGAGGCGCTGCTGCGCCAGCTGCCGGCGCGCCGGCAGGCCGCGCTCTGGGCGACCTGGGCGTTCTGAGGCCGCGTCGCCAGCCGACAATCGCGCGATGGGACACGCTGTTCAACGTTCGGGGGCCGGCTGCGCGTCCGGCCGCGCCCAGGCCGGCCTGCCATCCCGACGGCCGCGACGGGGCCCGCTTCGGTCCCTGGGGAGCGTCCGATGGACCCATCGGACGGCGGGCTGAAATGACGGCGCGGCTGCGAACCGCCTGGCGGTCCTTGCGCTGGACGCTGCTGGCGTGCATCGGCATCGCCGTCTTCCTGACCGTGTTGCTGCGCGACGGGCTGTGGCGCAACCTGGTGTTCTCGCTGTGCGTCGGGCTGACCATCCACGCGCTGATCGAGGGCGGCCGCCACGGCATCGTGCGCGCGCTGCGGGCGTGCGGCCGCGACAGCCCGGAGCTGCGCAAGGGCTGGCCCGGCTGGCGCTGGATGGCGGGCTGGGTGCCGGCCAGCGCGCTGGTCGGCTATGGCGTCGGGATGACGCTGGGCGGCTGGCTGATTGGCGTCGCCGTCGAACCCTTCGCGTGGGCCGGGGCGCGCGCGCTGTTCATCGTGCTGAGCATCACGCTGATCGTCTCGCTGGCGATCACCCGCCACTTCCTGAGCGAAGCCCGGCTGGCGCAGGCCCAGGCCGACGCGCAAGCCGCCGCGCGCCTGGCCAGCGAGCACCAGTTGCGGCTGCTGCAGTCGCAGCTGGAGCCGCACATGCTGTTCAACACCCTGGCCAACCTGCGGGTGCTGATCGGGCTGGATGCGGTGCGCGCCCAGGCCATGCTGGACCATCTGATCGCCTACCTGCGCGCGACGCTGGCCGCCTCGCGCCGTGAACGCCACCCGCTGGCCACCGAGTTCGAGCGGCTGGACGACTACCTGACGCTGATGGCCATCCGCATGGGCGCGCGGCTGCAGGTGCAGCTGGACCTGCCCGCCGCGCTGCGCGCCGTGCCGGTGCCGCCGCTGCTGCTGCAGCCGCTGGTGGAGAACAGCATCCGCCACGGGCTGGAGCCGCAGGTCCAGGGCGGCCGCATCGCGGTGGCCGCGCGCCGCGACGGCGACACGCTGCAGCTGACGGTGCGCGACACCGGCGTCGGACTGGAGGCGGCAGCCGCGGCCGTGCCGCGTGCGGACGAAGGCGGCGGCTTCGGCAGCACCCAGGTGCGCCAGCGGCTGCAGGCCCTGTACGGCGACGGCGCCCGCTTCACGCTGGCGCCGGGGGGCGATGCCGAAGGCGGCACGCTGGCCACGCTGTGCCTGCCCTGGCCGGGCGACGCTGCCCCTGCCGACCCCGACCCCGACCCCGTTCGCGACCCCGTTCGCGACCCGGGTCCCCGCCCGGCCACCCGATGACCACCGCCCTGATCGCCGAAGACGAACCCCTGCTGGCCGCGCACCTGAAGGCCGAGCTGGCGCGCCTGTGGCCCGCGCTGCGCATCGTCGCCGAGGTGGGCGACGGCCTGAGCGCGGCGCGCGAGGCGCTGGCGCGTGCGCCCGACATCTGCTTTCTCGACATCCGCATGCCGGGCGCCAACGGGTTGGACGCGGCGCAGGCGCTGGCCGAGGACTGGCCTGCGGGCGCCGGCGCGCCGCCCTTCCCGCTGCTCGTCTTCGTCACCGCCTACGACCAGTACGCGCTCGCCGCCTTCGACGCCCAGGCCGTGGACTACCTCGTCAAGCCGGTGGAGCCGCCCCGGCTGGCCGCCTGCCTGGCGCGACTGAAGAAGCGCCTCGGCGAGGCGGCCGGAGGCCGCGCCGCGTGCCCCGGCTCGGCCGCCGACGCGGCGTCTACCGTCCAGGCGACTGAAATGGACCAGGCGCTGGCGCAGCTGCGCGCACTGCTGGCCGCGGGCGCGCAAGCGGCGCAGCCGCGGCTGGAGGTGATCCAGGCTGGCGTTGGCAACACCGTGCACCTGGTGCCGGTGGCCGAGGTGCTGTACTTCGAGGCCGCCGACAAGTACGTGCGCGTGGTCACCGCCGAGCGCGAGCACCTGATCCGCACCAGCCTGCGCGAGCTGCTGCCGCAGCTGGATGCGCAGACCTTCTGGCAGGTGCACCGCGGCCTGGTGGTGCGCGCCGCGGCCATCCGTCAGGCACGACGCGAGGAATCGGGCAAGGTCACGCTGACGCTGCGCGGCCGGGCCGACAAGCTCAGCGCCAGCCGGCTGTACGCGCACTTGTTCAAGGGGATGTGAAGCGGCAGGGGGCGGCACCCCATCGCGGGGCCGACGCGGCGCCGCGCACCCGCGCCGCGTCGAACGGCGATCGTCAAGCCCGCGCCTGTGCAGCGGCCTTGGCCTGCCAGATGCTGCGGCTGCCGCCGCTGCGGCGGTCGGCCGGTCCGGCCACCAGGCCGGATCGCGACGCGGTCTCGGCCGCCTCGTGCAGCTTGCGCAGGCAGCGCGCCAGGGCTTCGATCTCGGCCTCGTCGAGGCCCGAGAGCATCGCGGCGTGCACCTGCACCACGCGCGGGAACACGCGGGCGTAGAGGGCCTGGCCGCCCTCGGTCAGGCCGATGCGGGCACGCCGCGCGTCACCCGGGACGCGCTCGCGATGGATCAGCTGCTTGGCCTGCAGCCGGCGCAGGGCCCGCGAGCACTGCGAGCGGTCCACCGTCGTGCGCGCGGCGAGCTCTGCCGGCGACAGCGTGCCCAGCCCGGCGAGCATGGCGACGAACTGCCACTCCTCGCGCGTCACGCCGAACTCGCCCTCGCACAGGCGCGTGACCAGGGACCCGCTGATGCCGAGCAGTTCCGAGATGCGGAAGTTCAGCAGGTCGAAGATCGACTCTGGACAGGTCAGGTTCGGCTCATCCACGGGTAAATCCGAAGGACGCGGGATTTGTTCCATTATCCGGCGCCTGCGTAATCTGCGCGCCATGAACACCGAAGCCATGCGCGTGCAGTTCATCGCCGGGGCCTGGCGCGCCGGACGAGGCAGCCGGATGCTGGAGGTCACCGACCCGGCCCGCGCCGAGGTCCTGTTGCGCTACCCGGCCGCCAGCCGCGCCGACATCGACGACGCGCTCGCCGCCGCCGACGGCGCCCGTGCCTGGGGCGCGCTGACGGCGCTGGAGCGCTGCACCGTCCTGCGCCGCGGCGCGCAGGCGCTGCGTGCGCAGGCCGATGCCCTGGCCCGGCAGCTCACCCACGAGCAGGGCAAGCCGCTGGCCGAGGCCGGCCGCGAGATCGAGCAGGCCGCGCAGATGATCGAGTGGTACGCCGAGGAAGGCCGGCGCTGCTACGGCCAGACCATTCCTTCGCGCTTTGCCGGCACGCGCTTTCACACGCTGCGCCTGCCGATCGGCCCGGTGGCGGCGTTCACGCCCTGGAACTTCCCGGTGATGCTCTCGGCGATCAAGGTCGGTGCGGCGCTGGCCGCAGGCTGCCCGGTGATCCTCAAGCCCGCCGAGGAGACGCCACTGGCCGTGGCCGGGCTGGTGCGCTGCCTGGCCGACGCCGGCGTGCCGGGCAGCGCGCTGCAGCTGCTGCTGGGCGACCCGGCCGAGATTTCGTCGGCCCTGATCGCCTCGCCGGTGATCCGCAAGGTGTCGTTCACCGGCTCGCAGGGTGTCGGCCGGCTGATCGCCGAGCAGGCCGGACACCACCTCAAGCCGGTGACCCTGGAGCTGGGCGGCCACGCGCCGGCGATCGTGTGCGCCGACGCCGATCCGCACGCCGCGGTGCGCGTCCTCGGGCAGATCAAGCTGCGCAACGCCGGGCAGATCTGCGCCAACCCCTCGCGCTTTCTCGTGCATCGATCCCATCAGGCCGCGTTCGTCGAGGCCTTCGCCGAACTCGCACGCGCCACCCGCGTCGGTGCCGGCCTGCAGCCGCAGACGGCGATGGGGCCGCTGGCGAGCCGGCGCCGGCTCGATGCCGTTGCCGCGCTGGTGGACGACGCGCGCGACCACGGTGCGCGCATCGTCTGCGGCGGCAGCCCCCTGCCCGGCCCCGGCTGGTTCTACCCGCCCACCGTGCTCGACGCCGTGCCGCAGGCGGCGCGCGTGATGCGCGAGGAGCCGTTCGGCCCGCTGGTGCCGGTGGCCGCTTTCGACACGCTGGACGAGGCGATCGCGCAGGCCAACGCGCTGCCCGTCGGCCTGGCCGCCTTCGGCTTCACGCAAGACCTGCACGCCGCCCGCCGCCTGGCCGAGGAGGTCCACGCCGGCGCCGTGGCGATCAACACCGTGACGCTGATGCAGCCCGAGACGCCGTTCGGCGGCGTCCTCGACAGCGGCCTCGGGCGCGAGAACGGCCCGCAGGGCATCGACGCCTACCTCTCGACGCGCAGCGTCGTCACCGCCTGACCCCGCTCCTGGAGATCGCCGCCTTGGATACCGCCGCTTCTTTCGACGTGCGCAGCGCCAACGCCGTGCACATGCTGCACCCGATGATCGACCCGAAGGTCGCACGGCAAAGCCCGCCGCTGATCGTCGAGCGCGGCGACGGCGTGCACGTCTGGGACATCGACGGCAAGCGCTATCTCGACACCGTCGCCTCGCTGTGGAACGTCAATGTCGGCCACAACCGGCGCGAGCTGATCGATGCCGTCACCGCGCAGCTCGGCAAGCTCGCGTACTACTCGACCTTCCAGAACACCTCGAATCCGCCGGCGATCGAGCTCTCGGCGCGGCTGACCGCGATGTTCGCGCCCGAGAAGATGAGCCAGGTGCTGTTCTCTTCGGGCGGATCGGATGCGGTCGAGACCGCGCTCAAGCTCGCGCGCCAGTACTGGAAGCTCGAGGGCCAGGCGCAGCGGGTGAAGTTCCTGTCGCTGAAGTGGGGCTACCATGGCGTGCACTTCGGCGGCGCGTCGATCAACGGCAACCCGGTGTTCCGCGCCGCCTACGAGCCGCTGCTGCCGGGCTGCTTCCAGGTCGAGAGCCCCTATCTCTACCGCAACCCCTGGAACGAGAGCGAGCCCGAGCGCCTGGCCGCGCTGTGCCTGGACGAACTCGAGCGCACGATCCAGTACCAGGGCGCCGACACCATCGCCGCCTTCGTCGCCGAGCCGGTGCAGGGCGCGGGCGGCGTGATCGTGCCGCCGGCGAGCTACTGGCCGGGCGTGCGCGAGGTGCTCGACCGCCACGGCATCCTGCTCATCAGCGACGAGATCGTGACCGGCTTCGGACGCATCGGCGCCATGTGCGGCGCGCGCGCCTGGGGCGTGGCGCCGGACATGATGGCCATGGCCAAGGGCATCAACTCGGGCTACGTGCCGCTCGGCGCGACGCTGCTCAACGAGCGCGTCGCCGGCGCCTTCGAGCGGCCGGGCGTGCCGGCGGCGCTGATGCACGGCTACACCTACTCGGGCCACGCGCTGGCCTGCGCGGCGGCGAACGCCAACCTCGCCATCGTCGAGCGCGAGGACCTGCCCGCGCGCGCGCTCGACATCGGCGGCTACCTGCTCGAGCGGCTGCAGGAGCTGCACCGCTGGCCGCAGGTGGGCGACGTGCGCGGCAAGGGGCTGATGGTGGCGGTCGAGCTCGTGAGCGACCGCCGCAGCAAGGCCATGCTCGCGCCGCCGCACCCCTTCATCGGGGCGCTGGTGGCCGCGGCGCGGCACGAGGGCGCGATCATCCGGGTGCAGGGCAACCGGCTGATCCTGTCGCCGCCGCTGGTGTTCGGCCGCGAACACGTCGACGAGATGCTGCGTATCCTGCACGTCGCCTTCGAGGCGGCGCAACGCACCTGAGGAGCGAAGACCCATGGATGCCATCCTCGACGTCCGCAACGTGCAGAAGGCGCTCGGCCAGGGCGCGGCACGCCAGACGATCATCGGCGACCTGACGTTCCGGGCGCGGCCCGGCGAGTTCCTCTCGGTGGTCGGCCCGAGCGGCTGCGGCAAGACCACGCTGCTGATGTGCCTCGCCGGCCTGTACGGCGTCGATGCGGGAAGCGTGAGCTTCGAGCAGCAGGAGGTGAAGGCGCCGCCGGCGGGGATGTCGGTGGTCTTCCAGGACTACAGCCGTTCGCTGCTGCCGTGGAAGAACAACCTCGACAACGTCGTCTTCGGCATGAAGCGGGTGGCCGCGCCGGCCGAGCGCAAGCAGGCGAAGGCGCGCGAGCTGCTGCAGGCCGTCGGCCTGGCCGGCTACGAGACGCACTTCCCGTGGCAGGTCTCGGGCGGCATGCAGCAGCGGGTGGCGATCGCGCGCGGGCTCGCCGCGCAGTCGCGCTTGCTGCTGCTGGACGAACCCCTGGCCGCGGTCGATGCGCAGACGCGCGCCGAGCTGCAGGATCTCCTGCTCGACCTGGCGCGGCGCTTCAACCAGACCTGCCTGCTGGTGACGCACGACGTCGACGAGGCGGTCTACATGGCCGACCGCGTCATCGTGCTCACCCGCCGGCCGACCCGCGTGCTCGCCGACCTGGAGGTGGCGCTGCCCAAGCCGCGCGACCAGCTGGCCACGCGCGAGCGCCCCGACTACCTGCGGCTGCGTCACGAGGTGATCACGATGATCCGCTCGATGCGCCAGGCCAGCTGATCCCCATTCTTCGAGGAACAGGACCATGCACTTCATCCGTCGACTGGCCCGCCGCGCGGGCATCAGCGCCCTGGTGGCCCTGGCCGCCGCCGTGGCGACGAACGTTCGCGCCGCCGACGCCCTGCAGGTGGTGCGCATCGGCGGCTTGCGCGCCGATTCGATGATCCGCCTCTTCCATGCCGAGCGTGCCGGCTACTTCGCCAAGGAAGGCCTGAAGGCGGAGTTCACCGTGCTCGGATCGGGGCCTGCGGTCGTCTCGGCGATCGTCAGCAAGTCGGTCGACGTCGGCTACTCCGCGATCGTGCCCGCCGTGTTCGCGCGCGCCAACGGCCAGCCGATCCGCATGTTCATGACGCTGGCGACGGAGTCCGGCGCGAGCGATCACCAGGGCACCTGGATCGCCGTGGCCGACGCGAGCCCGGTGCGCAGCGTCAAGGCGCTGGCAGGCAAGACTGTCGCCATCAACGCTTCGGGTGCGCTGTGCGAGCTGCTGGTGCGCGACCACCTGGCCCAGGCCGGCGTCCCCTACGACGCGGTGAAGAAGGTCGTGCTGCCGCTGCCGCAGATGCAGGCGGCGCTCGAGGTCGGCAACGCCGACGCGGCGTGCATGGCCGAACCCTATTTCGCGAACGCGAAGCTGGCGCCGAAGTTGCGCGCGCGCGCACTCGCCGCCGGCATGCTCGCTGCGCTCGACCCGGCCCGGCCGATCGCGCAGGACGGCATGTTCGTGCGCGAGGACTGGGGCCGGGCGCATGCCGGCGTCCTGCGCAAGCTGCTGCGCGCGACCGAGCGCGCGACCGAGGACTTCCGCAAGGACCCGGCGCTGTACCGGCGCGGCATGATCGCGGAATTCAAGCTGCGGCCCGAGGTCGCCGATCAGGTCGCGATCTACTTCGAGTTCGGCAGCCTGGCGGCCAAGGCCGGCGACGTGCAGCCGCTGCTCGCGGCGATGCAGCGCCATGGCCTGCTGCAGGGCGGCGTCGACGCCGACGAGTTCGTGCTGCCCCTCGAGTGAAATGCCATCCTGCCAACGAACCTGGAGTCGCGCCATGAAACTCATGCTCCCGATCCGCGCCTTGCTCGCTGCGGCCTGCCTGGGCCTGCTGTCGCCGGGCGCCTTCGCCCAGACCGCGGTCAAGGTCGCCGGGCTGCGCACGATCGCGCTGCTGCCGGTGCAGCATGCGGCCAGGCAGGGCTACTTCAAGCGCGAAGGGCTCGACGTCGAGATCATCGCCGTCGGTGCCGGGCCGGCGGTGATCTCGGCGGTGACCAGCGGTTCGGCGCAGATCGGCTACACGGCCTCGGTGCCGGTGCTGTTCGCGCGCGCGCAGAACCAGCCGGTGCGCATCTTCGACGCCTTCACCTACGAGACGAACCAGGCCGACGGCCAATGGACCTGGCTCGTCGCCAGCGAGAAGTCGGGCATCAAGTCGGTGAAGGACCTCGCCGGCAGGACGCTGGCCATGAACGCCACCGGCGCCGTGTGCGAGCTGCAGTTCCGCGAGCACATGGCCAAGGCGGGCGTCTCGTTCGATGCGGCGAAGAAGATCGTCGTGCCCTTCCCGCAGATGCAGGCCGCGCTGCAGCTCGGCAACGCCGACGCGGCCTGTGTCGTCGAGCCGTTTCGCACCAACATGAAGGTCTCGCCCGAGATCCGCGCCCGGACGCTGGCGTCGGGCGTGCTCGCCGACCAGTCGCAGCGCTACACGCTCGACGTCCTGTTCGTGCGGGAGGACTGGGGACGGGCCAACCTCGACACGCTGCGCCGCTTCAACCGCGGGCTGATGAGCGCGCTCGACGACTTCAACAGGGACAAGGCGGCCTTTCGCAAGATGATCACCGACGAGTTCAAGCTCAACCCGACGGTGGTGAGCCTGATGAAGAGCGACCTCGAGTTCACCGCGCTGCAGACCTCGGCGCAGGAGATCAAGCCGCTGCTCGACGGGCTGCAGCGCCATGGCCTGCTGAAGGCGGCGCTGAAGCCCGAAGACGTCATCCTGAAGGTGCAATGAACGTGACCCTTGGCACCCGGCGGGACGCACGCGCCGTGGCCACCGTCGGCGGGCACGAGTCGCGGCGCTTCGCGCTCCCGGCCTGGGCCAGGCCGCTGGTCACGCTGCTGGGCCTGCTGCTGCTGTGGCAGGCGGTCGTGCTGACGGGCCGCATACCGCAGGAGTACCTGCCGGGCGTGCCGGCGATCGCCGCGGCCTTCGTCGCGCAACTCGGAGCGCGCGAGTTCTGGGCCGGCGAGGCGCTGACGATGTCCCGCGCGATCGGCGGGCTGCTGCTGGCGACGCTGAGCGGCGTCGGCTTCGCGCTGCTCGGCGCCCGTCACCGCGTGGTGCAGCGCGCCCTTGCGCCGCTGAGCCAGATCATGCTGTCGCTGCCGCCGGCCGCGCTCGTGCCGCTGTCGATCTTCGCGCTCGGCCTGGGCGCCGCGCTGTACACCTTCATCATCTGGTTCGCCTGCGTGTGGACGATCTACGCCTCGGCGGTGAGCGCGCTCGAAGCGAGCGAGCCGGTGCAGCGCCACGCCGCGCGCAGTTTCGGCTACGGCGCCTGGGAGTGCCTGTGGCGCGTGCGCCTGCCGGCCGCCTGGCCGGAGATCTTCACCGGCATCCGCATCGCGGCCGCGGGAAGCCTGATGGCGGCGGTCGCCGCCGAGATGCTCGCCGGCACGGACGGGCTCGGCTTCATGCTCTACGACACCGCGTTCTCGCTGCGCATCCCGGAGATGTTCGCGCTGCTGGCGGTGATGGGGCTCAACGGCGTGGCGCTCAACGGCGTCGTCGTGCGCTTGCGCCGGCGCGTCGCGGGCTGGCACGACGAGCTGGCGAAGATGGCGGGCGCCTGAGTCGGGAGGCGATGATGCTGCAACGTTTGAACTGGCCCGGGCTGTTGTTCATGGCCGCGCTGCTGCTGGCGTGGGAGCTGTCGGCGCGCGCCGTCGCGTCGCCGAGCTATCCCGGCTTCGCCACCGTGCTGCAATCGCTTGTTGGCGATGCGCCGGTGTTCTTCGAGCAGATCGGCATCACGCTCGCGCGCGCGGCCGCCGGCTTCGGCCTGGCGCTGGTGACGATGCTGCCGCTGGGCATCTTCATCGGTCGTACGCCCAAGGTCGGCCAGTACCTCGAGCCGGCGATCGACCTGCTGCGCCCGCTGCCGCCGCTGGCCATCGTGCCGGTGGCGATGCTCTTCGCCGGCACCGGCAGCGCGGCCAAGATCAGCGTCATCTACTACAGCGCCTGCTTTCCCCTGCTGCTGAACGCCATCGACGCCACCCGCGCGACGCATCCGCTGCTGGTCAACGTCGGGCGTTCGATCGGCCTGTCGCGCCTCGAGATCATGCGCAGCATCGATCTGCCCGCGGCGCTGCCCCAGATCATGTCGGGCGTGCGGCTGTCCGTTGCGCTGTCGCTGCTGATCAGCGTCAGCGCGGAGATGCTGCTGTCGACCGACGGCATCGGCAACTACCTGATGCGCGCACAGGAGCAGTTCCGCATCGCCGCCGGGCTGGCCGGAATCACCGTGGTCGCGCTCGCGTCGCTGGCGGTCAACACCGTGGTCCGGCGCGTCGAGCAGCGCCTGCTGGCCTGGCACCACGCGCGCCAGGGTCTGGCATCGAACTGAGTGGGGACCGCGCGATGACAACTTCCTCGGTCGGCTTCGTCGCCGACGAACTGTGCTTCTGGCACGACCCGGGCAACTACGCGCTGGTGCTCCAGCCCGGCGGCTGGGTCGAGCCCTACAACCGCCACATCGAGAACCCGGACCCCAAGCGCCGCTTGCTGAACCTGCTGGCGACCTCGGGGCTGCTGCGCCAGCTCACCGCAATCGAAGCGCGCGACGCGACTCTGGCCGAACTCGAGCGCCTGCACCTGCCGGCCTACGTCGCGCGCGTGCAGGCCCTGGCGCGCGCGGGCGGCGGCGACACCGGCGTCGGCGCGCCGATCACCCGCAACGGCTGGGACGCCGCGCGCCGCTCGGCCGGCTGCGCGCTCGCCGCGGTGGACGCCGTGATGCAGGGCCGCGCGCAGGCCGCGTACGCGCTCACCCGCCCGCCCGGCCACCACGCCGAGCCCGACCAGGGCATGGGCTTCTGCGTCTTCGCCAACGCCGCGCTCGCCGCCGAGCATGCGATGGCGTCATTCGGCGTGAAGCGCGTGGCCATCGTCGACTGGGACGTGCACTTCGGCAACGGCACGCAGAAGTGCTTCGAGCAGCGGCGCGACGTGCTGGCGATCTCGATCCACCAGCAGGCCGGCTACCTCCAGGTCAGGGGCGAGGCCGACGAGATCGGATCGGGCGCGGGCCTGGGCTACAGCCTGAACGTGCCGCTGCCGCCGGGCTGCGGCTTCGGCGCCTACCGCGACGCCTTCGA
Source organism: Rubrivivax sp. SCN 71-131 (assembly GCA_001724995.1). GTDB lineage: Bacteria > Pseudomonadota > Gammaproteobacteria > Burkholderiales > Burkholderiaceae_C > Rubrivivax. Next base: position 12,846 of record MEFD01000004.1, read on the forward strand.
GCGCATCGTGGTGCCCGCGCTCGATGCCTACGCGCCCGAGCTGATCATCGTCGCCTGCGGCTACGACGCCGGTCGCATGGACCCGCTGGGCCGCATGCTGCTCGACGGCGTGGCCTTCCGCGACATGACCGAGAGGGTGCAGGACGCGGCGCGCCGCCATGCCAACGGCCGGCTGGTGTTCACGCACGAGGGCGGCTACTGCCCCGTCTCGGTGCCCTTCTTCGGCCTCGCCGTGCTGGAGCGCCTGAGCGGCCGTCGCACCGACGTGGCGTGCCCGTTCACCGCCCAGCATGACCGCATCCCCGGCCAGGCCCTGCAGGACCACCAGCGCGCGCTGGTGGATGACCTGGCCGCGCGGTTCGAGGACGTCCGGCAGCGCCACTGGCCATGACCCCGGTGTCCCGCGCAGGCCCCCGACGAGCGCAGGTCGCCTTCGGCCGATTGCGTGTGCGCGGCATCGGCCCCCGACCAACCTGAGGACCCACCGTGGTGCGACCCAACATCATCTACATCGTCGCCGACGATCTCGGCGCCTTCGACCTGGGCAGCTTCGGTGCCGATGCCGAGGTGTCACCCAACCTCGACCGGCTGGCGCGCGAAGGGTTGCGCTTCACGCGCGCGTACTCGAATTCGCCGGTGTGTTCGCCGGCGCGCTTCGGCATGCTCACCGGGCGCTGGCAGTACCGCCTGCGCGCGGCCGCCGAGGAGCCGCTGGGCCGCCGCAGCCAGGTGCTCGGACTGCCGCCGGAGCATCCGACGCTGCCCTCGCTGCTGCGCGACGCAGGTTACGCGACCGCGCTCATCGGCAAGTGGCATCTGGGCCAGCCGCCGCTGTTCGGGCCGCTGAAGAGCGGCTACGACGAGTTCTTCGGCCCGCTCGGCGGTGCGGTCGACTACTTCTCGCACCTCGGGCCCAGCGGCGCGCACGACCTCTGGGAGGGCGAGCGCGAAGTCCACCTGCAGGGCTACCTGACCGACCTGATCTCCGACCGCGCCGTCGAGTACGTCGCGCGCGAGCGCGCCGGGCAGCCGTTCTTCCTGAGCGTGAACTACACCTCGCCGCACTGGCCGTGGGAGACGCGCGACGACGCCGCCGAGTCGGCGCGCATCGGCGCGGCGATCGCGCACCTGGACGGCGGCTCGATCGCCACCTACCGGCGCATGATCCAGCATATGGACGAAGGCATAGGCCGCATCGTCGCGGCGCTGCCGCCGGGCCAGCGCGAGAACACGCTCGTGGTCTTCGTCAGCGACAACGGCGGCGAGCGCTTCTCCAACAACTGGCCCTTCATCGGCGGCAAGATGGACTTGCTCGAGGGCGGCATCCGGGTGCCGCAGATCGCCTGGTGGCCGGCGTCGATCGCCGCCGGCCAGGTCAGCGACACGCCGACGCTGACGATGGACTGGATGCCGACGATGCTCGCGGCCGCCGGCGTTGCGCCGCACCCGGACCATGCGCCCGACGGCGTCGATCTGGCGCCGCTCTTCGCCGACCCGGCCTGGGCGCCCGAGCGGCAGCTCTACTGGCGCATGAAGCACCGCCAGCAGGCGGCTTGCGTGGCCGGGCCCTGGAAGTACCTGCGCGTCGACGGGCACGAGTACCTGTTCGACGTCATCGCGGACGCGCGCGAGCGCGCCAACCTCGGCAAGCGCTTTCCCGAACGGCTGGCGGCGATGCGTGCGTCCTGGAACGCCTGGGCGAGCACGATGCCCGCGATCCCCGAGGACGCGCAGGTGCACCTGTTGTGGGACGAGCGCGACATGCCCCGCCCCACGCACTGAGCATCAGGGCGGCCGGGGTGCATGGCGCAGGGACGCCGGCCGTGTCGCCTCGACGCTGCGCCGCTGCTCAGGCCAGGATCTGGCGCAGGCGCTCGAACACGGCGGCATGGCTGAGCAGGGCCAGATGGCCGATGCCCGCGCCCACCCATTGGCGCTCGGGCGCGAAGGCCAGGCTGCGTTGCGGATCCGCATGCTGCCCCAGCGCGCTGTTCAGCGGCACCAGGCCATCGCCCAGCAGCGCCGTCCCGACGCCGTCGGCCAGCGCGAGCGTGCCGGCCAGCGCATGGCTGCGCGGCCCCAGCGGCAGCGGCACGTGCACCGGCGGCGGCGTCCGGCGGGCGAAGCGGTCCACGCCGCCCGGCACCAGCGACAGCAGTTGGCCATGCCGCAGATCGGTGATGCCGGCGCTGCGCAGCTTGCCCAGGCGGGCGAAAGGCGCGGCATAGGGGGTGGCACCCAGCAGGAGGTCCACCCCGTGGCCGGCGCGCTCCAGCGGCGCGCCCAGATGCGGGGTGCCCAGGCAGACGAGGTCGTCCAGCCGCTGCGGCCAGGTCAGGCCCAGTTGCCCGGCCTGGTGGATGGCGCTGCGCGCCACCAGCCCGCCCATGCTGTGGCCGAGGATGGCAAACCGCTGCAGCGGCTGCGGCCAGCCGCGCAGCCTGTCCTCCAGCAGGCGCGCCAGCGCCAGTCCATTGGCGCCGATCGGAAGGCCGCTGTTGTAGTGCACATAGACGGGGGTGTAGCCCAGCGCCGCGGCCAGGGCCTGCCCATGATCATGGCCCCCGCGCTGCCACTGCAGATCGTTCATGCACAGGCCATGGATCAGCAGTAGCAGGCGCGGCCCGGCCTCGGCCGGCGCCCCGCCGCGCCAGGGTCGTCCCTGTTGCCGCATGGCCATGGACAGCGCGAGCGGATTGGCGCTGGCGGCCAGGCGGTCCCCCAGCACCCCGTTGAGCGCGGCCAGCAAGGCCTCGCGCTCGGGCTGCGGTGCGGCGTCGGCGGGCAGTTGGAGATCACGGCTCAGCAGCGCCAGCAGACCCTCGACGCTGCCCCCGGCCAGGCGGGTGACGCCGCGGATCGAACGGTAGACCAGGCCGGTCAGGCCGCGGCTGCGGTCTTCGGCGCGGGTGAAGCCAGGCGGGCTGGCGACCCGCAGGTGCACCGCCTCCACCAGATCCACCAGGCCCAGGGTGGCCTCGGTGCCCAGGCGGCTCAGGCCGTGGAGATCGGCGGCGCGTACCGCGGCAAAGCGTTTCATGAAGACAGCTTCGGCCTGCCCTGGCGCGGTTTCAGACGACGATGCGCTGCCCGGTGACCAGGGCGTGCACGCGGTGCGGGCTGGGCTGCGCGGCGATGGCGCTCATCACGGCGTCGAGCTCGCCGGGCTTGATGTGGGTGATGAAGACCTCGGTGGGCACGCGCAGCTGCGCCAGTTCGCCGCGCAGGCGCGTCGGGCACAGGTGCCGGCTGATGTCGGCCAGCAGATGCTCGTCGTCGCGAAAGGCGGTCTCGATGACGAGGCTGTGCACCTTCATCGTGGCCAGGCGCTGCCACAGCGCCGGAACCGGTCCGGTGTCGCCGGTGAAGACCCAGGCGCCGGCCTCGGGACGGTCACTCGGCGATACGGCATAGCCGAGCGCGGGCACGGTGTGGGCCGCAGGCAGCGCCTCGATCGTCGCGCCGCCGGCGCGCACGACGTCGCCGAGTGCCAGCGGCACCAGCGCCAGCACCGGCCACGAAGGCTCGGGCAGGCGGGTGAAGTCGGGCCAGATGACGCCGTTGAGGACGTGGCTGCGCAGCGCGGCGAGCGTCTCCGGCAGCGCATGCACCTGGATCGGCGCGCGGCGCTGCGCGCGGCGCGCACGCGTGACGCTGTCGGCCAGCAGGCCGATGGCCAGCACGTGGTCCAGGTGCGAGTGGGTGACGAAGATGTGGTCGATGCGCACCATCTCGTCGAGCGTGAGGTCGCCGACGCCGGTACCGGCATCGATCAGCACCTCGTCGTCGACGAGGAAGGCAGTCGTGCGGCTGCCGGCGGCGATCGAACCGGAACAACCCAGGACGCGGATCTGCATGGGGCAGGGGGGCGGCCGGTGCCGGTGCGTGCTGCCAGCTCGTGCAGCCTGCCCGTGACCGGAAACAACGCTTGATGAAGGCCCCGATGCTGCGCGGACCGCTGCGCCGCGACAAGACGCCGAAGTCGCGATCCGCCCCTCCGAAGGGGGACAGCGCAGCGCAAATGCGAGACGCCGTGACGGGATTCACGGCAGGCGCCGCGCCGGCCTGCCGCGCGAGAGCCGTCGCCTCAGCGGTGGATGAACTGCATCTGCGTTCCGGCGAGTTCGATCACGTCGCCGTTGCGCAGGGGCACCGAGTCGCCGACCAGGGGAACGCCGTTGACGCTCGGGCGAGTCGAACCCTCGACATGGGCGAAGGCGTAGCCGTTTGGGCGCTTGGTGATCGAGGCCACCTGCACGCCGGGCTTGCCGACCGTGGTCACGACCTTGGTGAGCGCGACTTCGCGTCCGGCCGCCGCGCCGTTGAGCACCTTGATGATCCCCGCGGGCTGGGCGGCAGCCGCGGCAGCGCCTGCGGCCACCCCGGGCGCGAAGGCCGCCGGCGTGGTGCCGGGGCGCATGATCATCGTCTTCTCGTAGTCGCTGCCCTCGTCGACCAGATACTTGATCTTGTACTTGCCGACCTCGACGGTGTCGTTGTGCGTCAGCAGCTGCTTCTTGATCGCCTTGCCGTTGATGTAGGTGCCGTTGGTGCTGTTGAGGTCTTCGATGAAGACGTCGGCGCCGACCATCTGCAGCACGGCGTGCTCCCCGCTCACGGCGAGGTTGTCGATCACGATGTCGTTGTAGGGTCGCCGACCGAGGGTCGTCTTGTCCTTGGTGATCTGCACCTCCTTGATCACCACTCCGTCCAGCGATACCACCAGCTTGCCCATGCATGACCTCGTGCTCGCCCGCTGCCGGCCGCAGCGAGCAGGGCGCTCTTCAGGGCGCCGATGATGATGTGAGCGTCGATCCGCGTGGCCTTGCTGCCCCGCCCTCCGCCATCAGCGTCGGAACGGCCACCAGAAACGACCCGCCGGGCTCGCGTTGCCGGACGCGCGCACCAGCACCACCGAGATATTATCCTTTCCGCCTGCGTCATTGGCGGCGTCGATCAGCGCGCTGCAGGCACCGTCGAGCGAGTCGCTGGCGAGCAACAGTTGCACCATGCCGGCGTCGTCGAGCATGTCGGAGAGTCCGTCCGAGCACAGCAGATAGAGGTCGCCGGCCTGCACGTCGTGCTGGTGCGTCTCGAGCAGCACGGTGTCTTCGACGCCGACGGCGCGCGTCACCAGGTTCTTGTTGGCCGAAAAGGCGGCTTGCTCGGGCGTGATGAGGCCGGCGTCGATCTGCTCCTGCAGCAGCGAGTGATCGCGCGTTATCTGCTGCAGCCGCCCGCTGCGCAGCCGATAGGCGCGCGAGTCACCGACGTGGCCGACCAGCAACCGGTCCTCGCGGAAGACGGCCACCACGAGCGTGGTGCCCATGCCGGCGTACTGCGGGTTGGAGTTGGCGGCGTTGAAGATCGCGCGGTTGGCGTTGTCGACGCAGATGTCCATCGCGCGGCGCACCTCGGCGTCGCTGGCGTGGCCCTGGGCCTCGCGCAACCAGCGACCGAGTTCGGTGCGGATGAAGGACGTCGCCATGTTGCTGGCGACTTCGCCCGCGTTGTAGCCGCCCATGCCGTCGGCCAGCACGGCGAGCTTGACGTCGTTGTCGAGCGCGACGGCGTCCTCGTTGTTGCTGCGCTGCCGGCCAGGGTCCACGGCGGCGGAGAGCTCGATCGTCAGGGGCACGGGCGGGCGCTGCGGCTTGCGGTTGGTGGGCGATTGTGCAACGGATCGTCGCAGCGCCAGGCGATGCAAACGTCCGCTCGCCGTGATTTCGGTCCGCGCGGCGGGCCGCGCATCAGCGCGTCAGCGCCGCCAGGCGTCGCGCCACGGCCAACGCGTCCGCAGGGCGTCGCTCGATGCGCGGCTCGAGCAGCTCGGCCACCAGGGACGAGAGTTCCGGCGCAACCTGCGGGCACAACGTGCTCAGCGAGAGCGGCGCGCGGCGCCCGACCTGCTGCAGCAGCTCGCCGAGGGTCGCCGCCTCGAAGGGCAGACGGCCGCTGAGCAGCTCGAAGAGCAGCACGCCGAGCGCGTAGAGGTCGCAGGCCGGACCGAGGGCGCCTTCGGCGAGTTGCTCCGGCGCCATGTAGCCGGGCGTGCCGGCGAGCACGCCGGTGCGGCTGAGAAAGGCCTCGCCCAGGCGCGCGAGACCGAAGTCGGCGAGCTTGACGGTGCCGCTGCCGTGCAGCAGCAGGACATTGGCGGGCTTGAGGTCGCGGTGCACGACGCCCAGGGCGTGCACCGCGGACAAGGCCTGCGCCAGCTGTTCGCCGATCGCCAGCACTTGCGGCAAGGGCAGCAGCGCACTGCGCACGGTATGGCGCCTCAGGTCGTGGCCGTCGATGTACTCCATCGCGAGGTAGGCGTGCTCGCCCTCGGTGCCGCCTTCGAGCACGCGCACGATGCCCGGGTGCGCCAGGCGCTGTCCGAGGTGTACCTCGCGCCGGAACGCTTCCGCGGCGAGGCCGCGCTCGTCCTCGGGCAGGCGAAAGGTCTTGAGTGCGACGCGCTGCCCGTCTTCGGTGAAGGCTTCGTAGACCTCGGCCAGGCCGCCGCGTCCGAGCGCACGCGCGAGGCGGTAGCCGCCCAGGCGGCGCGCCGTCGGTGCCCCTTCGCCCGCCCTCACGCCCGCCGTCTCAGCTCGCCGCCGTCACGAGGTCGCGCGCGGGCTCACTTCACCAGCAGCACCGGCACGGGGCTGTGCTCGAGCGCGCTCTGCGCCACCGAGCCCAGCAGCGCGCTGCTGGCCATGCCCTGGCCGCGCGTGCCGAGCACGACGAGATCGCACTGCTCGGCCTGGGCCACCTCGGCGATGGTGGTGCCGGGGGAACCCACGCGCTGATGCTCCTTGAAGGTCAGGCCGGCTTCGCGCATCGCGGCACGGGCGCCGGCCAGCGCCAGATCGGCCTGCTCGCTGCGGTATTCCTGCAGCGCCTCCTTGGTGACGAAGCGCGCGACGTCGCCGGGCACCTGGTACTGCACGTTGAGCAGGTGCAGTTCGACGTCGGCCGGATCGCTGAACTCGCGCTGCATCGCCAGCACATGCTGCACGGCGCGCATCGAGGGCGCGGAGCCGTCGACGGCCAGCAGGATGCGGCGCATGCGCCCGGTGGGTACCGGGGCACCCGCTGCGCGCACCGCGGCCGGCACGGGAGCCGCCGCTGCCGGAACCGGGCGGGCGGCGAAGAACTTGCCCAGGGCGAGCACCAGCAGCGCGCCGAGCGCCCCGGCGATGTAGCGCTCGGTGGCGCCGACATCGAACTTGGGCAGTTGCGGCAGCACCTCGGGATTGATCACGGCCGGGTCGGTGACGGCCATGGTGCCGGCGATCCAACCCAGCAGCATGCCGCCGCCGGTGATGATGATGGGGAAGCGGTCCATCAGCTTGATCACCATCTGGCTGCCCCAGACGATGATGGGGATGCTGACCAGCACGCCGAAGATGACCAGCGCCATGCCGTGCCCGGTGCCGGACGACTCGGCCGCGCCGGCGATGGCGATGACGTTGTCGACGCTCATCACGAAGTCGGCGATGATGACCGTCTTCACCGCGCCCCAGAGGCGGTCGCTGCCCTCGATGTTGCCGTGGGCCTCTTCGTCCTCCGGCAGCAGCAGCTTGACGCCGATCCACACCAGCAGCAGCGCGCCGACGATCTTCAGCGCCGGAATCGCCAGCAGCTTGAGCGCGAAGAAGATGAGGATGATGCGCAGGACGATCGCGCCCGCGGTCCCCCAAAGGATGCCCTGCCTGCGCTGCTGCTGCGGCAACTTGCGGCAGGCCAGCGCAATGACGACGGCGTTGTCGCCGCCGAGCAGGATGTCGATCAGGATGATCTGGCCGACGGCGATCCAGAACTGGGGCGAGGCGAGGAATTCCATGATGGGATGGGAGGTGGCGACGTCGCTCCGATCAGAGCAGGCCCTTCAGCAGCTTGCCCATCTCGGAGGGGTTGCGCGTCACGGTGAAGCCGCACTCCTCCATGATGGCGAGCTTGGCGTCCGCGGTGTCGGCGCCGCCGGAGATCAGCGCGCCGGCATGGCCCATGCGCTTGCCCGGGGGCGCGGTGACGCCGGCGATGAAGCCGACGATGGGCTTCTTCATGTTGGCCTTGCACCAGCGCGCGGCGTCGGCCTCGTCGGGGCCGCCGATCTCACCGATCATGATCACCGCGTCGGTGTCCGGGTCCTCGTTGAAGAGGCGCATGACGTCAATGTGCTTGAGGCCGTTGATCGGATCGCCGCCGATGCCCACGGCGCTGCTCTGGCCGATGCCCAGTTCGCTGAGCTGCGCCACCGCCTCGTAGGTCAGCGTGCCCGAGCGGCTGACCACGCCGACGCGACCGCGCTTGTGGATGTGGCCGGGCATGATGCCGATCTTGATCTCCTCGGGCGTGATCGTGCCCGGGCAGTTGGGGCCCAGCAGCAGCGTCTTCTTGCCGCCCGCGGCCTCCTTGGCCCTCATCTTGTTGCGCACTTCGAGCATGTCCTTGATGGGGATGCCCTCGGTGATGCAGATGGCCAGATCCAGGTCGGCGTCGACCGCTTCCCAGATCGCCGCCGCGGCGCCGGCCGGCGGCACGTAGATGACGCTGACGCTGGCGCCGGTCTGCGCCTTGGCGTCCTTGACGCTGGCGTAGATCGGAATGCCCTCGAAATCCTCGCCCGCCTTCTTCGGGTTGACGCCGGCGACGAAGCAGTTCTTGCCATTGGCGTAGGCCACGCACATGCGGGTGTGGAACTGGCCCGTCTTGCCGGTGATGCCCTGGGTGATGACGCGGGTGTCTTTGTTGATCAGGATGCTCATGTTCGTACCTCGGGGCTTACTTCACCGCAGCGACGATCCGGGTCGCGGCTTCGGCCATGGTGTCGGCGCTGATGATCGGAAGCCCCGATTCGGCCAGCATCTTCTTGCCGATGTCCTCGTTCGTGCCCTTCATGCGCACCACCAGCGGCACCGAGAGGTTGACGGCTCGGCAGGCAACGATCACGCCTTCGGCGATCGTGTCGCAGCGCATGATGCCGCCGAAGATGTTGACGAGGATGCCCTTGACCTTGGGGTTCTTGAGCATGATCTTGAAGGCCTCGGTGACCTTCTCGGCGCTGGCGCCGCCGCCCACGTCCAGGAAGTTGGCCGGTTCGCCACCGAAAAGCTTGATGGTGTCCATCGTCGCCATCGCCAGCCCCGCGCCGTTGACCAGGCAGCCGATGTTGCCGTCCAGGCTGATGTAGCTGAGGTCGAAGTTGCTCGCCTCGACCTCGGCCGCGTCCTCCTCGTCGAGGTCGCGGTAGGCGACGATCTCGGGGTGGCGGTAGAGCGCATTGGCGTCGAAGTTGAACTTGGCGTCCAGCGCCTTGATCGACCCGGAGCCCTCGAGGATCAGCGGGTTGATCTCGGCCAGCGACGCATCGGTGGCCATGTAGCAGGCGTAGAGCTTCTTGAAGACGTCGATGGCCGCGGCTTGGCTCGCCTCGGGCACGCCGATGCCGCGCGCCAGCTCCAGCGCCTGGGCGTCGCCGAGGCCCGCGAGCGGGTCGACGAAGACCTTGAGGATCTTGTCGGGGGTGTCGTGGGCGACCTGCTCGATGTCCATGCCGCCTTCGGAGGAGGCCATGACGCAGACCTTCTGCGTGGCGCGGTCGGTGAGCACGGCGGCGTAGTACTCCTTGCGGATGTCCGCGCCTTCCTCGACCAGCAGGCGGCGCACCTTCTGCCCGGCGGCGCCGGTCTGGTGCGTGACCAGCTGCATGCCCAGGATCTCGGAGGAGAGCTGCGTCACCTCGGCCATCGAACGTGCGAGCTTGACGCCGCCGCCCTTGCCGCGACCGCCGGCATGGATCTGCGCCTTCACCACCCAGACGGCGCCGCCGAGCTTCTGCGCCGCTTCCTCGGCTTCGCGCACGCTGAAGGCGGGGTAGCCTCGCGGCACCGGCACGCCGTGCGCGCGCAGCAGTTCCTTGGCCTGGTACTCGTGGATCTTCATCGTCGGTCCTCGTGTGCAATGGGGTGCGCCCAGGCACCCGACGGCGCCTCGCGGCGCCACGGCGAAAGCCCGGCGTTGGCCTTGCCGCACTTGTCGACCGGCCGAACCTCGAAATGTAGCAGGCGACTAGGGTTTACCTTGGGCAAGGGGCAAGGCGTCGGCGGCAGGGGAAGGCGCGTACCGGGCGGCGAACGGGGCTAGGGCAGCCCGCCTTGCGCATCGTCGCTGCCGCCGCCCTCGCGGATGACGCGGCGGGCCAGATCGGCCTCGAAGCCGCGCGCGAGCAGGAAGCGCAGCTGGCGCGCGTGCTCGCGCGCGTCGCCCGGCGCCGTGCCGAAACGCCGACGCCAGATGGCGCAGGCGCGCGACCACTCGCTTGTGCGCGCGTCGCGCACGGCCTGCTCGACCAGATCGGCGGGCAGCGCGCGTGCCTGCAGCGCCTGGCGCAGCCGGCGGGTGCCGTAGCGCGGCGCCTTGGCATGCAGCAGCGCCTCCGCGGCGCGGGCGTCGCTGACCAGGCCGCGCTGCTCGAGGTCGTCGAGGACGCACTCGATCTCGGCCTGCGCATCGTCCACCGCCGGCGCTGCGTCAAAAGCCCGCGGCGCGGCCGTGCGTTGCAGGCGCGCACGCAACTTGGCGGCCAGCTCGGCACGGCCATGGTCGCGCCGCGCCAGCACGCGCAGCGCGTAGGCCCGCAGCGCCTTCCGTGCCTCGGACGCCACGGGCGCCTCGGGCGAGGCCGCGTCTACGCGCCCTCTCCGCGCTCGGCCTCGACGCCGATCAGCGGGACGCCCAGCGACGCGCGCACCTTGTTCTCGATCTCGCGCGCGAGATCGGCGTTCTCGCGCAGGAACTCGCGCGCGTTGTCCTTGCCCTGGCCGATCTTCTCGCCGCCGTAGGCGTACCAGGCGCCGGCCTTGTCGACGATGCGGGCCTGCACGCCCAGGTCGATGATTTCGCCTTCGCGGCTGATGCCCTCGCCATAGAGGATGTCGAACTCGGCGGTCTTGAAGGGCGGGCTGACCTTGTTCTTCACGACCTTGACGCGGGTCTCCGAGCCGATGACCTCGTCGCCCTTCTTGATGCTGCCGGTGCGGCGGATGTCCAGCCGCACCGAGGAGTAGAACTTGAGCGCGTTGCCGCCGGTGGTCGTCTCGGGGTTGCCGAACATGACGCCGATCTTCATGCGGATCTGGTTGATGAAGATGACCATGCAGTTGGTCTTCTTGATCGTCGCGGTGAGCTTGCGCAGCGCCTGGCTCATCAGCCGCGCCTGCAGCCCGGGCAGGCTGTCGCCCATCTCGCCCTCGAGTTCGGCCTTGGGGGTGAGGGCGGCCACCGAGTCGATGACGATGAGGTCGACCGAACCCGAGCGCACCAGCGCGTCGACGATCTCGAGCGCCTGCTCGCCGGTGTCGGGCTGGCTGATCAGCAATTCCTGCAGGTTGACGCCGAGCTTCTGCGCGTACTGGATGTCCAGCGCGTGCTCGGCGTCGATGAAGGCGGCGGTGCCGCCGGTCTTCTGCATCTCGGCGATGACCTGCAGCGTGAGCGTGGTCTTGCCCGAGGACTCGGGGCCATAGATCTCGATCACGCGCCCGCGCGGCAGGCCGCCCACGCCCAGCGCGATGTCCAGCCCGAGCGAGCCGGTGGAGACGACCTGGATGTCCTCGATCTTCTCGCCCTCGCCCAGGCGCATGATCGAGCCCTTGCCGAACTGCTTCTCGATCTGCGCGAGGGCGGCCTGCAAGGCCTTGGCCTTCTCGGGGTTCAGGGCTTTGACGGGTGCGTCCATGGGTTTCTCCTTCATGGCGGCATTATCGTTGAAACTGGATGTCTGTACAGTAGCCAGGCGCCGTTTTCGCTGGCCCTCCTCGGGGGGCCCCGCTTGGGGCGATGGCCCTTGGCTGCCTAGAATGCGGCCGCATCGACGACGGCGGACGATCGCCGGACCCGGACCGGGCGGGTTGCCGACTGGCGCGGCGCGCAGGAGACAGCCATGCGGATTCTGATTGCCGAGGATGACCAGTTGCTGGCCGACGGGCTGCTGCGCTCGCTGCGCAGCACCGGCTACGCGGTCGACCAGGTGAGCAGCGGCAGCGAGGCCGATGCGGCGCTGGCGGCGCACGAGTTCGACCTGGTGATCCTCGACCTGGGGCTGCCCAAGCTGCACGGCTTCGATGTGCTGCGCCGGCTGCGCGCGCGCGGCTCGGCGGTGCCGGTGCTCATCCTCACCGCGGCCGACAGCATCGAGCAGCGCGTCAAGGGCCTGGATCTGGGCGCCGACGACTACATGGCCAAGCCCTTCGCGCTGCAGGAGCTCGAGGCGCGGGTGCGCGCGCTCACGCGCCGGGGCCTGGGCACGGCCTCGAGCATCATCAAGCACGGCCCGCTGTCCTTCGACGCCAACGGCCGTGTCGCCTACCTCAACGACCAGATGATCGAGCTCTCGGCCCGCGAGCTCTCGCTGCTCGAAGTGCTGCTGCAGCGCACGGGGCGCCTCGTCAGCAAGGACCAGCTCGTCGAGCGGCTGTGCGAGTGGGGCGAGGAAGTGAGCAACAACGCCATCGAGGTCTACATCCACCGGCTGCGCAAGAAGATCGAGCAGGGCCCGGTGCGCATCGCCACGGTGCGGGGCCTGGGTTACTGCCTGGAAAAGATCACCGCCTGAGCGGGCGCGCGTGCGGCGCCCGCGGCTGCGGCGGACGCTGACCGACGCCTGCGCCGGCCTGTCCAAGCGCCATGGCCTTACGCGAGCAAGTCTCCCTCTTCGGCGAGATCCTGGATTGGATGCTGGCGCCGCTGCTGCTGCTGTGGCCGATGAGCGTCGCGCTGACCTGGCTGGTCGCGCAGGGGATCGCCAACCGCCCCTACGACCATGAGCTCGGCCGCCTGACGCAGGAGGTGGCGGCGCAGGCGAGCGCCCTGGCCGCGCCCGAGGATGCCGTGCGCGAACGCGCCCGCGGCGCGATGGAGCAGGCGGTGCAGCGGCTGCTGGGCAGCGACGACCAGACGCGCGTGTATTACCAGGTGCTCGGGGCGCGCGGCGAGCTCGTGGCCGGCGACGCCGACCTGCCGGTGCCGCTGGAGGTGCCCGAGGGGCCGGAGCAGGTGCGCTGGCGCGACGACACCATGCGCGACGAGCCGGTGCGCGTGGCCTACCTGTGGCCGCGCGCCGAGGGCGACGGGAGCGGCCCGCTGGTGCAGATCGCGGAGACGCTGGACAAGCGCTCGCGCCTGGCCACCGAGATCATCAAGGGCGTGATCCTGCCGCAGTTCGTGATCCTGCCGCTGGCGGTGCTGCTGGTGTGGCTGGCGCTGGCCCGCGGCATTCGCCCGCTGGCCGAGTTGCAGCAGCGCATCCGCCGTCGCGAGAGCACGGACCTGAGTCCGCTGCAGGAGCGCGGCGTGCCCGAGGAGCTGGCGCCGCTGGTGCGTGCGATCAACGAGCTGCTGCAGCGGCTGGACCAGTCGATCAGCGCGCAGCGGCACTTCCTCGCCGACGCCGCCCACCAGCTGAAGACGCCGCTGGCGGGGCTGCGCACGCAGGCCGAGCTGGCCGAGCGCGAGATCGACCGCGGCCAGGGCGACGCGCAGTCGCTTAAGCACGCGCTGCAGCAGATCGCGCTGGGCAGCCAGCGCGCGGCGCACATGGTCAACCAGCTGCTGGCGATGGCGCGTGCCGAGGACCGCGAGCAGGCGCTCGTGCGGCAGCGCGTGGATCTCGCCGCTCTGGTGCGCGAGGCCGTGCGCGACTTCGTGCCCAAGGCCATGGACAAGCGCATCGACCTCGGCTACGAGGGCCCCGGGGAGGGCCGGGTCGTGACGCTGCTGGCGCAACCGGTGCTGTTGCGCGAACTGGTGCGCAACCTCGTCGACAACGCGCTGCAGTACACGCCACCCGGCGGCACGGTGACGGCGCGCATCGTCGCCGATCCGTTCGGGCAGGTCGGCGTGCTGCAGGTCGAGGACAGCGGGCCGGGCGTGCCGCCGGCCGAGCGCGAGAACATCTTCCGACCCTTCTACCGCGCCCTGGGCACGCAGGTCGACGGCACGGGCCTGGGCCTGGCGATCGTGCAGGAGATCGCGCGCCAGCACGGCGCCGAGGTGACGGTGGCCGATGCCCACCCGCGCAGCGGCGGCGGCAGCGTCGGGGCGCTGTTCACGGTGCGCTTCCCGCTCGCACGGACGGACTGAGCAACCGTCTTGAAAGTCAAGCGTGATGGAGCGTCGGATTCCACTTCGAGCCGTGCTTGGCGATGGCGTTGAGCATCGTGAGCAGCTTGCGC
>MEFD01000005.1 GCA_001724995.1 Rubrivivax sp. SCN 71-131
GTGCCCGGCTTCACGCAGAAGATCAGCCCCCACAGCATGCGGCACACCAAGGGCATGCACCTTCTGCAAAGCGGCGTGTCGCTGGAGATCATCCGCGACTTCCTCGGGCACGTGGACGTGAAGACGACGCAGATCTACGCCCGGGCGAACCTGGAGATGAAGCGACGCGCGCTGGAGAAGGTGGCCGGCGAGTCGCCATCGGCGACGCTGCCGTCCTGGCAGCAGAGCAAGTCGCTGCTTGACTGGCTGCACTCGCTGTAGGCCGGTCTCAGGCTTGCCTCGCAGACCCAGAAAGGCCTGGGCTGCGAGGCGTTATGTGCACACAGAATCACCAGGCTCCTGGGGAGGCGGGGCTTTGCGGGCCTTGCTGCGCATAACCGCGGACGAACCTAAATAGGCAATATGTGTAGCTGCACATATAGCCTATATCGGTGCGATCCGGCGCTCGCCTGGAGAGAGCCGCGACCCGGCCCAGGGGGAGACCGGCAAGCCCGGGCCGAGGAGCATCGGGGACGACGGTGACACGCCTGTCCCGGTCGCCTGAGCCGGCCCGGTCTGCGCCGGCCCTGCGTTCAGGTGCAGGCGGGCGCCTCGGTCCGGGCAGGCTCGTTGGCGTCGACCTCCTCGCCACCAGACGCAGGGGCATCGGCGTGCGGGTGCACGCGCAGGCAGTCGGGCAACCAGCCGCGCCCGGCGATCAGTTGTTCGGCCTGCGCCACCGCGGCATCCTTCTTCAGCGCCGCGAGCGGACCAGCAGCCTTGGCGCCGGCCACCGCGTGCACCACCTCGATCACCCTCGCCTTGGACACGTGCTGAAGGTAGGCCTCGCCCGTCGCCGACCACCATCGCGTCATGTCGAGGCAGAGGGCGCGGGCCAGACCGTCATTGACCGGTCGGCCGGCGTCGGTGCCGGTGATGCCGTTCACGGTGGACGCGACCAGGAAGGTCAGCAGCCGCTGCACCGTCTGGGGCGGCTGCTGCAGCATCCAGTCGAACACCGCGTCGGGTTCCTTGGGCAGGCGCTCGATCCAGGCGATGCGGTCGGCTTCGATGCGCTGGGCCGCCGGGCTCGCCTCGATGTCCTCGGCCGCGCCCCGCAGTTCGTGCTGGTTGCCGGTCGCGCTGATCGCCAGCAGGTTCGGCAGTCGGTAGGCGCCGTGGAGCGGGTCGGCCAGCAGCTTCAGCGTCAGGTGGGTCGTCAGTGCCACCATCGCGACCTCGGGGCGGTCCAGCAGTTCGGCCTGGATCGCGGCGACGCGGTGGGCCGTGAGGCGGCGCATGAGCTTCTCGGAGTGCACGGGCCGTGCCGTGGCGCCGGCTGCCGTTGGAAGCGACTGCAAGGCCGGGAGCCCTGAGACGCGCGCCGGATCCGCGTCGGGTTCCGAGCCGCCTGCACCGGCCGACTTCTGTTCGGCGGCCTTGGTGATGGCCTGCGCCAGATCGGCCCGATCCTCGGGACGGATGAGCCCCGCCTTGACCGCGGCACGGCCGTCCGCGCCCACATGCAGCACGCACCCGGCGAGCGCCATCCAGGCCACCGGCCATTCGGTCAGCGCTTCCAGTCTCGCCTTGCGCTCTTCCTCCAGCCCATCGGCCTCGGACTCCAGGGCGAAGAAGGCTCGGTCGCGCGACGCGTTGTCATCGTCGGCGGCGTCGTTCGCCTCGCCGGCGTCGCTGACGCCATCGCGGGTGTCGCCATTGCCGTCGCGGTCCACCAGCGCGTCCATCTGCTCGTGCAGGGCAGCGATGCGCGCGTCCAGCGCCCTCAGCGCCTCGGCTTCCTCAGGTGCCGGTGCGCGGCGGGGCTTGCGCAGTTCGCCGTGCTTGACGTACTCGTCATAGGTGAAGCGCGGACGGATGTCGACCCACTTCCAGCCTTCAGACAGGAGTTGCTTCGCGCGCTTGGCCAGCTTGTCAGCGGCGAGGCGCTCCAGCAGGGCCGGGTCCAGCAGGTAGGCCTTGCGGTCGTCGTCGCTGAACAGGTCGCGGCGCAGTGGTCCGCCGGCCTTCTCGTAGGTCGGCGTCCGATTCGATCTCGCCCCGGGTCAGCAACTGCCGCAGATGCTCCGGGCGCTGGTTCCAGCTCGGCAGACCGGCCCAGGCCTGCTCCTGGCGCTGGTGATCGTCCACCGAGGCCAGCACCATGAGGCAGTCCAGGCCGATGCCGCCTTCGCGGTACAGGGCCATCAGCCGGGGCGAGACAGTGGCGAGCTTCATGCGCCGCTTGACGATGAGCGGCGTCACGCCGAAGGCTGCGGCCACGTCTTCGACGGAATTGCCCTGCGCGAGCAGCCGGGCGAAGGCGGCAAACTCGTCGGCCGGGTGCATCGGCACGTGGAAGCAGTTCTCAGCAAGGCTCGCGATGAGCGCCTTGTCGGCCGGCACGACGAGCACCGGCACGGGGTAGTTGTCGGCGATGTCGCCCTGCTGCACGAGCAGCGTGAGCGCGGCGAGCCGCCGCCCGCCGGCGCAGACCTCGTAGCGCCCGCGCGCCGCCTGGACGACGACGAGGTTCTGCAGCACGCCGCTGTCCTTGATCGACGCGGCCAGTTCCGGCAGCGACATCGCGGGCGTCGTGGCACTGCGGGCCTGGTGGTCCTCGGACAGCACCAGCTTGTTGAAGGGAACGAAGGTGCGAGGGGACGCCTCGATGATGGCGTCTACCTCGGCTTTGGAGAATTTCATGAGGGACTCCTGATCGGTTGCATGGCAGGCCGGCGGCCCACCATGCGTTCAGGATCCCATCAGGATCGCTGCGATCAAGCCGCTCCACCGCCGAAGTCGAGACTCCGCGTACCCGGCCGCCGAGCGGGCGGGCCTGCTTGTCCTGGATCCTCGTACCGCGAGCTTGCCGCGCTCGGGCACCGACCTGCGGTGCGGCGCTGTCCGGCTGTCCTCGCCGTGGTGCGACCTGCAGAGTCCGCCACCCTGCGGCTATGGCATCGACAGCCGGCCCGCCAGCGTCAGTCCCGCATCGTCGCTGCAGTGTCCCTGCGGGCAGCCTCACTGGCGCGCTGAAGCGGTAGCGCTTGGCTGCTGCCCCATGTCGACCCTGAGCAGTCCTAGCGCCAGACAGGCAGCGGCACCGATCACGGCGGACACCACCAGCGATCCGCTGCCCCAGGCGTCCAGCGCCAGCCCGAAGAGCCAGGGCGCCAGCGCCTGCGCCACGCGCGCCGGCACCATCAGCAGCCCCTGCCGATGGCCATACCCTTGCGGACCGAAGACAACCAGCGGCAGCGTTCCCTTGGCGATGGTCAGGATGCCGTTGCCCGCCCCATGCAGCACGCCAAAGAGCGGCGCTGCCGCGGGACCGGCGATCAGCAGCAGCGCCACACCCAGCGGGTGCAGGGCTGCGGCCAGCCGGGCCGACATGAGCGGATGGACTCGGCGCAGCAAACCGAACTCGAGCAGGCGGGCAGCAACCTGGGACGGCCCGATCAGGCTGCCGACGAGGATGGCCGTCGCGGCCGTGGCCCCGGCTGCCAGCATCAGGCGCGGCAGATGGGCCGCCATCGCGGTCGAGATGAACCAGGTCGCCGCGAAGACAAACGACAGCACGGCCGTCGGAATGATGGAGGTCGCTGTCGCCGATCCGGAGGACTCCGGCGCTGCATCCGCAGGCGTGTCACCGACGGCCGGGACGGTCGCACCCGCACGTGACAGCAGCCCGTTCAGAGGCAGTCCCAGCACGAGGTGCAGCGCGGCCCAGGTGAAGCAGGTGGCCCGCCAGCCGTACCCGGCCTCCAGCACCGCCGACAGCGGCCAGCCGACCGTGCTGGCAAACCCCGCGATGAGCGTGATGCCTGTGATGCTGCTGCGCGCGTCCTTGCCGTACAGGCGCACGAGCGAGGCGAATGCCGCCTCGTAGAGCCCGCTGCCCATGCCGATGCCCAGCACCACCCAGGCGGCGAACAGGCCGACGACATCCTGCGCCAGGCCCAGCCCGGCGAGCCCGAGCGCGAAGACGAGGCTCGTCAGCATCAGCACGGGACGTCCCCCATGCCGGTCGATGGCCGCACCCGCTCTCGGCCCCACGAGTGCGGACACGATCAGCGCTACGCTGAAGGCGGCGAACACCGTGGGCATCGAGACGCCCAGGTCACGCGCCATCGGTGCCGCCAGGATCGCCGGCAGGTAGTAGGTCGACGCCCAGGCCAGTGTCTGGGCCGTGCCCAGCGCCGCCACCGTGCCGGCGCGGCGGCCAGGCATCAGCAGCAGGCCGCCCGGGCGCGGGCCGGGACCGGCTCGCGCGCTGCCGGCTGGCCGGTCCCGCAGCCGCAGCCCGAGGCACCCTGTGCCTTCATGTGTTCGTCGAGCGCGCAGCAGGCTGACACATCGGCTTGCGGGGCTCCGCCGCAGCAGCCCGTCGCCGGCACGGCGGCGGGCCTGGCGGCCGGGGCCGTAGAGGCAGAGGCGCCGCAGGACGCCGGGCCACACCCGCCCGACGCCTGGGCCACCGTCGCTTCACGCCCGGTCGACGCCGGGCCACAGCACGCCGCCCCGGCTAGGCCCTCCGTCGCGCTGCCGCCGACACTACAGACGCCTGTCTCCGGCAGGTCGAGTTCGACCCGGTCGGCAGCTTCCAGGTCACCCGCCAGCGCAGCCACCACCGAGCGCACCTGCTCGAAACCCGTGGCCATCAGGAAGGTCGGCGCGCGGCCGTAGCTCTTGACGCCTACGGTGTACAAGCCCGGCTCCGGATGGGCCAGTTCCCGGTGCCCGTGCGGCCGCACCGTGCCGCAGCTGTGCAGGTTGGGATCGATCAGCGGCCCGAGCGCTTCGTTGGACTCCAGCCACGGGTCCAGCTTCACGCGCAGCTCGCTCGTGATCGACAGGTCCGGTCGCTGGCCGGTGGCGCAGATGATCTGGTCGATGCCGTCGAGCCGCTGTGCACGGCCTTCTGCGTCGACCCCCACCACGCCGAGCGCATCGCCCTGGCGCTCGATGCGCGTGATGCGCAGTCCAGCATGAAACGCCAGTCCACCCGAGTCGCGCAGGCTTCGCAGCGAACTGCCCAGCGCGCCGCGCGCCGGCAGCGCATCGGCGTCGCCGCCGCCGAAGACCCGCGTCAGCACCGGTGAACGGACCGACCACAGCAGCCGTGTGCCCGGCACCTGCCCGGCCAGTTCGGCCAGCGCCAGCAGCGCGTTGGCCGCCGAGTGGCCGGCGCCGACGACCAGCGTGCGCCGGCCGACATAGCGGCTGCGGTGTGCACCGAGCACGTCGGGGATGCCGTAGAAGATGCGGTCTGCCAGCTCCGGCTCGCCGATCGCGGGCAGGCCACTGGCACCCAGCGGGTTGGGCGTGTTCCAGGTGCCGGTCGAGTCGATCACCGCACGCGCCTTCAGCTCGATGGTCTGGCCCTGGTGGACGGCCCGGATCACGAAGGGCGCGTGTTCCCGACCCGCGCTCTTCACCTTGTCGAAGCCCTCGCGGGTGACGGCGATCACCTTCGTCGACAGCCGCAGCGCCGACGCCACCTGCGGCAGGCGTGCAAAGGGTTCCAGCACACGCTGCACCACCTCGCCAGCCAGGGGCAGTGCATCGGCCGCGGGCGCCTGCCAGCCGGTGGGCTCGAGCAGCCGGGCCATGGCGGCGTCGATGTCGTAGCGCCAGGGGGAGAACAGCCGCACGTGGCCGTAGTCCAGCAGGTTGGCGCCGACCGTCGGCGCGGCCTCGAGGATGAAGAACGGGATGCCCCGTTTGATCAGCTGCGCCGCTGCCGCCAGGCCAACCGGGCCGGCGCCGAGCACCGCGACCGGCAGGGCTTCGAGACCCGACGTTCGCGCGCTCTGCAGTGGCAGCACCATGTAGTCGGCGCTGTCCGGGCAGACTCCCTGGAACTCGGCCGATGCCGTCAGCGCGGTTGGCGCCGTCGCGCGGTCGGCCGACCGGAACCCGAATCGCTCGAACCAGGGGCGCGCGGTGGTCGTCAGCAGCACGACGGACCGGAAGTCGCGACGCCGGGTCTCGTCGAGCAGCAGCGACACCATCTGCTGGCCGATGCCCTGATGGTGCAGGCCCGGCGCCACCGCGACCGAGCGCAACAGTGCAACATCTCCCCGTGGCTCCACACCGGCACAGCCCACCACCTCCAGCCCGGACTGGGCGAGCACGAAGGTGGACAGGTGCTCGCGCGCGCCGTCCAGCGGCAGGCGGTTGGCGACCAGCAGGCTTTCGACGGCGGGCCAGTCGGCGGGATGGGCCTGGCGCAGGCGGATGGAGGACATGGAAATCTCCTGGGTGATGTGGTGCGGGCTCAGCAGCCGCAGGCCTCGGACACGGCGCCCGCCTCGGCCGCAGCAGGTGCGGCAGCGGGCAGGCCCTGGCAACAGTTCTGCGTGAGGTAGGCCAAGAGGCCGTTCATGCGCTCGAAGGCCGCGCGATAGATGACGAAGCGGCCGGCCTGGGCCTGGGTCACCAGCCCGGCAGTGGCCAGCTCCTTCAGATGGAAGGCCAGGTTCGTGGGGCCCACGCCGATCACCTCGGCCAGGGCCTTCTGCGCTAGGCCGTCGTGGCCGGCCACGACCAGCGCCCGGAAGGCTTCCAGTCGGACCGGATGGGCCAGCGCAGCGAGCGACTGAACAACGTCTTGTTTATCCATGAATTCAAGAATATTTGAATTTTTGTGCGACGACAAGTCCCTGATCCCTGGTGCAGCGCGCACCGGCTGGCGGGTCGTGTCACCCAGTCAACCGGCGGCAGGTCACCCGCTATGCTTCCCGCAAATCACATTGCACATGCGCCAGCCACCCTCCTCCACCCGCATCGGAGGCGCCTTCGCCTGCGTCGCTGCCGCCTGGCAGGCGCACGAGGCCGAACTCCTGGGCTTCCTGCGCCACCAGCTGCCCGACGGCCACGCCGCGGAAGACCTGCTGCAGGACGTGTTCGTGAAGGCCATGCGCCAGGGCGAGGGTTTCTGCAGCCTCGACAACCCGAGGGCCTGGCTGTTCCAGGTCGCCCGCAACGCGGTGATCGACCGCGCCCGGGTCGGCAAGGTGCACCTGCCCCTGGACGAGGCAGCGCTGGACATCCCGGCACCCAGCCCCGAAGCCCTCGCCCCGGTCGATGCACTCGCCAGCTGCGTGGCGCGCGTGCTGGCCGAACTGCCCCCGGACGATGCGGCGGTGCTGCGCGCCTGCGACCTCGAAGGCCGCACCCAGCGCGAATTTGCCGAGCAGCAGGGGCTCAGCCTGCCTGCCGCCAAATCGCGCCTGCTGCGTGCGCGCCAGCGCATGCGCGACCAGCTCAGCACGGCCTGGCAGGTGCGCTTCGACGACGACGGCAGCGTCAGCGGCCACGTGCCGCGGCCACCGGTCGCGGACTGATCACGCGCTGGCCCAGGGGCTGACAGCGGGGCCGGCTGCGACGCGGCACGCCGGACGACCGATCCAGCGGCACGAAAGCGCTTTGCCGCGACCCGGCCTTGATCCGGGACAAGGGGGCCCGGCCCGGCGCCTGCATCCTTTTGGCAGCTTCTTCGTCTCCATGAAGTGGAGCCCTGCCGATGACCACCCTGACCCTGTCCCAGCGCACGCTGCACCTGCCGCGGCAGCATCCGCGCAGCTTCCTGCTCGCGGCGGCTGCGGTCTGGTGGCTGCTGTACCAATCGCTGCTCCCGGCGTCCGAGGCGCTCGTCGCGGCCCTGCCGGTCGACCGCGACAGCCACCTGGGCGGCGCGCTGCAGTTCTTCTTCTACGACACCCCCAAGGTGCTGCTGCTGCTCACCGCGGTGGTGTTCGTGATGGGGATGATCAACTCCTGGTTCACCCCCGAGCGCACCCGTGCGCTGCTGGCCGGGCGCAGCGAGGGCGCGGCCAACGTGATGGCCGCCGGCCTGGGCATCGTCACCCCCTTCTGCTCGTGCTCGGCGGTGCCGCTCTTCATCGGCTTCGTGCAGGCCGGCGTGCCGCTGGGCGTGACCTTCTCGTTCCTGATCTCCGCGCCCATGGTCAACGAGGTGGCGCTGGCGCTGCTGTTTGGCCTGTTCGGCTGGAAGATCGCGGCGCTCTACCTCGGACTTGGCCTGTCGGTGGCCATCGTCGCTGGCTGGGTGATCGGCCGGCTCAAGATGGAAGCGCATCTCGAAGACTGGGTGCGCGACATGCCCAAGGTGCAGGCCGTGGCCAGCGCCGACGGCATGACGCTCGCCGACCGCATCGAAGGTGGATTAGCCAGCGTGCGCGAGATCGTCGGCAAGGTCTGGCCCTACATCCTGGCCGGCATCGCCATCGGCGCCGGCATCCACGGCTGGGTGCCGCAGGACTTCATGGCCTCGTTCATGGGCAAGGACGCGTGGTGGTCAGTGCCGCTGGCGGTGCTGATCGGCGTGCCGATGTACACCAACGCCGCCGGGATCATCCCCATCGTGCAGGCGCTGCTGGCCAAGGGCGCGGCGCTGGGCACGGTGCTGGCTTTCATGATGAGCGTGATCGCGCTCTCGCTGCCCGAGATGATCATCCTGCGCAAGGTGCTGAAGGTGCGGCTGATCGCCACCTTCGCCGCCGTCGTGGCGACCGGCATCCTGGCCGTGGGCTTCGTCTTCAACGCCGTTCTCTGATGCCCATGCGAAGCCTTCTCCACACGATGCCCGCCCGCCTGCTGGCCGTCGGCCTGGGCCTGATCTGCGGCCTCGCGCAGGCCGTCACCGTCGAGTTCCAGCGCGTAGCCGAGGGCGTCTACGCCTTCGTCGGCGAAACCGGCGCGCGCACGGCGGACAACGAGGGCCTGAACGCCAACATCGGCCTCGTGGTCACATCAGACGGTGCGGTGCTGATCGACAGCGGCGCCACCTTCCAGGGCGCACGCCAGATCGCCGAGGCCGCGCGCAAGGTCACGCCACAGCCCATCCGCTGGGTGGTCAACACCGGCGGGCAGGACCACCGCTGGCTGGGCAACGGCTACTTCCAGGTCCAGGGCGCCGAGACCATCGCGCATGCCGGTGGCGAAGCCGACATGAAGAACCGCGGCAACGACCATCTGGTCGGCCTGAAGGCCGTGCTTGGCGCCAAGGCCGACGGCACCGTGCCCACCCTGCCCACACGCTGGCTGAAGGCGCCTGACGAACGGCTGGAACTCGGCGGCGTGGTCTTCGAGTTCAAGCACCGCGGCGGCGCCCACACCCCTGGCGACACGATGGTGTGGCTGCCGCAGAAGAACGTGCTCTTCACCGGCGACGTGGTCTACGTCGACCGCATGCTGGGCGTCCTCCCGGTCAGCAGCACGAAGCAGTGGCTGGCGACCTTCGCGGTCATCGAAGAACTGAAGCCTGCCGTGCTGGTGCCCGGCCACGGCCGGGTGACGAACCTGGCCACTGCGAAGACGGACACCCAGGCCTACCTGCTGGCCTTGCGTGCGCACATGAAGAAGGCCGTGGACGACGGCACTGACGTCAGCGCCGCGGCGAAGTCCTTCGACGCCACGCCCTTCATGCGGCTGCTGAACGCCGCCGAGCTGATGCCCGGCAACGCCAGCCGAACCTACCTCGAACTGGAACGTGAATAAGGAGCCCTCTCATGGACATCAAGGTACTCGGCACGGGTTGTGCCAACTGCAAGAACACCATTGCGCTGATCGAGCAGGTGGCCAAGGACAAGGGCGTGGCGGTGACGCTGGCCAAGGTCGAGGAGCTGCGCGAGATCATGGGCTACGGCGTGATGAGCACGCCGGGCGTGGTGATCGACGGCAAGGTGGTGCACGACGGCGGCGTGCCCAGCCGCGGCAAGGTCGAGCAGTGGCTGTCCGCCTGAACCCACCCCCAGGAGCACACCCGATGAACGCACCCGTCGATCTGCCCCAGGCCCGCGAGGTCTGCCCCACCACCACCCGCCGCCTGCTCGGCGAGGGCGCGCTGCTGGTGGATGTGCGCGAACGCACCGAGGTGGCCCGGCTGGCCTTCGACGTGCCGGGGGTCGTGGTCATGCCCCTGTCCGAGTTCGAGCAGCGCTTCGCCGAACTGCCGCGCGACTGCGACTTGGTGCTGGCCTGCGAGTCCGGCCCGCGCAGCCTGAAGGCCACCTACTTCCTGATGTTCCAGGGCTACACCCGCGTGGCCAACATGGACGGCGGTATCCAGAAATGGGCCCGCAAGGGTTATCCGGTCCAGGGCACCCGCGCGACGGGCCCCGACGCGCTGGCCACGGCCGGCAGCTGTTGCGGTACCGCGCCGACCGCGGCGGCCACCGGCCCGTGCTGCGCGCCCGCGACCGCCGCCAGCAGCTGCTGCGGCCCGGCCGCGACGCCGCAGCGTCAAGGCGGCTCCTGCTGCTGACCAGGCCGACCTGAGCCCATGCACGCATCGAGTACCCACAGTCCGGGCGGCCATGTGGCCCGGCGAGCCCGGCGCGCGCTGATGCGGCTGGCCGGCATGGTGGGCCTGGGTCTCGTGCTGCAGGGCTGCGACGGCGGCACGCGAAGCCCGGACGCTGCCCGATCGGAGCCGGACGATCCCGTGGGCCAGGCCCTGCACCAGGGCCGCCCGACGGTCATCCAGTTCGGCGCCAACGCCTGCGCGGCCTGCCGCGAGATGAAGCCCGTGCTGGCGGCCCTGCAGCAGGCGCACGGCGCGCGCTTCACGGTCCTGAACGTGGACCTGATCGCGCAGAAGCACCGCGGCTACCTGCAGCGCTTTCGCATCCAGCTCATGCCGACACAGGTGTTCTTCGATGCCTCGGGCCGGGAGACCCATCGCAACATGGGCACGATGACCGGTCCCGCCATCCTGGCCCGCCTCGAAGGACGGTCGTCGTGAATGGCACCGAAGCGCTGCTGGCCGCCCTGGCAGGCGGTGTGCTGACATCGGCCTCCCCCTGCGTGCTGGTGGCCGTGCCGGTGGCGGTCGGCTACGTGGGCGGCCAGGCCGTCACGCCGCGGCGCGCCTGGGTGCTGGCGCTGGGCTTCGTGGCCGGCATGAACGCCGCCCTGCTGGTGTTGGGGCTGATGGCCGCCCGGCTGGGCATGCTGCTGGGCACCCTGCCCGGGCCGTGGTCGGTGGGCGTGGGTCTGTGCGTGGTGGCCGCGGCCGTCTGGCTCTGGCGCGCCGAAGCCGCCACCTGCGGCCTGCAACTGCCGGCCGGCCTGCAGCAGCGGCTCGCCCGCTCCGGCCTGTGGGGCGCGGTGCTGCTCGGCGCCCTGATCGGCACCGTGATGAGTCCTTGCGCCACCCCGGCCCTGGCTGCCGCGCTGGCGCTGGCCGGCTCGGGCGGCGTGCTGGGCGAGTCGATGTGGTGGGGCGCAGGCATGCTGCTGGCCTACGGCATCGGCCACAGCGTGCTGCTGCTGGCTGCTGGCGCCATGCCGGGTGCGGCCACCGCCCTGATGCAGCGTGTGGCGCCCGCCCAGCGCTGGCTGCCGGGCAGGCGCAGCTTCGCGCTGCTGCTGGGGGCGGCCGGGGTCTGGTGGATCGCCCAGGGCCTGGGTTTCGTGGTTTGATGGCAAGCACTGCCCCACCCGTTCGATGAGAGAGCCGATGTCTGAATCCGCCAGCCCCAAGATGCAGTTCGACGTGGTGTCCGTGCGCCTGAGCGCCCATGCCAGCGAATCACGCTGCAAGGACGCCGTGATCACCCTGGACACCGACATGGCGGGCAACCGGGCGGCCTTCAATCCAGCCGAGCTGCTGCTGGCGGCGCTGTCGGCCTGCATGATCAAGGGCATCGAGCGCGTGACGCCGATCCTGAAGTTCTCGCTGCGCGGCGTGGAAGTGCATGTGCACGGCGTGCGTCAGGACGTGCCGCCGCGCATGGAATCCATCACCTACGAGATCGTCGTCGACACCGACGAGCCCGACCGGCGGCTGGACCTGCTGCACGACAACGTGCGCAAGTACGGCACGGTGTTCAACACCGTGGCGCCGGGCACCGAACTCTCCGGCACCCTGCGCCGCAAGGCCTCGCCATGAGTGCCGGCCACGCACACGATCACGCGCCGGCCAGCTTCGACCGCGCCTTCGGCATCGGCATCGCGCTGAACATCGCCTTCGTCGCGATCGAGGCCTTCTACGGCTGGAAGATCAACTCGCTGGCCCTGCTGGCCGACGCCGGGCACAACCTCAGCGACGTGATCGGCCTGGTATTGGCCTGGGGCGGCGCGCTGGCCGGGCGGCTGCGGCCCGATGCCCGCCACACCTACGGCTGGAAGCGCGCCAGCATCCTGGCCGCCTTCATCAACGCGCTGCTGCTGCTGGTGGCCATGGGCTCGCTGGCCTGGGAAGCGGTGCATCGCCTGCAGTCGCCGCAGCCCGTCGAGGGCGTCACCATCATGGCGGTGGCTGCCATCGGCATCGTCGTCAACACGGCCACCGCGTTGCTGTTCATGCGCGGGCGCAAGAGCGACCTCAACATCCGCGGCGCCTTCCTGCACATGGCCGCCGATGCGCTGGTGTCGGCCGGCGTCGTGGTGGCGGGCGGCCTGGCCCTGGCATTCGGCTGGGCCTGGCTGGACCCGGTGGTCAGCCTGCTGATCGCGGCCGTCATCGTGGTCGGCACCTGGAACCTGTTCAAGCAGTCGCTGCACCTGCTGTTTGATGGCGTGCCCGAAGGGGTGGACCTGCATGCCGTGCGGGCGCTTCTGGAGTCGCTGCCCGGCGTGGCGCGCGTGAGCGATCTGCACGTGTGGGCCATGGGCACCTCGGAGATCGCGCTCACCGCCCACCTGGTGATGCCAGAAGGTGGCGGCGACGATCACTTTCTGGCCCACGCCACCGACGAACTGCACGAGCACTTCGAGATCCGGCACGTGACGTTGCAGGTCACGCGGGCGCCGCTGGGCAACGGCTGCATGCCACTGCCGGCCGATACCGCGCACAACGCGCATGGCCACGGCCACGGCCCCGACCACGTGCACGCCCAGGCGCGCTCGGTGGCCTGAACAGCCTCGGTGCCACGACCCGCACGAGCCGCATCGGATGGCGGCCGAGCTGCGGGCCGCGTCAGGCCGGTGCTGCCGGCTGCAGCGCGATGATCGCCATCCCCACCAGCGCCGCGGCAGCACCGACCGCATCCCAGCGCGTCAGCGCCACGCCGTCGACGATGTACAGCCAGGCCAGCGCCACCACGATGTACATGCCACCGTAGGCCGCATAGGTGCGCCCGGCGGCAGCGGGGTGCAGGGTCAGCAGCCACGCGAAAGCCGCCAGGGCCAGCGCAGCCGGCAGCAACAGCCATACCGGCTTGCCCTGCTTCAGCACCAGCCAGGGCAGGTAGCAGCCGACGATCTCCAGCAGGGCCGTGAGCGCGAACAGTGCCGACACTTTCAGCAGTTCCATCACGCCGCCTCCTGCAGGGACGCGATCAGCGGACACGCCACACGGCCGCGGGCGCTTTTGCAGCGCGCCACCAGGGCCGCCAGAGCGCCCTCGATGCACTGCAAGTCAGCGAGCCGCTGGCGCACGTCGACCAGCCGGTGCTCCGCGATCTCGCGCGCTTGCGTGCAGCGCGTGCCGTCTTCGAGTTGCAGCAGTTGCGCCACTTCGTCGAGACTGAAGCCGATGCGCTGGGCCGACTTGATGAAGCGCACACGCGCTGCATCCTGCGCGCCATAGCGCCGCACGCTGCGCCAAGGGCGCTTGGGTTCATCGAGCAGACCGCGCCGCTGATAGAAGCGAATCGTCTCGACATTCACACCCGCCGCGGCGGCCAATGCGCCGATGGTCAGTGTGTCCGTGGCTTCGGGCATCTCGCTTGACTCCGTACTTGGGTACGGAAGTATGCTGCCTGCATGGCTACGCATCCGGTCGCAGACTCGTCATCCGGTTCACCGTCCGATGCCGGGGGCGCACCCTTGCTGGCGGGCGCCCTGGCGACCCTGCTGGCCTCGGGCTGCTGCCTGGGCCCGCTTCTGCTGCTGAGCCTGGGCGTCTCAGGCGCCTGGATCGGCAACCTCGCGGCGCTGGAGCCCTGGCGGCCTTTGTTCATCGCATTCGCGCTCGGTGCACTGTGGCTGGCGGCGCGACGCATCTGGCGGCCGGCCCCTGTCTGTGCGCCAGGCGAGCTATGCGCCGTGCCCAGGGTGCGCCGCAGCTACCGGCTGCTGTTCGTGGCGGTGGCGATGCTGGTGGCGGTGGCGCTGGTCTTCCCCTGGGCGGCTCCATGGTTCTACTGACCGAAGGAAGCACGGACATGAAAACGTGGCTGGTCTTTGCCCTGTGTGTTGCAACGGCAGCGTCCGCGTGGAGCGCAACGCGCACCATCACCCTAGCCCTGCCGACGATGGACTGCGCGGTGTGTCCGATCACAGTGAAGAAGGCGCTGAGCAAGGTCGAGGGTGTCGGCCGGACCGAAGTCGACTTCGCCAAGCGGCAGGCCGTCGTCAGCTTCGACGACGCGCAGACCAGCGTCGAGGCTCTGACGCGGGCGACGAGGGATGCGGGCTACCCTTCGACGGTGGTCGGAGAACCGAAGTGACGTCGACCGCCTTCACCGCAGACTTGAACTCGACGCTGACCTGTCCGAACTGCGGACATGCCAAGACCGAGATCATGCCCACCGACGCGTGCCAGTGGTTCTACGAGTGCGAGGGTTGCCGCGCGATCCTGAGACCAAAAGTCGGTGACTGCTGTGTCTACTGCTCGTACGGCACCGTACCTTGCCCGCCCATCCAGGCGCAGCGTGCCCAGGGCTTGGAAGGCAACCCCGGTGGATGCTGCGGCTGACTGTCGGTAGCCGATGAGGTCCGGTTTCCTCAGCTGACGACGGGTGCAGAACCCAGTTCGCTGACGAAGTCGGCCGGCAATGGGCGCACGCGTGAGCCAGCCTTGCTGCGGCTGACGGTGCCGATGTTGACGCAGCACACAGCCCACTCCTCATGCCCCAGGCCGCACAGCTGGTGCATGCGTTTGGACTTCATGGCCTGCCCGCTGGTCAACCCGGCGCCGAAGCCCATGGCATGCGCGCCCAGCAGGATGTTCTGCACGGCGGCACCCATAGAGATCATGCGCTCCAACCGGGGGATGTCGGGCTCGCGCGGCCCCAGGCAGGCCACCGCCACCATCAGCAGCGGCGCCCGGTAAGCCTTCTCGCGGGCCGACTCGATCTGTTCCAGCGTTGCACCCGGATCGCGATCGACCAGCGCCAGCGCAAAGACCTCGGCCAGCGCAGGCCGCTGGCTGGCCGGCACGACGATGAAGCGCCACGGCGTCAGCAGGCCATGGTCCGGCGCGGCAGCTGCCAGC
Source organism: Rubrivivax sp. SCN 71-131 (assembly GCA_001724995.1). Taxonomy (GTDB): domain Bacteria; phylum Pseudomonadota; class Gammaproteobacteria; order Burkholderiales; family Burkholderiaceae_C; genus Rubrivivax. Next base: position 15,173 of record MEFD01000005.1, read on the forward strand.
GACATCAAGGCTTCGAACTGCTGCGGCGACGGCCCGGGCTCGACCAGCCGTTTCGGCGACACGTTGCGGCGCGTCTCGATGAGGGTGCGTGCGAAGGCGAAACCATCGGGATCGGCCGTCTCGAAGGGGCTGCCGGTGCCGCGCGGCAGCGATCGGCGGTCGTCCGTGGTGTCGCGGGCTCTAGATACTGACTGAGATTCCATTCTCGGACGTCCTCCTGAAAACGGGGGTGCCCGCAGGCACCCCCCAAACACGGCGCCCCGCGCCGCGAGGAGACAAGGCCACGCGCGTCAGGCGAAGCGCCTGTCCTTGAAGCTGATGCTCTGCTTCCAGTCGTCGACGCTGCCCACCCGCTTGATGCTGCCCCAGGTGCCCTTGTAGTAGGGCACCACGTTGCGGTCGACCCAGGGGCTGGTCACGTCGCCGGCCACGCCCTTGAGCATGAAGGTCTGGCCCGCCTTGATGGCCTTCATCGGATAGGCCATCGCGTAGGTGCTGCCGAAGTCGTTGAAGACCTCCACCACGTCGCCGGCGGCCACGCCCAGCGTGCGCGCGTCCTCGGGGTTCATCTCCAGGTAGGCCATCGGGTAGCGGTCGCGCACGAAGCTGTTGTACTGGTCGTGGTACGCGGTCTGCCAGACCTCGTTGGCGCGGCCGTTGTTGATCCAGTAGCGGTGCTTGGCCTTCTGGTCGGCCACGATCTTCGGCAGGCCGTTCCACGGTGCCGGCTTGAATTCGGCCTTGCCGTCCTTGGTGTCGAACTTGCCGTCGGCGTAGTGGATCTCGGTGCCGATCAGCTTGTCGCCTTCCACTCGCTGGATGGGCAGCTGCACGCCGTTGTTGCCGGCCTTGCGCAGCAGCGCGTAGGTGGCGAGGTGGCCGGTGTCGCCACCCTGACTGTCGATGGGCGGCGCGCCAGGGCGGCCGGCACGTCGGAAGCCGTCGTTGAAGGCGTCCTCCTCGGTCTTCCAGTCGAAGCCGTCGAAGCGCCTGGCCATCTCGGCCTTGCCGTCCTTCAGGTACATCGCCTTCAGCGTGTTGGCGATGTCGGCGGCAATCAGGCAGTCGGGCTTGGCCGAGCCGGGCGGATCCATGAACTTCTCGGAAAGCCGCAGGCGCCGCTCGCCGTTCATCGAGGTCAGGTTCATCTCGCCCGGGTGCGTAGCCGGCAGCAGCATGTGCGCCTCCTCCGCCAGCGTGGTCGGGTACAGGTTGATGCCCACCACATACATGCCGCCCTTGTTCTTGCAGGCGTCGTAGATGATGTCCACCATCTGTTCGACGCTCGCGCCCTTGGCGCGCGCCATGGCCTCGTTGACGATCTGGGCGCGACGCCCGAGCACGCGGCGGTGCTCTTCGGCGTTGAGCGTGGTCTGGAACGGGTTGGTGCCCCAGATCGTGTACATCAGCCCGCGGCCCTGGATGACCTCCTGGTCGATGTAGATCTTCTTGTCGCCGGGGTACGGCGGCCGGGTGTAGCCCTCCTGGTGGCCGCCCATGCGGCACACACCCGTGCCGCGCCGGCCGACGTTCTGCGTGGCCAGCACCAAGCCCACCAGCGCACTCTGGATGACGTAGTTGTCGTTGCCCCAGATGATCCCCTTCTCGTAGGCGTGGAAGGTGCGCGGCCGGTGGCCCGAGGCCTTGGGCTTGTAGGCCCACTCAGCCGCCTGCCGGATCTTCGCCACCGGAATGCCGGTCGCTTTCGAGCCGTCTTCCAGCGACATGCGGTTGACCTTCATCGCGTCATCGAAGCCACGGGTGAACTTCGCGATGTAGTCCTTGTCGTGCCAGCCCTGGTCCACGACGTAGGTGAGCAAGGTGTTGAACAGCGCCGTGTCCGACCCGGGCTCGATGTCCAGGTGCAGCACGTTGTCCTTGCCCGCGATCTGTTCGCAGATGGCGACGGTGGCAGAGCGCCGCGGATCGACGATCACGATCTTTGCCGCCGCCGCGGTTTCGCCCGCGAAGCGCGCCTTCTTCTTGTCCACCGTGCCGCCGTTCAGGTTGGGCAGCCAGTGGTTGAGGAAGTAGTTGGTCTGCGTCTCGTACGAGTTGCAGCCGACCGCCACGATGCAGTCCGACAGCTGGGCGTCCTCGTAGCTGTTGTTCAGCTCGCCCACGCCCATCTCGCGCGTGGCGTGGCACTCGCTGTTGTAGGCCGGCCGGTTGTGGATGCGCACCATCGGCGTCTGCAGGGCCGTGAACATCAGCTTGCCGGTGCCCCAGGTGTTCTCGAAGCCGCCGCCCGCACCGCCGTGGTCGAAGCAGTCGTACAGCAGGCCGCTGGGTCCGTCGCTGTCGAGGATCTTCTTGGTCAGGCCGGCGTAGATGGCCAGTGCGTTGTCCCAGCTGGTGTCGAGCCACTGGTCGCCGCGGTTGATGCGCGGGCTCTTCAGGCGGTCGCGGCCGATGCCGTCGTGCGCGTACATGTACGAGGCCATCTTGCCGCCCCGCGTGGACGACAGGCCGCTGTTCACGCTGCAGCCCTTGTCGGGCACGATCATGATGTTCCAGCGCTTGCCGCTGTGGTCGGTGACCGTGTTGGTCATCGCCTTGGTCATCGTGATCTGCAGCGGCGGCACCTGCCGCGTGAAGTCCACGCCGAGGGCGTTCTGGCTGGCGGCGCGGCCGCCTTCGCGGTTGGCGTCCCACTTGTACACGTGGTAGCCGCAGCCCACGATGCAGAAGTGGCAGGTCATGTTGGTCTTCTGCGCGTCCTTCGGGGGCAGCGCGATGCGGTCCTTGATCTGGGTGCTCATGCGGCGCTCCTTAAAGGACGTTGGCCTGGCGGCCGTAGATCAAGCCGTCGACACCGACGGCAGCGACCGTGTCGGTGCGCGCGTCGTACTCGAGCAGCACCTTGGGAAGATCTTCGGTGGCCTGGCCGCACACCATCTGGCCGCCGTTCTCGGGGTCGAAGATGGAGAAGTGGCAGTTGCACTTGAAGGTCTTGGTGCCGCCGTCGTAGGCCACCGGGCAGCCCATGTGCGTGCACAGCGAGCTGAAGGCCACGATGTCCTTGTTCGGGCCGACGCCGCCCGGCACGGCCGAGCCCATGCGCAGTGCGACGCAGGGCGAGCTGGCATCGGGGTAGCTGAAGCTCACCGCCTGGTTGACTGGCATGCCGCCGGCCTTGCCGACGTTGCGCTTGGGGTAGTTGAGGTTGGTGGCGGTGCTGCCGACGGGTGCGGCAGCCTGGGCCGCGCTGGGCACGAGCGCCGCACCGGCGGCACCAACCGCGGCGGCGGCACTGGTGCTGGATTTGAGGAAGATGCGGCGGCTGAGCTTGTGCTCCTGCATGGCTTGTCTCCGGTTTGTGATTGGAATGGACGCAACGAACCACCGTGCTTTCGCAAGCCCCATGCCACAAGTTCGCTCCAATGAAATCAACGACTTGGTGGTTCTCGACCCCGGGACGGTCCGGATGGCGTAACGCTCTTCACACCGCTACGTTACGGAATCGAAACCCGAGAGCACCCCTTGAAACGACGACGCTGGATGACCGGGACGGCCGCGCTCATCGCGACGCCGCACCTGGTGCGGGCGCAGGAACCGCTGCGCATCGGGCTCACCGCGGTGATCCTGGCGGACCAGGCCGCGTTCCTGTCGCGCTGGTCGGAGTACCTCTCGCAGCGCCTGGGTGCGGCCGTTAGCTTCACGGCGCGCGACCAGTACCAATCGGTGCACGATCTGCTGAACAACGGCCAGGTGGACGCCGCCTGGACCTGCGGCTATCCCTATGTGCGCTTCCAGGCGCAGCTGCAGTTGCTGGCCGTGCCGCTGTACCGGGGGCAGCCCGTGTATCAGTCCTACCTGATCCGGCCGCTCGGGGCCCAGGGCCCCAGCGCGGTGGGCGGCTGGGGCGACCTGGCCGGCAAGGTGTTTGCCTATTCCGACCCGCTGTCGAACTCCGGCTGGCTGGTGGCCCAGGGGGAACTGGCGGCCGCCGGCCTGGGCCACCGCGACCTCAAGCGCGGCTTCTTCGCGCACGGGCACCGCAACGTGGCCGATGCCGTGGCCACGCGCCTTGCCGACGCCGGCTCAATCGACGGTTACGTGTGGGAGACGATGCGGCTGCAGGGCATGGCCGGCGCCATGCAGACCGAGGTGATCTGGAAGTCGCGGCAGCACGCGTTCCCGCCACTGGTGGCGGCCGCCCAGACCGCCCCTGTCCGCCTGAAGGCCCTGCAGCAGGGTCTGCTCGGCATGACGGGCGACGACGTCGGCCGGTCGCTGCTCAAGTCGCTGAACCTGGACGGCTTCATCGCCGGGCAGCCTGCGCTGTTCGAGTCGATCCGTCAGCTCGCGCGCAGCGTCCCGGGCGCGGGCGTACCTGCCTGACCTGCCGACGACACGGCGCAAGGACCAGGACGCCCATGCTGTCCCGCCTGCCCTACCGGGTGCAGATTCCCCTCGGGTTGTCGCTTGCCGTCGTGGTGGCCGCGCTGCTGGTCACGGCCGTGGCCGCGCAGATCTTCGCGCGGACTGCACGGGCCGAGACCCTGGCCACGGTGGACCGCGCAGCACAACTGCTCAGCGCCCAATCCCTGCCCCTGCTGGCGGCCGACGACACCTGGCGTGTCTTTGCCCTGCTGCGCAACACCGTGAGCCTGATCCCCGGCGCGACCGCCAGTCAGGCCCGCGTGGCCGTGCTCGACAGCGAAGGCCGGGTGTTCGCCAGTTCGGAACCGCAGCTGCTGCCGACGGCGCGGCCCTGGCTGGGCCAGACCGTTGGCGAACGCGCCTTGCCCGGTGCCGCCGAGGTCCGGCAGCGCCAGCGCATCGAGCGTGTCGATGGCGGCATCGCCTTGCTGGAGCCCATCCGCAGCGAAGACGGCCAGGTGCTGGGCTTCACCTACATCGAGGTCGATGCGCCGGTGTTCGCGGCCAACTGGGCGGCACTCACCGAACCGGCCTTGATCGGTGTCGGCCTGGCAGCCTTCCTGCTGCTGCCGGCCGGCTGGTGGGTCGGCCAGCGCATGACGGCGCCGGTGCTGAAGGTGGCCCAGGTCATCGAGCGCATCGGTCGGGTGGAGCCGTCGGAACTGCGCAGCCAGCTGCCGCGCACGCAGGACCCGGAGCTGGGACGCATTGGCGAGGCGGTCGAGCGATTGATCTCCGAGCTGCAGGTGCGCCAGCAGGCCGAACGCCGTGCCTTGTCGGCCGAACGCATGGCTGCCGTCGGCCGCATCACGGCCGCCGTGGCGCACGAGATCAACAACCCGCTCGGCGGGCTGCTCACGGCCACGCAGACCTTGCGGGTCCACGGCGCATCGGAAGAGACCCGGCTGCGCACCTTGGACCTGCTGCGGCGCGGCCTGCATCAGATCCAGACCACGGTGGCTGCGCTGCTGCCGCAGGCCAGGGTCGAGGACCGCCCGCTCGAGATCGACGACTTCGCCGACGTCGTGACGCTGGTGCAGCCCGACCTGGCCCGGCGCCAGGTGGCCCTGACCACGGCGACCGAGGTCGACTCGGCCATCAGGGCGCCTTCCGCTGCCCTGCGCCAGGTGATGCTGAACATGCTGCTCAACGGCATCTCGGCTGCAGGTGCCGATGGTGCCGTCCACGCGCAATTGCTTGCCGACGCCGACCGGCTGTCCTTCAGCGTGTCCCACGCTGGCAAGGCGCTGTCGCACGACGCGCTGGAAGCCATCGTCACGGCGGAAAGCGGCGACGACCCGCGCGGCTTCGGCCTGTGGGTCTGCCGCGAGATCGCCACGCAGTACGGCGGTGGCTTCGACGTCGACCACCAGCACGGGCAAGGCACCCGGCTGGTGTTCTGGATCCCCAACCGCGAATCCCATGAAGACCCTGCTGCTGATTGAAGACGACCCGATCATGGGCGAATCGCTGGTCCAGCGTTTCGAGCTGGAAGGCTTCGAGGTTCGCTGGTGTCGGCGCCTGGCCGAGGCGGCCGAGGCCCTGGATGGCAAGTCAGGGGGAGCGTTCAACGCGGTGATCAGCGACGTGCGCCTGACGGATGGCCTGGCCACCCAGTGGTTCGTCGGACTGACGGACGCGCAGCGTGCCCTGCCCTGGTTCTTCCTCACCGGCTACGGCAGCGTCAACGACGCCGTGGCCACCGTCCGGGCCGGTGCTCGCGAGTACCTGACCAAGCCCTTCGACATCGAGCGGCTGGTGGCGCTGGTCCAGGAGGCGAGCTCACCGGCAAGGCCCGAGGCCGACGATGCGGTGCTCGGCATCTCGCCGGCCATGCGGCATGCCGAAAGCCTGGTGCGCAAGGTGGCGCGGCAGCGCGTGTCGGTGCTGCTCACCGGCGAGTCGGGGGTGGGCAAGGAGGTGGCGGCGCAGCTCATCCACCAGTGGGGTGACAGCACGCGCAAGGGCGAGTTCATCGCCGTCAACTGCGCGGCCGTGCCCGAGACGATGATGGAAGCCGAGTTCTTCGGCTACGAGAAGCACGCGTTCACCGGCGCGGCACGCCTGCACCGCGGCTACCTCGAGCGCGCCCACGGCGGCACCCTGTTCCTGGACGAGGTGGGTGAACTGCCCGCCAGCATGCAGGCCAAGCTGCTGCGTGCACTCCAGGAGCGCAGCTTCTTCCGGCTGGGCTCCGAGAAGGTCACGCGCAGCGACTTCCGCATCATCGCGGCCACCAACCGCGACCTGCATGCCGACATGAGCGCCGGCACCTTCCGCGAAGACCTGTTCTACCGGCTGGCCGTCATCCGCATCAGCCTGCCACCCCTGCGTGAGCGGCCGGAGGACATCCGCTGGCTTACCGAGCGCATGCTGAGCCAACTGGCCGCCGAGCAGGGCCGGCCGGTGGCCATGTCGGAGGCCTTTTTGCGCGATGTGATGGCGCGCACCTGGAAGGGCAACGCCCGCGAGCTGCGCTCCTACCTGGAAGAGGCCATCGTGCTGAGCGAGGCCGGGATCCTGGACGCTCCGGGGCCGTCGGCGGCGCTCGACCCACCCACCACGTCCAGCGGTGTTTTCGTTCCGCTGCACGCCATGGTCGAGGACGCCGAGCGCCGACATATCCGCAGTGCGCTCGAACGCACCGGCGGCAGCGTGACGAAGACGTCTGAGCTGCTCGGCATCAGCCGCAAGACGCTGTGGGAGAAGATGAAGAAGCTCGACATGGGCCCGGCGGACAAGACCGGGCCCGTCTGAGTGGCCAGCGCCAGCCCCGAACTTTCAGAGTGCTGGCACCCCTGCCCGCTCAGGTCCCTATGCGCCCGCCGTTGTCCTTGACGATCATCACCGTTGCAGAGCGCGGTCGCGCGGTCGCCCCACCCGCACCGTAGCCGGCGTTGCCGGGCCAGTGGCTGGTGTACTTGCTCGGGTCGGCAATGTTCGCCGCGGCCGTGTCGCCGCCCGGGTGCTGCACGTTGACGAAGATCACCTTGCCATCGGGCGTCTCGGCCAGACCTGTGATCTCCTGGTCCACAGGTCCCACCAGGAAGCGCTTGAGCGTCGTGGGCGTCGGCTTCTTGCCCATCTGCGTGGTCACCGCGGTGCTGCCGTAGGTCAGCGTCAGTGGGCCGCCATCGCCGATCTGGCCAGGCACGGCGGCCAGCATCATGCAGTTGCTCTCGTCGACGAACGCGCCGTCGTCGGTCTGCACCCAGCACAGGCCGGTGCTGGCGCTGAACACGATGCCGTCCGGGCTGGAGAAGTCCTGGTCGGCCGTCAGGCCGGACAGGTTCACCAGCTTCGGGTCAGCGTCGCTCTCCGCACCGAACAGGTAGATGTCCCAGCTGAAGCCTGTCGCCGCCGGGTTGGCGCCCGTGTCCTTAATTCGCACGATGTGGCCGTTGACGTTGCCGCTCTGCACCGTGGTGCCGCCGTACACGTCGCTGTAGGCGCGCGGGTTCGCAGCGTCCAGCGGCTGTTGCGACCCGGTGGCTGCCGCGCGCCGGTTGCTGTTGTTGGTCAGCGTGATGTAGACCTCGCCGTTGGCCGGATTGGTGTAGCTCCACTCGGGGCGGTCCATCTTGGTCGCGCCAGCCGCGTCGGCCGCGATGCGTGCATGCATCAGCACGTCGCCTTCGTCGGCGAAGCGGTAGCTGGTGTAGTTCGCAACGGCCGGGTTCGACAGACTCAGCTCGACCCAGGTGCCAGTGCCGTCGGCATTGAACTTGGCCGCGTAGAGCTTGCCGCTGTCCAGATACTTGTCGCCGACGGCCATCCGGTCGGTGGCGTTGGCATCGGCCGCGCTCCACAGCGCCGTCGAGACAAACTTGTAGATGTACTCCGCCCGCGCGTCGTCGCCCATGTAGACCGCCAAGGGCTGCCCGACCACCGGCTTGGAGAACGCGGCACCCTCATGGGCCATGCGGCCCAGCGTCGTGCGCTTCTTGATCACCGACGTCGGGTTGTATGGATCAATCTCCGTCACCCAGCCCTGGCCGTTGATCTCATGGCGGTAGTCGTCGGTGCCGTCGGTCGACGCGCCCGTCACGCTGGTGTTCCAGCGGGCGTACTTGTCGTCGGCACTGACCACGGTGTTCCAGGCATAGGCGTGCGCCGCCCCCGGCGCACGGCCGTAGCGCGTGAGGGCAAAGTTCTCGTCAGCCGTCCGCAACGTGTTGTCGCCTGCGTTGCGCGCGAAGAAGTTGGTCCAGTTCTCCTCGCCGGTGAGCAGCGTTCCCCACGGCGTTTTTCCGGTGCCACAGTTGTTGATCGTGCCCCGGGTCTTGGTGCCATCGGGCGAGTAACGCGTCTTGAGCTTGGCGTGCCCGCGTGCGGGGCCTGACATCTGGATCTCCGTCAGGGTGGTGATGCGGCGATTGAATGGCGAACCCTGGACGTACGCGAACTTGCCATTGCTGCCCTTCGCAATCTCCACGACGCTGACGCCCATGCAGGCCGTCTCGATGTCAACTTCCGCAGCCGGCCGCGGCGCGGCCGTTGGGCCGTTGGGGTGCAGGAAGGCCTGGGTCACCCACTCGTGGTTGATCCCCAGCAGCGCCCGGGTGTTGCTCGCATCATCGCGCGCGCCGGCAGCCGAGAGGCCGAAGTACTCCATGCCGTCATGCCACTCGCCGCAGCGCTTGTCGTAGTCGGTGTCGGTGCCATCGTTCTTGTAGGCAGCCACACCGGCAAAGAGCGGATCGCCCACGGCGATGAGCACGCTGGCCGTGTACCCGGTCGGAACAGTGAAGGCGTCGGCCACCGACTTGGCCACGGCGGTGAAGCCCAGCAGCGTCTCGGTGGGTGCCGTCGGTGCAGCCGGCGCGGGATCATCGTCTCCGCCACCACACGCCGCCAGCGACAGGCTGCCAAAGGCCGCAGCCAGCGCACCACCCAGGCCACCCCGCAGCATGCCGCGGCGGCTCAGGCGGGCGTCCAGTACAGCATCGAAGGTCGGATTGGCAGAGCAGTTCGAGTCTTCGTCAAACCTCGCAGCGGCGATGGGCAGGTCGACAGGCTTGTTCATGTGCAGGTTTCTCCTGAGTGGTCTGGTTGAAAGCAAATCCAACTCAGGTTAGGAACACCCGATGAATCCACGATGACGGGCCCGCGTCGTTCTCGTTTCGACGAATTGACAGCGTCACATCGAGGGCCGGATGCCTTCGGATTCATGCGCAAGCGCGGCAGATGCCGTCATGAAGGCGTCACACGGGTTGCCGAACATTGACTCTCGCCGGTGCGATGCGATGCGATTCTGATGAAGCGTTCATCGCATTCGCGCCATGCTCAAACGGAGAAACCGGTGACGCTCTCTGCCCTGACCTCAATGCCTCAGCCGCGCGCTCCCAACCGAACGGCACTGGTGGTCATCGCCGATCCCGCAGTGCGCGAGCTCATGGCCGTCAACTTCCGTCACGCCGGGGTCTTCCCGGTGCTGGCGGTCAGCTTCGACGATGGCAGCCGCCTCGCCAGGGAAGTCTTGCCGGATGCCGTGCTGCTGGACCTGGACGCAGTACCACCTGGCACTCCCGCAGATCGTCTGCTTCTCGGATTGAACCCAGGCTTGCCCATCGTCATGCTGACCTCGGATCTCGAGGAGGCCTGCGGCTCTGACGGTCAGCTCTGCCGCGCTTCCGCCTGCATTCGCAAGCCGATCAGTCCACGGCAGCTCGTGGCGGAATTGCTTCAACAACTGCGTGCCGTCCACTCCGGCGCGACGCTATCCAGCGCCCCTGCAGAAGCGCAACGGCATCGTCGCTCGAGGCGCCCACAACCCAGGCGACTGGGTGACCTGGAGCTGGATCCCGAGGGCCACCAGGCATGGCTGCATCGGGACGGGCGTTCCGCGGCGGTTGCACTGGCGCCACGAGAGATTCAATTGCTGTACTGCCTCATGCACCACCCGGACCGCGTGTTGTCGCGCGAGGCCATCCTCAGCGAAGCATGGCGAGGCGAAGACGAGGTCGGCCTTCGAACCGTCGACCAGTACGTCAAGCGTTTACGCAGGCGGCTGGAGGCGATCGGTGGTGCGGACCTCGTACAGACGGTCAAGGGCCATGGCTATCGCTTGCATGTCACTCGATGACGGACCTTGTGACACCGCCGCGAGTGGTTGAGCAAGTGCCCCCGGCCGTCACAGACCCCGATTGATGCGTCACGAAAGTTTCACGATGACCTTCTAAAGTCTTCGAACCTTCACCACCCGCTTCACAGGAGAGCACGATGAATCGATTGACCCAACTGGCTTCCGCCGCCGCGCTCTTCGCGGCCATCTGCCTGCCGCACGCTGCAATGGCGCAGGCGCAGATCGTCAAGATCGACGGTTCGTCGACGGTCTTCCCGCCCACGGAAGGCGTTGCTGAGGACTTCCAGAAGGCCAAGAAGGGCGCGATGAAGGTCACCGTCGGCATCTCCGGCACGGGTGGCGGCTTCAAGAAGTTCTGCCGTGGCGAGACCGACATCTCCAACGCCTCGCGCCCCATCCTGAAGCAGGAGATGGAAGCCTGCCGCGCTGCTGGCATCGAGTACTACGAACTGCCGGTCGGCTTCGACGCACTCACCGTGGTGGTCAACCCGAAGAACACTTTCATCAAGCAGCTGTCGGTGGCCGAACTCAGGACAATGTGGGAACCCGCCGCGCAGGGCAAGATCACCACCTGGAATCAGGTCAACCCCGCCTTCCCGGCCGAGAAGATCACGCTGTATGGCGCGGGCTCGGACTCCGGCACCTTCGACTACTTCACCGAGGCCATCAACGGCAAGGCGAAGGCCAGCCGAGGTGACTACGCCGCCACCGAAGACGACCACGTCACGGTGAAGGGCGTGGCGGGCAACGTGAATGCCATCGGCTATCTGGGCTTCGCCTACTACGCCGAGAACCTGAAGGACCTCAAGGCGGTATCGATCGTCGACAAGCCGGGCAGCCCGGCCGTGGAGCCGAACGAGGCCAACGTCATCAACGGCAAGTACCAGCCGCTGGCGCGTCCGATCTTCATCTACGTGAACGCCAAGTCGCTGGCGCGCCCGGAGGTGAAAGAGTTCGTCGACTTCTACATGAAGAACGCGAGTCGGATCATGAAGGAAGTGAAGTACGTGCCGCTGCCTGCCAGCGCCTACAAGGCCAACGAAGAGCACCTGGCCAAGGGCAAGAAGGGCACTGTCTTCGGCGGCGTCGCCGAAGTGGGCGTCACCATCGAAGAGCTGATCCGCCGCGAAGCCAAGCTCTGACCCGAGGCCGCTTATCCAGCGCTCCTTCCAGCGGGGCGGGACGCCTGACAAGGCGACCGCCCCGCGTTCACAAGCGCCCGTCGGAGTTCATCCCATGTCGGCCATTTCGCCCATGTCCAGCGCGCCCGAAACGGACGCCGGCAAGTCCGTCGGCGCCGCCAAGCTGGCCGAGTACGCCAGAACCAAGGCGCGCCGCAAGCGCAGCGAACGGCTGATCCGATCGGTGCTGTTCCTGGCTGCCTGTGTCTCCGTCTTCACGACCGTAGGCATCGTCTATGTGCTGCTGAAGGAGTCCATCGCGTTCTTTCAGGCTGTTCCCTTGTGGACTTTCCTGACCGACACGCAATGGACGCCGCTCTTTTCCGATGCGCGCTTCGGCATCATGGTCCTGCTGTCCGGCACGATCACCAGCTCGTTGGTGGCGCTGTTGGTGGCCATTCCGCTGGGCACGATCATCGCGATCTACCTGTCGGAGTTCGCCGGGCACAAGACGCGCGAGACGCTGAAGCCGATCCTCGAACTCCTGTCGGGCGTGCCGACCATCATCTACGGCTACTTTGCGCTGCTGTTCGTGACGCCGATGCTGCAGCGGCTGTTCCCCGAATTGCCCAGCTTCAACATCCTGTCGGCCGGTCTGGTGATGGGCATCATGATCATCCCCTACGTGTCCTCGCTGTCCGAAGACGCGATGCGAGCCGTGCCGATGAGCCTGCGCGAAGGCTCCTATGCCATGGGCGGCACGCGTTTGCAGACCGCCTTGAACGTCGTCTTCCCCGCTGCGCTGTCGGGCATCGCGTCGGCCTACATCCTCGGCATCTCGCGCGCCGTGGGTGAGACGATGATCCTCGCTGTCGCGGCCGGCATGCAGCCGAACCTGACCTTCAATCCGATGGAGCCGGCCGCGACGGTCACCGCCTACATCGTCCAGGTCGCGCTGGGCGATCTGCCGCACGGCAGCGTCGGCTATCAGACCATCTTCGCCGCGGGCTTGACACTGATGGTCATCACGCTTTGCTTCAACCTGGCCGGCCATTGGCTGCGCCGCCGCTTCCGCGAGGTCTACTGATGGCCACCCCGGGCAAGGCGCATGAGATCCGCGCCATCATCCGCCGTCACAAGCGCTGGGATCTCATCTTCGGTCTGATGGGCCTCGCCTCGCTGTCGGTGGCGATCCTCACGCTGCTGGCGCTCTTCACCGACATGGCGTTGTCGGGCATCCCTCGGCTCGATGCCGACTTCTTCACCTCCTTCCCATCCCGCCGCGCCGGACAGGCAGGGATCCTGTCAGCGTGGGTGGGTTCGGTGCTGGTCATGCTGGTGACGGCCTTCGTCGCTGTGCCCGTCGGTATCGCGGGCGCCATCTACCTGGAGGAGTACGCGCCCAAGAACTGGTTCACGGATCTCATCGAGATCAACATCACCAACCTGGCGGGTGTGCCCTCGATCATCTACGGCCTGCTCGCGCTGGGGCTCTTCGTCTACACGTTCGGGCTGGGTCAATCGATCCTCACCGCCGGCCTCACGTTGGCCCTGCTGATCCTGCCCATCGTCATCACGACCACGCGCGAGGCTCTGCGCTCGATTCCGCAACATGTCCGCGAAGGCGCCTACGCCTGCGGCGCATCGCAGTGGCAGGTGGTCCATGACCACCTCCTGCCCTATAGCACGCCCGGCATCCTGACGGGTGTGATCATCGGTCTGTCCCGAGCCATCGGCGAAACAGCTCCGATCATCACCATCGGGGCATTGACGTTCATCGCCTTCCTGCCGCCGGTGCCCCTCTCCGGCGATCCCGCCGCCGGCCTCTTCGATTGGCTGTTCTCGCCGTTCACGGTGATGCCGATCCAGATCTTCAACTGGACCTCGCGCCCGGACACCTCGTTCCAGCAGAACGCAGCAGCGGCCAGCTTCGTGCTGATCTTCATGACGCTGGGAATGAACGCCATCGCGATCTGGCTGCGCTACCGCCTGCGCAAGAACATCAAGTGGTGACCCGACGCCGCGTAATGAAAGACACGCCATGACCTCTTCGACGATCACCCTGCCCGAGAAGACACCGCCGCTCAAGGCCGAGTCCCGCAAGCTGGACTTCTACTACGGCGCATTCAAGGCCCTCAAGGGCATCACCATGCCCGTCTTCGAGAACAAGGTCACCGCCTTGATCGGACCCAGCGGCTGCGGCAAGTCGACCTTCCTCCGCTGCTTCAACCGCATGCACGACCTGTACCCGGGGCACCGCTATGACGGCGGCATCCAGTTGCTGCCGGACGACGTGAATCTGCTGGACCCCCAGGTCGATCCGATCGAAGTTCGGATGCGCATCTCGATGGTCTTCCAGAAGCCGAACCCGTTCCCGAAGTCGATCTACGAGAACGTCGCGTACGGCCTGCGTGTCCGTGGCGAGAAGTCGCGCAGCTATCTGGACGACAAGGTCGAGGCGACGCTCAAGGGGGCGGCGCTGTGGGAAGAGGTGAAGGATCGCCTGAACGAGCTCGCCGTCAATCTCTCGGGCGGACAGCAGCAGCGGTTGTGCATCGCGCGGGCACTGGCCACCGACCCGGAGATCATCCTCTTCGACGAGCCGACGTCCGCGCTGGACCCGATCGCCACCGGGAGCATCGAGGAGCTGGTCGGGCAGATCAAGGACAAGGTGACCGTCCTGATCGTCACCCACAACATGCAGCAGGCGGCCCGCGTGTCGGACTACACCGCCTACATGTATCTCGGTGACCTCGTCGAGTTCGGCGAGACAAAGAAGCTGTTCATGAAGCCGCAGCGCAAGGAGACCGAGGACTACATCACCGGTCGCTTCGGGTGAGCGCAGATGTTCGCAAGTGACTTCGCTCTCGACCCGCGCTTCACGAAGCGGGCACGCTGAGCGGAGTCGTTGACCACGAGGAACCAATGACATGAGCGACAAACACCTCTCCACGCAATTCGACGCGGAACTCAGCGGCATCTCGACCCGCGTGCTCGAGATGGGAGGCATGGTCGAGTCGCAGGTCTCCCAGGCCATCTACGCCCTGGTCAACTTCAGCGGCGAGACCGCCAACCAGGTGCTTGAGCAGGAAGTGCGCGTCAACCAGATGGAAGTCGAGATCGACGGCGATCTCTCGACCATCATCGCCCGGCGCCAGCCGACCGCGCGCGACCTGCGGCTGCTGATCGCCGTGAGCAAGACGATCGGCAACTTGGAGCGGGTCGGCGATGAAGCAGCACGCATCGCGCGCACCGTTCAGCGCCTGATGAACTCGGGCATGTCCAACCGGCTACGGCTGCCCGTCGGCGACGTCTCCTTCGAGGCGGAACTGGCCACCACCTCGCTGCGTCAGGCACTGAACGCGTTCGCACGCCTGGATGCCGAGGCGGCGCTTCAGGTGATCAAGCAGGACAACGCGATCGATGCCGAGTTCGACGGTCTCATGCGCAAGCTGGTGACCTACATGATGGAGGATCCCCGCACCATTTCCGCCAGCATCGACCTGGTGTTCGTGGCCAAGGCCATCGAGCGCGTGGGGGACCATGCCAAGAATCTGGCGGAACAGGTCATCTATATCGTCAAGGGCGCCGATGTGCGTCATACGCCCCTGGGCGAGGTCGAATCGGTGGTGCGGTAAGGCTGCTGCGAGCCACGTAGGGATAGGAGCGCAGGCGATGGGACGCATTCTGGTTGTCGACGACGAAGCCGCGATCGTGGAATTGATCGCGTTGAACCTGCGCCATGAGGGCCACGAGGTTCGGATGGCCTACGACAGTGAGTCAGCATCCAACGCGGTGCGTGAATCGCTGCCTGACCTGGTGCTGCTCGACTGGATGCTGCCGGGAGAGCCGGGCGTCAGCCTGGCCAGGCGCTGGCGAGGCGATCCGAGGACGAAGGCGCTGCCCATCGTGATGCTGACGGCCCGAGCTGACGAGCGTGATGTCGTGCAGGGCCTGGACGCGGGGGCCGACGACTACCTCGCAAAGCCTTTCTCGACCAACGAACTGATGGCACGGGTGCGCGCGGTCTTGCGGCGCAAGGCACCGGAAGCCCTGGATGCGCCCGTCGAGGCGGGTCCGCTGCGCCTGGATCCGAGTACCCGCCGCGTGCATTGGGGGCCGGGGGAGGTGTCGCTGGGCCCGACGGAGTTCAGGCTGCTGCGGTACCTGATGACTTATCCCGAGCGTGTGCACAGCCGTGCGCAGCTGTTGGACAGGGTCTGGGGTGACCATGTCTTCATCGAGGAGCGCACCGTGGATGTCCACATCAAGCGGCTGCGCGACGCTCTGCATCCGGTCGGCTGCTCCAACCTGATCGAGACCGTCCGGGGTGCCGGTTACCGGCTCGCCAGGCCCAGCCCGGCTGCTGCTTGAGGCATGTCCAGTCGATGGTTCGGGCGCGCGCTCGTGGGTGCCGCCTGGTGTGCTTTCACCTTCGCGCTCGTCTGGGCCTTGCCACCCAACGGCCGATCCTGGCTGGCGATGCTCGGCATGGGCGCGGCCGGACTCACTGGCTGGGCCCTTCTGAACCAACGCCGTCAGATCGTCCGTGTGGAACGCTGGCTGGCGGATCCCTCGGTCCCGGCACCACCTCGACCTGCAGGGCCGGTGGGCGAATTGTGTTATCGCGCTGAACGTGCATTGGTGATGCGCGAGCGTCAGACTGCCGACGAGCGCAGTCGCCGCGAGGAGTTCCTGTCTGCCATCGAGGCCTCACCCAACGGCGTTCTGCTGCTGGATGCGCAGGACCACATCGACTGGATGAACGTCACCGCTGCATCCCATTTCGGCATCGATGCCGAGCGGGACCGCGCCCAGCGCGTCACCAACCTGGTGCGTGCTCCGACCTTCGTTGCCTACCTGCAGTCCGGGCGATTCGACGACACGCTGTCCATGCCCAGTCCGACCGGCAACGGATCGCTGCTCGTCGCTGTGCGCCCCTATGGCGACGCCATGAAGCTGGTGCTCTCACAGGACGTGACCGAGCGTGATCGCAACGACAGGATGCGACGGGACTTCGTGGCCAATGTCTCGCACGAGATCCGCAGTCCTCTCACGGTGCTCGCCGGTTTCCTGGAGACGATGGAGAACCTGCCGTTGACCGACGCGGAGCGCTCACGCGTGCTCGTGCTCATGCGGCAACAGACCGACCGCATGCAGAGCCTGGTCAGCGATCTGTTGACCTTGGCGCAGATCGAGGCCGCGCCCCGCCCCCTTTCGGCGGATTGGTTGTCGATGTCGCAGTTGGGGCAACGCCTCGCCGCCGATGCGGCGGCGCTGGACAAGGGACAGCACGACCTCGTGGTGCACGCAGGTCCCGAGATGGGCATCAACGGGATCGAGAGCGAGCTCTTCAGTGCCCTGTGGAACCTGGTGAGCAATGCCATGCGGTACACCCCCAAGACCGGCCGCGTGGAACTTGCCTGGGGTCTGGAGCCCGATGGTACGGGCTGGTTCCAGGTCTCCGACAACGGGCCTGGCATCGCACGCGAACACATTCCCCGCCTGACCGAACGCTTCTATCGGGTTGACCACAGTCGCTCTCGCGAAACTGGTGGGACGGGCCTTGGACTGGCCATCGTCAAGCATGTCGTGCAGCGCCACGATGGCGAGTTGAAGATCACCAGCGAACCCGGTCTGGGAGCATGCTTTCGGATCGAATTCCCCGGCCATCGGGTCCGGCCGGGTAGCGCGGTGATGGTTCCGACCAGCCCTCCGGCCGTCAACCTCGTCAGATCGACCGCTGGTTGACGCGCTTCGAGAGTTCGGCAGCGCTCTCCCGCCGCTCGCTGTAGCGGTCCACCAGGTAGGGCGCCACGTCGCGCGTGAGCAGCGTGAACTTCATCAGCTCCTCCATCACGTCGACCACGCGCTCGTAGTAGGCCGAGGGCTTCATGCGGCCGGCCTCGTCGAACTCCTGGAAGGCCTTGGCCACCGACGACTGGTTGGGAATGGTGAGCATGCGCATCCAGCGCCCGAGAACCCGCATCTGGTTGACGGCATTGAAGGACTGCGAGCCGCCGGACACCTGCATCACGGCCAGCGTCTTGCCCTGGGTCGGCCGCACGGCGTCGACGCTCAGCGGAATCCAATCGATCTGCGCCTTCAGGATGCCGGTCATCGCCCCATGGCGCTCGGGCGAGGTCCACACCATTCCTTCAGCCCAGGCCGCGGCATCGCGCAGTTCCTGCACCTTGGGGTGCGTGTCCGGCGCACCGTCGGGCAGCGGCAGCCCCGTGGGGTCGAAGATGCGGACCTCCCCGCCCATCGCTCGCAGCAGACGCGCGGCCTCCAGCGTGAGCAGCTTGCTGTACGAGCGCTCGCGCAGCGAGCCGTAGAGCATCAGGAACCGAGGCGCATGCGTCGAGGTGCCCACCCCTGCAAGGCGACTTGCCGTGGGCCGGTCGAAGAGCGCCGGGTCGAGGTTGGGCGGGCTGTCTTCAGCGGACGACACGGCGGCCCTCCGCGTCGATGACGGGTTCACCATCCTCCTTGCTGAAGGGGCCCGGCAGCGGGCCGGGCAACAGATCGAGCACGGTCTCGGAGGGCCGGCACAGGCGCGTGCCCAGTGGTGTCACCACGATGGGTCGGTTCATCAGGGTGGGATGCTGCACGATGAAGTCCAGCAGTTGGTCGTCGGTCCAGTGGCTGGCGTCCAGGCCCAGCTCGTCGTGAGGGGTGCCCTTGCGGCGCAGGAGCTCGCGCACGGGCATGCGCATGGCAGCCAGCAGCTGAACCAGTTCATCCCGGCTGGGTGGATGCTTCAGATACTCCACGACCTTCGGCTCGACACCGCTGTGGCGGATCAGGGCCAGCACGTTGCGCGACGTGCCGCAGGCGGGGTTGTGGAAGATGGTGATCGGTGTCATCGCAGCGGTGCCGGCGCCATCGGGACGCTCGGCACGCTCACGCGGGAAACCAGCGCCGGGTGCGGTTGGCGAAGGCCACCAGCGACAGCATCACCGGCACCTCGACCAGCACGCCGACCACGGTGGCCAGGGCTGCACCCGAGTTCAGGCCGAACAACGAGATCGCCACCGCCACCGCCAGCTCGAAGAAGTTGGACGTGCCGATCATGCAGGCGGGTGCCGCGATGTTGAACGGCAACCGCAGCTTCCAGGCGGCGACATACGAGATGGCGAAGATGCCGTAGCTCTGCAGCACCAGCGGTACGGCGATCATGGCGATGACGAGCGGCTTGTCGATCAGGGTGCCGGCCTGGAAGCCGAACAGCAGCACCACGGTGGCGATCAGGCCCACCACCGACCACGGCTTGAGCGCCGCCACACCCTGGGCCAGCCGTTGGGTACCACCCGCCTTCAGCCACAGGTGCCGAGTCACCACACCCGCCAACAATGGCAGCACCACGTAGAGCACGGTCGACAGCAGCAGCGTCTCCCAGGGCACGGTGACGTCGGTCACCCCCAGCAGGAAGGCGGCGATGGGCGCGAAGGCAAAGACCATGATCAGGTCGTTCACCGACACCTGCACCAGCGTGTACGCGGCATCGCCCTTCACCAGCTGGCTCCAGACGAACACCATCGCGGTACACGGTGCCACGCCCAGCAGGATCATGCCGGCGATGTATTCGCTGGCCGATTTCGGGTCGACCCAGGGCGCGAAGACATGCTCGAAGAACAGCACCGCCAGCGCCGCCATCGTGAAGGGCTTGACCAGCCAGTTGATGACCAGCGTGAGCATCAGGCCGCGCGGACGCTGCCCGACGTCCTTGATCGAAGCAAAGTCGATCTGGATCATCATCGGGTAGATCATCACCCAGATGAAGACCGCCACCACCAGGTTGACGTGCGCGAACTCCAGCGTCGCCACGGCCTGGAAGAGCCCGGGCGTCCACAGGCCCAGGCCCACACCGGCCACGATGCCCAGACCGACCCAGACGGTGAGGTAACGCTCGAAAAGTCCCATGCGCGAGATTGTCGGCAGCCCACGCTCAGCGGGTGCCGATCTCCCGCACTTCACGCTGCAGGGCCAGCCGGTCGAGCGAGGCCAGCGGCAGGGCCAGCATCAGGTCGATGCGGCGCTTCAACATGGTCGCTACGTTCCAGAAGGCCTTGGCGCGCTGCTCGTCGTCACCCCCTGCGGCCGACGGATCGGGCACGCCCCAGTACGCGGTCATGGGCTGACCTGGCCAAACCGGGCACACCTCGCCGGCGGCGTTGTCGCAGACGGTGAAGACGAAGTCCATCTGCGGCGCGTCGGCCGTGGCGAACTCGCCCCAGCTCTTGCTGCGGTAGCCCTCGATGGGCAGGCGCAGCTTGGCCAGCGTTTCGAGCGCAAGCGGGTGCACCTCGCCCCGCGGCTGGCTTCCGGCCGAGTAGGCGACGAATCCGCCGCGCCCGGCGCTGTTCAGCAGACCCTCGGCCATGATCGAGCGCGCCGAGTTGTGCGTGCAAATGAAGAGAACGTTGTAGACCTTGTCGCTCATGGGTGGGTCCGTCGGTGTTGTGGTGTGTGATCAGGGGCGTCGTACGGGTCAGCAGTCTTTGCAGGCCGCGGCCGGCACCACTTCGCAGGGCTCACCGCCGCAGCAGTGCGCAGCGAGATAGGCCAGCAGCGCGTTCATGTGAGCCAGCTCGGGTCTGTAGATCAGATGGCGACCATCGCGCTGCTGCGAAACGAGACCCGCGTGCATCAACTCCTTCAGGTGGAACGACAGCGTCGACGCACTCACGTCCAGCGTGGCCGCCAACACGCCCGGCGTGAGGCCCTGCGGCCCGGCGCCCACGAGAGCTCGGAAGACCCGCAGACGCATGCCCTGGGCCAGGGCAGACAGTGCAGAGACAGCGCTCTTTTCATCCATGGTCTGTCTCCTTCAGTGGGCAGGCGACGTGCTCGCAAGGCTGCGTTGCACCGGCAGGCTCAAGGTCACGATCCAGCAGATGGCCAGCATCGCACCCGACCCGGCCAAGGCGCCGATCAGACCGAACTGCTGGTACAGAAGGCCCGACATCAGAGTGCCGAAGAAGCGCCCCAGTGCGTTGGCGGCGTAGTAGAAGCCCACGTCCTCGGCCGCCTTCTCGCTGCCGGCGTATGCCAGGATCAGGTAGCTGTGCACCGACGAGTTCACGGCAAAGGCCACGCCGAACACGGCCAGGCCGCCCACTACGACCCACTCGAGGTGTGGCACCTGCGCCAGCACCAGGCCGGCCAGCACCATTGGCACCAGGGCCAGCGCCGCCGACCATGCACGCGCGGCCGGCACCTCGCTGCTCAGGCCGTCATCGCTGCGCCGCACGATGTTGGGCGCCAGACCTTGGACGACGCCATAACCGATGGTCCACAGCGCCAGGAAGCCACCCACCATCGTGAAGGTCCAGCCGGCCGAATACAAGAACACCGGCACGCCGACGACGAACCACACGTCGCGCGCGCCGAACAGCATCACGCGCGCTGCGGCGAGCAGGTTGATGCCGCGGTTCTTGGCGAACAGTTCCTTCGCCGACTTCGACGCCTTGGCCTTGCCCATCAGCGGCGGCACGAACGCGAGCACGCCTGCCAGCACCATGGCGAGCAGCCCCGCCATGGCCCACAGCGAGTGCTGGAAGCCCAGCACCTGGAGCAAGAGGCCGCCGAGGAAGAAGCCCACGCCCTTCATCGCGTTCTTGCTGCCGGTGAAGAAAGCCACCCACTTGAAGAGCTGCCCCGATGCGCTGCCCGCAGTGAGCTTGATGGCCGACTTGCTGGCGGTCTTGGTGAGGTCCTTGGCGACGCCACAGACCCCCTGCGCCAGCACGACCCAGGCCACCGACATCACCACCGTCCAGCTGGGCGACAAGGCCGACAGCAGCAGGAAGCCGGTGATCTGGGTGGCGAGCCCCACCACCAGCATGCGCTGGATGCCATAGCGCGTGGCCAGCCAGCCGCCCACCAGGTTGGCCACCACGCCCATCGCCTCGTACAGCAGGAACAGGAAGGCCAGCGTGAACGGCGAATAGCCCAGCCGGTAGAAGTGCAGCAGCACCAGCATGCGCAGCGCACCGTCGCTGAGGGTGAAGCCCCAGTAGGCCGCCGTGACGATGGCGTAGTTGCGGGTGCCGGTGTTCATGGAGTGGCGACGGCCGTCAGATGCCTTGGGCTTTCATGTGGCAGGCCAGGTCGACCATGCGACAGGCGTAGCCCATCTCGTTGTCGTACCAGGCGTAGACCTTCAGCAGCGTGCCGTCGGTGACCATGGTGGACAGCGCGTCCACGATGCTGCTGCGCGTGTCGCGGGCGTAATCGGCGCTGACCAGCGGGCGTTCCTCGTAGCCCAGGATGCCGGCCAGCGCACCCTTCGCGGCTTCCGCGAACAAACGGTTCACTTCCTCGGCGGTGGTCTCGCGCTTCAGCTCGAACACGCAGTCGGTCAGCGACGCGTTCAGCACAGGCGCGCGCACCGCATGGCCGTTGAGCTTGCCTTTCAACTCCGGGTAGATCAGCGCGATGGCGGTGGCGCTGCCGGTGGTGGTGGGCGCCAGGCTCAGCATCGCGCTGCGCGCGCGGCGCAGGTCCTTGTGCGGCGCGTCGACCACCAGGTTGGTGTTGGTCGGGTCGTGGATTGTCGTGATCTGGCCATGGCGGATGCCGATGGCCTCGTGCACGACCTTCACCACCGGGGCCAGGCAGTTGGTGGTGCAGCTCGCGGCTGTGACGATGCGGTGCTGCCCGGGCTGGTACAGGTGCTCGTTGACGCCGACGACGATGTTCAGCACACCGCCCGTCTTCACGGGCGCGGCCACGATCACGCGCTTCGCGCCGCGGTCGAGGTGGCCCTGCAGGGTTTCGGGTGTCAGGAACTTGCCGGTGCACTCCAGCACCACGTCCACGCCCAGGTCGCCCCATGGGATCTCGGCCGCCGTGGCGTGCGACGAGAAGCCCAGCCGGCGATCGCCGATGCGCACCGCCGCCTCGCCCTCGGCGGCGATGTCGGCGCGCCAGCGCCCCTGCACGCTGTCGAACTGCAGCAGGTGCGCGGTGGCCGCGGCACCGCCCTTGAGTTCGTTGAGATGCACCACCTCGAGCCGGTTGACCGCGCGCGGGTCGTTCGCCGGGCGTTCGGCCGCTCCCATCGCTGCCCGCAGCGCCAGGCGCCCGATGCGCCCCATGCCATTGATGCCAACCTTCATGCAGATACCCTCGACAAACCGTTTGTACGACAGTTCAATGATTATAGAACTATATCCCCGCAAGATGACGGCTCCGTGACACGATCCCGACCGCCGCAGAGCGCTGCTGCTGCGCGAACACATGGCCGACACGCCGTCCCGGTCGGGGCCGCAGGCCGGGCACCGCACGATCGCGACACGCTCCGAAGCACCGTGGCGCGCCAGCAGGTCCGGCTGCACACTCCAGCCGCCGCCTCTGGAGTCGGTACCGGCAGCGCGAGGCCAACGACGACGCCGCGGCCATGCGCCACCTTCCTGGCGCCGGCCCCATGACGGATGCCGCGCGATCGGCGTTGGACAATGCCGGCATGCCAACGACATGGAACACACGGCCGGTTCGCGTCGACGATGCCGCCGTCATCGCTCGCCATCGCTACTTCGACGACGGCAGCAAGGAAGACCTGGCCGCCTACGAGCGCTGGGTCGCGGTACGAATTGAGCGAGGAACCTACAGCGGCATGCTGGCCGAGGCCGATGGGGTCGTGATCGCCGGCGCAGGCGCTGTGCTGCTCGACTGGGGACCCACCCGCGGTGAGCCCTCCGGCCTGCGCGGTCGCCTGGTCAACGTCTACACCGACCCGGCGTGGCGCCGACAGGGCGTCGCACGCAACCTGGTCCAGGAAGTCATGCGACGCTGCCAGAAACGAGAGGTCCAGGTCTTCAACCTCGCGGCGACCGACGACAGCGCGCCGTTGTATCGGTCGATCGGATTCGTGCCGTATGCGACCGAGATGATCCTGCGCCCTTGAGCGCCTGCATGCACAGCATCCCTTCCCGGCCGACGATCCCGGATATCGAACAAGTCAGCGCGCGCCCGGCCTCAGACCCGATCGAGAGCCCTGATGCGTCCCGGACGCTGCAGCCGCTTCCTGGCTGGCCAGGGTCATCGGAAGATGGAAGGAACACGATCCCGGGCAGTTTCGATGGAGTCGCTGTGCGAACGGCCGCCGCATGCCTGGCGGCCTCGCCGTCCGGCGGCACGCCGGTCCTCTGATCGGCACGGCCGGCAGCCTGTGCACCTGCCCGCCCAAGCGCCGCCAGTTCCGCACGATTGAGCGGGCACTTTCTGGACGGGGTTCCAGCCCCGTTGCCGACCGAATTGCCCCGTCCCATACTGGCCCGGCTTCCTGCGGACATCGCGTCTGCTCAGCCTTCATCGGTGGCTCCGGTCGCCCTGAAGTCCAGCCCAGCTGGCGTCGCAGTCGTTACCTGCCTCGTGTCCCGTCCGGCACCTCCGTGTGCCGGGCCGATTTCGATCCATCCGGATCCGAAACCCGGAACCGGCCATGACCCTGCGTCTTGGCCCCTCCTCGCACGCGCCGACCACGACCTTCGCGTCGTGACGCGCCCTGCGCTCACCAGCCCGGCCTGATCTCGATCGGAAGCCTGGCCTGACGCACGCATCTGCCCTGGCCGCGTCCTCTCGGACGCGGACCTCTGCAGCTCGCGCACGCACTTGTGCGCGACGAAGCGCCTTGCCTTCCCGGCACGGCATCCCAGACGGGGAACCCCAGTTCCCCGCCAGGGATGGGCGTTCCCCTTCACCCCTGAAGGAGAACCCCCATGAGTTCTGTTCCCTGGAACCGCACTGTTGCGCCGGTGTGCGCACTGCTGGGTGGTACCGGGCTTGCCCGTGTGCCCACCCGGCGGCCTGTCGTCCTTCCGGCGCTGCTCCGGGTCCGGACCTGCACGCCCCCTGCGTCCATCCGCATGGTGTGCGAGGCCCCGGCCCCGCTGGCGTCTGCGCCCTGCTCGACGGTGTGCTGACCATGACGGCCGACACCTACCGCAGGCGCATCGCCTCGACAGCCATCGTGCTGGCCCGGGAGGATCCCCTCCTGGTCAAGGAAGTCATCGCCCGGCTCCGCGCCTCGGGCGAGATCGCGGCCGACGACCTGGTCTATCTGGACCGGATCGCCGACCGCTGGATCGGCATCGCCGAGGGCCTGCGCCAAGGCGCCGCTCGCGTGCTCACGACCTGATGGTCGCGGGCATCGAGTGGTCGGTCGCGGCCCCGCCGTCGGCTCGAATTCGTGCCGATCGAGTCCTCGGGTTTCGGGGATGGTGAACCGACCGCCAGCGATGGCATCGGGACGCCATCACCCGACACCCCGTTTGCTCCGGCTTTCAGCAGTCCTCGCCATCCACCCTCCGGGAGTCACCGTCTCCCGTCGGGGCCGGGGTTCCCTCGCCTTCTTGGAGAACCCCATGAGTCATGCTTTCCCAGACAGATCCTTCCAGAGCCCGTCACCACGGCGCAGCACCATCGACATCGAGGAGCAGCGCGCCTGGGTCGGCTTCTACAGACGCGTCGGCCGTGACGTCGCCCTCGCCACCGAGGTGATGACGCAACTCGACGGCGACGCCGAGATGAAGCGGCGGCACCTGGCGCTGTACCTGTCCTGCAAGCAGTCGCTGCGCGTCCACAAGGCGCGCCAGGCGCGCGACAAGCGCATCGGTCAGTGGCTGCACCTGCTGGTCCAGTGGACGCTGCAGCGACCCGCAGCCTTCATCGGCGGCGTCATGCAGAAGGCGTACCACCGCACTGCGGACGTCCTCGACGAGGCCATTGCAGCCGCACCGCCAGCCTCGCCAGCGACACCGAAGCGGGGCGCGCGCCCAGCCTCTGGCCGTGACGCCGCCAGCAGGACCGAGCCGGCCGCCGCACAGGTTCGTCAGCTGCTGGGCGATGCCGAGTTCGCCGACGCGCACGCCCGCTTCCAGTACCAGGCCGGCATGTCCCCGGCGTCGCCGGTCAGTGGCTCCGAAGGCGGCTCCGAGCGTGCCCCGGAACCTCCCGTCGACGGCCCCGCACCCGCCGTGCAGATCAGCCGGCGCTGATCCGAAGACCGAACCCCGGCGCAGCCCCATCGGCTGCACCGGGTTCAGTCGCTGACGTGCCTCGGCCAAGGACTGACGTCCAGCGACCTGGGCTGACCGGCCCCCCATCCAACCGCCCGCGGGCCCGTCCCGCCAGGGCCGGTGCCCGCCCTCCCAACTTCGAGAGTTCCCCATGCGAGACATCACCCTGAATCCCGAGCAACGCCAGTATGTGATCGCCACCGAAGGGGGCGTGAGCTGCTTCGGCTTCGACAACGCCCGCGACCATGCCCAGCAGATCGCGCAGCGCCTCGATCGTCCCGACCTGATGCCGACCGCCGATGACGCGGCCAACCTCACCGGATACGAGAAGTACCTTGCTGCCGTGCGTGCCTGGGGCGAGTCCGCCCTGGGCCATGGCACCTACTTCGACCCCGGCACGGACCCTCGCCTGGCGAGGGTGCTGGAGACCTGCCGCCGGGACGGCCGCAAGGTGCGGCTGGTGCTGGGCGACACCGGCAGCGGCGCGAGCTGGCTCGACGAGTTCGACGTGGTCGGCACGGTCGGCCGCTCGACCGGCCTGCTGAAGGTGCCCCTGCTCGTCGAGCCGGGCGAGGCGGCCGGCGCGGCCATCCTCTGTGCGCATGTGCTGGCACTGATGGACTGGGACACCGGCCTGCCCCTGTACCGCCACCCGCGCTGGCAGCCGCCGGAACTGCGCATCCGCGCCAGTGATGACGATGTCCGTCCCTGGGCCGTGGTGCTGCACGAGCAGCCCGTGGCGAACTTCGACGACATCGGCAAGGCCGGTGCGTACCTCGCGTTCATGCGCGGGGCAAGCGTCGAGCCGCGCGTGTTCCGCTGAACCACCCGGTCGAACGTTCGAGGCCCTTCAGACGGCCGGATCCAGATCCACTCCAGCCCGTCACCCCGCACGCCCCCGGTCCAGCACCGGGGGCGTTCCTGTTTCCGAGACTGCGAACGGGGCGACGGGCGCTCAGCGACCGGTCAGGGACTGCACCTCACGCTCGATCAGCCAGTGCAGGAACCGGGTGTCATCGGAGTGGCCCCAGTAGTGGGCCTTGCAGCGGCGGACGTAGGCCTGCAGGTCCGCGACGCTGCGGATGGACCCCGGCTCGATGGCGGTGATGCGGGCC
>MEFD01000006.1 GCA_001724995.1 Rubrivivax sp. SCN 71-131
AAGTACAAACCGACCTCTATGCCGGACGCCGCAGCGCTATTTGACGCCCGTTTCATGCGTCGCGGGTCGCGCGAAGCGCGGTGGAGCAACTGAGATGCCGGCGATCGCCACACGCGGCGGCGGCCGGCAGCGGCGGCGCGCGATGAACGAGATCAACATGGTGCCGTTCATCGACGTCATGCTGGTGCTGCTGATCATCTTCATGGTCACCGCGCCGCTGATCACCACCGCCGTCGTCGACGTGCCCACGGTGGGCCGCAGCAGCCAGCGCCCGCCCAAGGTGATCGAGGTCATCGTCGGCGCCGACGAGAAGCTGCGCCTGCGCCTGGACGGCGGCGATGCCGAAGCGGTGACGCTGCCGCGCCTGCCCGCGCGCGTGCAGGCGCTGCAGGGCGGGCAGGCCGACGTGCCGGTGATCATCAGCGGCGACCGCCGCGTGCGCTACGAGGCGGTGATGAAGGTGATGTCCACGCTGCAGAAGGAGCGCATCGCGCGCGTGGGCCTGATGGTCAAGCAGGGCGAGTAGCCGATGAGTCCGGCCGCCGCCGCGCGCGACCAGCTTCTGCCGCAGCCCCCGGGCGGCCTGCTGCGGGGCGCGGCCCTGGCGCTGCTGGCGCACGCGGCGATGCTGGCCGCGCTGACACTGGCCGTGCAGTGGCGCAGCAGCCAGCCGCAGCTCGTGAGCGCCGAGCTGTGGTCGGCGCTGCCGCAGGCGGCGGCGCCGCCGGCCGCGCCGCCGCCTGCGGAACCCCACGTGCCCGAACCGCGACCGGCCCCGCCGCCGCCCGCCCCGCCGCCGCCGCGGCCGGCGGCGCAGGCGCCCGACGCACAGATCGCCATCGAGGAGGCGCGCAAGCGCCAGGCCGAGGAAGAGCAGCGCCTGCAACGGGAAGCGCGTGAGGCGCGCGAGAAGGCCGAGCGCTTGCAGGCCGAGCGCGAACGCGCAGCGAAGGAACGCACCGAGAAGGCGGAAAAGGCAGAGAAGGCCGCGAAGGCCGAGGCCGCCCGTCGGGAGCGCGCCGCGCGCGAGGAGCAGCGCGAACGGGAGCGCCGAAAGGCCGAGGAGAAGCGCCTGGCCGAGGCGCGCAAGCAGCAGCTCGAGCGCATGATGGGCCAGGTCGGCGGCAGCGGCAGCACGCAAGGCGCCAGCGCCGCCGTCAGCAGCGGCCCTTCGGCAAGCTACGCCGGGCGGCTGATCGCGGCAATCAAGCCCAACGTGGTCTTCACCGCGACGGTATCGGGCAACCCGGCGGCCGAGGTCGAGGTGCGCGCGGGGCCCAGCGGCAGCATCCTCTCGCGCCGGCTGGTGCGCAGCAGCGGCAACAAGGACTGGGATGAGGCCGTGCTGCGCGCCATCGACCGCACCAGCACGCTGCCGCGCGACGTCGACGGCCGCGTGCCGCCGCTGATCCTGATGGCCTTCCGGCCCAACGAGCTGGGCGGCTGAATCCGGCGGCGCGGCCGGCGGGCGCTCAGATCCGACCTTCCTCGACGGCGTGGCAGGCCACCTGCACGCCGTCGCGCAGGACGAGCTGCGGGCGCTCGGCACTGCAGCGCGCGTCGGCGTGCGGGCAGCGCGGATGGAAGGCGCAGCCCGAGGGCGGGTTCAGCGGGTTGGGCACCTCGCCCTGCACCGGCGTGCGCGCGCGGCCGGTCATGTGGATGTCGGGAATGGCATCCAGCAGCATGCGCGTGTAGGGGTGGCGCGGCGCGGCGAAAAGCGTGCGCTTGGGCGCCAGCTCCACCAGCCGCCCGAGGTACATCACGCCGACCTCGTCGGAGACATGGCGCACCACGGCGAGGTTGTGGCTGATGAAGAGGTAGGTCAGGCCCTGCTGGCGCTGCAGGTCCTTCATGATGTTGAGCACCTGCGCCTGCACCGAGACGTCGAGCGCGCTCGTCGGCTCGTCGCAGACGAGGAACTCGGGCTGTGTCGCCAGCGCGCGCGCGATCGAGATGCGCTGGCGCTGGCCGCCCGAGAACTGGTGCGGGAACTTGGACGCATCCGCGGGCGCCAGGCCCACCTGCTGCAGCAGCTCGCCCACGCGCGCCTCGAGCGCCCTGCGCTCGCGCAGGATGCCGTGCTCGCGCAGCGGCTCGGCGACGATGTCGCGCACGCGCCAGCGCGGGTTCAGGCTCGCATACGGGTCCTGGAAGATCATCTGCATGCGCCGGCGCAGCCGCGGCGCCTCGGCGGCCGACTTCAGCACCGCCGCGGTGTCCTCGCCGTCGAAGCGCACGCGGCCGTTCGTCGGCGCAAAAAGGCCCACGAGCAGCCGCGCCACCGTGCTCTTGCCGCAGCCGGACTCGCCGACGAGCGCGAGGGTGCTGCCGCGCGCGATCGCGAAGCTCACGCCGTCGACCGCGTGCACGAACTGCCGCGGCTTGCGCTCGAGCACGCGCTCGAGCCAGGGCGCGGAGACGTCGAAGGTCTTGCAGAGGTCCTGCACCTCAACGAGCGTGCTCATCGCGGCACCTCCCCTGCGGGCGCGTGCAGCCAGCACGCCGCCTGCGTGCGCCCGGCGGGAATCAGCTCGGGGCGCTCGACGCGGCAGCGTTCGAACACCTGCGGGCAGCGCGGGTTGAAGGCGCAGCCGCGCGGGATGGCATTCAGGCGCGGCATCGCGCCGTCGATCTGCAGCAGGCGCTCGCGGTCCTCGTCCATCGCCGGGATCGAGCCCATGAGGCCGCGCGAGTAGGGGTGCGCCGGGGCGTGGATGACCTCGTGCACCGGCCCCAGTTCGGCGATGCGGCCGGCGTACATCACCGCCACGCGGTCGCAGGTCTCGGCGATCACGCCCATGTCGTGCGTCACCAGCATCACCGCAGCACCCTTCTCGCGGGCGAGGTGCCTGAGCAGCGCGATGATCTGGGCCTGGATCGAGACGTCGAGCGCCGTCGTCGGCTCGTCGGCGACGATCAGCCGCGGCTCGGCCGCCAGCGCCAGGGCGATCACCACGCGCTGGCGCATGCCGCCGCTGAACTGGTGCGGGTACTGGTCGATGCGCGCCTCGGGCGCGGGGATGCCGGTCTGGCGCAGCAGGTCGATGGCGCGCTCGCGCGCCTCCCGCTCGCTCAGCGGCAAATGCGTGCGGATCGTCTCGACCAACTGCCGCCCCACGGTGTAGAGCGGGTTCAGGCTGGTGAGCGGATCCTGGAACACCGCACCGATCTGCTTGCCGCGCACCTTGCGCATGGCGTCGGCGTCGAGATCGTCGATGCGCCGCCCGTCCAGCAGCACCTGCCCGGCGGCGATGCGCCCCGGCGGCTCGAGCAGGCCGATGATCGCCGCCCCGGTGAGCGACTTGCCCGCACCCGACTCGCCGACGACGCCGAGGATCTCGCCCGGGTCGATCGAAAACGAGATGTCGTCCAGCGCCAGCAGCGTGCCGTGGCGGGTCGGAAACTCGACCCGCAGGTTCTTCACTTCGAGCAGCGGCTTCATTGCGTCATTGCAGCCGGGGGTTGAGCGCGTCGCGCAGCCAGTCGCCGAGCAGGTTCACCGACAGCGCGATGACCATCAGCATGATCCCCGGCCAGACGGTGATCCACCACTCGCCGCTGAAGAGGAAGTCGTTGCCGATGCGGATCAGCGTGCCCAGGCTCGGGCTCGTCGGCGGCACGCCGACGCCGAGGAAGGAGAGCGTGGCCTCGATGATCACCGCCTGCGCGACGTCGATCGTCGCCAGCACCAGCACGGGCCCGAGCACGTTGGGCAGCACGTGGCGGCGCATGATGCGGCCGCTGCCGACGCCGATCACGCGCGCGGCCTGCACGTATTCCTTCTGCCGCTCGACCATGGTCGAGCCGCGCACCGTGCGCGCGTACTTGACCCAGCCGGTGAGCGCGATGGCGAGGATCAGCACCGCGAAGGCCAGCGTCTCGTGGGCGTTCGGGAACAGCGCGCGTCCGGCGCCGTCGATGAGCAGCGCGACGAGGATCGCCGGGAAGGAGAGCATGACGTCGCAGACGCGCATGATGAAGCCGTCGATGCGCCCGCCGACGAAGCCCGAGAGCAGCCCGAGCGCCACGCCGACGACGACGCTCAGCAGCACCGCGGCGAGCGCCACGAAGAGCGAGATGCGCGCGCCGTACATGAGCGCCGAGAGGATGTCGCGGCCCTGGTCGTCGGTGCCCAGCAGGTACTTGGGGTTGCCCTCGGCGAGCCAGCTCGGCGGCAGCCGCGCGTCGGAGAGATCGAGCGTGGCGAGATCGAAGGGATCGTCCGGCGCCAGCCACGGCGCGAACAGCGCGGCCACCACGCACAGCAGCACGAGCACGAAGGAGACGATCGCCACCGGCGAGCGCCTGAAGCTGTACCAGACGTCACCGGCGAAGAAGCGCGCCAGCGCGCCGGGCTCGACGGCCGCCGTGTCGGTGGATGCGGGGGAACTCATGCCGGGAAGGGGTCAATGGCCGCTGCGCTCGGCGCGCAGCCGCGGGTCGACGGCGAAGTACAGCAGGTCGACGACGAGGTTGATGACGACGAAGATGAGCGAGATCAGGCACAGGTAGGCGGCCATCACCGGGATGTCGGCGAACTGCACCGCCTGGATGAAGAGGAAGCCCATGCCCGGCCACTGGAACACCGTCTCGGTGATGATGGCGAAGGCGATCAGGCCGCCCAGCTGCAGGCCGGTGATCGTCATCACCGGCACCAGCGTGTTCTTCAGCGCGTGGCCGTAGTAGACGGCGCGGTTGGAGAGGCCGCGCGCACGCGCGAACTTGATGAAGTCGGTGCGCAGGACTTCCAGCATCTCGGCGCGCACGAGCCGCATGATGAGCGCCAACTGGTAGACCGAGAGCGTGATCGCCGGCAGGATCAGGTGCTTCCAGCCGTCGACCGTGAGCATGCCGGTGGTCCAGCCGCCCAGCGCCACCGTCTCGCCGCGGCCGAAGCTCGGCAGCCAGTTCAGCAGCACGGCGAAGAAGAGGATCAGGAAGATGCCGATGAGGAAGGTCGGCAGCGAGACGCCCAGCAGCGACAGCCCCATCAGCAGCTGCGCCGAGCGGCGCTGCCGTCGCAGCGCGGCGTAGACGCCGGCCGGGATACCCACCGCCAGCGCCAGCACCGCCGCGATGATCGACAGCTCGAGCGTGGCCGGCAGGCGCTCGAGGATCAGCGTCGACACCTTCTGGCTCTGGCGCAGGCTCATGCCGAACTCGCCGCGCACGGCGTTGCCGACGAAGGCGCCGAACTGCACGAGGAAGGGCTTGTCCAGGCCGAGGTCGCGGCGCAGCGCGTCGCGCTGCTCCTGTGTCGCGTCCTGCCCGAGCATGTTGGTGACGGGGTCGCCGACGAACTGGAACAGCATGAAGGCGACGAAGGCCACCGTGAGCATCACGATCACGGCCTGCGCGAGACGACGGAGAATGAAGGCGAGCATCGACGGTCGGCGCCCTGGAGCGCGACGGAAGCGGAGTGCGTAAACCGCGCATTCTCGCCCGCGCGCCGACGGATCCGGCCGCCGCCGACGGAATTAGGGGGGCAGTGCTTACCCGCGCTGGCGCACGGGCGCGCCGCCGCTAGCATTCGCCGTTTTCCCGCTCCTGGAGCCCGACCGATGAAGCTGAGAACCCTGCTGAGTGCCGCCGCGCTCTCGGCCTTGATCGCCCTCCCCGTGCAGGCGCAGACCTTGCGCTGGGCGGCGCAGAACGACATCCTGACGATGGACCCGCACTCGCAGAACCACGCCACGACGCTGGCGCTGCTGCAGCACGCCTACGAGGGCCTGGTGCGCTACAGCGCCAAGTACGAGGTCGAGCCGGCGCTGGCCACCAAGTGGACGATGGTCAGCCCGACGCAGGTGCGCTTCGAACTGCGCCGGGGCGTCAAGTTCCACGACGGCAGCCCCTTCACCGCCGACGACGTGGTGTTCTCCTTCGGCCGCGTGAAGCAGCCCAACGCCACGCTCTCCGCCTCGGTGTCGGGCGTCAACGAGGTGCGCAAGGTCGACGACCACACGGTCGACTTCATGCTCGCCGCGCCCAACCCCATCCTGCTGCGCAACGCGATCAACTTCTACATCATGAGCAAGTCGTGGTCGGAGAAGAACCGCACCACGAACGTGCAGGACTACAAGGCCAAGGAGGAGAACTTCGCCTCGCGCAACGCGATGGGCACCGGCCCCTACAAGATCACCGCCTGGATGCCCGAGCAGCGCCTGACGATGACGCGCAACGACGGCTGGTGGGACAAGAACACCAGCAACGTCAAGGACGTCGTCTACACGCCGATCAAGAGCGACCCCACGCGCGTGGCGGCGCTGCTCTCCGGTGACGTCGACCTGCTCACCGACCTGCCGACACAGGACGTGGCGCGGCTGCGCGCCGACTCGAAGATCAAGATCCTCGACGGCCCCGAGGTGCGCACCATCTTCCTGGCGCCCGACGTCGGCAGCGCCGAGTTGAAGTACAGCAGCGTCAAGGGCAAGAACCCGTTTGCCGACAAGCGCGTGCGCCAGGCACTGAGCATGGCCATCGACCGCGTGGCGATCCAGCGCAACATCATGCGCGGGCTCTCCATCCCCGCGGGCCTCATGGTGGCGCCGGGTGTCAACGGCCATACGGACGAGCTCGACCAGCCGGCCAAGGTCGACATCGAGGGTGCGAAGAAGCTGCTCGCCGACGCCGGCTATCCGCAGGGCTTCGAGTTCCGCCTGAACTGCCCGAACAACCGCTACGTCAACGACGAAGAGGTCTGCCAGGCCATCGTCGCCATGTGGGCCAAGCTCGGCATCAAGACCACGCTGGTGGCCGAGAACATGGCCACCTTCTCGCAGAAGTTCCAGAACTTCGATTCGTCGATGTACATGCTGGGCTGGGGCGTGGCCACCTACGATGCGCAGTACACCATCCAGGCGCTGCTGCGCACCCGCACCACGGGCGCCGACGGCAACTTCAACTTCTCGAAGATCAGCGACGCGGAGGTCGATCGCCTGACCGACGCGATGAAGGTCGAGACCGACAACACCAAGCGCAACGCCCAGATCCGCGAAGCGCTGGTGCGCATCAAGGACGAGGTGCTGCTGATTCCCCTGCACCACCAGATGCGCCCCTGGGCCATGAAGCAGGGCGTGACGACCATCCACCGCTCCGACGATCGCCCCGAGGCGCGCTACACGAGCGTCAAGTGATCGACCGCGGGCCGGCGTAGGCCGGCGCCGTGATGACTGCGAAGGCCGCCTGCGGGCGGCCTTCCTCATCGCCGCCAGGCACCGGGCGCTATCCCCCCGGAGGCGCGGCCTGCGCACCGGGCGGCTGGCTGGCGGCAGCGAAGGACGACAGGCCGAGCTCGACCGCAAAGCCCGCGTCGA
Organism: Rubrivivax sp. SCN 71-131; assembly: GCA_001724995.1. GTDB lineage: Bacteria > Pseudomonadota > Gammaproteobacteria > Burkholderiales > Burkholderiaceae_C > Rubrivivax. Next base: position 7,317 of record MEFD01000006.1, read on the forward strand.
CCGGCGGCAGCGCGAGCGTGCCGCCGTGCGCGCGCGCCACCAGGTCGGCGAGCATGAGCCCAAGGCCCATGCGTCCTTCGTAGGCCTGCGCGGCCAGCGCCGCGGCCAGCTCGGCACGGCGCGCGTCAGCGACGCCGCGCCCGTCGTCCTGCAGGCGCAGCCACTGCAGGCCGTCCTCGTGCCGCAAGGCCACGCGCAGCGTGCGCGCGCCGTGGCGCACGGCGTTGTCCAGCAGGTTGATGAGGGCCGCACTCAGCAGGTCGAGGTCGGCCACCACCTGCGCCCCGGCCGGCACCTCGAGGAAGAGGGCATCGTGCGGCAGACGCGCCAGCAGCGCGGCCAGGTCGATCGCCTCGGGCTGCAGCTCCGCCCCGCTGCGAAAGAGCGCGAGCAGCGCCGCGACCACGCGCGACAGCCGTGCCGCCGCCTCGCGCGCGCGCCACAGGCGCGGCTGCAGCGTCCGCGGCGCCTCGCGCTCGGCCACCGCGAGCTGCGTGTCGATGCCCGCCAGCGGCGTGCGCAGCGCGTGCGCCGCGTGGCCCGAGAAGGCGCGCTCGTTGGCCACGCGCCGCGCCAGCCGCGCCCCGAGCGCGAGGATGGCATCGTGCACCGGCTGCAGTTCGCGCCGCGTCGGCGCGGCCAGCGCGACCGCCGGTGGCAGCGGCTCGTAGCGCGCCAGCGCCTGCGCCAGCGCCGCCAGCGGCTGCAGTTCGCGGCGCACGCGGCGATGCAGCCACCAGGCGCTGGCGACGGCGACCAGCAGCGCCGCACCGATCGCCGAGCCGACGATCTCGAGCGCGGCCTCGCGCCGCTCGCCGCGCGTCTGCGCCACGTAGAGCATGTGCTCGCCGTCGGCCAGCCGCAGAGCGTAGACGCGCCATCCCGAGGGCGCATCGGCAAATCCCGGCAACGGCAGCGGCAGCAGGGGTTCCTGCGGCGCGCGCGCCGAGCGCAGCAGCACGCCCTGCGGCCCGAGCAGTTGCCAGGCAAAGTGCTCGTGCGTCGACGCGGCCTGGGCGCGCGGCCCCGCGTCGGCGGCCAGGGCGTCGCGGCCGCCGATCACGAGCAGGCGGCCCAGCACCTCGGCCGAGGACTGCAGGGTCTCGTCGAGCAGTTCGTCGACCTCCTCGGAAACCACGAACCAGACCGCCAGCGACACCGCCGCGCCCCACACCAGCGCCACGGCCACCAGCAGCCGCGTCAGGCGCGTGCGGATCGACGGCAGCGTCGGACTCATGACCCCGCGAGCGTCATGCGGTAGCCCAGGCCGCGCACGGTCTCGATCACTTCGCGGCCGAGCTTGCGCCGCACGCTGCAGACGTGCACCTCGAGCGCGTTGCTCAGCAGCTCGGCTTCGCCGCCCAGCAGCAACCGCTCGAGGTCGCCCTTGGCGACGATGCGTCCGGCGCGGCGCGCCAGCGCCTCGAGCAGCGTCCATTCGCGCGCGGTGAGCTCCACGCGCAGGAGGCCGCGGCGCACGCTGCGTGCCGCCAGGTCGATCTCCACCTCGCCGATGCGGCCGCGGCCCAGCGGCGGCACCGCGCTGCGCCGCTGCAGCGCGCGCAGCCGCGCCGCCAGCTCGGCGGGGTCGAAGGGCTTGACGAGATAGTCGTCGGCGCCGCCGTCCAGGCCCTGCACGCGCTCCTGCAGGCGGTCGCGCGCGGTGAGCATGAAGGCCGGCGTGACGTCGCCGCGGCGGCGCCGCTGCGCCAGCCACTCGAGCCCGCTGCCGTCGGGCAGCTGCCAGTCGACGAGCCAGGCGTCGTAGGGCTCGCCCTCGAGGGCGCGCTGCGCGCCAAGCGATTCGCACCAGTCGACGACATGGCCCTCGCTGCGCAGGTAGTCTCGCAGGCCCTCGCCGAGGATCGCATCGTCTTCCAGCAGCAGCAGGCGCATGGCGCGCATTGTGGCGCGCCGCGTCTTAAGGTCGGCTTCAGCCTGCGGCGCTGCAATCGCCGCCGATGCTTCCCGTCGATTTCAGGGCCAGGCCGCCGCCGGCCGGCGAGGACCCGCAGGGCCTTGGCCGGCGCTGGTGGCTGGCACGCCCGCTTCTCAGTGTCGACGCCCTGCTGCTGCTGGCCAGCGGCTGGTTCCTGCTCTCGGCCAATGGCCGCTTCTTGGCGCAGGCGCTGCAGGGGCGCGAGGCCCTCGCCACGTCGACCTGGGGCCTGGCGCTGGCTCTCGTGGCCGGCGTGTTCGCGCTGCACCTGTTGCTGCTCGTGCCGCTGGCCACGCGCCACACCGTCAAGCCGCTGCTGGCGCTGCTGCTGCCGCTGGCGGCGCTGGCGGGCTTCTACATGCAGCGCTACGGCATCTACCTCGACCCGGCGATGCTGCGCAACGTGCTGCGCACCGACTGGCGCGAGGCCGGCGAGCTGCTGTCGCCGGCGCTGCTGCTGCACCTGCTCGTCTTCGCGGCGCTGCCGCTGCTGCTGCTGTGGCGCGTCGAGCTGCGGCGCCTGCCGCCGGCACGCGCGGCGCGGCGGCGCCTGGGGCTGGCGGCCGCGGCGCTGCTCGTTCTGGCCGCGGCCATCGTCGGCGCCTTCCAGCCGCTGGCCTCGCTGATGCGCAACCAGCGCGAACTGCGCTACCTGGTGACCCCGGCCAACGCGCTGTGGTCGCTGGCCAGCGTGAGCATGGCCGATGCGCGCGCGCGTCATGCCGTGCGCCGGCCGATCGGGCTCGACGCCCAGGCCGGGCCGTTGGCGGCGGCACCGCCGCGGCCGCAACTGCTGGTGCTCGTCGTCGGCGAGACCGTGCGCAGCGCGAACTGGGGGCTCTCGGGCTACGCGCGGCAGACGACGCCCGAGCTGGCGCGCCTGGCCGCCGAGCAGCCGCTCGTCAACTTCGCGCGCGTGCGCGCCTGCGGCACCAACACCGAAACCTCGCTGCCCTGCATGTTCGCCCCGGTGGGCCGGCGCGACTACGACGAGGCCACGATCCGCGGCAGCCAGTCGCTGCTGCACGTGCTGGCGCGCGCCGGCATCGGCGTCACCTGGCGCGACAACCAGAGCGGCTGCAAGGGCGTGTGCGAAGGGCTGCCGACGCAGTCCGTGCGCGAGCTGGGGCCCGAGGCGCCGTGCGAACCGGGGCCGTGCCTGGACGAGGGCCTGCTGCTGGGCCTGCCCGCGCTGCTGCAGCAGGTGCAGGGCACGCAGCTGCTGGTGCTGCACGCGCTTGGCAACCACGGGCCGTCCTACTTCCGACGCCATCCGCCGGCGTTCGCGCGCTTCCTGCCCGAGTGCCGCAGCGACGACCTCGGCCAGTGCACGCCCGCCGCGATCGTCAACGCCTACGACAACGCGCTGCTCTACACCGACCATGTGCTGGCGCGGCTGCTGCGCACGCTGCAGGCCGCGCAGCCGCGCGTGGACAGCGCGCTCGTCTACGTGTCCGACCATGGCGAGTCGCTGGGCGAGGGCAACCTCTACCTGCACGGCCTGCCCTACGCGATCGCCCCGCGCACGCAGAAGGAAGTGCCGATGCTGATGTGGTTCTCGCCCGGCTTCGCCGGCGCGCACACCCTGGACCTGGGCTGCATGACCACGCAGGCCGCGCAACCGGCGGCGCACGACCACCTCTTCCACACCCTGCTCGGCCTGCTGGACGTGCACACCTCGCTCTATGCGCCCGACTGGGACCTGAGCCGCCCCTGCCGGGGAGGCGCCGCCATCGCCCGCGCCGCGACGCCGGGAACGCCGTGAGCGCAAGCCCGGTTTCGCGCGCGCCGGCGTCGCCGGCCGTGCCGCTGCGGCGGCCGCAGCTCGGCGACCTGCACCTGACGCTGCTTGCGCTCGTGCTCGTGCTGCTGTGGGACTCGAGCGGCCTCGACCGCGCCGCGCTGCACCTCGTCGGCAACGCCGGCGGCTTCGCCTTGCGCGACCACCCGCTCACCGCCGGCGTGCTGCATCAGGGCGGACGGGCGCTCGGCTGGGCGGTGTTCGCGCTGCTGCTGCTGAACCTGCGCTGGCCGCTGTGGCCCGGCGTGCCGCGCGCGCAGCGGCTGCGCTGGCTGCTGGCCCTCGTGCTGTGCGTGACGCTGGTGCCCGCGCTCAAGCAGTTCAGCGCGACAAGCTGCCCCTGGGACCTGGCCGAGTTCGGCGGCATCGCGCATTACGTGTCGCACTGGCGCCTGGGTGTCGCCGACGGCGGGCCCGGCCGCTGCTTCCCCTCTGGCCACGCCACGGCCGCCTTCGGCTTCCTCGGCGGCTGGTTCGTGCTGCGCGGTCCGCATCCGCGCGCCGCGCGGGCGTGGCTGGCCGCCGTCCTGCTCGCCGGGCTCCTGCTCGGCGCCGGCCAATGGCTGCGCGGCGCCCATCCGCCAAGCCACTCGCTGTGGACGGCCTGGCTGTGCTGGGCCATCAACGCCGCGCTGCTGGCCCGGCCTCGCCCGACCCGCCCCTGAGCGCCGCCGCACGCAGCCGGCTCACAAGCAAATGTGGCTCTGCCACTTTGCTTGATCCCCCGCGGGGGGCGGGCTGGGCGCAGCCCGGCCCTGGGGGTGCTCTGAAGGCGCCCGAAGCCCTCGGGCGCCTGCGCCTGCGCCTGCGCTTGGGCGGAGAATGCGGCCCTCCCGGGTCTGCCCCAAGTCCTGCGCACGGCCTGCCGTCGATGTCTTCGCGTCCGTCGATCCCGTTCCTGCTCGAGCTGCTGCGCCTGGCCATGCGCAAGGAAGCGACGGCGTTGTACATCGTGCCCTGGATGCCGCCGACGCTGCGCATCGACGGGCGCACGGTGGCCCTCGCCTCGGCCAGCTTCGACCCGGGGCAATCGACCCGGCTGGTGCTGGACCTGCTCGATGACGAGCATCGCGCGGCGCTGGACCACCGCCGCGAGATCGAGTTCGACTTCGCCCTCGACGGCGTGGGGCGCTTTCGCGTGCACACCTTTCGCCACCACGGCCAGCCGGCGGCGACGATCCGCCCCTTCGCCACCGAGCTGCCGACCCCGCAGCGGCTGGCGCTGCCGCTGCCGGCCTGCCACGCGGCGCTGGCCGAGCGCGGGCTGCTGCTGCTGGCCAGCCCCTCGGCATCGCTGCGCCGCGACGTGCTGGCGGCCCTGATGGAGCACCGCAACCGCGTCGGCGAGGGCGATCTCGTGCTGCTGGACGGCGCCGCGCGCTTCTGGCACCCGGCGGCACGCTGCCGCGTGCGGCATGGCGTCGACGCCGCGGCCATCGAGCGGCTGCTGCGCCAGCGCGAGCATGCGGCGACGAACGCCAGCCCCCTGGCGATCGGCTTCGGCGAGCTGCGCGACGCCGTCCAGCTGCAACAGGCCGTCCACCTGGCGGGCCACGCCCTGTGCCTGGCAACCCTGGAGGCCGCGCGGCCGCTGCAGGCCCTGCAGCGGCTCGTCGCGTGGGCGCACGAGCACGGCGGCGCAGCACTGCTGCACCGCACCGCGATGCGCCTGCACATGGTGCTCACGCTGCGCCCGGTGCCGGCCCTGGCCGACGCGCGAGCGCTCGCGGCGACGCAGATCGTGCCGAACTCGCCGCCGCTGGCCGCCGACCTCGCCGAGGGCGATCTGCCGGCCTTGCAGGCGCTGCTGGAGCAGCATGAGCACCGGCCCGCAGGCCTGCCCTGCGCCGCAGCGGACGAGCACCTGCAGATGCTGCTCGCGCAAGGCCTGGTGACGCCGCAGGCGGCGCTGCTGCACGCGCTGGATCACGGGCGCTTCGCCCGCATCGTGGCGCGCGGCGGGGCGGCCGGCGCCGCGCGCAGGGGCGATGGCGCGCGGGCGCGCGTGGATTCGGGATTCATGGGCGTGTTCTCGACCGGCCCGGCCCCGCGCGATCCCTTCGATTTCGCCGAGGCCAAGACTCCCGCAGCGCCCCCCGACACGCAGGTCGACGAGCTCGGCTGGCACGACGAGGCGAGCACGACGGCTGCGCCGGCAAGCACCCGGCCCGCCCCGCCCATCGCCGGGCGTGACGCGGCCGGCCGCGGCCTGCGGGCCCAGGTCTGGGCGCCGCCGGCGGCGCTGGCGGGAACGTGCGTGGAGGTCGAGGTCCGGCTGGCCCGGGACGGGGGCGAGGATGCGTCCGCAACATCCGTCCCGGCCACGCCGACGCCCGCGGTCGCGGCGGAGCAGGCCGACCTGTCGGTGCAACTGCGCGTGGACGACCTCCTGCCCACGGCGATGCGTCTGGCGGCGCCCTGGCGCGGGATGCCCCAGCGCCTGCGCTTCACGCTCCCGATCCCCGAGCAGGCGCGCACCGGCACCCACGCGGCACGCGTACGCCTCCTCGTGCAGGGGATCATGGTCGGCGAACTGGGCTTCGCCTTCCCGGTGCGACCGGACGCCGACCCGCGCGCGCCCGCTGAGAACGCTGACGCCGCGCAGCAGAGGGTCGGCGCGGCCTACGCCGCCTTTGCCGACAGCGATCGCGAAGCCGTCGCACGCCGGCTGCAGCCCGTGCACGCGCTCGCGCCGGATCTCGCGGTGTTCGTCGAGGCCGGCAAGCTGCGCAGCGGCATCGGCTGGCGCGAGCGCCTGCAGGGCGAACTCGCGCGCAGCGAGCGGCTCGTCCTCTTCTGGTCGCGCGCGGCGGCCGATTCTCCCTGGGTCGACTTCGAGTGGCGCAGCGTCTGGCGCCGGCGCGGCACGCAGGCCATCGACCTCGTGCTGCTCGAGCCGCCGGCGCTGGCGCCGCTGCCGCCGGAGCTGGCCGACCTGCCGGGGTGACCCCACGCCCCGGGCGGCGCCTGCCGTCCCACGCCGCGCATGGGCGTGCTGCGCCGGCCCCGACGACGACCGGAGCGACAACCTGAGCCCCGACCGGCTCTGCGCTCGCGGCCCGGACCGTGCTCAGCCCGCGACGCCGTAGCCGCCGCCGCCCGGGGTCTCGATGACGAAGACGTCACCGGGCTGCATCTGCACGGAGCCGATGTGCTGCAGCGGCTCGATGCGGCCGTCGGCGCGCTCGACGCGGTTGCGGCCGACGGCGCCGGGCTGCCCGCCGGCCATGCCGAAGGCGCCGTGGTGGCGGCCGTTGGAGAGGATGGAGGCCGTCATCGGCTCGAGGAAGCACACGCGCCGCACCGCGCCGTCGCCGCCGCGGTGCCGGCCGGCGCCGCCGCTGCCGCGGCGGATGCGGTGGCTCTCCAGCCGCACCGGGAAGCGGTGCTCGAGCACCTCCGGGTCGGTGAGGTAGGAGTTGGTCATGTGCGTCTGCACGACGCTCGTGCCGTCGAAATCGGGGCCGGCGCCGGAGCCGCCGGACAGCGTCTCGTAGTACTGGTGGCGCGCGTTGCCGAAGGTGAAGTTGTTCATCGTGCACTGGCTGGCCGCCATCACGCCCAGCGCCCCGTAGAGCGCGTTGGTGACGCACATCGAGGTCTCGACGTTGCCGGCCACCACCGCCGCGGGCGGGTGCGGGTTGAGCATGCAGCCCTCGGGAACGATGACGTGCAGCGGCTTCAGGCAGCCGGCGTTGAGCGGGATGTCGTCGTCGACCAGCGTGCGAAAGACGTAGAGCACCGCGGCCATCGTCACCGCCTTGGGGGCGTTGAAGTTGTTCGGCAGCTGCGCGCTGGTGCCGCTGAAGTCGATCGTCGCCGCGCGCGCCGCCTCGTCCACCGTCACCTTGACACGGATGACGGCGCCGTTGTCCAGCGGCAGCTCGAACGCACCATCGGTGAGCGCCGTGATGACGCGGCGCACGCTCTCCTCGGCGTTGTCCTGCACGTGGCGCATGTAGGCGGCCACGGTCTCGCGCCCGTAGTGCGCGACCATCGCGCGCAGCTCCTGCACGCCCTTCTCGTTGGCGGCGATCTGCGCGCGCAGGTCGGCAATCGTCTGCCCGGGGTTGCGCGCCGGGTAGCGCCCGCCGCCGAGCTGCGCGCGCAGCTCGGCCTCGCGCAGGCGGCCCTCGCGCACGAGCAGGAAGTTGTCGAAGAGCACGCCCTCTTCCTCGATCGTGGTCGAGAACGGCGGCATCGAGCCTGGCGTGGCGCCGCCGATGTCGGCGTGGTGGCCGCGGCTGGCGACGTAGAAGGCCGCGCGCGCGTCGCCCGACTCCAGGTACACCGGCGTCACCAGCGTCACGTCCGGCAGGTGCGTGCCGCCGTGATAGGGGTCGTTGAGCAGGTAGACGTCGCCGCGCTGCATCGCCGGGTTGCGCGCGATCACGGTGCGGATGCTCTCGCTCATCGAGCCCAGGTGCACCGGCATGTGCGGCGCGTTGGCGATGAGCTCGCCGTGCGCGTCGAAGAGGGCGCAGCTGAAGTCCAGCCGCTCCTTGATGTTCACGCTGTAGGCGGTGTTCTGCAGCCGCAGCCCCATCTGCTCGGCGATGTTCATGAAGAGGTTGTTGAAGACCTCGAGCATCACCGGGTCGACCTCGGTGCCCACCGCGTGGGCGCGCGCGCGCGGCAGCACGCGAGCGAGTTCGAGCGCGCCCGAGGGCATCATCATCGCGCGCCAGCCCGGCTCGACGACGGTGGTGGCGTTGCGCTCGGCGATGACGGCCGGGCCGTCGATCGCGGCACCCGGGGCCAGCGCCTCGCGCTGGTGCAGCGCGGCGTCCAGCCATTGCCCGCAGTGCATGCGCACGGTCGCCTCGGGCTCCGGGCGGTGCGGCGCGGCGGTGCGCACGGCAGGCTCGGCGAAGCGCTCGCCCGCGGCCACGGCCTCGACCGAGACCGCCTCGATGACGAGCGCGCGCTCGGGCATGAGGAAGGCAAAGCGCTGGCGGTAGGCGGCCTCGAAGGCCGCACGGCACGACGCCTGCGCGCCGAAGTCGACGACGAGCGCGCTGTCGGTGCCCTCGTAGCGTAGGTGCACGCGCCGGTGCAGCGCGATCGCCTCGCGCGCCACGTCCTGCGCCACGAGCTCGTCCACCGCCGCCTGCGCCAGCGTGTGCAGCCGCGACGCGGCCGCCTGCAGGCCGGCATCGTCCAGCGGCAGCTCGAGTGCGGCCTCGCGCATGGCGATGCGGTCGGCCAGGCCCATGCCGTAGGCGCTGAGCACGCCGGCCAGCGGATGCACGAAGACGCGGCTCATGCCCAGCGCATCGGCCACGCCGCAGGCATGCTGGCCGCCGGCCCCGCCGAAGCACTGCAGCGTGTACTGCGTGACGTCGTAGCCGCGCGCCACCGAGATGCGCTTGATGGCGTTGGCCATGTTCTGGATCGCGATCTGCACGAAGCCCTCGGCGAGCTGCTCGGCGCTGGCCACCCGGCCCGTGGCCTGCTGCACCCGCGCGGCCAGGGCGGTGAAGCGCTCGCGCACGCCCGCCTCGTCCAGCGCCTCGTCGCCCTGCGCGCCGAAGACGCGCGGGAAGTACGCCGCCTGGATGCGCCCGAGCAGGACGTTGGCGTCGGTGACGGCCAGCGGCCCGCCGCGGCGATAGCTCGCCGGGCCGGGGTTGGCGCCAGCGCTTTCGGGGCCCACGCGCAGGCGCGCGCCGTCGAAGCCGAGGATGGAGCCGCCGCCGGCGGCCACGGTGTGGATGCTCATCATCGGCGCGCGCATGCGCACGCCGGCCACCTGGGTCTCGAAGGCGCGCTCGAACGCGCCGGCGTAGTGGCTCACGTCGGTGCTGGTGCCGCCCATGTCGAAGCCGATCAGGCGCGCGTGCCCGGCGGCCACACCGGTGCGCACCATGCCGACGATGCCGCCCGCCGGCCCGGAGAGGATGGCGTCCTTGCCCTGGAAATGGCCGGCCTCGGTGAGCCCGCCGCTGCTCTGCATGAAGGAGAGCGGCACCCCGGGCATGCGCGCCGCGACCTGCTCGACGTAGCGGCGCAGGATCGGGCTCAGGTAGGCGTCGACCACGGTCGTGTCGCCGCGCGAAACGAGCTTCATCAGCGGGCTCGTCTCATGGCTCGTGCTCACCTGCGTGAAGCCGACCTCGCGCGCGATCTGCGCCGCCAGCGCTTCGTGCGCGACGTGACGCCAGCCATGCATGAAGACGATGGCCACGGCCCGGATGCCGGCGTCGTGCGCGGCCCACAGGCGCTCGCGCAGGTGCATCTCCTCCAGCGGCTGCAGCACGCTGCCGTCGGCTGCGATGCGCTCCTCGGCCTCGATGACGCGTTCGTAGAGCATCTGCGGCAGCACGATGCGGCGGTCGAAGAGCCGCGGGCGCGCCTGGTAGCCGATACGCAGCGCATCGCGCAGGCCGCGCGTGATGACGAGCAGCGTGGGCGCGCCGCGGCGCTCGAGCAGCGCGTTCGTGGCCACCGTCGTGCCCATCTTCACGCACTCGACGCGATCCGGGCCGATGAGCTCGCCGCTGGCCAGGCCGAGCAGCCGCCGGATGCCCTCGACCGCGGCGTCGGCGTATTGCGCCGGGTTCTCGGACAGCAGCTTGAGCGTGTGCAACCGCCCGTCCGGCGCCCGCCCGACGAGATCGGTGAAGGTGCCGCCGCGGTCGATCCAGAACTGCCACTTTGCGCCGCTATTGCTTGGAAGCATGGGAAGAACTGTGTTGACACGGCGTTGACAGACGAGGATTCGACGTACTGCGCAGCTGGCCCGTGACGTGGGTTTTGACAATCCGTTGACACACGCCTTGGTGATCGCACCCTTGCGCTGTCGTACGTGCTCATTCTGGTGGCCGCTGCGTTCAGCGTCCAACAGAGAAATTCTCTATGCGGTCAGCAGAGGAATCGATGAGCGTCGAGCATTGCCTGGCCCACGTCGTCCTTGACCTAACATCCGCGACTTCGGGCGGAGCAGGTCAAAGATGCAAATCAGGTTCACTGACTTCAACAACGCGGGGAACGTCGTCGCTGGCACCTACGCCACCGAATGGGCTGAGATCGAGCATGTCCTCACGGCGATGCCGCTGCATCTCAAGGCATCCGACCAAGCCGGGATTCAGGGCAAGGCCATCTTCGATCCTGTCGGCACAAACCAGCACATCGCAGACCAACTGACAACAGCGCCTCGCAGTTGGGCAGGCGGCATCCCGATCCCGGCTGAGTTCTCATTCCTTGGCACTGACATCGACTTCGGCAAGAACGGCGTTGTCGTTGAAGTTCAGTTCTCCAACTACCCCTTCTTGCTCAACAACACAGTCCGCTCTGAGCTGTTCTTCCGTGCGCAGACCGTGTTCCACGCAAGACCGACTCAACTCGTCGTGATCGTGACAAAGGCCGGCATGTTTCCTTCCTCCCAGAGCACGCTCTACTACGAACAGGCACTCAACCAACTGACAGCACTCGCGCAGCACGGCGTCTTCACGGTGCCGATCCGACTCGTAGGTTTGTTCACTCCTGTCGGCCATGTCTCCGCTACTTGGACCGAGTACTCCGCTGCTCGCTACTCTCGAACTGTCGGTAGCCGGAGCCAGCGACAGTTCACGATCATCAACGGCCGGGCAGGCAGGTGTCGAATTGACCAAGTGCTGACAGCCAACGACTTCTGACCATCACGACGGGTCGTCGAAAAGCGGCAACGGCTTCGGGGGCTGCACCTCGCGCAAGGGCTTTGTCGCCTTTCCATTGAGGTCCTTAGCAACAGGCACTTCGCGGCCGCCGATCTTTGCCTCGAAGGCGTCAGCTTCGTACTGCAGCCGTTCAACGAGTTGCTCGGCGTGGTACTCCTCCGGGTAAATCTTCGCCTTCGTGCCGTCGGATGCCACCTTCCCGATCTGCACGTCGAATCGGAAGCGTTCAATGGGAAGGCCTGTTCGCTCAACGTAAGCACGGAGAGTCTTCAGATTGGGGAACACGCCGTTCTCATCGGGAGAGCCACTGAGGCGTCGAAGTGCGACGCTGTGATACCTCGGCTCGAGCTCCGCTCCGCAGTAGTGCCGACCATGGTCTTTGGCAACGACGGCTACCGTACCGGTCCCCATGTAGGGGTCGAACGCCACGCCTCCCACGGGCACCGTCGCTAGCAGTATTCGTGCGATGAGCCCCTCCGGGAACTGCGCCGGATGGATCGTCTGCTCTTCGTGGTTGTGCTTAACGTTCTGGAAAACCCAAACGTCGCCCGGATTCTTGCCGTCCGGATTGCACGTTAGCTCCCCCTTGTTCTCGCCTCTGTGGGCCTTCTTGTTCTGCCACTTCTGCGGTACTCGTATCGCGTCGAGATCAAAGACGTACTGATCGCCCTTCGTGAACCACAAGATCGTCTCGTGACGTGCGGAGAACTTCTTTGTGGCATGCAACCCATGCTGGCGGACCCAAACGATCCGGTTGCGGGGCAGCATCCCGAGGTCTTCGAAGATCGGGAAGAACTTGACATCGAGAGGAACCAACGTTCCCTTGTCTGCAAAGGAGCCGACCTGCCAGAAGATCGAGCCAGTCGGCTTGAGCACTCGGTAGCACTCCTTCAGAACCTGCCGCTGCTCGCCCAGGTAGTGTTCAAGCTCACGCTTTGTCTCGTATTCCTTGCCGATGTTGTATGGCGGTGATGACACCACGAGGTCTACGCTCGCGTCCGGCATCATCCTCAGTGCTTCCATGCAGTCGCCCAGATGTATGCGATCCAGCATGTCGAAGCCAGGGGTCAGGGTCTTGTGTTTCATGTCATGTTCCTGCTGGGATCTTACCCAAGGCACTGTCGTTGAACTGCAGCCTACCGAGTGCCGCTCGTCCAGGGAAATCCCCTTTGTGTGGACGCTCGTTGCCACCCCCAAAGAGTGCCCTCCTCTCTCGACGGCTTCCAATCACGTGTAGGGCTTGATCGTGGACGTCGCCGCCTTGCGCTGTAGCTGCACCAGCTTCTGCCGGGACTGCTGCATGTCCAACCGCTCCGCGCTCGTATCGGCCTGGGCCTGTAGCTGTCGTGCTCTGTCCTTGGCCGCCTTCGCGCTCGCCTTCATCCTCTTCACTCGTTGTTCCGCCGCGTTCGACGGCTGTATCTCCTCTAGTCTCATGCTGCCTCCGTAGTGCTGTCCTTGTATTTAGCCCAGCACCGCGGCCACAGCCTACCCGCAACATACGGGCACGCTGACCACGTTTCCCCGGCCGTACTGCGCTTCCAAAAGTTGCCGCGCCATGTTTGGGTCCGACGCTTGCACCTCGGCCCACGTCGTCACCTTGCCGTACCCGGACGGGGCCTGCACTCGAACCGTCGCCTTGTACCTGTCCATCGCATCACGCCTGCTGCAACGAGCCCGCGCTCACGGCCGGGCTCGTTGACCTCGAACTGCCTGGCAGCATCCGGGCCGACGCTGAGCACTTGAGCCTCAGCGTTTCCCAGTCAGCCTATGCAAGCGCCAGGTCGACCAATCGCTGATCGGCGCTGAAGCCGCACGCTGGCGCTGTTGTCAGCGCCGCATGTCCCGGTCAGTGCGCCCGAGCACTACCCTTGCCGGTCTTGCGCTTGAACGCAACGCCGAGCGCCGCACTGGCCGTCTCGATGTGCCCGTCAAGCTCGCCGGCCTCGGCAGCAGCACGCACGCTTTGCAGGGCTTCGATGAGTTCCTGCATGTTGCCGACTTCGACGGCGGCCTTGCCCTTCGCCAGTTCCAGCGGCTTCGTGCCGTACCGGATCGTGAACAGCAGCTTGCCGTCGCTCGTCTTCCACCACCACTGCTTGACGCGGGCCGGCACCAGCTCGCGCCCACGGCGGCCGTCAGCGTCCACGACGACCTTGGCACGCTTGGCCTCGAACGTCTTGCCTTCGACTTGCGCAGTCGCCAGTCCGATCTGCTCGTCCAGCTTGCCCAGCAGCTTGTCGCGCCGGATGTCGGCCACCGTCTTCCGACGACGCACTGCGGACACCAGCTTGAGCTTTGCGAGTTGCATGTGATTTCCTTCCTATTGCGTTTCACATGCCGCAACTTTGCTCCCTCAACCAACAGCAGGTCGATCGGGAATCAGCGCAAGACAGCTATTTCCAGGCCAAAAACATATTACTCTGCTAAATACTGCACGAAATAGTGAGGTTTTGGCTTATGACCAGCAAGTATTTGGCACAGAAAACTACGCTGCAACATGCGTCGGCACGCATGCTGAACAGGTACGCGCCGTGGATGGACTATATGCTTACGATTACGTTCGGCAGGAACAATCTACGCCTGTTGCCTGACGAGGAGAATGCCAAGAAGCAAGTGCGACACCTGAGTGCTGCACTGAACAGCGCAGTATGGGGACACAGATCACGCAAGAACGAGAAGTGCAACGTGCTCTGCATACCTGTGTTTGAAGGCGGCACGGACATAAAGCGTATCCATACCCACATCCTGCTTGGCAATGTCAAGTCGGATGTCGAGGTACGACGTTTTATGCAGGGTTATATTCCGCGGTCATACTGGCTTGCACCTGACTTCGACGTCAGGCCAGTAAACATGGCCGATGGTGCATGCTGGTACTTGAGCAAAGAACTAAACACCATCAACGATGCTGCAATCGCTTGGGACATTGCAGCCATCCCCAAACCACTACGTCCCAGAAAATCCACTACGTAAGCGCCAGGCAGAATGTATGGCGGCACGGCGAGAAGCGACGAACCGTGCCACGAAGCGGAGGACAACTTGAAACTAGACCTGGGCAGCACAGACTGCTCAGTAGTCAACTATTGCCTAGACATTCCCACAGTCACCAACTATTTGCGAACATCTACACGATCAGTCAAGAATCACACAGAATCAACAACTCGTCAGTATCAGCGACATCGAGAACACCTGTTGAAAGACAGATCGCAGATAAATACACGAGTTGATGCGGGGTGCTTGGGTTAGTGGGACAGCAGGGATACAGAACACGCTTGCATACGCGACGCACTAAATCGCGCTGCAAGCGTTTTTTTGCCCAGCCAGCATGTGGGGTAGTTGGATGGGATTCGCACGCTACAACGCACGTTTACGCTGTCGGGGTGCGCTGTCGTCTTTGACCCACTAGAACATCAGAAAACACAGAATATCTGATGTTGTGCTGTAAGTGCTTGATTTCACTAGCCGATGCGCATGCCCCAAGTAGGTTGCCCAAGTGCAAGATCAGAAACTAGCATTGAATACAACAGAAAGTGAGGTTTGGCATGAAACAAGCTAAAACGCTGACAGCGCAGGAACTGCGACACGCACTTGGGCAAGCTGCCCTGTCCCGGCACGCCGCACGCGACAAGGCCATGCTGCTGCTGACGCACTTGGCTGGGATGCGGGTGGGGGAAGTGGCGGCGCTGCGTGTGGGCGACGTGTTGGACGCAGAGGGCAACGTCAAGGGTGAACTGCGCTTGGGTGCTGTCACCGACCGCCGTATAGGAGCCAGTTGGTGATCGGCATGTAGGAGCCAGTCGCGGGTCGGCATATTGGATCCACTGCGTGATCGGCGTAATGG
>MEFD01000007.1 GCA_001724995.1 Rubrivivax sp. SCN 71-131
CGCTCTTCAGGCCTGAGTTGCTTGTACGTCTTTCGTTGTTCTTCCATCGCAGCACCTTACGCCGGGTGAGGTGTTGCACTTCAGATTTGAGGCCGCCCTGTCATTCTCGCCGCTGCGAGGCAGGCTGACGGGCACAACATCAGAACCGCATGATGAGAAGGGGCCGCCCGCGTCCCCTTGCGAGAATCCCATCCGCCGCCCCTGTCCCGCCGCGCAACACCCGACGCCTCCCATGCCCACCGCCACCTCCCGCAAGTCCCCGGCCAAGCCGGGTGCCAAGCGCGCCAAGGTGCGCAAGCCGGCCCCGCAGCGCCTGTCGCACACACGCCGGCCGGCGCAGTTGTCGCCGGCCGACTGGCAGACCGCGCTGCGCCGGCAGTTCGGCGCCGAGCAGGGCTTCGCCTTGCACAACCTGGGCAGCGAGCCGGTGTTCTCGGAGTTCGCGGTGCACAACCCGGCCAGCGGCTCGCGCTGGCGGGTGGCCATCCGCGGCGCGGCACCGGGGCAGAACTTCAGCAGTTGCCCGGACTTCGCGACCACCACGCTTGGCACCTGCAAGCACATCGAGTTCACGCTGGCGCGGCTGGCCGCGCGGCGCGGTGGCAAGGCGGCGCTGCGGCAGGGCTTTGCACCGGCCTTCAGCGAGGTCTGGCTGGACTACGCGGCAGCGCGCGTGCTGCGCTTTCGCGCCGGAAGCAGCTGCCCGCCGGAACTGCTGGCCAAGGCGCGCGCTGATCGGCGACGAAATGGGCCTGGGCAAGACCGTGCAGGCGATCGCCGCAGCCGAGCTGTTCGCGCGCCATTTCGGCGTCGGCCGCGTGCTGGTGGTCTGCCCGACCTCGCTCAAGCACCAGTGGAAGAAGGAGCTCGAGCGCTTCACGGCGCGCGAGGCCCAGGTCATCCACGGCCTGCGCGCCGCGCGCGAGAAGCTCTGGCGCGAAGATGCCTTCTGCCGCATCGTGAACTACGAGATGCTGGCCAAGGACGGCGACCTGATCGACGCCTGGGCGCCTGAGCGGGTGATCGCCGACGAGGCGCAGCGCATCAAGAACTGGAACACCGTCGCCGCGCGCGCGCTCGAGCGCATCGGCTCCCCCTACGCGGTGGTGCTCACGGGAACGCCGCTGGAGAACCGGCTCGAGGAGCTCATCTCCATCGTGCAGTTCGTCGACCGCCACCGCCTGGGGCCGACCTGGCGCCTGCTCGACGAGCATCAGATGCGCGACGAGTCCGGCCGCGTCATCGGCTACCAGGGCCTGGATCGCATCGGCCATGCTTTCGGTGCTGGCCTTCAAGACCTCGCTCTTTGCCGGCGTGCTCGACGGCGGCGCGAGCGACGTCTTCCTGCAGGGGACCCGGCTGTCGAAGTTCATGGAAAGCGTCGAGCAGGTGGCCGGCGCGATGGGCGAAGGCGAGACGGCGGACGAGGCGGCCACGGCACGTGACGGCGCCACGCGCGCATCGGATGCGTCCACCGCGACGGGCCCCGCGGCCCGGGCCGCGGTGGGCGACGGCGAGCCGGACGCCGATGCCGACGCGCCGACGGCCGGGCGCGCCGGGGCGCCGCCGGGCGAAGTCACCCCCACGCCCGCCGCCGACCCCTGGCCCGCGCTGCTGCAGCTGGGCGCCAGCCTGCTGCAAGGCCTGGCGCAGGGTGCGGCCAGCCCCGGCGGCGTGGCCGCGCGCATCGAGATCGACCCGGCGAGCGGCAAGCCCAGCCTGCGCCTGCCGCTGCCCGAGCCCGAGCTGCTGCGCCGCCTGGCGCAGGCGCTGCAGCCCTTCGCGAACTGAAGGCCGCCGGAGCTGCCGCGCCGTCCCGCGAGGGCTTGCGCGCAGCGGGGGGCCGCGACCCTCGTCAGTCTTCGCGCAGCAGGTCGATCAGCTCGTCGGCTGCCAGCGGGGCGCTGCCGTCCTGGTCGGCGAGCAGGCCGTCGGCGAGTTCGCGCTTGTCGTGGTGCAGGGCGACGATGCGCTCCTCGATCGAGCCGGCGGTGACCAGCCGGTAGACCGTCACCGGGCGCTGCTGGCCCATGCGGTGGGCGCGGCCCATGGCCTGGTCTTCGGCGGCCGGGTTCCACCAGGGGTCGGCGATGACGACGTAGTCGGCCGCGGTCAGGTTCAGGCCGAAGCCGCCGGCCTTCAGGCTGATGAGGAAGAGGTCGGCGTCGCCGCGCTGGAACTCGGCCACGCGCGCGGAACGCGCAGCCGCGGGCGTGCTGCCGTCGAGCACGCGGTAGCGCAGGCCGCAGGCGTCCAGCCGCTCGGCCAGCAGCTTCAGGAAGTCGGTGAACTGGCTGAACACCAGCGCCTGGTGGCGCGACTCCACCAGTTCGGTGGCCAGTTGCTCGAAGGCGCGCAGCTTGGCGCCCACGCGGCCCAGTTCCGGCGCGGCCAGGCGCGGGTCGCAGGCGGCACGGCGCAGCCGCGTGAGTTCGGCCAGCACATTGAAGCGGTTGCGGCCGGGGTCCGCCGGGTCGAGCTGCGCGATGCGCGCCAGCGCCTCGCGGCGCATGGCCTCCAGGAAGGCGCGCTCGTCCTCGTCGGGCTCGATGCGCTGCACGATCTCGGTGCGCGGGGGCAGGTCGGTGAGCACCTGCGCCTTCGTGCGTCGCAGCAGAAAGGGCGAGACCAGGCGCCGCAGGCGCGCGCGGGCGGCATCGTTGCGCTGGCGCTCGATGGGGCCGGCGAAGCGCTCGCCAAAGCGCGCCGCGCTGCCCAGCAGGCCGGGGTTGAGCAGGTTCATGATCGACCACAGATCGGCCAGGCGGTTTTCCACCGGCGTTCCCGACAGCGCCAGGCGAAAGCCCGCCTGCAGCGTGGCCACCGCCTGCACGCGCTGGGTGGCGGCGTTCTTCAGCGCCTGCGCCTCGTCCAGCACCAGCGTGGCCCACGCGCGCGCGGCGAAGTGCTCGGCGTCGCGCAGCAGCAGCGCGTAGGAGACGACGATCACCTCGCCCGCTGCGGCCGCCTGCAGCTGCGCCGCACGCTCGCCCTCGCCGCGCCCGTAGACCTGGGCGCGCAGGCCGGGCGCGAAGCGCGCCGTCTCGTCGGCCCAGTTGTCGCACACGCTGGTGGGCGCCACCACCAGCGCCGGGCCTTCGGCCGCGCGCGCCAGCAGCAGCGCCAGCGTCTGCACGGTCTTGCCCAGGCCCATGTCGTCGGCGAGGATGGCGCCGAAGCCCGCTTCGGCCAGCCGCCGCATCCACACGTAGCCTTCGTGCTGATAGGGCCGCAGCGTGGCCTGGAGCGTGGGCGGCAGCGCGGGCTCGAGCGCGGCGGCGCGCTCCAGCTCGGCGGCGCGGCGACGCCAGGCGGCGTCGCCCTTGACGGACAGGTCCTCGGCGGCATCGGCCAGCCAGGCGCCAGCGGTCAGGCCCAGCTCGAGCCCTTCGCCCTGGGCCTGGCCCAGCGCGTCGAGCTCCGCCAGGCGCTGGCGCAGTTGGTCGGCAAGGCGCAGGTACTGCCCCTCGCCCAGGGCGATGTAGCGGCTGCCGCCGGCCTCGCGCAGCAGCGTCAGCAACTGCTGCAGCGAGAGCACGCGCGCCTCGTCCAGCCGCAGCTCGCCGGAGATCCCGAACCAGTCGCGCCCGCTGGCCAGCTTGGCCGAGAAGGCCCGCGCGTCCGGCACCAGCACGCGCACGGGCCGGCCCTGCGGCCATTCGAGCGCGCACAGCGCCTGGCCCTCGCTCGTCAGGCCGCCCAGCGCGTGCACCGCGCCGAGCGCCTGCTCGGGGTCGTCGAGCAGCCAGCGACCGTCGGCGGGCAGATCGTCGGCGGCGTCGGCGAGGAAGGGCAGGCGTTCGAGCACGGTGGCCAGGTGGTGGCGCTCCTGCTCGAGATCGCGCTCGGTCGCCAGGCTCATGCCGCGGTGCACGGTCATCAGCCGCGCGCGCCCCTGCCCGGGAACGAGCAGCGGCCCGAAGTCGCCGAAGGGCCGCACGGCCAGCACCACTTCGAGCGCCTCGCCGCGCGGACGCAATTGCGCCACCAGCCGCGCCTGGGCGGCCACCGGCTCGCCGGCCGTGGCGTCGCTGTGCAGGACGAAGTGGCCGGCCAGCACGCGCAGCGCGGCGTCGAGTTCGGCGCTGGCGTGCACCGGCACCGCCCAGCGCTGCGACACCAGCTCGGCCACGCGGCGCTGCGCGGGCGTGACGCGGATCAGCCGCGCGCGCTGCGCGCTCTCGCGCACGATGCGCAGATTGTTGCGGCGCTCGACCTCGGCCTCGACCTGGTCGTAGTCGCCGGCATGCCGCGAGAGGTCGGGCTCGGTCTGCGGCAACAGCGCGTCGTGCAGGCGAAAGACGAAATGCTCCTCCGCGGACGCGGCGGACGCGGCGGCCGCGGCGGCGCCGGTCGTCGTACCTTGCGCGGCCGACGCCATCGGCGCGCCGCTCGTGTCGCGTTCAGGTCGCTCGCGCCGCTCGCGTCGAACCTCCAGCACGGGCAGGGATTCGACCAGCTCGACCGGACTTGCCGGCGCATCGGCGAAGCAAAGCGCAGGGTGGCCGAGCAGCGCCTGCGCCGCCTGCACGAGGTCGAAGTCGACATCGTTGCGGTAGCTGCTGACCTGGCGCAGGCAGCGCGCCACCGCGGCGTCGCGCGCGTGCAGGCGGCTGCGCTTCCTGAGCTGCAGCGGCGAGACGGGCTTGGGCTTGCCGCGCGCACTGGCCGCCGGCTCGAAGGCCTGCAGGTCGCGCACGCGCCCTTCGGCGTCCAGGTGCAACACCCAGTGCAGCGTCGTCTGCGGCTCGGCCACGCCCGCGCCCTGGCCGCTGCCGAGCGCGGCGATGGCCGTCAGCGCCTCGCGCCAGGCGTCCTGCGGCGGCGCGAAGTACACCACCGGCCAGGGCGGCGGCGCGTCCGCGGGCCGCTTCGGTGCGGGCCAGCCCAGGCGCTCGCAGGCCTGCAGCAGCAGATCGGCCTTCCAGGGCCGCCCTTCCGCGTACAGCGCATCGGCCATGCCCTGCAGCAGTTCGCGCGACCAGCCCGCGGGCGCCTTGCCCAGCCAGGCCGCAAGAACGACGCGGTCGGCCATGCGGTCGCAGTCATGCAGCGCGGCCGACCAGCTCGAATGCGCGCGCAGCGCGTGCGGCTCCAGCCGCTCGTCGCCCAGCCGCACCGCCAGCGCGTGCGCCCACACGCCCCACTCCTGCGTCGGCTGCGGATTGCGGCTGCCGGACATGGCCACGCAGAACTTGCGCGCCTGCGTCCACGCCGCGGCGTCCTGCCCTGCCATCAAGGCCAGCGGCATCCACTGCAACAGGCTGAGCGGCGCGATGCCGCGGCGCTTGCCGATTTGCGCGCACAGCGCCTTCCAGGCCGGCGGGAAGGCGGCCGCCGATTCGTCGAAGCGGCCTTCGCGCGCCGGCCACAGCGCCTGCAGCAAGGGCAGGAAAAGCCCGGCTCCGGGGTCGTCGCCGAGGGCCTGCAACATGCCGGGGCCGTCGCCGCGGTGCAGGCGCTGCTCGGCCACGCGCAGCCGCAGCCCCGCGGCCCAGGCCTGCGGCGCCTGCGCGACATGGGCCTCGACCCAGCGCAGCAAGGCCGGCTCGCGCGGCAGCATGCCGCCGTTGTCCAGCAGCACCAGCAGCCGCCACAGCAGTTCGGGATCGACGCGCGGCAGCAGCTGCAGGCGCTCCAGCTGCGCCAGCGCCGCCAGCAGCGGTTCGCTCAGGTTGCTGTACTGCAACACGCTGCGCTCGAGCGCAACGTAGGCCGCAAGGTCGATGCCGCTGGCCAGCGCCATGCGCAGCAGGGCCTGCACCTCCTCGGGGCCGCGCAGCGTCAGGTAGGCGGGCAGGCGATCCGGGGAACCGTAGGCGCCGCCCGCCACCCACATCCAGGCCCGCCACCATGCGCCGAGTTCGGGCCGACCGAGCAGCTCGGCCAGGCGCGGCTCGGCCGCGGCTGCGGGCACCGACCAGCCGTCGTCCTCATGCTGCTGGGCGCGACCCTGTGCGGCCAACTGGCCCAGTGCTGCAGCCACCTCCGGCGACGAGAACGCGCCGCCGCCCTCGCGCGTCCACGCCAAGGCCCGCAGCAAGGTGTGCAGGGCCGTGCGGCTGCGCTGCCAACCCGCCAGCGTCAGCGCGTCGAAGACCCGCTCGAGGTCGGCCGGGGCGAGCGTCTTCCCGATCGGCTCGGCCTGCGCCCCTTCTCCCGACGTCGCGCCTGACGCGCTGCGGCGCTGGACCTGCGCCGCCGAGCCCAGCGGCTGCCCATGCAGGTTGACGTAGTGAAACGGGGTTCGACGGCGCGCCATGGCGGCATTCTGACGCGACGGCCGCGTGCCGCCGGGCGATCAGAACAGGCGGCCGTCGTCGAAGAGGGGATCGGCCTGCGCCTCGCGCCAGCGCGCGCAGGAAGGCGCGCGCCCGGGCGGGATCCTCGAGCTGCTTCAGATCGAGCCGCGTCTCGGCCAGCATGGCGCGGTGCTCGGCCACCGCCTGCTGGAGCAGCTTGCCCAGTCCCGCGGGGGCCGGCCGCAACTGCGGATGCAGACCGTGGTCCAGGCACACGCGCACGCGCTGCCCCTCGATCTCGGCCTCGAGCTGCGCGAGCTGCTCGGCCAGCAGCCGGTTGTACTGCTGCGCGCGCGCGGCGGTGGCGCGCGCGAGGTGGGCGGCGTCGACCTGCTCGATCTCGAGCTGCAGTGCAAAGAGCGCGAGCAGGTCTCCGCCTGCAGCGCCTCCTCGGCGTCGCTGTCGATCAGCGCCGCGGCGAAGTCGCACAAGTCCTCCTGCAGGCAGCGGCGATCGGCCTTGCTCCAGCGCGCCGCGCGCTCGGCGTAGCCGACGGCGAAGAGCCGGCCCTGCTCCTCCCAGGCCTGCAGCAAGGCACGCGCCTTGTCGATCTTCTGCAGCAACTAGTTGAAGCGCCGCTGTGCCGGCGTCAGCGCCGGGCCGTCGCCCGGCGCGACGATCAGGTGATGCCTGGATGCACTCACGTCAGAAGCCCTCCTCCACCAGTTCGGCGGCGCGGATCAGCGCGCGCGCCTTGGCCTCGGTCTCGCGCCATTCCATCTCGGGCACCGAGTCGGCGACGACGCCCGCCGCCGCCTGCACGTACAGCGTCTGGTTCTTCACGATGCCGGTGCGGATGGCGATCGCGAGGTCCATGTCGCCGGCGAAGCTGAGGTAGCCGCAGGCGCCGCCGTAGATGCCGCGCTTGACGGGTTCGAGTTCGTCGATGAGCTCCATCGCGCGGATCTTGGGTGCGCCCGAGAGCGTGCCCGCGGGGAAGGTCGCGCGCAGCACGTCGAGGTTGCGGATGCCCTCCTGCAGCAGGCCCTCGACGTTGCTGACGATGTGCATGACGTGCGAGTAGCGCTCGATGGCGAAGGCCTCGGTCACCTTGACGCTGCCGGTCTTGGCGATGCGGCCGATGTCGTTGCGCGCGAGGTCGATCAGCATCAGGTGTTCGGCGCGCTCCTTGGGGTCGGCGCGCAGCTCTTCTTCCAGCGCCTTGTCGCTCTCCGGGGTCGCCCCGCGCGGGCGCGTTCCGGCCAGCGGGCGGATCGTGACCTTGTCGCCCGCGGGCGTGTGTTCGTGGCGCACGAGGATCTCGGGACTCGCGCCGACGATCTGGAAGTCGCCCAGGTCGTAGAAGTACATGTAGGGCGAGGGGTTGAGCGAGCGCAGCGCGCGGTAGAGCGTGAGCGGGCTCTCGGTGTAGCGCTTCTTCAGGCGCTGGCCGATCTGCACCTGCATCATGTCGCCCGCGGCGATGTATTCCTTGGCGCGCTCGACGGCGCGCAGGTAGCCGGCCTTGTCGAATTCGCGCTCGACGGCGTACGAGGGGCCGCGCTTGACCGCCGGTGCGCTGACCGAATAGCGCAGCTTGTCGACCAGTTCGGCCAGGCGCCGCTTGGCCTTGAACCATGCCTCGGGCTGCGCCGGGTCGGCCCAGACGATGAGGTAGAGGCGACCCGAGAGGTTGTCGATGACCGCCACCTCCTCGGTCTGCAGCAGCAGGAGGTCGGGCACCTCGATGCCGCCGTCCTTCCAGGTGCGCGCCAGGCGCGGCTCGATGTAGCGCACCGCGTCGTAGCCGAAGTAGCCGGCCAGGCCGCCGCAGAAGCGCGGAAGGCCGGGCCGCAGCGCCGGCTTGAAGCGCGCCTGGTAGGCGGCGACGAAGTCCAGCGGGTTGCCTTCGTGGCGCTCGACGACGCGGCCGTCGGTGAGGACCTCGGTGGCGAAGCCGCTGGCGCGCAGCCAGGTGCGCGCGGGCAGGCCGATGAAGCTGTAGCGGCCGAAGCGCTCGCCACCGACGACCGATTCGAGCAGGAAGCTGCCGGCCTTGCCGCCGGCGAGCTTGAGGTACAGCGACAGCGGCGTCTCGAGGTCGGCGAAGGCCTCGGCGATGAGCGCGATGCGGTTGTAGCCCTGCGCGGCAAGGCTCTTGAATTCGAGTTCGGTGATCATGGCGGCCCCTGGGGTCGTCCGGCGCCGGCCGAAAGCGGCGGGCGCTGCAGTCTGCGGGATGCGGGCACGGCGTGCCCGGCAAGGGGTGGCGGACCCGCGGCGGGGTCAGGCCAGGCAGGGCCAGCGACGCCAGGGCCAGGCTCCCCGGTCACGGGAACCTGCGCATGGGATCGCCAAGAGGACGTCGAGGGCGTCGGCCGCAAACATGGGATGGCAGTCTAACAGCAGGCCCCTGGCCCCAAGCGCGCAGCGAGCGCGACGGCGCGGGCCGCGTCAGCCCAGCAGGACGTCGAGCGCGTCGATGCGCTCGATCACGGCGTCGCAGTCGACACCGTGCACCGATTCGCCGTGGTTGTAGCCGTAGCTCACCAGCACCACCGGGCAGCCGGCGGCACGCGCGGCCGCGGCATCGTTGCTCGAATCGCCGACCATCAGCGTGGCCGCTGGGTCGACGTCCAGTGCCTTGCAGGTCTGCACGAGCGGCAGCGGGTCGGGCTTCTTGCGCGCGAAGGCATCGCCGCCGAAGACGGCGTCGAAGTACACCGACAGACCCTTGGCCTCGAGCAGCGGCCGCGCGAACGCGGTCGGCTTGTTGCTCAGGCAGGCCAGGCGCAGGCCGCGCGCGCGCAGCCGCTGCAGGCCCTCGATCGCACCGGGGAAGACCGTCGAGTGCTCGCCGTTGATCTGCAGGTAGTGGTGCTGGTAGCGCTGCCAGGCGCGCTCGAGGAGCGAGGCCGGCGCACCCACTTCGGCCAGCGTGCAGGCGATCAGGTGCTCGGAGCCCTTGCCGACGGTGCGCGCAATGAAGTTGCGGCCGACCGCGCGGTGGCCGAGATCGGCGAGCATGCGCGCGAGCGCGACTTCGAAGTCACCCACGGTGTCGACCAGGGTGCCGTCGAGGTCGACGATGGCGGCCTGCAGCGGCGGCAGGCCCGCGAGCTTGGCCACCGCCCTTGGCTCAGGCGCCGGGCCGCGGCGGAATCGCCAGGCCGCGCTGCACCGCCGGCCGCGCGAGGAAGGCCTCGCGCACGCGCTGCAGTTCGGCGAAGTCCTTCCAGCCGACAAGATCGGCAGCCTCGTAGAAGGTGACGAGGTTGTTGACCCAGGGCCAGGTGGCGATGTCGGCCACCGTGTAGTCGTCACCCATGATCCACGCCCGGCCCTGCAGGCGGCCTTCGAGCACCGCGAGCAGCCGCTTCGCCTCATTCACGTAGCGGTCGCGCGGCCGCTTGTCCTCGAATGCCCTGCCGGCGAACTTGTGGAAGAAGCCGACCTGGCCGAACATCGGACCGACGGCGCCGACCTGGAACATCAGCCACTGCACCGTCTGCCAGTGCAGCGCCGCGTCGGCGGGCATGAAGCGCCCGCTCTTTTGCGCCAGGTAGAGCAGGATCGCCCCCGACTCCCACAGCGGCAGCGGCTGGCCGCCCGGGCCGTTGGGGTCGATGAGCGCCGGGATCTTGTTGTTCGGGTTCAGCGCGATGAACTCGGGCGTGAGCTGGTCCTGCGCATCGAAGCTCACCGTGTGCGCCTCGTAGGGCAGGCCGGTCTCCTCCAGCATGATCGAGGCCTTCACGCCGTTGGGCGTGGGCAGCGAGTAGAGCTGGATGCGCTCGGGGTGGCGTGCCGGCCAGCGGCGCGTGACGGGAAAGGCGGCGAGCGGGTTCATGCGGGGATTGTCCTGCAGCGCGGTTGTCCCCGCCGACCCCCGGGTGGACCCCGCGACGGCTGCGCGGACCGGGCGCTCGGGCCGCGCCTTGGGCTTCACCCGATGCTCTGCACCTGCCGTGACTGCTGATAGACCTGCCCGAAGCGATTGGCGAGGAAGTCCGGCAGCGCCACCTGCTCCTGGCGGATGAAGCCGCGCGGCGGCAGCGCGCCTTCGCGGAAGAGGTCGACGGCAGCACAGATGCCTGCGGCGGTGGTGATCTGGATCGCCGACTGCGCCGGGCCGCCGTCGCCGCCACGCTCGGCAAAGATCTTGCGTGCGAACACTTCCTGCAGCAGCACGCCGTCGCGCAGGCCGCTCACGGTGACGAAGACGAGCACGACGTCCTGCATCGTCGACGGCACGGCGCGGCGCAGGATGTCGGTGAGCGTGCGCGGATCGTGCTTGAGCCGCAGTTCCTCCAGCAGCACCTTCATCAGGGCGTGATGGCCGGGGTAGCGCACGCTCTTGTAGTCCAGCGTCTGCACGCGCCCGGCCAGCGTATCGCACAGCGTCCCCAGGCCGCCGGAGGTGTTGAAGGCCTCGTACTCGACGCCATCCATCGAGAAGTGCTCCAGGCCCTCGAGCGGCAGCGCGTCGATGCGCCGGCCCTCGTGGATCGCCTCGCACGGATGGCAGTACTCGTTGATGAGGCCATCGACCGACCAGGTGAGGTTGTACTTGAGCGCATTGGTCGGAAAGGCGGGCAACGCACCGACGCGCATCTTCACCTCGTGCAGGGTGTCGAAGCCCTGGGCCAGATGGTGCGCGACGATGCCGATGAAGCCCGGCGCCAGGCCGCACTGCGGCATGAAGGCGGTCGGCGCATCCGCGGCCAGACGGCGGATGGCCTGCGTCGCCGCCACGTCCTCGGTGAGGTCGAAGTAGTGGCAGCCGGCTTCGCGCGCGGCCGTGGCCACGGTGGTCGCCATGGTGTAGGGCAGCGCGTTGACGACCGCCTGTTGCCCGTGCAGGGCCTGCCGCAGCACCGCCGCATCCCGGGTGTCGGCGACGCCGGCGCGCAGCGGCAAGGTGTGCAACCGCGCCAGGGCGGCCTCGTCGCGGTCGAGCACGGTGAGCTCGTCGTCGCCGCGGGCCGAGAGCAGCCGGGCGATGGTCTGGCCGATGTGGCCGGCGCCGAGCAGGGTGATGCGCATGTGTGCCTCCGTCGTCGAAGGCCTCAGTGTCCGCGGCCCCGCTGTCGAAAGACAGCGCGATTCCGACGAAACGATCTGGACGCTCGACGATTGGTTCGCTGTCGCGATCGATTCGTCAGCGTCCGGGCAAGAGCCCGTCCAGCGCGCGGGCGATCTCGGCGGCCTGCCAGACGTCGATGCGGTGGGCGGCCGCAAAGGGTCGCGCCGCCTCACTGAGCTCGCCGAGGGCGATCAGCCGCGCCCCGGCGCCATCGGCATGCTCGCGCGCGGCCTGCAACGCACGCAGCGCCTCCAGCCCCGGTTGCGCCGACTTCCAGCGCCGCGCACCGACCAGCATGCGCCGCCCTTCGCGCTCGAGCACGAAATCGTGCGACGCCGCGTTGGCCCGCGTCACCCTCCAGCCTTCGCGCGCGAACGCCTGCTCGAGCAGCGCCGAGAAGGCCGGCCAGGCCATGCGCGCGACCGCCGCGCGCGTGGCCTCGATGCGTGCGGCGCTGGGCTGCCGGGCCTGGCGCCAGGCCGCCACCGCGGCGATGACGAGGAAGGGCAGGCCGCTGGCGGCGCCCACGAGCTTGTACGCCGCGGGCAGCAGCGCCGCGGCGACCAGCCCGAGCGCCACGGCGATCGCCAGGCTCAGCCACCACGGCTTGCGCAACAGGATCGCGAACAGCGAGTTCTTCGCCATCCTCAGCTTCACGACGCTCCCCTCGCGCGGGCCGACGGCCGTCGCTTCAGCGTGCCAGCTCGCGCCGCATGGCGTCGATGACGGCCTTGTAGTCGGGCTGGCCGAAGATCGCGCTGCCGGCCACGAAGGTGTCGGCCCCCGCCTCGGCGACACGGCGGATGTTGTCGACCTTGATGCCGCCGTCGACCTGCAGGCGGATGTCGCGTCCGCTGTCGTCGATGATGCGGCGCGCGCGCTCGATCTTGCGCAGCGCCGATTCGATGAACGACTGGCCGCCGAAGCCCGGGTTCACGCTCATCACCAGCACGAGATCGACCTTGTCGATCACCCACTCGAGCAGGTCCAGCGGCGTGGCCGGGTTGAAGACGAGCCCCGCCCGCCTGCCCTCGCCCTTGATGAGCTGCAGCGTGCGGTCGACGTGCGTGCTGGCGTCCGGGTGGAAGCTGACAAGATCCGCTCCGGCACGGCAGAAGGCCTGGGCCAGCGCGTCCACCGGCTGCACCATCAGGTGCACGTCGATGGGCGCCGTGGTGTGCTTGCGCAGCGCCTGGCAGACCATCGGTCCGAAGCTGAGGTTCGGCACGTAGTGGTTGTCCATCACGTCGAAGTGGATCCAGTCGGCGCCGGCGGCGACGACTTCGCGCACCTCGTCGCCCAGGCGCGCGAAGTCGGCGGAGAGGATGGAGGGGGCGAGGCGGTAGGTTGGCATGCGCGGCAGCTTCGATGAGCGGCCCCGATAATCGCACGATGACCCGACCCGAGTTCACCTGCGAGGTGCGCGTGCAGTATCTCGCCGAGCAGTCGCAGCCGCCCGACGGGCCGTTTGTCTTCGCCTACACGGTGACGATCCGCAACAGCGGCGACGCCGCGGCGCAGCTCGTGGCGCGCCAGTGGTTGATCACCGACGCCGACGGTCGCGTCGAGGAGGTGCGCGGGCTGGCGGTGGTCGGCCACCAGCCGCTCATCAAGCCCGGCGAGAGCTTCGAATACACCAGCTGGACGCAGATCGCCACCCCGCACGGCAGCATGCGCGGCAACTATTTCTGCATGACGGAGGACGCGCGCAGCTTCGAGGCCGCGGTGCCCGAGTTCCAGCTCGTCTTCCCCGGCCTGCTGCACTGAGCGCGCGATGGCCGCCACGTGGGACCTGACCGCGCTGGTCAACGCGGTCGACGCGCGCGCGCCGCAGGCCGAGCGCCACCTCTGGCTGGTGCGGCTCATGGAGTGGCTGCGCCACGCGCCGACGACACGCGCCGCGGGCGAGAACGCCGAAGCCGGCGCGTCCGGCACGTCCGGCGAGACACGCACGCCGCTGCCGCTGCTGCGCCTGCGCCACCTGCTCAACGTGGTCGAGCAGCATCCGCCGGTACGCGACCAGGTGCAGGGGCTGATGGCCGCGTTCTGGAAGGAGATCGACGCCGCCGCGCTCTTTGCCGACTTCGGTTTCGGCGCGCGCCTGTCGCTGCGCAGCGAAGTCGCCACGCGGCTGCGCCGACGGCTGCTGCCGGGCACGCCGCAGACCAGCGACCTGGCCGAGCTCTTCGGCCTGCTGTTCCAGCCCGAGGACGCCGACTGGCTGCAGGCGCTCGACGAGGCCACGCTCGAGCGCGTGTCCGCGCTGCTGGCCACGCCCGATTCGGCGTGGCGCGATGCGATGGCGGAGGCGCTCACCATCCTCGTGAGCGCGGTGCACGCCTCGGGCTACGCCCCGGCGCTGCGCCAGCGCATGGACCGCAGCCTGCTCGCGCACCAGCCCTTTCGCCAGCTCACGATGAGCACCAACGCGCTGCGCCGGGCGCTGGCCGACGACGCGCCGCCGCAGGAGCTGCAGCAGCAGGTGCGCCTGCTGCGCGCGCTGCTGGATGAATGCCGGGGCGCGGCCGCCAGCGTGCGCACGCACCTCGAGGCCTACGGCGTCTCGGTCGACATCCTGTTCGAGATCGACCAGATGCGTGCGCGCCTGCGCCGCATCGAGCTGCTGCTGGACGTGCTGCTGGCGCCGCAGCCACAGCCCGAGCTGCTGCGGCTGCTGCAGGCGCTGGTCCAGGTGGCCGGGCGCCAGCGCGGCATCCGCGGCATGCTTTCGCGCCACTACGCGCTGCTGGCGCGCCTGCTCGCCGAACGCCACGCCGAGGTCGGCAGCCACTACATCACGCGCGACCGCTCCGAGTACCTCGCGATGCTGCGCATGGCGCTGGGCGGCGGCGCGGTGATGGCCTTCACCACCTTCCTCAAGTTCGGCATCCTCGCGCTCGGGCTGTCGGCCTTCTGGGGCGGCGTGGGCGCGGGCATCAACTACGCCACCAGTTTCGTCATCATCATGCTGGCGCACTGGACGGTGGCCACCAAGCAGCCGGCGATGACGGCACCGTCGATGGCCGACTCCCTGCCGCGCGGGCGCGACAACGACGAGGCGGCGCTCGAAGGCTTCGTCGACCGCGTGGCGCAGCTCACGCGCTCGCAGACGGCGGGGATCCTCGGCAACGTGATGGCCTGCGGCCCGCTGGTGTTCGCGCTGCAGTGGGCCGGCAGCGCGGTCTTCGGACAGCCGCCGGTAGGGCCGCAGACCGGCCACCACGTACTGCAGAGCCTGCACCTGCTGGGCCCGACGCTGCTCTATGCCGCCTTCACCGGCGTGCTGCTCTTCAGCAGCTCGATGATGGCCGGCTGGGCCGAGAACTGGTTCGTCTTCAACCGGCTGGACAGCGCGATCGCCTGGAACCCGCGCATCGTCGGCCGGCTCGGCCAGACGCGCGCGCAGCGCTGGGCGAGATGGTGGCGCGACAACATCTCGGGCGTCGTCGCCAATGCCTCGCTGGGCTTCATGCTCGGCATGGTGCCTCCCTTGGCCGCCTTCCTCGGCCTGCCGCTGGACGTGCGCCACGTCACCCTCTCCTCGGGCCAGCTCGGCGCGGCGCTGGGCAGCCTGGGCATGGCCGCACTCACCTCGCCCGCCTTCTGGTGGTGCCTGGCCGCGATCCCGCTCACCGGCATGCTCAACGTCAGCGTGAGCTTCTATCTCGCCTTCCGGCTGGCGCTGCGCGCGCGCGGCATCGAGCTGCACGAGCGCGAGCGCATCTATGCGGCGATCCGCGCGCGGCTGCGGCGGCAGCCGCTGTCCTTCCTGCTGCCGCCGCGGGGTTGAGGCTCAGCGCGGCGGCTCACGCGGTCCGCTCTCGCCCGGCGCCCCCGCCGCGGGATCGTCCTTGGGCCGACCGGAGAACATCGTCCACCAGACTGCGCCGGCCAGGATCGCCAGCACCACGGCAATTTCGATGAAGAACAACCACATGGCGCGAGCATGCCAGTTTCCGGCCAGCGCCGCCGCGGCCGTGAAACCGCAAGCGGCGCGCGATGCGCTAGCCTGCCGGCCATGCTGAGCACCGAAGCCCCGAGCGGCGAACACGCCGGGCTCGACCTCTACCCGACCGCGGCGCTCGTGCAGGCGCTGGCGGCCGACCAGCAGCGCGCGCTGCAGGCGGTGCAGGCGGCGGCGGCGCAACTGGCACGCGCCGTCGACGCGGCACTGCCGCGCATCGAGGCCGGTGGACGGCTCGTCTACGTCGGCGCCGGCACCTCCGGGCGCCTGGGGCTGCTGGACAGCGTCGAGCTCCACCCGACCTTCGGCTGGCCGCCCGAGCGCGCGCTGGCGCTGATCGCCGGAGGCCGGCGCGCGCTCTTCGAGGCCGTCGAAGGCGCCGAGGACGAGCGCGAGCAGGGTGCGGTCGACGTGCGCCTGCACGAGATCGGCGGCGACGACGTCGTGCTGGCGATCGCCGCCTCGGGGACGACGCCCTACGTGCTGGGCGCGCTCGACGCCGCGCGTGCAGCCGGCGCGCTCGTCATCGGCCTGGCCAACAACCCCGGCACGCCGCTGCTGGCCGCAGCCGAGATCGCCATCGCGCTCGACACCGGGCCGGAGCTGATCTCCGGCAGCACGCGGCTGAAGGCCGGCACGGCGCAGAAGATCGCGCTCAACACCTTCTCGTCGGCGCTGATGGTGCGGCTGCACAAGGTCTACGGCAACCTGATGGTCGACCTGCGCGCGACCAACGCCAAGCTGCGGCGCCGGGCACTGGCGCTGACGATGCTCGCCAGCGGCGCCGACGAGCTCGCCGCCGAACGCGCGCTGCGCGACGCGGGCTTTCGCGTCAAGGTGGCCATCGTCGCGCTGCGCGCCGGCCTTTCGGTGCACGAAGCCGCGCAGCGCCTCGAGGCGCACCGCGGCAGCGTGCGCGCGGCCCTGGCCGGACCGGCATGACGCGCTCGCCCTGGTGGTGGGTGCCCAGCCTCTACTGGGGCCAGGGCCTGCCCTACGTCGTGGTGATGACGCTCGCCGTGGTGCTGTACAAGAACCTCGGCCTGGACAACGCCGCGATCGCGCTCTACACGAGCTGGCTCTACCTGCCCTGGGTCATCAAGCCGCTGTGGTCGCCGCTGGTCGAGCTGCTGCAGCGCAAGCGCTGGTGGATCGTCGCGCTGCAGCTCGTCATCGGGGCGACGCTGGCGGCGATCGCACTCACGCTGCCGATGGCGCGCATGCTGCAGATGAGCCTGGCCTTCTTCTGGCTGCTGGCCTTCGCCTCGGCCACGCACGACATCGCCGCCGACGGCTACTACATGCTCGCGCTGCGGCAGGACCAGCAGGCCGCCTTCGTCGGCGTGCGCAGCCTCTTCTACCGCGTGGCGATGATCAGCGCGCAGGGCGGGCTCGTCTGGGCCGCAGGCACGCTGGCCCAGCGGCACGGCAGCGTGGTGCTCGCCTGGCAGCTCGTCTTCGGGGCGCTGGCCCTGCTCTTCGCCGCCCTGGCGATCTGGCACCAGGCGGTGCTGCCGCGGCCCGAGAGCGACCGCGCCCGGGGCTTTCGGAACGGCCTGTGGGACGACTTCGCCGAGACCTTCGTCTCCTTCTTCCGCCGCCGCGACATCGTCGTCGTGCTCGCCTTTCTGATGCTCTACCGCCTGGGCGAGGCACAGCTCGTCAAGCTCGTCGCACCCTTCCTGCTGGACCCGCCGTCGCAGGGCGGCCTGGGCCTCACGACCGCCCAGCTCGGCCTGGTCTACGGCAGCGTCGGTGTCGGCGCCCTCACCGTCGGCGGGCTGCTCGGGGGCTGGGTGATCTCGCGCCATGGCCTCGCCCGCTGGCTGTGGCCGATGGTGGCGGCAATCCACCTGCCCAACCTGCTCTTCGTCGCGCTCGCGGCCTGGCAGCCGGGCTCGATCGGGCTCGTCACCGCGGCCGTGGCCGCCGAGCAGTTCGGCTACGGCTTCGGCTTCGCCGCCTACCTGATGTTCATGATCTGGGTCGCCGACGGGCCGAGCAAGACCGCGCACTACGCGCTGTGCACGGGCTTCATGGCCCTGGGCATGATGCTGCCGGGCATGGCCAGCGGCTGGCTGCAGCAGCATCTGGGCTACCCGCTCTTCTTCGCCTGGGTCTGCCTGTGCACGCTGCCTTCGGTGGCGGTGGCGACGCGGCTGCGCATCCCGAGCGCGTTCGGCCGCAAGGACGACGAGGTGCCGGCATGAACCCGCAGCGCCGCCGCTGGTTGCAGACCGCCGCCGTGGCGCCCTGGCTGGCCTCCTGCGCCGTGCTGCCGGGCAGCGAGCCGCCGCCGCTGCCGCGCGAGTTCCGCGGCGCGTGGGTGGCGACGGTGGCCAACATCGACTGGCCGAGCCGCCCCGGGCTGCCCAGCGCGCAGCAGCGCCAGGAGATGCACGCGCTGCT
The DNA here is from genome assembly GCA_001724995.1 of Rubrivivax sp. SCN 71-131. Classification (GTDB taxonomy): domain Bacteria; phylum Pseudomonadota; class Gammaproteobacteria; order Burkholderiales; family Burkholderiaceae_C; genus Rubrivivax. Next base: position 17,702 of record MEFD01000007.1, read on the forward strand.
GGCGCAGGCGAAGGCCATCGGCCTCAACGCCATCGTGCTGCAGGTGCGCCCCAGCGCCGATGCGATCTACCCCTCGGCGCTCGAGCCCTGGAGCGAATACCTCGGCGGCGCCAGCGGCCGGCCGCCCGACGCGCCCTGGGACCCGCTGGCCGAGTGGATCGCGCACGCGCATGGCCTGGGCCTGGAGTTGCACGCCTGGTTCAATCCCTACCGCGCGCGACACCCCTCGGCGCGCAGCGCCGCGGCCGCGAGCCACGTCGTGAATGCCGAACCGCAGCTCGTGCGCGCCTACGGCGACCAGCTGTGGATGGACCCGGCCGAGCCGCGCGCGGCGCAGCGCCTGCTCGACGTCGTGCGCGACGTGCTGCAGCGCTACGACGTCGACGGCGTGCACATCGACGACTACTTCTATCCCTATCCGGTGGTCGACGCGCAAGGCGCGGAGCTGCCCTTTCCCGATGACGTGCCCTGGCAGCGTCACCTCGACGCCGGCGGCGCGCCCGGGCGCGCCGCCTGGCGCCGCGCGCAGGTCGACGCACTGGTCGAGCGCCTGCATCGCGACGTGCATGCCGCCAAGCCCTGGGTGCGCGTTGGCGTGAGCCCCTTCGGCCTGCCGCGGCCCGATCGGCGCCCGCCGGGCATCGCCGGCTTCAGCCAGTACGACAAGCTGCACGCCGACGTCGAGCGCTGGCTCGCCGAAGGCTGGCTCGACTATCTGGCGCCGCAGCTCTACTGGCCGATCGCGCAGGCCCCGCAGGCCTTCGCCGTGCTGCAGCAGACCTGGCGCGAGGGCAACCCGCAGCGGCGGCACATCTGGCCGGGCCTCTTCACCAGCCGCCTGGGTGCCGAGCGCAATGCCTATGACGCCGCCGAGGTGCTGGCCCAGGTGGCGCTGACACGGCACGCGGGCGCCGTCGACGATGGCCACCTGCACTTCAGCATGGCCGCGCTGCTGCAGGACCGCGACGGCATCGCCGGCCGCCTGCGCCAAGGCCCCTATGCGCAGGCCGCGCTCACCCCGGCCACGCCCTGGCTGGACGAGCCGCCCCCGCAGCCCCCGGCCCACGCCTGGCAGCCGCGGACGCGCGAACTCATGCTGAAGCCGGGCGCTGGCGCGCCGCTGCGCCAGGTCGTGCTGTGGACGCTGCAGGCCGAGGGCTGGCGCTGGCAGGCGCTGCCGATGCCGCAGGGCAAGGCGTTGCGCATGGCGGCGAACGCGCGGACCGCGTGGCTCATCGGCATCGGGCGCAGCGGGCTCGAGAGCCGGGCGGTGCAGGTGTTCTGACGCGACGCCGCCTGCGCGCGATGCACTACCGCGCCGCGACGGCCGGCAGCGGCGCCCGCGACAAGGCCTCGATCTGCCGCGGCCGAAACGCCTTCAGGCCTTGCAGGAAGGCCGTGACGTCATCGTCGTAGCCGCGTGCGCTCAGCCCCAGCAGCTGCGTGCCGCTCCTGCCGTGGCGATCGCGGTAGCTCGCGTAGCGGTAGGCGTTCCATTCGACGACGTACTGCCCGCTGGGCAGGGTCGCGCTCATCACGAAGTCGACGATCGCCTCGTCGCCGGCTTCGTTCTCCATCACCGCCATCTGCTGCACCGGATCGCTGGCCTTGCGCTTCTGCAGCGCCCGCAGCTTGTCGCGCACGACCTCGCGCAGCGGCTTGTCGGCCACCGTCTCGATCAGCAGCATGTGGCGGAACTGCTCGACCTCTTGGCCGGCAGGGACGTACTCCTGCTTGATGGTGGCCGGCGAGGGCTGCGCCGACCAGGCCAGGCGGTAGCTCTGGCCGCCCAGCTCGATCGGCCCGGGAACGCCCAGCAGGTCGCTCACCTGCGGCGAGGCTGCAAGCGCCTGCAGCAGAGCGGCCGCCACGAACATGCCGCGCCACCCACGACGGCGTGAAAGCCAGGTGTCCAGCCTCGTCATGCAAAGCCCTCTCATCGCTTGTGCCCCGGCGGCACCAGGAGCGTCAGGCCCTTGGCGCGCATCTGCCCGCGCACCACTTCCGGCGAGTCCGGCGGCCACTTGGCACCCTTGGCGATCATGACCCAAGGCCAGATTCAGCATGGGGCGCCCTGGCCCAGCAGCGCCTTGGGGTCGATGCCCTTGTCCTCGGCCAGCAGGTCGATTTCGAGTGCGAAGAGTTCGCTCAGGGCTTCGTGCCCGCG
>MEFD01000008.1 GCA_001724995.1 Rubrivivax sp. SCN 71-131
CGCTCTTCAGGCCTGAGTTGCTTGTACGTCTTTCGTTGTTCTTCCATCGCAGCACCTTACGCCGGGTGAGGTGTTGCACTTCAGATTTGAGGCCGCCCGCGCATTTCGTCGATCTCGACGTGCTGAGCATCGGCCCGGTGGTGCAGGAGGTATCCAGCGACTTCGATCGCTACTGGGCGAGCGCCTCGTCCTACCCGGCCGCGCGCATCCTGCCCCACGTTGCAGCGGCCCGGCTCGACGCGGTTCACGCCGCCGCGCAAGGGCTCATGCAGAGCCCGGCGGCGCAGCGTTACGTCGACGCCCTGCAACAGTCGCCGATCATCGCCCGCCTCAGCGAGTCGAGCCTGCCGCTGTACTGGTCGCCCGTTCGCATGGTGAGCGACGATCCGGCCAAGGCGCTGGGCCGGGCGCCGCGCGAAGGCCTGCTGATTGCGCGGCTCAACCGCCTGCTCGAACGTCCCGAGCGCCACCTGAAGCTGGTTTCCGGCTATTTCGTGCCGACCGCCAGGGGGGTCGACGCCTTCACCGCCATGGCCGGCCGTGGCGTGCGCGTGGAAGTCGTCACCAATGCCCTGGAGGCCACCGACGTGCCGATCGTTCACGCCGGCTACGCCAAGCACCGCAAGGCGCTGCTGGCGGCGGGCGTCGCGCTGTGGGAGCTGCGCCGCGACGCCGGCGCCGTCCCCCCGCGCGATGTCGGCGGCGGCGCGCGTCCCGGATCGGTCATCGGCAGTTCGGGCTCGGCGCTGCACGCCAAGACCTTCGTCATCGATGGCGCGCGCGCCTTCATCGGCTCGTTCAACTTCGACCCGCGCTCGGCGCACCTGAACACCGAGCTGGGCTTCGTGATCGCCAGCGGCGAACTCGCGCGATCCATGCGCGCCCGGCTCGACGCGACGACGCCGCGGATCGCCTACCAACTCCGGCTCTCCGGCGAGGGCAAGCTGCTCTGGATCGAGCGCCGTGCCGACGGCAGCGAAATGCAGCACGACAGCGAACCCGGTACGACGCTCTGGGATCGCACGGTGGTGGCGCTGTTCTCCATTCTCCCGATCGAGTGGCTGCTGTGAGCACTGCGCGCGCCGGGCGCGCTGGGCTCGCAGTTCGCGCCGGGCGCGTGTCGTCGGCGCGATGGTGCTAGATTCGACGGCGCTCTGCGCCTGGCCGCAACGCTCGGGAATCAGGGACGGCCTCGATGAGGCCACCCCGCCGAATGCGCAGAGTGTCGCCCGCACCAGGTTTGCGTGCCGCTGAACGGGAGAGCCAAGCCATGAAGATTCGTGCACTGGTTGTCGAGGCCAAGGACGCGCCGTTCGAGGTGCAGGAGATCGATCTCGCCGATCCCGGGCGTGGCGAGGCGCTCATCCGCATCGCCGCGGCCGGGGTCTGCCACACCGACGCCATCACCCGCGCGGGCGACATGCCCATGCCGTTCCCGTGCGTGCTCGGCCATGAGGGCGCCGGCACCGTCGAGAGGGTCGGCCCGGGGGTGACCACGCTCGCGCCGGGCGACAAGGTGATCATCGGCTGGCCTTCCTGCGGCGAGTGTCGCAACTGCCTCGACGGGCAGCCGCGCTATTGCCTGCGCACGGGTGAGGCGCTGGTGTCGGGGCGCCGCTTCAAGGGCGAGCTCGCGGGCACGACCGCGTACTCGCGCCATGGCCAGGAGCTCAACGGCCACTTCTTCGGCCAGTCGTCGTTCGCCACCCACTCCGTGGTATCGGCGGACGCCGTGGTGAAGGTGGCGGACGACGTGCCGCTCGAACTGCTCGGCCCGCTGGCCTGCGGCCTGGCGACCGGCGCGGGCGCCGTCCTCAACGAGGCGCGCCCGAAGCTGGGCGATTCGATCCTGGTGGTCGGCGTCGGCGCGGTCGGGCTGGCCGCGATCATGGCGGCACGGAACACGGGCGTCACGCGGATCATCGCCGCCGACGTGCACGACAGTCGCCTCGCCATGGCGCGCGATTTCGGCGCCACGCACACGATCAATTCGCGCAGCGGCGATCTGGTGGCCGAGGTCGCGCGCATCACCGGCTCGACCGTCGATTTCGCGTTCGACTGCACCGGCGTCATCGCGGTCATCGAGACCCTGGCGCGGACCGTGGGCATGCTGGGAACGCTGGTGCTGATCGGCGGCGCGCCGGCGGGGGCATCGTTCTCGCTCGATCATCTCTCGACGCTGTGGGGCAAGCGGGTGATCGGCGTGCTGGGCGGCGGCGGACGCTCCGGACAGCTCATCCCGGCACTCGTCGAACTCCACCGGCAGGGGCGTTTCCCGTTCGAGCGGCTCGTCAAGTACTACGCGATGGACCAGATCGAGCAGGCGCTGGCGGACTCCAAGAGCGGCAAGGTCATCAAGCCCATCCTGCGCATGGCGTAGCGCGTCGGGCGCAGCCCGGACCAGGGGGCACTCTCGAGCAAATGGGGCTCCGCCGCTTTGCTCGACCCCCGCGGGGGGCGGGCCGGGCGCAGCCCGGACCAGGGGGCACTCAGTACCGTCCGGTGATCCCGGCCACGCGCAGATAGGCCGCGGCCAGCCAGCCGACCAGCGCGCGCTGGAAGCGGCCGCGCCAGCCGCTGCGCTGGGGCGCGCCGCTGACCTCGGTCGACGCGGCGAAGGCGGCCTCGAAGCGCTCGCCGAGTTCGGCGGCGAAACGGCGATCGCGCACGACGACGTTGGCCTCCAGGTTGAGCAGCAGCGACAGCGGGTCGATGTTGGAGCTGCCGACGGTGGCCCAGTCGTCGTCGATCACGGCCACCTTGGCGTGCAGGAAGGCCGGCGTGTACTCGAAGATGCGCACGCCGTGGCCACGCAGTTCGGCGTACAGGGCGCGCGCGGCAAGGCCGGCGATGCGGTAGTCGATCTTGCCCTGCAGCAGCAGGCGCACCTGCACGCCGCGCCGCGCGGCATGGCGCAGGCTGCGCCGGAAGGCTCGGCCCGGATAGAAGTAGGGCACGGCGAGATCCACGCGTCGGCGCGCGCCGCGGATGGCCTGCACGTAGGCGCGCTCGATCGAGCGCCGCTGGCCGACGTTGTCGCGCACCAGCAGGGCAGCGACCACCGGGCGCGAGGCGTTCGCCGGCCGTTGCCCCGGGCGGCGCCCGCGCAGGCGGCGGATCAGGCGTCGCGCCTCGCTCACCGGGCGCGGGCTGACGGCCAGCGCCAGCACCTCGTCGCGCCAGAGGTGGCCCAGTTGCGCGCGCGTCCACATCGCCTGCACCGCGGCGCGCACCGAGCGCACGATCGGCCCCTGCAGCGCGACGGCGAAGTCCCAGCGCGGCAGCGTCGTCCAGCCGTGGGTGAGGTCGTTGCGGTCGTCGATGATGTTGATGCCGCCGACGAAGGCATGGGCGTAGTCGACCACGCACAGCTTGTGATGCATGCGCCGCAGCTGGCCGGGCATCAGCCAGGACCACCAGCGCTCGAGCGGCCGGAAGACCTCGAGCTCGATCCCCGGCTCCGCCAGCCACTGCCGCAGCCGCGGCAGGGTGGCGTGCGAGCCGAAGCCATCGACGACGAGGCGCACGGCGACGCCGCGGCGCGCCGCGGCGACGAGGGCCTGGACGACCAGGCGCGCGGCAGCGTCGTCGTGGAAGATATAGGTGGCCAGCCAGACCTCGTGGCGCGCCGCGGCCATGGCCGCGACCATCGCCGGGAAGAGTTCGTCGCCTCCCTGCAGCAGCGTGAGGCGATTGCCGCCCACCAGCGGCTCGCCCTGCGCCGCCCAGGCGTCGGCGATCTCGGCCGCGACCACGCCGCCGCCTGCAGGCGCTACGCCGTGGGCGGGATCGGCCTCGGGCATCACCGCGGCTTCAGCAGGGCTCCAGCTCGGCCACCAGCGGCAGGTGGTCGGACATGCGCGCCCAGGCGGTGCCGCGCGGCACCATCGTCGTGCGGCACTGCAGACCGCGCACGTAGAAGCGGTCGAGCGAGAACACCGGCATCCGCGAGGGGAAGGTCTGCTGCATCGCGCCGTCCGCGGCGCGGGCGCGCTGCAGCCCGATCTCGGCCATCGGCGCGTCCAGCTTCTCGCCCCAGTCGTTGAAGTCGCCCGCGACGATGAGCAGCGCGTCGCGCGGCACCTCGCGCTCGAGGTAGTCGGCCAGGCGCTGCACCTGGCGCACGCGCCCGGCGTGCATGAGGCCGAAGTGCGCGACCACGGTGTGCACCTTGCTGCCGTTCCACTGCACCGGCACGTGCAGCAGGCCGCGCTGCTCGAAGCGATGGTCGCTGACGTCGCGGTGGCCGATGTCGCCCAGCGGCCAGCGCGCCAGCAGCGCGTTGCCGTGTTCGCCGTGGCGCGTGTAGGCGTTGCTGCGGTAGGCGACGTCGTAGCCCTGCGGCGCGAGAAAGTCGGCCTGCCCCTGCTCGGGCCAGCCGAACCAGGTGCGGTCGAAGCGCTGCGCGTGCCCGCGGTGGTAGAGGTGCACCTCCTGCAGGAAGACGATGTCGGCGTCCAGCGCCTCGACCGCCAGCCCCAGGCTGTGGATCTCGAGGCGCCGCCGCGGCCCCATGCCGCGCACGCCCTTGTGGATGTTGTAGGTCGCCACGCGCAGCGCACTCAGGCCGGCGGTCGGCGAGAGACGCGTCGTCTGCAGGGCACCGTGGTGACGGGTCATTCGGTTCGGACTCGCTCGGGAAGTTGCAGGATGGCCTCGGCGTTGCTCGGGGAGAAGCAGCGCCAGGCGGCTTCGCGCCAGGGCAGCCAGAGATGGGCCACATGCTCCTCGGGGCGCAACTGCACCGGCAGGCGACCGGGCAGCCTGAGGCCGAACACGTGCTCGGTGTTGTGCGTCACCCCGGGTGCGTAGCGGTGGCGCCAGGCGGGATAGATCTCGTAGACGTTGTCCTGCCCCCAATCGACGAGCTCGCCATCGACGATGCCGGTCTCCTCCTGCACCTCGCGGCGGGCGGTGGCGGGCAACGGCTCGTGCTCGTGCTCGACCGAGCCGGTCACGCTCTGCCAGTAGCCGGGGACGTCGGCGCGCTCGATCAGCAGCACCTCGAGCGCCGGCGTGTGGATGACGACCAGCACCGAACGCGGGATCTTGCAGCGGGGTGCATCCAGGTTCATCGGCGCCCCTGCCCTTCGCGACGCGCGCGCACCGCCCGCGCCAGCGCGCGCAGCAGCGCGGCGCTGTCCTCGAAGCCCAGGCAGGCATCGGTGATCGAGACGCCGTGGCGCAGCGGCCGGCCCGCGACGAGGTCCTGGCGCCCTTCCTCGAGGTGGCTTTCGACCATCACGCCGAGGATGCGGCGCTCGCCGGCGGCGATGCGCGCGCCCAGGTCGGCGGCGACCTCCGCCTGCCGGCGCGGCTGCTTGGCCGAGTTGGCGTGCGAGCAGTCGATCATCACCTGCCCGCGCAGGCCCGCGCGCTGCAGCAGGTCGCAGGCGGCGTCGACGTCCGCGGCGTCGTAGTTCGGACGCCTGCCTCCGCGCAGGATGACGTGGCCGTCGACGTTGCCGCGGGTCTCGAAGATCGCCGCCGTGCCCATTTTCGTCATGCCGATGAAGCTGTGCGCGGCGCGCGCGGCCAGCACCGCGTCGGCGGCCACCTGCACGCTGCCGTCGGTGCCGTTCTTGAAGCCCACCGGGCACGACAGGCCGCTGGCGAGCTGGCGGTGGCTCTGGCTCTCGGTCGTGCGCGCGCCGATCGCACCCCAGGCGACGAGGTCGCTGATGTACTGCGGCGAGAGCAGGTCGAGGAACTCGGTGCCCGCCGGCAGGCCGAGCGCGTTGATCTGCAGCAGCAGCTCGCGCGCGCGGCGCAGGCCCTCGTTGATGCGAAAGCTGCCGTCCAGGCGCGGGTCGTTGATCCAGCCCTTCCAGCCCACCGTGGTGCGCGGCTTCTCGAAGTAGACGCGCATGACGACGAGCAACTCGGGCGCGAGCTCGTCGGCCAGTGGCTGCAGCCGCTGCGCGTACTCGATCGCGGCGTGGTGGTCGTGGATCGAGCAGGGTCCGACGACGGCCACCAGGCGGTCGTCTTCGCCGCGCAAGACGGCGGCGATGGCGTCACGGCTGCGCTCGACCAGGTCTTCGACGGCCGCCGTCACCGGCAGCTCCTCGAGCAGCAGCGCGGGCGAGGCCAGCGCGCGCACGGCGGCAATGCGCACGTCATCGATGCGCGTGGTGTCCAGCGTCGCCTGCTGCAGCGGTTCGTCGGCGGTGGGTTGCATGGAAGGCCGGGGATGAAAGCTTCACACGCCGCTGATCACGGCGTCCAGGGCGTCGCGCAAGGCGCCTTGCTGATCCTGCAGCGAGCGCAGCGGCTCGCGCAGCACGCGCGCCGGGATCGCGGCGCATTGATGGGCGGCCGCATACAGCCGCTCGCCGTCGACCAGCAGCGGCTGCACCAGCCGTCGCGGCAGCCCGGCGGGGGTGCCGGCCAGGCGCTGCAAGGGCATGACCAGCCGCGTGGGCAGGAAGTCGAGCTGCGCGCTCTGCATCACGACGACGTACGGAAAGCCGATCCGTTCGCGCGGATTGGGGTTCGGGTGCAGGTCGAAGGCGGCCACGGCCTACCAGAGCCGGTACTCTTCGCCGAACACGCCGTATTTCTCGAAATGCGCATGCTGCTCGTCCACCCAGTCCTTGTACTTCGCGTAGAAGGCCTGGGCCTCGGGGCCGTAACCCGGCGCAGCCGGCTCCGGCGCCACCTGGCGCTGCGCGACCACGAGCAGCTCGTACTGCTCGACCGACAGCAGCACGCTGTGACGGCGGCCCGACTTCTCGATGAACACCGGCCCACGCTGCGCCTGCTCCAGCAACTGGCCGAAACGGTTCTTGGCTTCGGTGGCGGTGATGCTCATCGGCGTCTCCGACGAAATGGGAATGGCCATTTTAGCCAATCTCGCGGCAGCGTGCTGCGGTCGGTCATGGCCATCGACGGCATGGCGCGGCAGGCCCGGCCGGCGGCGCCAGAATGGCCGGCATGGGACACCGGAGCGTCCTCCTGCGGTCATGGCGGGGCATCGTGCTGGCCGCCGCGCTTGCGGCCCTGTCCGCCTGCAGCGTGCTGCGCAGTCCCGGCGACGAGGGCCAGGCCGCCGACGAGGAGGGCGCCGTCGAGGCCCCCAGGAATGCCCTGGCCTTCGCGGTGCAGGTCCAGAGCGAGGACGGCGACATCGCCCACCACCTGGAGCGCCACCTCGAGCTGCAGCGCTACACCCGCTTCCCGGACCTGCGCGCCACCGAGTTCAACCGCCTGCTGGCGGAAGCCGACGCGAACGCGCGCGACCTGCTGGCGGCGCTGGGCTATTTCAACCCGACGCTGGTACTGCGCGTGCAGGACGCGCCGCAAGGCAGCGACGCGCCGCGCACGATCGTCGTCGAGGTGAAGCCGGGCGAGCGGACCCAGGTCACGCGCTACGAAATCGGCTTCGCCGAGCCGATGAACAGCGACCCGCGCGCGGCGGCGCAGCGCCGGCGCATCGAGCGGCGCTGGGGGCTCAGGGCCGGCGAGGCGTTCACCGAGTCGGACTGGAGCTCGGCCAAGAACGCCGGCCTGCGCGAGCTGCAGAAGGAGCGCTACCCGACCGCGCGCCTCGCCGCAAGCCGGGCCACCGTCGACGCCGAGCGCAACCGTGCCGAGCTGAGCGTGCACTACGACCCCGGCCCGGCCTATCGCTTCGGCGGGCTCAGGCTCAGCGGCATCGAGCGCTACGACACCGAGGGCATCCGCAACATCGTGCGCCTCCCGAGCGGCACCGACTACCGCGAGGAAGAATTGCTCGACGCCCAGCAGCGCCTGGCCGCCAGCGGGTATTTCGATTCCGCCTTCCTGATGCTGGACCCGGACGAGAAGGATCCGCAGCACGCCACCGTCATCGCCCAGTTGCGCGAAGCCAGGTACCAGAAGGTGGTGTTCGGTGTCGGCCTGTCCACCGATGCCGGAGCGCGCCTGTCGCTCGACCATGTCCACAACAGGATGCCGCCGCTGGGCTGGCGCGCGGTCAGCCACCTCGCGCTGGACGCCAAGGCGCAGGCGGCTGCGACGCGCTGGACGGCGATGCCGCAGGCCTCGGGCTGGGCCTGGTTCCTGGGCGCCGGCCTGGAGCGCGCCGAGGTGGGTGATTTCAAATCGAATTCGCTGTCGCTGCAGGGCGGGCGCAGCAAGAGCGTCGGCCACATCGACCGGCGCCACGCCCTGCAGTACGACATCAGCCAGGTTCAAGGCCGCGAGGCACCCGGCAGCGCGTCCTCGCTGATGGCCAGTCAGGGCTGGACCGGGCGCTATTTCAACAGCAGGATCAACCCGACCGCCGGCTACGGCCTGGGCCTCGAGCTCGGGGCGGGCTTCACGCTGACGCCGCGGCGCGATCCCTTCATCCGCGCGCGCCTGCGTGCGCTGCAGTTCTGGCCGCTGGGCCGGCGCAACGAGGCCGACCGCCGCAGCCGCCTGGCGCTGCGCGGCGAGCTGGGCGCGGTCGTCGCCGATCGCGGCGCGCAGCTGCCCGCGTCGCTGCTGTTCCTGACCGGCGGCGACACGACGGTGCGCGGCTACGGCTACGAGAGCATCGGCACGCGCTCGCAGGCAGGCAAGCTCTGCGGCGGCCGCATCATGAGCGCCGCCAGCGTGGAGTGGCAGCGCCCGGTGCGCCTGATGGGCAACGACAGCGCCTGGGAGCACACGCTGTTCGTCGACGTCGGCGCGGTGTCCGACGACGCCGACCGCATGACGCTGCACACCGGCGTGGGCACCGGCCTGCGCTGGAACAGCCCCGTGGGCCCCATGCAGGTGGATGTGGCCTATGGTGTCAGGACCCACCAGGTCCGCCTGCATCTGCGACTGGGCTTTTCCTTCTGATCCCTGCGCCGCAAGCGAAGGCGGCGCGCCTGGCTTCAGGTCCCGAGCATGAGCGATCGCACCTCGGCTGCCCCACCCACCCCCGTCGGCGACGTGCCGGCGGCGCCGCCGCGCGGCGGCGGGCGCGGGATGAGGCGCCTGCGGTGGGCGCTGGCGGTGCTGGCGGTGCCGGTGCTGCTGGCCGTCGGCGCCGTCGCGGCAGTGCTGGCCTGGGCCTCCAGCAAGGACTCGCTGCCGCGCGCGCTGCAGTTGGCGCAGCACGTCCTGCCCGCAGGCCAGACCCTGGCCTTCGCGGGCGCCAGCGGCTCCCTCGCCGGCGGCGGCACGGTGCGCACGCTGCGATGGGCCATGCCGGGGGCGGAACTCGTCGTCGACGGGCTGCAGCTCGACTGGCGCCTGGGGGACCTGCTCGGCCGCGCGCTGCACGTGCGCACGCTGCAGGCCGCGCGCATCCACGTCGAGCTGCGGCCGCAGCCCGAGCCCGCCGATCCGCCGACGCCCTTCGCGATGCCCGACCGCCTGACGCTGCCGCTGCAGATCACCCTGCCGCTGCGCGTCGGGCAGCTGGAGATCGAGACCGTCGCCAGGGACGGCAGCAGCAGCGTGCAGGCGTTCGCCGACATCGCCGCCGAGTACCGCTACGACCACCGCCGGCACGAGTTGCAACTGCGCAGCCTGCGCCGGGGCAGGAGCCGCGCCCAGGCGGCGCTGACGCTGGGCGCCCATGACCTTGTGCTGCAGGCGCGCGTCGGCGCCTGGCTGAGCGACCTGGTGCCCGAAGTGCCGCTGGGCCTGCAGGCCTTGCTGCAGGCCCAGGGCACGCTGGCCGGCGGCGATGCGGCGCGCATCGACCTGAAGCTCGATGCGCGCGAGCGCGACGCCCAACCCGACCGGGCTGCCGTGTCGGACGGCCTGCTGCAGGACATCGCGGCGGCGGGCGGCACGGCCGGGGACGATGGACACGCTGCCCTGCATGCGGGCGCCACGCTGCACCCCTGGCGCAGCCAGCCGGTGCAGCAGGCGCAGCTGCAACTGGCCCGCCTGAACGCCCGCGCCTTCCACGCCGCGGCGCCCGTGACCGACCTGCGTGGCCGCATCGACATCGGCCCGCAGGCAGCGCAAGAAGCGGGAGCAACGCTGGCCTCCACCGCCTGGCAGCTCGCCGCCGATCTCCAGAATCGCGCGCCCGGCACCTGGGACGCCGGGCACTTGCCCCTGTCGCGGCTGCTGGCCAGGGCGCAGCTCACACCCGGACGCTGGACCGTGCAGACGCTGCAGGCGCACGTGGGCGATGGCCGCGTGCAGCTGCAGGGCGACTTCGAGCCGCGGACGCAGGCCCTGGAGCTGCGCGGCGAACTGCACAGGCTGCCGCTGGTGCGGCTCCACGGCGAGCTGGCGGAGCAGCGGGTGCCCGACCTCGACGGCACGCTGGCCGCGCGCGGGCGGCTGGCGCGCGGCATCGACTTCGACCTGGACATCACCAGCCCGGGCAGCGCCAGCAGCGCCCACGGCCGCCCGCGCAGCCGCTGGAACGTGCGCGCCGTCCAGGCCCGGGGGCGCTGGTCGCCGCAGCGGCTGGAGCTGGAGCGCGTGCACCTGGACGCCTTCCAGGCCCGGCTGGACGCGAACAGGCTGCGCATCACGCTGCCGGGGGCCGAGGGCATCGAGGGCATCGTCAGCGCCAGCGCGCCCGGCCTGAGCCTCGAGCTGGATGCCGCGATGCAGCCCGCCCGCGGCGGCGGCAAGCTGGCCCTGCAGGTGGCCTCGGCCGAGCGGGGACTGGCCTGGCTGCGCGCGCTGCCAGTGGTCGGCAAGGCCCTGCCGCTGCTGCACGCAGCCGGCAGCACGCGAGTGGGCGCCCACTGGCAGGGCGGCTGGCGGCAATGGCAGGCGGCCCTGCAGCGGCCGGCAGCGCATGCGGAACTGCGCCTCGATGCCCGGGTCCAGAGCCCCGGTCTGCACATCGAGCTGCCCGCTGCCGCCGACCCCGCCGGCGGCCGGGCCGCCCCCGGGTCGGCCGCAGCCTCGACGGTGATCGAGGTCCGGCGGCTCGACGCGAGCGTGCAGGGCAACCTCGCCGGCGCGACGCTGGCGCTTGCCGGCGAGATCAGCGCCCAGGGCGTGCAGGCCGTGCTCGACACGCGGGCGCAGGTGAGCCGGGCCGCCGCTTCCGGCGCGCCGGCCTGGACGCTCACGGTGCACCAGCTCTGGGCCGCGGCCACGCTGCCGCAACAGGCGCAGCCCTGGCGCCTGCGGCTCGGCGAAGGCCTGCAGGTGACGGCGCTGCCGCTCAGCCAGGCGCTGCAGGTCAGCGCCAGCGCCGGCCAGGCCACGCTCACGCCGCCGCCGGGCGTGGCCGCGCCGGGCGAGCAGCTCGACCTGCGCTGGGAGCCGCTGCGCTTCTCGCGCGCGGCCGATGGCACGACGCACCTGCAGTCACGCGGACGACTGAGCGGGCTGGTGCCGGCCTGGGCCGACGCGCTGCTGGCGCAGCGCCCGCTGGCGGCGGCGGGCGTCCAGTCGTCGCTGGTGCTCAGCGGCGACTGGGACATCGAGCTGGGCCAGGCCTTGCGCCTGCAGGCCTCGGTCAGGCGCGACGCCGGCGACCTGTGGATCGGCGAGCCCGGCGTGCAGGCGGCCGCCGCCGCCAGCGACGCCAGCACCGGCATCGCCGCGAGCGCCGGTCCGCGCCCGCGCGGCATCGCCGCCGGCGTGCGCCGGCTGGAGCTGCGCCTGCAATCGAGCGGCGACGCGGTGCACGCCGGGCTCGACTGGGACAGCGAGCGCGCCGGCGTCATCCAGGCCCGGGCACAGACGCGCCTGGCACGGCAGGCCGGCGGCTGGACGCTGCCCGCCAACGCGCCGCTGGACGGCCAGGTGCGGGCGCGTCTGCCGCACCTGGGCGTCTGGGGCGGCCTGGCACCGCCGGGCTGGCGCATCGCCGGCGCGCTGGACGCCGACATCCGGCTCAGCGGCACCGCGCAGGCGCCACAGGTGCGCGGCCCCATCGGCGTCGACGGCCTGAACCTGCGCTCGGTCCTCGACGGCGTCGACCTGCATGACGGCCGCCTGCGCGCGGCACTCGCCGGCCAGCGCATCGACATCCAGGAACTGCAGCTGCAAGGCGGCACCGGCAGCCATGCCTACGTGCGCGGCCCGAGCGGCAACCGCACGCCGGCGCCGACCGCGCGCGGGCGCATGGTCGCCAGGGGCTTCATCGACTGGAGCGGCGTGGGCCGCGCCGCGGCCGGCCAGTCCGGCATCGCGCTGGAGGTGAGCGCCGCGCTGCAGCGCATGCAGGTGCTGGCGCGCAGCGATCGGCAGGTCAGCGTCAGCGGCGAGCTCTTTGCCGCCCTGGCCGACGGCGGCGTGCGCGTACGCGGCGACCTGCACGTCGACCGCGCCTCGATCACCCTTCCCGAGAGCGGTGCGCCGACGCTGGGCCGCGACGTGGTCGTGCTGCGCGGCGGGCAAGGGCCGGCCGCGGGCGCGGGCAGCGGGCCGCCGGCCCGCGGCGCGCTGCAGACCGCCCGACCCATGGACCTGGCGCTGAAGCTGGACCTGGGGCGCGACTTCGCGCTGCAGGGCTATGGCATCACGACGCGCCTGGAAGGTGCGCTGCAGATCCGCGACGCCAGGGGCGGCAACGACCCGGTGGCGATCACCGGCGAGATCCGCACCGACCAGGGCCGCTACCGCGCCTGGGGCCAGGCATTGAACGTCGAGACCGGCATCGTGATGTTCACCGGGCCGTACGGCAACCCGGCGCTGAACCTGCTGGCCGTGCGCCCCAACATCGACGTGCGCGCCGGCGTGCGCGTCACCGGCACCGCGCAGGCGCCGCGCGTGCAGCTGTACGCCGAGCCGCCGCTGCCCGATGCCGAGACCCTGTCATGGGTGGTGACGGGCCGCGCCCCCGGCATGGGCGGCGGCGGCACCATGCAGCAGGCCGCGCTGGCCTTCCTCGCCGGCGGCGCCGGCAACCGCCTGGCGCAGGGGCTGGGCTTCGACGAAGTGGGCCTGAGCGAAGGCGGCGTCTCGCTCGGCAAGCGCCTCTCCGACCAGCTCTACGTCACCTACGAGGCGGGCATGTCGGGCGCGGCCAGCACGCTGTACGTGTTCTACGACATCACGCGCCGCCTGACGGCGCGCGGGCAGACCGGCCAGACCAGCGCCGTGGACCTGATCTACACCCTCACCTACGACTGAACGGAGCTGCGTCATACCTGATCGAGTGGGCTGCGCACGCCGCGCCCGCCGCGGCAGAGCACATGCGTGTAAATCATCGTCGTCGACACGTCGACGTGCCCGAGCAGCTCCTGCACCGTGCGGATGTCGTAGCCCGCCTGCAGCAGGTGAGTGGCAAACGAATGCCGCAGCACGTGCGGGGAGCAGGGCTTGGCGATGCCGGCGCGCCGCGCGGCCAGCATCACGGCGCGCTGCACGCCGGCCCCGGCGAGGTGGTGGCGCCGGACCTCGCCACTGCGCGGATCGGCGCTGCGCCACGCGCTCGGGAACACCCACTGCCAGCCCCAGGCGCGCGGCGCGTGGCGGTACTTGATTGCCAGCGCATCGGGCATCCACACGGCGCCGAAGCCCTCGGCGAGATCCGTGTCATGCAAGGCCTTGGCGCGCGCCATCTGCTGCTGCAGGGGCAGGATCAGGTTCTCGGGCAGCACGGTGACGCGGTCCTTGCCGCCCTTGCCCTGGCGCACCACGATCTCGCGACGCGCGACTTCGACGTCCTTGACGCGCAGGCGCAGGCCCTCCAGCAGGCGCATGCCGGTGCCGTAGAGCAGCGCGGCGACCAGGTGCATGGTGCCGTTCATCTCCGCCAGCAGGGCGCGCACCTCCCCCGGCGTGAGCACGACCGGCAGCCGCCGCAGCGTGCGCGCGATGACCACCTCGTCGAGCCAGGGCAGGTCGATCCCCAGCACCTGGCGATAGAGAAAAAGCAGCGCCGCCCGCGCCTGCGCCTGCGTCGACGCCGAAACCCCGCGCTCCACCGCCAGCGCGGTAAGGAAGGCCGTCACCTCGCCCGCGCCCATCTCGCGCGGATGCCGCCGCCCGTGAAAGCGCACGAAACGCCGGATCCAGTCGACATACGCCGCCTCGGTCCGGATCGAATAGTGGCGCACCCGGATTTCCTCACGCACCCGATCGAGCAGCCGCGGCGCGGCCGGCGCCGCGGCCTCAGAATCCGATCTCCGAAGCGGCGAGGGCACCGGGCTTGCAGCAACAGGAGGAGCGGGCTTCATACCGCCGGAATTTAGGCAGCCTATCGCGCCGAGACCACGGCCCCGAAGTGGGTCCCGAAGTGCGATGTTGGGGGCGCCCGGAAGGGGGAGGCGTCGTGCGAAGTTGTCTTAGGCCAAGTCCGTGCCAGCCCGTCCACTCGTCTAATTCACGTTAGGCAATCATATGGCAACAAAACCGCTTGACCGACTGGTGTTTGCCCAAGGAGGTCTTTGCTTCTTCTGCAATATGCCGCTCCCCAAGTCGGAAGCGAGTGTTGAGCATTTGGTTCCATCTTCTCGAGCCGGTAGCAACAGCGACGACAACTGCGTCGCCTGCTGCAAAACTGTCAATGCACTCTTTGGCAGCATGTCGCTTAAAGAGAAGATTCGTGTCGTCCTAAATCAAAATGGCAAGTTCATCTGCCCCAATGCCCTGGGCAATCCACAACCCGCCCCTGCAGCACCAGCCGCACCAGCCGCATCAGCCAACGCTGCTGCACCAGCACCACCCAAGGTAGACAACTACGCAGTCGTTCTTGCTGATCTCAAAAAGCGAGGCGCGTCACGCCCAAGAAAGGTTGAAACGCTCAAGAGCACCATCCGTGCAACTGTCAAGAATGCCAAGAGCTCCATTACTGAGGCGCAGCTAGAGACACTCATCAAGCACCTGCAAGTGAACGCCAAGCTCACCATAGACGGTACAAAGGTCAGCTACTCGCTATGATTGCCTAACAATTCGTCCAAGCCGACGCCGCTTCGCGGCGCGGCTTAACTCAGGTGTTAGGTTGCACAGAGAGTTCACGATGGTTGACCCAACTGAAAGCTTCTATAAGAACGTCACGCTTAACGATGTTCAGCTGGCATCCGCTTACTACCCAATCTTGATTGACCTTGCCAAACACAAACATTGCTTGACGTACGGCGAGCTGGTGGAAAGGGCCAAAGAAGAGTATCCGTCCAGGCCTTCGGTCCAGAACGCCATCGCGGTTTCTACAGGTCGCAAGCTTGACGTTGTGCGCATCTTCACGGAAGAGCGGGATCTTCCAGACCTCACATGCCTCATCATCAACAAGGGTGCCGGCGAGTGCGGCTCTGGCTTCACCGACCACTTTGATCCTGTTGCAGCAAGAGAAAAGGTGTTTGCCTTTGACTGGAGCTCAGTCTCAACGGATTTTGATGGCTTCATCAGCCATAGCGAGTCCGCCGTCACCCCCAGGAAACGCATCAAACGTCCTGCCGCACTTAAGGTAATGTCGGACCACTACGCCTCTCACAAAGCCCAGCTTCCTTCTAACATCGCAGAGCGACGGGAGCTGATCATTGAACTGCTAATGGAGGGGTTCACCCCGGCTGAAGCATTCGCTCAGGCCTCCTCGGGTGCAACCTAACAATTCATTCAAGCCGACGCCGCTTCGCGGCGCGGCTTAATTCAGGTGTTATGTTGCATAGGGAGGCAACGCGGATGACCGTAGCGATATTCTCGTTTCTTGGGGTCATCATCGGCGCCATCCTCCAGTACTTTTTTTCGCGACACCTCGATCAGCAGCGCGCTCGCCGCGACGCTCGTACAAAGGCCTACACAGACTATCTTCGCTGCGTCAGCGAGCACGCCAATCCGGCGCAGTTTCTTGAGTCCTCTGACGGTCATGAACTTGGCGCAAGAACAGCAGACGCAAAATGTCGTATTTGCTTGTACGGGTCGTCACCCACCGTTGCTGCTTTCGCCAAATTCGAGAGACTTGGCGCCACCATGCGGTCCGCAGAGCAAAGGGCAGCCTTTACATATATGGTTGCGGTCATGCGCAAGGACTCATCAGGCACAACAGACGTGACATCCAGCGATCTCCAAGTTGTTCTTCTCGGCACCGACCGCGATGCAACATAACCATTCGTCCAAGCGGACGCGCGAAAAGCCGTGTCACCGACCGCCGTAATGGAGCCACCGATGTTCGGCATATTGGAGCCAGCAACAGGTGGGTAAACGGGCGTCCCGAGGGGGTTACGCCGTGGTGGAT
>MEFD01000009.1 GCA_001724995.1 Rubrivivax sp. SCN 71-131
TGGTAAGCCGTGTGCGGGAAATCCGCATGCACGGTTTGAACGGGGGTGTTGGCTTCTACTTGCACCACATGGTCCGATAGGGGCCAACATCTACCAATGGACACGCCGCCGACCATCGCCCCACCGCCGCCGCTGCCCGATCGCCTGTCGGTCGATCCGGGCAGCCCCCATCACGTGCCTGCAGTCTTCGAGCACGACGTGGGCATCCGCTTCAACGGCCGCGAGCGCCGCGACGTCGAGGAGTACTGCATCAGCGAGGGCTGGATCAAGGTCGCCGCGGGCAAGACCGTGGACCGGCGCGGCCGCCCGCTGCTGCTCACGCTGAAGGGGCGCGTCGAGGCCTTCTACCGCTAGCCGCGCACGCCGATGAAGGTCTTCTACTGGGTGATGGGCGTGCTCATCGTGGGCACATTCGTGCCGTCGGTCCTGTTCTTCGTGCTGCATCTGGCCACCGGCTCCTACGATCACGGCCGGCGCGCCAGGACGTTGTGGAACATCTCGCGCGTGTTCGGGTTGCTGGCCTTCAACATCCTTATCTGGGGTCACGTGTTGGTCGGCCTGTGGCGCGTCTGGTTCGACTGAAGGAGGAGCGATGCGCCTGAACTTCATCGGTGCGGCGCAGGAGGTCACCGGCTCCTGCATCCTGGTCGAGGGCGCGGGGCTGCGCTTCCTCGTCGACTGCGGCATGTTCCAGGGCGGACGCGAAGCCCAATGGCGCAACCAGCAGCCCTGGCCCTTCGCGCCGGCCGACATCGACTTCGTGCTGCTGACGCACGCGCACATCGACCACAGCGGCCTGCTGCCGCGGCTGGCGGCGCTGGGATTTCGCGGTGCCATCCACACCACGCGCACCACGGCCGACCTGCTGCCGGTGATGCTGGCCGACAGCGCCCACATCCAGGAGGTGGCGTGGACGCGTGCGCAGCGCCAGCAGGCGTCGCGTCGCGGACGCCCGGGCCGCCCCGTCGTGCCGCTGCTCTACACCGTCGCCCAGGCCGAGGCCTGCCTCGAGCAGGTGCGCGGCGTGGCCTACGACACCGAGATCCGCCCGCACGAGGACGTGCGCTGCATCTTCCGCGACGCCGGGCACATCATCGGCTCGGCGATCATCGAAGTCTGGCTCACCGAAGGCGGCTGCACGCGCAAGCTCGTGTTCTCGGGCGACATCGGCCAGCCGGCGCGGCCGGTGGTGCGCGACCCGACGCCGATCGCCGAGGCCGACGTGCTGGTGGTCGAGTCGACCTACGGCAACCGGCTGCACCGACGGCTGGACGCGACCATCGACGAACTCGTCGACGTGGTCGAGGAGACGCTGCGCAGGCGCCAGGGCAACATCATCATCCCGGCCTTCGCGCTCGGTCGCACGCAGGAACTGCTGATCCTGCTGGCCCGCCTGCGCCAGCAGGGCCGGCTGCCGCCGATGCGCGTCTTCGTCGACTCGCCGATGGCGCAGCGGGTGACCGAGATCACGGCCCACCATCCCGAGGTGCTGGACGACGAGACGCGCGCGCTGCTGGCACGCGGCGGCGGCGCGCGCGACGGCATGACGCTGACCTTCACGCGCAGCGTGGACGAATCGGTGGCGCTCAATCGCGTCAAGGCCGGCGCGATCATCGTGGCGGCCAGCGGCATGTGCGACGCCGGGCGCATCCAGCATCATCTGCGCCACCACCTCGGGCGCCCCGAGTGCGCGATCGTCATCATCGGCTTCCAGGCCGAGGGCACGCTCGGGCGGCGGCTGGTCGACGGCGTCAAGCGCGTGCGCCTCTTCGGCGAGGACGTGCCGGTGCGCGCGCGCATCCACACCATCGGCGGCCTCTCCGCGCACGCCGACCGCGACGCGCTGCTGCACTGGCTGCGCGGCTTTCGCCGCCCGCCCGCGCAGTGCTTTGTCGTCCACGGCGAGGCCGAGACCGCACGCGGCTTCGCAAGCACGATCCACGAGCAGTTGGGCTGGACGGCGCAGGCGCCCTCGGCAGGGCAGCAGGCCGAGATCGGCTGAGAAGCCGCAGGCCCCGCAAGGCACCGGGGTCGACGCAGCAAGATGGGAGCGGCGTCGGCCGCGAGGCGGCGCTGGCGTGCAGGCGATCGCGCCTGCCGGCGCTCCTGCGGGCCCCGGGGGTGCGGATGCGGCCCTGGTCGCGGCGACGCGGTTCAGCCCGTCATCACCGGCTGGCCGGGGCTCTTGGCCTTGCGCACGGCGGGTGCCGGCTGTGGATGGCGCGCCGGGTCCCAGCGGTGCAGCAGCTCGGCCTCGCGCGTGCGCGCCAGCGCCAGGTTGGCGAGCTTGACGTGGCCGTAGCCGCGCACGAGCAGCGGCACCTCCGCGATCGAGGTGGCGAGCGCCAGCCGCTCTGCGCCAAGGCCCTGCAGCAGCTCGGCCACGCGCGCCTCGTAGTCGTCGATGAGCCGGCGCTCCAGGCGCCGCTCCTGGGTGTGGCCGAAGGGATCGAGCACGCTGCCGCGCAGGACCTTGCCGCGGGCGAGAATCTTCAGCAGCGGCATCAGCCAGGGGCCGAAGCTCATCTTCTGCGGCGGTTTGCCGTTTCGCCCCCGCGCCAGCAGCGGCGGCGCCATGTGGAAGCGGATCTTCAGCTCGCCCTCGAACTGGTCGTGCAGCGCGCGCTGGAAGTCGCCGTTGCTGAAGAGCCGCGCCACCTCGTACTCGTCCTTGTAGCTCATCAGCTTGAGCAGGCTTCTGGCCACCGCCTGGGTGAAGCCCAGGCTGAGGGCGGCCTCGCCGCCGAGCGCCGCTTCGCGCGCCTGAACATCGTGCAGCGTGCGCGCAAAGCGCTCGGCCCAGGCGCGGTTGCCCCAGGCGCTGAGCAGCACGCGTGCGCGCTCGAGCAGCGCGGGCAGTTCCTCGGCGCCGCGGTCGTCCCCGGTCGTGCCGGGTTCGCGCAAGGCCGCCAGCGCCTGCGGCTGGGCGGCGGCGAGGCGGCCGAGCGCGAAGGCGAGATGGTTGGTCGCCACCGCGACGCCGTTGAGCTCGATGGCGCGGCGCAGCGCCGCCAGGCCCACCGGGACCAGGCCGCGCTGCCAGGCGTAGCCCAGGGCGACGATGTTGGCGGTCATGGTGTCGCCGAGGAAGTCCAGCGCCAGCGCCTGCGCGTCGAAGGTCTGCACGCGCTCGCGTCCGACCGCGAAGTGCAGCTTGGCCAGCAGGGCGGGGACGTGCAGCTGCGCATCGGGGTTGCGCACGCTCTCGGCCACCGGCGTCGGGTGCGTGTTGGCGAGCACGCGCGTGCGCCCGCGGCTCATCGTCTGCAAGGCCTCCGGCGCAGCGGCCACCACCAGGTCGCAGGCCAGCACCGCGTCGCACTGCTGGGCGTCGATGCGCGCCTGGTTGAGCATCGCCTCCTCGCGCGCCACGCGCACGAAGGACATCACCGCGCCGCCCTTCTGCGCGAAGCCCATGAAGTCGAGCACGCTGGCGTGCAGGCCTTCGAGGTGCGCGGCCATGGTGATGAGCGCGCCGACGGTGACGACGCCGGTGCCGCCGACGCCGGTGACGAGCAGGTCGTAGGGCCCGGGGCCTTCGATGGCCGGCGGCAGCGGCAGCGCCTGCACGCGCTGCAGGAAGGCCTCGCGCTGACTGTCGAGCAGGCCCGAGTGCCGGCGCGGCTTGCCGCCGCTCACGCTGACGAAGCTCGGGCAGAAGCCGTCGAGGCAGCGGTAGTCCTTGTTGCAGGCGCTTTGGTCGATGCGGCGCTTGCGCCCGAGCGGCGTCTCGTGCGGCAGCACGGCCACGCAGTTGCTCTGCATGCTGCAGTCGCCGCAGCCCTCGCAGACCGCGTCGTTGATGAAGAGGCGCTTGGGCGGGTCGGCCAGCTCGCCCTTCTTGCGGCGGCGGCGCTTTTCGGCGGCACAGGTCTGCTCGTAGATGAGCACGGTGACGCCGGGGATTTCGCGCAGGCGGCGCTGCACCTCGTCGAGCGCATGGCGCTCGTGGAACTCCGTGCCGGCCGGGAAGCGGCCCTTGATCGATGCGTACTTGCCGATGTCGTCGCTGAGCACGACGACCTGGGCCACGCCCTCGCTCTCGACCTGGCGCGCGATCGCGTCGACGCTGGTACCGCCGTCCACCGGCTGGCCGCCGGTCATCGCCACCGCGTCGTTGTAGAGGATCTTGTAGGTGATCGTCGCCTTGGCCGCCACCGCCTGGCGGATGGCGAGGTAGCCGCTGTGGAAGTAGGTGCCGTCGCCCAGGTTCTGGAACATGTGCGGCGTCTTCGAGAACATCGCCTGCGAGACCCAGTCCACGCCCTCGCCGCCCATCTGGAGGAAGCCGGTGGTGTCGCGCTCCATCCAGGTCGCCATGACGTGGCAGCCGATGCCCGCGCGTGCCTGCGAGCCCGCGGGGACGACGGTGCTGGTGTTGTGCGGGCAGCCGGCGCAGTAGTAGGGCTGGCGCCTGACGCCGTCGGCGATGTTGGAGAGCAGCTCGGGCACGGTGAAGTCGCGCACGTGCTCGTGGCGGTCGAGCGTGCCGTCGTGGCGGGCGAGCCAGTCGGCGACGATCTCGATCAGCCGCGAGGGGCGCGTCTCGCCGATCGCGCTGATCAGCGGCGCGCCCAGCGCGTCGTGCTTGCCGACGATGCGCGGGCGCACGGCGGCGTTGTAGAAGAGGGCGCGCAGCTGGTTCTCGACAAGGCCGGTCTTCTCCTCGACCACCAGGATCTCGTGCAGGCCCTGCGCGAAGCGGCGCAGCGACTGCGCCTCGATCGGCCACACGAGGCCGAGCTTGCGCACGCGCACGCCCGCGGCGGCAAGCTGCGCCGGGGTGATGGCCAGGCGGCGCAGCACCTCCATCAGGTCGTGGTGCGCCTTGCCCGCGGTGAGGATGCCCACGCGCGCCTGCGGCGAGGCGATGACGTCGCGGTCGATCGTGTTCACGCTGGCGAAGGCCTCGACGGCCACGCGCTTGGCGGCCAGGCGCACCTCGATCTCCGGCGAGGGTCGGTCGTTCTCGCGGTGGTGCAGGCCGCCGGGCGGCGCGCGGTGGCCGGTGGCGCGCGCGACGGCCTCGGCGTCCAGCCAAGTGGCGCGGCGCGCAAGGATGCGGTCGAGGTCGACGGTGGCGCTGCTCTCGACCACCTCCGAGGGCGCGGCCAGCCCCACCCAGGCGCCGCTGTAGCGGCTGAGCGCGTAGCCGTAGAGACCGAACTCGATCAGGTCGGAGACGTCGGCCGGCGCCAGCACCGGCATGCCGAAGGCGGCGAAGACGGCGTCGCTCTGGTGCGGCATCGAGCTCGAGACGCAGCCGTGGTCGTCGCCGGCGACGGCCACCACGCCGCCGTGCGGCGAGCTGCCGTAGGCGTTGCCGTGGTGCAGCGCGTCGGCCGCGCGGTCCACGCCCGGGCCCTTGCCGTACCACATCGCGAACACGCCGTCGCAGGTCCGCTCGGCGTCGCCCTCGACGCGCTGGGTGCCGAGCACGGCGGTGGCGCCCAGCTCCTCGTTGACCGCCGGCAGGAAGCGGATGCCGGCCTTCGTGAAGCGCTCGCCGGCCTTCCACACCTGCTGGTCGACGGCGCCCAGCGGCGAGCCGCGGTAGCCGGAGAGAAAGCCCTGCGTGGCCAGGCCCGCGGCCGCGTCGGCGCGGCGCTGCATCAGCAGCACGCGCAGCAGCGCCTGCGTGCCGGTGATGAAGACCGAGCCCTGCTCGCTCCAGAGGCTGTCGCTGAGCTGGTAGTCGGGACGCAGGAGCGGGCGATCGGACATGGCGGGCCTTTCGGGGCTTCGGGCAGGCGGGCAGGCGGGCAGGCGGGCAGGCGGGACCACGCGTCGAGGCCCTGCGCACAAGCGCGGCAGCGTAGCCCGTTTGGGAGAGCAAAACCTGCTCTTTTGGCTCCGCAACCGGTAGAGTGGGAGCAAATCCTTCTTCTTGAGCGACATGAGTACGCAGGATGAACTCGATTCCTACAGCCGCAGCCTGCTGCTGCAGCTGATGCGCGATTCGCGCCAGACGGTGCAGGAGCTCGCCGACGCGGTCGGCCTGTCGACCAGTCCCTGCTGGAAGCGCATCAAGGCGATGGAGGAGCGCGGCGTGATCCGCGGCTACACCGCGCGCGTCGACCCCGAGAAAGTGGGCCTCGGCCTGAAGGTCATCGTCGAGGCCAACCTGGCGCGGCACCACGAGGAGCAGGTGCGCAGCTTCGAGGACGAGATCGCCGCCATCCCCGAGATCGTGCAGTGCCTGAGCACCACCGGCGAGAGCGACTACGTGATGACGGTGATGGTGGCCGACATCAAGTGCTTCGAGCGCTTCCTGCACGAGACGCTGCTGCGCATGCCGGGCATCACGCACGTGCGCTCGCGCATCGTGCTGCGCGAGCTGAAGGCGCAGACCCAGCTGCCGCTGCCCGCGCCGCCGGCTGCGCCTTCGCGCCGGCGGCGGGGCTGAAGCGGGCGCGGCGCCGCGCGCGCCTGCTCAGCCTGCGGTGGCGGCCCGGGCGCGCACGTCGCCGATGGCGCTCAGCAACTGGTCGCTGAAGTAGGGTTTGGCGAGAAAGCCGTCGATGCCCGTGGCCTGGCAGCGCGGCCACGCCTGGTCGCGGCTGTGGCCGGTGACGGCCAGCATCGGCGTGCGCGGCAGGCCGTCGTGGCGCTCGGTCTCGCGCCAGCGGCTGGCTACCTCGAAGCCGTCGAGGTCGGGCATCTCGCAGTCCAGCAGCACCAGATCGAAGCGCTGCCCGGCCAGCGCCAGCAGCGTCTGCCGGCCGTTCTCGGCGCTGACCACGGCCGCACCCAGGTGCATGAGCATGCTGCTGGCCACCATCTGGTTGACCGGGTTGTCCTCGGCCAGCAGCACGCGCAGGCCTTGCAGCGGGGGCGCGGAGCCGGCGCCGTCGTCGGCGGCCGGGGCCACGCGTTCGCCTTCGGGCAGGGGATCGAGCGCCTGCAGCAGCGCCGACAGCAGCTGCGACAGCCGCACCGGCTTGTACAGGCTGACGAAGGCGCCGGTGATGCTGGCCGGCGCGGCACTCGAGATCGCCGTGCACAGCAGCACCGGCAGGCTGCCCAGCGCCCGCAGCCGCTGCGCGAGCGCGTCGAAGGCGCGTGCGTCGTCCGCGCTCTGCAGCGCCTGCGCGTCGACCAGCACCACGCTGCGCGCGGGCAGCGCGGCCAGACGCGGATCGTCCAGCCGGCTCGACGGATGCACCTCGTCGACGCGAAGCTTGAGCATGTCCGATAGCGTCCAGTGCAGGAAGCGGTTCGCGCTCACCAGCCAGACCTGGCCCATCGGCGGAAGCTGGGGGTAGTGGTAGGGGCTTTCGGCGGGCACGGTGGGCAGCGGCAGCTCGACCCAGAAGACCGCGCCCTCGCCCGGCGTGCTGCGTGCGCCGACGCGACCGCCCATCTGCTCGGCCAGGCGGCTGCTGATCGACAGGCCGAGCCCGCTGCCGCCGTGGCGCCGCGCGGTGTCGTCCGCGGCCTGCACGAAGGGCTGGAACAGCCGCGTCAGCGCCTGCGCCTGCAGCCCCGGGCCGCTGTCGTGCACTTCGACGCGGATCCAGCCTGCAGCGGCCACGCTGGCGCACAGCTGCACGCCGCCGGCCTCGGTGAACTTCACCGCGTTGGAGGCGAAGTTGGCCAGGATCTGGCGCAGCCGCAGCGGGTCGCCGGTGACGCGGTGCGGCAGGTCGGGCCCGAAGCACACGCCGATCTCCAAACCCTTGGCGTGCGCCTGCGGCGCGAACAGGTGGGCGATGGCGAAGATCGTGGTGCGCAGCGGGAACTCGATGCGCTCGATCGTCAGCCGCCCGGCTTCGAGCTTGGCGTAGTCGAGCACGTCGTCGGCCAGGCCGCGCAGCAGGCCCGCGCTCTGGCGCATCAGGCCGAGCATCTCGCGCTGCTGGGAGGGCGAGACGCTGGACGTGGCCAGCAGCTCGGCCAACCCGATGACGGCGTTCAGCGGTGTGCGCATCTCGTGCGTCGTGTTGACCAGCAGCAAGTTCTTGGCATTGGCCTCGGCGCGTGCCTGCTGGCGCTCGCCGGCCAGGCGATCCACGGCCTGCTGCAGGGCGGCGTGCGCGTCCCGGCGCTGGCGCACCGACAAGGCCATCAGATAGCCCAGCAGCGCCGTCGCGACGAGCATGGCGAGCGCGCCCAGGCTCGGTTCGATGTTGCTCGGCCACACCGGAACCCATACGCCCAGCGCGACCGCCGAACGCACCGACGCGAACCACAGCAGTCCACCGCAGAGCAGCGCGATGCCGGCGCGCAGGTTGCCCGCAAGGATCACGCAGCTCGGGAAGAGCGGCAGCCACCAGGTCGCCGCGGCACTCAGCGAGCCCCCGGTGCCGGCCACGATGGCGCCCAGAAAGACGGTGTAGAGCGCACCCAGGAGCGTCATGCCCAGCAGATGACGACTCTCGAAGCGGGATCGCCACAGCGACCTGGGCCCGAGCTCGACGCCCAGCCCGATCGCCACCGCGAGCGCGAAGACGGCCCCGTTCAGCAGCGGCATGCGGCTGCTCAGCGCCTGCTGGTACAAGGTGTGCATCGCCAGCGCGCATCCGAGGACGACGCGGAACATGTGCACGCTCAGCGTCTTCTCGGGTGGCTGCGCAGCGTCCGCGCCGGGTGTGGGGAGGGCTGGCGGGTGCATCGCGTGGCGGCCAAGCGGTGCGGCGACTGTACCGCCTACAGGTGTTCGGCTTGGCGGGCGAGGAGTGCAGTGATAGTGTGCGACGATGTTCACGTTCCAAGCCAGGAGATGCCATGTCCGAAGTCACCGCCCTGCAGAAGGAGAAGCTGGTCGCCGAGCTGCGCCAGGTCGTCGCCGATGCCGAGGAGCTGCTCAAGCTCACGGCAGCCGATGCCGGCGAGGGCGCGGCCGGGCTGCGCGAGCGCATGCAGCACCGCCTCACCGATGCCCGGCTGCGCCTGCTCGACCTGCAGGCCAGTGCCACCGAGAAGGCCAGGGCCGCGGGCCAGGCGGCCGATGACTTCGTGCACGATCGCCCGTGGAGTTCGGTGGCGATCGGCGCCGGCGTCGGGCTGATCGTCGGCCTGCTGATCGGCCGCCGCTAGTCGCGGCCCGCGGTCATGGTCGACCCTGCGGCCGGCGGCGGGCTGCTGCGTTCGCTGCGCCGGCTCGTCGACACGGCGCTCGAAATCGTCCAGGTCCGCCTGGCGTTGCTGGGCACCGAGTTCGAGCAGCAGAAGCAGCGCCTCTTCGACGCGCTGCTGCGCGCCGTGCTCGGGTTGCTGCTGCTCGCGCTGGCGCTGGTGCTGGCGGTGGCCTTCGTGCTGCTGCTGCTGCGGGAGTCCTACCGGCTGCCGGCGCTGGGGGTGCTTGCGCTGGCCTTCGGCGTTGGCGCGTGGCTGCTGCTGCGCAGTGCGCGCTTGGCGCTGCAAAGCGGCTTTGGCGGCCCCTTTGCGCTCAGCCTGGGCGAGCTGCGCCAGGACCGCGCGGGCGTGGGCGGCACAAGGGCCGAGGACGGGTCGTCGCGGAGCGAGACGGACGCGGGCGAGCCATGAGCCCGCCGGGTCGTCCGTCGAGTGTCCCCGCAGCGCGGCCGCCGCAGGCGGGGACGACGCTGGCCCAGCGGCAGCAGGCGCTGCTCGCGCGCAGCGCCGCGCTGCGAGGCGAACTCGCGCGCGGCCTGCAGCCGCTGCAGCGGCCGCTCGCGCTGGCCGGGCGCGTGCAGGCCGCCTGGCAGTGGTTGCGGGCGCGGCCGGAGATCGCGCTGGCGGTGCTGGCGGGGGTGGTGATCATGCGCCCGCGGCGCGCCTGGCGCTGGAGTCTGAGCGCCTTGTGGAGCTGGCGCCAGTGGCGGCGCCTGCAGGGCTGGTTGCAGGCGGGGTCGTCGTAGCGGGCGCTGCCGCGCGCGCTCAGGCGGTGCGCAGGCGCGCCGGGTCCATGCGCGCCGGCTCGACGCCTTGTGCGGCGAGCGCGTCGGGCAGCGTCCGGCCCAACAACAAGCTGGCGGCGAGCATCGCCGCACCCTGGGAACTCTGGATGCCGTAGCCGCCCTGGCCGGCGAGCCAGAAGAAGCCACGCTCGCGTGCATCGAAGCCGATCGCCAGCTCGCCGTCGCGGGTGAAGCTGCGCAGCCCGGCCCAGGTGCGGCGCGGGCGGCGGATCCTGAGCGTGGTGTCGCGCTGGATGGCGTCGATGGCCAGCGCGATGTCCAGCTCCTCGGGCTGCACGTCGTGCGCTGTCACCGCGTCGGCGTTGGCCGGCGAGCCCAGCAGTTGCCCCGCCTCGGGCTTGATGTACCAGTCGTCGGCGACGGCGGCGGTGGTGGGCCAGCTGCGCGCCTGCACTCCGGCCGGCGCGTCGAAGGTGAAGGCGCTGCGCCGGCGCGGCTCGATGCCCAGCGGCGCGAGGCCACAGCGCTGCGCGACCTCGTCGGCCCAGGCGCCGGCGGCGTCGACGATCGTGCGTGCGCGCAGCGGGGCCTGCCCCTTGCCCCGGTGCAGCGTCCAGCCCCGGGCGTCGCGCTCGGCGCGCTGCAGGGGCGAGCTCAGCAGCAGTTGCGCGCCGGCGTGCCGGGCGCCGCGCAGGCAGCCCTGGTGCAGGGCGTCGACGTCGACGTCCAGCGCGTCGGGTTCCCACACCGCGCCGATCAGGCCCTGCTCGCGCAGCACCGGCACGCGCGTCAGCGCAGCGGCGGCGTCCAGGCGCTCGACCTCGGTGCCGGTGGCGAGCAGGCCGGCGTGGAGCGCGTCGAGCTGCGCCTGCTGTCCCTGCCATGCCGCATAGAGCGCGCCGCGCGGGCCGACCAGCGGCACGCTGGCGAAGCCCTCGGGGGGCGCCTGCAGGAAGGCGCGGCTGGCGCGTGTCAGCGCCCGCGCCTGCGGCGGGCCATAGCTTTCCATGAACATCGCCGCGCTGCGGCCGGTGCTGTGCACGCCGGGCTGCGCCTCGGCCTCGAGCAGCAGCACCGAGGCGTGTGGCGCCAGCGCGTGCGCGAGCGACGCACCGGCGATGCCGGCGCCGACGATGGCGAAATCGACGCTCGTGTCCATGGGATGTGAGCGTCCGTCAGCGCGGCCGGCTGGCCGTCGCGCGCATCAGCGTGCTCTTGCCGAACAGGCTTTCGACCAGGTCCACCGCCAGGGTCGCCGTCTTGTTGCGCAGGTCCAGCGCCGGGTTCAGCTCGACGATGTCCAGGCTCGCCAGGCGGCCGCTGTCGGCGATCATCTCCATGCACAGTTGCGCCTCGCGATAGCTCGGGCCACCGGGCACGGTGGTGCCCACGCCCGGGGCGATCCCGGGGTCGAGGAAGTCGACGTCGAAGCTCAGGTGCAGGTGCGTGTTCGCGTCCAGCGTCGCCAGGGCCAGCTCCATGACGTGGCGCATGCCCAGCTCGTCGATGCTGCGCATGTCGAAGACCTCCAGGCCGGCCTCGTGCACGAAGCGCTTCTCGCCCGGGTCGACGCTGCGCACGCCGATCTGGCGCACCTGACGCGGCGTGAGCACGGGTACCTGGTCGGCAAGCGTGAGCAGCTCCGCCGGGCCGTGGCCGCACAGGCAGGCCAGCGGCATGCCGTGCAGGTTGCCGCTGGGGGTGAGGGCGCTGGTGTTGAAGTCGGCATGCGCGTCCAGCCACAGCACGCGCAGGCGCCGGCCCAGCGCGCGGCAATGGCGTGCGACGGCGGCGATGCTGCCGAAGGCCAGGCTGTGGTCGCCGCCGAGCAGGATGGGCAGCCGCGCTTGCTGCAGCTCGGCCAGGACCGCGTCGTGCACGGCGCGGTTCCAGGCGAGGACCTCGGGCAGGTGGCGGTAGCCGTCCGCCGCGGGCTGCCAGGGGTTGCCCGGCCCGGGGAGGTTGCCGCGGTCGACGACCTCGACACCGTGGCCCTGCAGCGCCTGCTGCAGCCCGGCCACGCGCAGCGCCTCGGGACCCATCGATCCGCCGCGGATGCTGGCGCCGACGTCGGTGGGCGCGCCGATCAGGCTGGCTTGCACGCTCATCGCCGGGCTTTCAGACGTCGTCGGCGAACTCGCCGGTCTGCGTCGGTGGCTGGTCGAAGCCGTAGTGCGCGGCGAGCACCTCCCAGGCCTCCTCGGCGGATTCGACGTAGTGGAAGAGTTCGACGTCCTCGGGGTTGATCATGCCGGTGTCCACCAGGTGCTGAAAGTCGATGAGCGCGCGCCAGTAGTCGCGCCCGAAGAGCATGATCGGGCGGCGGCGGCTCTTGCCGGTCTGCACCAGCGTCATGGTCTCGAACAGCTCGTCGAGCGTGCCGAAGCCGCCCGGGAAGCACACGAGCGCGATGCTGCGCATGACGAAGTGCATCTTGCGCAGCGCGAAGTAGTGGAACTGGAAGCACAGCTGCGGCGTGATGTAGGCGTTGGGCGCCTGCTCGTGCGGCAGCACGATGTTCAGCCCGATGCTGCGCCCGCCGACCTCGTGCGCGCCGCGGTTGCCGGCTTCCATGATGCCCGGGCCGCCGCCGGTGACGACGTAGACCGGCGTCTGCAGCTCGCGCGAGCGCGTGGTGACGATGGCCGCGAAGCGCCGCGCCTCGTCGTAGTAGCGGCTCATCTCCACGGCGGTCTCGGCGCGGCGGATCGCCGCGGCGTCGCCGGCCGTGCGCGCCTGCACCAGCCGCTCGTGGGCACGCTCGGGCGCGAGGATGCGCGCGCTGCCGTAGATGACGACGGTGGCCTCGATGCCCAGCTCCTGCTGCACCATCTCGGGCTTGAGCAGCTCGAGCTGCATGCGCACCGGGCGCAGTTCCTCGCGCAGCAGGAAGTCGACGTCGGTGAAGGCCAGGCGGTAGCTGCTCTCGGGGCCTTCGTAGCGGCTCGCCGGCATCGGCTGGCGGGCCTCCTGCTGCGCGCTCGGGAAGTTGCGCGCGGGCACTCTGGGCGGCGGGCAGGCTTCGCTCATCGCGCGCGTGCGTGCCATCGGGGCACGGTCGGTGCCGGGGGCTTGTTCATGGCGGACCTCTTCATGCCTTGCGCATCCGTTCTTGTTCGCTCACGCGCCGCTGCCGCTGCCACAGACGCTGCATTGCGCCGTCCGCGACAGGCGCAGCGTGTCCACGTGCATGGTGCGCGCATCGAGCATCAGCAGCCGCGCCGACAGCGGCTGGCCGCAGCGCACGATCAGCTGCAGCGCCTGCGCCGCCTGCATGCTGCCGATGATGCCCACCAGCGGCGCGAACACGCCCATCGTCGCGCAGGCGGCCGCGTCGACGCGCGCCTGCGGCGGGAAGACGCAGGCGTAGCAGGGCGAGGCGGCCTCGCGCAGGTCGAAGACGCCGAGCTGGCCGTCGAAGGCGATCGCCGCGCCGCTGACCAGCGGCTTGCGCCGGCGCACGCAGGCGGCGTTGATGAGCTGGCGCGTGGCGTAGTTGTCGCAGCAGTCGAGCACGACGTCGGCGTCGGCGACGAGTTCGTCCAGCAGCGCGGCATCGGCGCGGCGCACGATGGCGCGCAGCCGCGGGTCGGGGTTGATGCGGCGTATCGCCTGCGCCGCCGACTCGGCCTTGGGCAGGCCCAGGCGCGAGCGATCGTGGGCGATCTGCCGCTGCAGGTTGGTCAGGTCGACGACATCGTCGTCGACGAGCGTGATGCGGCCCACCCCCGCGGTGCCCAAGTACAGCGCCACCGGCGAGCCCAGGCCGCCGGCGCCGACCACCAGCGCGTGGGCGGCAAGAAGCCGCTGCTGGCCGGCGACGTCGATCTCCTCCAGCAGCAGATGGCGCGAGTAGCGCAGCAGTTGTTCGTCGGTCACGGGGCGGCCGGCTTCGGCGGCATCAATTCGCCGATCGGTCCAGCGATTGCTTCGCCGATCAGTTCGCCGTCTCGGCCTTGCGCTCGCTGGCGGTCTTGCTCACCAGCACCGGCTGGCCGCGCAGACGGTTGAGCGCCTGCTGCAGCGGGAAGTCCTCGGGGCTGCCGAACTCCGGCAGCGGCTTGGGCGGCTCCTTGGCCTTGGCCTGCTGCTCCTCGAGCTTCTTGATCGCTTCCTCGCGCGCCTTTTCGCGCGCCGGATCCTTGGCTTCGTCCTTGCCCTGCAGGTGCTTGTCGAGGTCGGCCTCGCGCATGCGCAGGGCGGCGAAGACGTTGCCCTCGGCGGTCTCGTCGAGCCAGACGTCGGGCACGATGCCGGTGGCCTGGATGCTGCGGCCGCTGGGCGTGAAGTAGCGCGCGGTGGTGATCTTCAGCGCGGTGTCGGGGCCCAGGCGCCGCTCGGTCTGCACCGAGCCCTTGCCGAAGGTCTGCGCACCCATCACGACGGCGCGCTTGTGGTCCTGCAGCGCGCCGGCGACGATCTCGCTGGCGGAGGCCGAACCCTCGTTCACCAGCACCACCAGCGGCACCGTCTTGATCGCGGCCGGCAGGCGGCGCAGCGGGTCGCTGCCGCCGCGGCGCAGGTAGAACTCCGGGGCAGCCTTGAAGGTGGCGCGCGATTCCGGCACCTGGCCGTTGGTGCTGACCACCGTCACGTCCGGCGGCAGGAAGGCGGCCGACAGGCCCACGGCGCCGTCGAGCAGGCCGCCCGGGTCGTTGCGCAGGTCGAGCACGAGGCCCTTGAGGTTCGGGTCCTGCTGATAGAGATCGCCGACCTTGCGCACGAAGTCGTCGACGGTGCGCTCCTGGAACTGGCTCACGCGCACCCAGCCGTAGCCGGGCTCGACCATCTTCGCGCGCACGCTCTGCACGCGGATCTCCTCGCGGATGATGGTCACCGGGAAGCTGCGGTTCTCGCCCTTGCGGAAGACGGTCAGCAGCACCTTGGTGTTGGCCTCGCCGCGCATGCGCTTGACCGCCTGGTCGACGGAGAGACCCTTGACCGCGGTGTCGTCGATGCGGGTGATGAGGTCGCCGGACTTGATGCCGGCGCGAAAGGCAGGTGAACCCTCGATCGGTGAGACGACCTTCACCAGGCCGTCTTCCATGGTCATCTCGATGCCGATGCCGACGAACTTGCCGCCGATGCTCTCGCGGAATTCCTTGTAGGACTTCTTGTCGAAGTAGGCCGAGTGCGGATCCAGCCCCGACACCATGCCGGCGATGGCGTCGTTGATCAGCTTCTTCTCGTCGACCGGCTCGACGTAGTCGGTCTTGATGATCTCGAACACGTCGGCAAGCTGGCGCAGTTCGGCCACCGGGATCGGCGACAAGGATCCATGCGCCGCCGCCTGCAGCTGCAGCGTGGTGAGGGCGCCCGCCAGGCTCCCGGCCAGCAGCAGGCCCGCGACTCTCAGTTTTGCACCCATCTCAGTTGCTCCACCGCGCTTCGCGCGACCCGCGACGCATGAAACGGGCGTCAAATAGCGCTGCGGCGTCCGGCATAGAGGTCGGTTTGTACTTG
>MEFD01000010.1 GCA_001724995.1 Rubrivivax sp. SCN 71-131
GCGCAAGCTGCTCACGATGCTCAACGCCATCGCCAAGCACGGCTCGAAGTGGAATCCGACGCTCCATCACGCTTGACTTTCAAGACGGTTGCTCAGTCCAGGCCGGTGGCCGCCCGCCAGGCCCGGGCCTGGCCGTCCAGCCATTCGCGCAGCGCCACCAGCGCCGGGTGATGCGCCTTCGCCTGGGGGTAGATGAGGCGGTAGCTGCGATCGCTGTAATGCGCTCGCGGCACGAGCACGCGCAGCCGGCCTTCGCGCAGCGCTGGCTCGGCGAGCAACTGCGGCACGAGCGCTGCGCCCTGGCCCCGGCTGGCCGCGGCGATGAGCATCGAGAACAAGTCCATGCGCGGGCCCGCGAGATCGCCTTCGACGTGCAGGTCCTGCGCCTCGAACCACCCGCGCCAGGCCTGCGGCCGCGTGGCCATCTGCAGCAGCGGCAGCCGCGCCACATCGGGGGGCTGCAGGCGCGAGCGCCCGGGCAGGCGGCTGGCGAGCAAGGCCGGGCTTGCCACCGCGACCAGCGATTCGCGCATCAGATGCAGGTAGTCACTGCCCGGCCAGGGCGCGCCGCCGGCGTGCAGTGCGGCGTCCAGGCCGCTGTCCTCGAACAGGAAGGGCTGGATGCGCGTCGTCAGGTTCAGCGTGATGTCGGGGTGGCGGGCGTGGAAGTCGGGCAGGCGCGGCAGCAGCCACTCGGTGGCGAAGGTCGGCACGACGCCGAGTTCGAGCAGGCCGCGCCCGCTGCCGCTGGCCATGAGCGAGAGCGTGTCGCGCTCGATCTCGTCCAGCCGCGCGCGCACGCTGCGGCCGTAGGCCAGACCCGCCTCGGTCAGCAGCACGCCGCGGCGGCCGCGGCGAAAGAGCTTGACGCCGACGAAGGACTCGAGGCCGGCGATCTGGCGGCAGACCGCGCTCTGCGTCACCGACAGCTCTTCGGCCGCCCCGGTGTAGCTGCCGTGGCGGGCCGCGGCCTCGAAGGCGGCGAGCGCGGCGGTGGACGGGATCTTGCGGCGCATGCTTGGTTTCGATGTGCGTTCCGTGAATACCAAAGTGCAAGAATAGCGGTTGTCATCGTGCGCGGGCATGCCGAGAATCCGCGTTGATCTCAACGCAGCCGGAGCACGACATGACTTCTTCGAACAGCAAGCTGAGCTTTCACTGGGACGACGCGCTGCTGCTCGAGCAGCAGCTCACCGACGACGAGCGCGCCGTGCGCGACGCCGCCCACGCCTACTGCCAGGACAAGCTGCTGCCGCGCGTGCAGCAGGCCTTCCGCGAGGAGAAGACCGACGCGTCGATCTTCCGCGAGATGGGCGAGCTCGGCCTGCTGGGCGCCACCATCCCCGAGGCCTACGGCGGCGCCGGCCTGAACTACGTCTGCTACGGCCTGATCGCGCGCGAGGTCGAGCGCGTGGACTCGGGCTACCGCTCGATGATGAGCGTGCAGAGCTCGCTGGTGATGGTGCCGATCAACGCCTTCGGCAACGAGGCGACCAAGCAGAAGTACCTGTCCAAGCTGGCCACCGGCGAGTGGATCGGCTGCTTCGGCCTGACCGAGCCCAACCACGGCTCGGACCCGGGCAGCATGATCACGCGCGCGAAGAAGGTCGACGGCGGCTACTCGATCAGCGGCACCAAGATGTGGATCACCAACAGCCCGATCGCCGACGTCTTCGTCGTCTGGGCCAAGGACGACGGCGGCCAGATCCGCGGCTTCGTGCTCGAGAAGGGCTGGAAGGGCCTCTCGGCCCCGGCCATCCACGGCAAGGTCGGCCTGCGCGCCTCGATCACCGGCGAGATCGTCATGGACGAGGTCTTCTGCCCCGAGGAGAACGCCTTCCCCGAGGTGCGCGGCCTGAAGGGCCCCTTCACCTGCCTGAACAGCGCGCGCTACGGCATCGCCTGGGGCGCGCTCGGCGCCGCCGAGGACTGCTACCACCGCGCGCGCCAGTACGTCCTCGATCGCAAGCAGTTCGGCCGGCCGCTGGCGGCGAACCAGCTCATCCAGAAGAAGCTGGCCGACATGCTGACCGAGATCACGCTGGGCCTGCAGGGCTGCCTGCGCCTGGGCCGCATGAAGGACGAAGGCAGCGCCGCGGTCGAGATCACCTCGATCATGAAGCGCAACAGCTGCGGCAAGTCGCTGGACATCGCGCGCATGGCACGCGACATGATGGGCGGCAACGGCATCAGCGACGAGTTCGGCGTGGCGCGCCACCTCGTCAACCTCGAGGTCGTCAATACCTACGAGGGCACGCACGACGTGCACGCGCTGATCCTCGGCCGCGCGATCACCGGCATCGCGGCGTTCTCGAACTGAGGCCGTGAACGCCGGCCGCCCCGCGCCGCTGGCCGGCGTGCGCGTGCTCGATCTCTCGCGCGTGCTCGCCGGCCCCTGGGCCACGCAGGTGCTGGCCGACTACGGCGCCGAGGTCATCAAGGTCGAGCGTCCGGGCAGCGGCGACGACACGCGCGCCTGGGGGCCGCCGTGGTGGGGCGATGCAGCCGAGCGCATGTCGGCCTACTACCTGAGCTGCAACCGCGGCAAGCGTTCGGTGGCGCTGGACATCGCCAGCCGCGAAGGCGCCGAACTCGTGCGCACGCTCGCGCGCGAGGCCGACGTGGTGGTCGAGAACTACAAGGTCGGCCAGCTCGCCAAGTACGGGCTCGACTACGCCAGCCTCTCGGCGCTCAACCCGCGCCTGGTCTACTGCTCGATCACCGGCTACGGGCAGGACGGCCCCTACGCCCAGGCCGCCGGCTACGATTTCGCGATCCAGGCCACCGGCGGCCTGATGAGCCTCACCGGCGAGAAGGACGGCACGCCGGGCAGCGAACCGCAGAAGGTCGGCGTCGCGGTGGCCGACCTCTTCACCGGCCTCTACGCGACGACGGCGATCCTCGCTGCGCTGCGCCAGGCCGAACACAGCGGTCGCGGCTGCCAGATCGACGCCGCGCTGCTCGACGTGCAGGTGGCGATGCTCGCCAACCAGGCGAGCAACCACCTGGTGGGCGGCACGACGCCCACGCGCATGGGCAATGCGCACGCCAACATCGTGCCCTACCAGGTGCTGGCCACCGCCGACGGGCACATCGTGCTCGCCGTCGGCAACGACGGCCAGTTCCAGCGCCTGTGCAAGCTCGTGGGAAACGACGAGGTCGCCACCGACCCGCGCTTTGCCACGAACAGCGCGCGCATCGCGCACCGCGACGAGCTCATCGCCGTCATCGCAACCTGGATGCGGCAGCGGACAACCCAGGCCTGGTGCGACCTGCTGGAGCCGAATGCGGTACCCTGCGCACCCATCCTGAACCTGCCGCAGGTCTTCGCGCATCCGCAAGTCGTGCACCGGGGCATGCAGGCGCAGCTTCCCGATACCCGGGGCCGCGCGCTGCCGACGGTGCCCAATCCGATGCGCTTCGACGGCGCACGCGCGATGGCACCGCAGGCGCCGCCTGCGCTCGATGCGGACGGCGATGCGATCCGCGCGCGCCA
This sequence comes from Rubrivivax sp. SCN 71-131, assembly GCA_001724995.1. GTDB lineage: Bacteria > Pseudomonadota > Gammaproteobacteria > Burkholderiales > Burkholderiaceae_C > Rubrivivax. The sequence continues at coordinate 3,497 of MEFD01000010.1, forward strand.
GGGATGGAAGCCACGCTGACCCCCATCCCCGCTCGACCCGCACCATGGACACCAAGACCTCGCCGCTCGCCACCCTCGCCGACCCCAGCCTGCTGAAGACCGACGCCCTGATCGGCGGCAACTGGGTCGGCGGCCCCGAGCGCTTCGAGGTGCACGACCCGGCCACCGGCCAGACGCTCGCCAGCGTGGCGCGCCTGGCCGCCACGCACGCGCACGAGGCCATCGTCGCCGCCGACAAGGCCTGGCCGGCCTGGCGCGCGAAGACCGCGAAGGAGCGTCACGCGATCCTGATGAAGTGGTTCGCACTCCTGAACCAGCACGCCGACGATCTCGCGCGCATCATGACCGCCGAGCAGGGCAAGCCGCTGGCCGAGGCGCGCGGCGAAGTCGTCTACGGCGCGAGCTTCCTCGAGTGGTTCGCCGAGGAGGGCCGGCGCCTCTACGGCGAGACCATCCCGACCACCGACGGCAACAAGCGCTACCTCGTCATCCGGCAGCCGATCGGCGTGTGCGCGGCGATCACGCCGTGGAACTTCCCGATCGCGATGATCACGCGCAAGGTGGCGCCCGCACTCGCCGCCGGCTGCACGGTGGTCATCAAGCCGGCCGAGGCGACACCGCTGTCGGCACTCGCCGTGGCCGAACTCGCGCAGCGCGCGGGCATGCCCGCGGGCGTGCTCAACGTGCTCACCGCGGACGCCGCGGGCTCGATCGAGATCGGCAAGGTGCTGTGCGCAAGCGACGCCGTGCGCCACCTCTCCTTCACCGGCAGCACCGAGGTCGGCCGCATCCTCGCCGCGCAGTGCGCGCCGACGGTGAAGAAGCTGAGCCTCGAGCTCGGCGGCAATGCGCCCTTCATCGTCTTCGACGACGCCGACCTCGACAGCGCGGTCGAGGGCGCGCTTGCCAGCAAGTACCGCAACGCCGGCCAGACCTGCGTCTGCACCAACCGCTTCTACGCGCAGGCCGGCATCTACGAGGCCTTCGTCGAGCGGCTGGCTGCGCGCGCGCAGGAGATCAAGGTCGGCAACGGCTTCGAGGCCGGCGTCAACCAGGGCCCGCTGATCGACGACCAGGCGGTCGCCAAGGTCGAGGCGCATGTCGCCGACGCGCTGGCCAAGGGCGCGCGCCTGGTGGCCGGCGGCAGGCGCCTGGGCGAGCGCTTCTACACGCCCACGGTGCTGGCCGACGTCAACAGCCAGATGCTCTGCGCGCGCGAGGAGACCTTCGGCCCGCTGGCGCCGGTGTTCCGCTTCCAGACCGAGGCCGAAGCCATCGCCGCCGCCAACGCCACCGAGTTCGGCCTGGCCAGCTACTTCTACAGCCGCGACGTCGGACGCATCTTCCGCGTCGCCGAGGCGCTGGAGTACGGCATGGTCGGCATCAACACCGGCCTCATCTCGACGGCCGAAGTGCCCTTCGGCGGCGTCAAGCAGTCGGGCCTGGGCCGCGAGGGTGCGCGCCAGGGCATCGACGACTACGTCGAGCTCAAGTACCTCTGCCTGGGCGACATCCTGAAGTAGTCAGCCCTCGTCGTTGGCCGCGGCAAGCTGTCCGCGCACGGGGCCGCGGTCGATCGCCTGCGCCGCGCCGGTGCCCGCGGTCGCAACGCCCAGCGTGGCCATCTGCGCCGCCTGGGCCAGGGCGCGGCGCAGCAGGTCCTCGGCCCGCTCGCCGTGTTCGGGGAACGAGGCCAGACCCATGCGCACGCCGACACGGCGCTCGCGCCCGGCGATCGAGAAGGGCTGCGTCAGCGCCTGCGCCAGCTTGCGCGCCACGCGCTCGCCGGCGTCCGGCGCGTCCAGCCAGGCGAGCAGCACGGCGAAGGTGTCCGCCCCCAGCGAGGCGACGACGTCGCTGGCGCGCAGGCCCGCGCGCAGGCGCACGGCGACCTTGCGCTTGAGCACGTTGGCGGCTTCGACACCAAGCGCCGCCTCGGTCGCGGCCAGGCCCTCGACGCGCAGCACGACCAGCGCCATCGACGCGGGTTCGCGCGCACGCAACGCCACCAGATGCGTCATGTGCTCGAGCAACTGGAGTGCATTGGGCAGCCCGGTGGCCAGATCGGTTGCGTAGGCCTTGCGCCCCGCCATCTCCAGGCGCTTGCGCTCCACCGCCAGCCGCAGCGCGCGCGCAAGTGCCACGGCGTCGGACGGCGGCAGCAGATCCTGCACGCCGGCCTGGACCAGCGCGAGCGCTTGCGCCGCGCCCGGCTCGGGCACAAGGACGACGACGGCGGCCTCCAGTACCGATTGCGTCAGCAGCGGCCACGACGCCAGCGCCGCAAGCGCCCCTGGTGCCAGCACCTCGACGAGCATGGCGTCGAACGCGCGCGCCTGCAGGGCGGCAGCCGCGTCCGCAAGCGTTTGCGCCGGGTGGACGGCGAAGGGGCCGAAGGGCGTGTCCGGCCAGTCGACCGGCCGGGTCGAGATGCAGAGGATCTGGATCGGGACGGTCATGGCCGGACGCTGCGAAGGCCCGCAACCTGATTGCCGTGGACCGAGCGGCAGCGGGGTCGGGAAGGCCCGCTCAGCGCAGGCCGGTGAAGCGTGGAGCGGGCGAAGGGAACATCATCGTGTTCCCAACTCGTTGATTAATAACGAGTCTTCCGCACTCGGCGAACCGAGATGGACGTTATTGTGGACTAAAAAACCTCGCTTGGTCAACGCATGCTCCGGGCAGGTCCAATGCGAGCTGCGGACAGCCAGCAGTAGCCAATGTATCCGAGCGCTCAACGTCACGAGGCCGGTTCATCTCCCTTCGGCCCGAATTCCTCGCGTGCGCGCTCCAGGAACCGCTTCGTGGGCTCAGAGGGTTCGGCACGGCGGCGCAACAGGTAGGTGGACAGCATGGGCGGCGTGCCTGCCAGGGGACGGACGGCTATGTCGGGTCGATTTAGGGTCTGCACCTGCGAGGCAATGGCGAAGCCGATGCCGTAGCCGGCGCCCACCAGCGTCAGCATCACGCCCAGGCTCGTTACGTGGTCTGCTACCTTGGGCGGTATGGTCGCGCCATTGAGCACCGCCTGGATCTGGTTGTGGCAGCCCGAGCCTGCGTCGGGATGGCACAGCACCAGCGGGAACTTCAAGGCGTCCCGTAACTTGACTTGGACATGCTCCAGCAGAGGATGGCGTGCCGGCACGATCACAGACAGCGGATCGCTCCAGGCCAGTTCGGCCACCAGCCCGTCGTTGACCCCATCCGACAGCGCAAAGCCGATATCCAACAGGTCATTGTGCAGGCCCTTGAGTTGCTGCGCGAATGGCAGCTCAAAGACCCGGATGTTCAGCTCAGGCTCCTCCTCCCGGCTGCGCGCCAGCAGCGAAGCAATGCGCGGCTGGGCCAGGCTGTCGCAGATACCGATGCGCAAAACGCCCTGATAGCCCTGGGCCGCGCCCTTGGTCGCCTGCACCGCATGATCGACCGCGGCCAGTACACACCGGGCTTCGCCAAGCAGCACCTTGCCAGCCCAAGTCAACCGCGTCTGACGCGTGCTGCGGTCGAACAACTGCACGCCGAGCAAGCGTTCGAGGTCGCGCATCGCGCGCGACACTGGTGACTGCTCAATGCCCAAACGCTCGGCCGCGCGGGCCAAGTGCAATTCTTCCGCTACGACGATGAAGTAGCGCAGCAACCTGAACTCCATAGCGGCCTCCTATTCGCGTTGTTCTGGTCCAGCCGAGCCGATCCGCTCCGCTAAATTTCCCCCGATGTCTTGACCTCGGGGCGCTGGATGCCCGTCCTTGTCCCAGAGTTCAGGTTAATATACCTTACCCACCTATCCTAACAATAAACATCTACCTATGAGTCATACCGTCAAGGAAAAACCGAAACTCCTCGCTCGTGTGCGTCGCATCCGTGGACAACTTGAGGGGATCGAGCGTGCTCTGGAAGCCGAAAAGGGATGTGCCGATGTTTTGCACCAGATCGCCGCCGCGCGCGGTGCGCTGACGGGCTTGATGCGCGAAGTGATGGAGGAACACATCAACTCGCACATCGCCCATCCGCAAGACCCTGGCGACGGCACGCGCGAACAAGGGGCAGCCGAACTGATTGCGATTCTGCGCAGCTATATGAAGTGAATCCGAAGTCGCCTATGGGCCGCCTATGGGCGGCAAACCTCCCTCGGACGATCAAACCCCATGTCTATTTCTCTACACAACCGGCCGCATGGCCAAGATGGGTACACCGATCAACACCACGAGGATCATGACCATGATCACGATCATCACGATCATCACGATCATCACGACCACGAGTACCCATTCGATTGGAATGAGGCTCTGCGCATCTGTCTGGTGGCGGTCGCAGCCGTTGCCGTCTGGTTCACATGGTGGGAGCCGTATCCAGCGGTCAGCGTAATCGGAGGGCGGCCTCAAATCTGAAGTGCAACACCTCACCCGGCGTAAGGTGCTGCGATGGAAGAACAACGAAAGACGTACAAGCAACTCAGGCCTGAAGAG
>MEFD01000011.1 GCA_001724995.1 Rubrivivax sp. SCN 71-131
CGCCACTCGAGGTCTTCGCACAGACGCTGGCCAGCTCTCATAAGCCATCAACTTCGGTTCATTGACCTCGGTGTTGCACTTCGGTCTTGAAACCGCCCGGTGAAGACAATCGGTCGCGCAGTTTTCAGGTCTTCTTGCAGGGTGTGCGCAGGGTCGCCGCGGAGATGGGTTGGCAAGCTGCGTGACCTGACAAGTTTGCGCAGGCCCCAGGCGCTGGCGTTCGGCAGCCCAAAGTGGCAGCTCCGGAGATAGTGATTTCAGCTCCGTACATAGCGGCGCGAGCTCCGGACACAGTGGCCCAAGCTCCGGACATACGTGCCACCGCTCTGGGTTTTTGCCCAGGGTGGAAGCTTGGCAGGCTTCCCATAAATTAAAGCTCGCTTTACCATGAAAGTCCGCTGCTCAAGCCGGCTTTCATACGATGCGCACCACCGGCACCTACGTCACCACCACCACGCTCGGCGAGGCGGTGCGTGCGTTCGTGCCCCATCCGCTGCCACCGGTTGACCCGCCGCTGGCGCCCGAGGATTTCAGCGTGGGCAACCACCGCGCCGAGATGGCCTTGGCGCGGCTGGCCGGCGTGGCGGGCCTGGTGCCTTCGGCCGACTGGCTGCTCTACAGCGCGATCCGCAAGGAGGCGCTGCTCACCTCCCAGATCGAGGGCACCCAGGCCACGCTGACCGACCTGTTCGACAACGAGGCCGGCCAGATGCTGGCGAACACGGCCGACGTGGAGGAGGTGACCAACTACCTGCGCGCCTTCCGGCTCGTGCGCGACAAGCTGCGCAGCGAGGCTGGGCTGCCGATTTCGGTGCGCCTGCTGTGCGATGCCCACCGTCTGCTGCTTGATGGTGCGCGCGGCGCCGGCAAGGAGCCGGGTGAACTGCGGCGCAGCCAGAACTGGATCGGCGGTGCGCGGCCGGGCCGCGCCGTGTTCGTGCCGCCGCCGCCGGATCACGTGCCGGAACTGCTAGCGGACCTGGAACGATTCATCCATGACCCCGAGCCGGCGCTTCCGCCTCTCGTTCGTGTGGCGCTGGTTCACCTGCAGTTCGAGACCATCCACCCTTTCCTGGACGGCAATGGCCGCATCGGCCGGCTGCTGATCGCGGCGTTGCTGGAGCAGTGGGGCCTGCTGCCCGAGCCGCTGGTCTACCTCAGCGGCTACCTCAAGCAGCACCAGGCCGAGTACTACCGGCGCCTGTCGGCCGTGCGAACCGAGGGCGACTGGGAAGGCTGGGTCGGCTTTTTCCTCGATGGCGTGGAGACTGCGGCGACAGACGCCGAGCGCGGCATCGTCGCGATGGCCGGGCTGATCAACGCCGACCGCAAGCGCTTGCTGGCCGCGCCCCGCGTGGGCACGGTGGCGCCGCGCCTTTTCGAGTTGCTGCCGCTGATGCCGCGTTTTACGGTTCCGCAGGCGCGGCAGAAGCTGGACACGACCTTTCCCACGGCCACCGCGGCGGTGAAGCTGCTGCAGGACCTGGGCATCGTGAGCGAGCTGACCGGCCAGAAGAAGAACCGCCTGTTCAGCTACGCTGCCTACGTCGAACTGCTGGCAGGGAGCACATGACCGAAGACCAGCTCGAACAAGAAGCCTTGGGCTGGCTCGCGGACGTGGGCTACCAACACCGCTACGGGCCCGACCTCGCGCCGGATGGCAGCACCCCCGAGCGCAGCGACTACCGCCAGGTGCTGCTGATCGACCGCCTGCGGCAGGCCGTGGCGGCGCTGAACCCCAGCGTGCCGGCGGCGGCGCGCGACGATGCGGTCAAGCAGGTGCTGGACCTGGGCACGCCGGTTTTGCTCGCTGCGAACCGGCACTTCCACCGGCTGCTGCTGGGCGGCGTGCCGGTGCAGTACCAGCAGGACGGCGAGACGCGGGGCGACTTCGTCAGGCTGGTCGATTGGGCCGAGCCGGCGCGCAACGAGTGGCTGGCCGTCAATCAGTTCTCGGTGACCGGGCCGCGCCACACGCGCCGGCCCGACATCGTCTTGTTCGTCAACGGCCTGCCCTTGGTGCTGATCGAACTGAAGAACCCGGCCGACCCCAACGCCGACGTGTGGAAGGCCTTCCAGCAGATCCAGACCTACAAGGAGCAGATCGCAGACATCTTCCAGTACAACGAGATGCTGGTCATCTCCGACGGTACCGAGGCGCTGCTGGGTTCGCTGTCGGCCGACAGCGAGCGCTTCATGGCCTGGCGCACGATCGACGGCGTCACGCTCGACCCGCTGGGGCCGTTCAACGAACTGCAGACGCTCGTGCGCGGCGTGCTGGCGCCGGCCTACCTGCTGGACTACCTTCGATTCTTCGTGCTCTTTGAAGACGACGGTGGCCTGGTCAAGAAGATCGCCGGCTACCACCAGTTCCATGCGGTGCGCGCGGCCATTGCCCAGGTGGTGGCCGCGTCACGGCCGGACAGCGACGCGCGCCTTCGCGGAAAGGGCGGTGTCGTCTGGCACACGCAGGGCAGCGGCAAGAGCATCACGATGACGTGCTTCGCGGCGCGGGTGATGCAGGAGCCGGCGATGGAGAACCCGACCATCGTCGTCATCACCGACCGCAACGACCTGGACGGCCAGTTGTTCGGCGTGTTTTCGCTGGCGCAAGACCTGCTGCGCGAGCGGCCGGTGCAGGCCGCGACAAGGCAGGAACTGCGCGCGCTGCTGGGCAATCGCCCTTCCGGCGGCATCGTATTCGCCACGATCCAGAAGTTCATGCCGGGCGAGGACGAAGATGCGTTTCCGCTGCTCTCGGACCGCCACAACATCGTCGTCATCGCCGACGAGGCGCACCGTACGCAGTACGGCTTCGAGGCCAAGCTGAAGACGTTGAAGCCGCGGCCTTTGACGACCGAGCTGACAACCGGCGCCGGTGAACCTTCGCCGCACAAGGTCGAATTTGCGCCCACCGTCGACCGCTACCAGGTCGGCTACGCCCAGCATCTGCGCGATGCGCTGCCCCACGCCACCTTCGTGGCCTTCACCGGCACGCCCGTGTCGGGCGAGGACCGCGACACGCGGGCGGTGTTCGGCGACTACATCAGTGTCTATGACATGCAGCAGGCCAAGGAAGATGGCGCCACGGTGGCCATCTACTACGAGAGCCGGCTCGCCAAGTTGGGCCTGAAGGCCGACGAGATGGTCACCATCGACGACGAGGTCGACGAGCTGGCCGAAGACGAGGAAGAGAGCCAGCAGGCGAAGCTGAAGAGCCGCTGGGCGGCGCTGGAGAAGGTGGTGGGCGCTGCGCCACGTGTCGCTCAGGTAGCGACTGACCTGGTGGCGCACTTCGAGGAGCGCAACAAGGCGCAGACCGGCAAGGCCATGGTGGTGGCCATGAGCCGCGAGATCTGCGTGCACCTGTACGATGAGATCGTGAAGCTGCGGCCCGACTGGCACAGCCCCGACCCGGAACAAGGCGCGATCAAGATCGTGATGACGGGCTCGGCCAGCGACAAGGCGCTGCTGCGACCCCACATCTACAGCGCCCAGGTGAAGAAGCGACTGGAGAAGCGCTTCAAGAACCCGGCCGACCCGCTGCGCCTGGTGATCGTGCGCGACATGTGGCTCAGGTGATGGAAGAGCTGGTGCAGATGGCGAAGAAGTTCCGCGAGGCGGCGGCGCGCGGCGAGAAGCTCGGCTTGACCGAAGACGAGGTGCGCTTCTACGACGCGTTGGCCAACAACGAATCGGCCGTACGCGAGCTGACCGACGAGACCCTGAAGAAGATCGCCCACGAGCTGGCCGAGAACCTGCGCAAGAACCTGACCGTGGACTGGTCGGCGCGCGAGAGTGTGCAAGCCAAGCTGCGGCTGATGGTCAAGCGCATTCTGCGCAAGTACAAGTACCCGCCGGATCAGCAGGAGGCGGCGGTGGAGCTCGTGCTGCAGCAGGCGAAGGCGTTGGGGGAGGCTTGGGCGTAGCGGCGTCTCGGGAGCGCCGAGTAAGCCTGAGTGCTTCCCCGCGCCGTCGATTTGAACGTCAGTGCGAAGAATTCGGCCATGGAAATCGCGGATTCAGCGAACAGTAGGCACGCCTGTCGGATGGGGGTCACGGATTCAGGGAGGGGTGAGCCGCCGCGCTGTCGTTGAGGTCGGGCGTACGTGGCCGAGGTTGAAGCCGGGCGCGCGGGCGAGTGCCCCTCTGCACGAGCCATAATGCTGGCATGCCTGCGATCCGTCCGATCACCGCAGCGCGCTCCGGTTGGCGTTGGCGCAAGCCATCAGCCTGACCACCCCTACGCGCCCCTCCTCCGCGAGCCAGGCGCCTTTCGTCCCCACCCTGCACGCCGCGCCGGCCTCGCCCGCGTCGCAAATAGCGGGTATCGAAGCGGGATCCGAATCAGGATGCTCCTCGGAACATCCCATGAAATCAAAGGGTTAGAGCGCCATGCTGCTGATGATCGACAACTACGACAGCTTCACCTACAACCTCGTGCAGTACTTCGGCGAGCTCGGCGCCGAGGTGCGCGTCTTTCGCAACGACGAGATCACGCTGGAGGGCGTTGCGGCGCTTGCGCCCAGCCACCTCGTGCTCTCGCCCGGACCCTGCTCGCCGGCCGAGGCGGGGATCTGCGTCGACGCGATCCGTCACTTCAAGGGGCGCTTGCCCATCCTCGGCGTGTGCCTCGGCCATCAGGCGATCGGGGCGGCGCTCGGCGGGCGGGTCGTTCGCGCGCAGGTGCAGATGCACGGCAAGGCGAGCACGATCGCGGCCGACGGGCGCGGCGTCTACGCCGGGCTGCCCGAGCGCTTCGAGGTCGTGCGCTACCACTCGCTGGCGATCGAGCGCGAGTCGCTGCCCGCAGAGCTCGAGATCAGCTCGAGCACCGACGACGGCGAGATCATGGGCGTGCGGCATCGCGAGCTCGCGGGCAGTGTGACGCCGCTCGAAGGCGTGCAGTTCCACCCCGAGTCGATCCAGAGCGAGCACGGGCACGCGCTGCTGAAGAACTTCCTCGAGATGGGCACTGCCCGCTGAGCCAGGAGCAGGACAAAGATGACGATCACCAACACCGAGGCGCTGACGCGCGTCATCGAGCACCGCGAGATCTTCCACGACGAGATGCTGACGCTGATGCGCCGCATCATGAGCGGCGAGATGTCGCCGGTGATGATCGCGGCACTGGCCATCGGCCTGCGCGTGAAGAAGGAGACCATCGGCGAGATCGCCGCGGCCGCGCAGGTGATGCGCGAGTTCGCCACGCCCGTGCCGGTGGCCGAGCGCAGGCACCTGGTCGACATCGTCGGCACCGGCGGCGACAGTTCGCACACCTTCAACATCAGCACGGCCTCGATGTTCGTCGCCGCCGCGGCCGGCGCGCGCGTGGCCAAGCACGGCGGGCGCAGCGTCTCCAGCACCAGCGGCTCGGCCGACGTCGTGGAGGCCCTGGGCGCCTGGATCGACCTGACGCCCGAGCAGGTGGCGCAGTGCCTGGAGCAGACCGGCATCGGCTTCATGTTCGCGCCCAATCACCACCAGGCGATGAAGCACGCCGCCCCCGTGCGCCGCGAGCTGGGCGTGCGCACGCTCTTCAACATCCTCGGTCCGCTGACGAATCCGGCCGGCGCGCCCAACCAGCTGCTGGGCGTGTTCCACCCGGATCTGGTGGGCATCCAGGTGCGCGTGCTGCAGCGCCTGGGCAGCGAGCATGTGATGGTCGTCTACGGCATGAACGGCATGGACGAGATCTCGCTCTTGGGCGAGACGCTGGTCGGTGAGCTCAAGGACGGCCAGGTGCACGAATACACGATCCACCCGAGTGACTTCGGCCTGCCGGTCTACGACTCGCGCGTGCTCAGGGTGGCGAACAAGGAGGAGTCGGTGCTCTGCATCCGGCGCGCGCTGGCGGGCGAGGACGGGCCGGTGCGCGACGTCGTGCTGCTCAATGCCGGCGCGGCGCTGTACTGCGCCAATGTGGCGGACAGCGTGGCCGAGGGCGTGCGCCGTGCGCGCGAGGCCGTGACCTCGGGTGCGGCGCTGGCGCGGCTGTCGCAGTTCGTGGCCGTGACGCAACGGCTGCGACCGGCGGCCTGAATGGGCGGGGGTCCGCATGGCCGACATCCTGCATCGCATCGTCGCGGTCAAGCGCGAAGAGGTGGCGGCGCTGCTGGCGCGCCAGCCGCTGGCCGGCCTGCGCGCCGACGCCGAGGCGCGCCGCCACGACCGTCGTGACTTCGAGGGCGCGCTGCGCCGCACCATCGCCCAGGGGCGTTCGGCGGTCATCGCCGAGGTCAAGAAGGCCAGCCCCAGCAAGGGGGTGTTGCGCGATCCCTTCGTGCCCGCCGAGATCGCCGCGAGCTACGCGCGCCACGGCGCCGCCTGCCTGAGCGTGCTGACCGACGAGCGCTTCTTCCAGGGTGCCGCGCAATGCCTGCGCCAGGCGCGCGCCGCCTGCGCGCTGCCGGTGCTGCGCAAGGACTTCGTGATCGACCTCGCCCAGGTCTACGAGGCGCGCGCGATGGGGGCGGACGCGATCCTGCTCATCGCCGCCTGCCTGGAGGACGGCGCGATGGCCGATCTGGAGGCGGCGGCGCAGGAGCTCGGCATGGCCGTGCTGGTGGAGGTGCACGACGCCGCCGAGCTCGACCGCGCCCTGGCCTTGAAGACCCCGCTGCTGGGCATCAACAACCGCAACCTCAAGACTTTCGAGGTCTCGCTGCAGACGACGCTGGACCTGCTGCCGCGCGTGCCCGACGAGCGGCTGCTGGTCACCGAGTCGGGCATCCTGGGCCCGCCGGACGTGGCCCGGATGCGCGCGGCCGGCGTGCATGCCTTCCTCGTCGGCGAGGCCTTCATGCGGGCGCAAGACCCCGGCGAGGCGCTGGCGCGGCTCTTTCCCTGACCGCGGCGCGGCGCCCGTCGCCGGGGTGTCCGGCCGAACCCTGCCCACCAAGCTTGGCCAGGCATGCTACACTTGCCGGCTCTCCGGAGGGGTGCCCGAGTGGCTAAAGGGGGCAGACTGTAAATCTGTTGGCTTACGCCTACGCTGGTTCGAATCCAGCCTCCTCCACCAGAGAGACTGCGTTGTGCGGGGAAGCCGGGCGGGAGTAGTTCAATGGCAGAACCTTAGCCTTCCAAGCTAATGACGCGGGTTCGATTCCCGTCTCCCGCTCCACGGAAGGGGTGATCGGCTCTGGCGCAGGCGCCGGCGCCGTGCAGGAGAGACATCGCTACGGGTCTGTCGATCGGCAGGCAGCGTCAGTCGCCAGACCCGTGTCGATGCCCATGTGGCTCAGTGGTAGAGCACTCCCTTGGTAAGGGAGAGGTCGCGCGTTCGATCCGCGCCATGGGCACCATAGATTCGAGGCGCCGTACCCCGGCCTCATCTCGAGCCGTCAACCTTCAGAACGCCAGGAGCGCAAGAAATGGCAAAAGGCAAATTCGAGCGGACCAAGCCGCACGTGAACGTAGGCACGATCGGCCACGTGGACCACGGCAAGACGACGCTGACGGCGGCGATTG
>MEFD01000012.1 GCA_001724995.1 Rubrivivax sp. SCN 71-131
AAGTACAAACCGACCTCTATGCCGGACGCCGCAGCGCTATTTGACGCCCGTTTCATGCGTCGCGGGTCGCGCGAAGCGCGGTGGAGCAACTGAGATGCCTGGCGACGCGCCTGTTGCGCTCGCGCAGGGCCCGACGGCGCGGGCAAGACGACCTTGATGCGCGTGCTCACCGGGCTGCTCGTTCCCGACGGCGGGCGCGTCACGCTGGCGGGCTTCGATGTCGTGCGCGACAACGACGCCATCCACGTCGCCAGCGGCGACATGCCGCAGCGCTTCGGTCTCTACGAAGACCTCTCGGTGCTGGAGAACATGCGCCTGTATGCGCAGCTGCCCGCGCCGCTGGGCCTGTACGCGCGCCTCATCGGCTGGGCCAACCCCGGCTTCCGGCGCGACGCCGGGGCCGCTTCGAGCGCGCCGAACGTCGTCGCGCGCGTCGGCCAGGCGATGTACACGCCATACCGACGAGAAGCGCACCGACCCCGTGCACGGCGATCGCCCCTACGCCGGCCTGCTGTACGTCGGCCTGGCCTGGAAGCGCAGGCTTGCGTCGCCTGACGACGGCCTGGAGAGGCTGGACACGCGCGAGCTGACGCTGGGCGTGATCGGGCCGGCATCGCTGGCCGAGCAGTCGCAGGACCTGGTGCATCGGCTGCGCGGCCTCGAGCGCTTTCGCGGCTGGCAGCACCAGCTGCGCAACGAACCCGCGTTTCAGCTCGCGCGGGAGCGCAAGTTCAAGCCTCGGGCCGAGGGCGCCGTACGACCCGGCTGGAGCAGCGAGGCGATCGGCAGCTGGGTGCTGCGCGCGGGCAACATCGAGACCGCGGCCAGCGCAGGGGTCGAGCTGCGCGCCGGCTGGAACCTGCCCAACGACTTCGGCAGCTACCCGATCCGGCCCGGCGCCGAGAACCGGCCGCCGTCGGCCGCGGCCGCACTGCGCAGCCGCGAGTTCGAACAGCAGGTCGGCCGCCACGCCTTCGGCTCGGTGGCGCCGAGCGTCGAGTTGTGAACCCTTGCGCCCAAGCCCTCGCCTCATCTTCCCTCACCCGGCGGCCGCGGGACATGCAAGCCTGGCCTGCCGACTGCCGCAGCGCCGCCAGGCGGCGCGCGGGTCAGGCGCAGCAGGCGCGGCCTGAGGCGCTGCGGGCGGGCGCGGCGGCGCCCTCCGCGGGAGCGATCTGCGCCGACAGCGGCTTGACGGCACGGATGAAGCCGCTGGCGAACTTGTCGTCGACGAGGTGCGCGATGCGCTCCAGCTCCTCGCCCTGGTCGGCAAGGAAGGCGCGGGCGTCCTCGGCGCGGTAGGCGCGCGTGATCTCGATCGAGGCCTGCTCGAAGCCGGCCGCGCCCAGCCGTGCGAGGTAGTCGCTCTCGTCGAGCGCGCCGGCGACGCAGCCGATCCACAACTCGACGTTGCGGCGGATCGCCTGCGGCACCTCGCCGCGCACCACGACGTCGGAGACCGCGAAGCGGCCGCCCGGGCGCAGCACGCGCCAGGCTTCGCGCAGCACGCGGTCCTTGTCGGCGGCGAGGTTGATGACGCAGTTGGAGATGATGACGTCGACCGAGTTCGCCGGCAGCGGGATGTGCTCGATGTCGCCCTTCAGGAAGTGCACGTTGCGAAGACCGCTCTTGCGCTTGTTCTCCTGCGCCAGCGCCAGCATTTCGTCGGTCATGTCCAGGCCGTAGACGGTGCCGGTGGGGCCGACGCGGCGCGCCGAGAGCAACACGTCGATGCCGCCGCCCGAACCCAGGTCGAGCACCGTCTCGCCGGCGCCGAGCTCGGCCAGCGCGGTCGGGTTGCCGCAGCCCAGCGAGGCCGCGATCGCCATCTCGGGCACCTCGTCGGCCTGCGCGGCATCGTAGAGGTCGACGGTGATCGGATCGATGCGCGCCTCGTGTGCCGGCGCCGCACCGCAGCAACTGCCTGCGCCGCCGCGGCGCACGCGCTCGGCGGCCTGTCCGTACTTCTCGCGCACGACATCCTTGATCGATTCGGGGCTCGGGCTCATGGGGTTCTCCGGGTCGGGGGTGAAGCGGGGTTGCAGCACACGACGCGCGCGGGCTCGACGACGCGATTGCGCGTGCAGCACTCGGCGTAGAGGAAGCCCAGCAACTGCGTCAGCGCCGAAGTGTCGGCGCGGCAGCGCAGGAAGGTGCCTTCGCGCCGCACGTCGACGAGGCCCTGGCCGCGAAGCTTGTCGAGGTGATGCGAGAGCGTGGAACCGGCCATGCCGAGTTCGGCGGCGATCTCGCCCACCACGCATCCTTCGGGGTGCGCAGCCAGCAACAGCCGCATGATGCGCAGCCGCGGCTCGGTGCCCATGGCGGCCAGCATGCCGGCACTGCGCGTGAGCAAGTCGTCCTTCGGCACCATCGGGATCCTTCTTTGATTCTGTTTTTCTAGAATATTCGAATTTTGATGGTACGGCAAGCCCCGATCGGCAGGGTGTCGAAAGCTGGGCCGCGCCGCTTCGCCGCGGCGCGATTTCGGCTACTTCAACGACTCGATCAGGTCCACGTATTCCTGCATCGCCTCGTCGGCCGACTTGCCGGCCAGGGCGGCCCAGGCGTCGTGCTTGGCGCGGCCGACCAGGTCGGTGAAGCCCGGGCGCTTGCCTTCGTTGTCGCCCTCGGTGGCCTGCTTGTAGAGCGCGTAGATCTGCAGCAGCGTGCGGTTGTCGGGCCGCTCGGGCAGCTGCTTGCTCTGGGCGACGGCCGTCTCGAACGCGGTCTTCAGTTTCGGCTTGGCCATGTGCGGCGCTCCTGGCAGGGGTGGCAAGGGGTTGCGGGAAGCGATGCGGCGCGCAGGCCCCGGGCTTGACGGCATCATCGTGGCCTAGGATCGTACGCGGCGCCGCGCGCCGCAGGACCCCAGGAGAAGCCCGATGCCCGAACCCCGATCGCAGCGCATGGCGCGTGTGGACACCGCCTGGCTGCGCATGGACAACGACGTCAACCTGATGATGATCGTCGGCGTCTGGATCCTCGCCACCCCCGTCACCCTGCAGGCAGCGCGCGCGCGCGTGGCCGACAAGCTGCTGAAGTACGAGCGCTTTCGCCAGCGCATCGAGCACGACGCGATCGGCTGCAGCTGGGTCGAGGACGCGGCGTTCGAAATCGAGCATCACGTCGCGCCCATGACCCTCTCGCCGGGCCCCGGCGAGAGCGAGCGCCAGGCGCTGCAGCGCCTGTGCGGCGAGATGGCCGGCACGCCGCTGGACGAGGACCGCCCGCCCTGGCAGTTCCACTTCGTCGAGCACTTCGAGGGCGGCTCGGCGATGGTGGCGCGCATCCACCACTGCGTCGCCGACGGCATCGCGCTGATCTCGGTGATGCACTCGATCACCGACGGCGGCAGCGACCCGCCGCGGCGCCGGCGCCGCGAGGAGGACGCGAGCGACGACGGCGACTGGCTCTCCGACATCGTGATCCGCCCGCTCACCGGGGTCGCGGCGCAGGCGGTGGACCTCTCGGGCCAGGGCATCGCGCGCACGCTGCAGGCGCTGGCCGCTCCCGAAGCCTCGCTGGCCGGGGCGCTGGAGCTGGCGCGCAGCGGCGCGCGCGTGCTCGGCGACGCCGCCGCCCTGGCCTTGCTGGGCGATGATTCGCCGACGCGGCTCAAGGGCCTGCCCGAAGGCCGCAAGCTCGCGACGTGGAGCGAGCCGCTGCCGCTGGTCGAGGTGAAGGCCATCGGCAAGGCGCTCGGTTGTTCGGTCAACGACGTGCTGCTGAGCTGCGCGGCCGGCGCCATCGGCGGCTACCTGCGCGCACTCGGCGACGACCCGACGGGGCAGGAGATCCGCGTCATGGTGCCGGTGAACCTGCGCCCCATTGCGGAGGCCTGGAAGCTCGGCAACCGCTTCGGCCTGGCGCCGCTGGTGCTGCCGATCGGCATCGAGAACCCGATCGAGCGCGTGTTCGCAGTGCGTCGGCGCATGGCCGAACTCAAGGGCAGCTACCAGCCGCTGCTGGCCTACGGCGTGCTGGCGCTCGCCGGCCAGCTCGTCAAGCCGGCGCAGGACGCGATCCTGAACCTGTTCTCGCGCAAGACCACGGCGGTGATGACCAACGTCCCCGGACCGACGCAGCCGTTGTTCTTCTGCGGCGCGCAACTGCGCCAGAACATGTTCTGGGTGCCGACCACGGGCGACCTGGGGCTGGGCCTGTCCATCCTCTCCTACGCCGGCGGCGTGCAGTTCGGGCTCATGACCGACCGCGCCTTGTGTCCGGACCCGGAGCGCATCAGCGAGCGCTTCGCGGCCGAGTTCGAGCAGCTGCTGCTGGTGACGATGATGCTGCCTTGGGACGAGGTGACCGGCGCCGCGCCGGCACCGGCTGCGGCGCCGTCGTCGGCGGCGGCGCGTCCAGCTGCATCGCCGCGGCGTGTGCGCGCAGCCAGCGGTGGCCGGGGTCGTGCGCCGAGCGCCAGGTCCAGTACATCGCCACCGTGAAGGGCGGCAGCCCGAGGTCGACCTCGACGATCTGCAGCGCGTGCGTGGCGGCGAAGCGCAGCGCCGGGCGTCGCGGCAGGATCACCGCGAGGTCCGTCGCTGCGAGGATCGCCGGCACGACCATGAAGTGCGGCAGCGTCAGGCGGATGCGCGGCTCCAGCCCGAGCAGATGCAGCACGCGCGCGGGCTCGGCGTGGCTGTCGACGAGCACGAACTCCAGCCGCTCGAGCGCGCGGCGGTCGCGCAGCCGCAGCGCCTGCGGGTGGCCGCGGCGCAGCAGCACGACGTAGCGCTCCTGCAGGATGGACTGGCTCTCGGTGCCGGCGAGCGACGGCAGGTAGCCGAACGCCAGGTCCAGCCGGCCGTCCTCGAGCGCCGCGGCCACGGCCTCCGAGGAGAGCTGCACGGCGTCGACGCGCACGCCGGGCGCCTCGCGCCCGATGGCCGCCAGCAGCGGCGGCAGGAACTCGTCCGCGCCGATGTCGCTCATGTGCACGATGAAGCGCCGCTGCGAGCGCGCGGCGTTGAACTGCGCGCTCTCGCTCAGCGCGAGGTCGAGCTGGCGCAGCGCCGCCTCGGTCTGGCGCGCGAACAGATCGGCGCGCGGGGTCGGCGCGACGCCGCCGCTGCGGCGGATGAAGAGCGGATCGCGCAGCGCCAGCCGCAGCCGCGTCAGCGCGTGGCTGACCGCCGGCTGGCTCAGGCCCAGGGCCTCGGCGGCGCGGCTGACGCTGCGCGCCGCATGCACCGCCGCGAAGACGTGCAGCAGGTTGAGGTCGAAGTCCTTGATATTCATCCCTTGCATATTACTTAGAAAGACCTTTGCATGGACGAATGGAAAGGCAGTGCCTAGAGTCGGGGCAGCCGCTCGAGCAAGCCAACCCACGACACCGGGGCCCGCACGATGGAAGTCCAGTTCACCGAAGAGATCGCCCACCTGCAGCTGGGTCGGGGCGCCACCTTCCATGGCGAAGGCATCATGGCCATCACCAAGGCCATCCTGCAGTCGGGCGTGGCCTACGTCGGCGGCTACCAGGGCGCCCCGGTGTCGCACCTGATGGACGTGCTGGTGCAGTCCAAGGACTACCTGGACACGCTGGGCGTGCACGTCGAGGCCTGCAGCAACGAGGCCTCGGCCGCGGCCATGCTCGGCGCCAGCATCCACTACCCGCTGCGCGGCTGCGTCACCTGGAAGAGCATCGTCGGCACCAACGTCGCCGCCGACGCGCTCTCCAACCTGGCCAGCCCCGGCGTCGTCGGCGGCGCCCTGATCGTCGTCGGCGAGGACTACGGCGAGGGCGCCAGCGTGGTGCAGGAGCGCACGCACGCCTTCGCCATGAAGAGCACGATCGCGCTCTTCGATCCGCGGCCCGAGCTGCAGCGCATGGTCGACCTCGTCGAGCACGCCTACGCGCTCAGCGAGGCCAGCAACATGCCGGCGATGATGGGCCTGCGCATCCGCGCCTGCCACGTGCGCGGCTCCTTCGCCGCCCGGGACAACGTGTCGCCGCGCGTGTCCACGCGCGACCTGATGGAGGAGCCCGCGGGCTTCGACTACAGCCGCCTGTCGCACCCGCCGGTGACCTTCGGCCACGAGAAGCTCAAGGTGCAGCAGCGCATCCCCGCGGCGCAGGCCTACATCGAGCAACACCGGCTCAACGAGCATTTCGACGGCGCCGAGGCCGACCTGAAGCGCCTGGGCATCATCGTGCAGGGCGGCCTGCACCCGGCGCTGATCCGCGCGCTGCAGCGCGTGGGCATGGCGGACGCCTTCGGCGCGAGCCGCATCCCGCTGCTCGTGCTCAACGTCACCTTCCCGCTCGTGCCGCGCGAGCTCGCCGCCTTCTGCGCCGGCAAGGACGCGGTGCTGGTGCTCGAGGAAGGCTACCCCGAATACATCGAGAAGGACCTCGTGACCGCGCTGCGGCGCCTCGACGTGCAGACCGTGGTGCACGGCAAGGACCTGATCAGCGCACCCGGCGAGTACACCGTCGAGGCGATGGTGCCCGGTCTCGTCGCCTACCTCGAGCGCTGGGCCGCCGAGGTCGACACCGCCGACGCGCGCACCTGGCTGGCCGGCAACGCCGAGCGCCGCGCCGACGTGGAGAAGATGCTCGGGCCCATCCCCGCGCGGCCGCCGGGCTTTTGCATCGGCTGCCCGGAACGGCCCGTGTTCGCCGCGCTCAAGCTGGCGCAGGACCAGGTCGGCAAGGCGCACATCGCCGCCGACATCGGCTGCCACTCCTTCGCCACCTTCGAGCCCTTCGAATCCGGGCACTCGATCCTCGGCTACGGCATGAGCCTGGCCAGCCGCGCCGGCGTGAGCCCGATGATGCAGCGGCGCAGCATCGCCATCATGGGCGACGGCGGCTTCTGGCACAACGGCCTGCTCACCGGCGTCGAGGCCGCGCTCTTCAACCGCGACGACGCGGTGCTCATCATCCTGAAGAACGGCTACACCTCGGCCACCGGCACGCAGGACATCATCAGCACGCCCGACGACGAGGTGAAGGCCGACGCCGAGCGGCGCGTCGCGCTCAACCAGAGCCTGGTCGACAAGAACAAGACCATCGAGGGCACGCTCAAGGGCATGGGCGTGGACTGGATGCGCGTCGTCAACAGCTACGACGTGAGCGCCATGCGCCGCACCGTGCAGGAGGCCTTGACGACGAGCTACGACGGCCTGAAGGTCATCGTCGCCGAGGGCGAGTGCATGCTCGAGCGCCAGCGCCGCATCAAGCCCTGGAACGCCGCGCGCCTGAAGCGCGGCGAGCGCGTCGAGCGCGTCAAGTACGGCGTCGACGAGGACGTGTGCACCGGCGATCACGCCTGCATCCGCCTCTCGGGCTGCCCGACGCTGACCATCCGCGACAACCCGGACCCGCTGCGCGTGGACCCCATCGCCACCGTCATCGACGGCTGCGTCGGCTGCGGCCTGTGCGGCTCCAACGCCCACGCCGCGACGCTTTGCCCGAGCTTCTACCGCGCCGAGGTGATCGCCAACCCGCACTGGGGCGAGCGGCTCGTCGCCGCGCTGCGGCAGACCATCACCGGCTGGCTGCGTCCGGCTTGAGCCGCGACACCGGCACCGCCCCAGGCATCGAGCAAGGCACGGCATGAATCCCTCCTCCGCCCCGCATCACCCGAACCGCCCGATCACCATCCTCGTCTGCGCGCTCGGCGGCGAAGGCGGCGGCGTGCTCGCCGAGTGGCTCTACCTGACCGCGATGCGCGCGGGCTACGCGGCGCAGTCGTCCTCCATCCCCGGCGTGGCGCAGCGCACCGGCGCGACCACCTACTACATCGAGGTGCATCCGCAGCCGCTGGCCGAGCTCGGCGGGCGGCGTCCGGTCTTCAGCCTCAGCCCGGTGCCCGGCGAGATCGACCTGCTGCTGTCCTCGGAGCTGCTGGAGACCGCGCGCCACGTCGGCAACGGCATGGCCAGCGCCGACCGCACCCTCGTCATCAGCTCGACCTCGCGCACGCTGACGACGACCGAGAAGATGACGCTGGGCGACGGCCGCAGCGACGACGCGGCGCTGCTCACCGTGCTGCAGCGCCACGCGCGCGCCACCGAGCTGATGGACTTCAACCTGTTGGCGCGCCAGTCGGGCACGGTGATCAGCGCCGTGCTGCTGGGCGCGGTCGCTGCCAGCGGCGCGCTGCCCTTCCCGCGCGCGCTCTACGAAGAGACGATCCGCGAAGGCGGCCTGGGCGTGACCGCCAGCCTGCGCGGCTTTGCCGCCGCCTTCGACGCCATCACCAAGCGGCGCGAGCAGCAGGCCATGGTCGAGAAGGTGTTGGCCGCGGCGCCCGCGCCGGACCTGCGCACGATCGCGCGCGAGCGCGTCGTCAAGTACCAGGACGAGGCCTACGGGCGCCTCTACGACGAGCGCCTGGCGCGCATCGAGGCGGCCGAAGGCGGCCGCGCCGGACCGGTGACGCAGGAGATGGTGCGCTGGCTGGCGCTGTGGATGGCCTTCGACGACATCGTCAACGTCGCCGGGCTCAAGCTCGCCGCCAGCCGCATGGAGCGCGTCAAGCGCGAGGTCGGCGTCAAGCAGGGCGAACTGCTGGTCGGCGTCTACGACCACTTCAAACCCGGCCTGCCGGAGTTCGCCGCGCTGCTGCCCGAGCGCCTGGCCAACCGCGTCATCGCCTGGGACCGCCGCCGCATGGCGCGCGGCGAAGAGCCCTGGGCCCTGCCGCTGAAGCTCGGCGCGCACACCATCCATGGGGCGCTGGCGCTGCGCGTGCTGATGCTGCTCAAGGGCCAGCGCCGCCGCGGGCACCGCTTCGCGCTCGAGCAGAAGCTGATCGAGCACTGGCTTTCGGCCGTCGAGCGCGCCACGCGCGAGGACGCGTTGCTCGGCCTGGCGCTGGCGCGCTGCGGGCGCCTCATCAAGGGCTACGGCAGCACCAACGAGCGCGGCAAGGACAACCTGCTGCACATCGTCGATCACCTCGCCGTGGGCACGCGGCCGGCTCCGGACCGTGCCCGGCTCGTCGACACCGCGCGCGAGGCGGCGCTGGCCGACGACGCCGCGCGCAAGCTCAACGAGACCCTGGCCGACGCCGGCGCGCCGCTGAAGGCCCCGCGCCCGCAGCCGATCCGCTTCCATCGGCGCAAGCCCTCGGCCTGACGAGGCCGATCGCCCCTGCGGGCGCTCCCACAGGAACAACGCGCAGGCGCGGCAATGAAGGCGCTTGTCTTGGGTCGGAGCGCCGGCAGGCGCGATGCGGCGCGCGCCACGCCACGCCACGCTACGCCGGCGGCGGCGCGTCGCTGGCGTGGCAGACCATCACTGGCACGTCGGCGCGCGTGATCAGGCCCGAGACGGCGCTGCCGGTGAGCAGCCGCACGAGCGCGTTGCCGCCTTCGGCGCCGACGATGATCAGGTCGCAGCTGTGCTCACGCGCCAGCGTCGTCAGGCCGCTGACGCCGTTGACCGCGTCGAGCACCAGCGCGCTGGCCTTGACGCCGGCCGCCAGCGCCCGCTCGCGCGCGTCCTTGAGCAGCCGCGCGCCGAGCTCGGCCGCCTGGCGCGCGAACTCGTCGGGCGCGATCGTCACCACCGGCGCGACGTCGGCCACCGCCAGCGGGTAGTTGTGCAGCGCGTGCGCGAACAGCAACTCCGCGCCCAGCGCCCGCGCCAGGCCCAGGCCATGGGCGATCGCCACCCGGCTGGACGGGTGGTCGGCAACGACGACGAGGATGCGGTGGTACATGCTCGGGCTCCTGCAGGCATGGCGTGCCGGCTCATCCTGACGCCAGTGCCGCGGCGCCGTCAACCCTGCATCTCCCGCACCCCGCGCGGGTCACGCCGCTTCGCGGTAAGGCTCGGCAAGCGCCTGCAGGTGGCGGCGCGAGGCCGGCTCGAGGTAGGGCAGCAGCAGGCCCAGCACGTGCCAGGCCCCACGCTGCAGCGCCTGCGCCTCCTGCCCCGGTTCGAGCGCGCGGCGCGGGTCGCGCACGTATTCGTAGCTCAGCCAGTAGGTCGCGAGCACCAGCATCGCGGTCGCCAGCGGCGCCATGGCGGCGGCTTCGGCCTGCAGCACGCCGGCGCGGCGCAGGCCTTCGACGAGCTGCAGCAGCGCCTGCTCGCGCGCACCGAGCATCGCGGCCATGCGCGTCTCGAGGTGACGGTTCTTGCTCAGCAGGTCGTTCAGGTCGCGATAAAGGAAGCGGTACTCCCAGGTGCGCTCGAACAGCACATGCAGGAACAGCCAGGCGTCCTCGAC
This sequence comes from Rubrivivax sp. SCN 71-131, assembly GCA_001724995.1. Lineage (GTDB taxonomy): Bacteria > Pseudomonadota > Gammaproteobacteria > Burkholderiales > Burkholderiaceae_C > Rubrivivax. The sequence goes on from MEFD01000012.1 coordinate 10,194, forward strand.
GTTGCCCACGCCTTCGGCCGCGGGCAGGATCTCGCCGAGCGCGCGCTCGTGGCGGTCGACGAGCGCATTGACGATCTCGTCCTTGGCCGGGTAGTGGTAGTAGAGGTTGCCCGGACTGATGCGCAGCTCGGCCGAGATCAGCGTCGTGCTGACGTTGGGTTCGCCGAAGCGATTGAACAGCGCGAGCGTCACTTCGAGGATGCGCTCGGCGGTGCGGCGGGGCTTCTTCGGCGGCGGCATGGCGTCGGCGGCAAGGGCATTCATTCTGGCATCGACAGCGTTCCGCCCCGCTCCCTACAATTTCGCGCTTCATGTCCACCGCCATCGCCGTCCGCTTCGATGACGTCGCCAAGACCTATCGCAGTGCCGAAGGCACGCTGCGGGCGCTGGACGGCGTGAGCTTCGACATCGAGGAAGGCGAGTTCTTCGGGCTGCTCGGGCCCAACGGCGCCGGCAAGACGACGCTGATCTCGGTGCTCGCCGGCCTCGTGCGGGCCAGCCGCGGCCGCGTCATGGTGCATGGCCACGACGTCGTCGCCGACTACGCCGCCGCGCGCCGCCGGCTGGGCATCGTGCCGCAGGAACTCGTCTTCGACCCGTTCTTCAGCGTGCGCGAGACGCTGCGCATCCAGAGCGGCTACTTCGGCGTGCGCCACAACGACGCCTGGATCGACGAGCTGCTCGGCGAACTCGACCTCACCGACAAGGCCGACGCCAACATGCGTCAGCTCTCCGGAGGCATGAAGCGCCGCGTGCTCGTGGCGCAGGCGCTGGTGCACCGCCCGCCGGTGATCGTGCTCGACGAGCCCACCGCCGGCGTCGACGTCGAGCTGCGCCAGACGCTGTGGCACTTCATCGCGCGACTCAACCGCCAGGGCCACACGGTGCTGCTGACGACGCACTACCTCGAGGAGGCCGAGGCGCTGTGCCAACGCATCGCGATGCTCAAGCTCGGCCGCCTGGTGGCGCTGGACCGCACCTCGGCGCTGCTCTCCGGCGCCGCCGGCACCATGCTCGCCTTCAAGAGCGACGACGCGCTGCCGCCGGAGCTTGCCGCGCAGGCGCGCGTCACCGGGCGCATCGTGCAGCTGCGCGTACACGACGCCAGCGGCGTCGAGCAGGCGCTGGCGGCACTGCGCGAGGGCGGTGTTCGCGTCGAGGACCTCGAGATCCGCCGCCCCGACCTCGAGGACGTGTTCGTGCACACGATGAGCCTGGGCCTGGGCGCGCAGCACCCGGCCGGGATCGCCGCATGACGCTGGCCGGCACGGGCACGCTCCTGCGCAAGGAGGTGCTGCGCTTCTGGAAGGTCGGCTTCCAGACGGTGGCCGCGCCGGTGCTGACCTCGGTGCTGTACCTGCTGATCTTCGGCCAGGTGCTGGAGGACCGCGTCGAGGTCTTCCCCGGCGTCGGCTACACGAGCTTCCTCATCCCCGGCCTGGTGATGATGAGCGTGCTGCAGAACGCCTTTGCCAACAGCAGCAGTTCGCTCATCCAGAGCAAGATCACCGGCAACCTCGTCTTCCTGCTCGTCACGCCGCTGTCGCACGCCGCCTGGTATTTCGCCTACGTCGGTGCGGCGGTGCTGCGCGGGCTGATGGTCGGCGCCGGCGTGCTGCTGGTCACCGCCTGGGCGGCGCCGCTGCAGGCGCAGCAGCCGGGGTGGATCGTCGTCTTCGCGCTGCTCGGCGCGGCCATCCTCGCCTCGCTCGGGCTCATCGCCGGCCTGTGGGCGGAGAAGTTCGACCAGATGGCCGCGTTCCAGAACTTCATCGTCATGCCGATGACCATGCTCTCCGGCGTCTTCTACTCGGTCAACGCCCTGCCGCCGCTGTGGCTGGCGGTGAGCCATCTCAATCCCTTCTTCTACATGATCGACGGCTTTCGCCGCGGCTTCTTCGGCCACAGCGACGTCTCGCCCTGGCTCGGCCTGGCCGTCGTCGGCGGCTGCTTCCTGCTGGTCTCGGCGCTCGCGCTGGAGCTGCTGCGCCGGGGCTACAAGCTGCGGGCCTGAGCGACAATGCGCGCTGCACGAGGAGCCCCAGCCATGAGAGATTTTTCCGCCGGCCGCGCCGCCGACGACAAGCCTGCCAAGCCCGAGAAGAGCGAGCGCGGCGGCCTGTCTGAGCGCCTGGCCCTCGAGTCACGCTTCGTGCTCGTCTTCGGCGAGATCGACGACAAGCTCGCGCGCCAGGTGTGCGAGCGGCTGATCCTGCTGGCGCAGGACAGCGAGGCGCCGATCCGCATGCTGATCTCCAGCCCCGGCGGCCACGTCGAGAGCGGCGACGCGGTGCACGACATGATCCGCTTCGTGCGCGCGCCAATCACCTGCATCGGCACCGGCTGGGTGGCGAGTGCGGCCACGCACATCTTCCTCGCCGCGCCCAGGGAGCGGCGCCTGTGCCTGCCCAACACGCGCTTCATGATCCACCAGCCCGCCGGCGGCGCCGGTGGCCGCGCCACCGACATCGCGATCCAGGCCAAGGAGATCATCAAGGTGCGCGAGCGCCTGGCCGGCGTGATCGCGCGCGAGACGGGCCAGCCCGCGGAGAAGGTGCGCGCCGACATGGAGCGCGACTACTGGATGACGGCCGACGAGGCCATCGCCTACGGCATCGCCGCGCGCGTCATCGTCAACCAGAAGGAACTGGACTGAGCGCCATGGGCGAACCCACCCCCCAGCAGGTCCGCGACTACATCTCGAACGCGCTGCCGTGCACGCGCGTCGAGGTCGAGGGCGACGGCCGCCACTTCTTCGCCACCATCGTCTCGGCGCAGTTCGAGGGCCTGTCGCGCATCCGTCGCCACCAGCGCGTCTACCAGGCGCTGGGCGAGCGCATGCGCGAGGAGATCCATGCGCTGTCGATGACCACGCTGACGCCGGCGGAAGACGAAGCCGGCGGCACGGCGTGATCACGCTCGCGCTCAGCAAGGGGCGCATCCTCGACGACTCGATGCCGATGCTGCGCGCCGCCGGCATCGAGCTGCTCGAAGACCCGGAGAAGAGCCGCAAGCTCATCATCGGCACCAGCCGCAGCGACGTGCGCGTGGTGCTGGTGCGCGCCTCCGACGTGCCGACCTACGTGCAGCAGGGCGGCGCCGACCTCGGCGTCGCCGGCCTGGACGTGCTGCTCGAGCACGACAGCCACGGCCTGTACCGCCCGCTGGACCTGGGCATCGCGCGCTGCCGCCTGTCGGTGGCCACGCGCGCGGATTTCGACTACGCCAGCGCCGTGCGCCAGGGCTCGCGCATCCGCGTGGCCACCAAGTACACGCGGCTGGCGCGCGAGCACTTCGCCGCCAAGGGCGTGCACGTGGACCTGATCAAGCTCTACGGCAGCATGGAGCTGGCGCCGCTCACGGGCCTGGCCGACGCCATCGTCGACCTCGTCTCCACCGGCGGCACGCTCAAGGCCAACAAGCTCGTCGAGGTCGAGCGCATCATGGACATCAGCGCGCGCCTGGTCGTCAACCAGGCGGCGCTGAAGGTCAAGCGCGAGCCGCTGCGCGCCCTCATCGAGGCCTTCGGCAGCGCCGTCGCGGAGCAGCCGGCATGACCCTCGCCTTGCGTGCGCTGGACACGCGGGATGCCGGCTTCGAGGGCGAGCTGCAGCGCGTGCTGCACTGGTCGGCCGAGACCGACGCCGCCATCGAGGGCCGCGTGGCGCAGATCATCGCCGACGTGCGCGCGCGCGGCGATGCCGCGCTGCTGGAGCTGACCGCGCACCTGGACGGCCTGCAGGCCGCTTCGATGGCCGCCCTGGAGATCGGGCCCGACGAGCTGCGCGCCGCGCTGGCGCGCATCACGCCGGCGCAGCGCACGGCGCTCGAGGCGGCCGCAGCGCGCGTGCGTGAATACCACCAGCGCCAGTTCGAAGCCTGCTGCCGCAGCTGGAGCTGGCGCGACGCGGACGGCACGCTGCTCGGCCAGAAGGTGACGCCGCTGGCGCGCGTGGGCATCTACGTCCCCGGCGGCAAGGCGGCCTACCCGTCCAGCGTGCTCATGAACGCCATTCCGGCGCAGGTGGCCGGCGTACCGGAGATCGTGATGGTCGTGCCGACTCCCGGCGGCCAGCGCAACGCCCTCGTGCTCGCCGCCGCGGCGATCGCCGGCGCGACGCGCGTGTTCACGATCGGCGGCGCGCAGGCGGTGGCGGCGCTGGCCTACGGCACCGCCAGCGTGCCGCGCGTGGACAAGATCACCGGCCCGGGCAACGCGTTTGTTGCCAGCGCCAAGCGCCGCGTCTTCGGCCAGGTGGGCATCGACATGATCGCCGGCCCGAGCGAGATCCTCGTGCTCGCCGACGGCAGCACGCCGCCCGACTGGGTGGCGATGGACCTCTTCAGCCAGGCCGAGCACGACGAGCTGGCGCAGAGCATCCTGCTCAGCCCCGACGCCGCCTACATCGGGCAGGTGCGCGCGGCCATCGAGCGCCTGCTGCCGACGCTGCCACGCGAGGCCGTCATCCGCGCGAGCCTCGAAGGCCGCGGCGCGCTGATCGAGACGCGCAGCATGGAAGAGGCCTGCGCCATCGCCAACCGCATCGCGCCCGAGCACCTCGAGGTCAGCTCGACGGCCCCGCATCGCTGGGAGCCGCTGCTGCAGCACGCCGGCGCCATCTTCCTCGGCGCCTTCACCAGCGAGAGCCTGGGCGACTACTGCGCCGGCCCCAACCACGTGCTGCCGACCGCGGGCAGCGCGCGCTTCTCCTCGCCGCTGGGCGTGTACGACTTCGTCAAGCGCACCAGCCTGATCGAGGTCAGCGAGACCGGGGCGCACAAGCTCGGGCCGATCGCCGCCGAGCTCGCCTACGGCGAAGGCCTGCAGGCGCATGCGCGCGCGGCCGAGCTGAGGCTGAAGCGGTAAGCCCGGGCGGACGGCGTCCGCGCCCCTGAAGCCTGGGCCGCGGCGCGCGCGGCCGATGCACGCGAGGCCCCGTTGCAGCTCACGCCTGCGAAGGCGGGTAATTCCTCATGCGCGCCGGTCGTCAATGTATACAGTATCCATATTCGCAGGCGGGATGGCTTTTTCGAGCCGACGGCCCGCGGCGGGAGACGGACCTTGACCCCACGCACGCTCACCCCGGTGCAGCGCCCCCGTGCGCTGGCCGACCAGGTCTACCAGGCCCTGCGCGAGCAGTTGCGCGCGGGCGCCATCGGCGAGGGCAGCGCGCTGCAGGAGGTGCAGCTCGCGAACCAGCTCGGCGTCTCGCGCACGCCGGTGCGCGAAGCGCTGGCACGCCTGGCCAGCGAGGGCCTGCTGGCCACGCATGGGCGCAGCTTCGCCGTGCCCTCGCTTGCGCTCTCCGATGTCGAGGACATCTACGAGCTGCGCTTCCTGATTGAGCCGGCAGCGGTGCGCCGCATCGCGCCGCGCACCGTCGACCGGCGCACGCGCGGGCCGATCGATGCCGCCCTGGCCGACGCCGCCGCGGCGCACGACAAGGACGAGCTTGCCGCCTTTCACGAGGCCAATGTGCGCTATCGCGCGGCCTGGCTGGCGCTCGTGCCCAACGCCCGCTTGGTGCGCATGATCGAGCTCTACGCCGATCACATGCAGCACATCCGCACGCTGACGCTGGGCCAGCCGCAGGTGCGCACCATCGTGCTGCACGGCCTGCAGCGCATCACCGCGGCACTGACCGCCGGCGACGCGGACGCCGCCGCCGCGGCGGTCCACGAGCACCTGAAGAACGCGCGCCAGGCCTTCGTCGAGGCGTTGGGGCTGGTTGCCGCGCCCATGGCCGCAAGCCGATCCGCTCGCCGCAAGGAGCACAGCCCATGAGTCATCACGCCGTCATTCCCTACGGGGCCTACTGGAGCACGCCCTTCGCGCGCTGGCAGGGCGCCTTCGCCAACCTCAACAGCCTGGAGTTCGCCGCCCACGTCGTGCGCGCCGAACTCGCGCAGCGCCGCATCGACCCGGCGCTGTTCGACCACGGCGTGCTCGGCCTGTCGGTGCCGCAGAAGCACTCCTTCTACGGCCTGCCCTGGCTCGCCGGCCTGGCCGGCATGCCGGGCCTTGCCGGGCCGACGCTGATGCAGGCCTGCGCCACCGGCGTGCGCACGCTGCTCGCCGGCGCGCAGGAGATCGAGGCCGGGCTCGCGAGCACGGTGCTCGTCGTCAACGCCGACCGCACCAGCAACGGCCCGCACCTCTACTACCCCAATCCGCGCGGCCCCGGCGGCACCGGCGCCGCCGAGGACTGGGTGATGGACAACTTCGGCTGCGACCCGCTCGGTCACCACTCGATGCTGGCGACGGCCGAGAACGTCGCCAGCCGGCATCGCATCGGCAGCGCCGAGCAGCACGAGGTGGTGCTGGCGCGCGAGGCGCAGTACCGCCAGGCGCTGGCCGACGGCGCCGCCTTCCTCAAGCGCTTCATGACCCTGCCCTTCGAGGTGCCGGCGCCGGGCTTCAAGAAGGTCGCGACGCGGCTCGAGGGCGACGAGGGCGTGAGCCATTCGACGCCCGAAGGCCTGACCGCGCTGAAGCCGGTGATGCCCGGCGGCAGCGTCACCTTCGGCGGCCAGACGCACCCGGCGGACGGCAACGCCGGCCTCGTGCTGACCACCCCCGAGCGCGCGCGCGAGCTCGCCAGCGACCCCAAGATCGGCGTGCGCCTGCTCGGCTTCGGCCAGGCGCGCGTCGAACTCGCACTCATGCCCGAGGCGCCTGCGCCGGCCGCGGCGCGCGCGCTGGCGCAGGCGGGGCTGGCCATCGGCGACATCGACGTCATCAAGACGCACAACCCCTTCGCGCTCAACGACCTCGTGTTCGCGAAGGTGATGGGCATCGCCTGGCAGCCGATCAACCCCTTCGGCTGCTCGCTCGTCTGGGGCCATCCGCAGGCGCCGATGGGCACGCGCGCGATCATCGAGCTGATCGAGGCGCTGGCGCTGCGCGGCGGCGGACGCGGCCTCTTCACCGGCTGCGCCGCCGGCGACAGCGCGATGGCCGTGGTCATCGAGGTCGGCGACGTCTGATCGACTCGCCAAGACCTGTCATGGAGCTGCTACCCGCCGACTGGATCCACGCGGCCGCGGCGCGCTGCGCCGGCAAGGACGCCCTGGTGTGCGCCGACGGCCGCTGGACGTACGAGCGGCTGACGCGCGAGATCGAGCGCTGCGAACACGCGCTGGCCGCCGGCGGCGTCGGCCAGGGACAGGTCGTCGCCTGGCTCGGACTGAACAGCGCCGCGATGCTGACGATGCTCTTTGCCTGCGCCCGGCGCGGCGCGATCTTCGTGCCGATGAACTGGCGCCTGGCGTCGCCCGAGCACCGCGTCATGCTCGCCGAGTGCCGGCCCGCGTTCCTCTTTGCCGACGCCTCCTTCGCGGGCCCCTGTCAGGCCGAAGCGGTGGCGCCCGCGGGCACGCGCTGCATCGTCATCGGCGACGGCTGCCCGGCCGGCTGGGAGCCCTGGGCGGACTTCGTCGCGGCCGGTGCCGCCCGCATGGCGGGCGCGCCGGGCGATCTCCGCCCCGACATTGCGCCGCAGGCGCCGCTGCTGCTGTGCTACACGTCCGGCTCCACCGGAAGCCCCAAGGGCGTGATGCTCTCGCACGACGCGCTGTGCGCCAATGCCGACGCGAGCGTCGACATGCACGCGATGACGCAGGCCGACCGCGTGCTCACCACGCTGCCGCTGTTCCACGTCGGCGGCCTCAACATCCAGACGCTGCCGGCGCTGCGCAGCGGTTGCACCGTGGCGCTGCACGCCAAGTTCGATCCGGCAGCGACGTTGGCGGCGATCGCTGCGCACGCCATCACCCTCACCGTGCTCGTGCCGGCGCAGCTCGACGCCGTGATGGCACTGCCCGAATGGGCGACGGCCAACCTCGGCAGTCTGCGTGCCATCTCCACCGGCTCGACGGTGGTGCCCGAGCGCCTGTGCCATGCGGTGCATGCCCGCGGCGTGCCGCTGATCCAGGTCTGGGGCGCCACCGAAACCGCGCCCATCGCCTCCTGCCAGCATGCCGACGAGGCGCTGCGCACCGCCGGCTCGGCCGGGCGCGCAGCGCTGGGCGTGGCGCTGCGCATCGTCGACGCCGAAGGCCGCGACCTGCCGCACGGGCAGTCGGGCGAGATCCTCGTGCATGGCCGCAACGTGATGAGCGGCTACTGGCAGGGCGCGTCGGCGACGGCGCGCGCCCTCGTCGACGGCTGGTTCCACTCGGGCGATCGCGGACGGCTCGACGCGCAAGGCTTCCTCTGGGTCGACGGCCGGCTCAAGGACATGATCATCTCCGGCGGCGAGAACGTCAGCCCGGCCGAAGTCGAGATCGCGCTGCAGGAGGATCCCGACATCGTCGAGGCCGCCGTCGTCGGACGGCCCGACGCACGCTGGGGCGAACGCGTGGTGGCGGTGGTCGTGCCGCGGCCCGGCGCCGACCTCGACGCGGACGCGGTGATGGCCCGGCTGGAAGGCCGCATCGCCCGCTTCAAGCAACCCAAGCAGGTCTTCGTCGTCGACGCGCTGCCCCGCACCGCACTCGGCAAGGTGCGCAAGGAAGACGTGCGCGCGCTGGTGGCGCGACTCGCCGACGCGACCCCCGCCACCCCCTCCGCCCCCTCCACCCCGGAGTCCTCTGCATGACGCTCAAGATCGGCATCGACGTCGGCGGCACCTTCACCGACTTCGTCGTCACCCAGGACGGCCAGCCGCCGCGCATCCACAAGACGCTGTCCACGCCCGAGGATCCCTCGATCGCGGTCGTGCAGGGGCTGCAGGAGATCGCGCAGACGATGCAGCCGCCGCGCACGCTGCAGGAGATGGCGCAGGCGCTGGACACCATCGTGCACGGCACCACGGTGGCCACCAACGCCACGCTCACCTCCACCGGCGCCAGGACCGCTCTGCTGACCACCGAGGGCGTGCGCGACGCACTCGAGATGCGCCGCGGCATCCGCGAGGAGCAGTACAACAACCGCTACCGCAACGTCGTGCCGCTGGTACCGCGGGCGCGCCGCATCGGCATCAAGGGCCGCCTGGACAGCCAGGGGCAGGAGCTCGACGGGCTCGATGCCGCGGCGATCGAGGCCGCGCTCGCCGGCTGGCGCGACGAGGGCGTGGAGGCGGTGGCGATCTGCTTCATGAACGCCTTCGCCAACCCCGTGCACGAGCAGGCCGCCGCCGCCGCCGTGCGCCGCGCGCTGCCGCGCGCCTACCTCTCGGTGTCCACCGAGGTGCTGCCCTCGATCCGCTTCTACGAGCGCGTCAGCACCACCGTGCTCAACGCCTACGTCGGGCCCAAGCTCGGCCACTACCTCGACCAGCTCGTCGAGCGCCTGCGCGGCATCGGCTTCGCCGGGCTGCTGCTCATCATGCAGAGCAACGGCGGCGTGATCTCGCCGCAGGCCGCGCGCGACAAGGCGGCACTCACCCTCCTCTCCGGCCCGGCCGGCGGCCCCGGCGCCGGGCTCTTCTACGCGCAGGCGCTCGGGCAGGACCGCTGCATCACCACCGACATGGGCGGCACCAGCTTCGAGACCTCGGTGGCCGTGCGCGCGCCGATGCTGAAGAACGACGGCGAGATCGCGCGCCACAAGATCGCGCTGCCGATGCTCGACATTCACACCATCGGCGCGGGCGGCGGCTCGATCGGCTGGCTGGACGAAGGCGGCCTGCTGCGCATGGGCCCGCAGAGCGCGGGTGCCGCGCCGGGGCCCGCCTGCTACGGCAAGGGCGGTACGCTGCCCACGACCACCGACGCCAATGTCGTGCTCGGCTACCTGGACCCCGGCTACTTCGCCGGCGGCAGCATGAAGCTCGACGCCGAGGCCGCGCGCCGCGCGATCGACGAGCACATCGCGCGGCCCATGGGCCTGTCGGTCGAGCGCGCCGCCGCGGGCATGTACCGCGTGGCCTGCAACAACATGGCGCAGGGCGTGCGCGAGGTGACGATCAAGCGCGGCTTCGACCCGCGCGAGTTCCCGATGATTCCCGGCGGCGGCGCCGGGCCCATCCACGGCTGCCTGATCTGCGCCGAGCTCGGCATCCCGCTCATGATCGTGCCGCGCGAGGCCTCGGTGCTGTGCGCCTTCGGCATGCTGATGGGAGAGTTGAAGCACGACTTCGTGCGCACCTTCGTCGCGCGGCTGTCGCAGCTCGACTGGACGCGGCTTGCGGCCCTCGTCGACGAGATGGCCGCCGAGGGCGCGGCGCAGCTCGAAGGCGAGCGCGTGCCTGGAGAGCGCCAGCGCATCGAGCTGCGCCTGGACTGCCGCTACCTGCGCCAGTACCACGAGGTCTCGGTGCAGGTGCCGCTGGCCGCCGTGCACGGCCGCGACGAGGCGGCGATCGCGCGCGCCTTCCACGACGAGCACCGCCGCCTCTTCGGCTACACGCTCGAGGCCGAGGGCAGCGCCATCGAGATCATCAACGTGCGCCTGCAGGCGATCGGCGCCACGACGCGGCCGGAGATCGCGCGCCAGGCCGCGGGCGAGCCCGACGCGAGTGCTGCGCGCAAGGGCGGCCGCCGCATATACCTCCCCGAGCGCGACGACTTCGCCGAGGTCGCGGTCTACGACGGCCACCGCATGCACGCCGGCCACCGCGTGCAGGGCCCGGCGCTGATCGAGCAGCAGACGACGGCGATCTTCGTCTCCGAGGGCTTCGACGGCCTCGTCGACGGCCTGGGCTCCTTCGTGCTGTACGCCAAGGGCCGCGAAGACCTCGTCGCCGCCGCCACCGCCTGAACCGGGAGCCCCGCCATGACGACGATCGACCCCATCCTGCTCTCGGTCTACGCGCGCAGCTTCAAGGCCATCACCGACGAGATGAGCATCTCGATGGAGCGCACCACGCGCAGCCCCATCCTGTGCGAAGCCAAGGACTACGTCACCGGCCTCTACGACGCCGAGGGCCGCATGCTCGAGCAGACGGAGAACCTGCCCATCCTCGCCTTCTCGCTGGCGCCGGTGTGCAAGCACATCCGCAAGACCTTCGAGGGCGACATCCACGACGGCGACGTCTTCTTCCACAACGACGTCTTCAGCCTGGGCAACCAGAACAACGACGTCGCGGTCTTCAAGCCGGTGTTCTTCGAGGGCGAGCTGGTCGGCTGGACGGCCGTGAAGGGCCACCAGGCCGACATCGGCGGCGCCGTGGCCGGCGGCTACAACCCCAACGCGGTCGAGGTCTGGCAGGAGGCGCTGCGCATCCCCGCGGTGAAGGTGGTCGACCGCGGCAAGCTGCGCCAGGACGTGTGGAACCTGATCTTCGCCAACGTACGCCTGGAGATCGTGCAGCACGACATGAAGGCCGAGATGGGCGCCTGCGAGATCGGCGCGCGCCGCATGCTGGAGCTGCTCGCCAAGTACGGGCGCAGCAGCTACGAGGCGCACAAGCAGGCGCTCTTCGACGCCACGCGCCGCATGATGCAGGCCGAGATCGCGAAGATCCCCAACGGCCGCTACAGCGGCGAGGGCTATGTCTACTACGACGGTCGCCACGAGGGCAGCAAGTTCACGATCCGGGTCGACATCGACGTGCAGGAGCAGTCGATCCGCTTCGACTACTCGCGCACCGACGCGCAGACCAACGGCTTCGTCAACGGCACCTTCACCTCGAGCGCCTCGGCCACCATCCTCACGCTGCTGCAGATGGTCAACCCCGACATCCCGCACAACGAGGGCATGGTCGAGCCGATCGAGATCGTCATCCCCGAGGGCACCCTCCTCAACGCCGCCTACCCCAAGGCGACGACCTTCGGCAACCACCTCTGCCCGCCCAACGCGGACGCCATCCAGCGGGCGCTCAGCGCCGTGCTGCCCGACCGCGTCACCGCGGGCTGGAACAACCTGCTGGCGTCGCTGACCACCGGCATCGACCCACGCAGCGGCGAGAAGTACGTCGACATCGGCTTCATGGGCCTGAAGGGCGGCTCGGGCGCGCTGCAGGGTTGCGACGGCTACGACCACATCGGTATGATCGACGCCTCCGGCGGCGTGCTCGACCAGGACTACGAGATGTTCGAGCAGCAGACGCCGCACCGGCTGCTCAAGCACGAACTGCTCGCCGATTCCGCCGGCCCCGGGCGCTGGCGCGGCGGCCTCGGGGTGGAGACGGTCTTCGAGATCGGCAGCGACGACACCCAGCTCGTCACCTTCGGCGACGGCGACTTCGAGGGCGCCTTTGGTCTCGCCGGAGGCCAGGGCGCGGGGCTGAACTTCATCCGCCTGCACTACCCCGACGGGCGCACCGTGGTGCCGCGCAACAAGGATCTCATCACCGGCGTACCCAAGGGCACCGTCTACCACCAGGTGGCCAACGGCGGCGGTGGATTCGGCGACCCCAAGCGGCGCGACCGCAGGCTGCTCGCCGAGGAGGTGCGAAACGGCATCATTTCGCGCGAGGCGGCGCTGCGCGACTACGGCGCCACGGCCGCCGAGCTGGACACGGGCGCTGCGGGGGCCCCGGCATGAACTTCGACCTCAGCGACGACCAGCGCGCGATCCGCGAGGCCTTCGCGCGCTTCGTCGACGAACGCGTCGTGCCGCAGGCCGCGGCGCTGGACGAGGCGCACGCCTTCCCGCGCGAACTCTTCGCGGAACTCGGCGGCCTGGGCTTCTTCGGCATGCGCTACCCGGAGGCGCTGGGCGGCTCGGGGCTGGCGCTGCCCGAGTTCGCGCTCGCGCTGGAAGAAATCGCGCGCGGCTCGATGTCGCTGGCCGGTGCCGCGGCGATGCAGTCGCTCATGGGCACCAAGTTCCTGCAGCTGCTGGGCAACGCGGACATCCTCGAGCGACTCTTCAAGCCCGCGCTCCGCGGCGCGAAGATCGGCGCCATCTGCATGACCGAGCCCGGCGCGGGCTCGGACCTCGGCGGCATCACGACCACGGCGACGGCGGTCGACGGCGGCTTTCGGCTGAACGGCCGCAAGACCTGGATCACCTCGGCGCCGGTGGCCGACTTCTTCACCGTCTTCGCCAAGGTCGGCGGCAAGGGGCCCGAGGGCAAGCTGACCATCTTCCTCGTCGAGCGCGACTTCCCCGGCCTCGTCGTCGGGCGCGCCATCCACAAGATGGGCGTGTGGGCGCTGCCGACCTCGGAAGTTGCCTTCGACGACTGCTTCGTCCCCGATTCGCACCGCCTCTCGCGCGAGGTCGGCGACGGCGAGCAGCACCTGCGCAAGACGCTGGCCGAGATCCGCGTCATCACCGGCGCCATGGCCCTTGGAGTCGCGCGCGCGGCCCTGGCCGAGGCGCAGCGCTACGCCGCCGAGCGCGTGCAGTTCGGCAAGCCGATCAACCGCTTCCAGGCGATCCAGTTCAAGCTCGCCGAGATGGCAACCGCACTCGAATCGGCCGTGCTGATGGTGCGCCACGCCGCCTGGCTGCACGCGCAAGGGCGCCCGCACCACAAGGAGGCGGCGATGGCCAAGCTGCACGCCACCGAGACCGCCGCCACGATCTGCGACCAGGCCGCCCGCGTGCTCGCCAGCTACGGCTACGCGATGGAGTACCCGGTGCAGCGCTACGTGCGCGACGTGCGCTTCACGCTCATCGGCGGGGGAACGAGCGAGATCCTCAAGCTCATCATCGCGAAAGAGGTGTCATCTTGAATACCGACCGACGCATCAAAATCGTCCTTGCCAAGCCGGGCCTGGACGGGCACGACCAGGGCGCCAAGGTGGTGGCGCGCGCGCTGCTCGACGCCGGCTTCGACGTGCACTACACCGGCCTGCGCCAGTCACCCGAAATGGTCGTCGACGCGGCGCGGCGCGAGAACCCGGACGTGATCGCGCTGTCCTCGATGGCCGGCGCGCACATGCCCTTCTGCACGCGGCTCAAGCCCCTGCTGGAAGAAGCGGGAATGGGCGACCGGCTCTGGATCATCGGGGGCAACATCCCCGCTGCCGACCACGACGCGCTGCGTGCGCTCGGCTTCAAGGGCGTGTTCGCCACCGGCAGCAAGCTCGACGCGATCAGCGACTTCATTCGGGAGAACCTGCGATGAACCTTCCTCCTGGCGTGCGCCCGTTGAAGAACGAATCCGGCATCGAGGTCAAGCCCCTCTACACCGCCGAGGACCTGGAGGCCAGCGGCGGCGTGGCCATGCTCGGCCTGCCCGGCGAATACCCGTTCACGCGCGGCATCCACCCGCTCATGTACCGCAAGCAGCCGTTCACGATGCGGCAGTACACGGGCTTCGGCAATGCCGCCGACACCAACCGCCGCTTCAAGTTCCTCATCGACAACGGGCAGACGGGGCTGAACGTCGCCTTCGATCTCTCGACGCAGTGCGGCCTGGACTCCGACGACCCGATGGCCGAGGGCGAGGTCGGGCGCGTCGGCATGGCGGTGGACACGCTGCGCGACTTCGAGATCGCCTTCGAGGGCATCGACCTCGACAAGATCACCGTCTCGCTGACCATCAACGGCTCGGCGGCGATCCTGATCGCGATGTATCTCGCGATGGCCGAGAAGCGCGGCTTCGACCTGAAGACGCTGCGCGGCACGGCGCAGAACGACATCCTGAAGGAGTTCGTCGGGCGGGGGACGTGGATCTATCCCGTCGAGCCCTCGATCCGCCTGGTCGGCGACACCATCGAATACTGCGCCGAGCACGCGCCCAAGTACAGCCCGGTGTCGGTGTGCGGCTACCACATCCGCGAGTCCGGCGCGACGCCGACGCAGGAGATGGCGTTCGGCTTCTGCATCGCGCGCGCCTACGCCGACGAGGTCATCAAGCGCGGCGTGCCGGTGGACGAGTTCGCCGGCCGCCTGTCCTACAACTTCAACATCTTCGGCAACATCTTCGAGCAGGTCGCCAAGTTCCGCGCCGGCCGCGGCCTGTGGGCCAAGATCATGAAGGAGGAGTACGGCGCGCAGAAGCCCGGCTCGATGTGGCTGCGAATGATCGCCGGCGGCGGCGGCGGCGGCCTCACGCTCGAGCAACCCGAGAACAACATCGTGCGCGGCGCCTACTACGCGCTGCTGGCCGCACTCTCGGGCGCGCAGACGATGGCGCTGTGCTGCTACGACGAGGCCTACACCATCCCGAGCGAGTACGCGCAGCGCATCTCGCTGCGCACCATGCAGCTGCTCGTCGAGGAGATGGGCCTGGCCGAGACCGTGGATCCGCTGGGCGGCTCCTACTACGTCGAGACCATGACCAACCAGATGCGCAGCGAGATGGAGCGCATCATCGCCGAGACCGATGCCGCGGGCGGTATCGTCAAGCTCATCGCCGACGGCAGCATCCAGTCGCGCGTCTCGGCGCAGGCCTACCGCATGACGCGCGCGATCGAGGGCGGCTCCTTCCCCAAGGTCGGCGTGAACCGCTACCGCAGCGACGAGGAGGAGCCCCGCCCGGTCGAGCTGCATCCCTACGACGCCACCGCGGCGCAGGCACAGGTGGACGCGCTGGCGCGCATCCGCGGCGAGCGCGACCGCGTCGCGGTCGAGCGCGCGCTGGTGCGCGTCACCGCCGACGCCAAGAGCGGCGCCAACCTGATGCCGGCCATCGTCGAGGCGGTGAAGGCCTACGCCACGGTGGGCGAGATCACGCAGCGCCTGGTCGGCGTCTTCGGACGCTACCGCGAGCCGGTGCGCTTCGACCACCGCGAGGAGCAGGCGGCATGACGATGGCGGCGATCCAGAAGGTGCTCGCGCCGACGCGGCTCGAGCAGGCGCTGGCGGCGCTGGCGCTGCCCGGCGGCGCGACCGTGCTCGCCGGCGGCACCGACCTCGCGCCACAGACCGAAGCCGGCGTGCGCAGCTACGCCGCGCGGCTGCTGAACATCCGCCGCGTCGAGGGACTCGGTGGCATCCAGAGCGCGGGGCAGGAGATCCGCATCGGCGCGACGACGACGGTCAACGAGATCCGCCGCAGCGCCCTGCTCGCCGCAGTCGCGCCGGTGCTGGTCGAGGCCGCCGAGCACTTCGCCAGCGAACAGATCCGCAACGCGGCGACGCTCGGCGGCAACCTCTGCAATGCCTCGCCGGCCGGCGACATGAGCCCGCCGCTGCTGGTGCTGGACGCCGCGGTCGAGCTCGCGCACTGGCAGGACGACGCCGTGCAGACGCGGCGCGTGCCGCTGGAGCGCTTCTTCACCGGCCCCGGCAAGACCGTGAAGCGGCCCGAGGAGCTGCTGACCGCGGTCGTGTTCGAGCGGCCCGCGCCGGGCTTCGTCGCGCGCTTCCGCAAGTCCGGCCCGCGGCCCGCGCTCGAGATCTCCACCGTCTCGGTGGCGCTGGGCGCGCGCACCGAAGACGGCACCCTGCACGCGGTGCGCGTGGCCATGGGGTCGGTGGCCGCGACGCCGCTGCGCGCACGTCGCGTCGAGGCCGCACTCGAGGGCCGCGTGCCCGACGACGCCGCCATCGCCGCCGCCGTCGAGGCGGCGGCCGAAGACGCCAAGCCCATCGACGACGTGCGTGCCAGTGCCTGGTATCGCGGCCATCTCGTCCGGGTGTTCATCGAAGAGGTCCTGCATGATGTCCGTCGAGACTGAGATCCGCTTCAAGCTCAATGGCCGCGAGGTCTGCCTGAAGGTGCCCGCGACGATGAAGACGCTGGCCATGCTGCGCGAGCGGCTCGACCTGACCGGCACCAAGTACGCCTGCGGCGAAGGCGAATGCGGCGCCTGCACGATCGAGGTCGACGGCAGGACGATCAACAGCTGCCTCATGTACGCCATCGACTGCGACGGGCGCGAGCTCGTGACCATCGAGGGGCTGCGCACGCCGCAGGGCCTGCACCCGGTGCAGCAGGCCTTCGTCGACCACGGCGCCGTGCAGTGCGGCTTCTGCATGCCGGGCATGATCGTGCAGGCCCGCTACCTGATCGAGAACAACCCGGGGCTCACCCGGGAAGAGGCGCAGCGCGGCCTGGAGGGCAACCTGTGCCGCTGCACCGGCTACACCAAGGTGCTCGACGCGGTGCAGGCCGTGGCCGGCAAGGCCGGCTGCGGCGGTCACGGCTGAACGCGCGGCAGGCCCTCGCCACCACCCCATCTTTCGCAGCAGGAACCCGCCATGCAACCCAAGGCCAGCGATTCACCCGCGGTGAAGACGACCCTCATCGGCCAGCGCGTCAAGAAGCCCGACGCCCCGGACAAGGCCACCGGCAAGACGCGCTACATCAACGACATGGTGCTGCCGCAGATGCTGATCGGCAAAGTGCTGTTCGCCGGCCGGCCGCACGCGCGCATCGTGCGCATCGACACCACGGCGGCCGCGCGGCTCCCCGGCGTGCACGCCGTGCTGACCGGGGCGGACGCCGCCGGCCTGAAGTTCGGCTTCGTGCGCGACAACGTCGCCCTCAAGGACAAGGTGCGCTGCGAGCACGATGAAGTTGCCGCGGTCGCCGCCGAGACCGAGGAGATCGCCGGGCGGGCGCTGGCGCTGATCGAGGTCGAGTACGAGGACCTGCCGGGCGTGTTCACGCCCGAGGCCGGCGCCCGCAACGACGCGCCGCAGATCCACGACAGTTTCCCCGGCAACAAGAGCCTGCACTTCGAGTTCAGGCACGGCGACCTCGCCGCCGCCGAGGCGGCGTCCGACCTCATCGTCGACAACGTGTTCCGGCCGCACCACGTCACGCATTGCTGCATGGGCACGTCCTGCGCCATCGCCGACTTCGACCACAACGGCAAGCTGACGATCTGGACGCAGACCCAGTACCCCTACAACTACAAGATGGACCTCGCCCCGGCGCTGGGCATCGGGCCCGGCGACATCCGCGTCATCCAGCCGCCCGTGGGCGGCGCCTTCGGCTCCAAGCTCGACGTCTATCCCTACGAACCCATCGCCGCGCTGCTGGCGAAGAGGACCGGCCGGCCGGTGAAGGTCCTCTACACGCGCGAGGAGGAGTTCAGGGCCGCGCCGACACGCCAGGCGGCGATCATCCACATGCGCACCGGCTGCACGCGCGACGGCGTGCTCACCTTCCGCAGCGCCGACGTGCTGCTGGACAACGGCGCCTACACCTCCTGGGGGCCGACGATCCCGGTGATCATGATGCGCACCACCTCGGGCCACTACCGCGTGCCGGTGGTCGACTTCCAGGCGCAGGCGATCTACACCAACAACCCCTACGCCGGCTCCTTCCGCGGCTACGGCAACGTGCAGACCACCTGGGCCACCGCGCAGCAGATGGACATGCTCGCCGAGCAGGTCGACATGGACCCGCTCGACTTCCACCTGAAGAACGCGCAGGTCTCGGGCGAGACCACGCCGCAGAAGTCCTTCCTGCGCGAATGCGCGCTGGTCGAGTGCCTGCAGACGGCGGCCGACGCCAGCGACTACAGCCGGAAGCGCCGCGAGTACGCGGCGCTGCGCGCGGCACCCGGGCGCTACAAGAAGGGCATCGGCCTGGCGTCCTCGATCCACAACGCCGGCGGCGCCAAGATCCACAAGTCCGACGGCATCGGCACCATCCTCAAGGTGGACGACTACGCGCGCGTCACGGTGATCACCGGAGCCTCCGAGATCGGCCAGGGCATCGACGCGGTGATCACGCTCATCGTCGCCGAAGAGCTGGGCGTGCCGGTGGAGCACGTCACCATCGTCAACAACGACTCCGACATCGCCCCCTGGGACGTCGGCGTGCACGCCTCGCGCACCACCTTCATCGCCGGCAACGGCACGCGCCGCGCCGCGTGCAAGGCCAAGGCGCAGATCCTCGCCGGGGCCGAGAAGCTGCTGGGCGAACCCGCCGCGGGCCTCGCCCTGCGCGGCGGTGCGGTCGTGCGCGAGCACGACGGCACGGAGATCATCAAGCTCGACCGCCTGTTGCGGCAGATGCACTTCCAGGCCGAGCCCGAGCTGGTGATGGTCACCGACTACTACGAACCGCGGAGCGAGCCCGAGGGCGCCAGGCATGTCTCGGACCACTCCGCGGCCTATTCGCACGCGGTGCACGTCGCCGAGATCACGGTCGACACGCTGACCGGCGAGATCAAGGTCGACAAGGTCACGGTGGCGCAGGACGTCGGACGCGTCATCAACCGCCTCGGGCTGGAAGGCCAGGTCGAGGGCGGGCTGGCCATCGGCCTGGGCTATGCGCTCAGCGAAGACATGCGCCTCGAGCGGGGCCGGCTGAAGAACGCCTGCTTCCGCGACTACAAGCTGATCACCGCGCCGGAGATGCCGCCGATCGACATGCACTTCATCGAGAGCCGATGCGCCGAGGGACCCTATGGCGCCAAGGGCATCTCGGAGCTGCCGACCATCGTCATCGCCCCGGCCGTGGCCAACGCGCTCCACAACGCCACCGGCGTGCGCATCTTCGATCCCCCGATGTCGCCCGAGAAGGTCGCCCGCGCGATCCACGACCAGCGCCAGCAGGCCGGTGCCGCAGCGCCAGCCGCGCAGAGGGAAGGCGCGACGGCTTGAACCCGCATGAGGCTGAAGTACTTCGCCTGGCTTCGCAGCAGCATGGGTTGCGATGCGGAAGAGATCGCGCTGCCGAGCGAGGTCCGCACCGTGGGCCAGTTGCTGGACTGGCTGCCAACGCGGGGCGAGCGCTTCAGGAGCGCGTTCGAGTTCATCGACGTCGTGCTGGTCTCGGTCAACTCCGAGTACGCGCATCGCGACCACCCCGTGCACGACGAGGACGAGGTCCTGCTGGTCCCGCCGATCGCCGGCGGGTGAGGAGAAGCGCTTGAAGTCCGCAGGCCAGGCCGCATGAAGCCACGTACCGTTCTCTCGCTCGAACAGGCGCTGTCGCTGCCCTATGCCACGCTGCGCTTCGCGCAGCTCGGCTGGCGCGTCATCCGCCTCGAGGCGACACCCAGCGGCGAGGGCCTGCCCGGCGACCCCAACCGCTACATCGGCAGCCGGCTGGAAGGCGATCCGGCAGGCGACCGCCGCAGCTATTTCGTCGCGCCCAACGTCGGCAAGGAGGCGATCGCGCTCAACCTGAAGGACGCGCGCGGCCGTGCCTTGCTGCTGCGCCTGCTCGATGCGCTCGAGGTCGACGTCTTCTGCTGCAACACCGTGCCCTCGCGCTACGCCGCGCTGGGCATCGACGAGGCGACGCTGCGTGCGGCACGGCCCGGCCTCGTCTGGGCCGGCATCTCGGCGCAGGGCCCGCAGGTGCCGAACGCGCCGGGCTACGACCCGGTGCTGCAGGCCATGGCCGGCTACATGGAACTGACCGGCGAGCGCGACGGCCCGCCGATGCTCACCGGCGTGCCGGTGATCGACCTCAAGGCCGGCGACGAGCTCTACGCCGGCGTCATGCGCGCGCTGCTCGAACGCGCCGAGACAGGCCAGGGCCAGGCAATCCACGTCTCGATGCTGCAGGCCGCGGCCTCCTGGCTCATCACCGTGCTGCCGCTCCTGGACTTCGGCTGCCGTCCCGAGGAGATCACGCGCGCCGGCAACGAGCACCGCAAGTTCATCCCGACCAACGTGTACGCCGCACGCGACGGCTACGTGTATCTGGCCATCGGCAGCGACGTGCAGTGGCGCCGCCTCACCGCCGACGAGGCCTTCGCATCGGTGGCCAACGACATGCGCCTGACCAACGAGGGCCGCCACGCCGAGCGCGCCGCGGTGCACCGCGACATGGCCGCGGTGATCGCCGCGATGAGCGTGGACGAGGCGCTGGCGCGCCTGCACGCGGCGACCATCCCCGCCACGCGCATCCACGACATCCGCCAGGTGCAGGCGCTGCCGGTGCTCGCCGCCAAGCTCACCCACACGACTCTGCCCGACGGCCGCCGCGTGGCCATGCAGCCGATGGCCACCGACGTGCCCGGCGCGCGCAGCGAGCTGCCCTTCCCGCCCGGCTACGGTGCGCACACGCGCAGCGTGCTCGCCGAGGCGGGGCTGGCCGGCGCGGAGATCGACGCGCTCGCCCAGGCGGGCGTGATCGCCGGATGAAGCGCCTTTGCCCGCCTCGTCCGAGCCCGCCTCGCCGCTGCCCTCCTTCCCCCGTCCGCTCCCCCGCCGAGGTCCGACCGTGAACGCCTGCCCCGCCGCCGCCAATCCCCTGCTCGCAACCGTGCGCCGCGCCGCGCCGCGCCGCATCGGCGTCGTCGGCGCCGGCACCATCGGCCCGGACATCGCCTACTACCTGAAGTCGGCACTGCCGGCCCTCGAGCTGACCCTGCTCGACGTGCGCCAGCCCGCCATCGACGCTGCGCTGGCGCGCCTGCGCGGCTATGCGGACAAGGCCGTGGCCCGCGGCAAGATGAACGCCGAGGCCGCCGCCGCCACCTTGGCCGGGCTCACGGGCAGCACCGACTACGACAGCCTCGCGGGCTGCGACTGGGTGCTCGAAGCGGCGACCGAGGACCTGGCGCTGAAGCGGCGCATCTTCGCCGACGTCGAGGCCCGCGTCGACGCGCAGACGGTGATCACCTCCAACACCAGCTCGCTGCCGGCGGCACGCATCTTCAGCGAGCTGAAGCACCCCGAGCGCGCCACGGTGACGCACTTCTTCGCGCCGGCCTGGCGCAACCCGGCGGTCGAGGTCATCGACTGGCCGGCGCTGGACCGCGAGCTGCTCGCCTGGCTGCGCCGCTTCTTCGCCGAGACCGGCAAGCTGCCGCTGG
Source organism: Rubrivivax sp. SCN 71-131 (assembly GCA_001724995.1). Taxonomy (GTDB): domain Bacteria; phylum Pseudomonadota; class Gammaproteobacteria; order Burkholderiales; family Burkholderiaceae_C; genus Rubrivivax. Next base: position 31,710 of record MEFD01000012.1, read on the forward strand.
TGACGAAGGACGCCGTGTGCTTCATGCTCGACCGCGTGTTCGACAACTGGTGCAACGACGCCGCGTTGCTGCTGGATCGCGCGACCGCCGCGCAGATCGACAGCGTGGCCAGCGAGTTCGTGCACGCCGGTCCCTTCTTCGTGCTCAACCTCGCGCACGGCAACCCGATCATCATCGAGACCAACACGCTGCAGGCCGACGAGGAAGGCGGGCACTACCGCCCCGCGCCCATCTTCGCCTCGGTGCAGGAGTGGAAGACCCAGGCCCCCAGCCAGCGCGCACCGCTGACGCCCGCGCTCGCGGCGGACGTGCGCGAGCGGCTGCTGGGCGTGCTCTGGTCGCAGACGCTGGACATCCTCGACCGCGGCATCGGCTCGGCCGCCGACCTGGACCTCGGCTGCCGCGTCGCGCTGGGCTTCAAGGCGGGGCCGCTGGAGCTGATGGAGCAGTGCGGCCACGAGGAGGCCACGCGCGTGCTGCAGCGCTACGCCAAGGAACGCCCGGGCATGCCGATGCCGCGGCGCGCCTTGTCCGCCTACCGGCCCGGCGAGCGGCACGTGCTGGTCGACCGCCTGCACGACCGCCTGGGCGACGGCGGCGGCGACGTGGTCGTGATCACGCTGCGCCGGCCCGAGGCCCTGAACGCGCTGCACGACGCGATGACCGACGACATCCTGGACGTCATCCGCCGCCACGAGGACGATGCGACGGTCAGCGGCTTCGTCATCACCGGCTATGGCCAGAAGGCCTTCTGCGCCGGCGGCGACATCGGCCGCTTCCCGACGCTGCTGGGCAACGCCGAGGGCGCCGCGCAGTACGCGCGCGACTGCTCGCGCCTGCTCGTGCACCTGGACGCCGCGCCCAAGCCGGTCGTCGCCGCCATCCAGGGCATGGCGCTGGGCGGCGGCTTCGAGCTGGCGATGCGCTGCCACGCGCTGGTGGCGCAGCGCCAGGCCTGGTTCCAGTTGCCCGAGGTGGCGCTGGGCATCCTGCCGGCCATCGGCGCGATGGCCATTCCCTTTCGCCGCTGGCCGCAGGCGGCGCCGATCTTCCAGCGCATGCTGACCACCGCCGAGCGGCTGCGCGCGGCCGATGCGCACGCCGCGGGCATCGTCGCCGAGCTGGCCGGGGATTTCGACGACCTCATCGAGCGCGCCTGCGCGCGCGTGCGCCTGCTGGCCAGCCAGGGTGAGCCGCCGCGGCCGGGAGAAGCCGCGGTCGCCCTGCCGCCGTTCGCGCCGCGGCCGGCCGACGGGCCCGTGCGTGCCGCCGACGGACGCGTGCTCTCGCCGACGGTCCTGGGCGTGATCGAGCAGGGCGTGCGCGAGGCCGCGGCCGCGACCTCGCTCAGCGCCGCACTCGAGACCGGCTACCGCGCCTTCGGCAAGGTGGCCTGCACCGCGGCCGCGCGCGAGGGCATCGAGGCCTTCCTCGCCCGCCGCGAGCCCGATTTCACGCGTACCGGCTGAAGCGCGCCGGCCCCGGGGCGCTTCACCGCGAGCGCATCGATCCAAGACGCTTCGATTCGACGACAACTCCAGGAGACTCACGATGAATCCGCTGCCCCTCGTTGCCGCCGCCGTGCTCGCCGCGGCGCTTGCCACCCCTGTCGCCCAGGCCCAGACCACGCTCACCGCCTCCTCGTGGGTGCCTCCTGCGCACCCGCTCACGGCGCAGGCCTTCATGGTCTGGCTCAAGGAGGTCGAGGACGCGACCCAGGGCCGCGTCAAGTTCAACGTGCTGCCCAAGGCGCCAGTGGCGCCGCCGCAGACCTTCGACGCCGTCAAGGACGGCATCATCGACGTCTCCTTCACGGTGCACGGCTACACGCCGGGGCGCTTCATCGCCACCAAGATGACCGAGTTCGTCGCGCTCGGCGACTCCGCAGAGGCGATCTCGGTGGCCTACCAGCGCATGCACGACAAGCACCTCGCGGCGCTGGGCGAACACAAGGGCGTGAAGGTGATCGGCGTGTTCTCGCATGGGCCCGGGCATGTCTACACCGTGAAGACGCCGGTGCAATCCGTGGCCGACCTCGCCGGCATGAAGATCCGCGTCGGCGGCGGCGTCGTCAACGAGTACACGCGGGCGCTGGGCGCCAATCCGCTGCTCAAGCCCTCCAGCGAGGCCTACCAGATGCTGCAGACGGGCGTGGCCGACGGCATCTTCTTCCCCGCCGAGTCGATCCCCGGCTTCAAGCTGCAGTCGGTGGTGCGCCACGGCACGCACGTACCCGGAGGCATCTACAACACGAGCTTCGTCATGATGATGAACGAGGCCAAGTACAACGCGCTGCCTGCCGGCGACAAGGCGGTCATCGACAAGCTCAGCGGCGAGCACTTCGCGCGCCTGGCCGGCCGCATGTGGGACAAGGCCGACGCCGCGGGCATCGACACGATGAAGGCCGCCGGCGTAACCATCCAGACGGCCAGCCCGGCCTTCGTCGCCGAGCTGCGCACGCGGCTCGACCCGGTCGAGGTCGCCTGGGACGCCGAGATGAAGAAGCGCGGCATCGACGGCGCGGCGCTGATGAAGGAGTTCCGCGCCGCCATCGCCGCGGCCAAGCCCTGAAGGCACCGCGCGCGCAAGGCCGCAAGGAGAGCCCGACCATGAACCGTGAGCGCCCCGGCGGCAAGCCCGGCCCCCTCGAGCCGGGCGATCCGGCAGGCCACGAGTTCGGCAGCGCGCCATCGGGCCTGCCGGACGGGCTGCTCGCGCGCTCGCACCACGTGATCGGCCTTGCCGCTGCGGCGCTGCTGGTGGCGATGGTGCTGTTGACCACGGTGGACGTGGTCGGGCGCTACTTCTTCGGCCAGCCGCTGCAAGGCGCCTTCGAACTGACCGAGATGGCGATGGGCGCCATGGTCTTCGCCAGCCTGCCGCTGGTCACGCTGCGCCGCCAGCACGTCACGGTGGACCTGCTCGCCAGCGCGCTGCCGCGCCGCTGGCGCCGCCTGCAGGCGGCGCTCGTCGATCTCGTCGTTGCCGGCTGCAGCGCGGCCGTAGCCTGGCAACTGGTGCGCAAGGCCGAGCGCCTGGCCGAGGCGCACGAGACCACGGCCACGCTCGCCATCCCCGTGTATCCGCTGGTTTGGGTGATGGCCGCGCTGGCCCTCGTCGCCGCGCTGGCGACGCTGGTGCTGGCGTGGCTGGACCTGCGCGGCATCGCCCCCGCGACGAGGGGGGTGCAGTGAACGAAGCGCTGCTCGCCTTCGCCGCCATGCTGGTGCTGGCCTTCGCGCGGCTGCCGATCGCCTTCGCGATGGGCCTCGTGGGCTTTGCCGGCATTGCCTTGAAGATCGGCATGCCGGCCTCGCTGGCCATGCTCGGCTCGGTGTCCTACGAGACCGGCCTGTCGTATGCCCTCTCGATCGTGCCGATGTTCGTGCTCATGGGCAACCTCGTCACGCGCGCGGGCCTCTCCGAGGAGCTCTACAACGCCTCCAACGCCTTCCTCGGCCACCGCCGCGGGGGTCTGGCGATGGCCACCATCGTCGCCTGCGGCGGCTTCTCGGCGATCTGCGGCTCGTCGATCGCCACCGCCGCCACGATGGCCAAGGTGGCGGTGCCGCCGATGCGCCGCTTCGGCTACTCCGACGCGCTGGCCTCGGGCTCGGTGGCCGCGGGCGGCACGCTGGGCATCCTCATCCCGCCCTCGGTGGTGATGGTCATCTACGGCATCCTGACGCAGCAGAACATCGGCAAGCTCTTCATCGCCGGCATCCTGCCCGGGCTGCTGGCCATCGCCTGCTACCTCGCCGCGGTGATGGTCACGGTGCGCCTGGATGCGCGCGCCGGTCCGCGCGGACCGCGCGTCCCCTGGGCGCTGCGGCTGCTCGCGCTGCGCGGCGTGTGGGGCGTGCTGGCGCTGTTCGTGCTCGTGCTCGGCGGCATCTACGGCGGCGTGTTCACGCCCACCGAGGCCGCGGGCATCGGCTGCGCCGGCGCCTTCGTGTTCGCCATCGTGCGCCGCGGCTGGTCGGCGTCGTGGCTGCTGGACGTCCTGGTCGAGAGCGCGGCCACCACCGGCATGGTGTTCGGAATCCTCATCGGCGCGCTGATGTTCGCCAATTTCGTCAACCTCACCACGCTGCCCTCCGAGCTGATCGCCGCGGCGAGCTCGTTCTCGGCCACGCCGATCCTCGTCATCGTCGCCATCTGCCTGGCCTACGTGCTGCTGGGTTGCGTGCTCGAGAGCATGTCGATGATCCTGCTCACGGTGCCGATCTTCTACCCCGTCGTGCAGCACCTGGGCTTCGACCTCATCTGGTTCGGCATCATCGTCGTCGTCGTCACCGAGATCAGCCTCATCACGCCGCCGGTGGGCCTGAACGTCTTCGTGCTGCGCAGCGTGCTGCCCGACATCCCCACCGGCACCGTGTTCCGCGGCGTGATGCCCTTCATCGCCGCCGACGTCGTGCGCCTGGCGCTGCTGGTGGCCTTCCCGGTCATCACGCTGGCGCTGACCCCGCTTGTCCGCTGAGGCGCGCCATCGAGCGCCGGGAGGGCCCTGCATGAAGCTCGCCGAAGTCGACCTCGACGACAAGTACCGCCTCGCGCACGGCCGCGTCTTCCTCACCGGCATCCAGGCACTCGTGCGCCTGCCGATGCTGCAGCACGACGCCGACCGCGCCGCGGGGCTGAACACCGCCGGCTACGTCAGCGGCTACCGCGGCTCGCCGCTGGGCGGCCTGGACACCGCGCTCGGCGAAGCCAAGGCCCATCTGGCGCAGCACGACATCCGCTTCCGCCCCGGCGTCAACGAGGACCTGGCGGCCACCGCCGTCTGGGGCACGCAGCAGCTGCAGCTGATGGCAGGCGCCGACCGCGACGGCCTCTTCGCCATGTGGTACGGCAAGGGCCCGGGCGTGGACCGCAGCGCGGACGTGTTCAAGCACGCCAACCACGCCGGCACCGCGCCCCACGGTGGCGTGCTGGTGGTGGCCGGCGACGACCACGCCGCGCGCTCCTCGGCCGTGGCGCACCAGAGCGAGCACATCTTTTCGGCCTGCGGCATCCCGGTGCTCGCGCCCGCGGGCGTGCAGGACATCCTCGACTACGGCCTGCATGGCTGGGCGATGTCGCGCTATGCCGGGCTGTGGGTCGGGCTCAAGCTCTCGGCGGACATCGTCGAGAGCTCGGCCACGGTCGAGATCGACCCCGCGCGCGTGCAGCCGCGCCTGCCCGAGGACTACCGGCTGCCAGCCGACGGCGTGCACATCCGCTGGCCCGACCCGCAGTCGGCGCAGGAACAGCGCATGCAGGCCACGAAGATCTACGCCGCACTCGCCTACGCGCGCGCCAACGGCCTCAACCGCCTCGTCGTCGACGGCCCGAACGCGCGCCTGGGGCTGCTGGCCTGCGGCAAGGCCTGGCTGGACCTGCGCCAGGCGATGCACGACCTGGGCCTCACCGACGAGCGCGCCGCGGCCCTCGGGCTGCGCGTCATGAAGGTGGCCATGCCATGGCCGCTCGAGGCCGACTCGGTGCGACGCTTTGCCACCGGCCTCGACGAAATCCTCGTCGTCGAGGAGAAGCGCCAGATCATCGAGTACCAGTTGAAGGAGATGCTCTACGACTGGCGCGACGACGTGCGCCCGCGCGTGCTCGGCAAGTTCGACGAAGGCGGCGAATGGCCGGCGCCGCCGGGGCAGTGGCTGCTGCCGCCCACGGGCGACCTGACGCCCGCCCTCGTCGCGCGCGCGCTGGCCTCGCGCCTGGCGCGGCTGCACCCCGAAGGCGGCTGGGCCGCCGCGGGCAGCACGGCCGCAGGCGGCGCCGGCACGGCCACGGCCGAGCGTGCGCCGCTGGCGCGCACGCCCTACTTCTGCTCGGGCTGCCCGCACAACCGCTCGACGCGCGTGCCCGAGGGCAGCCACGCGCTGGCCGGCGTCGGCTGCCACCTGATGGCGGTGACGATGGAGCGCAACACGCTCACCATCAGCCAGATGGGCGGCGAGGGCGCGACCTGGATCGGCATGGCCGAGCACGCCGGGCCCGATCACGTGTTCGCCAACATGGGCGACGGCACCTACTTCCACTCCGGCCTGCTGGCCATCCGTGCCGCGGTGGCCGCGGGCGTCAACATCACCTACAAGCTGCTCTACAACGACGCGGTGGCGATGACCGGCGGCCAGCCGGTGGACGGCAAGCTGACGGTGCCGCAGATCACGCGCCAGCTCGCCGCCGAGGGCGTGGCACGCATCGTCGTGCTCGCCGACGACCCCGGCAAATATCGCCGCCAGGCCGACAGCGACTTCGCCGGCGGCGTGCCCGTGCTGCCGCGCGGGCAGCTCGACGCGGTGCAGCACGAGCTGCGCGCCGTGCCCGGCACCACGGTGATGATCTACGACCAGACCTGCGCCACCGAGGCGCGCCGGCGCCGCAAGCGCGGCGTGCTGCCCACGCCCAAGCGCCACGTCGTCATCCACGAAGCCGTGTGCGAGGGCTGCGGCGATTGCGCGCTGCAGTCCAACTGCCTCTCCGTCGTTCCGCTCGAGACCGAGTTCGGGCGCAAGCGGGCGATCGACCTGTTCAGCTGCAATCTGGACCTCAGCTGCCTGGAGGGCTACTGTCCCGCCCTGGTGACGGTCGAAGGCGCAACGCTGCGCCGCGCGCACGGCCTGCCGCCGCCAAAGGACCTGGTGCTGCCCGAGCCCGCGCTGCCCGCGCTCGCGCAGCCGTACTCGCTGCTCGTGGCCGGCGTCGGCGGCACCGGCGTGGTGACGATCGGCGCGCTGCTGGGCATGGCCGCGCACCTCGAGGGCAAGGGCGTCACCGTGCTCGACCAGACGGGCCTGGCGCAGAAGGGCGGCGCGGTGCTGACGCACGTGCGCATCGCCGCGCGGCAGGAGGACCTGCAGGCGCCGCGCATCGTCGTCGCCGACCTCGTGCTCGCCTGCGACATGCTGGTGGCCGCCGGCGCCGATGCGACGGCGCGCATGGACCGCGCCCGCACGCAGGCCGTCGTCAACACCGCCGACGTCATCACCGGCGACTTCCTGCGCCAGCCGCAGCAGCTGTTCCCGCACGACGCCACGCTTTCCTTCCTCGGCGCGCGCGTGCGCCAGGCGCAGGTGCTCGACGCCGCGCGCCTGGCCGCGGAGCTGGCGGGCCATTCGATCGCCACCAACATGTTCATGCTCGGCTGGGCCTGGCAGCGCGGGCTGGTGCCGGTGGGCCGCGAGGCCATCGCGCGCGCCATCGAACTCAACAAGGTCGCCGCCGCCGACAACCTGCGCGCCTTCGCGTGGGGGCGCATCGCCGCGCACGACCCCGAACTGGCCGAACGCACGGCGCGCTCGGCCGAGGTCGTGCCCGAGTCGCAGCGCCCCTCGCGCAATCTCGACGAGATGATCGAGCGCCGTCGTCGCTGGCTCGTGGACTACCAGGACGAGCGGCTCGCGCAGCGCTACCTCGCGCTGGTGCAGCGCGTGCGCCAGGCCGAGCAGGCGGTGCAGGCCGGCAGCGAACTCCTCGCGCGCGCGGTCGCGCAGCAGGCCTGGCGGCTGCTGGCGGTGAAGGACGAGTACGAGACCGCGCGGCTGCTCGCCGACCGCTCGTTCGACCAGACGCTGGCGCAGACCTTCGAGGGCGACTTCAGCGTCAGGCTGCACCTGATGCTGCCCTGGAAGCGCCCCCGGGTGCGCGCCGGCAGCACCGACCGGCCGCCGCTGCACAAGCGCGCCTTGGGCCCCTGGATGCGGCGCCTGCTGGGCCTGCTCGCGCACGGCAAGAGGCTGCGCGGCACGCCCTTCGATCCCTTCGGCTACAGCGCCGAGCGGCGGCTCGAGCGGCAGCTGATGGTCGAGTACGAGGACGCGCTCGCGCGTCTGCTGCGCCCCCTGAGCCCGGCGCTGCTCGAGGAGGCCGCCGCGATCGCCGCGCTGCCCGACGCCATCCGCGGCTTCGGCGGCGTGAAGATGGACTACGCCGAGCGCACGCGCAAGCAGATGAGCCAGCGGCTCTCGGCCTACGAGGCCGCCGCAGAGATCGAAGCCCGGGGCGGCCCGAAGCCGGCCACGGGCACGAAGCGGGAGGACAGCCGCGTCGCCTCGGGGGTCGGCACGGCATGATCGCCCGGTGAGCAATCCCCGTCAGGCGCCCGCCCCGGCTTCCCCGCGCCCGCGCGACGGCCGCGGCTCCCCACCCGCGCGCGGTCGGCCGGCCGTCTGGCTCAGCGGCTTTCGGCCCTTCTACCTGCTCGGCCCGGCCTACCTCGCCTGGCTGCTGCTCGTCGGCGCGGCGGCGGCAACCGGACTCGTTGTCGCCGGCCCCGGCACGCTGCCCCTGCCCGCCGGCGCTGCCCTGTGGCACGCGCACGAGATGCTCTACGGCTTCGCCATGGCCATCGTCGCCGGCACCGTGCTCGCCGCGCTGCCGAGCTGGGCGCACACGCCGGAGCTGCACGGGCGCAGCCTCGTCGTGCTCGCCGCGCTCTGGGGCGCGGGAAGGCTGGCCTTCCATGCCATCGGCTGGGCGCAGTCGAGCCTGGCGCTCGTCGTCGTGGCCCTGCTCGACAGCGCACTCGTGCTGGTGCTGCTGCTGCGCCTGGCGCCGCAGCTCCTGCGTGGCACCGACCGGCGCTTTGCCCTGCTGCTGCCCGTCCTCGCCGGCCTGGCCGCGGCCAACCTCGCCTTTCACGCCGCGCTGGCCGCGCACGACGCAGCGCGCGCGATGACGGCGCTGCGCGCGCTGCTCTGGCTCATCGTCGTGCTGTACTCGCTCGTCGGCGGCGTGCTCACGCCCATCTTCACCGGCAATGTGCTGGCGGCGCGCGGTCGCGGCGTGCAGGCGCCGTTCTCGCCGCCGCTCGAAGCGGCCGCGCTGCTCACCCTGGTGGCGCTGGCCATCGCCGACCTCGCGTCCGCCCCGCCGCCGTGCGTCGCGGCCCTGGCCTGCACGGCCTTGGTCACGCAGCTCTGGCGCACGACGCGCTGGCGCGGCTGGCGCGCCGCCGACGACGCGCTCGTCGCCGGCATGAACCTGGGCTTCGCCTGGCTCATCGTCGCACTGGCGCTGCGCGCCGCCGCCGCCCTGGGCGCGCCGCTGCCCGAGGCCGCTTGGGTGCACGCCTTCACGATGGGCGCGCTCGGCACGATGATGCTGGCGCTGATGACGCGCGTGGCCCTGCGCCACACCGGGCGTCCGCCGCTGGCGCCGCCGGCGCTGCGCTGGCTGCTGGCCCTCGCCAGCGCGGCCACGCTGCTGCGCATCCTCTCCACGCCCCTGGGCCTGGGCGCCCCGGCGATGGCCCTCGCCGCGACCGCCTGGGGCGGCTGCCTCATCGCCTGGTGGGCCGCTCACGCGCGCATGCTGCTTGCGCCCAGCCTGCCGCGCCCGGCGGCGGGGGGCGCCGGCAGCGGCACTCCTACAATCCCGCGTCCTTCGCCGCCTGGTCGCGGCCGCCTTCGAGGGGGGAGTCCCATCTTGTCATCGCCACCTTCCGATCCCGCCGCCGGCACGCCCGGAAACGCGCCGCTCGAGCGTGAGCTGGCCGAGCTCTTCGTCGAGGCGCTGAACCTCGAGACGCCGGCCGCGGAGCTGGATATCACGGCGCCGCTGTTCGGCGACGGCCTGGGGCTGGACTCGATCGACATCCTCGAGGTGGCGCTGGCGATCTCGCAGCGCTACGGCTTCCAGCTGCGCTCGGACGACGAGCACAACGTGCGCATCTTCCGCAGCATCCGCAGTCTGGCCGCACACGTCGCGCAGCACCGGGTCAAGTAGCGATGTCGGGCTGGGGCCTCGTCGCCGCGGGGCTGGGTCTGGCGGCCTATTCCGCGCTGTCCTGGGGCTTGATGGCCCATGCGCCCGAGCACGCCTGGACGGTGCTCGCGCTCTTCGGTCCGCTGCTGGCGGGCCTGGCCGTCGCCGGGCTGCAGCGCCGCCACGCGCCCACGCTGCTGGCCTGCGCGCTGCTCGGCGCGCTGCTGCTGTGGGTGTGGCAGCGCGGCGGCGTCGACGTCAACCGCCTCTACGTGCTGCAGCACGCGGCCATCCACGCGCTGCTGGGCTGGAGCTTCGCGATCACGCTGCGCGCGGACGCGACGCCGCTGGTCACGCTGCTGGCCGAGCGCGTGCACAGCCGCCCCATCGAGCCGGCGCTGCGCGCCTACACGCGGCGCGTCACCGTCGGCTGGTCGTTCTTCTTCGCCGGCATGATCGCGCTCTCGCTGGCGATCTATGCGCTGGCGCCCTGGGCCGGGTGGTCCTTCTTCTGCACCGTGCTGACGCCCGCGGCGGCGGTGCTGGCCTTCGTCGGCGAGGCCGCCTGGCGGCGCCTGCGCCATCCCGAATTCGAACCGGTCTCGATGCACAGCGCGATGCGCGCCTGGCGCGAGCACGGGCAACAAGGCCACGTGTGATGAGCGCTCCCCCCCTGCCCCTGCTCGGTTCGCGCGACCTTCGTGCGCCGCTGGCCTGGCACGCCGGACAGCCGATCGGCACGGCGCAGTTCCTGGTCGAAGCGCGGGCGCTGGCGCAGGCGCTGCCGGCCCGCGGCCCGGCGGTCAACCTCTGCCAGGACCGCTACCGCTTCGCGCTCGGCCTGGCGGCGGCGCTGCTGCGCGGGCACACCAGCCTGATGCCGCCCAACGCCCTGCCCGAGACGTTGCAGCGGCTGCGCGAGCTCGGGTCCGCGCCCTATGCCTTCGTCGATGGCGACGAGGTCGATGCCGCCGGCCTCGAGCGCGTGCGCGTACAGCGCCTGCCCGTCGACGCCGCCGCGGACGTCGATGCGGCGGCGGTGCCGCAGCTGCCGCCCGAGCTCGTCGCCGTCTGCCTGCTCACCTCGGGCTCCACCGGCACGCCACAGCCGCACCGCAAGTGCTGGGGGCCGCTGGTGCGCAACATCGCCGCCGAGGCCGAGCGCCTGGCCGAGCTGATCGGGCAGCCCACGCTGGCGGGCCTGACCCTCGTGGCCACCGTGCCGCCGCAGCACAGCTACGGCTTCGAGTCCAGCGTGCTGCTGGCGCTGCTGGGCGGCGCCGCCTTCGAAAGCGGCCGGCCCTTCTACCCGGCCGACATCGTCCTGGCGCTGCAGCGCGTGCCGCGGCCGCGGGCGCTGGTGACCACGCCCTTTCACCTGAAGACGCTGCTGGCCGCGGGCGTGGCCCTGCCGGTGGTCGACCTCGTGCTCTCGGCCACGGCGCCGCTGTCGCCGCAGCTCGCCGCCGAGGCCGAGGAAAAGCTCGGTGCGCGGCTGGTCGAGATCTACGGCTGCACCGAGGCCGGCCAGGTCGCCGCGCGCCGCACCACCGAAGGCGAGGTGTGGACGACGCTCGGCGCGCTGCGGCTGTGGCGCGAGCGGGCCGGGGACGGCAGCGACCGCTTCCTCGTCGAGGGCGGGCACGTCGTCGAGGCCACGCCGCTGGCCGACATCCTCGAGCTGCTGGATGCGCAGCGCTTCCGGCTGCTCGGCCGCGCCAACGACCTCATTCACGTCGCCGGCAAGCGCAGCTCGCTGGCGCACCTGAACTTCCACCTCAACCGCGTGCCCGGCGTCGTCGACGGCGCCTTCTGGCTGCCCGACGAGGTCGCCGACGGCGTCGTGCGCACGGTGGCCTTCGTCGTCGCGCCGGGGCTGAGCGCGCGCGAGGTCATCGCCGGGCTGCGCGAGCGCCTCGATGCCGCCTTCCTGCCGCGCCGCGTCGTGCTGCTGCCGCAGCTGCCGCGCGAAGCCACCGGCAAGATCACCACCGCCACGCTGCGCGAACTCACGGCCCGCCACATCGACGGCCGCGGCGCGCGGGCGCCCACGTCCGGTTCCACCCCCGACGCGCACGCGGTGATCGAGGTCCCGGCCGACCATCCCGCCTTCGACGGTCACTTCCCGGGCCAGCCGGTGCTGCCCGGAGTGGTGCTGCTGACCCTCGTCATGCAGGCCGTGCAGGCGCAGCCGACGCTGCAGGCACGCCTGGGCAGCACGCCGACCATCGAGCAGGTGAAGTTCACCGCGCCGGTGCGCCCGGGCGCGCGACTGTCGGTGCGGCTGGCCGAGGACGCGCGCGGCCTGGCCTTCGAGCTGCACGAGGGCGCGCAGCCCGTGGCACGCGGCCGGCTCGCGCGGGGCTGAAGCGGCGAGACGCAAGGCGGCGATGGCCGAGCGCGACCCGATTCCCGGCGGCGGCCAAGGCGCCGCTTCCTGGGCCGGACAGCAGGAGCGCAGCAACCGCGCCACGCTGCGCCTGATGGCCTGGATCGCGGTCCACCTCGGACGCCGCACGGCCAGGCTGCTGCTGCACCCGATCAGCCTCTACTTCCTGCTCCTCTCCCCGGCGGCGCGCCGCAACTCGCGGCGCTACCTGCGGCGCGCCCTCGGGCGCGAGCCCGGCTGGCGCGACCGCTACCGCCATCTGCATGCCTTCGCCTCGGTGGTGCTGGACCGCATCTACCTCGCGCGCGGCGGGCTCGCGGACCTGTCCGTGCAAGTGCGCGGCGGCGAGCTCGTCTACGACACGCTGGCGCGCAGCCGCGGCGCCTTCATGATCGGCGCGCACCTCGGCAGCTTCGAGGCGCTGCACGCCGTCGGCAAGGGCGAGCAGCTGGCCGTGGCGATGGTCATGTACCCGGACAACGCGCGCATGATCCAGGGTGTGCTGCACGCCGTCGCGCCCGACCTGAAGCTGGAGATCATCGCCATCGGGCGCCCGGGCTCAACGCTGGCGATCCGCGACTGGCTGGAGGGCGGCGGTCTGGTCGGCATGCTGGGCGATCGGCTGCCGCCCGCCGGCAGCAGCAGCAGCAGCGGCGCCGGCGGGCGCAGCGACGCGCGGGTGCTGCCCTTCCTCGGCACGCCCGCGGTCTTCGGCACCGGTCCGCTGCGCCTGGCGCAGATGCTGCGCCGGCCGCTGCTGTTCATGGTCGGCCTCTACCGCGGCGGCGACCGCTACGAGGTGCGCTTCGAGGAGCTGGCAGACTTCAGCGCGCCACAGCCCGATGCCGCGCAGCGCGAACAGCAGCTCGAGCAGGTGCTGCAGGCCTACGTGGCGCGGCTCGAGGCGCTGTGCCGCGAGGCCCCCTACAACTGGTTCAACTTCCACGACTTCTGGGGCGAGGATGCACCAGCCTGAGCGACGCACCCTGCTGGGCTGCCTGGTCTTCGGCGCGGCGCTGCCGCTGCACGCGCGGGCGCGGGCCCAGGCCGTGGAGCTGGACCTGAAGACGCTGATGCAGCGCATGGCGCAGCGCAAGTCAGGTCGGGCGCGCTTCACCGAGGAGCGCTTCGTCAGCGGCATCGACAGTCCGCTGCTGGCCAGCGGCACGCTGTCCTTCGACGCTCCGGACCACTTCGAGCGCCAGACGCTGCAGCCGCTGAAGGAGACGCTGCAGATCCAGGGCCGCACGCTGCTGCTGCGCCGCAGCGGGCGCACGCGGCAGATGGACATGGATGCCATCCCCGAGCTCGGCGCGCTGCTGGAGGCGCTGCGCGGCACGCTCACCGGCGACGCCGCGCTGCTGCAGAAGCACTTCCGCACCCGGCTCTCCGGCACCGACGCGAAGTGGGTGCTGCTGCTGCTGCCGCGGGATGCGCGGCTGCAGCAGCAGCTCTCGCAGATCGAGATCGTCGGCCGGGCGATCGACGTGCACAGCATCGAGCTGCAGATGCGCGGCGGCGACCGCTCGCTGATGCTGCTCGAGCCCATGGCCGCAGCCGCCGAAGCGACGCGATGAGCCCCCCGCGGCCAGGCGTGCCGCGGCGCGGGCTCGTGCTCACGCTGTGGCTGCTGCTGATCCTGCTGGCGGCGGTGCAGATCGTGCGCACGCCCTTCACCGCCGACCTCGCCGTGTTCCTGCCCGCCGCGCCCGACGCGCGCCAGCGCCTGCTCATCGAGCAGATCCACAGCGGCGTGCCCTCGCGCACGCTGCTGCTGGCCATCGAAGGCGGCGACGCCGCGGCGCGCGCGCAAGGCTCGCGCGAACTGGCCGCGGCGCTGCGCGCAAGCGGCCGCTTCGACCAGGTCGCCAACGGCGAGCAGGAGGGCTTCGCCGGCTTCGGCCAGTGGCTGTTCGAGCATCGCTACCAGCTCAGCCCCGCGGTCACGCCCGAGCGATTCAGCGCAGAGGGCCTGCGTGCGGCCATCGCCGAGTCGACTTCGCTGCTGGGCACGCCGGCCGGCGAGGCGATCAAGGCGATCCTCGACCGCGACCCGAGCGGCGAGACGCAGCGCATCGCCGAGGCGCTCATTCCCGCGCGCACGCCGCGCTCGGAGGACGGCGTGTGGGTCGGGCGCGAGCACGCGCGCGCGCTGCTCATGGCCACCGTCCGCGCGCCGGGCGCCGACATCGAGCGGCAGGCGCAGGCACTGGCCCGGGTGCACGAGGCCTTCGCGCCGCTGGCCGCGCGCGGGCTCACGCTGCAGGTCAGCGGCGCGCCCTTCTTCAGCGTCGACAGCCGCGCGCGCATCGAGCGCGAGGTGCAGCGCCTGGCCATCGCCGGGGCGCTCGTCATGAGCTCGCTGCTGCTGCTGGCCTTCGGCTCGCTGAAGGCGCTGGGCGCGGCGGCGCTGCCGGTGGCCACCGGCGTGCTCGGCGGCATCGTCGCGGTGAGCCTGGGCTTTGGCAGCGTGCACGGCATGACGCTGGGCTTCGGCTCGACGCTGATCGGCGAGTCGGTCGACTACGCCATCTACTACCTCATCCAGTCGCGCGCGGGCAGCACCGCGGGCAACGCGCCGGGCGGTGGCGGCTGGCGAACCTGGGTGCGCAGCGGCTGGCCCACGGTGCGCCTGGGACTGCTGACCTCGGTGTGCGGCTTCGCCGCGCTGCTGTGGTCGGATTTTCCGGGCCTGGCGCAACTGGGCGTGTTCTCGGTCGCAGGCCTGGCCACCGCGGCGCTGACCACGCGCTTCGTGCTGCCGGCGCTGTTGCCGCAGGGCGCGCGCGGCAGCGCGCTCAGCCAGCGCCTGGGTCGCGCCGCGCAATGGAGCATCGCGCGGCTGCCGCGCCTGCGCCTGCCGGTGCTGCTGCTGGCCGTGCTCGCCGCCGTCGTGCTGTGGCAGCGCGGCGAGCTCTGGCGTGCGGACCTCGGCTCGCTCAGCCCGGTGCCGCGCACGGCGCTGGCGCTGGACGAGCAGCTGCGCGCGGACCTGGGCGCCGGCGAAGGCGGCACGCTCGTCATGGTGCAGGGCGCCGATGTCGAGCAGACGCTGCAGCGCGCCGAGGCGGCCAGCGCACGCCTCGAAGCGCTGGTCGAGCGCGGCGCCATCGGCGGCTTCGACAGCGTCGTGCGCCTGCTGCCCAGCCAGCGCACGCAGCAGCAGCGCAAGGCCGCGCTGCCGGCGCCCGCGGCGCTGCAGGCAGCGCTCGCCGAGGCCACGCGCGGCGGGCCGCTTTCCGCCGCGCGACTGGAACCCTTCGTCGAGGAGGTCGCCAAGGCGCGCCAGGCCACGCCGCTCACCTGGGAGGGGTTGCGCGCCAGCGCGGTGACACCGGCCATCGACGCGCTGCTGCTGCGCCGCGCCGACGGCAGCGCCGCCGCGCTGCTGCCCGTCTATCCGGCAGTCGGCGTCGAGGTCGGCGACGCAACCGTCGCCCAGGCGCTGCATGGCCTGCCCGAAACCCAGGTGCTGCAGATCGGCAGCGAGTTGCGCAACCTCTACGGCAGCTACCTGGGCGCCGCGCAGGCACAGGCGCTGCTCGGCGCGCTCGGCGTCGTGCTGCTGATGGCGTTCTCGCTGCGCTCCTGGCGGCGCCTGCTCGCCGTCTGCCAGCCGCTGCTGCTGGCGGTGCTGCTGGCCATGGGAGCGCTGGCGGCGCTGGGCGTGCAGCTGGGCATCCTGCACCTCGTGGGCCTGCTGCTGGTGGTGGCGGTGGGCTCCAACTACGCGCTCTTCTTCGACATGCTGCGCGAGAGCGGCGACCAGGACGTGGACACGCTGACCTCGCTGCTGCTGGCCAACCTCACCACCGTGGCCTCGTTCGCGCTGCTGGCCGCCTCCAGCATCCCGCTGCTGGCGGCGATCGGCTCGGTGGTCGCGCCCGGCGCGCTGCTGGCGTTGCTGCTGTCGGCGATCTTCATGCGCGGCGCCCCGTCGCGCGGGGCGGGCACGGCGGCGGCCGACAATCCGCGGCCGTGAACGCTGCGCCGCCCCCATCCCCGCCCTGGCCATGGCCGCCGCTCGTGAAGGCGAGCGCCGCCGTGCATGCCGGCGCCGCGGCGCTGGCGCTCGCGCCCGGGCTCTGGCCCTGGGCGGCCGGCGCCGTGCTCGCCAACCAGGCCGTGCTGACGGCCGCGGGCCTGTGGCCGCGCAGCGCGCTGCTCGGGCCCAACATCACGCGGCTGCCACCGGCAAGCGCAGCGCGCGGCGAGATCGCCATCACCCTGGACGATGGCCCCGACCCCGAGGTCACGCCCGCGGTGCTGGACCAGCTCGAGGCCGCGGGCGCCAAGGCCACCTTCTTCTGCATCGCCGCGCGCGCCGCGGCGCATCCGGCGCTGGTGCGCGAAATCGTGCGCCGCGGCCATTCGGTGCAGAACCACAGCCACGTGCATCGCCACCACTTCGCGCTGCTCGGCCCGCGCGGCTTTGCCGCCGAGATCGGTCGCGCCCAGGCGGTGCTGGCCGACCTGACGGGCCGCATGCCACACTGCTTTCGCGCCCCCGCCGGTCTGCGCAACCCGCTGCTGGACCCGGTGCTGCACCGCCTGAACCTGCAGCTCGTGAGCTGGACGCGCCGCGGCTTCGACACCCGCGACCCCGACCCCGCGCGCGTGCTGCAGCGCCTCACCAAGCATCTTTCCGCGGGCGACATCCTGCTGCTGCACGACGGCCACGCGCGGCAGGGCGCCAGCGGCGGGCCGGTGATCCTCGAGGTGCTGCCGCGCTTGCTGCTGCGTCTGCATGAGCACGGGCTGAGTCCCGTTTCGCTGGACAGCGCACTGCCGCGC
This sequence comes from Rubrivivax sp. SCN 71-131, assembly GCA_001724995.1. Classification (GTDB taxonomy): domain Bacteria; phylum Pseudomonadota; class Gammaproteobacteria; order Burkholderiales; family Burkholderiaceae_C; genus Rubrivivax. Next base: position 48,601 of record MEFD01000012.1, read on the forward strand.
CGCCATGCCACCCCCCCACCGGGCGGGAACGGCAACGCACACGAGGACGGGAGCGAAGGCCGGACCCGCGGCCCGGCGCCGCGAACGGGGCGAATGGCGCACCGATAGACTCACGCCCTCGCGCGGTCGACGTTCGAGTGCGAGACCGCCCGCAGAGTTCGGAACCATCCGCGAGACCGGCAAGTCCCTTGTCATCGAATGAGTCGAGAGTTGGCCAGAGGCTCAGGTGAGACCCCGCCTGGGGCACATGCGGCGGGCGCACCCGCGAGCGGTGGCGCCGCGCATTCGCAGCATCCGGATGCCGCCTGGCGCGCCCTGCTCGAGCGCGCGAGCGCGCCCTATCGCGCTGCCGGGCGCTTTGCCTGGCATTTCGCGCGCGGCAAGCTCGGGCGCGATCCGGTGTTTCGCGGCATGCTGCAGCGCGGCGACCTCTCGGGGCGCAAGCGCGTGCTGGACATCGGCTGCGGGCAGGGTCTGCTGGCGAGTCTGCTGCAGGCCTGTGCCGATGCGGCAGCGCAGGGCCGCTGGCCCGCAGGGTGGCCCGAGGCGCCGCGGGCCGCGCAGTACACGGGCATCGAGCTGATGGCACGCGACGTGGCGCGCGCGCAGGCCGCCACCGCCGCGCTGGCGCTCGCGCCGCGCTTCGTCTGCGCCGACATGCGGCAGGCCGAGCTGCCGGACTGCGACCTGGTCGTCATCCTCGACGTGCTGCACTACGTGGACCACGCGGCGCAGGCAGCGCTGCTGGCGCGCGTACGCACCGCGCTGGGCGCACGGGGCCGCCTGCTGCTGCGCGTGGGCGACATGGACGACGCGCGCGGCTTTGCCGCCAGCCAGTGGGTCGACCGCCTGGTGACGACGGTGCGCGGGCACCGCGTGCCGCCGACCTGGGGCCGCAGCGTGGCGCAGTGGCGCGAACTGCTGCAGCACCTGGGCTTTGCCGTGCAGGCGCTGCCGATGAGCCGCGGCACGCCGTTTGCCAACGTGCTGCTGCTGGCCGACGCCACGGCCAGCCACGGAGACGCCGCATGAAGCCTCTTGCGGTGAGCGACTTCACGCTGGTCAGCGCGCTCGGCGACGGCCGCGAGACGACGCTGGCGGCGCTGCGCGAAGGGCGCAGCGGCCTGCGCCAGCGCGACTTCGAGACGGCGGCCCTCGGCACCTGGATCGGCATGGTCGATGGCCTCGATGGGCCCGATGCCCTGCCCTGGGACGCGGCGCTGTCGGCCTTCGACTGCCGCAACAACCGGCTGGCCGAGCGCGGCCTGCAGGCCGACGGCTTTGCGCAAAGCGTGGCGCGCGTGCGCGAGCGCTTCGGCGCGGCGCGCGTGGCCGTGCTGCTGGGCACCAGCACCTCGGGCATCCTGCAGACCGAGATCGCCTATCGCCACCGCGACCCGGGCAGCGGCGCCCTGCCCGCGGGCCTGCACTACGCGCAGACGCACAACACCTATTCGCTGGCGCGCTTCGTGCGCGAGCGCTTTGCGCTGCAGGGGCCGGCGGCGGTGGTCAGCACGGCGTGCTCTTCCAGCGCCAAGGTGTTCGGCCAGGCGGCGCGGATGATCGAACTCGGCCTCGTCGACGCGGCCCTCGTCGGCGGCGTCGACAGCCTGTGCCTGACCACGCTCTACGGCTTTACCTCGCTCGAGCTGGTATCGGCGGACATCTGCCGGCCCTTCGACGCGGCGCGCAAGGGCTTGTCGATCGGCGAGGCCGCGGCCTTCGCGCTGCTCGAGCGCGACGCACCGGCCGTACAGGCCTGGCTGCTGGGCTGCGGCGAGAGCAGCGACGGACACCACATGAGCAGCCCGCACCCCGAGGGGCTGGGCGCGGCGATGGCCATGCGCCAGGCGCTGGCGCAGGCCGACTGCGAGCCCGCGGCGATCGACTACGTCAACCTGCACGGCACCGGCACGCCGGGCAACGACGCGGCCGAGGCGCTCGCCGTGAACGCGGTCTTCGGCGCCGCCACGCCCTGCAGCAGCAGCAAGGGCTACACCGGCCACACGCTGGGGGCGGCCGGCGCGGTCGAGGCGGCGATCGCGATGCTCGCGCTGCAGCAGGGCTTGGCGCCCGCCGGGCTGAACGTGCAGCAGCTCGACCCGGCCCTGCCCGTGCACTATCTGCTGCAGCCGCTGCACGCGCCGCTGCAGCGCGTGGCCAGCAACAGCTTCGGCTTCGGCGGCAGCAACTGCTGCCTGATCTTCGGAGCCGCGGCATGAGCGCGCCTGGCCGCTCCCAAGCGCTCATCCCGCAGCGCGCAGCGCGGAGGGTCGTCCAGTGAGACCGCAAAGCAGCGCGGAGGCTCGTCCGGTGAGCGCAAGCCTGTCCTTCGGCGTGCCAGGCATCGCCATCCTCGGCCCCGGCCTGCCCGACTGGGCGGGTGCCGTGCCCCTGCTGCGCGAGCCGTCGCGCTGGCAGCGCACGGCCACCGTCGTGCCCGCGCCCGCGCTGCTGCCGGCCACCGAGCGCCGCCGTGCGGGCACCGTGGTCAAGGCCTCGGTCGCGGTCGCCGACGCTGCCTGCCGGGCCGCGGGCCTCGCGCCGACAGCGCTGGCCACCGTCTTCAGCTCGTCGACCGGCGACCCGGCGAACTGCCACGCCATGTGCGAGGCGCTCGCCCAGGCCGAACGCGTCGTCTCGCCGACGCGCTTCACGAACTCGGTGCACAACGTCACGGCGGGCATCTGGCACATCGCCACGCAGGCGATGACGGCGTCGACCAGCCTCGGCGCCTTCGACGCGAGCTTTGCCGCCGGCCTGCTCGAAGCCGCGGTGCAGTGCGTGCACGGCCAGGCGCCCATCCTGCTCGTGGCCTGCGACGTACCCTACCCCGAGCCGCTGCACGGGGTGCGCCCGCTGCCCGACAGCTTCGCGCTGGCGCTCGTGCTGGTGCCGCAGGGCGGGCGCGCGTTGACGCTGGCGCTTGCCGGCGAGGCCGCGCCCACGCGCTGTGCCGACGCCGGCCTGGAAGCGCTGCGCACGCAGATCCCGGCGGCACGCGCGCTGCCGCTGCTGCAGGCGCTGGCGGGCCCGGCCGCGGCCGAGATCGTCATCGAAGGCCTGCCGATGCAGTCACTGGCCGCGAGCGTCGGCGCCGCAACCGAGGGATGCACATGAGGCCCCTGCCCGCCAACCCGGCCGAGATCGCACGGCTGATCCCGCACCAGGGCCGCATGTGCCTGCTGGAGGCGGTGCTGGAGTGCACGCCCGGGCGCATACGCTGCCGCGCGCGCAGCCATCACGATCCCGCCAACCCGCTGGCCAGCGGCGGCGCGCTGCTGTCGCCGACGGCGATCGAGTACGCGGCCCAGGCAATGGCGCTGCACGGCGCGCTCAACGTGCGCGAGGGCGTCATCGGCCGCCCCGGCTACATCGCCAGCGCGCGCGACGTGAAGCTGCACGTGCCGCGGCTGGACGAGGTGCTAGGCGAGCTGATCGTGGAGGCCGAGAACCTCGCGGGCAACGAGCGCCAGGTGGCGTATCGCTTCGCGGTGCGCGACGAGGCGGGGCAGCCGCTCGTCGAGGGCCGCGTCACCGTGGTGCTGGACACCGCGCTGCCGGCATGAGCGCCCCGCAGCAAGGCTCCTTGCAGGGCCCCCTGCACGGCAAGCGTGCGCTGGTCACCGGCGCCAGCGGCGCCATCGGCAGCGCCATCGCGACAAGGCTTGCCGCCAGCGGCGCGCAGTTGCTGCTGCACGCCAGCTCGCGCCCCGAGGCCGTGCAGGCGCTGGCCGAGGCCATCCGCAGCACGGGCGGCCGCGCCGAGCCCGTGTGCTTCGACCTCACCGACGACGACGCGGTCGCGCAAGGCACGGCGGCGATGCTGGAGAGCGGGCCGGTGCAGATCGTCGTCAACAACGCCGGCATCCACGACGACGCCGTCTTCCCCGGCATGCGGCCCGAGCAGTGGCACCGCGTCATCGACGTCTCGCTCAACGGCTTCTTCCGCGTCACGCAGCCGCTGGTGCTGCCCATGCTGCGCACGCGCTGGGGGCGCATCGTCAACCTCTCGTCGGTGGCGGCGGTGGCCGGCAACCGCGGCCAGGTCAACTACGCCGCGGCCAAGGGCGCGCTGCACAGCGCGACCAAGGCACTCGCGCTCGAACTCGCCAGCCGCGGCGTCACCGTCAACGCCGTCGCGCCGGGCATCATCGAGTCGCCGATGGCCGCGGCCTTCGACGTCGATACGATCAAGCGCCTCGTCCCGGTGCAGCGCGCCGGCCGGCCCGAGGAGGTGGCCGCCCTCGTGGCCTTTCTCTGCGGGCCCGAGGCCGCTTACATCACCGGACAGATCATCTCGGTCAACGGCGGCATGATCTGAGGCATTGACCTGCCTTGCCCGTCCGCCTTGCCCGTCCGCCTTGCCTGCCCTCTCCATCCCCCGAGCCTGCCGATGCCTACCGCCCGACGCCCTGCCGCTCTTGCCGCCTCCACCTTCGCCGCCGCGCTTGCATTGGCGATCGCGGCACCCCAGCCGGCCATAGCGACGGTAGCCACCTCGTCGGCCGCCTCCGACAGCGTCGAGCTCTCCGCGCGCTCGATCACCACCTCGCTCAAGCGCTCGAGCGACAGCTCTTCGGGCACGCCGGTGGCCCAGGGCGACTACCGCGTGACGCAGATGGCGCAGCTGACGCCGCAGCTGCAGGAAGTCACGCTGCAGGCGGTGCCGGGCACCGGCGCGCGCGGCGAGCTCGTGCTGCACATGCCCGAGCAGGCAGTGCAGCAGGGGGATCTCGGCGTGGGCCGCGTCGTCAGCGCGCGCGCGCGTCCCTACGGCGTCGAGCTGGCACGCGCGGACACGCAGACGCCCTTCTTTCTGCTGCTGGACGACCCCTGGTACCGGGAATTGCAGTCGGTGGTCGTACGCATGTGAGCACGGCACGAGCAGCCCGCCGGCGCCGCGGGCGCCGGGCGGCTTGCGCATTCACGCTGGGCCTGGCGGCGTGGCTTGCCCCCGCGGCGGCGCAGGCGGGCGCGAGTGCATCCTCCCGCGGCCTGTGCCAGGCGGGGCAGCCGATGAGCGCGGCGCAGCAGGACCGCCGTCTGCGGCTGGTGGCGCGCATCCGCCACGAGTTGCAGGCTTCGGGACGCCGGGTGGCGCTGGTCTGGCGCTCGGGGCTCGATCTCGGGCGCTTCGGCCAGCGCTATTCGCATGCCGGCGTGAGCCTGCGCGACAGCGCCAACACGCCGTGGTCGGTGCGCCAGCTCTACTACGCCTGCAGCGAGGAACGCCCGCGCCTCTTCGACCAGGGCCTGGCCGGCTTCATGCTGGGGGCCGACGAGCAGGCCGAGGCCCGCGTCACGCTGTTGCTGCTGCCCGCGGACGCCTCGACCGCGCTGGCCGAGACCGCGCTCGACGACCGGCAGGCGCTGGCGCTGCTGGGCGAGGACTACAGTGCCAACGCCTACGCCTTCTCGACGCGCTACCAGAACTGCAACCAGTGGGTGGCCGAGCTGCTCGCCGCCGCCTGGGGCGCAGGCACCGACGGCAAGGCACCGTCGACGCGCGAGCAGGCGCAGGCCTGGCTGCTCGACCAGGGCTACGAGCCGCATCGCTTCGAGGCCTTGCCCTGGCTGTACCTGGCCTCGGTCTTCGTGCCGCTGCTGCACCAGGCGGACCACCCCGAGGAGGACCGCATCGCCGCGCGCTACCGCGTCAGCATGCCTTCGTCGCTCGAGGCCTTCGTGCGCGCGCAGCTTCCCGGCACGGAGCGCATCGAGCTGTGCCAGGACGAGACGCGCATCACCGTGCGCCGCGGCTGGGAGCCGCTGGGCGCGACTTGCGCGCCTGCGGCGGGCGACGAAAGCCTGCCGCTGAGCGAGCCCGCGCCGCCGGCCGCGACCCACGAAAAAGCGGGCCCCCGGCCCGCTTGATGCGTTGCGCGAAAAGGCTTCAGCCGCTGCAGGCGCCGCCCGAGCAGCAGGAGTCCTCGCCATGCACCTTGGCCTTGGCGGCATCCTTGGCGATGTTCACGCGCCACTGCTGCGGGCCCGACTCGACGTAGGTCCACTGGAACAGGCCCGGCGCGCGCGACTCGAGCTGGTAGCGCAGCGGCTTGGGGTCGTGGTCGTTGATGATCTGCATCGACTCGCCGTCGCGCAGCGCGTCCAGGCGCGCAAAGATCTGCGCGTGGCGCTGGCTGGGCTCGAGCGTGCGGACATCGAGTTGGGAGACGGTGTTGGCGGTCATGGAGGAACCTCTCGCTGAGTGTGGGAAGGAACGGGGTGGACCGGGAAGGGGAAGGGGTGGGGAAGGGGCGCTCAGCCGTCCTTGCCGTCGAGCCGCGTGCGCGTGAGCCAGGGGGTGTAGATCACCAGGTAGACGAGGAAGGCCAGGCCCCAGAGCGTGGCCGCCACGCCCAGGGCCATCACGGTCCAGCCGGGCTGCAGCGCCGGCACCAGCACGCGCACCAGCGCCGCGACGAGCACGGTGCCGTAGGCGATCGCCTCGCCGCGGGAGGCCTTCAGCGGGCGCCCGGTGTGGCCGCGCGCGGTGCGCGTGATCATGCCGATCACCAGCCCGCCGATGACGCCCACGGCAAACGCGTGCACGGCCAGCGACGGCGCCACCCAGCCCCACTGCGCCAGCGCCAGCAGCAGGAAGCCGATCGGCATCCACGCATACGACAGGTGCAGCACCCACAGGATGGGGCGGCGCAGCGTCGCCCAGGGCTTCCAGCTCCACAGGCGCCGCGCGTGCATCGCGGCCGCGACCAGGCTCGCTGCACCGACCAGCGGCGCCGGCGCCGCCAGCACCCAGAGCGCGAAGGCCGTGCCGGTGACGCCCAGCAGCCCAAGCTCGAAGCGGCGCGAGGGCGGCTGCAGCACCAGCCCGGGGATGCCGTTGCGCGTGAACATCGGCACCACGCGCCCGGTCATGACGCTGATGACCATCAGCACCAGCGCCAGCTGCGCGTACAGCGCCGACATCGCCGGCACCTCGATCGCCCCCATCACCGAGAGGTGGAAGACCGCGTTGGCCAGCGCCATCAGCAGCAGCAGCCCGACGAGGGGGATGTTGCGCTTGTTGCCCGCGCGCACGAGCACGCGCAGCAGGATCAGCGCCACCGCCGGCAGCAGCAGCAGGTCGAGCACGGCGAAGACGGCGTAGGGCGCGCTCACCGCGGCCACGCGCGCCGCCAGCCACAGCAGCGCCAGCACGCCCAGCAGCGCGCCGCGCGCCGTGTCCATGCCGGTCCAGGCGCGAACGGCGGTCAGCAGAAAGCCCATCACCACGCCGGCGGCGAAGCCGAACAGCATCTCGTGCCCGTGCCAGAGCAGCGTCGGGTAGCCCAGCGGCAGCGCCATGTGGCCGAGGAAGACACCGATCCACACCGGAACCGAGAGGCAGGCGAGCAGCGCCGCGCCCAGGTAGAAGGGGCGAAAGCCCAGGCGCAGCAGCGGCCAGCCCGGCAGCGCGGGCGCGGCGGGCGCGTCCTGGGCATCCTTGGCAAGGGGCATCGAGGAAGGCGGGGGCTGGTTCATAAGCGTGCGTCGGGTCTGCGGCGGCGCGGTCCGCGGCGGTTCCGCGGCGGATCGATCAAAGACGTATTTTGCATGAATGTTTAACCCTGCGGCCGCATGCGGTGCCTCGCCCGGGGTCGGCCTCAGGGCTGGAAGGGCGGCCGGCGCGTGGCGCGGCGCCACAGCAGCGCAGGCAGGCGCAGCAGGAAGCCCAGCATGAGGCGCAGGTGCATCCACGTCAGCAGCAGGTTGTCGCGGCCGTAGCGGAAGTGCGAGACGCCGCCCTCCTCGGCGCTGAAGTACTGCACGGGCGCGTCCAGGTTGAGCGGCTTCACGCCACGCCAGGCCAGGCGCACGGCGGCTTCGGTGTCGAAATCCATGCGCCGCATCCAGCGCTGGCCCTGCATCACCTGCACCAGCGCAGCCACCGGATAGACGCGAAAGCCGAACAGCGAATCACCGATGCCGGCGCCCAGCGTCTCGAGATCGGTCCAGGCATTGGAGATGCGACGCCCGCGCACGCGCAGCAGCGGCGCGCTGGCATCGAACACCGGGCGCCCGAGCACCATCGTCTGCGGCCGTGCGGCCGAAGCCTGCATGAAGGCCGGGATCAACGCCACCGGATGCTGGCCGTCGGCGTCCATCGTCAGCGCATGCGTGAACCCCGCCGCGCGCGCCTGCTGCAGCCCATGCAGCACGGCCGCGCCCTTGCCCTGGTTGCGCGGCAGCACGAAGACGCGCAGGCCCGGGTCGGCGGCGGCGAGCCGCAGCAGGCCCTGCGCGGTCCCATCGGTGCTGCCGTCGACGACCACCCACACCGGGCACCACTGCGCCCGCGCCTCGCGCACCGTGCGGTAGACGCGCTCGCCGGTGTCGTAGCTCGGGATGAGGACGAGATGACTCGCCGAGGGTCGCGCCGCGGGGCCTGGCGCATTCATGGCCGCATCCAGCCCTTGGGAGGCGGCAGGTGCTGCAGTTCGGCCGTGAAATAGGCCTCGAGCTCGGTCTCGAAGGCCTTGGCGTCCTGCGGGGGATCGAAGCGCCGGCCGAGACGGACGCGAAAGACGATCGGCAGCGGCGGCAGCCGCCACAGCGGCCAGCCCTTGCCGAGGTAGGGCGAATCGGTCTCGATCACCACCGCCTGCACCGGCGCGGCGGCGCGCTTGGACAGCAGCCCGACCACCGAGTGGAACGGCCCCACCGGCCAGCGCGTGCTGCGCGTGCCCTCGGGGAAGAGCACGAGCTGGCCGCCGCGGCGCAGGTCGGCCTCGGCCTGCCGCACCATCTCGTAGGCGCTGTCGTTGTGGATGTAGCGCGCCAGCCGCGCCCCGGGCCCGAGGAAGGGGTTGCGCAGCAGGCTGGCCTTCATGACGCAGGCCGAGCGCGGCAGCTGCGCCACCAGCATCAGCGCGTCGAGCAGGCTCGGATGGTTGGCGACCACGACCAGGCCGCCCTCCTCGGCCAGCGGCGCCAGCGCGCCGGCGTCCATGCGCAGCAGGCCGCTGGCCCGCGCGGCACGCCAGAAGAGCTCGTAGCCGTGCGAGATGCCGCGGCGTCCGATGCGCCGTCCGCGTTCGCGGTCCAGCACCGGCAGCAGCGCCAGCGCGACGAGGTTCCAGCCGATCGACATCAGCCCGAGCAGCAGCAGCAGGCCTTGCAGCAGCAGCCAGGCCAGCGGCCGCATCCAGGCGCGCGCGATCAGCGGCATGGCGTTGTTCGGCAGCGGGCGCGGTCCGGCGCCGGGTTCAGCGGAGCTCATCGCGGTCGCGCACGAGTTGCCCGGACTGCAGCAGCACCCAGGACACGCCGATGCCGAAGCTGAAGGTATTCGTGCGCCGCACCAGCGGGCCGTGGCGCAGCGCGCTGCCGGCGAGCGAATCGGCACGCACGAAGGCGCCGATCCAGCGCGCGCCGTCGCGGCGCGAGAAGGACAGCGTCGCCTGCCAGCCGGCGTGCCCGCTGCCGGCCCGGTAGGCCGCTCGCGCGGGGGTCACGTCGCCCGGGCCGACGTCGTAGAAATAGCCGTTCAGCCGCCGGCTGCCCCACGCCCAGCCGAGCTGCGCGCCCATCTCCCAGCCGCCGACGCGGCGATCGAGGTTCAGGTTGGGCAGCGCCGACCAGCCGATGGCGCGCGGCTGCGTGGACAGCGTCAGCGCGGCGCGCAGCGGCAGCCGCGCCTGCAGCCGCCAGCCAGGGCCTTGCGCCAGACTCCAGTTCAGGTTGGGGCCGATCTCGAGCGTGCCGTCGAGATCGGCCATGCCGTGGCGCGCGGGCTCATCGTCGCTGTCGGCCGGCGCCGTCGCGCTGGCGCTCAAGTCGAGATGCAGCCGCTCGCGATCCAGCAGCAGCAGCTTCAGGCCCTCGCGGTCGGCGCGCAGGATCTCGCCGCGGTAGACGAAGTAGGGCATCGGCAGCAGCCAGGCGCGCGACTTCTCGGCGCCGCGGTAGTGTGGCAGGCTCACCGCCGCGGCGCCCACGCCCAGTTCCCACAGCGGCCGCTCGACGCCGGGCTGCGCCTGCGCCTGCGCCAGGCCGGGCGTGGTCATCGCCGTCAGGAGGGGCAGCAGAATGGTCAGGCGCCGGTGCGCCTTGCCTCTGGGCAACGCGCGGGAAGCGGCTCGCGGCCCGGCGCTGCCGGCAAGGCAGGAGATCGAGACAGCCATGTCGGGGGATCGGAGGCTGGCCGCGCCCTGCGCGCCAGTCCCCGCGGGGGAAGTGCCTGCGCGGGATTATCGACGCGCGCCCGCGGGTGATACCCTTGCGCGGGTCCGAGGGCTCGACCCTCGAGCCCACCGTGCCCCCCTCGACCGATCCGCCCGCGCGCCGCCGTGCCGCACCAGCCGCGACCCCCGCGTGGGCGCGCGCGCTGGCGCGCGACTGGCGCTATCGGCCGCTGACGAAGATCGCCAGCATCTGCGCCTTCACCTGGATCTTCTTCATCGTCTACTTCGATCTGCTGCGCCAGCCCTCGCAGGCGGTGACGGTGATGCCGCTGACGCCGCTGGACGCGCTGATCCCCTTCCAGCCCCAGGCCGTGTGGGCCTATGTCTCGCTGTGGGTCTACGTCGGCATCGCGCCGTCGTTGTTGCCGACGTTGGCCGCCGGCCTGCGCTACGCCGCCTGGGCGGCCGCGCTCTGCGGCAGCGGGCTGCTGTGCTTCTGGCTGTGGCCGACGGTGGTGCCGGCCTCGCTGCAGGCCCTGGACGCCGCGTCGACCGCGCAGGCCGGCTTCGCGCTCCTGCGCGGCATCGACGCCGCGGGCAACGCCTGCCCCTCGCTGCACGTGGCCAGCGCCGTCTTCAGCGCCATGTGGATCGCGCGCGTGCTGCGTGCCGCCGGCGCCCCGCAGGCCCTGCAGTTGCTCAACATCGCCTGGCTGCTGGCCATCGTCTGGTCGACCGTGGCCATCCGCCAGCACGTGGTGCTGGACGTGGCCGCGGGCGCCGTCCTCGGCCTGGCCTTCGGGTTCGTCTCGCTGCAGTGGGCGTCGCCGCTGCCGGCCTCGCGCACGAAGCCAGAGGCTATCATTCCGGCATGAGTTCCCTGGCCGAATTACAAGAGCTGATCGAACGCAAGTACGGCATCGCGCCGGCGCAGCTCGACCCCCAAGGCTCGATGCGCGGCAGCGGCATCGACTCGCTCGCGCTCGTCGAGTTCATCTTCGAGGTCGAGGAGCGCTTCGGCATCACGCTGCAGTCCGACCCCGACGTCGACACGCTGGCCGACCTGGCCAGGTTGATCGACGAGCAGCGCGCGGCCAAGGCCACGGCCAGCCCAGCCTGAGGCCTGGCCCGGCGCCGTGGCCCCGCGCCCCTTCTGCCGACCCTGACTCGACTCGCGGGCGCCGTGCCGAGCCTTTGCCGCGGATGATCGTCGTCACCGGACTGGGCCTGGTCTCCCCGCACGGCGAGGATGCGCAGGCCGTCTTCGAGGCCCTCTGCCGCGGCGAATCGGCGGTGCACGAGGTGTTCCGGGGCGAACTGCCGCGGCCGGCGGCGGCAGCCACGGTCGCCTTCGACGAGACGCGCTGGTTCACCAAGCTGCAGCTGGCCGGCGTCGACCGCGTCAGCCAGCTCGCCGTGGCCGCGGCCGAACTCGCGGCGCGCGACGCCGCGCTGCCCGAAGGGGTCGATCCGACGCGGGTCGGCGTCTTCGTCGGCTGCGGCATGGGCGGCGGCGCAGCCATCGAGAACGCCTACCGCATCGGCGTGGCCGGCGGACGCGTGCCGCCGCTGACGATCCCGGCCTTCATGCCCAACGCACCGGCGGCGCACGTGGCGATCCGCCAGCGCGCGCAAGGGCCGGTGCTGAGCTACGCGGTGGCCTGCGCCTCCTCGGCGGTGGCCATCGGCGAGGCCCGGCACGCGCTGCGCCGCGGCGAGATCGACGTCGCCCTCGCCGGCGGCAGCGAGGCGCTGATCGTGCCCGGTGTCGTCGCCGCCTGGCAGGCGATGCAGACGCTGGCCGACTTCGCCGCCGACGGACCCGAGGCGCCGCAGGCCGCAGCGCGCGCCTGCCGCCCCTTTGCCGCGGACCGCTGCGGCTTCGTGCTCGGCGAGGGCGCGGGCTTTCTCGTGCTCGAGCCCGAGGCGCAGGCCCTGGCGCGCGGAGCCCGCGTGCGCGGGCGGCTGCTCGGCTACGGCACGAGCTGCGACGCCGCCCACCTCACCAAGCCCGACGCCGCCGGCCAGGCGCGCGCGCTCGCCGCCGCGCTGCGCGACGCCGGCCTGCAGCCCGGCGACGTCGGCTACTGCAATGCCCACGGCACGGCGACGAAGATCGGCGACCTGGTCGAGGCGCAGGCGCTGGCCCAGGTCTTTGGCCAGGCCTTGCCCGGCCTGCGCGTGAGCTCGACCAAGGCCTTGCACGGCCACCTGCTGGGTGCGGCCGGCGCGTTGGAGGCGATCGTCACCCTGCTGTCGCTGCAGCAGCAGCGCCTGCCGCCCAACGTGCACGGCGCTGCCGTCGAGCCGCAGTGCCGGCTCAACCTCGTCCAGGGCCGCGACACGGCCGCGCCCGGGCTGCAGGCGGCGATCAGCAGTTCCTTCGCCTTCGGCGGCACGAACGCCGTGCTGGCCTTCGGCCGCGCCTGACCCGCCGCCGCCCGGGCGCGGGCTCGTCGCGGCAGCGCCGGCCGATAATGCCGGCCATGGCCGCCCCCCCGAAAGACGACCCCAAGCCGAGCAACTTCCTGCGCACGATCATCGAGCGCGATCTCGCGCGCGGCACGCACGAAGGCTGGCGCTTTGCCGGCTCCCCCGGCGACGGCACGCACCATGAGGCCGGGCCGATCGACGCGGCCAGGATCCGCACCCGCTTCCCGCCCGAGCCCAACGGCTACCTGCACATCGGGCACGCCAAGAGCATCTGCCTGAACTTCGGCCTCGCGCGCGACTACGGCGGCGTATGCCACCTGCGCTTCGACGACACCAACCCGGAGAAGGAGGAGCAGGAATACGTCGACGCCATCGTCGAGATGGTGCACTGGCTCGGCTGGAGCTGGGCGGCCCACGGCACCGAGCACCTCTTCTACGCCAGCGACTACTTCGACTTCATGTACCGCGCCGCCGAGTACCTGGTGCAAAGCGGCCACGCCTACGTCGACGAACAGAGCGCCGACGAGATCAGGGCCGCGCGCGGCGACTTCACGCGCCCCGGCCGCGACAGCCCGTTTCGCGCGCGCTCGCCCGAGGCGAACCTCGCGCGCCTGCGCGAGATGAAGGACGGCCAGCACGCCGACGGCGCCATGGTGCTGCGCGCGAAGATCGACATGGCCAGCCCCAACATCAACCTGCGCGACCCGGCGCTCTACCGCATCAAGCGGGCGACGCATCACAACACCGGCGACCGCTGGTGCATCTACCCGATGTACGCCTTCGCGCACCCGATCGAGGACGGGCTCGAGCAGATCACGCACAGCATCTGCACGCTCGAGTTCGAGGACCAGCGCCCGTTCTACGACTGGACGCTGGAGCGCATCGTCCCCCTCCTGCGCGCGCCGCAGTTCGCGCGCGCGAAGTCGATCGTCGAGGACATCGCGGCGCAGGGCATCGAGGCCGGCAAGGAGTTCGCGCTGCACTGCCACAACCATGCGCACAAGCTCTTCGCCAGCGAGCCCGAGGCGCGCATGCGCGCGCTGTTCGCGCGCTGGGAGCACGCCCCCGATGCCGTGCTGCACGACCTGCCGGCCTTCTTCGCGCTGTTGCGCGAGCACATGGCGCAGTTCACGCCGCTGCTGGCGCACGCGCTGGAGGAGCGTCATGCCAACGTCTTTCACCTGCCGCACCAGCACGAGTTCGGGCGCCTGAACCTCACCAGCGTGATGACGAGCAAGCGCAAGCTCAAGGCGCTGGTCGACGAAGGCCTGGTCGGCGGCTGGGACGACCCGCGCATGCCCACGCTCACCGGACTGCGCCGCCGCGGCTACACGCCGGCCTCGATCCGCAACATGGCCGAGGCCACGGGGGCCAGCAAGACCAACATCTGGATCGACTACAGCGTGCTCGAAGGCGCGTTGCGCGACGACCTCGAAGGCCAGGCGCCGCGCGCGATGGCGGTGCTCAACCCCCTGCGGCTGAGGCTGACGAACTGGGCCGAGGTCTTCGGCAGCACCGAACTCCGCGAGCCCTGCCAAGCACCGGCGCATCCGCAGCAGCCCGAACTCGGGCTGCGTCGCTTCGAACTCGGCCCCGAGGTCTGGATCGAGCGCGAGGACTTCGCCGAAGTCCCCGCGAAGGGCTTCTTCCGCCTCTTCCCCGGCAACAAGGTGCGGCTGAAGTACGGCGTCGTCGTCGAGTGCACGGGCTGCGAGAAGGACGCGGCCGGCGAGGTGAGCGCAGTGCTGGCCACCGTCGTCCCCGACACCCGCAGCGGCACGCCGGGCGCCGACGCGGTCAAGGTGAAGGGCACGATCACCTGGGTCGCCGCGCACGACGCGCTGCCGGCCGAATTGCGCCTCTTCGAGCGCCTCTTCGCCACCGACCAGCCCGAGGAGGGCGGGCGCGACTTCCGCGAGAACCTGAACCCCGGCAGCCGGCGCGTGCAGCCCGGTTTCGTCGAGCCCTCGCTGGCCGCCGTCGCGCCCGACACGCGCCTGCAGTTCGAGCGCCACGGCTACTTCGTCGCCGATCGCATCGACCACGCGCCGGGGCGAGCGGTCTTCAACCGCATCACCGCGCTGAAGGATTCGCGCGGACGCTGAAGCTCCGCGTCGCCTGCGCCGGGCCGGCGGCGCGGAACTCGCAGCCTGCGCCGCCGCTCGCAAGCCCATCGCAACCGCCACGGAGGCTCATCATGCGCCGGACCGCACTGCTTCTCCCCCTCGCCCTGGTCCTGACGGCGGCACTGCCGGTCGCCGCGGCGCCGGCTGCAGGCGAGGTGCGCGTGCATTTCAAGCCCGTCGAGTCGCTCAGCGACGTCGGCCGCGGCGCCGACCGCGAGCGCAACGTGAAGGCCCTCGCCGGGCATTTCCGGGCCCTCGCGGCACGCCTGCCCGCGGGCCAGGTGCTGAGCGTCGAGGTGCTCGACGTCAAGCTCGCCGGCGCGCTGCGCCCCGCGCACGGCGGCCAGGAACTGCGCGTGCTCGAGGGTCGCGCCGACTGGCCGCGGCTCGATCTCGAATGGCGCCTCACCCGGGGCGAGGGCACGCTCGCCTCGGGCCATGACCGGGTGAGCGACATGAACTACCTGGACACGCCCTTGCGCGCCGGCCACGACGACGCCTTGCCCTACGAGCGGCGGATGATCGAGCGCTGGTTCGAGGAACGGGTGGCGCCCTCGGCGCGCTGAATCGCCCGGCCGCAGCGCGGCGCCGGTTGGCGGCCAGCCGGCCTGGCGCAGCCACATTCCGACCACCGCCAGCGAGGCGATCGTCACCGGCACGCCGATGCGTGCGTGGCGTCGCCAGTCGATGACGATGCCGTGACCGCGCGCGGCGTCGACGACGAGGACGAGGACGTGCGGCGGGATCTCCGGCATCGGTCGGCACGGGGCAATCGGCGGCGGTGGGTGAACCCCTGCCGCGAGCTGCGATGATCGCACCCCCGAAGAACTTCCCCGGAGCCTGTCCGTGTCCCGAATGCCCTCCCGACTGGCCACGCGCCTGCCCGCCTGGCTGCCCCTGCTGTACGCCCTGGCCCTGACCCTGGCTTCACCGGCGCATGCCCAGGACGAGCCGCTGAAGGCCGCGGCCGCCGAAGCCGGTGCCACGGTGACGGCCAGCGGCCTCGTCTACCGCGTGCTGACCGAGGGCAGCGGCCCCTCGCCCCAGGCCACCGACACCGTGCGCGTGCACTACCGCGGCATGTTTCCCGGCGGCAAGGAGTTCGACAGCTCGTACTCGCGCGGCCAGCCCACCGAGTTCCCGCTGAATCGCGTCATCGCATGCTGGACCGAGGGCGTGCAGCGCATGAAGGTCGGCGGCAAGGCCAAGCTCACCTGCCCGGCCGCCATCGCCTACGGTGCGCGCGGCGCCGGCGGCGTCATCCCGCCCCATGCCACGCTGCAGTTCGAGGTCGAGCTGCTGGGCATCGCCGCAAAGTAGCCTCCACGAAGAGGCGGGCCGGGTGCTGCCCGGCTCCGGGGCCCTCAGGACGGCGCCGAGGCGCGGCGCGGCAGCAGCTTCTTGGCCAGCAGCACGACCGCCAGCACGAGGGCGCCGCCGACCAGGCCCACCAGCGCATCGCCCAGTGCGCCCAGCAGCAGCGCCGTCAGCCCGGTGGCCGGATGCACCAGGTCCTGGATGGCGTGGTGCAGCGGCGCGACGCCGTGCACCAGGATGCCGCCGCCGACGAGGAACATCGCCGCCGTGCCGAGCACCGAGAGCGCCTTCATCAGCCACGGTGCCAGGGCCAGGATGCCGCGGCCCAGCCCACGCTGCGCGCGGCTCGGGCGGCGACTGAGCCACAGGCCCGCGTCATCGAGCTTGACGATGCCGGCAACGAAGCCGTAGACGCCGACCGTCATCAGCAGCGCGATGCCGCTGAGCACCATCACCTGGGTGCCGAAGGCGGCACCGGCCACCGTGCCCAGGGTGATCGCAATGATCTCGGCGGAAAGCACGAAGTCGGTGCGCACGGCACCCTTGATCTTCGCCTGCTCGAGCTGCGCCAGATCGGCCTCGCTGGCCGTCGCCGCGGCTTCGGGCAGCCCTGCATCGCCCGCGGCCTCGGCGTGGGGCTGTCCCTGGTGCAGGAAGCGGTGCACCAGCTTCTCCACGCCCTCGTAGCAAAGGAAGGCCCCGCCGACCATCAGCAGCGGCACCACGGCCCGGGGCGCCAGCGCACTGATGAGCAGCGCCGCAGGCACCAGGATGGTCTTGTTGACGAACGATCCCCTGGCCACCGCCAGCACCACCGGGATCTCGCGGCTGGCGAGCACGCCGGCCACCTGCTGCGCGTTGAGCGCGAGGTCGTCGCCCAGCACCCCGGAGGTCTTCTTCGCCGCGAGCTTGGTGAGCACCGCCACGTCGTCGAGGACGGAGGCGATGTCGTCGATGAGGGCAAGAAGGCTGCCGCCGGCCATGGTTGCGTTGCTGCGTGAAGACAGCCGCGATCGTCTCACGACCGAGCGCCGCGCCGCGTGCAGCCTGTAGGATCGTGCGCAGCCCATGAGCACCGCCCAAGCCCTCACCCCGCGCGCCTTTCTGATGCTGCTGCTGATCGCGGCGATGTTCGGCGGCAACCACGTCGCGGCGCGCTTCGCGTTCAATGACGGCGTCGACGTCGCCACGGCCGTGATGGTGCGCAGCAGCGTCACCGCCCTCGTCGCCGGCGCGCTGGTGTGGAGCCAGCGCGCGCTGTGGACGATGCAGGGGCGCGAGCGCAAGGTGCTGGCCGGCGTCTCGCTGCTGCTGGCGGTGCAAAGCCTGGCCCTGTACTCGGCCGTGGCGCGACTGCCGGTGGCGCTGGCGCTGCTGGCCTTCAACATGTGGCCGATGTTCACCGCCGTCTGGGCCGGGCTGCTCTACGGCCAGCGGCCGACGCGCCGCATCCTGCTGGCCACGCCGGTGCTGCTGATCGGCCTGGCGCTGGCGCTGGACGCCTTCGGCGCCGCCTCGGGGCTGGGTGCACAGGCGCAGTGGGGGCGCATCGGCGCCGGCGTCGCGTTCGCCGTCGCTGCCGCTGCAGCCTTCGCGCTGATGATGGTCATCACCCAGCACGAGATCGCCCGCATCGACGGCCGCGTGCGCAGCGCCATCACCATGGGCGTGGTCGGCGTGCTCGCCTTCGCGGTCACGCAGGCGCAGGGCGGCATGCACTTGCCGCAGTCGTCCGCCGGCGTCTGGGGCCTCGCGATGCTGACGCTGCTCTACGGCACCGCCTTCGTCGTCATGTACACGCTGCTGCCGCGCCTGGGCGTGGTCGGCTCCTCGCCCATCCTCAACATCGAGCCGGTACTGGCGATGATCATGGCCTGGGCGCTGCTGGGCCAGCACATCGCGCCGATCCAGGTCGTCGGCGCGCTGGTCGTCGTCGGGACGGTGATGGTGCTCGGGCTGCGCAAGCGCTGAATACGACTCGCATCGCGCAACGATGCGCGATGCGCCTGAGATATCAAACGAAGCGGAACGCCACTGCCCCCAGCGACCCGTAGTCGACGTGGAAGCTGTCGCCGGCGGCCGCGCTCACCGGTCGCGTGAACGAGCCCGCGAGCACCACCTGCCCGGCCTGTAGCGACTCGCCGTAGGGCGCGATCTTGTTGGCCAGCCAGGCCACGCCGCTGGCCGGGTGGTTGAGCACCGCGGCGGCCAGGCCCGTCTCCTCGATGACGCCGTTCTTGAAGAGCATCGCGCCGACCCAGCGCAGGTCGACGTCCAGCGGGCGCACCGGGCGTCCGCCGAGCACGATGCCGGCGTTGGCGGCGAAGTCGCTGATGGTGTCGAAGACCTTGCGCATCTGCTTGGTCTCACGGTCGAACTGCTCGATGCGCGCGTCGATGATCTCGATCGCCGGGCACACGTAGTCGGTGGCGGCGAGCACATCGAAGAGCGTCACGCCCGGCCCCTGCAGCGGCTTGCCGAGGATGAAGGCGAGCTCGACCTCGACGCGCGGCGCGATGAAGCGATCGATCGGGATGTCGCCGCCGGCGGCGAAGAACATGTCGTCCATCAGCGGCGCGTAGTCGGGCTCGGTGATCTGGCTGGCGATCTGCATCGCGCGCGAGGTCAGGCCGATCTTGCGGCCCTTGATCGTGCGGCCGTCCTGCAGTTCGAGCTTCACCCATTCGCGCTGGATGGCGTAGCCGTCTTCGATCGTCATGCCCGGGTGCAGCTTCGAGAACTGGCGCAGCGGCGTGCGCGTCTTGCGCGCGTCGTAGAGCTGGCGGGCCAGGGACTGGACGGTGGTGGGGTCGAGCATGAAGAAGCCACTCAGGGTTTGGCGAAGAGCGGATGCAGGTTGCCGAACTTGGCGTCGAAGACTTCCGCGCCGACGTCGACCTGCAGCGTCAGGCCGATGCGCCGGCGCTGCAGCAAGGGCGCGAAGTGGGCCTTGGCGACGTCGGCCAGCGCCTGGCCCGCAGCCTGCTGCACGGCCTCGCTGCGGCCGCGGCCCATGCGCAGGTTGAACCAGCAGAAGCCGTAGTCGCCCGAACCGTCGGCGACGGCGAAGTGCGCTGCCGGATAGGCGAGCACGCGTGTGCCGCCGGTCGGGAAGACCTGCGCGCCGCGCTCGTCCTTCACCGTCAGCATCGCGTCGGCGAGCTTGCGGCAAAGGCCGCCGAGGTCGGCCTCGGCCTCGAGGTTGCCCGTGTAGAGCAGCACCAGGTGCGGCATGGCGTCAGGCCTTGGCCTGCGGTCAGATGCGCACCGACACCGGCGTATAGCCCTCGGCGGCCGAGGCCACCGGCTGCGGGATCGCGTGGCCGTCCTGCGGCGTCACCGGCAGCACGACGTTGATCTGCCCGGTGCCGCTGGCGCCGAAGTAGGGCGTGACGATCTCGGCCTTGCCGTCGTAGGCCGACCAGCCCAGCGCCCCGAGCAGCATCGCGGTGTCGTGCATGAAGCCTTCGCCGTGGCCCTTGGAGGCGTACTCCGGGAGCATGGTGCAGAACTCGGCCCACTCGCCGTTCTTCCACATCTCGATGACGTCTCGGTCCATGCGCTCGAGCAGCGGGCTCCAGATCTTGAAGCCGAACTCGGGCGCGAGGCCGTTCTGCGCGAAGCGGTGGCTGAGTGAACCGCTGGCGAGGATCGCCACCTTGCCGTCGTAGCGCTCCTCGATCGCGCGGCGGATGGCCCAGCCCAAGCGCGCGCTGTCGTCGAGGTAGTGCACGGTGCACAGCGCCGAGACCGAGACCGTCCTGAAGTGCTGGTCCTCGTTCATGTAGCGCATCGGCACCAGCGTGCCGTACTCCGGCGCGAGCGTGGTGCTGTCGTGCGCCAGCGCCTCGACGCCCATCTCGTTGGCGACTTCGGCGAGCAGCTTGCCGAGCCCCGGGTTGCCCGGGAACTCGTAGCCCATGTTGGCGATGAAGTGCGGCAGCTCCGGGCTGGTGTAGAGGCCCTTGAAGTGCGCGCCGCAGTTGATGTGGTAGCTGGCATTCACCAGCCAGTGCGTATCGAAGACGACGATGGTGTCGACGCCCAGTTCGCGGCAGCGGCGACCGATCTCCTTGTGGCCGTCGATCGCATCCTGGCGCGAACCCTTGCGCGCGCCAGGGAGCTCGCTCAGGTAGAGCGAGGGCACGTGGGTGATCTTGGCGGCGAGGACGAGCTGGCCCATGGCGGGTCTCCTTCGGTTGGATGTGTCGGGTCGATGACGATTCGATCGCGGCGTTCAGGCGCCCCAGCGCGGGATGGCGTGCGAGCCCAGGCTGACGCAGACGTTCTTCGGCTCGAGGAAGACCTCGTAGCTCCAGGTGCCGCCCTCGCGGCCGGTGCCGCTGGCCTTGGTGCCGCCGAAGGGCTGGCGCAGGTCGCGCACGTTCTGGCTGTTGACGAAGCACATGCCGGCCTCGATGCCCGCGGCCACGCGGTGCGCGCGGCCGAGGTTCTCGGTCCAGACGTAGCTCGAGAGCCCGTAGGCGATGTCGTTGGCGATGCGCACCGCGTCGGCCTCGTCGTCGAAGGGGATGAGGCAGGCGACCGGGCCGAAGATCTCCTCCTGCGCGATCTTCATGCGGTTGTCGACGTCGGCGAACACCGTGGGCTGCACGAAGTTGCCCTTGGCGAGATCGCCCGCCAGCGCCGGCGCGTCCAGTCCGCCGCACAGCAGCGTCGCGCCTTCCTTGGGGCCGAGCTCGATGTAGCGGCGCACCTTGGCGAGGTGGTCGGCGCTGATCATCGGGCCGACGATGATCGACTCGTCCATCGGGTCGCCGACCTTGATCTTCTTCGCACGCGCGACGAAGCGCGCGGCGAAGTCGGCGTAGATCGACTTCTGCACCAGGATGCGGCTGCCCGCGGTGCAGCGTTCGCCGTTGTTGCTGAAGATCATGAACACCGCGGCGTCGAGCGAGCGCGCGGGGTCGGCGTCGTCGAAGATCACGAAGGGGCTCTTGCCGCCGAGCTCCATGCTGAACTTCTTCAGCCCGGCGCTCTGCACGATGCGGTTGCCGGTCGCCGTCGAGCCGGTGAAGGAGATCGCGCGCACGTCGGGGTGCGCGCACAAGGCCTCGCCGGCCGTCCTGCCGTAGCCGTGCACGACGTTGAGCACGCCCTTGGGGATTCCGGCTTCCAGCGCCAGTTCGCCCAGGCGCGCGGCCGTCAGCGGACTGAGCTCGCTCATCTTCAGCACCGCGGTGTTGCCGAAGGCCAGGCAGGGCGCGACCTTCCAGGTCGCGGTCATGAAGGGAACGTTCCAGGGGCTGATGAGCGCGCACACGCCCACCGGGTGGAAGAGCGTGTAGTTCAGGTGCGTGGGCGTGGGGTAGGTGTGCCCGTCGACGCGCGTGCACATCTCGGCGAAGTAGTGGAAGTTGTCGGCCGCACGCGGGATCAGCTGCTTGCCGGTCTGCGCGATCACCTGCCCGGTGTCCATCGTCTCGGTGCGCGCGATCTCGGGCACATGCCGGGCGATCAGTTCACCCAGCGCGCGCACGCGCCGGGCGCGCTCGGTGGCCGCCATGCCGGCCCAGGCCGGGAAGGCCGCCTTGGCGGCCGCGACGGCGGCATTGACCTCCTCGGCGCCGCCGCTGGCCACGGTGGCCAGCACCTGCTGGTTGGCGGGGTTGAGGGTCTCGAAGCGGTCGCGGCTGTCGACGGCCTCGCCGTTGATCAGGTGGCGGATGTGCATCTTCCTGCTCCTTGGGGTTCAGGCGGCGAGGACCGTATCGGTCGCACGCGCGAGCCGGCTCCAGATCTCGGGGATCCACGCGCGGTGCTCGGGTTTCATCAGGCTGGAGCGCAGGCAGGCCACGCGGTCGGTGTCCCACTGCAGCGGCCAGTGCGGGAACATCGCGCGCGGGAAGCTGGCCACCGCCAGGTGCAGGTCCTCGCGCGCGGCGGCCTCGAACACCGCCTGCGAGCGTGCCGACACCTCGCTGGCGCTGGCGCCGCGCGGCGCCCAGACGACGATGTCGAGTTCGGGCGCCGGGCCGGGCAGGAAGCGCGAATCCTCGGCCACGCGGCGGTGCAGCTCGAGCGCGGCCTCGCGGCAGGCTTGCAGCCCCTGGGCGAAGGCGCCGCCGCGCTGCAGCGGCAGGCATTGCTGCGTCGCCCACAGTGCCACCGCCGCGGCGCCGGCACGCGAGCATTCGAGGCTGATCTCACCCAAGTGCAGCTCCTTCGAGCTGAAGTAGGTGTAGGGCGAATCGTGACGGTAGAAGCGCCCCACCGACGGATCCTTGAACAGCACGCAGCCGCAGCCGTAGGGCTGCAGGCCATGCTTGTGCGGGTCGACGACGATCGAGTCCGCCTCGCCGATCGCCTCGAACGCGGCGCGCGCCTCGGGCGCGAGGTTGTCCGCCAGGCGGTAGTAGCCGCCGTAGGCCGCGTCGACGTGGACGCGAAAACCGTAGCGCTCGCGCAGGCGCAGGATCTGCGGCAGCGGGTCGACCGCGCCGGCGGCCGTGGTGCCGAGCGTGACGACGACGCTGCCGACCTCGCCGGCGTCGAGTGCGGCCTGCAGCGCGGTCGTGTCCATGCGCGCCCGCGCATCGTGCGCGATGCCCTGGAACGGGATCTTCAGCACCTCGGTGATGCGCCCGTGCGTGTAGTGCGCCTGCTCGGAGGCGACGACGCGCCGCCCCGGATGCAGCTGGCCGGCAACCCACAGCGCCTCGAGGTTGGCCATCGTGCCGCCGCTGGTCAGGTGGCCCAGGTGCGCGTCCCAGCCGAACATCGCGGCGATGCCGGCCACCGCCTCGCGCTCCATCGCCGAACTCGCGCGGCCGCCGTCCAGCGCGTGGTTGTTCGGGTTGACGAAGGTCGCCAGCGCGTAGGCCAGGCGCGCCACCGGATGCGGCGGCTTCAGCATCTGGCCGGCGTAGAGCGGGTGCGCGTAGGGGTAGTTGTCCTGCATGCGCTCGGCCGCGCGCAGCAGCACCGCGGCGATCGCGTCGCGCTCGACGGCGGGCTGCGCCGCGTCCGTGAGCGCCGGCAGGCCAGGCTGCCCTTGCGCCATGCGCTGCACCGCCGGGGCAAGCAGTGCGAGGGTTTCGGTGTCGAACATGGGATCTTTTCCGTGGGCGTTCAGGGCGCCGGCGGCGCATCGGCCACCAGCGTGTTGACGAGCCGCCCGATGCCCTCGATCTCGCAGACGACCTCGTCGCCCACGTCGCAGTTCACGGTGCCCTCGGGCGTCCCGGTGAGGATGATGTCACCGGGCGCCAGCGTCATGAAGTCGCTGAGGTACTCGATCAGCGCCGCCACCGTGTGGATCATGTTCGCCGTCGTTCCCTGCTGCACGACGCGGCCGTTGACGCGGGTGCCCAAGGCCAGCGCCTGCGGATCGGGCACCTCGTCGGCGCTCACCAGCCAGGGGCCCAGCACCGTCGCGCCGTCGCGGTTCTTCACGCGCAGGTTGGGGCGGTACCAGTTCTCGAGGTAGTCGCGGATCGCGTAGTCGTTGCAGACGGTGTAGCCCTGCACGTGCGCCAGCGCGTCGGCAGCCTTCACCCGCCGCGCGCGGCGGCCGATGACCACCGCGAGTTCGCACTCGTAGTGCATGAAGGCCGCGTCCACCGGCCGGCGCGTGCGCGCGCGGTGGCCGAGCAGGCTGCCGGCGGTCTTCAGGAAGACCAGCGGCTCGTCCTTGCTCGTCTGCGTCAGCTCCTTGGAGAGCTCCTTGACGTGGTCGGCGTAGTTCAGGCCGAGGGCGATGATGGTGCCGATCTCGGCCACCGGCGGCAGCCAGACAACCGCATCTTCGGCGAGCACGCGCCCGTCCGCCAGCTGCAGGCCGTCGGCGTGCGGGACGGCGTCATGGATCGCGCCATCGAAGGCCACGCGTGCGCTTCTCATGCCGGCTCCTCGGTGACGAGTTCGAAGGACAGGGCGCCCAGGCCCTCGATGGCCACACTCACCGCGTGCCCCGCGGCCACGCGCGGCGCACCCGCGGCCACCCCGGTGAGCAGCACGTCGCCCGGTGCGAGCGTCATGAAGCCGGAGACGTCGGCGAGCAGCTTCGCCGCGCCGCGCACGCGCTCGCCGGTGCTCGTCTCGTGCACGCTGCGGCCATCCACGGCCACGCGCACGGCCAGCGCGTCGAGCGCGGGCACCGCCGACAGCGGCCACACGCGCGGGCCGATCGGGCAGAAGCCGTCGCGCGCCTTCAGGCGCACCGAAGGGCGGTAGAAGCTCTCGTGTGGCACCGAGAGGTCGGCGACGATGACGAGGCCCGCGACATGGGCGAGCGCATCGCCTGCGCTCACGCGGTACGCGCTGCGCCCGATCACGAGGCCGAGCGCGGCGCCGACCTCCAACTCGGGCACACCCGCGGGAACGGCGACGCAGGCGCCGTCGCCGACCTGCGTGTTGCGCGGCTTGACGTAGAGCACCGGCGCCTTCGGTGCGGCCTTGTAGGGCGCGGCGTTCACCGCGTCGCCCAGCGCGGCGAGCGCCGGCCGGTGATTCAGCAGCACGCCGACGACGGTGCCGGAGAGCCGCCAGGGCGCGAAGTCGAAGCTCAGGGCAGGCATGACACGATGGGCAGGGCCGCGCGGGTTGGCATGGCCGTACTGTAATTGCTAACATGTGAGTGAGTCAACCCGTGCCACCGTTGCTAGCATCCGCGCCACGCCGCTTGCGCGACGCAAACCGCGACGGAACCGACCCCTGCCCGATGAGCGCCACGTCCCCCCTGCCTGCCGACGACGCAAGCGTCTTCGTCCACCGCAACCTTCCGCTGCTGCTGCTGCAGGCGCGCGAGCGCGTGATCTCGCGCTTTCGTCCGGCGCTGCAGGCCGCCGGCGTGACCGAGCAGCAGTGGCGCATCGTGCGCTGCCTCTTCGAGGCCGGACCGCTGGAGCCGCGGCAGATCGTCACGCTGTGCGCGATCAGCAGCCCGAGCCTGGCCGGCGTACTCTCGCGCATGGACGACCTCGGCCTCGTCACGCGCAAGCGCCTGGGTCACGATGCGCGACGGCTGCAGGTGGCGCTCACGCCCAAGGGGCGCGCACTGGCGCGGCGGCTCGCGCCGCGCATCGAGGCCGTCTACGCCGAGATCGAAGCCGGCATCGGCACCGACTTCGCGCGCGACTTCTACCGCGCGCTCGACGTCATGATCCAGCGCCTGGGCAGCGTCGGCGGCGATGACGGCGAGGCCGGGGCGGCGTGAGCCGGCCCTGCGGTCACAGCACCATCGTCTGCTCGCCGCGCGTTCCGGCCGGGCCCGCACCGCCCAGCAGGTCCAGCGTCATCACGCCCGAGAGCACGACCACGCTCCCCGGGGCGACCGCCACCTCCTCGCCGCGCTGCAGCGCGCGCCCGTCGACGACGGTCGAGTGCGAGCTGACCGCGCGCAGCACACAGCCGTCGCGGCCGCGGCGCAGCTCGACGTGCCAGCGGCTGATCTGGCGCGTGGCCTTGTTGTCGGGCAGGCTGAGCACGATGTCGTTGGCCGGCATGCCCTCGATCACGTCCAGGCGGCCGAAGGCGACGATGTCCTGCTCGGGCAGCGCGATGCACTCGCCCGTCTCGCGCACGCGCACCGCCACCGGGTGGCGCTCGCCTTCGACCCAGCCCAGCGCCAGCAGCTCGACCGCCCGGCCCACGCCCTCGAGCGCGACGTCGCCCAGCGGCCGGCAGCGCAGCCGCGCATCGAGGTCGAGCTCGCGAAAGCACTCGCGCGAAAGGCGGATCTGCCCCGGCTCGGCCGAGGCCGCGATGCGCGCGCACACGTTCATCACCTCGCCGGTGACCTGCACGCCGTCGGTGAGCACGCGACCCCAGTGCACGCCGATGCGCAGCACGAGCTGGTGGTCGCGCGCGCGATGCGCGTTCTCGGCACTGACGGCCTGCGCCAGCGCGCACATCGCCGCGGCGGCGGCACCGACCGCCGGGAAGATGCAGGCCGCGCCATCGCCCGCGGTGTCGACGAGCCGTCCTTCGTGCGCCGCCAGCACGCGCGCCAGCAGGTCGAAGTGCAACTGCTGCAGCTGCCGCCCGGCAACGTCGCCGAAGCGCGCGAAGTAGGCCGTCGAGCCGACGATGTCGCTGAAGCAGATCGCCGCACTCGTCTCGAAGCGCCGCGACAGCTCCTGCGACAGCAGGTTCTGCAGGCGGATGATCTCCGTCATCGAGAGCGCTGCGAGGTCGAGATCGAGATCGGGGTCGGGGTCGATTGCCATGGCCGTATGGCGCGGGCAGCCGCACGCGCAAGCCGCGATGCTAGGTCGATTCGGGCCCGCTGCGACAAAACCTGCGAACACGCGGCTGCGCACTTCGTACGCGGTCACGCCTCGTGCCCCGTCGCATCGGACACGAGCAGGCCCAGGCCCGGTTCACCCCAGTGCCGGCCTCGGATTTCGCGTTCGGGGCTCAATGGCAGCTTCGGCAGCCGCACCCTTTCGCCATGCAATCCGATGAGACCGACTCCTCGCCCGTGGTCGTGCCGGCGTTGGCGGTGGCCGCCGGCGCGGCAGTGCTGCTCTCCGGATGCGGCGGCGGCGACGCCGGAAGCTGGCCCGAGCATGGCCGGGACCCGAGCCGGGCCCGCGAGGCTCCCGACCTGCTGCGCCGCCGGCCGCTGGCCTTCCATGCAGGCGCCCAGCGCCTGCCCGATGCGCAGACGCTGCTCGACTGGGCCGAGCGCAGCTACCCGCACTTCTTCCCGACGCACGAGACCAACCGAAGCTTCGAGGTCTACACCTACCGCTGGTACCCCGACACCGGCAACTACGCCGGCATCGCCGGCAACGACGTCTACGTGCTGGGCCCGCTGAGCAACGACGAACTGCTGCGCGTCGGCTCGCTGGCCGACTTCGCGCCGCTGGTGCATCCGCGCTTCGCGCCGGCCACGCGCGCGCAGGCGGCGCGCTTCCTGCTGCAGGCGCAGATCGCCGCCACCGACGAGGACATCGCCGCGGTGATGGCGCAGGGCTTCGAGGGCTGGCTGCAGGCGCAGTTCGCGCTGCCGCCCGGCGAGCTGGCCTGGGACTGGCTCGAACGGCGCGGCTACGGCGCCGTCGACCGCAACGAGTACTACGACGGCGGCCATCCCTTCTTCGATCTCGCGGCCTACAAGCAGTTGCTGAGCGCGCCGGACGGGCTGCGCAAGCGCATCCAGCTCGCGCTGACCGAGTACTTCGTCGTCTCGCTGGCCAGCACGCAGCCGCCGTGGCCGCATTTCGCCTACGCCACCTACTGGGACGGCCTGGGCCAGCATGCCTTCGGCAACTTCCGCGAGCTGCTCGAGTTCGTCACGCTCAGCGCGTCGATGGGTGCCTTCCTGAACACCGCCGGCAACGAGAAGGAAGACCCGGCCACCGGCCGCGTGCCCGACGAGAACTACGCGCGCGAGGTGATGCAGCTATTCACGATCGGCCTCTACGAGCTGTACCCCGACGGCACGCCGCGCCGCGATGCCCGGGGCCGGCCGATCGAGACCTACGGCACCGAGGACGTGACCGAGCTGGCGCGCGTCTTCACCGGCTACCAGATCGACGACAGCGGGCCACGCATCACGCCGCGGGTCGGCGGCGGCTGGCGCCCCGCGCACCCCTACAGCCGGCGACCGATGCGCTTCGTGTCCACCCTGCACTCGCCGCAGCGCGCACGCTTCCTCGGCGCGGCCATCCCTGCCGGCACGCCGGGCCCGCAGGCGCTGAAGATCGCGCTCGATACCTTGTTCAAGCACCCCAACGTCGGCCCCTTCTTCGGCCGCCAGTTGATCCAGCGCCTGGTCACCAGCGACCCCAGTCCGGCCTACGTCGGCCGCGTCGCGGCGGCCTTCGACGACAACGGCGCCGGCGTGCGCGGCGACCTGCAGGCGGTGATCGCCGCGGTGCTGCTCGACGAGGAGGCGCGCGGCGAGGCCGGCCTGCACTCGCCGGCCTTCGGCCGGCTGCGCGAACCGGCGCTGCGCTTCCTGCAATGGGGCCGCACCTTCCGCGTGGTCTCCAAGGCCGGCTCGTGGAAATGGGGCTTCCCCTATGGGGATCCCGACTTCTTCCACGGCCAGCGCCTGTTCTGGGCACCGTCGGTGTTCAACTTCTTCCGCCCGGGCTACGTGCCGCCGGGCACCACGCTGGCGGCGCGCGGCGCCACCGCGCCGGAGTTCCAGATCGTCAACGAGTCGACGGTCGCGCAGTACGTCAACCTGCTCGAGCAGACCCTGCTCGACGGCGTCTGGGTACACGCCCCCGACCGCCCCGACTACGACTTCGAGACCCCGAGCCCGGCCTCGGGCTTCGACATGCCGGTCGACTACAGCCGCGAGATCGCGATCGCCCACGACGCGCGCGCGCTGGTCGACCGGCTGAACCTGCTGATGGCCGCCGGGCAGCTTTCGGCGTCGACCTGCGCGCGCATCGTCGCGGCGCTGGAGACGGCGCCGGTCGGCCGCGGCAGCCCGGCGCGCGACCTGCAGCTGCGCGTTGCGCGCGCGCTGATGCTGGTGATGGTCTGCCCCGAGTACCTGGTGCAGAAATAGGAGCGGCGGCGATGCACCCGAACCCGAACCACTGGACGCGCCGCACCTTCCTGCGCCGCGCGTCCAGCCTCGCGCTGGCCGGCAGCGCCGCGCCGCTGGCACTGAATCTCGCGGCCCTTGGCGAGGCGGCGGCCTTCAACGCCGGCGACTACAAGGCGCTGGTCTGCGTCTTCCTCTACGGCGGCAACGACCACGCCAACACCGTGGTGCACGCCGACGCCGAGCGCCACGAACGCTACCGCGGGATCCGCGGCACGCTGGCGCTGGCCCGCGACGCACTCGGCCCGACGCTGCTGCGGCCGGCGCAGCCGCTGCCCGACGGCATGCAGTACTCGCTGCACCCGCGGATGGGCGCGCTGGCCGCGCTGTTCAACGCCGGCCAGGCGGCGGTGCTGTTCAACGTCGGCCCGCTGATCGTGCCGCTGACCAAGGCGCAGTACCTGAGCGGCGACGTCGCGCGCTACCCGGTGCCGCCGAAGCTGTTCTCGCACAACGACCAGGCCTCGGTCTGGCAGGCCAACGATCCCGAGGGCGCGACGCGCGGCTGGGGCGGGCTGATGGGCGACCTGGCGCTGGCCGACAACGGCGGCTCGCTGTTCACCTGCATCAGCGCCACCGGCAGCGGGCTCTTCGTCTCCGGCGACCGCGCGCTGAACTACCAGGTCTCGCAGAACGGCGCGGTGCGCGTGTTCGGGCTCGACCACGGTCCCTGGGGCGGCTCGTCGATGGCGGCGGCGATGCGCGAGCTGATGACCGAGGCGCGCACGCACGAGCTGGAGCAGGCCTACAACCGCATCACCGCGCGCGCGCTCGGCGCCGAGGGCCAGGTCAGCGGCGCGCTGGCCGGCGTGCAGCTGCGCACCGCGTTCCCCGAGGGCAACCGGCTGGCTGCCGAGCTGCGCATCGTCGCGCGGCTAATCGCCGCACGCCAGGCACTGGGCGTCAGGCGCCAGGTCTTCCTGTGCTCGCTCGGCGGCTTCGACCACCACGACCACCTGATGACCTACCATCCGGGGCTGGTCCAGCACGTCAGCGAGGCGCTGGCCGCCTTCCACCAGGCGACCGTCGAGCTCGGCGTCGCCGACAAGGTCACGGCCTTCACGGCGTCGGACTTCGGCCGCGCACTCAGCTCCAACGGCAACGGCACCGACCACGGCTGGGGCAGCCATCACTTCGTCGTCGGCGGTGCCGTGCGCGGCAGTGCCTTCTACGGCGTGCCACCGGCGCCCAGCGTCGGCGAGACCGGCGCGCCCGACGATCAATGGCATGTCGGCCACGGCCGCCTGCTGCCGACGACCTCGGTCGACCAGATGGCCGCGACGCTGGGCCGCTGGTTCGGCGCCACCGACGGCGAGCTCGACCTCGTACTGCCCAATCTGCGCCACTTCGGCGGCGCACAAGCCGGCGTAACCTATCCTCGCGACCTGGGATTCATGACGTGATGTGGGCATGGACGGCCGTGTACGCGAACCTCGACAACAGCCTGGCGATGCGTCATCGTCACGCGACGCGGCGACTGCCTTGCCCTGGCTCGTCGTCACCACCGTCGGCACGGCCGGCGACGCGGACCGCCTGGCACGCTTGGCGGTCGAGCAGCGCCTGACCGCGTGTGCGCAGATCGAGCGCATCCGCAGCGTCTACCGTTGGCAGGGCGCCGTGCACGAGGACGCCGAGTTCCGCGTCCTCTTCAAGACCGCCGCGGACCGCGTCGACGCGCTGATGGAGGCGTTGCGCAGCACCCATCCCTACGCGCTGCCGGCGCTGCACGCCCTTGCCGTGGACAAGGCCGAACAGGCCTACGCCGTCTGGGTGCACGAGAGCACGCGCGACGGCGGCGCCTGAGCACGGTCGCCGTACGGGCCTGCCCTGGCACCCGAGCCGATCCCGGACGCGAACCATGAACCTCATCGATCTCGACGCCCACGATCTCAGCAACGCGATCCACGCGCGGCAGGTGTCCTGCCGCGAGGTGATGCAGGCTTACCTCGGGCGCATCCACGAGCTCAACCCCAGGGCCAACGCGATCGTCAACCTCGCTCCTGACGACACCCTGCTGCAGCAAGCCGACGCGCGCGACGCGCAGCTCGCGCGCGGCGAGTCGATGGGCTGGCTGCACGGCATCCCGCAGGCGATCAAGGACACCGGACAGGCGATCGGCTTCCCGACGACCTTCGGCACGCCGTTGCTGGCGCATTCGACGGCAGCGGTCGACAGCCTCTACGTGCAGCGCATGAAGGCCGCGGGCTGCATCGTCATCGGCAAGACGAACATGCCGGAGTTCGGCCTCGGCTCCAACACCTACAACCCGCTCTTCGGCGTCACCGCGAACGCCTGGGACGAGAGCGTCACCTGCGGCGGCAGCAGCGGCGGTGCGGCGGTGGCGCTTTCGCTGCGGCTGCTGCCGGTGGCCGACGGATCGGACTTCATGGGTTCGCTGCGCAACCCGGCGGGATGGAGCCACGTCATCGGC
Organism: Rubrivivax sp. SCN 71-131; assembly: GCA_001724995.1. Taxonomy (GTDB): domain Bacteria; phylum Pseudomonadota; class Gammaproteobacteria; order Burkholderiales; family Burkholderiaceae_C; genus Rubrivivax. The sequence goes on from MEFD01000012.1 coordinate 79,570, forward strand.
CTGCGCCCGAGCCAGGGCCGCGTGCCGGGCTGGCCGCGGCCGGAGCTGTTCGTGAGCCAGCTCGCCACCGACGGGCCGTTGGGCCGCAGCGTGCGCGACGTCGCGCGGCTGCTCTCGACGCAGGCGGGCTTCGACGCGCGCACGCCGCTTGCGCTCACCGACGGGCCGCGCGACTTCGTGCCGCCGCCGGACGCCTCGCTGCGCGGGCTGCGCGTGGGCTGGCTCGCCGACCTCGGCGGGCACCTGGCGATGGAGGACGGCATCCTCGCCTGCTGCGAGCAGGCGCTGCGCACGATGGAGCGCGGCGGCGCCATCGTCGAGCCGGCGACGCTCGACGTCGACCTGCACGCGCTCTGGCAGGCCTGGCTGCTGTGGCGGCGCGCACTGATCGCGCCCATCGTCGCGATGACGCTCTCGCTGCCCGGCGCCTCGCGCGAACAGGTCAAGCCCGAGGCGCTGTGGGAGCTCGACCAGGCCGCGGGCCTTTCCAACGCCGACTTCATCCAGGCCGCGGCGGTGCGCACGGCCTTCTATCAGCACATGCGCACGCTCTACGAGCGCTTCGACCTGCTGGCGCTGCCGGTGGCGCAGTGCTGGCCGTTCCCGCCCGCGCAGGCCTGGCCGCGCGAAGTCGGTGGCCGCACGATGCAGACCTACCACCAGTGGATGGAATGCACGCTTTACGCGACCTTCGCCGGCCTGCCGGCGATCAGCCTGCCCGCGGGCTTCCACGAGAACGGCCGCTGGCCCTGCGGCATCCAGCTCATCGGCCCCCCTCAGGGCGACGCCGAGCTTCTGCATGCGGCACAGGGCTACGAGAACCTGGCCGCGGAGCTGATGGCGCGAAGGCCTCGAGCGTAGCCGCGCTCACCACAGTAAAGGCTCAGCCCGGATGATGCGCTGCCTCGGCCAATACCTTCGCAGCCCACTGGTTCAGGCTGGTGCCGGCCGCCTGCGCCGCTACCAGGGCAGCGCCATGGACCTCCGGCGGAACACGCAGCATCAGCTTGCCGCTGGCCGGCTGCTGCGGCGCTTTGCCGATCCTGGCGCAGGTCTCGAGGTAGTCGTCCACGGCCTCCTCGAACGCAGCGCGCAGCTCGGCGACGCTGTCGGCGTGAAAGCTCACGATGTCGCCGATGCCGATCAGGCGGCCCACCAGGATGTTGTCACGAGCGTCGAATTCGACGCGGGCTGTCTGGCCCTTGTAGGTCATGGTGCTGCTCATGGTTCGATTCCGATCAACGCCAGAAAGGCCCGGGCGTCTTCGACTTGGTACGGCTTGGCCTCTTTGGCCGGGTGCGGGCGATGGAAGCTCGCCACGTGCGTGCCATGCACGAAGCGCATCCGCGAGCCACGGCCTTCGACGACCGTGCAACCGACCGCGATCAGCAGCGCCTCGATACGCGCCCATTCCAACGTTGCTGCCGTCGGCTTGCCGAATACTGCTTCGAGCGTCTTGCGGTGCCTGCCGTTCACCCCCAAATGATTGCAAGAATTGCAATCGCATGCAAGCCTAATTTGCAAGCATACCCTCGGCTTCGACGATGTCTCGGGACGTCGATAGCATGCGAAGGGTCAGCCGCCGCGGAAGCAGTCCGGCGCCATCGCAGGAATACAGGGGATGCGACTTCGGCGCGCTTCGATCCGGCCCCGAGCCTGGCATCCTCGATACCCCTGGCATGAACCGCGCATGAAACTGATCGACGCCTTGCAGGAAGAACACGCCCTGATCGATGCGGTGCTCGGGTCGCTTCGGACCTACGTCGACGCGCTCGCCGACGGCCGCGCGGATGTGGCCGACGGCGCGCGCTTCGTGGCCTTCCTCACCACGTTCGTCGGGCAGTTCCACCACGAGCGTGAGGAGGACGTTTTGCTCGAGGCGCTGGTCACCCAGGCCGAACTGCCGCGCGAGCGCGGGCCCGTGTTCGCCATCCTGCAGGAGCACGCCGAGATGGAAGGCTGGCTGCGCGCGATGACGCCGCTCCTCGAACGGGGCGCGCCGTCCGCGGAGGATCACGCCCGTCTTCACGCGCTGGCCGTGCGCTACACGCGCGCGCTGTGGCGGCACATCGACGCCGAGAACTCCGTCCTCTACGTCGAGGGCACGCTGCGGCTGGGCCGCCACGGCGTCCACGAATTGCCGGACCGGCCGATGCGCGACGCCGAGGCCGCCGCGCGCGAAGACGCTGCCGCGCTGCTGCTGCGCTACCCGCCGATCGAGGATGCGGTGCTCGCGCGCGGCGAGGGCTGCTTCATGTGCCGCGCCCATGGCGACACCTGCGACGGCCTCGAAGCCGAGTGGTGGAACGAGCTCGAGTGGGACGAGTTCTTCGAGCGCTGAGGCGACCCGCCGCCGCGCTTCATCTCGACGCAAGCTTGCCGCGCCGCGGCGGACGCTCGGCGGCGTCGGGCTTGACGCCCGCATGTGCCACCACGCGCTGCACCTTGCCGCTGCGTCCGCGCTGCGGCGGCGTATCGGGGTCGTGGCGCAGGCGCAGCGCGGCAGCCCCCTGTTGTGCCGCATGGCGCTGCAACACCTCGCGGCAGCGCGCCCAGCAGCCGGCTTCTTCGCCGGCGCCCAGGCGCAGCACGAGCGTGCGCGCGTCGTGCTGGCAGAGCTGGAAGTCGAACACGCCGGCTTCGTCCTCGAGCACGGTGGACAGCGCCATCGGCAGCAGCGTCACCCACTGGCCGTGGGCGCCGCGCAGGTGCAGCACGTCGTCCTGGCGGCCCTCGACCTCGATCACCGGCAAGGGGCTGCCACAGGCGCAGCGCCCGGGGACGAAGCGCACGCGGTCGCCGAGGTCGTAGCGCAGCAGCGGCTGCACGTGGTTGGCGAGGTTCGTCAGCAGCGTCGTGTACGAGAGCGTGCCTTCGGGCACCGGCTGCAGCCGTTCATCCACCGCTTCGAGAATGACCCAGTCGGCGTTGAGGTGCAGCGCCTCGTGCGCGCATTCGGCGGCGATCGTCAGGAACTCCGAGGCGCCGTAGCTGTTGCGCACCGGGCAGCCGAAGGCCGCTGCGATCGCCTCGCGCTGCGCCGCACCCAGCGTCTCGCCGCCGGTCATCAGCTGCGACAGGCGCAGATGCAGCGTGCCCTGGCGCTGGCAGGCGGCGAGCAGCGCCGCGGCCGTCGGGTAGGTCGCCAGGCGCGTGGGCTGCCAGGCGTCGAGTTGCGCCAGCAGCTCGGGCAAGGGCTGCAGGATCGAGAAGCTGCGCAGCATCGGCGCCAGCCAGGGGTTCAGGCGGCGCAGGCGCTGCACCGAGGCGAAGCTCGCGAAGTGGCCATCGATCGCGCCGACGAAGGCCATGCGTGCGCCCGGGGCGGCACCCCTCCAGGCCGCACGCGGGTCGGCCCAGCCCGGGCGCAGCGCTTCCAGCGCGTCGTACACCGCCATCGCCTGGGGGTCGTGCAGGAACAGGCCCGGGTTGCCGCTGCTGCCCGAGCTCTCCCACACCGCGTAGCGTCCGTTCAGCGGCCGGCCGGCGCGCGCGGCGTCGCGCACGAAGGCGCGCGCCCGCGCGAGGTCGACGTCGCGCGCGGCCAGCGCATCGTCGAAGTGGGCCATGAGCAGCGCCTTGTCCATCGACGGCAAATCGGCCAGCGACGCGTCGTCGGGCAACGCCGCCAGTCGGCGCGCGTGCAGCGGTGCGCCACGCGCTGCGGCCACCAGCGCCGCCAGCCGCTGCGCCTGCACGGCGGCCAGGTGCGCGGGCGTCGCGTGCGAGCGGGCCGCCACGTCTGCCGCGGTGGACATGCTGCGCCAGAGGTCGAATTCGTCGCTCATCGAAACCGCGCGACACCGCGCGCCAGCCAGGCCCCCCTCTCTCTCCCGGATGCCATTGAAGCCTACCGGACTGCCACGGGCCTTACGGCGGGGCGGCCCGCGGTTCCTCCGTGTCCATTGCGGCATCGGTTCGTCGCGGACGCGTTGATGGCCATCAACGAAGCACACTTGCGTACGATGGCGTACCGGCCCAGAGCCGGTTTCACCCCACCCGCAAGGAGACCCTTCCGATGGCGACCTGGTTCGACCTCACCAAAAGCAGCGACGGGAAGTATCGATTCGCACTCAGGAACGACGGCGGCACCCTGCTCGGCAGCGAAGCCTACGAGGCCAAGGCCTCGGCGCAGCAAGGCATCGCGTCGGTCCAGGCAAACGCATCGCAGCCCGAGCGCTGCGAGCGCAAGACGGCCAGCGACGGCCGCTTCTACTTCAACCTGAAGGCCGGCAATGGACAGGTGATCGGCACCAGTCCGATGTTCGCCACCGAGGCCGCACGCGACGGCGCGGTCGCCGCCGCCCAGTCGGGCGCGGCAGGCGCCGAGGTCAGGGACGCGAGCTGAAGCGACTCGGCCCACCCCGGCCCGCGATCGCGCGATCGCGCCGCTGCGCGCACACGGGCCGGGGTGGGCCGTCGACGACATGGACTTTCTCGAGCTGAAGATTCCCCCGCCTCTCGTCGGCGCGCTGTGCGCACTGGCGATGTGGGGCCTGGCGGGGCTGGCCCCCGGCTGGCCCGACGCGCCCACGCTGCGCGCGCTGGCCGCGGGCGCGCTGTTGGCGGCGGGCCTGGCCATCGACCTGCTCGGGCTGCTCGGCTTTCGTGCGCAGCGCACGACGATCAACCCGCTGGCGCCGCAGCGCAGCTCGGCGCTGGTCACCGGCGGCATCTACCGCCTGACGCGCAACCCGATGTACCTCGGCATGGGTGCCCTGCTGCTGGCCTGGGCGGTATGGCTGTGGGCGCCGCTGGCGCTGCTCGGGCCGCCGGCTTTCGTCCTCTACATCACGCGCTTCCAGATCCGTCCCGAGGAGCGCGTGCTGCAGCGTCTCTTCGGCGACGCCTACACGCATTACACGCGCCGCGTACGACGCTGGCTGTAGCCCTGGTCGCCGCCGAAGCGCTTCGCCGCGGCGGCGCCGGCAGGAGACAATCGCGCGCCACGATCGAACCTCGAATTTGCCGCGACCCGAGTCGCCGCGCCCGAGAGAGCCCCATGCCCAACGAAACGCCCTCTTCGCCCGACGCTGCGACGCCGACGCCCGCGGCGACTGATCCCGACCCCGCGCCGCCCACGCCCTTACCCGAAGCCGAAGCCGAAGCGCAGCCGCCCGCTGCACCCGCCCCGCAGGGGCCGCAGGGACGGCAAGCACCGCGCCGCGGCGACAAGCGCGGTGCGCCGGTGGACACGACGGCCTGCGCCGCGGAACTGAAGGCACGCTTTCCGGCGCTCTTCGGCGGCCCGCCCAAGCCGCTGAAGCTGCGCGTCCAAGCCGACATCCAGGAGCGCGCGCCCGGCGTCTTCACGCGCGCGGCGCTGTCGGCCTTCCTGCATCGCCACACCACCAGCACGGGCTACCTGATCGCGCTCACGCAGCAGGGCCAGCGGCTGGATCTCGACGGTCAACCCGCAGGCGAAGTCGCCGCCGAGCACCGTGAGGCCGCAGCCCAGGAAGTCGAGCGCCGCCGCGCACGCCGCCAGGAACGCGAGGCGCAGATGCGCCCGGCGGGACCCGGGCCGCGCGCGGCAGCGCGGCAGGCGCCGCAGTCGCCGCAGACGCGCGCACCGGAGCGCCGGCCGGCGGCTGCGCCGCCCTCCGCCGACGAGGCCGCGCGGCGCGAACGCGCACAGCTCCTGCGTGCCTTCGAGAGCAGCCCGCTGGCGAAGTCGAACTTCTGCGCGCTCAAGGGCATCACGCCGCAGACGCTCGACGCCCAGCTCGCGCTGGCGCGCGCGGAGGCCGCCGCCTGGATGGCGGCACGCCCGCCCGCCGAGGCGCCTGCACGACCCGAGCGCCCGCACGAGCGCCGCGAGGCCCCTCGCCGCGAGCCCCGGCACGAGCAGCGCACTGAGCGTCCCGATCATCCTGAACGCCCCGAGCGCCCCGAGCGCCCCGCCCGTCCACGCAGCCAAGGGCAGGCACAAGCGCGATCACCCATGAAGGCGCAGGGCGCGGAACCGGGTCAGGATTCGCGGCCGATCGCGCGCCATCCGCACGCCGAGGCCGCGCCGCCGGCGCGGGTGGTGCAGGCGCAGGCGCTGCGGCGGCTGGTGCAGGCGCTGGTCGAACGCAGCGGCTCGTCGCCCATCGAGGCCGAACGCGTCGCGCACCACCTCGTCGATGCCGACCTCAGCGGGCACGACACGCACGGCGTCGCCATGCTGCCGCGCTACCTCGAGAACCTGCGCACCGGCGGCCTCGTCGCCAACCGCGAGCTCGTCGTCGTCCACGACCATGGCGCACTCGTGACGCTGGACGGCCAGGCCGGCTACGGGCAGGTCATCGGCGCGCAGGCGATGGCGCTGGGCATCGAACGCGCACGCGTGCACGGCGTCGCCGTGCTCGGCCTGGCCAACAGCCATCACCTGGGCCGCATCGGTGCCTACGCCGAGCAATGCCTGGACGCCGGGCTGGTCTCGATCCACTTCGTCAACGTCGTCACCCAGCCGCTGGTCGCGCCCTTCGGCGGCAGCGACGCACGGCTGGCGACCAACCCGATGTGCGTCGGCCTCCCCATGGGCCCAGCGCTCGAGCCGCTGCTGCTGGACTTCGCCACCAGCCGCATCGCCATGGGCAAGGTGCACGAGGCGCAGCGGCAAGGCCGGCCGCTGCCGCCGGGCGCGGCGATCGACGCCGAGGGCCGCCCGTCGCGCGACCCCGGCGTGATGCTGCAGGAACCGCGCGGCGCGCTGCTGCCCCTGGGTGCGCACAAGGGCTACGGGCTGGCGGTGGCCTGCGAACTGCTCGCGGGCGCGCTCACCGGCGGCCTGACGCTGCACCAGCCGCGGGCCGCGGGCGCGATCATCAACAACATGCTGAGCATCCTCGTCGACCCCGAGCGCCTGGGCACCGCGGCGCACCTGGCCGCGCAGGCGCACGCCTTCGCCGACTGGGTGAAGGCCTCGCCCCCGACGCGCGAGAGCGGCGTCATGCTGCCCGGCGAACCCGAGGCGGCCAGCCGCAGGCGTCGCCGCGCCGAAGGCATCGCGCTCGATGCGGCGACCTGGGCCGGGCTGCTGGCCGCCGGCAGCGTACTGGGGATCGAGGACGCGGCGCTGCTGGCGCTCGCCGAGGGCGGCTGAACCCGGCGCGCCTCGCCTGCGGCTACGCCGCGCGCGGCGCGCCCAGCCGCGGCCCCAGCGTGCGCCAGAGCAGGAAACCGGCGATCGAGAGGTTGAGCAGGTTCCAGGCGATGCCGTTCAGAAAGGCGGCGTCGTAGCTGCCGGTGAGGTCGAAGACCTTGCCCGACATCCAGCCCCCGAGCGCCATGCCGAAGAGCGTGAACATCATCACCGTGCCCACGCGTGCCGCGGCCTCGGCGGGAGGGAAATGCTCGCGCACGATGATCGCGTAGCTCGGCACGATGCCGCCCTGGAAGAGCCCGAAGAGGCCGGAGATCACGTACAGCGACACCAGCCCGTCGAAGGGCAGGAAGAGCAGCAGCGCCACCCCCTGCAGCAAGCTGCCCAGCAGCAGCGTGCGCAGGCCGCCGATGCGGTCGCAGATGGCGCCCGAGACGAGCCGGCTGACGATGCCCAGGCCCAGCATCAGGCTGAGCATCTCCGCCCCGCGCGCCGGGCCGAAGCCCAGGTCGCTGCAGTAGGCGACGATGTGCACCTGCGGCATGGCCATCGCCACGCAGCAGGCGGTGCCGGCGATGCACAGCAGCACCTGCGCCTGCGTCAGGCCCAGGCCGAAGGGCCGGGTCGAGGGCTCCGGGGTATTCGCCCGCACCCGCGGTGGCGCCAGCGGCGTGGCCGGCGCGCGTTCGCGCAGGGCCAGCGCCAGCAGCGGCAGCGTCAGCGCGCAGAACACGCCCATGCCGATGTAGGTGCTGCGCCAGCCCTGGGTCTCGATGAAGTGCTGCACGATCGGCGGCCAGATCGTGCCGGCGACGTAGTTGCCGCTGGCGCACACCGCCACCGCGATGCCGCGCCGGCGCACGAACCACATCGAGGTGTCGGCCAGCAGCGGCGCGAAGCTCGCCGAGGAGCCGAAGAAGCCCAGCAGCAGCCCGTGCCAGAGGCTGAAGGCCTCGATGCTGCCCGACGCGCCCGCGGCAATGAAGCCGCTGGCCAGTCCCGCCGCACCGACGAGCAGCGGCCGCATCACGCCGTGGCGATCGGCCAGGCGCCCCATCCAGATGCCGCCCAGGCCGAAACCCACCATCATCGCCGTGTAGGGCATCGAGGCGTCGGCGCGCGCGACGCCGAACTGCGCCTGCACCGCCGGCAGCACCACCGGGATCACGTACATCGCCGCCGAGCCGATCGTCATCACGACGAGCGCGATCAGCAGCCGTATCCAGGCGTAGCGCGAATCGGGGGCGTGGATGCTGCTCACCGGCAGCTCCTCAGGAAGTGCCGGCCAGCGTGCGCGACTCGCGCCGCACCAGCCACAGCGTCGCCAGGCTGATGACGACGCCGCCGGCCAGCGTGCCGGCGCTGGGCACGTCGCCCGAGATCGCCAGCCCCAGCAGCGCCGCCCAGACGAGATCGAGGAACTTCGCCGACTGCGTGGCGGAGATGTCGGCGTGGCGGTAGGAGCGCGTGAGGCAGTAGTGCCCGAGGCTGCCCAGCAGACCGCACAGCGCGAACCCGGCCCACTGCCCCAGGTCCGGCCACTGCCACACCGGCAGCGCCAGCGGCAGACTGAAGAGCGTCACCGTCAGCGCCTGCCAGAAGACGATGACCGCCGTCGTCTCGGTGCGCGTGAGCGCCTTGGTGAGCAGGAAGGAGACCGCGAACACCGGTGCCGAGGCGAGCATCACCAGGTGCCAGCCGCCGCCCTGCGCGCCGCTGCCGGCGAGCTTGGGCGCGAGCATCACCACCATGCCCGCGAAGCCGATGGCGGTGGCCAGCCAGCGCTCCCAGCGCATCGGCTCGGCCAGGAAGAGCCAGGCGCCGATCATGATGAAGAGCGGCCCGGTGAAGCCGATCGCCGTCATGTCGGCCAGCGGGATGCGCGGCAGCGCGAGAAACCACAGCACGAGGCCGAGTGCGTGCACCGCGCCGCGCAGGAACTGCCCGCCCACGCGCTGCGGGCGGAAGGCCGCAAGCCCTGCGTGCCAGACCAGCGGCAGCATCACCGCGAAGCCGAAGAAGTAGCGCAGGAACTGCGCCTGCATCGGGTGCAGTTGTTGCGACAAGGCGCGCACGAGTGCATTCAGCAGGCTGAAGATGATGCCCGCGCCAACGCTCCAGAGCAGGGCGCGCGCCGTCGGTCCCAGACGCTGCAGGCGGCGCTGCAGGCGGCGGTGCAGCGGCTGCAGCCGTCCCGGCACGAGCGTCTTGCGCTGCGCCCGCATCGTGGCTGACGGGGCAGGTTCGGCGGCCATGGAGCCGGCGATCGTAGCGCGCGGCAGGCCGAGGCGGCGCCGAGGCTCATCGCGGGACATTCCCGTGTGCGGTCGTGGCCGCCGTCGCGGGCGCTGCCGCCGCATCGGCAAGCCCGTCGAGGATCGGGCATTGCGGCCGCGCGTCGCCGTGGCAGCAGTGCACCAGGTTCTCGAGCGTGCGGCGCATGCCGCTCATCTCGGCGATGCGGCGGTCGAGGTCGGCGATGTGCGCCTTTGCGATGCGCTTGACGTCGGCGCTGGCACGCTCGCGGTTCTGCCACAGCCTGAGCAGGTCGGCGATCTCGGCCATGGAGAAGCCGAGCTCGCGCGCGCGGCGGATGAAGCGCAGCGTATGCACCTCGGCCTGCCCGTACTGGCGGTAGCCCGATGCGGAGCGCACGACGCGCGGCAGCAGGCCCAGCGCCTCGTAGTGCCGCACCATCTTCGCCGACACGCCCGAGAGCCGGGCCGCTTCACCGATGTTCATGCGGTCTTCTCGTGGCTGCGCGCGCCGGCGAGCGGTTCGCGACGAGCCGGCGGCGGAAGCGGCAGCGGCTTGCGCCCCTGGCGCTGCAGCAGCAGTGCGTTGGTGACGACGCTGACGCTGCTGAAGGCCATCGCTGCACCGGCGATCACCGGGCTCAGCAGCCCGAGCGCCGCCAGCGGAATGCCGACGACGTTGTAGCCGAAGGCCCAGAACAGGTTCTGGCGGATCTTTCGCGTCGTGCGGCGCGAGAGCTCGATCGCCTCGGCCACCAGCCTCGGGTCGCCGCGCATCAGCGTGACGCCCGCGGCGTGCATGGCGACGTCGGTGCCGGTGGCCATGGCGATGCCGACGTCGGCGGCCGCCAGCGCGGGCGCGTCGTTGATGCCGTCGCCGACCATCGCCACCACCGCGCCCTGCCCGCGCAGCGCGGCCACCACCGCTGCCTTGTCGGCCGGCAGCACTTCGGCGCGCACGTCGTCGATGCCCAGCGCCGCGGCCACCGCCTGCGCGCTGCCCCGGTTGTCGCCGCTGACGAGCACGGTGCGCACGCCGAGTTCGTGCAGGCGCTGCACCGCGGGGGCGGCACCGGCTTTCAGCGTGTCGCCAAAGGCGAGCAGGCCCAGCAGCCGCGGCGACGACCCCGCGCCGTCCAGGGCGACCAGCCAGGACACCGTGCGCCCCTGCTGCTGCAGCGCCTCGGCGCGCGCGTCGAGCGCGCCGCGTTCGACGCGCAGCTCGTCCATCCAGCGCGTGCTGCCCAGCGCCAGGGGCAGGCCGTCGACGTCGCCCTCGATGCCGCGGCCGGGCACGGCGCGCACGCTGCCGGCCGCCGGCACGGCGAGCTGCCTTTCCTGCGCCGCCTGCATCACCGCACGGCCGAGCGGGTGCTCGCTGCCGGCCTGCAGCGCCGCCGCCCGGCGCAGCAGCGCGGCCTCGTCGCCATCGGTGGCGATGGCGTGCACGACGCGCGGCCGGCCTTCGGTGAGCGTGCCCGTCTTGTCGAAGGCGACGACGCCGATGCGGTGCGCGAGCTCCAGCGCCTGCGCGTCCTGGATCAGGATGCCGCGGCGCGCCGCCACCCCGGTGCCGGCCATGATCGCCGCCGGCGTGGCCAGGCCCAGCGCGCAGGGGCAGGCGATGACCAGCACCGCCACCGCGTTCAGCAGCCCTTGCTGCCACTGCCCCGCCAGGAGCCCCCAGGCGAGCCCGGTGAGCAGCGCGACGACGATCACCGCCGGCACGAAGACCGCGCTGACCTGGTCGACCAGGCGCTGGATCGGTGCCTTGCCCGCCTGCGCCGACTCGACCAGCCGCACGATGCGCGCCAGCGTGCTCTCGGCCCCCACCGCGCGCGTGCGCAGCAGCAGCGCGCCCTCGCCGTTGACGGCGCCGCCGGTGACGGCGTCGCCCGCCTGGCGCGGCACCGGCAGGCTCTCGCCGGTGATGAGCGACTCGTCGACCTCGCTCGCGCCCTCGACGACTTCGCCGTCCACCGGCAGCCGCTCGCCCGGGCGCACGACGACGAGGTCGCCCACGCGCACCAGGGCCAGCGGCAGGTCGATGTCGACGCCGTCGCGGCGCACGCGCGCGGTGTCGGGGCGCAGCGCCTGCAGCGCACGGATGGCGGCGGTCGTGCGGTGCTTGGCGCGCGCCTCCAGCCACTTGCCGAGCATGACGAGCGTGATGACCACCGCCGAGGCCTCGAAATAGAGGTGCGGCATCGCCTCGGCGCCGGGGCGCAGCCACTCGTAGAGGCTCAGACCGTAGGCCGCACTCGTACCCAGGGCCACCAGCAGGTCCATGTTGCCGCTGCCCGCACGCAGCGCCTTCCAGCCGGCCTTGTAGAAGCGCCAGCCGAAGCCGAACTGCACCGGCGTGGCGAGCGCGAACTGCGCCCAGGCCGGCAGCATCCAGTGCTCGCCCCAGAGCATGGCCACCATCGGCAGCGCCAGCGGCAGCGACAGCGCCGCCGCCATCCACAGCGGCCAGGTCGGCTCGGCATGCTGCACCGGCCGCACCGCGGCCTCGTCGTCGAACTCCACCCGCGCCTCGTAGCCGGCCCTGACCACGGCGGCCAGCAGCGGCGCCACGCCCTCGGCCTGGTCGCGCGTGCTGACGCTGGCCGTCTCCGTCGCCAGGTTGACCGTGGCCGCGGTGACGCCCGGCACCTTGGCGAGCGCCTTCTCCACCCGCGTGGCGCAGGAGGCGCAAGTCATGCCCTGGATGGCCAGACGCCAGGTTTGCGGCATCGACGCCGCGGCCGTGGCCGCAGTCACGCCGGGTTCGGTGATCGTGTTCATGGCGCGAGCATCATCCCTCACACGGTGGCAAGGTCAAGCCCTTTCTCTTTCCCGTTCGTGCGCGCTTGACCTTGCCATCGTGGCAGACCCGATCATCACTCCGTCCCACCCTGGAGATCGCCATGCTCGAATACGACATCGCCAAGCTGTCCTGCGGCCATTGCGTGCGCGCCGTCACCGAGGCCGTGCAGGAGGTCGACCCCGCCGCGCGCGTGGAGGTCGACCTCGGCCGCAAGCACGTGAGCATCCAGACGCAGGCCGAGGCCGCGCGCATCGTCGCGGCGCTGGCCGAGGCGGGCTACCCGCCGGCCGACGGCTGAGCCGGGGTCGCCCCCAGTTCCCCCCTCGCGGGCGGTGGCCGCGCGGCAACCCTGGGAACCCTGTCAGGTGCGGGCGCGCGGCAGATGCGCCACGATGACGGCCATGCGTAGGATGGAGAGCGCATGAAGGTCGTCATCGCCCGCATGAAGCACGAAACGAACACGTTTTCGCCCGTACCGCCGCCGCTGGCCCGTTTTGCCGGCGCGGGCACCGTGCCGCCTGAAGGGGCCCAGGCCTACCTGGCGTACAAGGGCACGGGCACGGCGATCGGCGCCTTCATCGAACTGGCCGAGGAGGCCGGCGCCGAGATCGTGCTGCCCGTGGCCGCCAGCGCCTGGGCAAGCGGCCCGCTCGAGGGCGCCACCTTCGAGGCCATCGCACAGCGCATCGTCGCCGCCGTCGCCGACGGCTGCGACGCCGTGCTGCTGGACCACAGCGACAACTGCGCCTGCGGCGGCACGATGGACACGATGACGGTGCTCGGCGCCATCCTCGACGCCGGGCTGCAGGACGTGGCCGCATTCGCCATCTGCGACCCGGGCGCCGTGCAGCAGATGATGCATGCCGGCATCGGCGCCGAGATCCAGCTCGCCCTCGGCGGCAAGCGCGACATGCCGGCACGCGATCGGCCGGGCCAGCCGCGCAGCGTCAAGGGTCGCGTGCGACTGCTCTGCGACGACGCCGCTACCGCAACCGCGGCCCGATGGCGCGCGGCGAGCTGCACCACATGGGCCCGACGGCCGTGCTGGACACCGGCAAGGTCGAGATCGTCGTCGTCAGCCGCCAGGTCGAGCCGCACGATCTCGCCGCCTTCCAGGCGGTGGGCATCGACCCGCAGCGCAAGCGCTTCCTGATGCTCAAGAGCCGCGTGCACTGGCGCGCCGCGCTGCGCGGCCTGGCCGGCCCGGTGTTCGAGTGCGCCGGGACGGGCGTCTGCACCTCGGACTACGCGGCGCTGCGCTTTCAGCGGCTGCGCCGGCCGATGTATCCGCTCGGCCCGCTGTAACCCTCAGCTTCGCATCCAGCGCCCGTCCTCGATCTCGCGCACGCGCCCGACCGCGCGCAGCTCGGCCAGGTGCAGCGCGATCGTGCGCCGCTCGGCCGAGGCGACCCACAGCTCCTCGTAGGCCGGCGGATAGAGCAACCGCTGGCGCGCCAGGTCGGCCAGCGTACGCGCGCCGCCTTGCAGCATCTGCAGCAGGCGCTCGCTGCGCTCGTCCAGGCAGGCGGCGTAGGCCTGCAGCAGGGCGAGGAACTTGGCGCGCTCGGTCACCACGCCCTTGTGGTGCGAAGTCACCCACACGCGTGCCGGCAGCTCGGCCAGGCGCGCCAGCGAGCGGCGAAAGGCGCCGAGGTCGGAGCTGGCGTCGCCGTAGTAGGGCCCGAAGCCCGAGAGATCGATGTCGCCGATGAAGGCCACGCCCGCGGGCTCGACGACGAGCGCGCTGTGCCCGGCCGTGTGCCCGGGCAGGTGCAGCGCGCGCACGCGCACTCCGCCGCCCAGGTCCCAGACATGGCCGTCGGCGTAGGCGATCGCGTCGGGCCGCGGCCGGTAGTGGAACTGCTTCTCGATCTTCGCGCGCAGCGAGGTCAGCACCGCCGCCTCGTAGCCGTAGTGGCGCGCCATGCCCTGCCAGCTGAGCGCGGCCGCGACATCGGCCTCGTGCACGAACAGCGACGCCTGCGGCATGCGGTGCAGGCCGGCCATGTGGTCCTCGTGCACGTGGCCAAGGATCACGAGGTCGGCCGCGGCCAGCACCTGCGGCAGGCGGTTGGCGACCATCGGCGTGTCGAAGACGGCGACGGTCTCGGCGCCACGCACGACGACCTGATTGCCGTCCGGGTACTTGCCGCCCCTGTCGCCAAAATGCACGGTCACCGGGCCGAAGGTGATGCTCGGAATCGCCTCTTTCATCGCGCGACGATACCCCCGCTGCTGCGCGCGACGTGAAATCGTCCACGCGCGGCGGCCACCGTCCAGGCGTCGGCGGCGCACCCATGCTGCGCGCACGCAAGGCCGGGGTGCCGCGGGCCGATAGACTTAACCGGGATACCCATGCGACTCGTCCTCTTCGACCTCGACGCGGCGCTCGCGCGCGCGACCTGCGACATGCTCTGGGCCCGCTTCCTGCATGCACGCAACGAGATCGAAAGCGCGCGGCTGGAGCGCTGCGCCCTGGTGGCGCGCCAGTACGACGCCGGCACGGTGGTGCCCGAGGACTACGCCCTGGCGCAGGCGGCACTGCTCGCCGGGCGCCGCCTCGGGGATCTGGCGCCGCTGGTCGGGCGCTTCATCGACGAGGTCCTGCGCGCGCAGTTGGCGCCGGCGGTGCGCGATCTGCTGCGCCAGCACCACGCCCAGGGCGAGACGCTGCTGCTGACCAGCGTCAGCTGCGAGGTGCTGCTCGCGCCGATCGCCCGCGCACTCGCCATCGAGTCCGTGCTCGGCACCGAGCTCGTCTGCTTTTCCGGCCGCTGCACCGGCGTGCTGCACGGCCACCCCAACATGCGCGCCTACAAGCTCGAGCGGGTGCGGCAGTGGCTGCAGGCGAACGGGCAGGACGAGGCGACGCTGCGCCGCGCGACCTTCTACAGCGACTCGGTCAACGATCTCGCGCTCCTGAGCGCGGTCGGGCGGCCGTTGGTCGTCGATCCCGACCCGCGGCTGGCCGCGACCGCGATCCGCAAGGGCTGGAAACTGCTGCAACTGAACCCGCAACACGCGCGACTGCGCGGCCGGCCGCCGCACCCGTTGCCGGCCTGAGCCGCGACGCCGCCCGATCGCCGAGCCGCCGGCGCGCCCCCATCGCGCGGACAGCGCCGGGATCGCCGCCCTGATCGACGCCACGCGGCCGCCGCGCGCAGGCACGATCGCGGGGCCGCCTGCTGCGCCCGACGCACGGGGCGGCGTGCTGCCATGTCCAAGGTTTCCATTGCGCTCCGGTCCAGGCTGCAGGGCGGCCGTGGCCTGCGCCTGCGCGCATGACGGCCACGCCAGCATCGCCGCTGGCCCTGGTGTGCCACGACGCCGGGCCCCTGGCGTTGTTGCTGCCCTGGCTGGATCTCACCCGCGTGCGCGTGCGTGCCTGCCTGCGTGGCCCGGCGCTGCAGCATTGGCGCGAACGCATGGGCGACAAGCTGCTCGTGCAGGACCTCGAGGCCGCGCTCGATGGCGCCGTCATGCTGCTCAGCGGCGCCGGCATCGGGCCCGATGCGCGCGACCTCGAACATCGCGCACGCCTGGCCGCTGCTGCCCTGGGCCTGCATTCGGTGGCGGTGCTCGACCACTGGATCGACTATGCCGCGCGCTTCACGCGCCAGGGGGCGAGCCGCCTGCCCGACGAACTGTGGGTCGCCGACGCCGAAGCCTACGCGCTGGCGCGGGCGACCTTCCCCGGGCTGCCGGTGCGGCTGCGACCCAACCTGCACCTGCAGGCGCAGGTGCAACGCCTGGCGCCGGCGCCCGATGCGCAGCGTCATCCGGCCGTGCTGTTGCTGCCCGAGCCCATCGGCATGGCCTGGGGCGGCCGCCTCCCCGGCGAGGAACAGGCGCTGAACTACCTCATCGCGCACGCCCACCGCCTCGGCCTGCAGGCGCCGCTGCAACTGCGCCTGCGCCCGCACGACCACGATCCTCCCGGCCGCTGGAACGCGTGGCTGAATGCGCACCGCGGCGAACACGAACTCGCCATCGACGTCGCGCCGACGCTGGCCGAGGCCATCGACGCAGTCGCCTGGGTCGCCGGGCTCGAGTCACCGGCGCTCGTGCTGGCGCATGCCGCCGGACGCCGCGCCGTATGCCTGCAGCCGCCCTGGGCGCCGCGCTCGCGCCTGCCGCAGCGCGGCCTGCTGCATCTGCGCGACCTGGCCGACCGGACCGACCGCGCGCGGCTGCGCGACGCCGGCACCGCGGCGCCATGACCGCGGTTCGGTTCGAATCGACTGAAGCGCCGACTCAAGCGCCGTGAACGACGGCGGGGGGCGTCACCCGCACACTGGAGCGATGCCTTCCGTGATGCCAGCAGCTGCGCCGCGCCGCTACACCCAAACCGCCATCGCGCTGCACTGGCTGCTGGCGCTTGCGCTGCTGGGCCTGCTGGCGCTGGGCACGACCATGACCGAACTGCCGCTGTCGCCGCGACGGCTCCAGCTCTACAACTGGCACAAGTGGGCGGGCATGACGGTGGCCCTGCTCTCGCTGCTGCGCCTGGCCTGGCGCCTGACGCACCGACCGCCGCCGCACGAGGGCCTGCCGCGCTGGCAGGCGCGCGCCGCCAGCGTGGCGCACGGGCTGCTCTACGTGCTCTTCTTCGCCGTGCCGCTGGCCGGTTGGGTCTACAGCTCGGCCGCCGGCGTGCCCATCGTCTGGTTCGGCGTGCTGCCCCTGCCTGACCTCGTGGCGCCGGACCGTGTGCTGGCCGAGGCGATCCGGCCGCTGCATGGCGTGCTCGCCTACGCGCTGGCGGCGCTCGTCGCCGTGCACGTGGCCGCGGCCCTCAAGCACCACTGGCTCGACGACCTGGGCACGCTGTGGCGCATGTCGCCCTGGACGCCGCGCGCCTGATCCTCGCGTCCTCGTTCTGGAGCTCCATGCCGACTTCAACTCGCCGCTTCGTGGCCCTCCTGCCGGGCCTGCTCGCCTTGGCCCTGCCGTGATCCGCGATCCACGCGCAAACCCCGCCCACGGCCACGCTGCAGGCCGCGGGCAGCGAGATCAGCTTCACCATCCGCCCGATGGGCGTGCCGGTGGAGGGCCGCTTCGAGCTTCGGGGCGACCTCGGCATCATGGGCCGCACGCCGAACCAGGCGATGGGCACGCCGTCGACCCGACGCACACCTTCGCGCGCTACGCCATCCCGCACTTCGACACCACCACCAACCGCGGCCTCGTCGGCAAGACCGGCGGCAGCGTCGTGCTCGACAAGGCCGCGCGCACGGGCAAGGCCGGCATCACGCTGGACATGTCGTCCGTGGCGACCGGGGTCGCGGGACTGGACGCGCACCTCGAGGGCCCCGACTTCTTCGACGTCGCCCGGTTCCCGAGCGCACGCTTCGTCGGCGAGCGGTTCGTCTTCGTGGGCGACAAGCTGCAGCAGATCGTCGGCCAGCTCACGCTGCGCGACAAGACGCACCCGGTGACGCTGCAGGCGCAGCACTTCAACTGCCACGAGAACCCGATGCTCGAGCGCGAGGTCTGCGGCGGCGACTTCGAGGCGACGATCAAGCGCAGCCTCTGGGGCGCGGGCTGGGGCATCGACATGGGCTTCGCCGACGAGGTGCGGCTGACGATCCAGGTCGAGGCGATCAAGCAGTAGCAGCGGGCGCAGCAGACGCCGTCGTGGTTCGGCCGCGCCTGGCCATCGCCTGGCCCATGCGGATCGCGCCACCCGGCGCCCACGCCGGGTCGAAGGCCAGCGGCCCCGGCGGCAGCAGCAGCACCACCGTCGAGCCGAGCAGGAAGCGGCCCATCTCCTGGCCGCGCTCGAGCTGCAGCGGCGCCTCGTCATAGCTCCAGTGGCGCACCACACCCGGCCGCGGCGGGTTGACGACGCCGTGCCAGGTCGTGGCCATGCTGCCGACGATGGTCGCGCCGACCAGCGCCATGACGAAGGGGCCGGGCGCGCCGGGGCCGGCGTCGAAGACGCAGACCACGCGCTCGTTGCGTGCGAAGAGGTCGGGCAGGCCGCGCGCCGTCGTCGGGTTGACCGAGAACAGCTCGCCGGGAACGTGCACCATCTGCCGCAGCCGGCCGGTCGCCGGCATGTGGATGCGGTGGTAGTCGCGCGGGCTCAGGTAGAGGGTGGCGAAGTGCCCGCCTTCGAAGCGCGCGGCGAGCTCGGCGTCGCCGCCAAGCAGCGCGCGGGCGCTGTAGTGGTGGCCCTTGGCCTGCAGCAGCCGCTGGCCGTCCAGCGCGCCGAACTCGCTGATGGCGCCATCCACCGGGCACAGCCAATCGGCCTGCGCCAACGGCCGCGCGCCGGGGGCCAGCGCGCGCGTGAAGAAGGCGTTGAAGCTCTCGTAATGCGCCGGGTCGGGATCGGCGGCCTCGGCCATGTCCACGCCGTAGCGGCGCACGAAGGCGCGGATGAGACCGGTGGTGAGCGCCCCGAGCCTGGCCCTTGCGACCCGGCCGGCCAGATCGGTCAGCGTGCGACGGGGCAGCAGGTGCTGCGGCCACACCGCCCGCCGCGCCGCCGGCGTGAAGGCCTCGGGTGGCGGCATCAATGCAGGCGCGGCAACTCGCGCAACGCCTTCACCGCACCCTGCCCGATCGACGCGCCGAAGCGCTTGGCCAGGCGCTCGGCGAGGTTGCCGCGCGGGGTGTAGTCGATCACCTCGTCGGCCTTGACGACCTCGCGCGCGACGAAGTCGAGGTTGCCCATGCGGTCGACGAGCCCCAGCCGCACCGCCTCCTCGCCGTTCCAGAACAGGCCGGAGAAGGTCTCCGGCGTCTCCTTCAGGCGCTCGCCGCGGCCCTCGCGCACGACGGCGATGAACTGCTGGTGGATCTGGTCGATCATCGCCTGCGCGTAGGCCGTCTGGCGTTCGTCCTGCGGCGAGAAGGGGTCGAGCATGCCCTTGTTCTGCCCGGCGGTGAGCAGGCGCCGCTCGACGCCGAGCTTGTCCATCGCGCCGGTGAAGCCGAAGCCGTCCATGAGCACGCCGATGCCGCCCACGAGGCTGGCCTTGTCGACGAAGATCTCGTCGGCGGCGACGGCGATGTAGTAGGCGCCCGAGGCGCACATCTCCTCGACCACCGCGTAGACCTTCTTCGCGTGCAGCGCCTTCAGCCGCCGGATCTCGTCGTTGACGATGCCGCTTTGCACCGGGCTGCCGCCGGGCGAGTTGATGCGCAGCACCACCGCCTGCGCCGCCGGATCCTCGAAGGCGGACTTCAGCGCCGCCACCAGGTTCTCGGCGCTGGCCTCGCTGTCCAGGCCGATCTCGCCGCGCACCTCGATCAGCGCGGTGTGCGACTTGCTGCCGGCCGCGGTGTGCGCGCGCTGTGCGACCAGGCCCCAGGCCACCATCAGCGCCAGTCCGAGCCAGGCGAGGCGAAAGAAGATGCGCCAGCGCCGCTCGCGCCGTCGCTCCGCCAGCAGTTCGCCGGCCAGCCGCTCGAGCCGGCCTTCGAGGGCCACCGGAGGCGACGCCGGGGGCGTCGACGCGGACGCCGACGTCGCCGTCGACACGGGGACATCGCCCGCCGCCGGATGCGGCAGCGGACTCGATTCGTCGTGGGGGGTCATGGGGCGCTCCCGGGCGCGAGCTGCTCCGGCGACACGGGCCGGATGTCGCGCGAAGGATACCAATAGACCTGCCCGTCGTCCTCGACGACGCGGATCGCGGTCAGCGCCGCGCGCGCCGGGCCGCCGAGGCAGCGGCCGTCACGGGGCTCGAAGACGGCGCCGTGTATCGAGCACAGAATGACGCGCTTGTCGGCGTCGAAGAACTCGCCGGGCTGCCAGTCCATCTCGGTGGGCACATGGGTGCAGCGATTGAGGTAGGCCACGACGGCCCCGTCGAAGCGCACGGCGAAGGCGCGCGCGGGCCGGCCGTACTCCAGCACCTCCCAGACCCAGGCACGGCCGCGCTCGGCGAGATCGCCCGAGGCGCACAGGGCCAGGCAGAGGTCCGTCGCCGACCGCGGCTCAGGCATGCGCCAGCAGCCAGTCGTGCAGCTCGCGCGTCGAGCGCGCGACGTGCAGCGGCGAGAACGGGCCGAAGCTCTGCGGGTCATGCGCCCCGAAGCTGACGGCCACGCCGGGCACGCCCGCGTTCGCGGCCAGTTGCAGGTCGTGCGTCGTGTCGCCGACCATCAGCGTGCGCTCGGGGTCGGTGCCGAACTCGCGCATCAGCTCCAGCAGCATGCGCGGGTTGGGCTTGACATGCGTCTCGTCCGCGGTGCGCGTGGCGTCGAAGAGCCGGCCCAGGCCCGACTGCCGCAGCACCATGTCCAGCCCGCGCCGGCTCTTGCCGGTGGCCACGGCGAGCCAGTGGTGGCGCGCGCGCAGGTCCTGCAGCATGGGCAGCGTGCCTTCGAACATGACCAGCTCATGCTGGCGCGCGAAGTAGTGACTGCGGTAGCGCTCGCCCAGCTGCGGGTAGCGTTCGGCCGGCAGCCCGGGCGCGGCGTGGCGCAGCGCATCGTCCAGCCCGAGGCCGATGACGTAGGCCGCGGCCTCGTCGCTGGGCACCACGGCGCCGACGTCGCGACAGGCATCCTGGATGCAGCGCACGATCAGCGCCGTCGAGTCGAAGAGGGTGCCGTCCCAGTCGAAGGCGATGAGGTCGAAGCGGCGGGGGCGGTTCATGAGGTTTCCAGCGAGGCCAGCAGTGTCGCGCACGGCGCCGGCAGTTCGGCGCGCAGGGTGATGCGGCGTGCGTCGAGCGGATGGTCGAAGGCGAGCTCCAGCGCATGCAGGAACATGCGCGCAAAGCGCAGCGGCCCGCGCGCCAGCGCGTGGTTGCGCTCGAAGTCGCCGTACTTCGGGTCGCCGACGATGGCGTGCCCGCTGTGCGCGAGGTGCACGCGGATCTGGTGCGTACGCCCGGTCTTCAGGCCCACTTCGAGCAGCGTGCAGGGCCCGACGCGGCGTGCCGCGCGCACGAGCGTGATCGAGCGCCGCGCGGCCTCGTGCGTCGGCGCGACGACGCGCACCAGGCGCTCGCCCGCGGTGTCCAGCGTCTTCAGCAGCGGCAGGTCGATCACCTTCTGCCGCGCCGGCCAGGCGCCCCAGACGAGCGCGGCGTAGGTCTTGCCGGTGTCGCGCGCGCGGAACTGGTCCTGCAGCGCGGTGAGCGCGCTGCGCTTCTTGGCCAGCAGCAGCACGCCCGAGGTCTCCTTGTCCAGGCGGTGCACGAGCTCGAGGAAGCGCGCCTGCGGGCGCGCGCGGCGCAACTGCTCGATGACGCCGGAGCTGACCCCGCTGCCGCCATGCACCGCCACGCCCGCGGGCTTGTCCACCGCGAGCAGCCAGTCGTCCTCGAACAGCACCGGAAACTCGCGCGCCGGCACCGGGGCCACGGCTGCGCGCTCGGGCAGGCGCAGCGGCGGCACGCGGATCACGTCGCCGGCCTGCACGCGCGTGTCGGCGCTGGCGCGGCCCTTGTTCACGCGCACCTCGCCCGAGCGGATGACGCGGTAGACGAGCGTCTTGGGCGCGCCCTTGAGATGACGCAGCAGGAAGTTGTCCAGGCGCTGGCCGGACGATTCCTCGTCCACCGTCAGCCGGCGCGCGGCCGCGGCGGCAGGGTTTTTCGCGCGATCCGCGGCGTCGGCTTTGCCGTCTATAATCCGCCGTTCCACGTTCGTGCGGTAAGTGCTTGATTTGTCGAAGTTTACCTGGGCACAGGCGGACGAGGTGGACGGCTGCGCGCGCTCACGGTTACACATCCACACGGTGGGCACGCGAAGTCGAGGTGATGCAACGCCTGCAGCCCTGCGCAGGTCGGACCCCGAAGCGGTCCGGCGGCGCAAGGTCTTGGGCGGCAGAGAAGACTGCGATGACCGCGCCGTTCGCCACCCGCCCGCTTGGGGCTGCCGGCGCTGCGGCAGACGAAAGAATCCCCGGGGCCAGACGAACCGGGCGACCCCTCCCGGTCGGCCTGGCCCCCAGCGACTGGCAAGGCCACCGGCCCATGCATCCGATACCGCTTCCAGGACACCCCGCCGACCCCCGGCTGCCGCAGCATGACGCGGCGACCGGTGGCGATGCGGGGCATCCTCCGCGCACCACGCGGCGCCTGAAGCGCAAGGCTGCAAGCCGGCGGCTCGACGCCGCCTCGCACGCGCCAACGCTGCACGCCTGAGCGCCGGCCCCAGGCCGCGCCGGTACGCAGTCCAGGGCATTTCGCACCCGGGATTCGCCGCCTTTCTCGTGCATCGAACGTGAGGACCGACGCGCCTGCCTGCTGCAGCCGCGCCGCACCGGAGTGCACATGAAACGCATGCTGATCAACGCCACGCAGCCCGAGGAGCGGCGGCTGGCGATCGTCGACGGCCAGAAGCTGATCGACTTCGAGACCGAGATCGAAGGGCGCGAACAGCGCAAGGGCAACATCTACAAGGCCGTCATCACCCGCGTCGAGCCGAGCCTGGAGGCCTGCTTCGTCGACTACGGCGAGGACCGCCACGGCTTCCTGCCGTTCAAGGAGATCTCGCGCCACTACTTCCGCGAGGGCACCGACGTCAAGAACGCGAGGATCGCCGACGCCGTCAAGGAAGGCGACAACCTGCTGGTGCAGGTCGAGAAGGAGGAGCGCGGCAACAAGGGCGCCGCACTCACCACCTTCGTGAGTCTTGCCGGGCGCTACCTCGTGCTCATGCCCAACAACCCGCGCGGCGGCGGCGTCAGCCGGCGCATCGAGGGCGAGGAGCGCGAGGAGCTGAAGGACGCGATGGATCAGCTCGAGTACCCCAAGGGGATGAGCCTGATCGCGCGCACCGCGGGCATCGGCCGCAGTGCCGCCGAGCTGCAGTGGGACCTGAACTACATGCTCAAGCTCTGGGACGCCATCGACGGCGCCTCCAAGGCAGGCAAGGGCGCGTTCCTGATCTACCAGGAGAGCTCGCTCGTCATCCGCGCCATCCGCGACTACTTCACCGCCGACATCGGCGAGATCCTGATCGACACCGACGACATCTTCGATCAGGCCAAGCAGTTCATGAACCACGTGATGCCGGAGACGGCGTCGCGCGTGAAGCGCTATCGCGACGACGCGCCGCTGTTCTCGCGCTTCCAGATCGAGCACCAGATCGAGACCGCGTTCAGCCGCACCGTCAACCTGCCCAGTGGCGGCGCGATCGTCATCGACCACACCGAGGCGCTGGTGTCGGTGGACGTGAACTCGGCGCGCGCCACGCGCGGCACCGACATCGAGGAGACCGCCACCCGCACCAACCTCGAAGCCGCCGACGAGATCGCACGCCAGATGCGGCTGCGCGACCTGGGCGGCCTGATCGTCGTCGACTTCATCGACATGGACGAGAGCAAGAACCGGCGCGAGGTCGAGCAGCGGCTGCGCGACGCGCTGCGCAGCGACCGTGCGCGCGTGCAGTTCAGCTCGATCAGCAAGTTCGGCCTGCTGGAGCTCAGCCGCCAGCGGCTGCGCCCGGCGCTCAGCGAAGGCAACCACATCACCTGCCCGCGCTGCAACGGCACCGGCCACATCCGCGACACCGAGAGCAGCGCGCTGCAGATCCTGCGCATGGTGCAGGAGGAGGCGATGAAGGACAACACCGCCGCCGTGCACGTGCAGGTGCCGGTGGAGGTGACCTCCTTCCTGCTCAACGAGAAACGCACCGAGATCACGAAGATCGAGCTCAAGCAACGCGTCACCATCCTGCTCGTGCCCAACAAGCACCTCGAGACGCCCAACTACAAGCTCGAACGGCTGCGCCACGACGACCCGCGGCTGGAGAACCTGCAGGCCAGCTACACGATGATCGAGGAGCTCGACGACGAAGTCGACGTGACGCGGCGCGAGAAGGTCAAGGCGCGCCAGGAGCCGGTGATCAAGGGCGTGCTGCCGGATCAACCGGCGCCCACGCCGACGGCGCCGGCCCCCGCGCCGGCCACGCCGGTGGCGGCCAGCCCGGCCACGGCTGCGGCTGCGGCTGCGCCCGCCGTCGCGGCTGGCGGTGCATCGGGCACGGGCTTCTTCTCCTGGGTGCGCAAGCTCTTCGGGGTCACGCCCGTGAGCCCCGTACCGGCTGCCACGGCGCCTTCTGCGGCCGCGCCGCAGAACGCCGCACCGGAGAAGGCGCGCGACGCGCGTGATGGCCGTGAAGGCCGGCGCGGTGAACGCGGCGGTCGCAGCGAACGCGGCGACAACGGTGACCGGGGCGGGCGCGGCGAGCGCGGCGAGCGCGGCGAGCGCGGCGCACGGGGACGCGACGGGCGCGGCGAGGGCCGCAACGGCCGGCCCGCGCGCGAGGGCGAAGGCGCCGAGGCGCGCAGCGGCGAGGAGCGCGGCAGCCGTCGCGGCGGTCGCGGCGATGCCCGGGGCGAGCGCGAAGGACGCAGCGGCCGCGGCACCGCCGCAGCGGCGACAGCGGCGACAGCGGCGACAGCGGCGACAGCGGCCACAGCGGTGACAGCGGCGGCGCTCGACGCCCCGCTTCCCGACACCTTGCCCCTGCCCGACTCCGCATTGCCGCAGGCCGAGGAAGGGGAGCGCAGTGGGCGCCGCCGTCGGCGCGGCGGCCGTGACCGCGGCGAGCGCCGCGACGAAGCCCAGACGCCGTCGTCCGGCGACGACACCACGGTGCTGCAGGGCGCCGACGCCGTCGTCACCGACGGGCCGCACGAGGCGGCACCCGAGGACGCAGGCGGCGCGTCGCGGCGCCGCGGGCGCGGGCGTGGTCAGGAGCGCCCGCGCACGGAGCCGGCCGAGACCCATGAGGGCCGCGACGGAGCCGAGGACGCCGGGCCGCCGCAGGCTGCCGCCGAGTCGGCCGCCGAGCGCGAGCCGGTGGCGCCGAGCGCCGCTCCTGCAGAGACCCCGGTCGTGCAAGCCGCTGCCGACGCGCCGGACGATGGCCTCGCGTCGACCCCGCAGGTGCACGACCTTCGCGACGCCATCCCGGCGGCACACGCGCCCGCGCCCATCCCCGCGAGGATCGAGCCTTACGCGCTGCCCCTGGACCTGCTGCACGGCCTGGCCGCTCGCGCGGGACTGGAGTGGATCGGCAGCGACCCGGAGAAGATCCGTGCGGCCCAGGCCGCGATGGCGGACGAGCCGGTCGCGCCGCGCGTCCCGCGTGAGCCGCGCGTGGCCGTGGTCGTCGACGAGGGGCCGTTGGTGCTGGTCGAAACGCGCAAGGACTTGTCGCAGATGCGGCTGCCCTTCGACGCCGAGGCCACACACCGCTGAGCCTTCGCGCGGGAGCCGTACGCGGCCCCCGCGCGACCGTGTCATGTCCGCAAGCCGGGAAAGCATCACGGCGGATGCGCGCATGTGGGTCAAGCTCGGGGCGCTGCGGCCGAAGCTGCCTCGAGGGCGCTCGCGCCCGACCCGAACCATGCAGGTCCTACCCCTCCTCGCCGTGCGCGCACGCGTCCAGCTCGGCATGCCCTTGCCCTTCAGCGTGCGCAGCGCCGACAAGACGCTGCTGCTGGCCGCGGGGCAGATGCTGCGCGACGAGGGGCAGTTCGACGAACTGTTCGAGCGCGGTGCGGTCGTCGAGCTGGAGGAGTTGAAGGCCGCATTCGGTGCCGACGACCCGCTGTTCGCCCCGCGGCGCCACGCGGAGGCGAAGGCCATTGCCGCGGCCGTGCTGCCCCAGCGCTGGGCGGAGTGCACCGCGCGCGTCGCGGCGGCGCTGGCCCCCGAGGCGGCACAGCGCCTGCCGGCGCTGGCCCTGGCCTCGCGCAACCTCGCGCTGCTCGTGCAGCGCAGCGCGAACCTGGCGATGTCGCAGATCGTGCGCCCGGAGGCGGCCGGCCAGGCGCACTACGGCATCACCCACGCGATGAATGCCGCCATCGCCTGCCTGGTGACGGCACGCACCCTCGGTTGGCGCGAAGACGAGCAGCAGCGCGCGCTGCACGCGGCGTTGACGATGAACCTGTCGATCATCGACCTGCAGGGGCGGCTGGCGCACCAGGTCTCGCCCCTGACCGCGATGCAGCGGCAGCTCATCGACGAGCACCCGCTGCGCAGCGCCGAGATGCTCGAGGCGGACGGCGTCGACGATGGCGCGTGGCTGGCCGCCGTGCGCGAGCATCACGAGACGCCCGAAGGCAAGGGCTATCCCAACCGCTGCGCGCCCGGCAGCGAGCTCTCCCAGCTGCTGCGCTTTGCCGACATCTACACCGCGCTCATGAGCCGGCGCGCCACGCGCGCGGCGATGAGCACCCACGACGCCGCACGCGAGATCTACGCGCTGGCCGAGGGCAACCCGCTGTGCCAGGCGCTGATCAAGAGCTTCGGCGTCTTCCCGCCGGGTTGCTTCGTGCGCCTGGCCAGCGACGAGGTCGGCGTCGTCACCGGCAACGGCGACAAGGCCTATCACCCGCGCGTGGCCGTGCTGGCGCTCAGCGACGGTCAGGCGCGGCGGACCCCGGTCTGGCGCGACACGGCGCACGAGGCGCATCGCATCGTCGCCCTGCTCTCGGAATCGGCGATGCCCATCCGCGTGAGCGCGCAGGCCCTGGCGAGCGCCATCGACGGCAATCCCGGCTGACGCGCCCCGGCAACCGGGGGCACCCGGCCGCCCGCGGCGCCGCCACTACGGTCGGCCCGCGGCCTGCACCGCCTCGACGA
Source organism: Rubrivivax sp. SCN 71-131 (assembly GCA_001724995.1). Taxonomy (GTDB): domain Bacteria; phylum Pseudomonadota; class Gammaproteobacteria; order Burkholderiales; family Burkholderiaceae_C; genus Rubrivivax. Next base: position 106,294 of record MEFD01000012.1, read on the forward strand.
CGACGAACGAAGCCGCGTAGTCGCTCTCGTCGCTGACGCTGACGTGGGCGCGCCAGCCGCGCGCCTCGAACCACTGTGCCAGCACGCCGTTCAGGCGCACGTAGGGCTTGCCGCCGGCCTCGTTCAGGATCTCGCAGCCGCGCCAGGTCATCGGCCAGTGGATGCCCAGGCCGATCGCCTTGGAGAAGGCCTCCTTGGCCGAGAAGCGCGTCCCGACATAGGCCAGGCCGCGCGCCTCGGCGCGTGCGCGCCGGGCGCGAAACACCGCCAGCTCCTGCTCGCCGAGCACGCGCTCGGCGAAGCGCTCGCCGCGGCGCGCAAGCGTCGCACGCATGCGGCGCAGGTCGCAGACGTCGGTGCCGATGCCGACGATCATGCCGCGCCCTGCCCGACCGGTCCGTTCGGTCCCCCTTGTCCTTGCGGCCGGGCGAGCCGGATGCAGCGCTGGTATTCGCGCACCGCTTCGGCCATGCCGAGCTCCAGCGCGTCGGCCACCAGGGCGTGACCGATCGAGACCTCGAGCACGCCGGGCACGGCGCGCAGGAAGTCGGCGAGGTTGTCGCGGTTGAGGTCGTGGCCGGCGTTGACGCCCAAGCCCGCGGCCTGCGCGGCGCGCGCCGCCGCGGCAAAGCGCGCCAGCTGCACCGCCTGCTGCGGCGTGCCGTGCGCCGCGGCGTAGGGCTCGGTGTAGAGCTCGACACGATCGGCCCCGAGCGCGCGTGCCAGCGCCATCGCCTGCGGCTGCGCATCCATGAACAGGCTCACGCGTACGCCCAGAGCACGGCATTCCTCGATCAAGGGACGCACGCGCTGCCCATCGCGCGGCAGGTCCCAGCCGTGGTCGGAGGTGAACTGTCCCTCGCTGTCGGGAACGAAAGTCACCTGTTGCGGGCGCAGCGCGCGCACGAAGGGCAGCAGGTTGTGAAAGGGGTTGCCCTCGATGTTGAACTCGGCCTGCGGCCAGTCCTCGAGCAGCGCGGCGAGCTCGTGTACGTCCTGCGCGCGCACATGACGCTCGTCGGGCCGCGGGTGCACGGTGATGCCGTCGGCGCCGGCCTGCAGCGCCAGCACCGCGAGGTGCCGCACGCTCGGGATGCCGAGGTGGCGGCTGTTGCGCAGCAGCGCGACCTTGTTGACGTTGACCGACAGCGCCGTCGCGCCGCCGCGGCGTGCCGCGCCATCGGCCTCATCGATGAGCAGGGGATTCATGGCATCAAGGCGCGCGCCGGCCAAGGCGGTGAAGCTCCAGCATCACCCGGCGCGTACGCAACTGCGGGGATCCGAGATGATAGTGAAGCAGCCCGCGCAGCGGCGCGCGCAGCGCCGCGGCCACCGGCGCCACCGCCGCACGCAGCGCCGGGCCGTCGCCCGCGGCCAGCGCGGCCTCGATCGCCCGCCAGGCCGCAGCGGACGGGGCCGCCTGGCCTGCGGCCGCCGCGATCACGCCGGCCTCGGGATGCAGCGTGTAGCCCTGCCCGGCGGCCAGCGCGCGCACGGTCAGCGTGACCTGATCGAGCGCCGGCAGCACGCCGACGGCACGCAGGAGCGTCAGCTCGAAGCCGCGCAGCGTGGCCTGCACGCCGGCCTCGTCGGCGGCGTGCAGGGCCGCGACGGCGTCGGCATAGGCATCGAAGAGCCCCTCGTGCGGATCCTGCCGCGCCAGCAGCGCCAGCAGCAGCTCGTTGAGGTGAAAGCCCGCCAGCAGCGTCCCGGCGGCAGGCATCGGCAGGCCGGCGGCGCGCTCGGCGCTGCGCAGCAGGTGCACCTCGGTCGCGGCGTCGGCGCTGGCGCGGCCGAGCTGCACCTGCAGCCGCTGGAAGGGGATGAGCACCGGCCGCAGTTGCGAGTAGGGCCGCTTGGCGCCCTTGGCCACCACCGCCAGCCGCCCGCGCTCGCGCGTGAAGAGGTCGACGATGAGGCTGCTTTCGCTCCAGTCCCAGCGATGCAGCACGAAGGCCGAGAGCGGCGCCGCGAAGGCGCGGCGCGACGGGTTCATCGCCATGCCCTCCCCCCGGCGCCGGCGCGGCACGCGCTCACTCGTAGCCGAAGCTGCGCAGGTGCGCCTCGTCGTCGGCCCAGCCCGAACGCACCTTGACCCAGAGCTCGAGGAAGACCCTGGCGTCGAGCAGCCGCTCGAGCTCCAGGCGCGACTCGCTGCCGATGCGCTTGAGGCGCTCGCCGCCCTCCCCGATCACCATGCCCTTGTGCGCATCGCGCTCGACGACGATGGTGGCGCCGATGCGGTAGAGCGGCCGGCCGCGCGGCTTCGCGCCCTCCTCCTCGAAGGTCTCGACGACGACGGTGGAGGTGTAGGGCAGCTCGTCCCCGGTGAGGCGGAAGAGCTTTTCGCGCACGATCTCGCCGGCCAGGAAGCGCTCGCTGCGGTCGGTCAGCATCGACTCGTCGTAAAGCCATTCCTGCTCGGGCAGGTGGCGCTCGACGACGGCGAAGAGGCGCTGCACGTCGGCCTCGCGGCGCGCCGACATGGGCACGAATTCGACGAAGGGATGGCGCTGCTGCATGTCCTTGAGCCAGGGCAGCATCTCCGTGCGCTGGCGCACGGCGTCGAGCTTGTTGGCGATCAGGATCACCGGCTTGTCGGGCGGCAGCAGGTTCAGCACCTTGGCGTCGGCCAGGCCGAAGCGCCGCGCCTCGACGACGAAGAGCACGAGGTCGACGTCGCCGAGCACCGCCTGCACCGTGCGGTTGAGGTTGCGGTTGAGCGCCGTGCCGTGCGTGGTCTGGAATCCCGGCGTGTCGACGAACACGAACTGGCTGGCGCCCAGGCTGCGCACGCCGGTGATGCGGTGCCGCGTCGTCTGCGCCTTGCGCGAGGTGATGCTGATCTTCTGCCCGACGAGCGCGTTGAGCAGCGTCGACTTGCCGACGTTGGGCCGGCCGACGATGGCGATGAGGCCGCAACGCCGCGGCGACCCTGCAGGCAGCCCTGCTCCCGGGGGCGGTCCGCCGCTCATGCCTGCAGCGGACCGCCGGGGCGGTCGCTGGCTTCGAGACGCTCGAGCATGCGGCGCGCGGCCGCCTGTTCGGCGCTGCGGCGCGAGCGGCCTTCGCCGCGTTCGGCGACGCCGAGTGCGGCCACGGCGCACTCGACCTCGAAGGTCTGCGCGTGCGCCTGCCCGCGCGTGGCGACGATGCGATAGGCCGGCACCGCGATGCGCCGCGCCTGCAGCCACTCCTGCAGTTCGGTCTTCGCGTCCTTGCTCCAGCTCTGCACTTCGGTGCCTTCGATGAGCTCGCCCAGAAGTCGCTGCACGAGCTGCCGCGCCGCCTCGTAGCCACCGTCGAGGAAGACGGCGCCGATCACCGCCTCCAGCGCGTCGGCGAGGATCGACGGGCGCAGCGTGCCGCCGCCGCGCAGCTCGCCTTCGGACAGGCGCAGCCGCTCGGGCAGGCCCAGTTGCAGCGCCAGCCGGTGCAGGCTGTCCTCGCGCACGAGGTGGGCGCGGACGCGCGTCAGGTCGCCCTCGTCGGATTCCGCGAAGCGCTCGAACAGCAGCGCCGAGACGGCCAGCGAGAGCACGGCGTCGCCGAGGAACTCCAGGCGCTCGTTGTGCTCGGGACCGGCGCTGCGGTGCGTGAGCGCGCGCGCGAGCAGCCGCGGGTCGTCGAAGCGGTGACCGAGGCTTTGCTCCAGGGTTTCGCGGCGGGGGTCCATGCGCGGCGCGGGCGCCGGCTCAGCGCGAGCGCCCCTCGTACTTGATGAGCAGGAAGACCGGCCCGTAGAGCGCGATCTCCTTGTCGTAGGCGAAGCTGAGCACGACCTTGTCGTTCTCCTTCGTCACCTCGATGTCCTTGCCGCCGATGGTGCTGATCGAATACTCGATGTCCTTCTGGCGCTCGAAGGCCGCGCGCGCCTCGGCCACCGTGCTCGGCGAGGAGGCGGCAATCTTGTCGATCGTGCGCTGGATCGTCAGGTACTCGTTGACCGTCGGGAACACGCGCAGCGCGACGTAGGCGATGGCGCCGATGAGGATGGCCCAGGTGAGCAACCCAAACAGCGTCATGCCGCGCTGGCGGCGCGGGCCGCGAACCTGCGGCATCGATAGGGATCGGGACCTCATCTTGCTCGCGTCTCCTCTTGCGGCTGACGGTTCGGTGCGCTCAGTGGAAGGCACCGATGCGCCCCAGGTTGCCGAAGTTCATCCAGACGAAGAAGGCCCGGCCGACGATGTTCTCGTCGGGCACGAAGCCCCAGTAGCGCGAGTCCTGCGAGTTGTCGCGGTTGTCGCCCATCATGAAGTAGTGCCCGGGCGGCACGGTGCAGCTCACGCCCTCGCCGGTGTAGCGGCAATTCTGCGCCATCGGGAAGGTCTTGGGATCGGGGCCGTAGTAGGCCTGGCGCTGCGGGTCGACGAGGATGCGGTGCTCGACCGCGCCCAGCTGCTCGCTGAAGAGCGGGCTGTAGCGCAGGCTCTCCTCGTCGTAGAACTCGCCCAAGGCCCGCGTCGGCACCGGCTGGCCGTTGATGGACAGCACCTGGTTGACGTAGCTCACCTCGTCGCCGGGCAGGCCGACGACGCGCTTGATGTAGTCCTGCCGCGGGTCGACCGGATAGCGAAAGACCATCACGTCGCCGCGCTGCACCGGGTTGTTGTCGATGATCTTCCTGTTGATGACCGGCAGCCGGATGCCGTAGTGGAACTTGTTGACGAGGATGAGGTCGCCCACCAGCAGCGTCGGGATCATCGAGCCCGAGGGGATCTTGAACGGCTCGAACAGGAAGGAGCGCAGCACGAAGACGACGAGGATCACCGGGAACAGGCCCGCCGTCCAGTCCAGCCACCAGGGCTGCATGAGCAGCCGCGCCTTGGCCTCCTGCACGTCGCCGTCGACCTTGTCGATGCCCATGCGGGCAAGTTCCTGGCGCCGCGCCGCATCCTGCTCCTCGAGCGCGGCCGCGGCCGCGGCGCGCGCGGGCTTGAAGTACAGGCGCTCGGCCAGCCAGTACAGCAGCGTGACCACCGTCAGCACGAACAGCAGCAGCGAGAAGTTGCCGCTCCAGCGGCCGATGAACCAGCCGCCCAGGTAGACAATGAGCGCGCCGTAGAGCGCCGCGGTGAGAGGACTCATGCCGTGAGGTTCCGGGCCCGGGTTAGTCGTCGACCTGCAGGATCGCGAGGAAGGCCTCCTGCGGCACCTCGACGCTGCCGATCTGCTTCATGCGCTTCTTGCCGGCCTTCTGCTTCTCGAGCAGCTTGCGCTTGCGGCTGATGTCGCCGCCGTAGCATTTTGCCAGCACGTTCTTGCGCAGCGCCTTGATGTTCTCGCGCGCGATGATGTTGGCGCCGATCGCCGCCTGGATCGCCACGTCGTACATCTGGCGCGGGATCTGCTCGCGCATCTTGGCGGCCACGGCGCGGCCGCGGTACTGGCTCTGCGCGCGGTGCACGATCATCGCCAGCGGGTCCACGCGCTCGCCGTTGATGAGGATGTCGACCTTCACCACGTCCGCGGCGCGGTATTCCTTGAACTCGTAGTCCATCGACGCGTAGCCGCGCGAGACCGACTTCAGCTTGTCGAAGAAGTCGAGCACGATCTCGGCCAGCGGCAGTTCGTAGGTCAGTTGCACCTGCTTGCCGTGGTAGGCCATGTTCATCTGGATGCCGCGCTTCTGGTTGGCCAGCGTCATCACCGGGCCGACGCAGTCCTGCGGCATGTAGAGCTGCACCGTGACGATGGGCTCGCGGATCTCGCGGATGCGCCCCGGATCGGGCATGCGGCTCGGGTTCTCGATCATCTGCACGCTGCCGTCGCCGAGCTCGACCTCGTAGATGACGCTGGGCGCGGTGGTGACGAGGTCCTGGTCGTACTGGCGCTCCAGGCGCTCCTGCACGATCTCCATGTGCAGCAGGCCGAGGAAGCCGCAGCGGAAGCCGAAGCCCAGCGCCTGCGAGACCTCGGGCTCGTAGCGCAGCGAGCTGTCGTTGAGCTTGAGCTTCTCGAGCGCGTCGCGCAGCGCGTCGTATTCGCTCGCCTCGGTCGGGTAGAGACCGGCGAAGACCTGCGGCTGGATCTCCTTGAAGCCCGGCAGCGGCTCGGCAGCCGGCCCGGCGTTGTTGGGCAGCTTCTTCTCCAGCGTGACCGTGTCGCCGACCTTGGCCGCGGCGAGCTCCTTGATGCCGGCGATGACGAAGCCGACCTCGCCGGCCCGCAGCGCCTCGCGGCTCTCGCTCTTGGGCGTGAACACGCCCAGCTGCTCGATCGGGTAGACGGCGTCGGTGGCCATGAGGCGGATGCGCTCGCCCCTGGCCAGGCGACCGTCGACCACGCGCACCAGCATGACGACGCCGACGTAGTTGTCGAACCAGGCGTCGATGATCATCGCGCGCGGCGGGCCCTCGGCGTCGCCGCGCGGCGGCGGCATGCGCGCGACGACCGCCTCGAGGATGTCGTCGATGCCCATGCCGGTCTTGGCCGAGCAGGCGATGGCGGCGCTGGCGTCGATGCCGATCACGTCCTCGATCTCCGCGCGCGCGCCTTCCGGGTCGGCCTGGGGCAGATCCATCTTGTTGAGGACGGGGATGACCTCGACGCCGAGATCGAGCGCGGTGTAGCAGTTGGCCACCGTCTGCGCCTCCACGCCCTGGCTGGCGTCGACGACCAGCAGCGCGCCCTCGCAGGCCGAGAGCGAGCGGCTCACCTCGTACGAGAAGTCGACGTGCCCCGGCGTGTCGATGAGGTTCAGGTTGTAGACCTGCCCGTCGCGCGCGGTGTACTGCAGGGCCGCGGTCTGCGCCTTGATCGTGATGCCGCGCTCGCGCTCGATGTCCATCGAGTCGAGCACCTGCGCCTCCATCTCGCGCGCGGCCAGGCCGCCGCAGCGCTGGATGATGCGATCGGCCAGCGTGCTCTTGCCGTGGTCGATGTGGGCAATGATGGAGAAGTTGCGGATGTGGTTCATGGAGTGGTGCGAGCCGCACCGGACTGAAAGCGGCGCAGCCGCTTCGGCGAAGGCTCACATCGCGCAGCGATGTGCGGGCGCAGGGCGCCGAGCCGAAGCCAAACTAAAAAAAAGGCACGTCAAAGAGGTGACGTGCCTTCCAACAAAACGTATGGCAACTGCTTGTTGGGACTTCATTGTAGCCAAAACGATCCAGCTGGAAGCCGCGCCAGTGCTTGTTTTCCGGCCGTTGCAGGGTGCCAACAGGAAAATCTGTCAACAGCTTATCAACAGCTTGTCCGAAGTCACCCCGCCTACCGCAGTGCAGCCTCGCAAGGCAGCAGGACCGCCGAAAATCGCTCTCGAACGCGCGATTCTAGACGTTCGAGTCGCGAATCCAAGGCACAAGCTTGATCGCAGTGAGCGCACGCTCTCATTCAGGTTTCGTTTGAACTATCTAAATAGCCTATCTGATAGATTTCACGTTTTCGCGATGTGCAAAGACCCGGCATGGCGCTCGACTAGTCGGTCGCGCCCCATCAACGGGCCGGACGGATCACGAGGTAGTTGACGGCATCGCCGCGCCGCACCAGCAGGCTGACGGCGCGCGCCTTGTCCAGCTTGCCGGTGACGGCCTCGAACTGGCGCGCATCGGCAACGTCGGCATTGTTCACGGCCAGGATCACGTCGCCCTCGCGCACGCCCGCGCGCGCCGCCGCGCCCTCGACGGCGTCGACGCGCACGCCGCCGCGCAGGCGCAACTCCTTCTTCTGCGCCTCGCCGAGATCGGAGACCGTCAGCCCGAGCGCGCTGCGCGTGGCCGGCGCCGTGCCCGGTTCGTCCGGCGCGCGCTGCGCCGTGCGCTCGGCCTCGAACTCACCCACCGTCAACGCCAGGTCGCGCGTGCCGCCGCGGCGGAAGACCTGCAGCGTGATGCGCGAGCCCGGCTTGGTGTTGCCGATGATGCGCGGCAGGTCGCTGGACTTCTCGAGCGGCTTGCCGTCGACCTTGACGATGATGTCGCCGGCCTCGACGCCGCCCTTTTCCGCCGCCTGCCCAGGCTCGACCGCCTGCACCAGGGCGCCGACCGGCTTGCCCAGGCCGATCGCCTCGGCGACCTCCTTGGTCACCGCACCGATCTGCACGCCGATGCGGCCGCGCACCACGCGCCCGCTCGCGCGCAGCTGGTCGGAGACGCGCATCGCCTCGTCGATCGGGATGGCGAAGGAGATGCCCATGAAGCCGCCCGAGCGGCTGTAGATCTGCGAGTTGATGCCCACCACCTCGCCGCGCATGTTGATCAGCGGACCGCCGGAATTGCCGGGATTGATCGCCACGTCGGTCTGGATGAAGGGCACGTACTCGCCGGTGTCGCGCGCCTTGGCGCTGACGATGCCGGCGGTGACCGTGTTCTCGAGGCCGAAGGGCGAGCCGATGGCCATCACCCACTCGCCCACCTTCAGGCGCTGGCTGTCGCCGATCTTCACCGCCGGCAGGCCGCTGGCCTCGATCTTCACCAGCGCGACGTCGGTACGGCGGTCGGCGCCGATGACGCGCGCCTTGAACTCGCGCTTGTCGGTGAGCGTCACCAGCAGCTCGTCGGCGCCGTCGACGACATGCGCGTTCGTCATGATGTAGCCGTCGGCCCCGAGGATGAAGCCCGAGCCGACGCCGCGCTGGCGCGGCTGCTCGTCGTCGTCGCCGCGCGGACCGCCGCGCGGGCCGGGGCGGCCGCCGGGCAGGGGAATGCCGAAGCGGCGGAAGAACTCCTCCACGTTCGGATCCAGCCCGCCCATGGCCCCTTGCGGCTGGCCGCGCTCGAGGGTGCGGATGTTCACCACCGCCGGGCCGACGCGCTCGGCCAGTTCGGTGAAGTCCGGCAGCGCCGCGGGCTGCGCCTGCGCCGCCTGCGGCCAGCCGGCAATCACGCCCGCCAGCAGCAGGCCCGCCAGCGCCCAGGTGCGCACATTGCGCAGGCTGCGCAGGCCGCGCCGCGTCGAAGTGGGGTTCATCGGAAGTCGCATGCCATGTGCTCCAACAACAGGGAAAGAGGAAACCGGGGCCCCGCGCCCCGCGCGGCGCGAATCCCCGTCGACGCGAACGCGCACCTCAGGGTCGACGCTGCAAGGCATCGAACAGGCTTTGCAGCGTATCCAGCGGCGCATCGCCGACGAGCGTGAGCCAGAAGTCGCCCTTGGGCGCGGAGAGCGAATGCGTGGCCCCGAACTGGGTGCGCAAGGGCTTGCGCTGGCGCTCCGAATCGAGCGGCTCGATGAAGAGCGAGACATGCGTGAGTCCGTCGCTGAACACCGCCTGCAGGCCTTCGGGCTGCTGGCCCTGGCCATCTCCGGCGGCAGCGGAGCTTGCCGGCCGCTTCACGCAGGCCGTGAGCCAAAAGCCCGGCAGCGGCTGCGCCAGCACCCATCCCTCGTCTTCGAGCGCCGTCGCCACCTGGGCCGGTCGCAGCACGCGCAGCCCGGCGAGCTGGCGGATCGGCTGCAGCACCGACTCGGGCTGCGCGCGCACGCCGATCTCGACGCTCGAGAAGCCGGTCGACTCGAGCACGGCGCCGGCGCCATCGAGCACCTCGGCGCGCAGCATCAGCCCGGTCTCGCGATCAGCCCACACCCGCTGCGCATAGCGCAGCGCGTCGCGCGGCTGCAGCAGCAGCACGCGCGCATCGCGCCCGGCCACGCGCCCTTCGCCCTCGTCGCGCAACGCGTACTGCAGCAGCGCACTCGGGTCCACGGACTGCGTCACCGAAGGCAGCACCGACGGCAGCTTGCGCTGCTCGATCATCACCAGCCCGGCACGCGGCCAGACCGTGTGCACCCGTTCGTTGTGGCGATAGACCTGACGCGGCCGGCCGTCCAGCGTCTCGATGCGCTCGTAGACCTGGTTACCGACACAGAAGTGCGCGACGCGCGAACTCGACATCGCGCCGCCGGCCGTGACGTACATCATCGTGCCCTGATAGTTGCGGCCACTCGCCGCAGCACGCATGCGCGCCAGCCACCCTTGCGCGTCGCTGGGCGTCGCCACGGACACCGCGTCCGGGGCATCCGCGGCACCGGCCGCGTCCGCCGCCGCGGCGGTCAGCGGCAGCAACGGCAGCAGCGGCATGAGGCCGGCCAGAAGGCGCAGGCCAAGCCCTGCGCCCGAGCGCCCGGCCGAGGAAGGCGCCGCAGTCACCGCGGCCGCGCCAGCAGGTCGCTGTCTCGCGGCCAGGCGCCGGGCGTGGCCACGGGCAGGGGCGCCATCGCGCCGCGGTGCGCCTCGATGTAGGCGTCCAGGCGGGCGTCGCGGATGCCTTGCCGGTCACGCACGAGCGCAGGCTGGCCGGAGGCGCGCGGCGCCGCCGCCACCGGCATCGACACCATCGCGGCGCCGTGAGCGGCTCCTGGCTGCGCGCTCACCGCCTGTTCACCCCAGCCCGTCGCGGGCATGGGCGCCTGCTCACGCATCAGCACCACGGCCGAGCCCACCACCATCGCCCCGGCCAGCCCGGCGGCCATCGCCGCGGGCGCCGGCCAGCGGCGCGCAGACCGTCGCGGCGCACCCTGGCGACCCGGCGCGGGCGTCGCGCGCTGCGGCAACGGCGTCGGCGCCAGGGGCACCGGCTCGCGCGCCATGCGCTCGCGCAGGGCTTCGAGGAAGCTCGCATCCGCGGGCCGCGCCGGGCTCAGCTCGTCCGAACGCAGGACGTCCCCGATGAGGTGGTAGAGCTGCCAGTCGCGGCGCAGGTCGGCGTCACTGCGCCAGCGCCGACAGGCCTCCTCCAGATCACCGGCCGGACATTCGCCGTCGACGAGGCTGGAGACGCGCGGGCCCGCGGGCGACGGGTCCTCGGGGTCCGGTTCCGTAAGCAGGTACTTGCGCATGGGGTTCGGGGAGGAGGAATGCCGGGGGGAGGGACTCACCAGCGGACGCCCTCGCGGGTGTCCAGGAGCGGGCGCAGCCGGCTCGCGATGGCCTCGCGGGCGCGGAAGATGCGGGAGCGAACGGTGCCGATCGGGCAGTTCATGACCTCGGAAATCTCTTCGTAGCTCAGGCCTTCGATCTCGCGCAGCGTGATGGCCTGGCGCAGATCGTCCGACAAGGCTTCGATGGCCGCGTTGACCGCGGCCGCGATCTCCTTGCTGGCCAGCAACGCGTCAGGCGTCTCGCCATCGCTTAGTTCGTTCTCGGCGCGGGAAGTTTCCTCGCCGTCCGCGGCCCGCGCGAGGCTCGCCTCGGGGACGAGCGGATCGCGCCGCAGGTCGGCCAAGGCCTTCTTCGCGCTGTTGATGGCGATGCGGTAGAGCCAGGTGTAGAAGGCGCTCTCGCCGCGGAACTGCGGCAGCGCCCGCCAGGCACGGATGAAGGTCTCCTGCGCCACGTCCTGCACCAGCTCCGGGTCGCGCACCATGCGTGCGATCAGCCGCTCGATGCGGCGCTGGTACTTGAGCACCAGCATCTCGAAGGCCGCGCTCTCGCCGCGGCGCGCGCGCTCGACGAGGAGAACATCGGCGTCCGGCGCATCAACCATGGCGCTCGGGCCGGGTGGGCGTGGCGTGCCGCGATGCTGCGGCGTGCGCCAGCAGCGCCGCGCGCGCCAGCACCGCACTCGCGCCGCAGGTTCGCGTCACCAGGGGAAGCCAGCGCGTGCCGCCGGTTTCGTCATGCCAGCGCAGCAGCATCCAGCCGCCGCCGTCGATCATGCGCTCGGGTCGGCCGGGCGCGCCGTCCAGTTGCCAGGCTCGCCCGTCCCAGGCGAGAAGCCGCCGCGGCGCCCGCGCCAGGGTGCGCCAGACCCACGTGCCCGGCGGCAACGCGGCGCCAAGCAGCGTCAGCCCCAGCGCCGCGGCGCCGGCGCCGGCATGCCAGGCCAGCCAAGCCGGCACGGTGGCGAGGGCGGTGGCCACGAGCGCGGCGACGCCGCCCGCCCAGAGGGCGCTGCGGCCACAGCTCATCTGCACCGGCGGCGCGGCGCGCATGCCGCCTCAGGCGCGCGCGAACAGCAGCGTGCCGTTGGTGCCGCCGAAGCCGAAGTTGTTCTTCATCGCGACGTCGATGCGCATGCGGCGCGCCTCGTTGGCGCAGTAGTCGAGGTCGCACTCGGGATCGGGGTCGGTGAGGTTGATCGTCGGCGGCGCGACCTGATGGTGCAGCGCGAGCACCGTGAACACCGACTCGATGCCGCCGGCACCGCCCAGCAGGTGGCCGGTCATCGACTTCGTCGAGCTGACCACCAGCCCCGCCTTGGCGGCGTCGCCGAAGGTGGCCTTGATGGCGTTGGTCTCGTTGAGGTCGCCCAGCGGCGTCGAGGTGCCGTGGGCGTTCAGGTAATGAACGGCATCCGGGTCGAGCGCCGCGTCGCGCAGCGCCGCCTGCATCGAGCGGCGCGGGCCGTCGACGTTGGGCGCCGTGATGTGATGCGCATCGCCGCTCATGCCGAAGCCGACGATCTCCGCGTAGACGCGGGCCCCGCGCGCCAGCGCATGCTCGCGCTCCTCGAGCACCAGCACACCGGCGCCCTCGCCGATGACGAAGCCGTCGCGGCCGCGATCCCAGGGCCGCGAGGCGCCGGCCGGGTCGTCGTTGCGCGTGGACAGTGCACGCGCAGCGGCAAAGCCGCCGACGCCCAGCGCCGAGATCGTCGAATCCGCGCCGCCGGCGATCATCACGTCGGCGTCGCCGTACTGGATCAGCCGCGCGGCCAGGCCGATGCCGTGCAGCCCGGTCGTGCACGCGGTGACGACGGCCAGGTTGGGGCCGGTGTAGCCCAGGCGGATCGACACGTGGCCCGAGATCATGTTGATGATCGAGCCCGGGATCAGGAAGGGCGAGATGCGACGCGCGCCGCGCTCGTGGAATTCCTTGTAGTTGGCCTCGATCATCGGCAGGCCGCCGATGCCCGAGCCGACCAGGCAGCCCACGCGCGCGGCCTTCTCCTCGCCCAGCGCCTCGCCGTGCGGCAGGCCGGCGTCGGCCACCGCCTGCAGCGACGCGGCGACGCCGTAGTGCACGAAGGTGTCGACGTGGCGCGCCTCCTTGGCCGGGAACACGCCCTCGACGCTGAAGTCGCGAACCTCACCCGCGATGCGCGAATTCATCGTCGAGACATCGTACTTCGTCACCGGGCCCACTCCCGAGCGGCCGGCGACGATGTTGGCCCAGGCCTCGGCCACCGTGTTGCCCACGGGGCTGACGATGCCAAGGCCGGTGACGACGATGCGTCGCTTGCCCATCATCGTGGGACTCAGGCCTTCTGGTGCGCCACCGCGTAGTCGATCGCCAACTGCACGGTGGTGATCTTCTCGGCCTCCTCGTCGGGGATCTCGATGCCGAACTCGTCCTCCAGCGCCATCACCAGTTCGACGGTATCGAGCGAGTCCGCGCCCAGGTCGGCGACGAAGGCCTTCTCGTTGCTGACGTCGGCCTCCGGTACGCCAAGCTGCTCGGCGATGATCTTCTTGACTCGTGATTCGATGTCGCTCATGACTCCTCCGGGAGTGGGGTTCGAAAAACAGCGCGCGATTCTACCGGCGCCGCCCCGGGGGCCCGAGGGCCGGCCCACGCGGCTTGCCGGGCGGCTCAGCTCATGTACATGCCGCCGTTGACGTGCAACTCGGCGCCGGTGATGTAGCCCGCCTGTGGCGAGGCGAGGAAGGCCACCGCGTGCGCGACGTCCTCGGGCGCACCCAGGCGCGCCAGGGGGATCGCCGCCAGCAGCGCGGCCTTCTGCGGCCCGCTCAGGGCGTCGGTCATGTCGGTGGCGATGAAGCCCGGCGCCACGCAGTTGACGGTGATGCCGCGGCTGCCGAGTTCCCGTGCCAGCGCCCGGGTCAGGCCGGCCACGCCGGCCTTGGCCGCGGCGTAATTGGCCTGGCCGCCGTTGCCGCTGGCGCCGACCACCGAGGTGATGTTGACGATGCGGCCATAGCGCTGCTTCATCATCGTGCGCATCGCCGTGCGGCAGGCGCGGAACACCGCCTTCAGGTTGGTGTCCAGCACCGCGTCCCAGTCCTCGTCGCGCATGCGCATGGCCAGGCCATCGCGCGTGATGCCGGCGTTGTTCACGAGCACGTGCAGCGCCCCGCGCTGCTTGACGATGCCGTCGATCGCGGCGTCCAGCGCCGCGCCGTCGTTGACGTTCAGGCACAGGCCCTCGCAGCCTGGGTACGCCGCAAGCGTCGCGGTGATCGCCGTCGCCCCGGCCTCGCTGGTGGCGGTGCCGACGACCTGCAAGCCCTGGGCGGCCAGCGTTGCGGCGATGGCGCGGCCGATGCCGCGCGAAGCGCCGGTGACGAGCGCCACCTGGCCCGGCGTCGTCGCGGTGGCGGGGTTGCTCATGCCAGCAGATCCTTGGCCTGGACGAGGGAGGCCGGATCGAACACGGTGGCCGTGCGCAGTTCCGGTTCGATGCGCTTGACCATGCCCGCGAGCACCTTGCCCGGTCCGCACTCGAGGATCGCGCCGACGCCGCGCGCGCGCATGGTCTGCACGATCTCGACCCAGCGCACCGGGCCGAAGGCCTGGCGGTAGAGCGCGTCGCGGATGGCCTGCGGCTCGCGTGGCGCCTGCACGTCTATGTTGTTGATGACGTCGATCGCCGGCTCGGCGAAGGCGGTCGACGCCAGCACCGGCTTCAAGTCCTCGGCCGCAGGCTTCATGAGCGCGCAGTGAAACGGCGCCGAGACCGCCAGCGGCAGCGCGCGCTTGGCGCCCGCCGCCTTCAACGCCTCGCAGGCAGCGTCCACCGCCGCCTTGGCGCCGGAAATCACGGTCTGCCTGGGGTCGTTGAAGTTCGCGGCCGAAACCACCTGCCCGATGCGCGCCTGCACCTCGGCACAGACGCGGCTCACGTCCTGCGCCTCCAGCCCCAGGATGGCCGCCATGGCTCCCTGCCCGACCGGCACCGCGCGCTGCATCGCCTGCGCGCGCAAGCGCACGAGCGGCAGCGCCTGCGAGAGCGTCAGCGCCCCGGCGGCGACCAGCGCCGTGTACTCGCCCAGCGAATGGCCGGCCACCACCGCCGGCTTCAGCCCCGTCTCGGCGAGCCAGGCGCGCAGGCAGGCGATGCCCGCCACCAGCATCACCGGCTGGGTGTTGGTGGTCAGTTCCAGGGCCTCCTTCGGGCCCTCGTGGATCAGGCGGCCGACATCCTCGGACAGGGCCTGCGAGGCCTCGGCCAGCACCTCGCGCACGGCCGGATGTCCACCCCAGGCGTCGAGCATGCCCACGCTCTGCGAGCCCTGGCCGGGAAAGACGAATGCAAACGTTGCCATGTGCAGGAGGATATGCGGGAATGCGCGCGAGCAGCCTTGCGCCCGGGTCAGAAGTCCAGCAGCACCGCGCCCCAGGTGAAGCCGCCGCCGACGCCCTGCAGCAGCACGCTCTGGCCGGGCTTGATGCGTCCGGCGCGCACCGCGGTGTCCAGCGCCAGCGGGATCGACGCCGCCGAGGTGTTGCCGTGCTCGTCGACGGTGACGACGAGTCGCTCGGCGGGCACGCCCAGCCGCCGCGCGGCGCTGTGCATGATGCGGATGTTGGCCTGGTGGGGCACCATCCAGTGCACGCTCTCGGCGCTGCGCCCGGCCTTGGCCAGCACCGCGCGCGAGACGCTGTCGAGCACGCCCACCGCGAGCTTGAACACGGCCTGCCCGTCCATGCGCACGAAGGGGTCACCCGTCACCTGGCCGGCGGCGACCTGGCCCGGCACGCACAGGATGTCGACGTGACGGCCGTCGGCGTGCAATTCGCTGGCCAGCACGCCGGGCGTGTCGCTGGCCTCGAGCACGACCGCCCCGGCGCCGTCACCGAAGAGCACGCAGGTGGTGCGGTCCTTGAAGTCGAGGATGCGCGAGAAGATCTCGGCGCCGATCACCAGCGCCTTCGTCGCCAGGCCGGTGCGGATCATCGAGTCCGCCAGCGCCAGCGCGTAGACGAAGCCGGTGCACACCGCCTGCACGTCGAACGCGGCGCCGCCGTGGATGCCCAGCTTGCGCTGCACGATGCACGCGGTGGAGGGGAAGACCATGTCGGGCGTCGAGGTGGCGACGATGACGAGGTCGATGTCCTCGGACTTGCGGCCGGCGGCCTCGAGCGCGTGCCGCGCAGCCGCGACGGCGATGTCGCTGGTCTGCACGCCGGGCGCGACGAAATGGCGCGCGCGGATGCCGGTGCGCTCCATGATCCAGTCATCGCTGGTCTGGATGCCGTCGGCGGCCAGCCGTGCCGCCAGGTCGGCGTTGGTGACGCGATGCGCCGGCAGCAGGCTGCCGGTGCCGGTGATGCGCGAATGTCTCGCGGGGCTGGCGTTCATGCGACTCGTCGGGCCGGATTCACGGGCGCCGGGGCAGCGGCGCCTTCGGCCACGGCGGGTATCGAGGGCATCGTCTGTGCGAGGCGATCCTGAACGCGCTGCAGCAGCCGATGACGCGCCGCATCATACGCGCGCCGCAGCGCGTGCTCGAACGCCAGTGCATCCGCCGAGCCGTGGCTCTTGAAGACCAGCCCGCGCAGGCCCAGCAGCGCCGCGCCGTTGTAGCGGCGCGGGTCCACGCGCGCCTTGAAGCGCTTCAGCACCGGCAGCGCAACCAGCGCCGCGAGCTTGGAGGGCAGGCCGCGCGTGAACTCCTGGCGCATGAACTCGGTGATCATCGTCGCCAGGCCTTCCGAGGTCTTGAGCATCACGTTGCCGACGAAGCCGTCGCAGACGACGACATCGCTCGTGCCCTTGTAGATGTCGTTGCCCTCGACATTGCCGAGGAAATGCAGGTGCCCCGCTTCGTGCGCCGCGCGCATCAGCTCGCCGGCCTGACGGATGGTCTCCCCGCCCTTGATGATCTCCTCGCCGATGTTGAGCAGGCCCACCGTCGGCTCCCAGGCCTCGTCGTCCTGCATCGCCGCGGCTAGCGCCGCGCCCATGACGGCGAACTGCAGCAGGTGCTCGGCCGTGCAGTCGACGTTGGCGCCGAGGTCGAGCACGGTGGTCGTGCGGTCGGCCTGGTTGGGCATGGCATAGGCGATGGCCGGGCGCTCGATGCCCTGCATCGTCTTCAACACGTAGCGCGACAAGGCCATCAGCGCGCCGGTATTGCCGGCCGAGACGCAGGCCTGTGCCGCGGCGGGGTGTCCGTCGCGGCCTTTCAGCTGGGCGATCGCCACGCGCATCGACGAATCGCGCTTGTGGCGCATCGCGGTTTCGAGCGCGTCGTCCATGGCGACGACCTGCGTGGCCGCCACGCGGGTGCAGCGCGGCCAGGCCGCGGTGCGCTGCAGCACCTCGGCGGTACCGACGAGCACGAGGCGCGCGTCGGCATGGTGGTCGAGGAAGGCGCGGCAGGCCGGCAGCGTGCTGGCAGGGCCATGGTCCCCGCCCATGCAGTCGACGGCGATGCAGATCGAAGTCATCGACGGCGACTGTCGCTCGTTCCTTGCCGGCGTGGGCCCTGGACGGGACCGCCGACGGCGGGCATGACGCCCGGGCTCAGGCGTCGGCCTTGGTCTTCAGGACCTTGCGGCCGCGGTAGAAGCCCGTCGGGCTGATGTGGTGGCGCAGGTGCACCTCGCCCGTGGTCGGCTCGATCGCCGTGCCCGGCGCGGCCAGCGCGTTGTGCGAACGATGCATGCCGCGCTTGGACGGCGACTTCTTGTTCTGCTGAACAGCCATGGGAATCTCCTGGAATCGGGGCCCGGGGAACTGCGTTCCGCCGCGGGCGCAAGTCTGCGGCCACGCGGCTGCGGCCCTGACTCTGCAAAGCCGGCAAGTATAGCATCGCGTCGCCTGCAGGCGGCCGGGTGTGCGGCGTGCGGGCCGGGCGCGGCCACTCAGCGCGTCTTGTTTCGCAGGGCGGCCAGTGCGGCGAAGGGGCTTTCCGGCACCGCGGCGGCCGCGGCAGCATCGTCGGCCCCCGGCAGCGGCTGCGGGCAGGCCGCGTGGCGCGGCACCAGCGGCAGGTCCAGCAGCAGCTCGTCCTCGGCGAGCGCATGCAGGTCGAGCTCCCGCTCGAGCACGAGCACCTCATGCTCGACCTCGCCGTCCAGGGCCTGCGCGGCCGCCTCGTCGGCCACGAACTGATAGCTGCGCGCGATCTGCGCCTGCTCGATCATCGGCCCGAGGCAGCGCTGGCAGGCCAGCGGCAGCGGCGCCCGCGCCTGCAGGTGCAGCCAGGTCTGGCTCGCGCCCCCGCGCACCGGGACTTCCGCGCCACGGGCCGACCACGTCACCTGCCCCGGCACCGCGCCGTCGTCGCCGGCCCGCAGCGAGGCGCACAGCCGCTCGAAGCCGGCGAGCGGCCATTGGCCGGCGAGTTCCCCGCCCGCGCGGGCCAAGGCGCGCACGTCCAGACGGCGCGGATCGAACACCTTCTTCATGCCGCAGGCAGTGTAGCTGCCGGCCGCGCCGCCATGCCGCCACAATGCCGGCGATGCCACGCCCCGCCCTGATCCTCGCCTCGACCTCGCGCTACCGGCGCGAACTGCTGCAACGCCTGCGCCTGCCCTTCGAAGTCGTCGCGCCCGAGGTCGACGAGACGCCGCAACGCGGCGAAGCCCCGGCGGCGCTTGCACTGCGCCTGGCGCGGGCCAAGGCGCAGGAGGTCGCCCGCCGCCATCCGGAGGCGATCGTCATCGGCTCCGACCAGGTCGCCGACCTCGACGGCGAGCCCCTCGGCAAGCCCGGCACGCATGCGCGCGCGGTGACGCAGTTGCAGCGCATGAGTGGACGCACGCTGGTGTTCCAGACCGCCGTGGCCGTGGTCTGCGCAGCACGCCGCTTCGAGCGCGCGCTGCTGGCGCCGGTGCGCGTGAGCGTGCGCCCGCTGCGCCCCGAGGAGATCGAGCATTACCTGCAGCTCGAGCAGCCCTACGACTGCGCCGGCAGCGCCAAGTCCGAGACGCTGGGCATCGCGCTGCTCTCGGCGATCGAGAGCGACGACCCGACCGCGCTGGTCGGGCTGCCGCTGATCCGCACCTGCGCGCTGCTGCGCGAGGCCGGTCTGGACCCGCTGGCGCCGCCGCCATGAACGGCACGGCGCCCGGGCGCCTGCTGCTGGTGCCCAACACGCTGGACCACGGCGCGCAGGCGGTGGCCATCGAGTCGGTGCTGGCGCGGGGCGTCATCGAGCAGGCCGCCGCCCTGCGCCACTGGGCGGTCGAAGACGCGCGCAGCGCGCGCGCCTTCCTCAAGCGCGTGGCCGCGGTGACGCCGCTGGCCGCGCCGCTGCAGGAGCTGTCGATCGTCGAACTGCCGCGCCCGCGCAAGGGCAGCCGCGAGGAGGTCGCGCCCGCGGCCTGGAGCGCGCTGCTGGCGCCGGCGCTGGCCGGCCACGCGCTCGGCCTGCTCAGCGAGGCCGGGCTGCCCGCGGTGGCCGATCCCGGCGCCAACCTGGTCGCCGCCGCGCACGCCGCCGGGCTGCCCGTGGTGCCGCTGGCCGGGCCCAGCGCCCTGCTGCTGGCGCTGGCGGCCAGCGGGCTCAACGGCCAGAGCTTCGCCTTCGTCGGCTATCTGCCGCAGGAGGCCGATGCGCGCATCCGGCGCCTGCGCGAGCTGGAGACGCTTTCGCGCCAACAGCGGCAGACGCAGCTCTTCATCGAGACGCCTTATCGCAACCCGGCGCTCGTGACCGCGCTGCTGGCCGCGCTGCAGCCGGCGACGCGGCTGGCCATCGGCTGCGGGCTGACGCTGCCCCAGGGCTGGTCGGGCTGCCGCACGGTGGGCGCATGGCGGCTCGAGCCGCCCGAGGTGCCGGAGCGCCTGCCGGCGGTCTACGCCCTGCTGGCCGGGTGAGCCCGCGGCGGCGCAGCGGCCGCAGCTCAGCCGCCGAGCAGCGCCGCGACCTTCTTCTTCGGCCGGATGCTGGGCGTCTTCGTCGGCGGCTCGACCCGGGCGCGCTCCCAGGACGGCTCGGCGTTCTCCGGCTCCTCGTAGGGGCGATCGAAGAAGGGATCCACCGGTGCCGCGCGGCGCGGTACGGCGGCCGCAGGGCGGACCTCGCGCCGTTCCTCGCGCCGGTCGTCACGCCGCTCGTCGTCACGCAGGCGGCGGCGCGGCCGCGTGTCCTCGAGCTCGAAGGGCTCGATCTCGATCTTCTTCTTGATCAGGCGCTCGATCTCGCCGATCTGGCGCGAATCGCTGCGCGTCACGAGCGTCACCGCCAGGCCCGAGGCGCCGGCGCGGCCGGTGCGGCCGATGCGGTGCACGTAGTCCTCGGCGTTGAAGGGCACGTCGAAGTTGAACACCGCCGGCAGGTCGGCGATGTCCAGGCCGCGCGCGGCGACGTCGGTGGCCACCAGCAGCTCGACCTCGCCGCGCTTGAAGGCGTCGAGCGACTTCAGCCGCTCGTCCTGCGACTTGTCGCCGTGCAGGGCGGCGGTCTTCAGCCCGTCGCGCTCGAAGGTTCGCGCCAGGCGCGCGGCGCCGAGCTTGGAGTTGACGAAGACGATGGCCTGGGCAAGCTCGCGCTCGCGCAGCAACTGGCGCACCGCGCCACGCTTGTCGTCGTCGGCGACGTTGTAGAAGCGCTGCTCGACGGTCGAGGCGGTGGCGTTCGGGCGCGCCACCTCGACGGTGACCGGGTCCTGCAGATAGCTCTCGGCCAGGCGCTTGATCTCGGGCGAGAAGGTGGCCGAGAAGAGCAGCGTCTGCCGCTGCCGCGGCAGGTAGGAGAGGATGCGCTGCAGGTCGGGCAGGAAGCCGATGTCCAGCATGCGGTCGGCCTCGTCGAGCACGACGTACTCGACCTGGTTGAGCACCGCGTTCTTCGCCTCGATGTGGTCCAGCAGCCGACCCGGGGTGGCGATCAGCACCTCGACGCCGGCCTTGAGCTGCAGCGTCTGCGGCTTCATGTCGATGCCGCCGAAGACCACCGCCGAGCGCAGCTGCGTGTGCTTGGCGTAGTTCTTGACGTTGGCCGCCACCTGGTCGGCGAGCTCGCGCGTCGGCGTCAGCACCAGCGCGCGCACCGGGTGACGCGCGGGCGACATGCTGGCGTTCTCGTGGCGCAGCATCTTCTGCAGCAGCGGCAGCGCAAAGGCCGCCGTCTTGCCGGTGCCGGTCTGCGCCGCGCCCATGACGTCGCGCCCGTCGAGCACGATCGGGATCGCCTTGGCCTGGATGGGCGTCATCGACTCGTAACCCGAGTCGGCCACCGCCCGCAGCAGCTTGGCGTCCAGCGCCAGGCTGTCGAACCGCGCAGCAGGCGCGGCAACTGTGGAAGATTCACTCACCCGCGGATTATCCCGCGCTTCCCGCCTGCCTGCCCGCGGGCCGCAGGAGGCGGCCGTTGCGGCAGCCGAATCGCCCGGGGCCGCCCCTCGCTGTTGCACACACGCAACGCACGGGTGCCGATCGTGGCCCCCACCTCGCCATCGTCCCGGGACGCCGGCCGCGGCCGCCCGGCCGGAGGACGGAATTTGTAACGCACGCGCGCCGATGCCCCCGCGGGCCGTCCTAGAATTCCCCGCAAGATGGCATTGACGACAGAAAAGGCGTCTGAACCTGCGCGCGCGTGGATCGGCCGTCAACCGCATTCGACATTCGACATGCTGCTGGCGCCGTGGGAGGAGTTCCGCCGCGTCATCCCGCTCGTCTCGCTGAAATCGCTCGGCATTCGTCCGCATGCCTCGGTGCCCCGGGTCGCGGTGCTGATGTGCACGATGCAGGGGCAGCGCTTCCTCGCCGAGCAGCTGAACTCGATCGCCATCCAGAGCCACCCGCGCTGGGCGATCTGGGCCTCGGACGACGGCTCCGGCGACCACACGCACGCCATCCTCGAGTACTACCAGGCGCACTGGGGCACGGATCGCATCTCCATCCACGACGGCCCGGCCGAGGGTTCGACGGCGAACTTCCTTTCGCTGACCTGCCGCGCCGACATCGAAGCCGACTTCTTCGCCTACGCCGATCAGGACGACATCTGGGAGTCCGACAAGCTCGAGCGCGCCGTCGACTGGCTGGGCAGCATCCCCTCGGACGTGCCCGCCCTCTACGGCTCGCGCACCCTGCTCGTCGACGCGCGCAACCAGCACATCGGCTACTCGCCGCTGTTCACCAGGGCGCCGGGCTTTCGCAATGCCCTCGTGCAGAGCATCGCCGGCGGCAACACCATGGTCTTCAACCGCGCCGCGCGCGACCTGTTGCGCCAGGCCGGCGAGAGCGTGGAGGCGGTGACGCACGACTGGTGGGCCTACATGCTGGTCACCGGCTGCGGCGGCCAGGTGCACTACGACCCCTACCCGACCGTGCGCTACCGCCAGCACGAGGGCAACCAGTTCGGCTCCAACGCCACCGTGCTGGCGCAGGCCAGTCGCGCGCGCCAGTTGCTGCAGGGGCGCTTTCGCGGCTGGGTCGACGCCAACCTGCGCGCGCTTTCTCGCGTGCACCACCTGCTGACGCCGGAGAACCGGCAAGTGCTGGACGCCTTCGTGGCGGCACGCCAGCGCCGCTTTCCCGGGCGCCTGATCGGCCTGCGCGAGAGCGGCATCTTCCGCCAAACCCTGCTCGGCAACCTCGGGCTGACGGCTGCGGCGCTGATCGATCGCCTGTGAGCGCGAGCGGTGCCGCCCACGCGGCGACCGCGACGGCCGCCGTGCTCGTGGTCCACGGCGATCCCGGCGATCTGCAAGCCGCGCTCGCGCCCCTGACCGCGCTGCTCGGGCGGGTCGTCGTCGTCGACAACAACGCGCAGCCCGCGCCGGCGCTGGCCCGGCTCGCCGGCTCGCTTGCCGGCGTCGAAATCCTGCACCACGGCAACCGCGGCGGCCTGGCCGGCGCCTACAACCGTGCCCTGAGGCATCTGCAGGAAGCGTCGAGCGCCGCCACGCCGGCGCCGCCTCACGTCGTCTTCGTCGACCAGGACTCCGACACGGGCGTGCTCGGCGCCTTCCTCGCCGACCCCGAGGTCGCCGCCCTGCTGGCGCGCAGCGACGTCGCGGCGGTCGCGCCAGCCTACCGCGAGCGCGCCACCGGGCTGCGCGCGCGCTACGTCGCACTGGGTCGCTGGCGGATGCAGCACCTGCCGCGCGAGTTCGACGGCCTGCAGCGCGTCGCCTTCGTCATCAATTCGATGACCGTCTGGCGCCGCGCGGCGCTGGCGCGGCTGGGCGAGTTCGACGAGCGGCTCGCCATCGACCACGTCGACACCGAGCACTGCCTGCGCGCGCGCCAGCAAGGCCTCGCGCTCTGGGTGCACGGCCGCCACGTCTTCGCGCACGCCATCGGGCAGCGCAGGCGCTACCGGCTGTTCGGCCACGAGCTGCAGGCCACCGGGCACGGCCCGGCGCGACGCCGGCTGATCGGCCGCAACACGATGCTGCTGCTGCGCCGCTGGGCCGCACGCGAGCCGGCCTTCGCGCGCCTGTGCCTGCTGCGCCTGGCCTACGAGGCGACCGGCATCGTGGTGGCCGAGGAGCAGCGTTCGGCCCGGCTCGCGGCGCTGCTGCGCGGCGCGCTCGAGGGGCTCTTCATGCGGTCCCGGCAATGAGACACCCGCCGGCCGCCTGGCTGCCCCTGGCCCTGGGCTGGACGCCCTACCTGCCGCTGGGCCTGCAGTACCTGGTCTTCCTCGGCTGCGGGGTCGCGGCCGGCCGCAGGCTCGCGGCACAGCAGGGCCTCGGCCAGGCCGCGCGCCATCCGCTGGTCCTCGCGGCGGCGGCGCTGTGGCTGTGGCTGCTGGTCAGCGCGGCCTGGAGCCGGGCCCCGGCGGCCGCGATCGTCTCGCACCTGTGGATGTACGCGCTGCCGCTGCTCGCCGCGCTGATCGCGTTCGCCGTCCCCGCCCCCACGGCGCGCCGGGCCTTGACGCACTTCGTCGTCGCCTCGACGCTGGTCGCCCTGGCCGAGCTCGTGGCCGCCGCCGGTTTCTGGCCGGGAGCGGCGGGCGCGCGCCCGATCGTCGACGTCCTCGGCAACCAGCGCATCGCCTTCTCGCTGCTGCTCGCGCTCGCCAGCGCGCTTGCCGCCCACGCCGCGCTGCAGCCGGCGTCGCCGCGACGGCGCGTCCTGTGCGCACTGGCCGCCATGATCTGCCTGGCCGGCGTGTCCTGGCAGGACCGCCGCACCGGCATGCTGGCCGCCCCGCTGCTGCTGGCGGTGCTGGCGCTCGTCCGCCAGCGCAACACCTGGCGGCACATGGCGCTGCTCGGCCTGATCGCGCTCGTCGCCCTGGCGATCGGCCTGGGCTCGACGAACGTGCGCGCACGCTTCGACGAGGGGATTGCGGAGCTGCAGGCCTACCGCGGCAGCGGCGAGGTGACGACGAGCTGGGGCATGCGCGCGCGCATGCTCGAGATCACCGGCCGCCTCGTGCTCGAGGCGCCCTTCGTCGGCCACGGCGTCGGCAGCTGGGTGACCGAGTGGCGCGCGCGCGTGGCCGGCAGCGCGGCGCTCGAGGCGCACACGACGCCGCACAGCGAGTACCTGCTGCTGGCGATGCAGGGCGGTCTCGTCGCCGCCGCACTGGCCTTGCGGCTGTGGCTGCTGGCGCTGCGCGGCATCCGCCGCCGCGGCGCGGCAGCGCAGCCGGCGCTGCTGGTGCTGGCCGCGATCACCTGGGCCGGCCTCTTCAACGTCGTGCTGCGCGACGCCAAGTTCGCCGTCGCGCTGCTCGGCCTTGCCGCCCTGGCGTGGGCGGCGGCGCGCGCGCCCGCCACGCCCGCCACGCCCGCAACCCCCCCGCCACGCCGCGAGAATCGGGCCCCGCAACGCAGCCGGGCGGCCCTGTCCGGCCCACCCCACCGATCCGACCCTCCTGATCCCGTGCGATGAGCGACCCCGAAGCGGACCTGCCCGGCCTGCTGGCGCAGGCCGAGGCGCTGTGTCTCGACCCCCGCCTGGCGGCACTGCTGCACCGGCACTGGCCGCAGCTCGGTGCGCGTGCCGGAGGCAGCGGCCAAGGCGGGGCGCTGCAGCTGCGCATCCACCCCGCCGACCAGATGCTGCTGCACTCGCTGCGCCACCACCGGGATGCCGGCGCCGCGGTCAGCCAGTACGTCAACGTGGCGCTGCAGCAGTACGCCGCGATGCGCCAGGTGCTGGACGCGCTGCTGCCGCCGGACGGCGCGCCCGTGGCCGTGCTCGACTTCGCCTGCGGCTGGGGCCGGCTGCTGCGCCTGCTCTCGGGCTGCGAGCGCGAGCTCGACCTCTTCGCCGCCGAGATCCAGCCCGAGGCGCTGGACTACGTCGCCGGCAGCTTCGGCGTGCAAGGCCTGCCGTCCAGCCTCGTCCCCGAGGCCTTCGAGCCCGGTCGCCGCTTCGACTTCATCTGGGTCGCCTCGCTCTTCTCGCACCTGCCCGAGGACTTGTTCCAGCGCTGGCTCGCGCGCCTGCTGGCGCTGCTGACGCCGCGCGGCGTGCTCTGCTTCACGGTGCACGACGAGGCGCTGCTGGCCCCCGGCGAAGCGCTGTCCGGGAACGGCCTGCTCTTCAAGCCGCAGAGCGAGATCGCCGAGCTCGACGCCGCGGCCTACGGCACGACGACCGTCAGCGAGGCCTTCGTGCGCCGCGCCGTCGCCGCCGCCGCGGGCGACGCGCGCCGGCCCTTTCGCATCCCCAAGGCGCTGGCGCACGAGCAGGATCTCTACGTCGTCGCCGCCGATGCGACGCGCGAGCTTTCCGCACTCGGCGGCTTCCGTCGCGGCCCCTGGGGCTGGGTCGACGAGCATCGCGTCGAGGGCGGCACCCTGGTGCTCGACGGCTGGGCGGCGTCGATCGACGATGGCGCCCTGCCCTGGGTGACGGTGCGCGTCGACGGCCGCGAGCTGCGCTGCGCCACCGGCGTGCGGCGACGCGACGTGCGCGACGTCTTCGCCGACGAGCGGCTGCAGGACGCCGGCTTCACGCTGCGCCTGGCCCTGCCCGGGGGCGCAGGCAAGCCCTGGGTCGAGGTGCTCGCGCACAGCGAACGCGGCGAGTGCGCGCTGCTCTATGCCGGCTGGCCCGGCGGCACGCCGGACGCTGGCGCCGGCTCCGGCGCCCATGTCTACCGGCGCGAGATCGACCTCGCCGCGCGCTCGTCCCTGTCGGTGCTGGCGCGCCTGGTGCCTGCCGGGTCGCGGGTGCTCGACCTCGGCACCGGCAGCGGCGCGCTCGGCCGGGCGCTGCGGGCGCAGGGCTGCAGCGTCGACGGCGTGACCCTCAGCAGCGCCGAGCACCACGTGGCCCGCGACGGCTACCGCCGCCTCGAGCTGCTCGATCTGGAGAGCGCGGGCTGGGCGCGGCATTTCGAGCCCGGCGCCTACGACTGCATCGTCTGCGCCGACGTGCTCGAGCACCTGCGCGCGCCCGAGCGTGTGCTGCAGGCCTGCACCGGGCTGCTGCGCGAAGGCGGCTGGCTGCTCGTCTCGATCCCCAACGTCGCCTACGCGGGCATGGTGGCCGAGCTGATGCACGGCGACTGGCGCTACGGCGCCGAAGGGCTGCTCGACCGCACGCACCTGCGCTTCTTCACGCGGCGCTCGTTCACGCGGCTGCTGCAGGGCGAAGGCTGGCGCGTCGAGCGCATCGAGCCCATCGCCGCCACTTGGTACTACACCGAGTTCTGGACCCCGTTCGACCAGTTGCCGCCCCCCGTCGCGCGCTACCTGCTCGCGCAGCCCGACGCCTCGGCCTACCAGCTCGTCTTCGCGGCGCGGCGCATGGAGGACGAGGCCCAGGCGGCTGCCGAAACCAGCGCCATGCCCGCTCCCGATCCTGCAGTGCAGGTCGCGGTCTACGCGAGCACGCTGGTGATCGGCCGTGCCGCCGGAAGCGACGGCAGCGAAGCCTTGCCAACGCTGCATATCCCCGCACTGGGTCGCGTCGGCGCCGCGCGGCAGACGCTTGCGTTCGAGATCCCGGCGGGCTACGCGAACACTGCCGGCAGTGCGCGGCCGTACTGGCATCCGGCCGATCGGCCGGGCTACATGCATTTGCACGCGTTGACGCTGCGCAACGCGCAAGGCGAAGCGGCCTGGTCGTGGCGCGGCGATGATCCCGACGCGGCGCTCGCGCTGCAGGCGGCGACGCGGCGCCAGCTCGAGATCGGCGCACCCACGGAGGATGGCGAGCCGTTGCGGCTGCTTCTGACCGGCTCGGAAGCCGGCATCGCGCTGCCGATGCCGTGGCCGCCCGAGCCCGCGTCGGGCGCAAGCGCCGCCGGCCCCTGGCGCCTCGAGGTCGAATGCGGCTGGCCGCTCTCGGCCGACTACCTCGCGCTGCGCGAGGCGCTGGCCCGCGCGCCGCGCGCGCCCTTCGACGAGACGGTCGAGATCATCGTCCCCGTGTACGGCGGCCTTGCGCACCTGCGCCGCTGCCTGACCAGCGTGATGGGGACGCTCGGCCAGCACCCCTGGCACCTGACGGTGATCGACGACGCCAGCCCGGACGCCGAGACCCGCGACTGGCTGCGCGCCTTCGCCGACCTGCATCCGCAGGTGAGCGTGATCTCCAACGCGCGCAACCTGGGCTTCGTCGCCACCGTCAACCTCGGCATGCGCCTGGCCGGGCGGCGCGACGTGGTGCTGCTCAACAGCGACACCGAAGTGGCCGGCGACTGGCTAGCCCGCCTGCGCGCCGCCGCCTGGCGCGCGCCGCGCGTCGGCACGGTGACGCCGTTCTCGAACAACGCGACGATCTGCTCCTTCCCGCGCTTCTGCCAGGCTAACGAGATGCCCGCGGGCTGGAGCGTGGCCGCGCTGCACGCGCTCTTCGCGCGCACGCTCGAGGGCCAGGCGCTGGAGATTCCGACCGCGGTGGGCTTTTGCATGTACATCCGTCGCGACTGCCTGGACGAAGTCGGCGCATTCGACGCCGAGAGCTTCGGTGCCGGCTACGGCGAGGAGAACGACTTCTGCCTGCGCGCAAGCCGCCGCGGCTGGCAGCACCTGCACGCGCTCGACACCTACGTCTACCACGCCGGCGGCGCGAGCTTCAGCGAGCGCCAGCAGGCGCTGCAGGCCGCCGCCCTGCAGGCCATGCGCAGGCTGCACCCGCAGTACGAGGAGGTGGTGCGCGCGTTCGTTGCCCGTGATCCGGCGCGGGAAGCGCGGCAGCGGGTCGAGGCTCTTCTGGGCTGAGCGCGATGGCCGCGGATCCTGACCTTCTCTTCCAGCGGGCGCAGCGCGAGCACCAGGCTGGGCGATTGATGCAAGCGCAGGCGCTCTACCTTCAGGTGCTGCAGCAGCAGCCCGGGCACGCCGAGGCAAGCCACGGGCTCGGCTTGCTCGCGCTCGGCGACGGCAAGCCCAAAGAGGCCCTCCCGCTCTTGCGCTCCGCCCTGCAGGCCGACCCCACGCAGCCGCAGTACTGGGTCGGCTGCATCGAGGCCCTGATCGGCCTGGGTGACGCGGACCAGGCCGCGAAGCTCCTCGCCCAGGGCCGGCAACACGGCTTGAAGGGAAGGCCGATCGATCAACTCGAAGCCCGGATCAAGGCGCTGGATGGCCCATCGGCCCAGACGCTGCAGGCGCTGCTGGCGAGCTATCACAAGGCTGCACCCGAACACGCCTACCGGCACGCCGTGGAGATCGCCAGCCGTCATCCCCAGCATCCCCTGGCCTGGAAGATCATGGCGCGCCTGCACCGCAGGAGCGGGCGGCCGGAGGTGGCGCTGCAGGCGATCGGGCGCGCGCTGCAGTGCGCGCCCCTCGACGCCTCGCTGCAGATGGAACGCGCAGAGCTGCTCGAAGAACTGGGTCGGCTCGACGAGGCGGAGTCCGCCTGCCGCCGGGCCTTGTCGGCGGAACCGGAGAACGGCCTCGCGCACAGCCTGCTGGGCGCGATCCTGATGTCGCGAGGCCGAGCCGAGGAAGCGCAGGCCAGCCACAGGCGAGCCGTCGAGCTTCAGCCGGACTCGCCCCTCGTCCACGATCGCTTCAGCCTGTACCTGCATGGCCAGGGTCGGCTGGAGGAGGCCGAGGCCGCGGCACGACGCGTGCTGGCGCTTCGGCCCGGGAACGTCGGGGCGCTGGGCAACCTGAGCGCGATCCTGATCGACCGCGCGGCGTACGAGGAAGCCCTGGGCTGCGCGCGCGAGGCGGTGGAGCTCGAGCCCAGCGACGTGCAGGCGCAGCAGAACCTCGGCGCGGCCTTGATCGGCCTGGGGCGACACCGCGAGGCGGTTGTCGCCTTTCGTCAGGCGATCCGGCTCGATCCCGGATGCGCGATTGCACACAGCAACCTGCTCTACGGCCTCAACTTCATGGCCGAGGTCTCGCCTGCGCAGGCGCGGGCCGAGGCCCTCGGGTACGCACGAAACCAGCGGGCGCTCGTTGGCGGCGGCATCACGAACGCAACGCACGCGGCGAGGCAGCCGGCGTCGCGCCTGCGCGTCGGCTTCGTCGGCGGCGACTTCAGGGCGCACCCCGTCGCCTACTTCCTGGAGGGCCTGCTGAAGGGGCGCGGCGAGGACGGGCTCGACCTGCTCGCGTTTCCGACCAACGACATCGAAGACGAGGTCAGCGCGCGCCTGAGGCCACACTTCGCCGCCTGGCAGCCGATCAGTCGCCTCGATGACGAGGCCGCCGCCGCGCTCGTCCGTGAAGCGCGCGTCGACGTCCTGATCGACCTGGCCGGGCACACGGCACACAACCGGCTGCCGGTCTTCCTGCGTCGCCCTGCCCCCTTGCAGGTGGCCTGGCTGGGCTACTTCGCGACGACGGGGCTGGCGGAGATCGACTTCGTGCTCGGCGACCCGTACGTGACTCCGCCCGGCGAGGAGGACCACTTCGTCGAGCGCGTCTGGCGTCTGCCGCGGACCTACTTCTGTTTCTCGCCGCCGATCGGCGATCTGCCCGTGGCGCCGCTGCCTGCGCGGGCCGCAGGGCACCTGAGCTTCGGCTGCTTCAACAACCTGGCCAAGGTCAACGACGCGACGATCGCCCTGTGGGTGCGCGTCCTGGGCGCCGTTCCCGGCTCGCGGCTGCTGTTGAAGTCGGCGGCCTTGGCGCACGCGAACGAGGTGGGACGCACCCGGGATCGCTTTGCGCGTGCCGGTCTTGACGTCTCGCGCCTCACGCTGGAAGGGCCGTCGCCGCGCGAGGACTACCTGCGCGCCTACGGGCGCGTCGACATCGCCCTGGACCCCCATCCCTATCCCGGCGGAACGACCAGCGTCGAGGGCTTGTGGATGGGTGTTCCGGTGCTGACGCTCAGGGGCGATCGCTTCATCGGCCACAACGGCGAGTCGATCCTGCACAACTGCGGGCTGCCGCAGTGGATCGCGCAGGACGAAGCGGACTACGTCGCTCGCGCCGCGCGCTTTTGCGCCGATCTGGACGGACTGGCGCGGCTTCGTGCCGGCCTGCGCGACCATTTGCGGGTTGCGCCGCTGTTCGACGCGAAGGCCTTTGCGAGCGACTTCGCTTGCGCGATCCGGGGCATGTGGGGCATGCGCAACGAAGGACGTCGCGGCGCCGTCGAGGCCTGAGCGAACCCTGGTCCTGCGGCGCGGCGCGGCTGGCGCGACATGGCCGCAGGCGCCGCGCCGCCCCTTGGCTCAGCCGGCGGGACTCCCGGCATAGCAGACGGCGGTCGTCTTCTCGACCTCGGCGTAGACAGGATCGGCTGGCGCGTTGCGATGCAGCAGCCGCGTCGGCCGGGTCGCCGGCAAGCCTGCAAGCGTCTGGCGGGGCGCATGCCGACGATGGGCCGCGGCGTGGTCGGCGGCTTCGGCTTCGATGAGCCAGGTGAGCGAGACAGCGGCCAAGCGGCCCTGGTCAAGCGCGGCCTGCAGCAGCACCTCGAGGTGATCGGCGTAGAGCCGCGTGCGCTCGTCTTCCAGGATCAGCCACCAGTCGGCCTGCGCATGGACGACGGCGAGCGCTTGCAGCGTCGCCGATGGCGGCTCCGCCAGCGGGCGCAGCGGCAGGCGCGTGGCCCACGCGCTGCAAACCGGGTGCAGGGCCGGCTCGGTGCCGCCGACGACGATGATCTCGAGAGGCGCGTGCGTCTGCCCGGCGATGCAGCGCAAGGCCTCTTCGAGCGCCTGCGCGTCACCGCGGGCGCGCAGGAGGACGGTGGCCGCGGGCAGGGGCGCCTGGCGCTCGGCCTGTGCGCGAAAGGCATGGAAAGCGCCCTCGCGGCGCTGCTCGTAGTCCCAGCCGTTGAAGCAGGGCTCGAAGTCGCTGGCCGCGCGGCGGGTGCGCCGGAAGTAGCGGTCGTCGCGCGCGAACTTCAAGAGCGCGGTGACGATGCCGCGACGCCGACCGGCAAAGGGCTGGCGGCCACGCATTTCACGCAGAAGCGCACCGATGCCCTCACGTACGCAGCGCCGGCCGGCAAAGCGCGTGCGCAGGCAGAGGTTGGCGTAGTAGCCCTGCAGCGCCGCCAGCGGCTTGACCTGGCCCGCGTGTTCGTAGGTGCGATGGACGACGGCGCACTGCGGCAGGTAGCGCAGGCGCCAGCCCGCGCAGCGCAGGCGCCATGAGAGGTCGACATCCTCGCAGTACATGAAGAAGCGCGGCTCGAAGCCGCCGACGGCGCGCAGCGCGTCGGTGCGCAGCAGCACCGCGGCACCGCTGAACCAGCCGGTTTCCCCGGTTGCCGGGTCGTAGTCCTTGGGGTGCTCGTAGGGAATCTGGCGCAGCTCCCAGGCGGCGACGCGGGGGTCGTCGTGCCGGGCCTCGTGCCACAGGCGGGTCAGCGCACCGGGCTCGGGGATGGCGTCCTGGTTGAGGATCAGCAGGTGGCTCGCGGCAAGGCCTGGGGACAAGGCATTGATGGCCCGGCCGAAGCCCAGGTTGCCGGCGCCGCCGCCAGGCTTCAGGGGCGTTCCGGCGGCCTGCAGTTGCCGCAGCAACTCCGGCAGGCCCGGTGTGTCCTGCGGGCCTGCATCGCAGTGCCAGAGGTGCACGACGACGGCCGCGCCCGGGCCCCGAAGCTCATCGAGGGCCAGCAGGCAGGCGCGCAGCTCGTCGAGAACCGGCCGGTAGACGACGATGGCGACCTCCAGGGCGGCGCCCTGCGGCACGTCGACGCCGATGGCGGCGCCAGCCGCCGGGGGCTCGCCGTCCCTGGCCGGGCACACCGGATGGCCTTCCTGCAGCGCGCTCGCGCTTACCGTGACTTGGACTTCTGGTCGTACTCGCTGGCCATCGCCTCGAGCGCCGGAACGTCGACCTTGGCGGCGCGCGAGATGGCCTGGATGCGGGTCTGGCGCGCTTCGTCCTCGGCCTTGGCGCGGACCTCGCCTTCCAGCGCCTCGCGCACTTCCTCGAAGGGCTGGATGCCGGCCTCGCGCCGGTTCACGAGCTGGATGATGTGATAACCGAACTGCGTCTGCACCACCTCGGCGCCGAGCTCGCCGGGTGCCTTCAGCTTGGCCACCGCGTCCTCGAAGGGCTTGACCATGGCTCCGGCGGAAAACCAGCCCAGATCACCGCCCTTGGCGGCGCTGGCGTAGTCGCCGGAGAACTCGCGCGCGGCGGCGTCGAAGGACAGGCCGCCCTTGATCTTGGCAAGCAGTTCGGTGGCGCGCTCCTGGGCCTTGCCGTCGAGGCTGTTGCCGATCAGGATGTGGCGGGCACGCGTCTGCGCGGGCACCTTGTAGCGCTCGGGGTTGCTGCGATAGACGTCGCGCGCGTAGGCGCGGACGGTGTCGTCGCTGAGCTTGACGCTCTGGCTGATGGCGGCCAGTTGCGCGTCGGAGAGGATGCGCTGGCGCGCCTGCGCGAGCGCGGCGGCGACTTCGGGCGTCTTGTCCAGGCCCGCCTGCTCGGCGTCCAGGGCCAGCACGCGGCGGATGTAGATCTGCTCGGCCTGGCGCGAGAGGTTGTCGACGCGCGCCATGACGGCGGCACGCGACGCCTCGGGCACGCGCTCCATGGCGACTTCGATGTCGGTGCGGCTCACCGTGACACCGTGTTCTCCGGTGACCAGGGGCGGGGTCGATTGCGCGTGGGCAGGCAGCAGGCCGGCCGAGGCCAGCACCAGGGCCGCGGCCAGGGAGTGGGTACGAAGAGACGCCATGGATAGCAAGGGAAGTGAAGAAGCAGGCTTTGACGGGTCTTCGCGGCACAGGTTCGGCGGGGGCACGAAGTCCTCGTATGAAAAAAAGGGGGCGGGTTGCCCCGCCCCCTTTGCTACCCCGGAATGCCGATCAGTAGCGGGTCGTGCGGTGCGGGAAGGTCAGGCCGTAGTTGCCCGAAGTTCCGGCCGCCACGGCACCGTTGGTGAGCTGCATGAACGAGCCGCCGACGATGGGCAGGCCCAGGCGGGCGCTGACGGTACCCGGCGCAACGCCAGCAAGGCCAGGGGAGGACAGGCGCGCCCAGCCGTTGACGTTGGTGCCCGTCAGGTCCTTCTTCGTCAGTTGCGCACCCAGGGCGCCACCGCCGCCGGCGTTGTTGAAGGTCAGCACGCTGACTTCACCGCAGATGGTCAGCGGCGCGGTCGGCACCCCCGGAGAGATCACGAACTGGCTGGTCGAGCCGACAAAGGTCTCTTCGCGGTCGGCGTTGACGGCAAGCGTCTTGTTGTCCGGCACCGCGCCGAAGGTTCCAGCCGCCGTGCCGACGCCGGTGACGCAGATCAGGTTGCCTTCCGCCGTGGTGTTGCTGACCGCGTAGCGGTTGGCGGTCGTGGCGCCGCCGACGGTCACGCCGCCCGCGGTGTTCACATCGTCCCACTCCAGATCGGTGAAGACCGTGCTGGCATTGGTCGCTGCGGTGCCGTAGTTGCGTGCGACGTTGTAGCGACGGGTGGCCGACGAGAACACCCAGTCGGTCTTGGCCAGCAGGCTGGCGTCGGAGACGAACTCGTTCATGACCGAAGTCACGGCATAGGCGTCTGTCAGCAGCGAAGCCTGCAGACGGGTGGCAACGCCGTTGGCCATGGCCGCGATGCTGCCCTGCAGGTAGGGCGTGGACAGATCCGGGAAGTCGTACATCGCCGCGGCGACGTAGCTCGTGGCGGCCGTCGGGAGCACCGGGGCGCCGCGCGCAACCGCCGGAGCCACGACGGTCTCGCTGTCGGGCACGGCACCACGCAGCAGCGGGTCGGCCGTGGCCAGTCGGGCAGCGGCGAGGCCCACCGGGGTGGCCAACTGCGGCGAGAACACGACGTTGCCCCAGCCGGGGAGACCGGTGGCGGCATCGCGCGCCTCGACGGCGTCGCCGACGCCCGAGAAGGACGTGGCGAGCGGCACGTTGATGATGGTCCAGGTGGCGGTCAGGCCGCCGGTCGGCACATCCAGGCCCAGTTGCACGGCGCCCGTCAGGGTGGCGTTGTAGTCGGTCGGGTTGTTCGCCAACGCAGCAATCGCCGGGCTGGTTTCGCCGCAGCCCGGGGGCACGCCGTTGACGTGCTTTGTGGCGCCGTACAGCGCGTTGTTGACCGCGGGCGCAACCGCAGCCGCGCGGGTCGGAGAACCGGCGCCAACCGCCGGCACGGCACCCCGGTAGATGTCGGCCATGTTCAGGATCTCGACATAGCCTTCCAGGGTTTCCTTGGCCTGGGCGTCGGCAGCCTGGTACGGGGCCAGACGGCCGGTGACGAAGGTGGAACCGCTGAGCGCGTTCGGGATGGTGCAGCTCGTGTCGCCCGTCAGCAGCTTGGCCTTGCCGGTGGTGGCGTCCTTGGTGATGGCGGCCGTCCACACGTCGCCAGGCGACATCAGCAGCGTGAAGTCGAACACGTCGTCCGAGTTCGACGCGCCCCGGAAGCGAACCTTCACCGCCTTGCCGTTGCGCATGTCGGTGTTGGTGATGCTGAGGTAGGTATCGTTGCCGCTGGCCGCCGAGTAGTACGGCACGATGACGATGTGGCCGATGCCGTCTTTGTTCGGCACGAGTTGGGTCGCGGTCTGAACGCCGTCGACGGCGCCGGCACCCGGCGCGACCACAGCAGCGTTCGCGCCGACGAAGGCGGCTCCGGTGAGCACGGCCGCGGCGCACTGAGCAACAAGGGTTCTCTTCATTACGTTGACTCCGGGGTAGATATTGATTAGCGCAACGGAAGCAATCACGCTTCCTTCAATGTAGCACAGCGATTACGGGCACCCCATCGGTGGCATGCTCCGAAAACCCCTGTGTGTCGAGATTTCGCAACAGACGTCTGTCCTCTCTTCACCTCGTTAGGCGGTGTCCTCCTGCTTTGTAGAGACGGGCCATGGGTGGCCATATCGAAGCGCATGCCCAGGTTCAGAGGCCTTGCGGGAGCCACCACTGACCCTGTTCGAGGAGCCACGTCTCATCGATCGAGGTTTCGATGTTACCGACTCGCGGACGGGGCAGCAGCGGGGTGTAGTTGACCAGCATCGTGACCTTGCAACGGTCGGCCTGCTGGCAGGTCACGCCGTGAACTTTGGCACTCTTCCAGGAGGCCGCGGCGCCGATCGAGTTCCGAAACTGAGGCAACGACACCACACCGCGGCTGCCCGGGCTGAGGAAGGCGTAGGCCTTCTCGAAGTCGCCGGCCAGCAGCGCGTCCCAGCGCGCCTGGGCACGCGCGCGGACGCGCTCTTCGGGAGAGTCGGGCGCGAACGCGGCGCAGCCGGCCAGCACGGCGCTCGCGGCCGCGGCCGCGAACAGCCTGAGCAGGCGCGCGCGGGAAGGATGGATCGACGGGGTCATCGGGAAGCGGGGAGTACGGGGTCGGCGGGAATGCAGTACAAGCGCGAGGCGGGTCCGGATTCTGCACCCTTCAGCGCTGCGCGTCGCCTGGTGCGCGCAACGCGGGGTCGTGCTGCAACGGCAGCGGCTGCGGCGGCTCGAGCCCGCGCAGCTTCTCGCGCAGGTCGCGGCTGATGGCCCGCGCGTCGGCGTCGCTGCGCGCCACCCGCGGCGTGATCACCACGATCAGCTCGGTGCGGTTCTTCGAACTCGTCTTGGTGCCGAAGAGCGCGCCCAGCACCGGCACCTCGTGCAGGCCGGGGACGCCGGAGGAGCCGCCGGTGTCGTTCTCGCGGATGAGGCCGCCGAGCACCACCGCCTCGCCCGAGCGCACGGCGACCTTGCTCGAGAACTGGCGCTGCAGGAAGGCGCGCTGGCCGGTGGCGGCGTCGATGGCGCCGACGTCGGTGACGGCCTGGTCGATGGCCATCGTCACCATGTCGCCGGCGCCGACCGAGGGCGTGACGGCGAGCGAGACGCCGGTGTCCTTGTACTGGATGCTGGTGGTGCGCACGTTGCCCTCGGCGCTCAGCGTCTCGCTGGTCTGGATGGGCTGCTGGTTGCCGACGGCGATCTGCGCCATGTGGTTGTCCAGCACCATCATCGAGGGCGAG
This sequence comes from Rubrivivax sp. SCN 71-131, assembly GCA_001724995.1. Taxonomy (GTDB): domain Bacteria; phylum Pseudomonadota; class Gammaproteobacteria; order Burkholderiales; family Burkholderiaceae_C; genus Rubrivivax. The sequence goes on from MEFD01000012.1 coordinate 142,381, forward strand.
GAGATGACGCGCACGAGCGACTTCTCGGCCAGCGCGTTGAGCACCGCGCGCACGTTGCCCACGCTGTTGCGCAGCGTGTACGAGAAGCCCGCCAGCGGCCCGCCCAGCACGCCGCCGGCGACGCCGCTGAGCACGCTGGTGCCGGTGCCGCCGCCGGCGCGCGTGTCGCCGAAGGCCCACTGCAGGCCGTAGGAGGTCTCGTCGGTGAGCGTGACCTCGACGATGCTGGCCTCGATCAGCACCTGCGTGGGCGGCACGTCGAGGCGGCGCAAGGCGTCCTCGATGCGCTCGAACTGCGCCGCCGTGCCGTAGACGAGGATGGCGTTGTTGCGCTCGTCGGCGACGACGCGCAGGCCGCCTTCGAGCGGCAGTGCGGTCGAGCCCTGGCCGGCCGTGGCGCCGCGCGCGGGCTGCGGCGTGCGCGCGGCACCGAGGCCCAGCGCCGTGCCGGTCGTCGGCGCCGTCGCGCCCGTGCCGGCGCCCGCATTGCCGCCGAGACGCGTGGCGCCCGTTGCGCTGGCCAGGCCCGGCGCCACGCCGCCTGCGGCCGCGGCCGCGGCACCCGCGGATTCACGGCTGCCGAAGATGCCGGCCAGCACCTGGCCCAGGTGCTGCGCCGAGCCGTTCTTCACGCGGTAGACGAAGAGACGCTGCTCGTTGGCGCTGCTGCCGGGGCGGTCCAGGCGCTCGATCCAGCGCCGCGCCTCTTCGAGGTAGGCGGCACGCGGCGAGACGACGATGACGCTGTTGAGCCGCTCGACCGGCAGCACGCGCACGGCACCGAACAGCGGCAGGCGCTCGGCGGCGAAGGCCGGCCCCGCCCGCCCGGCCGCGGTGGCGGCGCCGGACGGGGCCGCCGCGGCCGGCGCCGGCGCGGCGGCGGCCGCACCCTGTTGCGCCAGCGCCAGCGCCGCCTCGACATCGGCCACGCTCAGGTAGCGCAGCGGAAAGACGCCGACCGACATGCCCGCGAGCAGGTTGACGTCGAAGGTCTGCACGAGGCTGAGCCAGCCCTCGGCCTGCGCGCGGCTGCCCGCCAGCACGAGCAGGTTGCGCACGCTGTCGACGCGCAGAATCGCCTCGGGCGGCGCCAGCGGGCGCAGGATCGCCGCCATCTCGCCGGCACCGATGTACTTCAGCGGCACGACGATCACGCCGCTTCCCGGCGGCAGCGGCTCGCTGCCGCGGACCTGGCGCACGTCCGGGGTGATCGCCTTCAGCAGTTCGGGCTTGCCGACGTGGTAGACGCCGCGGGCATCGCGCGCGAGCACGAGGCCGCTGGCCTGCAGCGCCGCCTCGAGCAGGAAGACGGCCTTGTCCGGCGCCACCGGGCCCGAGGCGACCAGGGTCACGCGCCCGTCGACGGGCGGATGCAGCATGTAGTCGACCTTCAGCAAGTCGCCAAGAATGGCGTGCACCACCTCGCGCACCGGCGTGTCCTCGAAGCGCAGGTCGACCGGCGGGCCCTGCAGCACGGCCACGGGCGCCGGCGCGGCGATCACCTGGTCATTGCCCGGCAGCAGGCGGGGCTGCGCGCGGTCACGCTCGGGCGGCGCTTCGCCGGCTGCGGGCGCCGACGCGCCGGCTGCAGGCGCGTCGGCCGCCACCGCGCGCGTGGCGCCGGCCGCTTCGGCAGGCGCCTGGCCCAGAGCCGCGAGCGGCAGCAGCAGGAGCACCACGGACGCGCGCAGCAGCATCAGGCGGGGAGTTCGTACATTGGCCATCGAATGCGATCAAGGTTCCGGCAAGGGAGGCAGGCCGCTGCGGGCGCGCAAGGCGTTGACGCGGCGCACGTTCGCCCGGGCTTCGTCCACCTGCCGCTGGTAGTACGGATTGGCCGCCGGGGTCCGGGGCGTCGACGCGGACGGGGCTTCGCGCGGCGGATTGTCGGCGCTGGCGGCATCCGGCGGCGGCGGCGTCGACGCCGCACGCTGCAGGGGATAGACGTGCTCGACATCCCCTTGCGCCAGCACCGCCTCGCCCGGCCGCAGGGCCTTGAGGGTCCAGCGCCCGATGGCGTCGCCGATCTTCACCCGCTTCACCTGGCCGTCGACGCGCGCGATCATGCCGCCCCGGGGCCCGCCGGAGGCTTCGCCTTCGGTGGCGTGCGTGCCGTAGAGGCCGAGCACGCGCAGTTCGGGCGGGGCGTCGGCCACCGGCGCGGCGCTGGCCGCCTGCGGCGGGGGCGGCGCGCGGCGCGAGGGCGAGAACAGCGGCTGCTCGAGTGTGGCGACGTAGCGCGAGAGCTCGACGCCGGTGGCCGGCAGCGGCGCGCCCGCGTCCAGGACGGGCGGCAGCGGCGGCGGCGGCTGCCAGCGCAGGTCGGCCAGGCGGCCCTCGGGCGTGAACCACAGCGCGGCCAGCCACAGCGCCAGCCCGAGGTTGGCCAGCAGCAGCAGCGGCAGCACGGCGCGTCGCATGTCCGCCCCCTTCACGGCCGCACCCGCAGCACGTAGAGCTGCAACTCGGCCACCACGCGCGGCGGCGCCGCGTCGCCCGCCGATGCGCCCTGCAGCGCGAAGCCTTCGACGAAGACCGAGGGCGAGAGCGTCGGCAAGGCGGCCAGCGTGGCCTGCAGCACGGCGAGCTCGCCGTCGACGCGCGCGGCGATCGGGATGCGATCGAAAGCGGTGGCGGTGCGCGCTGGCAGCACCTGCAGGCTGAGCAGGTCCAGGCCCGGGCGGCTGAAGAGCTCGCGCACGCGCTGCTGGGCGTCGTTGGCCGCCTGGCTGGCGTCGCGCGTCGAGGCGTAGGCGTGGCGCAGCACGTCGCGCTCGGTCTGCTGCACCGCCTGCTGCAGGGGCTCGCGGCTGCCGGCCAGGCCCTCCAGCCGCGCGATGCGCGGCTCGAGCGTCTGCAGCAACTGCTGCCAGGCCTGGTGACGCTGCCACACCCACTGGCCGGCCAGCGCCACCAGCGTCGCGATCAGCAGCAGCCAGAAGACCGAGGCCCAGGCCAGGGCGCGACGCGAGCTGCTCATCGCGGCGGCACCCCCGAGGCGGCGGTCGCGGGGGCCGAGGCGGGCGCGGGCGCCGTGGTCACGGCCTCCGTGGCCTCCGCGGCGGCGCGTGCTGGTCGCAGCGCCTCGGGCTGCAGCCTCATCTCGATGGTGAAGTTCTCGCGCCCGGCGGTCATGCCGCGGGTGGCGGCCGCCGGGGAGCGCACGTCGCGCAGCAGCGGCTGGGCGCTCAGGCGGTTCATCAGCGCCGCGGTGTTGGGCGTCTGGCCGGTGAGGGTGAGCTTGTCGCCCTGCAGTTGCAGGCGCTGCGCGAAGCTGTCCTCGGGAATGGCCTGCGACATCAGGTCCAGCACCGCCAGCGGCTCGACGCGATCGTTCATCTGCTCGCGCAGCGCGGCCTGCTGGACCTGCGCCTTCACCAACGCCTCGCGCTGGGCGAGCAGCGGCGCCAGCCGGCGTTCGGCTTCGCCATGGGCCTGCTGCGCCTGCAGGGCGCGCAGGCGCAATTGCAGCGTGGGCGTGAGCAGCGCGCCGGCCAGCAGCAGCAGCGCGCAAAGGAGCAGCAGCCCGCCCAGGCGGCGCCCGAACGAGGCCCGTTGCTGGCGCGCCGCTTCGCCGAAGCCCTGCAGGACGACCGGCCGCCCGGCAGGGCCGAACACCCAGGCCTCCGCGGGGCCCCGGCCGCGCAGGCGATCGGCGGCAGCCGCCAGGCGCGACTCGACCGCGCGGCGCGAGGCCAGCAGCGCGGTGGCCCCTTCGGGCGTCGAACGCCAGCCCCAGACGAGTTCAGCGGGATCGAAGGGGCTCGCGGCGCGAACCGCGAGGGCCAGCGCCTGCTGGCGCTCGACTTCGGACAAGGGCGGCAGCGGCACCGTGCATTCCAGCGCCTCGGAGCCCGGGATCTCGACGGCCACGAAGCGCGCCGCCTCGCCTTCCCGCGGCGAGGGGCTGCGCCGCTGCTCGCCCGACCACAGCGACTGGCTGCCGTCGGCGTGCAGCAGGCACACCGCGGGCGCCGGTTCCATCCACGAGAACGGCGGCACGCGCGGCAGTTCGCGCCAGGGCTGCAGCAGATGCGCGCCCAGGGCCGCGAGGCGGGGCAGGGCGGCAGGATTCGGGGCGTCAGCGGCCGACATGCGGGGGGCTCGGGGCCTGTGCGTCCACGCCTACGCGCCACTGGCGCGAACGCAGCGTCTGCCACGGCGCCTGCTCGAGCGGCACGGCGCGGTCGGCAGGTGCTGCCGGCCGCAGGTCGATGTCGCGCTGCACGAGCACCCGTGATCCGTCGTCTGCGGGCACATGAGCAGTGAAGCGGTAGCGGCTGCTGACCGTGGCATCGATGTACTCGGCTTCGAGTCGGGTGGTATCGACCCCGGCATGGCCGGCGTCACGATCGTCGGCCACGCGGCGGGCGATGTCGGCTCGGCCCCGGGCCAGCACCAGCAGCACCTCGTAGGGCGCGGCGAGCGCGTTGACGCGTCCGCTGCCCGCGGAGTCGATGGTCACAAGGGGCGCGATTCTAGCAAGCAGCGGGTAGTCGACCCCGGGCAGCGACAGGAGTTCCTCGACCGCCTGCAAGCGGTTGTCGCTGCCGTCCGGCAGGCGTTGCTCGCGACGCGCGAGCGTCGCGGCCGCCAGGGCACGCGCGGCAGGCTCGTCGAGGCTGCCCGCCTGCGCGAAGAGCGCCGCCAGCAGCGGCAGCGGCGCCTCGTTGAGGTCGACCAGGCCGGTCAGCGGCATGACCTCGACGACGACGTCGCGGCCGCCGTAGGAGACCGCGATGCGTTGCAGGCGGACCGGCGGCGAGGGCTGCGCGCGCTGCGCGCGCTGAAGCTGCGCCGCGAGCTGGATCGCGGCCCGACCGATGGCGCTCTCGCGCGTGAGCTCGCGTGCCGCGGACGCCAGCCGCAGCTCGCTGCGCTGGGCATGGACCAGGCCGAGCACGAGCACGCTGAGCGCGCCGACGATCCACAGCACGATGATGAGTGCCACGCCGCGGTGCGCACGGGGGTCTGCATGCCAGGCCGTCATCCGCCACTGCCCCCGATCACGAACTGGCCGCCGGCTCGGGCGGGCACGCGCAGCGGCAGCACGATGGGCGGCCAGGCCCCGGCTGCGGGAGTGACGTCCAGCCGCACGCGCGGCGGCAGGCGCTCCCCGGCCGGCCATGCCGGCTGCCAGCCCGCGTTCAGGCCCTGCCCGCCGTAGCTCACGGCGAGCCGCTCGATGCCATGCGCGAGCACGCGCGAGGCGGCGGTCGACCAGTCGGGGCGGATGGCGTCCTGCGCGCTCCAGGGGGCGTAGCGCAGCACGAGCGCCGTGCTGTCGTCGTCCAGCCGCTCCACGGCGAGGCGAAACGCATGCGCCCCGCCCGCGCCGTGTCGCGGCGGCATGACGGCGATCCACTCCATGCCGTCCGCCCGGGCGGCGAAGCGCGGGGCACGGCCCGCATCGGCGCGCCGCTCGGGCAAGGCCGTGGCCAGCAGCTCCCGCAGGAGGGCTGCCGAGAGCCGCATCTCGTCGATCGCCGCGACGCGCCGGTCGACGCGCTCGCCGGACTGCGCCAGGCCGCGCAGCGAGGCGCCCAGCGCCAGCACGATGAGCGAGAGCACGGCCAGCGCGACCATCACCTCGACCAGCGTGAGCCCAAGGCCGGCGCGGCGCGCCCGCTTCATGGCTGCTGCGCCCCCGCCTGCGCCAGCGCCTGCGGCAGCAGCGTCGTCAGCGCCAGCTCGTGCGCGGCGGCGCCACGACCCGGCCAGCGGATGGCGATGCGCACTTCGTGCAGCAACGGCACCTGGGCGTCGAGCCCGGGCGGACGCGGCAGCACGCTCGAGTCGATCGCCCAGTCGAAGCCGGCGTCATGCCCTTGTTCGTGCCACCCCGCCGCCGGCACGGCCTCGCGGCTGTCGAGGATCGACTGGGCCAGCAGCGTCGCGCGCTGCTGCGCCTGCAGCTCGGCGGTGCCGCGCAGCACGCCGGCGTCGACCCGGTACAGCAGCGCCAGCGACATGGCCATGATCGCCATCGCCACCAGCAGCTCCAGCAGCGAGAAGCCGCGTGCCCTCATGGTGTGAGGGGCGTCTGCGAGACGGCCGCCGAGAGCCAGTCGACGGTGATGCGCACGCCGCCGACGCCCGGGCGCAGCACGTCGACGCTGCCGCCGGTGGCGCCGCCCTGCGGCAGGAAGCGGATCGCCGCCAGGCGCTGGCCGCTCATCTCGATGCCGGCGACGATGACCTGCATCTGCAGCGGCTCGGGCAGCGCGCGCAGGGCCAGCGGGTCCAGACCGTAGCGGCGCTCGACGAGGTCGACGAAGAAGCGCGTCTCGACGCCTTCGACCAAGGCGCGCTGGCGCGCGGCGCGCAGCTCGGTGACGACGGTGCGCACGGTGTCGCGGTAGTGCATGCCGTCGCGCAGCTTCTGCAGCGCCGGCGGCACGATGGCGATGGCCAGCGCGGCGATGGCCAGCGCGACGATGAGCTCGATCAGCGTGAAGCCGCCCGCGGCGGCTGCCGCGTGCGGGATGCGCGTCGCCCGCCGAAGCTCAGCGGGTGTTGCGCAGGTCGGCGTTCTCGCCGTCGCCGCCGGGCGCACCATCGGCACCGAGGGACTGGATCAGCACCGCCCCGCCCTCGAGCTTGTAGTCGTAGGCCTTGCCCCAGGGGTCGCTCGGCACGCTGCCCTTGAGGTAGGGCCCGGCCCAGCCGGAGACGACGCTCGCCGGCCTGGCGGAGAGCGCCTGCAGGCCCTCTTCGGTGCTCGGGTAGCGGCCGACGTCGAGCTTGAAGAGCTCGAGCGCCTTGTCGAGATCGGCGATCTGCACCTGCGCGGTCTTGGACTTGGCGCCGCCGAGCTGGTTGAGCACGCGCGGGCCCACCAGCCCGGCCAGCAGCGCCAGGATGGCCAGGACGACCAGCAGTTCGATGAGCGTGAAGCCGGCGCGCAGGCGGCGGCCGGGGGCGCGGGAATGGGGCACGGTGGGCGTCGGACGCGGCACGGGCGGCAGAAGTTCCATGAAGGCGGCGCCGGCTGGCCGGCGCCATGCGGGAAGACCCGAAATTATGCCGCGATCTCGTTCACCGACAGGATGCCCAGCAGGATGGAGACGATGATGCCGGCGATCAGCACGCCCAGCACGACGATGAGCAGCGGCTCCAGCAGGGCCAGCATGCGCTTGATGCCGGTCTCCACGCGCTGATCGGCCACGCGCGCGTATTCGAGCAGCAGCGGGCCCAGGCGCCCGGTCTCCTCGCCCACGCGCACGAGGTTGATGGCCAGCGGCTCGAACTGGCGCGTCTCCATCATCGCCTGCGCCAGCCGCGTGCCCGACTTCACCGGCATCACCATGCCGCGCAGCGCCTGGCGCACCGGCAGGCTCGCGACGGTGTCGACGGCGATGTCCAGCGCCGCCAGCAGCGGCACGCCGTTGCCCACCAGCGTGCCCAGCGTGCGCGCGAAGAGCCCGAGCTGAAAGCCGTGCAGCAGGCTGCCCAGCAGCGGCAGGCGCAGCAGCATCTGCTGCCCGCGCAGCCGCCCGGCGGGCGTGCGGCGCCAGGCCGAGAACGCCAGCCCCGCGGCCAGCAGGGCGGCCAGCCAGGCCACGCCCCAGTCGCGCGCGTGGTGGCTCAGGGCGAGCACGAAGCGCGTGGCCAGCGGCACGGCCTCGCCCATGTCGGCGAAGAGCTTCTCGAACTGCGGCACGACGAAGCCGAGCATGCCGGCCAGCGACAGCAGCGCCACCCCCAGCAGGATGGCCGGGTAGGTGGCCGCCGAGATGACGCTCTCGCGCAGCGCGGCGGCACGCGTGAGGTGTTCGGCCAGCCGCTCCAGCGTCGCCGGCAACTGGCCCGAGACCTCGCCGGCGCGCACCATCTGCACGTGAAAGTCTCCGAACAGTGCGCCGTGCCGCGCCAGCGCGCGGCTGAGCGGCGCCCCTCCCCTGACGTCGTCCAGCACCTGCTGCAGCAGCGCCTGCACGGCCGGCCTGGCGTTCATGTCGACCAGCACGCGCAAAGCATAGGCCAGCGGCAGGCCGGCGCGCAGCATGATGGCGAGCTCGTGCGTCAGCGCCAGCACGTCGGCGCGCGCGACGCCGCGGCGCGCGCCGAAGGCCGCGCGCGCGGGGGCCGGCGCCGCGGCGGCGGCGGCGGCACGCGCGCCCGCCGCCTGCACCGCCACCGGCACCAGGCCGCGCTGCTTGAGCTGCAGCACGGCCTGCTCGGTGCTCGCCGCCTCGAGCCGGCCGTGGCTCATGCGGCCGTCGGCCTGCACGGCACGCCAGTCGAATTCAGGCATCGCCGGCATCCTGCGTGGCGCGCAGCACTTCCTCGAGCGTGGTCAGCCCGGCGGCGACGCGGCGCAGGCCGTCGTCGTGCAGCGGGCGCATGCCGCGCTGCAGCGCCAGCGCCTGCAGCGCGCCGGCGTCCGCGCCCTCACCGATGGCGCGGCGCAGCGCGTCGTCGATCACCAGCAGCTCGTAGATGCCCAGGCGGCCGCGGTAGCCGGTGCCGCGGCAGGCGGCACAGCCGCGCGGCTGGTAGATCGGTGCACCGGGCGCCAGGTGGCGGTGCAGCCCGGTGCGCTGCAGCCAGGCAGGGTCGGGCACCTCGGCCGTCTTGCACTGGCTGCACAGCGTGCGCACCAGGCGCTGCGCGACGACGCCGTTGACGGTGGAGGTGATGAGGAAGCGCTCGACGCCCATGTCGACGAGGCGGATCACGGCGCTGGCGGCGTCGTTGGTGTGCAGCGTGGAGAGCACGAGGTGGCCGGTGAGCGCGGCCTGCACGGCGATCTGCGCGGTCTCGCCGTCGCGCATCTCGCCGATCATCACCACGTCCGGGTCCTGGCGCAGGATGGAGCGCAGCGCGCTCGCGAAGGTCAGGCCGATCTGCGCGTGCACCTGGATCTGCACGATGCCCGGAAGCTGGTACTCGACCGGGTCCTCGACGGTGACGATCTTCTGCGTTCCGGCATCCAGCGCGGACAGGCCGGCATACAGCGTCGTCGTCTTGCCGGCGCCGGTGGGGCCGGTGACGAGCAGGATGCCGTGCGGGCGCGCCAGCATGTCGGCAAAGAGCGCCAGCGTGTCGGCGGGGATGCCCATGTCCTGCAGGCTCAGGCGCACCGCGGTGCGGTCGAGCACGCGCATGACGACGCTCTCGCCGTGCACGCTCGGCACGGTGGAGACGCGCAGGTCGAGCTCGCGGCCCTTGACGCGGGTGCGGATGCGGCCGTCCTGCGGCAGCCGGCGCTCGGCGATGTCCAGGTGCGCCAGCAGCTTGATGCGCGAGGCCACCGCGGCGCCCAGGCGCGGCGCGATGACCTCGGCGGTGTCGAGCGCGCCGTCGACGCGGTAGCGCAGGTGCAGGCCGTCCTCGAAGGGCTCGAGGTGGATGTCGGAGGCACGCAGCTCGATGACGCGGCCGATCAGCGTGTTCACCATGCGGATCACCGGCGCTTCGCTGGCGAGGTCGCGCAGGTGCTCGACGAATTCGCCGGTGTCGACGTCGCCGCCCTCGGCAGCCGCGTCCTCGCCGCTGGCGTCGGCGCGCTCGGCCAGGGCCTTGTCGATATCCGCAGCCGCGGCCACGGAGATGTTCAGCCGCAGGCCGCTGGCCAGGCGCAGCGCCTTGAGCACGAAGGCGTCGCCGGGGTCGGCGACGGCGACGCTGGCACTGCCCTCGTCGACCGCCAGCGGCAGCACATGGTGCAGCGCGAGGAAACCGGGCTGCACGCCCGGCAGCTCGGGCAGCGACGACGGAAACTCGTCGGCACGCAGCAGCGGCACGCCGTGCAGTTGCGCGCGCGCCTGCGCAAGATCGCCCTCGGACACCAGGCCGAGCTGCACCAGCACGTCGGGCAGGCGGTTGCCGAGCTCGGCCGATGCCGCCTGCGCGCGCTCGAGGTCGCGGGGCGCGAGCTTGCCGGCGGCGACCAGCGCGTCGCCAAGGGCGGTGTCGGCGGACGCGGCAGGGATGCCGGTGAAGGGTTCCGACGCCGGGGGCCGAGCCGTGCTGTCAGGCATTGGAGACATGGGCAGGGCTCGGCCGCGGCGGGCTGCGACGACTGATGAAGGGCAATTCGATGAAATGGTAGGAGAGGATGGCGGCAGCGAAGGTCAGCGGCACGCCGACCATCACGCGCGTGGCCAGGTCGATCTTCAGGTGATCTTCCATGATGAGGAAGATCGGGTGATGCCAGATGTAGAGGCCATAGCAGATCTGGCCGAGGAAGACCGTCGGCGACGCTTCGAGCAGCGGATGCAGCAGCGTCCGCTGGCACACCACCAGGCCGGCCACCAGCAGCGTCGACAGGATGATGCACGCCTGGGATTGCCACAGATACCACTGGGGGTCGTAGTAGCTCGCCGAGAAGCCCCAGACGAACAGCAGCAGGGCCACCGGCGGCAACGCGATCCTCAAGAAGCGCTCGACCGTGGCCGATGAAGCCCAGGCGCATCCCTTGTGCGCGAAGGCAAGCGCAGCGCCCAGGCAAAGGCCGTCCAGACGCACGTCGGTGCCGTTGTACATGCGCGCCGGACCGACGCCCTTGCCGGCCAGCCACCAGCGCCAGGATGCCGAGAGCGCCGCCACGGCGACCAGGAGCAGCGCCACCCGGCCCGGCCGTGCGCGCCAGGGGATCAGCAAGGTGAACAGCACGGGCCAGAGGGCGTAGAACTGCTCCTCGATCGACAGCGACCAGGCGTGGCCGAGGTAGGGCGACATCGGCCACTCGAAGGCCCGCGCCCAGTTCATGAAATAGAACAGCGTCGCCAGGATCGCGCGGCGCTCGGGCTCCCACGGCCGACCGAGCGCGACCACGGCCACGGTATACACAGCCAGCATCACGACGAGCGCCGGCAACAGGCGGCGCACGCGGCGCACATAGAAGCGCTGGAAATTCACCTTCCCCAGCTTGTCGCGATCCTTGATCAGCAGCGACGTGATCAGGTACGAGCTCATGATGAAGAAGGTATCCATGAAGATGATCGCGCCCGGATACCAGTAGTAGTGCAGATGCGCGGCCAGCACGCCCAGCGTCATCAGACCGCGGGCACCATCGAGGGAAGCGGAGTAGCCGAGCGGGAAGTCGCGCTTGCCTGCGCCGCCGAGTCGCTTCAGCAGCACGGCAGGCTCGCTCGCCCGGCCGCGATCGGCCCGGTCCCGGTGGTCTCGATCATGGCGAAATTTTCGCATGCGGGGCCGCCTGCCCCGGCGCGCCGCAGGCAGGTTCAGACCGCGTGGCGTCCCGAACCGAACTCCGGCACCACCGCCTCATCGTCGAGCGCCGGGTCTGCCCGCTGCGCGAGCTCCAGCAGTTCCTCGTAGAGCTTCTCGCCCGGGCGCAGGCCGGTGAAGACGATGGGGATCTCCTGCAGGGTGTGGCCGGCCATGCGGATGAGGTCGCGCGCGAGGTCGGCGATCTTCATCGGCTCGCCCATGTCGAGCACCAGCACCTGGCCGCTCTCGCCGATCGCCGCGGCCTGCAGCACCAGGCGCGCGGCTTCGGGGATGGTCATGAAGTAGCGGATGATGTCCGGGTGCGTGACCCTGACCGGGCCGCCGCGCGCGATCTGCTCCTTGAACTTGGGGATGACGCTGCCGCTGCTGCCGAGCACGTTGCCGAAGCGCACCGCCATGAAGCGCGTGCCGGCAAAGCGCGGCACGAGCGAGGACAGGGCGATCTCGGCGGCGCGCTTGGTGGCGCCCATGACGTTGGTCGGGTTCACCGCCTTGTCGGTGCTGATGAGCACGAAGCGCGCGAGCTGGCGGCAGAGCTCGCTGCCGATGCTGCCGCCGGACCCAGTGACGAGCACGGCGGCGCCGCGCAAGGGCTGACCCGGGTAGGATCGGCGTTCCACCAGCCGCCGATGAGGTCCGCGATGGACTGGAGACCGTTGATCAGCGTCGATCCAGAGGTCATGCACGGCACCGTTTGCTTGCGCGGTACACGCATCCCCGTGTCCGTGGTGCTGGACAACCTGGCCGCGGGCGAGTCGCCCCAGACCATCCTCGACGAATACCCGAGCCTCGAGGCAGCGCACATTGCTGCGGCCCTCGCCTACGCCGCCGAACTCGCACGTGAGCGCATCCTCCCCGTTCCGAAGCGGGCTTGAGCACGGCGCCTCTTCGCTTCAAGCTCGACGAGAACCTGCCTCGCAGGGTCGTGCCTGCGCTGCTCGATCTCGGACACGACGTCGAGACGGTCCTTTCGGAAGGACTTTCGGGAGCAAAGGATCCGGCGCTACTCGCCGCATGCATCGCCGAAAACCGGATCTTGATCAACTTTGATCTGGATTTCGCCGACATCAGGGCCTACCCACCGGGAAGTCACCGCGACGTCTGGGTGCTTCGGCCACCCGATCAAGCGCTTGGCAGAGTTCTTCGACTCGTGACCGCAGGCATTCGGCTGACCTCGATCGAACGCGCTCCAGGTCAGCTTTGGATCATTGACGAACGGCGTGTTCGCGTTCGAGATGGCGCGCTCAGGTAAGCACAGTCACGTTTGAGCGCACGCGCTGGTCACAACCCGGGCTGCCGGGAATGGCAGGAAAAGCGCCCGTCACGACGCCCGGAACTCCGGCACCACCGCCGCCAGCGCCGCCCGCACCGCCGCGTCGTCCGGGTGCGCGCCGGCCTGCTGCGCGAGCTCGAGCAGGCCCTCGATCGGCCCGTGCACGGGCGTCAGCCGCGCGATGCGCAGGCGTTCGACGGCGGTGGGCAGCGTGGCGTCGGCGCTGGCCAGCAGTTCCTCGTAGAGCTTCTCGCCCGGGCGCAGGCCGGTGAAGACGATGGGGATCTCCTGCAGCGTATGGCCGGCCATGCGGATGAGGTCGCGCGCGAGGTCGACGATCTTCACCGGCTGGCCCATGTCGAGCACCAGCACCTGGCCGCTTTCGCCGATGGCCGCGGCCTGCAGCACGAGGCGCGCGGCCTCGGGGATGGTCATGAAGTAGCGGATGATGTCCGGGTGCGTGACCGTGACCGGGCCGCCGCGGGCGATCTGCTCCTTGAACTTGGGGATGACGCTGCCGCTGCTGCCGAGCACGTTGCCGAAGCGCACGGCCATGAAGCGCGTGCCCGGGTAGCGCGGCACGAGCGCGGAGAGCGCGATCTCGGCGGCGCGCTTGGTGGCGCCCATGACGTTGGTCGGGTTCACCGCCTTGTCGGTGCTGATGAGCACGAAGCGCGCGACGCCGGCCTCGGCCGCGGCGAGTGCCGCGTTCCAGGTGCCCAGGGTGTTGTTGCGCAGCGCGGCAAAGGCGTTGGGACCCTCCATCAGCGGCACGTGCTTGTAGGCCGCGGCGTGCAGCACGAGCTGCGGGTGCCAGTACGCAAGGATCTGGCGCAGTTGGGCGAGGTCGCGCACGTCGCCGATGAGGCGCACGAGCTCGAGCCCCGGGTGGCTGGCCGAGAGTTCCTGCTCGAGGGCGTAGAGGTTGAACTCGCTGAGTTCGACGAGCACGAGGCGCTGCGGCGCGTAGCGCGCGAGCTGGCGGCAGAGCTCGCTGCCGATGCTGCCGCCGGCGCCGGTGACGAGCACGGTGGCGCCGCGCAGGATGTCGGCGATGCCGGCTTCGTCGAGCTGCACCGGCGCGCGCCCGAGCAGGTCCTCGGGCTCGATGCGGCGCAGGCGCTCGAGGCTGCGGCCTTCGCGCAGCTCCTCGATCGTCGGCACGGTGAGCACGGGCAGGCCGGTGTCGGAGGCGAGCTCGAGCGCGCGGCGGCGCTGCTCGGGGGTGGCCGAGGGCAGCGCGACGATGACGTGCGTGGCGGTGCCGCGCAGCACCGGGTCGGCGATGGCCGCCAGCGGCCCGAGCACGCGCACGTCGCCGATGCGCGCGCCCTGCTTGCCCGGGTCGTCGTCGAGCAGGCCCAGCACCGCCCAGCCCTGTTCGTGGATGCCTGCGAGCATCAGGCGCGCCGCCGCTCCGGCGCCCATGACGATCGCGCGCCGCGCGCGCGCGGCGTCGACGGCCGTGTGCAGGCGCAGCTGCTCCCACAGCATGCGGTAGACGATGCGCACGAGCACGAGGCCCATCAGCGTGACGAGCGGATGCAGCGCCAGCACGGCGCGCGGCACCTTGCGCAGGCCCAGCCCCATCACCAGCGCCGCGGCCAGCGTGCCGACGACGAGGCAGACGAGGGTCAGCCGTCGCACTTCGGCAAAGCCCGCGAAGCGCCACAGGCTTTGCGGCAGCCGCGCCTTCGCCAGCGCCAGCAGGTAGAGCAGCACGATGCCGGCGAGCACCGCGCCGTCGTAGCCGGGGCGCGCGCCGAGCCAGCGCTCGAAACCCAGGCGAAAGAGGTAGGTGAGATTCCAGGCGAGGACGACGACCACGGCATCGACGACGAGCGACAGCACGGCGCGGTGCGGCCGCAGGCGCGTGAGCAGCGCGTCCAGGCGGTGCCAGGGTGTGGGCGACGACGGCCTCATGCGCCCTGCCCCTTGCGCCAGCCGAGCAGCACGCCCAGCGTGCGCGCGATCACGCCCAGGTCGCTGCACAGGCTGGCGTGCTCGGCGTAGTCGACGGCGGCCTGCAGCTTGCGCGGCAGGATGCGCTCGACGTACTCGCGCTCGGGGTCGGCGGCGGCGGCGAGCAGAGCCGCTTCGTTCAGGTGCGACAGCGACGACGGATCGGTGATCCCCGGGCGCAGCGCCAGCGCGCGCTCGCGCAGCGCCGGCGGGTAGTGCTGCGCGTACTTCGGCACCTCGGGCCGCGGGCCGACCAGGCTCATGTGGCCTTGCAGCACGTCGATGAGCTGCGGCAGTTCATCCAGCCGCGTGCGCCGCAGCCAGCGGCCGCTGCGCGTGATGCGCGCGTCGGCGCCCACCGTCAGCGGCGGGCCCAGGCGCTCGGCCCCGGCGACCATGGTGCGGAACTTGTGGATGCGAAACGGCCGCCCGAAGCGGCCGACGCGCTCCTGGCGGAAGAGCGCCGGGCCCGGCGAATCGAGCCGGACCACGAGCGCCAGCAGCAGCAGCAGCGGCGACAGCAGCACGAGGGCCGCCGCCGCGCCGAACAGATCGAAGGCGCGCTTGACCATGCGGGCAGAGCCAGCGCGATCAGGCCCCGGGCGGGTCGACGCCGTCGAAGACCTGCGCCAGCGGCACGCTGCAGCCGAGGCTGGCCGCCTCCAGCGCCGGGCCTTCGCTCATGTCGTAGAGCACCCATCGGCCTTCGTCGTTGCGGCGAAAGCCCTCGACGCTGCGCGCGTCGGAGTCGACGAGGATGTACTCGCGCAGCGAGGGCAGGCGCCGGTAGACGGCGAACTTGAGCCCGCGGTCGTAGGCTTGCGTGCCGGGTGAGAGCACTTCGATGACCAGCGTCGGCGCGCGGAAGATCATGTCGGTCGCCAGGTCGGCCTTGTCGCAGGTGACCATCAGGTCCGGATAGAAGATGGCGTCATCGGCGACTTGGAGCTTCATGCCTTCGGTGAAGACGCGGCACGGCATACCGTCCAACTGCTCGGCCAGCCGCCGGTTGAGGTTGGACACGATGCAGCCATGTGCCCGCTGCGCGCCGACCATCGCGAACACCTCGCCGCGATAGAACTCGTTCCTGCCCGGCTGCTGGTTCTCCCAGGCCAGGTAGTCCTCGAGGCTCATCTGCTGCTGCGCCAAGGCCATGGTCGTCACCTCCGGTGGCGGCATTGTGCCGTTCAGCCCTTCAGCACCGCCCGGACGGCGTCGATGACGCGCTGCACGTCGCCGTCGCCCATGCGCGTGTAGATCGGCAGGCTCACGAGGCGTTCGTAGGCGTGCTGGCTGTGCGGAAAGTCCTCCGGGCGCAGGCCGTAGCGCTCGCGCCAGTAGGGGTGCAGGTGCAGCGGGATGTAGTGCACGCTGCAGCCGATGCCGCGCTCGAAAAGGGCTTCGATGAAGCGGTCGCGCGTGATCCCTGCCTCGTCGGCGAGGCGGATCGCGTACAGGTGCCAGGAATGCACGTCGCCCGCGGCCGGCTGTGGCGGCGTGACGAGGGGCAGGCCGGCGAAGGCGGCGTCGTACTGCGCGGCGATCTCGGCGCGGCGCTGCTGGAAGCCGCGCGCGCGCTGGAGCTGGTGGATGCCGATCGCCGCGGCGATGTCGGTCAGGTTGTACTTGAAGCCCGGCGCGACGATCTCGTAGGCCCAGCTCGGCACCTTGGCGGTGAAGCGGTCGAAGGCGTCGCGGCTGATGCCGTGCAGGCGCATCACGCGCGCGCGCTCGGCAAGCGCGGCGTCGCGCGTCACCAGCATGCCGCCCTCGCCCGTCGTCATGGTCTTGGTGGCGTAGAAGCTGAAGACCGTGGCGTCGGACGCGAAGCTGCCCACCAGCCGCCCGCCGTGCGTGCTGGGCAGCGCATGCGCGGCGTCCTCGACCACCTTCAGGCCATGGCGGCGGGCGAGCGCCAGGACGGCCGTCATGTCGACCGCCAGGCCGCCGTAGTGCACCGGCACGATGGCCCTGGTGCGCGGCGTGATCGCCGCCTCGGCCTGCGCGAGGTCGATGCACAGCGTGGCCGGGTCGATGTCGACCAGCTTCACGTCGGCCCCCAGGTAGCGCACGACTTCGGCGGTGGCGGTGAAGGTGTGCGTGGTCGTGACGACCTCGTCGCCTGCGCCGATGCCCAGCGCCTCCAGCGCCAGGTGCAGGCCGGCGGTGGCCGAGTTGACGGCGATGGACTGCAGCGACGGCTCGCCCAGGAAGGCGGTGAAGTCGGCCTCGAAGCGCCTGGCCTTGGGGCCGGTGGTGATCCAGCCCGAGCGCAGCGTGTCGACGACCTCGGCGATCTCGGCTTCGCCGATCTCGGGCAGGGCGAAGGGGAGGAAGGGGGGGGTCATCGGTGGGAATCCGGCAAGCGACGCGCGCGGCGCTGAGCTTCGGTCGGCATGGGTCTTCCGCCCGAAGAGGCAATCACATCCACGAGCAGGGACGGCAGATCCGGCGCAAACGGATTGACCACCGTGGTCCCGCGCCAACTGAAGCCATCCTGCAGATCCTCGCTCAGCAGCAGCCGACAGCGTTGCTCGGCCGCCACCGAGAGGATCAGCGCATCCCAGATCGTGAGTCCGTGGTCGGCGGACAGGTCAAGCGCCGCCTGCAGGGCCTGCCAGCTCGATTCCCGAACGGCATAGACATCGGTCCAGCGAAGCACATGGGCCTTTGCCAGGCGCGGCGCCTGGCGCAGCTTGCCGACCAGCACGCGGAAGAGTTCACCAAGCACCTGAACCGGCAGCAACACGGCTTGCTCGGGAAGTGCTTCAAGGACTTCGACCGCACGCAGGCAGCGTCGCTTGTCACCTGCCCCCTCGGCGTAGGCCAGGACGTTGGTGTCGATCGCGACCCTGAGCATCAGCGGTAGAGCTCGTCACGCGTCCAGTCGCGCCTGCCCTTGGGTCTGACCTGGCGCAGGTGCTCCAGCAAGTGGCGTTTGGCGGCGCTGGGCTCCGCCGGCTCGGACTGCACCGGCGCGATGGTTGCCACCGGCTTTCCGCGCGAGGTCACGGTCACCGATTTGCCTTCGGCGACCTCGCGCAGAACGGCGGAGAACCGACGATTGGCTTCGGCTGCGCTGACGGTCTTCACGGCAGGGCACCTTTGTAGTGATGTAGTGATTCGCGAATTCTATGCCCTGCATCGGGACCCTCATGTCATTCGATCGATCTACTTCTTGTCGATCCTCACCAGCACATGCGTGCGCAGCAGCGGCAACGCGTTCAGCAGCGGCAGCAGCCGCGGGTGCAGGCGTGCCGCGGCGCGGGCCAGCGGCGGGGCGAGCGTGACGCGGCGCAGGTCGAGGCGGCCTTGCGGGAAGAGCTCTCGCACGCGCGCGAGCGGCACGCCGCGCACGTCGGGGTTGCGCGGGTTGTCGACGGTGAAGTCATACCAGAGGATGGCGCCGCCGCGGGCGAGCCAGCGCCACATCGCGTCGGCCAGGCGCTGCTGGAAGGCGTCGTCGAGCAGCGAGGAGAAGACGGTGGCCTGCAGCACCAGCTGCTGGCTGGCCGGGGCGATGTCGGCCTGCGTCGCGTCGCCTTCGATCAGGCGCAGCGCCGCGGGCAGGCGCGCGCGTGCCTGCTGCGCGCGCTCGGGCAGCAGCTCGATGCCCTGCAGGTGCTCGGGCGCGAAGCCCAGCTGCAGCAGCTCGAGCAGGTTGCCGCCGCTGCCGCAGCCGACTTCGGTCAGGCGCAGGCATTCGACCGAGGCGAGACCCGCGCGCACCAGCAGCGCACGCAGCGCGCGCTGGCGCTCCTGCTGCGCGTACTGCACCTCGGCGCGCAGAGGGTGGTAGCGCGCGTCGGCGGCGCGGCGGCGGGCGTAGCGCTCGGCGACGGCGTGCGGTTCGTCGTGCATGGTGAAGGCCAAGGCGCAGGGCCGCGGTGGTTCAGCGCGTCAGACGCGTCGTGCCTTCAGCGTGGCCGAAGCGGCCGCGCCAGGCGTCCCCGAGGCCGCGCGCGAAGCCCAGGCCGTACGAGAAGTGCATGCAGGCATAGGCCCAGCCGATCGCCAGCCACTGCCCGGGCTCGCGCCAGGGCGGCGCCAGCCGCGCCGCGCTGCCCAGCGCCGCCCCGGCGTAGAGCGCCAGCAGCGCCGCCAGCAGGCCCCACGCCGGCGGCCAGGCCAGGCCTGCGGCGGCCAGCATCGTCGCCAGCAGGATGAGCGCAAACGGCATCAGGTGGCGCGGCGAGGCCGGCAGGCGGTGCTTGCGGATCACCGCGACCTTCCAGTAGCCGTACTGCCAGAACTGCCGCGCCAGCGCCGTGAACGAGGCGCGCGGCGTGTACCAGCTGCGGATGGCCGGGCTCTGCCAGACGCGGCCGCCGCCGCGGCGGATGCGCAGGTTGAGCTCGTCGTCCTGGTTGCGCACCAGGGTCTCGTCGAAACCGCCCAGGCGTAGCAGTTCCGAGCGCCGCCAGGCGCCGAGGTAGACGGTGTCGACCTCGCCCTCGTAGTCGGCGCGGCGCGAGGCGGCCCCGCCGGAGCCGAAGCCGCTGGCGAAGGCGCGTGCGATGGCGCGCCCGATGGCGCGTGCGCGGCCGCCCTCGGCAAGCGGGGTCCAGGGGCCGCCGACGCAGGTCGCGCCGGTGGCGGCCAGGACGCGCACGCATTGCCGCACGTAGTCCTCGGCGTAGACGGTGTGCACGTCCATGCGCACGATGACCTCGCCCTCGGCCAGGGCGATGGCGCGGTTGAGGCCGGTGGAGACGATGCGCCCGGGGTTGTCGATGACGAGCAGGCGCGGCTCGGCGGCCGCGCGCGCGGCCAGCAGCTCGCGCGTGCCATCGTCGCTGGCGCCGTCGGCGACGACGAGCTGCAGCGTGTCGCCGGGCGCGAGCTGCTGCGCGAGCACCGAGCGCAGGAAGGCGTCGAGATGCGCGGCCTCGTTGCGGCAGGGGACGATGACGCTGGTGCGCGTCATCGCCGCCGCTCCAGCAGCCCGCGGTAGAGCCTGTCCATGTGGTCCATCTGCAGCGCGCGGCTGCCCTCGCGGCGGATGCGATCGAGCTGCGCGGCGGCGATGCGCCCGGCGCGCGCCGGGTCGTCGGCGAGCGTCGCCAGCGCCGCGGCAAGTGCGGCCACGTCGCCGCCGGCGACGATCTGCAGCGGGTCGGCGTCGAGCCAGCGGCGATTGGCCGGCAGGTCGCTGGCCAGCACCGGCAGCCCGCAGGCCATGCTCTCCAGCACCGAGACCGAGGTCGCATCGCTTGCCGGCACCGAGACGCTGACGTGGCCGCGCTGCATCACGTCGACCATCGTCGCATCGTCGACGCGCCCGTGAAAGCGCGTGCACGCGCCCAGGCCGAGCGCGGCCACGAGGGCGCGCAGCGCGGCTTCGTCCTCGCCCCCACCCAGCAGGTGCAGCGTCACCGGCCGCGTCGCGGCAAGGGCCGCGACGGCGCGCACGATGGTGTCGATGCGGTAGTTCGCGGACCAGCTGCGCAGGCTGACGATGGTGAACGGCTCGGGGGCCGCGCGCCGCGGCGGCGGCACGAAGCGCGCCAGGTCGACGCCCCAGTGCAGCAGCTCGCGCGGCACGCGCGGCGCCATCGCGGCACTGATCGCCAGCAGTTCCTCGGCGTCGCCCGTCACCAGGTCGGCGCGGCGCAGCGTCCAGCGCGTGAGCGCGCGCAGCAGGGCGCTGTGCCGGGGCGTGACGAGCAGGTCGCTGCCCCAGGCCGTCAGCACGCACGGCCGCCGCGGCTGCACCGCGGCGAGGAAGCCGTACGAGGTGACGTAGTGCGCATGCACGATGTCGGGCGCGAGCGCGGCGATGGCGCGCGCGGCCTCGCCGCGCCGCAGCAGCCAGTCGCTTGCGCGGCGCACCGGCGACAGCACGCGCTGCTCGACGCCGTCGATCGGCGCCGGCCGCGCCGTCACCAGCGAGACGCGCCAGCCGCGCGCGATCATCTCGCCGGCCCAGCGGCGCACGTGCGGGCTCGTCGCATCGCCGAGCAGGCCCAGGTGCGGCTCAGCCATCGGCACGTCCATCGGCCCAGGCGTCGTAGGCCGCGCGCGCCTCGGGATGCGCCTGCAGCCAGGGGCGATCGAGCTCGCGCGTGTCGCCCACCACCCGCGCCGGCTGTCCGGCGACGACGGCGAAGTCGGGCACCTCGCCGTCGACGTAGCTGTAGGCCTTGACGAGCACGCCGCGGCCGATGCGGCTGCCCGCCATCACCACGCTGTGCGGGCCGATGAAGCTGTAGGCGCCGATGTGCGTGGCCGCGCGCACGACGCCCGGCGGCTCGGCGCTGCCCCAGTAGCTGCGCCCGGCCAGGCGCAGCGCCCGGTGGCTGCTGTGCGTGAGCAGCGCGCAATGCGTCGTCACCTGCACGCCCTCGCCGAGGTGCAGCCCGCCCGAGGCGTCGAGCAGGTTGAAGGGGCCGACGTAGACGTGGTCGCCGATGTCCAGCCGCTGCGGCGATTCGATGCGCGTGGCGCTGCTGATGCGCGTGTGCGCCAGCCAGCGGCCGTCGCCGCGGCGCCAGCCGTAGAGCATGCGCGGCCCGACCAGGGCGCGCCAGCGGCCTTGCAGCCATTCACGCATCAGCGTCGCCCTCCCCGTCGCGACGCCGGGGATGCTACGCTGCGCAGCCCGTCCCACAGCGCCGCCCACGGCGCGCGGCCGGAGGGTTTCACCAGCGCCGAGAGCGGCAACCCGGCCGAACGCGCGAAGCGCCAGGCGAGCACCGCGACGCTGCTGGCGTAGGCGAGGCTTGCGGCCAGCGCCGCCCCGGCGCTGCCCAGGCGCGGCACCAGCAGCAGCGCCAGGCCGGCGTTGAGCAGCAGCGACAGCGCCGCCACCTGGCCGGGCACCTGCGGCCGGCCGAGGTGGTGGGTGAACCAGGCCGAGAGCGAGCCCGCCGCGCCGAAGAGCAGCACGCCCGGCAGCAGCAGCGCCAGCGGCAGCAGGCTGGCCGCGTAGGCGGGGCCGAGCAGGCGCGGCACCAGCAGCCAGGCCAGCAGCCACAGCAGCGGCGCCGCGGGGACGAGCGCCGCCACGCCCAGCTGCATCACGCGCACCGTCAAGGCCGCGGCCTGTTCGCGCTGCGGCCTGCCGATGCGTCCGTAGGCGGCCTGCGTGAGCGAGCCGGAGACGAACCAAAGCAGCTCGGCGACGACGACGGCGATCGAGTACACGCCGGTGGCCGACAGTCCGACCAGCCGCTCGACGACGAAGAGGCCGACGCGGTAGTTGAGCAGCGCGACGAGGTTGGTGAGGCCGATGGTGGCGATGAAGCCGGCCTCGCCGCGCAGCGCGCGCAGGTCGGGGGCGGCGAGCCGGCCGCTGCGCCAGAGCCAGGCGACGAGCACGCCGCCGACGGCAACCTTGGCCAGCACCCAGGCGAGCAGCACGCCGCCCAGCTGTGCGCGCTGCAGCAGCGCCAGCGCGCCGACGAGCAGCAGCGCCAGCAGCGGCGGTGCCAGCGCCAGGCGCGCCATCGGCAGCATGCGCCCGGCGCCCAGCCACAGGCCCTGCAGGTTGGGCGCCTGCAGCAGCACCGGTGCAGCCAGCGCCAGCAGCCACAGCCAGCGGTAGGCCGGCGGCCCCCAGGTCGAGAGCGCGAGCAGCGCCAGGCCCGCCAGCACGCCGAGCAGGGCCGAGGCGAGCACGGTCGCGCCCGTCAGCGCGCGCGGCCAGGCGCCGCGCTGCGACACCTGTCGCGCCAGCGCCAGGCCCAGGCCGGAGAACAGCGCCAGCAGCACGCCCTCCACGCTCGTGAAGAGCGCGAAGGCGCCCTGGGCCTCGGTGCCGATGCGCGCCACGAGCGTGGTGATCGCCAGCACCAGCGCCACACCCAGGAGCCGCGTCGCCAGGTTGACGAGCGTGCCGCGGGCAACGCTGTCCATCGGCGGCGGTGCGGGCATGGGGCGACGGGCAAAAGCGCCCGATTGTAGGTTGCCACCCCGGGGTCGCCGCCTAGAATTCGAGCCCTTTCAAGGCCTCGACGATGACCTCTGCCCTGCCCCCGCCGACCGTCACCCCGACCGTGACCCCCGACGAAAACCAGCTGATGACGGAGCGGCGCGTGAAGCTGGCGGCGATCCGCGGCGCGGGCGTGGCCTTCCCGAACGACTTCCGGCCCACGCACAAGGCGGCCGACCTGCATCACCGCCACGACCAGGTGCCCGGCGAGGAACTCGAGGCGCAGGCGGTGGAGGTGGCCCTGGCCGGGCGGCTGATGCTCAAGCGGGTCATGGGCCGCGCCTGCTTCGGCACGCTGCAGGACGGCACGGGGCGCATCCAGCTCTACGTCACGCTCGACAACGTCGGCCAGGAGGCGCTGGAGGCCTTCAAGCACTGGGACCTGGGCGACATCCTCGGCTGCGAGGGCACGCTGTTTCGCACCAAGAGCGGCGAGCTCTCGGTGAAGGCCCGGCGCGTGCGGCTGCTGACGAAGAGCCTGCGCCCGCTGCCCGACAAGTTCCACGGCATGGCCGACCCGGAGCAGAAGGTGCGCCAGCGCTACGTCGACCTGATGACCGACGAGGCGGCGCGCACGCGCTTCGTCGCGCGCAGCAAGACGGTGGCCTCGATCCGCAACTTCATGGTCGAGCACGGCTTCCTCGAGGTCGAGACGCCGATGCTGCACCCCATCCCCGGCGGCGCCAACGCGCGCCCCTTCGTCACCCACCACAACGCGCTCGACCAGGACATGTTCCTGCGCATCGCGCCCGAGCTCTACCTCAAGCGCCTGCTCGTGGGCGGCTTCGAGCGCGTGTTCGAGATCAACCGCAGCTTCCGCAACGAGGGGATCAGCGTCCGCCACAACCCCGAGTTCACGATGATGGAGTTCTACGCGGCGTACTGGTCCTACCACGAGCTGATGGACTTCACCGAAAGCCTGCTGCGCCACGCCGCGCGCATGGCCACGGGCAGTGCCGCGCTCAGCTACGGCGGCCGCACGGTGGACCTGGACAAGCCCTTCGCGCGGCTTTCGGTGCGCGACGCGCTGGTGGCGCA
Source organism: Rubrivivax sp. SCN 71-131 (assembly GCA_001724995.1). GTDB lineage: Bacteria > Pseudomonadota > Gammaproteobacteria > Burkholderiales > Burkholderiaceae_C > Rubrivivax. The sequence continues at coordinate 165,789 of MEFD01000012.1, forward strand.
CGCCGGGCTCTCGGTCGAGCAGGCCGGGGACGCGGCGCAGCTGCACGCGCGGCTGAAGCAGCTCGGGCAGGAGCCGCCGGCGCACTGGAAGCTCGCCGAGCTGCAGTTCGGGCTCTTCGAGGCGGTGGTCGAGGACAAGCTCTGGCAGCCGACCTTCATCATCGACTATCCCGTCGAGGTCAGCCCGCTGGCGCGCGCCAGCGACACCGACCCGGCCGTCACCGAGCGCTTCGAGCTCTTCATCACCGGGCGCGAGATGGCCAACGGCTTCTCCGAGCTCAACGACGCCGAGGACCAGGCGGCGCGCTTCGCCGCCCAGGCGGCGAACAAGGAGGCCGGCGACGAGGAGGCGATGTACTACGACGCCGACTTCGTGCGCGCGCTCGAGTACGGCATGCCCCCGGCCGGTGGCTGCGGCGTGGGTATCGACCGCCTGGTGATGCTGCTCACCGACAGCCCGAGCATCCGCGACGTGATCCTCTTCCCGGCGCTGCGGCGCGAGGGCTGAGACAGGGCGGGAGAGGGGGTGTTCAGCGCTGCTTGAACTGCGGCGCGCGCTTGTTGACGAAGGCGTCCATGCCTTCCTTCTGGTCCTCGGTGGCGAAGAGCGAGTGGAAGATGCGGCGCTCGTGGTCGACGCCGTCGCGCAGGCCGCCCTCGAAGGCCTTGTTGACGCAGGCCTTGGCCAGCGCCAGGCTCGGCCCGCTGTAGCCGCAGATCGCGGCCGCGGCGGCAAGCGCCTCGTCGAGCAGCTTGTCGGCCGGCACGATGCGCGAGACCAGGCCCGAGCGCTCGGCCTCCTGCACGTCCATCATGCGGCCGGTGAGCACGAGGTCCATGGTCTTGGCCTTGCCCACCGCGCGCGGCAGGCGCTGCGTGCCGCCGGCCCCGGGGATGATGCCGAGCTTGATCTCGGGCTGGCCGAACTTCGCGTTCTCGGCAGCGATGATGAAGTCGCACATCATCGCCAGTTCGCAGCCGCCGCCGAGCGCGAAGCCCGCCACCGCGGCGATGACCGGCTTCCTCACCTGCAGCAGCGTCTCCCAGTTGCGCGTGATGTACTCGCTCTGGTGCACCTGCATGTAGTCGTACCTGGCCATGGCGGCGATGTCGGCGCCGGCGGCGAAGGCCTTCTCGTTGCCGGTGATGACGATGCAGCCGATGGTGTCGTCGCGGTCGAAGGCGATCAGCGCCTGGCCCATCTCGACCATGAGCGCGTCGTTGAGCGCGTTGAGCTGCTTGGGGCGGTTGATGCGCACGAGCGCGGTGCGGCGTTCGCCCTCGCCGTGGATTTCGGTAAGGATGAGGGGTTCGGTCATGGCGCGGGTCTCCAGCGAAGGTCTGCGCGCACTATACGGGCCGGGCGCGATCCACACCCCGGCCGCGCGATCGGCTCCGGCGCGGCGCCGGTTGTCAACCCTTGCGGGCGGCCCCCGCGAGCAGCCGCTCGAGCTCGGCCTGCGGCAGCGCGCCGGGCTTGCGCGAGCCGTCCTCGAAGAAGATCGCAGGCGTGCCCTGCACGCGGTGCTTGCGGCCGAACTCGACGTTGCGCTCGAGCGCCGCGGTGTCGCAGCGACCCATCACCTTGGGCGGCGTGGCGCCGTCGAGCATCCACGCGCGCCAGGTCTGCGCCGGGTCCTTGGCGCACCAGATGTCGCGCGACTTGGCCTGCGAATCGGCGCCCAGGATCGGATAGAGGAAGGCATAGACGCTGAGGTCCTTGATCGCCGCGAGGTCGCGCTCCAGGCGCTTGCAGTAGCCGCAGTTCGGGTCGACGAAGACCGCCAGCCGGCGCTTGCCGCTGCCCTGCTTGATGAGCACCGCATCCTTCAGCGGCAGCGCGTCCCAGGCCACCGCGGTGAGCTTGTCGAGGCGCTCCTCGGTCAGGTTGGTGCGCGTGCGCGTGTCGACGATCGAGCCCTGCACGATCAGGTGATCACCGCGTTCGTCGGCGTAGTAGAGCTCGTGGCCGATGCGCACTTCGTAGAGGCCGGGGATCGGCGTGCGGCTGATCTCGTCGATCTTGGGCAGGTTCGGGATGCGCTCGGCCAGGTTCTTGCGCAGCGCCGCTTCCACGGCCGCGGCATCGGCGCCGGCAGGCGCCGCCGCGCCGGGGCTCGGCGAGGCGCCTGCAGCCTGGCCCTGGGCCTGGGCCTGGGCCTGCAGCGGCAGCATCATGGCCAGCGCGAGCAGGGCGGCCGCAACGGGCGAAATGGGGGTCTGGGTCACATCGAATCCTCGTCGGACCGCGCGCGGCGGCCTCGGCCATGTCAGCGGTCCATGGCCTGGCGCACCAGCGCGCGCTTGAGCAGCGGCAGGCGATCGACCAGATCCAGGCCGCGGTTGCGGAGTTCCCGCGCCATCGGGCTCGGGTGGGCGAAAAGCTGCAGCAGGCCGTCGGTGACGAAGCCCATCGCCTGCACGGGCAGCAGCCGCGCGCGCGCGTAGCGGCGCAGCAACCGCTCGTCGCCGAGCGGGCGCCAGGGTTCACGCGCCGCGAGCTGCTCGGCCAGCACCGCCACGTCGGCCAGGCCCAGGTTCAGGCCCTGCCCGGCAAGCGGGTGCACGAGATGCGCGGCATCGCCCAGCAGTACCCAGCCCGGGCCGCAGACGGCCTCGGCATGGGCCAGCGCCAGCGGCCAGGTGGCGCGCTCGCCGGCCAGGCGCAGCGTGCCGGCGGCACCGCCGGTGGCCTGCGCCAGCTCGGCTTCGAAGGCCGCGGCGTCGCACTGCTGCAGGGCAAGCGCGCGCTCTTCGGGCAGCGACCAGACGAGGCCGAAGGCGTGACCGGGCTGCGGGCGGTCGAAGGGCAGCAGCGCGAGCACGTCGGAGGCGCGAAACCACTGCCGCGCCACGCCCTCGTGGCCCCGATCGGTCAGCAGCCGCGCCGCCAGGCCGCGCTGGCCGTAGGCGTGCGACGGCATCGCCACCCCGAGGCGCGTGCGCGCCGGCGAGGCCCGTCCCTCCGCCAGCACCTGCAGCGCGGCGTCGGCGCCGTCGGGCAGGTGACTGACATGCGCGGCGTAGCGCAGCGCGGCGCCCAGGCCGGCCTCGAGTTCGGCGGCATCGACGATCCAGCCCAGCGCCTCGACGCCGCTGCGGTCGGCCGAGAAGTGCAGCGTCGCGCCGGGTCGGTCGCCCTCGACGCGGATCGCGCGTACCGCGGTGCGCGCGTCGGCCGGCAGCGCGTCCCAGACCCTGAGCGTCTGCAGCAGCCGCACCGAGCGCTCGTTCAGTGCATAGGTGCGAACGTCGGGCACGGCGCGCGCTGCCGCCTGGCCCGTCCAGGCCACCGACAACCCCAGGCGCGCGAGCGCGAGCGCCGCGGCCATGGCCACGGCTCCGGAGCCGCGCACGCAGACATCGAAAGCCGACATGCCCTGCATTCTAGGGAGCGGGTGCGGGCACAATCACCGCCCTGCCCCGCCCACCCCACTGCCGAGCCGACTTCCGTGACCGACCGCATCGCCTGCCGGCTTGCCGCGCTGAACCTGCATCCGATCAAGTCCTGCGCCGCCGTGCCGGTCGACGAGGCGCTGCTGATCGAAACCGGACTGCAACTCGACCGCGCCTGGATGGTGGTCGACGCCAAGGGCGTCATGCTCACGCAGCGGGCCTGGCCGCGCATGGCGCTGGTGCAGGTCCGGCTGCGCGATGACGACATGGTGCTGCGCGCGCCGGGGATGCTGGCGCTGCACGTCAGCCTCGACGCGGTCGAGGAGGCGACCAGCGCGCGCGTCTGGCGCGACGAGGTGAAGGCCTACGACATGGGCGACCTGGCCGCACAGTGGTTCAGCGACTTCCTCGGCACGCCGGCGCGGCTGGTGCGCTTCGACCCCGGGCAGCAACGCCTGGCCGACCGCGCCTGGACGGGAGCGCTCGCCGCCGAGGTCGCCTTCGCCGACGGCTTCCCCCTGCTCGTGGCTTCGACGGCATCACTGGCCGAGCTCAACCGGCGCCTGGTCGCAGGCGGACAGGCGGCGATCGGGCCCGAGCGCTTTCGCGCCAACCTCTGGCTCGAGGGCCTGCAGGCGCACGACGAGGACCGCATCGACGAGATCACGATCGAGACCGAAGGCGGCCCGGTGCGCATCCGGCTCGTCAAGCCTTGCGTGCGCTGCGTCATCCCCAACGTCGATCCGGGCAGCGCCGAGGTCGGCAAGGAGCCCTGGCAGACGCTGTCGACCTACCGCGCCGACGCGCGCGTGCAGGGCGGCATCACCTTCGCGATGAACGGCGTCATCCTCGAGGGCGTCGACCGCGTGCTGCGCTGCGGACAGCAGGCGAGCGCGACCCGGGCGGCCTGAGAGCGGCTGCGCCGCAGCGACCAGCCCCGGCCGCGGGACGATCAGGCCGTGGTGTCCAGCCCCGGCGTGCTTGCCGGGGCGCCGACCATCTTCAGCAGGGGGCCGGGGTAGACCTGCAGTTCGTAGTAGATCGTTCCGCCCATGCGGTAGGGGCCGAGGTTGGGCAGCCGGTTGCTCGCCTCGACGGGCGGCACGGGCCTGACTTCGGCCTGCGCGAGGCGACCCGAGAAGCTCTCGAGTTCGCGCGCGGGCGGCACGGCTGGCCTCAGCGTGACTCGTTCGTTCATGGTGCTCCCTCGACGCGGCCTGATGGCGTGCCACGATGATAGGCAGCCCTGGCCAGCCTGGCCCCCGGTCGACACCCCGGGGCGCTCGCCCGGGGCCCGCAGCGGCAGCGCGGGCCGGGCGCGCAAGGCGCGGCAGGACCGCTGTAGGACAATCGGCGCCCTCCTCCACCGTCCCAGCGCGCGTCCGCGCGAAAGCACGCCATGAGCCTCAAGTGCGGCATCGTGGGCCTGCCCAACGTCGGCAAGTCCACCCTCTTCAACGCCCTCACCAAGGCCGGCATCGCCGCCGAGAACTACCCCTTCTGCACGATCGAGCCCAACGTCGGCGTGGTCGAGCTGCCGGACCCGCGCCTGCAGCAACTGGCGGCCGTCGTCAAGCCCGAGCGCATCGTGCCGGCGATCGTCGAGTTCGTCGACATCGCCGGGCTGGTGGCCGGGGCCAGCAAGGGCGAGGGGCTGGGCAACCAGTTCCTGAGCCACATCCGCGAGACGGATGCGATCGTCAACGTCGTGCGCTGCTTCGAGGACGACAACGTCATCCACGTCGCCGGCCGCGTCGACCCGGTGGCCGACATCGAGGTCATCCAGACCGAGCTCTGCCTGGCCGACCTCGCCACCGTCGAGAAGAGCCTGGCGCGCTACACCAAGGTCGCCAAGGCCGGCGGGGACAAGGAGGCGCAGCGCCTGGTCGACGTGCTGAAGAAGTGCGAGGCCGCGCTCAACGAGGCGCGCCCCGTGCGCTCGATCGCCTTCAGCAAGGAGGAGCAGGCGGTGCTCAAGCCGCTGTGCCTGATCACCGCCAAGCCGGCGATGTTCGTCGGCAACGTCAGCGAGGACGGCTTCGCCGACAACCCGCTGCTGCAGCGCCTGCAGGACTACGCGGCCCGGCAGGGCGCGCCGGTGGTGGCCATCTGCGCCAAGACCGAGGCCGAGCTGGCCGACATGGCGGACGAGGACAAGGCCATGTTCCTGGCCGAGATGGGGCAGGAGGAGCCGGGCCTCGCCCGCCTCATCCGCGCCGCCTTCAAGCTGCTGGGCCTGCAGACCTACTTCACCGCGGGCGTGAAGGAAGTGCGCGCCTGGACCATCCACGCCGGCGACACCGCGCCGCAGGCGGCGGGCGTGATCCACACCGACTTCGAGCGCGGATTCATCCGCGCGCAGACGATTGCCTTCGAGGACTTCATCGCCCACCGCGGCGAGCAGGGCGCCAAGGACGCCGGCCGCATGCGCGCCGAGGGCAAGGAGTACGTGGTGAAGGACGGCGACGTGATGAACTTCCTCTTCAACGTCTGACGATGAAGCAGGCGCACCGCATCGCCGCCATCCCCGGCGACGGCATCGGCAAGGAGGTGATGCCCGAGGGCCTGCGCGTGCTGGAGGCGGCGGCGCGGCGCTTCGGCATCGGCATCGAGGTGACGCCGATCGCCTGGGCGAGCTGCGACTGGTACGCGAAGACCGGGCAGATGATGCCCGACGACTGGAAGGCGCAGCTGCAGGGCATGGACGCGCTGCTCTTCGGCGCCGTCGGCTGGCCGGCGAGCGTTCCGGATCACGTGTCGCTGTGGGGCAGCCTGCTGAAGTTCCGGCGCGAGTTCGACCAGTACGTGAACCTGCGTCCGGCGCGGCTCTTCGACGGCGTGCCGTGCCCGCTGGCGGGCCTGAAGGCCGGCGACATCGACATGCTGATCGTGCGCGAGAACACCGAGGGCGAGTACAGCGCCGTCGGTGGCGTGATGTTCGCCGGCACCGAGCGCGAGTTCGTCCTGCAGGAGTCAGTGTTCACTCGCCTCGGAAGCGAGCGCCTGCTGAACTACGCCTTCGAACTGGCGCGCACCCGCGCGCGCCGGCACGTGACCGTGGCGACGAAGAGCAACGGCATCGCGATCAGCATGCCGTGGTGGGACGAACGCGCCGCCGAAGCCGCCGCGCGCCACCCGGACGTGAGCTGGGACAAGCAGCACATCGACATCCTCGCCGCGCGCTTCGTGCTGCAACCAGAGCGCTTCGACGTGGTCGCGGCGACCAACCTCTTCGGCGACATCCTCTCCGACCTCGGCCCGGCCTGCACCGGCACCATCGGCATCGCGCCGAGCGCGAACCTCAACCCCGAGCGCCGCTTCCCGAGCCTCTTCGAGCCGGTGCACGGCTCGGCGCCGGACATCCACGGCAGGAACATCGCCAACCCGGTGGCCATGGTCTGGAGCGCGGCGATGATGCTCGACTTCCTCGGCCACCGCGAGGCCCACGACGCGATCCTGCGCGCGATCGAGCATGTGCTGGCTCACGGCCCGCGCACGCCGGACCTGGGTGGCAGCGCCGACACCACGGCACTGGGCCAAGCGCTGGCGAAGCGAGTGGCCGAAGGCTGTTGAGCATCTGTCGCGCAAGTGGGCGCATACTCGCTTACTGCCAGAGCCCCTGCACGCTTCTTCTTTAGCACTCGTCGTCACAGAGTGCTAACATACTTGGAACTTCAACCCCGCCTCTTGATCCCAAGGGACATGAACCAGACCTCGCCGACTGCCTTGACGCTGCGTGACCCCTGGGCCCTGGTGCCATCGCTTGGCAACCTGGACGCCTACATCTCGGCCGTCAACCGCCTGCCGATGCTCAGCCAGGGCGAGGAGGCCGACCTTGGGCGCCGGCTGCAGCAGCACGGCGACATCGGGGCCGCGGGACGCCTGGTGCTTTCTCACCTGCGCCTCGTGGTGTCGATCTCGCGCCAGTACCTGGGCTATGGCCTGCCGCAGGGTGACCTGATCCAGGAAGGCAACGTCGGCCTGATGAAGGCCGTCAAGCGCTTCGACCCCGACCAGGGCGTTCGCCTGGTGAGCTACGCGCTGCACTGGATCAAGGCCGAGATCCACGAGTACATCCTGAAGAACTGGCGCATGGTCAAGGTCGCGACGACCAAGGCGCAGCGCAAGCTCTTCTTCAACCTGCGCTCGATGAAGCAGGGCTTCAAGGGCGAGGGCGCGGACGGGCAGACCCATCGCAGCACCCTCACCGCAGCGGAAATCGAGGCCGTGGCCGCCGAGCTTTCGGTCAAGCCCGCCGAAGTGATCGAGATGGAGACGCGGCTCGCCGGTGGCGACGTCGCGCTCGAGCCGCAGGTCGGCGACGACGGCGAGGAGAGCTTCGCACCGATCGCCTACCTCGCCGACGAGACGCACGAGCCGACGCGGGCGCTGGAAGCGCGTCGCCGCGACTGGCTCGCTGGCGACGGCATCGGCCACGCATTGCAGGCGCTGGACGCGCGCAGCCGGCGCATCGTCGAGCAGCGCTGGCTGGCCGTCAACGACGACGGCAGCGGCGGCATGACGCTGCACGAGCTCGCCGCCGAGTACGGCGTCTCGGCCGAGCGCATCCGCCAGATCGAGGTCGCGGCGATGAAGAAGATGCGCAAGGCGCTGGAGGCGGTCGCCGCCTGAGGCGGCGCGCGGCCCTTGCGGCCGGCTGCTGCGTCCCCTGTGCCTGCTGCGGCCCGCCTGTGCGCGGGCCGTTTGCCTCGGCCGTGCCGGTAGCGCTCAGCCCGCAGGCTCGGCGAGCAGGATCTTCAGGTCGGCCGCCAGCTTCTCCGGGCCGATGGCGTAGCGCTCGAAGAGCCGCATGCGGCCCTGCGCGTCGAGCACGTACGAGCCCGCGGTGTGGTCGACGGTGTAGCTGCTCTCGGTCTTGCCGGGCACCTTGCTGTAGAAGATCTTGAATTCCTTGGCCGCCGCGCGCGTTTCCTCTTCGTCGCCGCGCAGGCCGATGAAATCGGCACCGAAGTTGGCCACGTAGGCCTTCAGCACCTCGGGCGTGTCGCGCTCGGGATCGAGGCTCACGAAGACGCCCTGCACGCGCTGCCCGTCGGCACCAAGCAGCTTGCGCGCCTCGGCCAGCTCCAGCAGCGTCGTCGGGCAGACGTCCGGGCACTGCGTGTAGCCGAAGAAGAGCACCACCACCTTGCCCTTGAAGTCGGACAGCGCATGCCGCTTGCCGTCGCCGTCGCGCAGCGCGAGCTGCTGTCCGAAATCGGCGCCGGTGATGTCCACGCCCTGGAATTGCGGCTTGCCACCGCCGAGGCGGTCGCAGGCAGCGAGCAGCGCAGACGCCGCGCCGGCGGCAAGGATCAGGCGACGAGTCGGTGAAGCCATGGCTCGAGATAGTGGTCCAGGAGAAGCGCGGCGAAGAGCAGCGCGAGGTGCCAGATGGAGAAACGGAAGGTCTGTCGCGCCAGGCCATCGCTGTAGCGGCGCCAGAGTCGCCAAGCGTACTGGATGAAACGCAGGCCCAGCAGCGTTGCCGCGACGAAATAGATCCAGCCGCTTTGCCGGTAGACAAAGGGCAGCAGCGAGGCCGCGAAGAGGACCAGCGTGTAGAGCAGCACCTGCAGCCGCGTGAACTCGGAGCCGTGCGTAACCGGCAGCATCGGCAGGCCGGCACGGCGGTAGTCCTCGGCACGGTAGAGCGCCAGCGCCCAGAAGTGCGGCGGCGTCCACAGGAAGATGATGAGGAAGAGCATCAAGGCCTTGGGTCCGACCTCGCCGGCCATCGCCGCCCAGCCCAGCACGGGCGGCATCGCGCCCGATGCGCCGCCGATGACGATGTTCTGCGGCGTCAGCGGCTTGAGCACCACCGTGTAGATGACCGCATAGCCGATGAAGGTGGCGAAGGTCAGCACCATCGTCAGCGCATTGACCCACCGCCACAGGATCGCGCTGCCGAGCGCGCACAGCAGCGTTGAGAACAGCAGCGCCTGCGCCGGACTCAGCTCGCCCTTGGCCGTGGGACGCCAGGCGGTGCGCTGCATGCGCGCGTCGATGTGCTGCTCGACGAGGCAGTTGAACGCCGCCGCCGCGCCGGCGACGAGCCAGATGCCGGCCGTCGCGGGCACGAGCCGCGCGAAGTCCGGCATGCCGGGCTCGGCCAGCAGCATGCCGATGACGGCGCAGAAGATAATCAGCTGCACGACGCGCGGCTTCGTCAGCGCGACGTACTGGGCAAGGCGCGACGCGGGCGCGGCTGGAGCGGTGGTGGCAGTGCTCATCGGGCGGGGCAGGGTTCCGGACGCGGCGGGCAGCGGCAGGCAGCGACAGACGCCTCGGGCTCAGCGCCCGGGCCGATCCCAGGCCGCCGCAGCACGCAGCAGGCGATCGATGTCGCGCTTGACCTTGGCGGGCTCGAAGTCGACCGGAAAGCGCATCATCCACTGCCCGACCGGATCGACCAGGTAGAGGTGCTCCTGCAGCCCCTGGCCCGGCGCCGGCGCGAGCCAACGGCGCAGCTCGCCCTCGGGGTAGCGCAGCACCGTGACCGGCGGCTGCGCCTGCAGCGCCTGCTGCAGCGCGGTGCCGGGCATGCCGTCGTCGGTCACCAGCCACACCTTGTCGAGCCGTTCGCGCTCGCGCCCGAGCATCTCGCGCAGCTGGCGCTGGGCGTAGAGCCGCGCCTCGCAGCGCTCGTCGCACGCCGCCGCTCCGACGGCCAGCAGCAGCCACTGCCCGCGCAGCGAAGACAGCGCCACGGGCGCGCCGTCGAGCGTCTGCAACATGACGTCGGGCAACCCGCGCGAGGGCTCGATCAGCGTGCCGTAGTTGGTCCGCCCCTGCGGCCGGATGACGTAGTAGGTGAAGTAGGAGGCGATCACCGGCAGCGCGCACACGAGCAGCACCAGCAGCAGCTTGACGCGGCCGCTGCGCACGCGGCGCCGATCCTCGCTGCTGCGGCGCGGCTCGCCGAGTTCGTAAACCGTCAGCGCCAGCGGGTCAACGGCCGGCGCGGCGTCGCGGTTGGATGATTCGAAACCAGACATACAGACCGATCACCAGCGCGCACAGGCCGAACCACTGCAGCGCATATCCATAGTTCCTGTGCACGTCGGAGGCGATCCGCGGCCATTGGCGCAGCAGGCCGTCGTCGTCGCCTTCGTCCTGCACGATCACCAGCGGCAGCAGCCGCCGCTGCGTCTCGCGCGCGAACGACGCGACGTCCAGATTCTGCCGGATGGCCCCGAAACCTGCCCCGCCCAGCTCGTACAGCCTCCCGAAGTCGGGGGCGATGTGACCGACCACGCGCAACCGCGTCTGGACGGTCTCGTAGGCGGCGATGCGCGTGCGCTCCTGGGCATGGCGCGGCAGCCAGCCGCGTTGCACCAGCACCGCACGGCCGTCGTCCAGCAGCAGCGGCGTGACGACGTAGAAGCCCGGGCGCCCGTTCATCGGCCGGTTCTCCAGGTAGACCGTCTCGGCGGGCAGCCAGCGGCCCTCGACGATGGCACGCCGCTGCCACGTCGCGGCCTCGGGCTGCGCGCCGGCCCCGAGGGCCTCGAGCAACAGCGGCGGCAGATGCGCGCGCGCCTGGCGCAGTTCCTCGAGCGCGGTCTTCTGTGCCGCGCGCTGGAGCTGCCAGACGCCGAGGCTGGCCGTGAGCAGCGCCAGCAGCAGCACCGCCAGGCGCAGCAGGGGTTCGCGCCAGGTCATCTCAGGCGCGGGCCTGCGTGCGCAAGACGATGCAGTACGCTTGCCGCATGAAGATCGTCATCGTCCTGATGCTCGCGCTGGTGGTCGCCGCGCTCGCCTTCGCCGGGGTCTTCATGCTGCGCAGGCGGCCGGACGGGGCGGACGGCGAGCGCCGGATGGCGCGCGCCCTGGCCGTGCGTGTGGGCTTGTCGGCGGCAGTCTTCCTGCTCGTGCTGCTGGCCTGGGGGATGGGCTGGATCACGCCCACCGGGCTGCCCGGCGGCGGCTGAGGACGCACGACCGCCGCCGGCGCGCGGCGGCCGCAGGGATGCAGCGATCGTCGCGGGCTCAGAGCCAGTAGACGAGCATGTAGAGGCCAAGCCACACGACGTCGACGAAGTGCCAGTACCAAGCCGCGCCCTCGAAGCCGAAGTGGCGCTTGGGCGTGAAGTGCCCCTTCATCAGCCGCAGCGTGACGAACAGCAGCATCAACATGCCCACGAAGACGTGGAAGCCGTGAAAGCCGGTGAGCATGAAGAAGGTCGAGCCGAAGATCCCCGAGCTGAGCTTGAGGTTGAGGTCGTTGTAGGCGTGGACGTACTCGTAGGCCTGCACGCAGAGGAAGGTCGCGCCCAGCAGCACGGTCACCCACATCCAGAAGATCGTCCTGGTGCGGCGGTTGTCGATCAGCGCATGGTGGGCGATGGTGAGGGTGACGCCCGAGGTCAGCAGCAGCGCGGTGTTGATCGTCGGCAGCCAGAACGGACCCATCGTGGCGAAGGGTTCGACGGTGTTCGCCGGCGAGGCCGTGACACCGCCCCCGGCGCTGGGCCAGACAGCCTTGAAGTCGGGCCACAGCAGTTGGTGGTCGATGTTGCCCAGCATCGGCAGCGTGTGCACGCGGGCGTAGTAGAGCGCGCCGAAGAAGGAGGCGAAGAACATCACCTCCGAGAAGATGAACCAGCTCATGCTCCAGCGGAAGGAGAGGTCGATGCGCTCGGAGTAGAGCCCGCCCTCGCTCTCGCGGATGGCCTGGGCAAACCACTGGTAGAGCACGACGAGCCAACCCGCCAGGCCGACGAAGAACAGCCAGCGGCCCCAGCCGTAGTCGTTGAACCAGGCGCTCGTGCCGACGATCATCAGCAGCAGGCCGAAGGCCGACTGCACCGGGAATCGCGACGGCGACGGGACGAAGTAGTAGGGCGCGCGGCCCGCGTTCGTTGCGGCTGACATCGGAACAGTTCTCCTGGGTCGGTTCGAGTGATTGCGCTTGGGATGAAATGCCCGGGGCCGGCCCTCAACCGGCGACGCCGCTGCCCACCACCCAGCGCACCAGCAGCAGCAGGGCACCGACGAAGACGAGCGCGGCCACCAGGCCCGCGGCGATGACCTGCAGCGGACTCAGGCGCTGCACGTCCTGCTCGTAGGCCGCACGGCCGCGGATGCCGCAGAACGACCACACCACGGCGCGCAAGGCCTCCAGCGTCGTCGCCCTGCGCGGCGGCGGCGGCCCGAGCGGCGGCGGGCTCACGCCTTGCCTCCGCTTGCCGCCCGCGCGGCGGTGCCTTCGAGCTGGCCGGCGGGCGCGGGCGGAACCTTGCCGCCGACCTCGAAGAAGGTGTAGGAGAGGGTGATCGTCGTCACGTCCCTGGGCAGGCGGGGATCGATGACGAAGACCACCGGCCACTGCCTGCTTTCGCCCGGCGCCAGCGTGTACTCGCTGAAGCAGAAGCACTCGAGCTTGTTGAAGTGCGCCTGCGCCTGTCGCGGTGCGTAGCTCGGAATCGCCTGCGCCGACATGGTGCGGTTCTGCACGTTCCTGAACTCGTACATCACCGTCGTCATCCGGCCCGGGTGCACCTGCAGCGAGCGCTGCGCCGGCCTGAAGTCCCAGGGTCCGCGCGCGTTGGCGTCGAACTCGACGGTGATCGTGCGCGTGGTGTCGACCTGGGTGTTGCGGGTGGACGCACCCAAGCCCAGCCACGACTGCGTGCGCTGCTCGGCGATCGACAGCACGTTGATGCCCAGCGCCTGGCAGATCGCGCGGTACATCGGCACCAGCGCATAGCCGAAGGCGAACATCAGCCCGACGATCACCAGCAGCTTGCCCAGCAGGCGCCGGTTGGGCATCGCGCGAAGGGACGGCAACATGGCTGGCATGAGTTGCTCGCGCGGCCTCAGTACGGCCCCAGCAGCCAGATCTTGGCCACGAAGCCGAGCGCAAAGGCCAGCGCCACGCTGGCCAGCACGAGCGCCAGCCGCAGGTTGGACTTGCGTCGCCCTGCATGCGGCGCCATGGCTCGGCCTTGCTGCACGGCGCGCGGCCTCACGCAACCACGCGCGATGCGGTCGCGTCGAGCTTGGGCGGCGTCTCGAAGGTGTGCCAGGGCGCGGGCGAAGGCACCTCCCACTCCAGGCCTTCGGCACCTTCCCAGGGGCGCTGCGGCGCGGGCTCGCCCTGGCCGCGCATCATCGGCAGCACGACGAAGAAGAAGAAGTAGACCTGCATCAGACCGAAGCCCAGCGCACCGACCGAGACGATGGCGTTGAAGTCGGCGAACTGCATCGGGTAGTCGGCATAGCGGCGCGGCATGCCCGCCAGGCCGAGAAAGTGCATCGGGAAGAAGGTGATGTTGAAGGTGACGATGCTGCCCCAGAAGTGGAACCTGCCGCGCGCCTCGGAGTACATGACGCCGGTCCACTTCGGGCACCAGTAGTAGACGGCGGCGAACATCGCGAACAGCGAGCCGGCGACGAGCACGTAGTGGAAGTGGGCGACGATGTAGTAGGTGTCCTGGAGCTGGATGTCGATCGGCGCCATCGCCGGGATCACGCCGGTGAAGCCGCCGATGACGAACACGAAGATGAAGCCCACCGCCCACAGCATCGGCGTCTCGAAGCTGAGCGAGCCGCGCCACATCGTGGCCACCCAGTTGAAGACCTTCACGCCCGTGGGCACGGCGATCAGCATGGTCGCGTACATGAAGAAGAGCTGCCCCGTCACCGGCATGCCGGTGGTGAACATGTGGTGCGCCCAGACGATCATCGACAGGATCGCGATCGAGGCCGTGGCGTAGACCATCGAGGTGTAGCCGAAGAGCCGCTTGCGCGAGAACGCCGGCACGATCTGGCTGATCATGCCGAAGGCCGGCAGGATCATGATGTAGACCTCGGGGTGGCCGAAGAACCAGAAGATGTGCTGGTACATCACCGGGTCGCCGCCGCCGGCCGGGTTGAAGAAGCTGGTGCCGAAGTGGCGGTCGGTGAGCGTCATCGTGATCGCGCCGGCCAGCACCGGGATGACGGCGATCAGCAGGTAGGCGGTGATCAGCCAGGTCCAGGCGAACATCGGCATCTTCATGAGCGTCATGCCCGGCGCGCGCATGTTGAGCACGGTGACGATGATGTTGATCGCGCCCATGATCGAGCTGGCGCCGAAGAGGTGCATGGCGAAGATCGTCATGTCCATCGCCGGGCCCATCTGCAGCGTCAGCGGCGCGTACAGGGTCCAGCCCGCGGCCGTGGCGCCGCCGGGCACGAAGAAGGAGCCCACGAACATGATCGCCGAAGGGATGAGCAGCCAGAAGCTGAGGTTGTTCATGCGCGCGAAGGCCATGTCCGACGCGCCGATCTGCAGCGGGATCATCCAGTTCGCGAAGCCCACGAACGCCGGCATGATGGCCCCGAAGACCATGATCAGGCCGTGCATGGTCGTGAACTGGTTGAACAGCTCCGGGTTCACGAACTGCAGCCCGGGCCGGAACAGCTCGGCGCGGATGCCCAGCGCCAGCAGGCCGCCGATCATCAGCATGGTGAAGCTGAAGAGCAGGTACAGCGTGCCGATGTCCTTGTGGTTGGTGGCGAAGAGCCAGCGCCGCCAGCCCTGCGGCTGCGCGTGATCGTGCTCGTGCGCGTGACCGCCGTGGTGGTCGAGAACAGCACTCATGTCGGGTTCCTTCGCAACGAGGGTGTCACTTGCCGCGGGCCGCGAGCAGGTCGGCCGGCTGCACGCTCTGGCCGGTCTTGTTGCTCCAGGCGTTCTTGGTGTAGGTGATGACGGCAGCCAGCTCGGTGTCGCTGAGCTGCTTCCACGAGGGCATGGCCCCGGCGGCGGCGCCGTTGAGCACCACGGCCATCTGGAGGCTCTTGTCGTCGTTGCGCACGATGGCCGAGCCGTCCAGCGGCTTGATCGGGCCCGCGCCCTTGCCGTCGGGGCGGTGGCAGACGGCACAGTTGGCGGCGTAGACCTTCTCGCCGCGCGCCATCAAGGCCTCCAGCTCCCACACCTTGCCCGGGTCGTCGGCGGCGGCGGCGATCTTCTTCATCTCGCCGTCGACCCAGCGGGCATAGTCCTCCTGGCTCAGGACCTTGACGTGGATCGGCATGTAGGCGTGCTCCTTGCCGCAGAGCTCGGCGCACTGGCCGTAGAAGTCGCCGGTGCGCTCGGCGCGGAACCAGGTGTCGCGCACGAAGCCGGGAATGGCGTCCTGCTTGACGCCGAAGGCCGGCACCATCCAGGCGTGGATGACGTCGTTGGCCGTGGTCACGATGCGGATCTTCCTGTCCACCGGCACCACCAGCGGGTTGTCGACCTTGAGCAGGTAGTCGTCGCCCTCGGGCGTGCCGGCGTCGGACATCGCCCGGTGCGCGGGGTCCAGCGTGGAGAGGAACTGGATGCCCTGGCCCTCGCCGCTCAGGTAGTCGTAGCCCCACTTCCACTGGTAGCCGGTGGCCTTGATCGTGATGTCGGCGTTGGAGGTGTCCTTCTGCGCCACCACCGCGCGCGTGGCCATCGCGCCGAGCGCGACGACGATGACGAAGGGCGCCAGCGTCCAGAGGATCTCGACCGTCACGCTCTCGTGGAAGTTCGCGGCCTTGTAGCCGAGCGACTTGCGATGCTTGAGGATCGAATAGAACATCACCGCGAACACGCCGATGAAGATCACCAGGCAGACCCACATCACGAAGTTGTGCAGGTCGTAGAGGTGCAGGCTCATCGCCGTCGCGCCCGGCGTCAGGTTGAGCTGGTTGACTCCCGGTCCGCCCGGGAGATCGTTGACCCTGGCCATCGCCCAGGGCGCGGCCAGGGTCGAACCCAGCACCGCCGCGCTTGCGGCGAGGCGCGACTGCAGGCTGCTCTTCGTCTTCATCGTCACGTCGGCTCCACTTCGATTCGTGTCCGCTCGCATGCACGCACCGACCCCGCCCCGGCCTGGACCCCCGCCCTCACCCTTGCCGCCTGGCCTCTCCCGGGAGGCGATCAGCGGCTTGGAGCCCCGGAAACGGGGCAAGGCGACAGGATTCACGGTTCAGGGTTTCGAATGCAAGGAGGATTGGACGCTTGGAGCCGGCATTCACGAAATATCTGAGCCAGCTCAAATCACGAAAATTCTAGCTCGACTAAACAATGCCTCGATTGGGCGTTTGCCTGGGATAGTGTTTTGCCTAATGGCCAGGACGCCGGCCGTGCAGGCGTGGGCGACCCCTGCCTGCCACCCACGACGCCCGCGCAGCCCAGGGCCGGGCGCGGGCAAGCCCGCTCATGGCAGGTCCGGTTTGCGCTTGCTGAGCTGCACCGGCGCCCGCGGCGCGGCCTTGAAGGCGTGGCCGTAGACGAGCTCGAAACTCAGGCACGGCCGTCCGTCCCGCGCCGTCGCGGCCAGCGCCTGCAGCAGTTGCTCGCGCCAGTGCGGTGTGCGCAGACCCTGATGGCGGCGGGGTGAGAGATTCGCGCCGAGGGCGCGCAGCTCGGCCAGCATCGCACCCACGTCCGACCAGGTGAGCGTGACCATTTCCTGGTCCATCACCGGGTCGGCAAGACCGGCGACGAGCAGCATGTCGCCGAGGTCGTGCATGTCGACGAAGGCCTGTGCCGGCTCGCCCCAGCCCTGCGCGCGGTAGATCGCGCGCAGTTCGGGCAGCGACCCCGGTCCCAGCGTGGTGAACATCAGGAAGCCCTCCACCGCCAGCGCCTCGCGCCAGCGGGCCAGCAGCGCGCGCGGGTCGGCGCAGGCCTGCAACAGCATGTTCGACCACACGAGCTGCGCGGACTCGGGGCCGACCTCGGCTTCGGTGACCACCGCGGCGTCGCCCCTGCGCACCGGCCAGGGCCAGCGTCGCTGCGCGCGGCCGCTGGCGCCGCGGGCGGGCGCGCCTTCGATGGCGACCGTCTGCCGCCGCGCCTTCGGATAGGCAGCCCGCAGCAAGTCTCCGCTGCCCCCCAGCGGCCCGCTCCAGTCGAGCAGCAGCTGGGGCTTGCGGCGCATCAGCACCAGGCGTCCGGCCATGCGTCGCGCCGCCTCCGCGTGCAGCCAGGGCACAGTCGCCGCAGCGCAAAGCCGTGCCGCCGTGCGCGCCAGGGCAACCCCGTCGAGCTCGGTGCCGTGCCTTGCGTCGCGCTGCCCGGGCTGCATGCGCGGCAGTATATTGAGCCGATGCAGGGGGTCGGACACGAGGGGCTTGCAAGTCGATGGCGCGCGGGGCTGCCCGGCGCCTGCGAGGTCTGCGGCAGCTGGAGCCGCGGCGGGCTCTGCGGCGCCTGCGGCGAGCACTTCGCGTCGCGCGGGCATCGTTGCAGCCGCTGCGCGCTGCCGCTTGCCACAGGCCTCGACGCCTGCACCGATTGCGTGCGCGAACCGCCGCCTTTCGAACGCTGCCTCTGCGTGGCCGACTACGGCTTTCCGTGGCAGGGCCTGATCGCCCGCTTCAAGTACGGCCAGGCCCCCGAACTGGCGGCGCTGCTGGCGGCGGCGCTGCGGGCCAGTGCCGCCCGCGACGAGGCGCCGCGGCCGCAGGCCTTCGTCGCGCTGCCCTTGTCGCCGCGGCGCCTGGCCGAGCGCGGCTACGACCAGGCCTGGGAACTGGCGCGCCAGCTCGGGCGGCAGCACGGACTGCCGGCGCACGCGCGGGCACTCGAACGCCGCTTCGACGCGCCGCCGCAGGCGCGCTCCTCGCGCGCGCAGCGCATGCGCAACCTGCAGGGCGCGTTCGCCGTGCCGGCGCGCGCGCAGCGGCTGGTCGAGGGGCGGCACCTGGCCCTCGTCGACGACGTCATGACCACCGGCGCCAGCGCGCGCGAAGCCGCGCGCGCCCTGCGCGCGGCCGGCGCCGGCCGCGTCGACCTGTGGGTCGTCGCGCGTACCCCGGCACCGCACGAGCACGGCTAGGCGCCGGCATGTTCCGCATCGTGCTCGTGCAGCCGGAGATCCCCCCCAACACCGGCAACGTCATCCGCCTGGCGGCCAACACCGGCTGCGAGCTGCACCTGGTGGAGCCGCTGGGCTTCACGATGGACGACCGGCTGCTGCGCCGCGCCGGGCTCGATTACCACGAGTACGCGCCGGTGCATCGGCATGCGAGCTGGGCGCGCTGGCTGGCCGATGCGGCGCCCGATGCCGCACGCTGCTTCGCCTTCACCACGCAGGGCGCGCGCGCGCACCACGAGATCCGCTGGCAGCGCGGCGACTGGCTGATCTTCGGCAGCGAGAGCGCCGGGCTGCCGGCCGCGCTGCGCGAGACCTTTGCCGCCGGACAACGCGTTCGTCTGCCGATGCGCCCGCAACAGCGCAGCCTCAACCTGAGCAACGCGGTGGCGGTGGCGGTGTTCGAGGCCTGGCGCCAGAACGGCTTCGCCGGTGCGGCGTGATCAGCTCTCGGCGCGGCTCTGGCGTGACATCAGTCCGGCCATCGCCGCGCGCGGCTGCAGGCGGCCTTCGAGCACCGCGACCACGGCCTGCGTGATCGGCATCTCGACGCCCAGCCGCTGCGCGCGCTCGGCCGCGGTGCGCGCCGTGTAGGCACCCTCGGCGACGTGCCCGAGCCGGGCGAGCGCCTCGGGCAGCGCCAGGCCCTGGGCCAGCAGCAGCCCGAGCTGGCGGTTGCGCGAGAGATCGCCGGTGGCGGTGAGCACCAGATCGCCGAGGCCGGAGAGACCCATGAAGGTCTCGGCGCGCGCGCCCAGCGCCAGACCCAGGCGCGTCATCTCGGCCAGGCCGCGCGTGATCAACGCGGCGCGCGCGTTCAGGCCGGGCGCTCCGGGTTCGCCCGTCGCCGCCAGGCCATCGAGCATGCCGGTGGCAATGGTGAGCACGTTCTTCAGCGCACCGCCGACCTCGACGCCGACGACATCGGTCGAGGTGTAGACGCGCATCGCCTCGCCGTGCAACGCCTGCGCGGCCGTCGTCGCCAGTTCAGCGCTCGTGCTGGCGACGACCAGCGCGGTGGGCTGCGCGCGCGCGACCTCGAGCGCGAAACTCGGGCCCGAGAGCACACCGCTGGGCACCTGCGGCCGCAGGCTGCGCGCGATCTCGTGGCCGAGCAGGCCGCTGCCGGCTTCGAAGCCCTTGCACAGCCACAGCGCCGGCTGCTGCGCGGGCACGGCCTGCAGCAGCCCGCGCAGGCCGGACATCGGCATCGCCAGCAGCAGCAGCCCGCCGGCGGCATGGGCGCAGGCCGCAGCCAGGTCGGCCTCGACGCGCAGCGTCGGCGGCAGCGCGACTTCCGGCAGGTAGCGCGCGTTGCAGCGCGCCTGGGCGATCGCCGCAGCCTGCGCGGCGTCGCGCGCCCAGAGCACGGTGTCGTGGCGGGCGGCGAGCGCCGCGGCCATCGCCGTGCCCCAGGCACCGGCACCGAGGACCGCGACTCTCACGCCGTTGGCCGCCGCAACAGAGCGGGAAGCGCCGCGCGCCGCCTCACGGCCTCAGTTCAGGCCGGTGAGGATGGGCGAGCCGTTGCCCTGCTGCGCCGCCTGTTCCTGCTGCGCCTGGAACATCGCCTGGAAGTTCACTTCGTTGAGCAGGATCGGCGGGAAGCCCGCACGCGTGCAGACGTCGGAGACGATGGCGCGCAGGTAGGGGTAGATCATCTGCGGGCAGACGATGCCGACGACGCCCTGCATCTGGTCCTCGGGCAGGTTGCGGATCTCGAAGATGCCGGCCTGCTTGGCCTCGACCAGGAAGAGTGTCTTGTCGGCGACCTTGGTCGTCACGGTGGCGGTGACGGTGACCTCGTAGATGCCCTCGGCGATCTGTCCGGCGCCGACGGCGAGCTGGATGTCGACCTGCGGCTGCTGCTGCTCGAGCAGGATCTGCGGCGAGTTGGGCTGCTCCAGCGACAAGTCCTTGAGGTACATGCGCTGGATGTTGAACACGGGATTCGCTTCGTCGGCCATCGGTCGTCTCTCGGGATGAAGAAGCCCGCCAGGGGAGGCGGCGGGCAAGCGCACGATTATGGTGCCGCGCCCAGCAGCGGCAGCAGGCCGCCGGCACGGTCGAGCGCGATCAGATCGTCGCAGCCGCCGACATGCGTGTCGCCGATGAAGATCTGCGGCACCGTGCGCCGCCCGGTGAGCTCGATCATGTGGTCGCGCTGCGCCGCGTCGAGGTCGATGCGGATCTCCTCGATCTGCTCGACGCCGCGCTGGCGCAGCAGCGCCTTGGCGCGCTGGCAGTAGGGGCAGACCTGGGTCGTGTACATGCGGACGGCGTTCATGCCGGGTTCCTTGCGCTGCTCGGGTGACCGCATTTTCGCGGCGACGTCATGCCCTTGCCCGCCGTCGGGCGCTCAGGCCGGCCGAGTCGACTTCTCGATCGGCAGGTTCGCGTCACGCCAGGCGCCGTTGCCGCCGGCCACCGCCACCGCGCGCTCGTGGCCGGCCTTGCGCAGCATCGCCGCGGCACGGCCGGCGCGCGCGCCGGAGGCGCACAGCACGATCAGCGGCAGCGCCTTGTTGCTCGGCAGCTCCTTGGCGCCGGGCAGCGCCGACATCGGCACGTTGCGCGCCCCGGCGGCGTGGCCGCCGGCGTACTCGGCAGGCTCGCAGACGTCGATCAGCACGCCCTTCTCGCGGTTGATGAGGCGCACCGCCTCGGACGGCGTCACGCGCGCGACGCCGCCCTTGCCGAGCGCAGGCCAGGCCAGCATGCCGCCGGAGACGAGCGCGAGCAGGATCAGGGGCCAGTTCTCGAGGATGAAGCTCACGGTGCGGGCGGACCCAGGGGTCGCAGGGCAGGAAAACCGCGAATTATAGAATCGCCCGTTCCGTAGACCTCCCGAGCCGGCCCGCGACCGCCATGCACAAGCTTGTCCTGATCCGCCACGGCGAATCGACCTGGAACCTCGAGAACCGCTTCACCGGCTGGACCGACGTGCCCTTGACGGCAACCGGGGTGCAGCAGGCGCGCGAGGCCGGCCGGCTGCTCGCGGCCGAGGGCTTCGAGTTCGACCTCGCCTACACCTCGGTGCTCAAGCGCGCGATCTGGACGCTGTGGCACGGCCTGGACGCGCTGGACCGCACCTGGCTCCCGGTCGTCAACGACTGGCGTCTCAACGAGCGCCACTACGGCGCGCTGCAGGGCCTGAACAAGGCCGAGACGGCGCGCCGGTACGGCGAGGAGCAGGTGCTCACCTGGCGCCGCAGCTACGACACGCCGCCGCCCGCGCTGCAGGCCGACGACCCGCGCAGCGAGCACGGCGACCGCCGCTACGCCGGCCTGTCACGCGCGCAGTTCCCGCTCACCGAATGCCTGAAGGACACCGTCGCGCGCGTGCTGCCCTGCTGGCACGAGCAACTCGCGCCCGCCATCCGCCGCGGGCAGCGCGTGCTGCTGGTGGCGCACGGCAACAGCATCCGCGCGCTCGTCAAGTACCTCGACGGCATCGGCGACGCCGAGATCGTCGGCCTGAACATCCCCAACGGCATCCCGCTCGTCTACGAGCTCGACGACGAACTGCGCCCGCTGCGCCACTACTACCTCGGCGACGCCGAGGCCGCGGCCCAGGCCGCGGCGGCGGTGGCGGGTCAGGGCAAGGGCGGCTGAGGCCGCAGCGGCCGGATCAGCCAGCCGCCCATTCCTCCAATGCCCGCGCCAGCAGCGGCGCGACGCTGACGCAGTTGCTTGCGTGCGGCACGCTGTCGGTGCTCCAGACCCGGCGCACGCCGGCGGCGTGCAGGCGCTCGATGGCGTCGCCGACGAAGAGGCCGTGCGTGACGGCGACGTCGACGCTGGCCGCGCCGCGCGCGCGCAGCGCCGCAGCCGCGTCGACGAGCGTGCGGCCGGTGCTGGCGACGTCGTCCAGCAGCACCGCGGCGCGGCCTGCGACGTCGATGCTGGGCAGGCTCACGCGCACTTCGTGGTCGCCCAGGCGCTGCTTGCGTGCGACCAGGTAGGGCAGACCGTGCGCGTGCGCCGCCGCGGCGACCCATTGCTCGGCCTCCTCGTCGGGGGCGACGAGCAGCGCATCCTGCACCTTCGCGGCGATCCACTGCCCGAGCAGCGGTGCCGCGCTCAGCGCCACGCCGCAGCGGCCGGGGACGACTTCGTCCATCGTCGCCACGCGGTGCAGATGCGGGTCCACGGTCACGATGGCGTCGAAGGCCAGCGCCAGCAGCCGGCCGACGTGCCGCTGGCTGACGACTTCGCCGGGCGAGAACGCGATGTCCTGCCGCATGTAGGCCAGGTAGGGGCTGGCCAGGGCGAGCTGCGCGGCGCCGAGTTCGCGCGCGCCGGCTGCAGCCAGCCAGAGCTCGGTGAGCTTGTCGTTGGGCTGCTGCAGGCCGCGCAGCAGCGCCACCCGCGCGGGCAGGCGCGGCGGCAGGCGCAGGCGCGTCTCGCCGTCGGGGAAGCGGTGGCGCGCGACCGGCTGCAGCGGCCAGGCGAGCGCCGCGGCCAGGCGCTCGGCCAGCGGCCACTCGTCGTCGAAGGCCAGCAGCAGTGCGCTCAAGACAAGTTCCCGTTGCGGGTGTAGGCCTGCGGCAGTTCGTCGGCACGGCCGATGCGGTAGCCGCTGTCCTGCGTCGCCAGGCGGCGCGCGAAACCGAGATCGGCCTCGTGGCGCGCATGCAGGCGGTAGAGCAGATCGCCCGCGCGCACCGGATCGCCGAGCTTGCGCGCCAGCCACACGCCGGCGTCCTGGACCAGCGGCGCGCCGGCCAGGCGCGCGATGCGTGCCAGGCGCAGGTTGTCGATGCCGACGACGACGCCGTCGGCGGGCGCGGTCATCTCGAAGGTCAGCGGTGCCGGCGGCGGGATCGCGCCGCGGCGCCCCTGCGCGTCGATGATGGCGTTCATCTGCGCCAGCGCGCGACCCGAATCCAGGATGTCGCGCGCGATGC
Organism: Rubrivivax sp. SCN 71-131; assembly: GCA_001724995.1. Taxonomy (GTDB): domain Bacteria; phylum Pseudomonadota; class Gammaproteobacteria; order Burkholderiales; family Burkholderiaceae_C; genus Rubrivivax. The sequence continues at coordinate 188,941 of MEFD01000012.1, forward strand.
GCCAGCCGTCGCCGCCGCGCACGTCGGGGTCGAACTCGATCACCCGTCCGGCCAGGTGCAGCGACTTCTGGCGCAGGTCCTGCGGCGCGTCCGGGTGGTTGGCGAGCACCTGCATGACGTCGTGCGCCTCGAGCGCCGGGCCGATGCCGCGGCCGATGGGCTGGCGGCCATCGGTGATGACCGCGTCCAGCTGCAGCGCCAGGCGCTGCGCGACGTACTCGAAGAGTCGCTTCAGGCGCTGCGCCTCGGCCATGCTGCGCACCTTGGCGCTGGGGCCCACCGGGATGTCCAGCACCAGGTGCGTCGAGCCCGCGGCGATCTTCTTGCTCAGGATCGAGGCCACCATCTGCCCCGGCGAGTCGATGGCCAGCGGCCGCTCGACCGAGATCAGGATGTCGTCGGCCGGCGAGAGATCGGCCGTGCCGCCCCACGCGAGGCAGCCGCGCGTCTGGCGCACGATCTGCTGCAGGCGCTCCAGCGGCAGCTCGACCTCGGCCAGCACCTCCATCGTGTCGGCCGTGCCCGCCGGCGAGGTGATGGCGCGCGAGCTCGTCTTCGGGCACAGCATGCCGTGGGCGGTGACGATGGGCACCACCAGCATCGAGGTGCGGTTGCCCGGGATGCCGCCGATGCAGTGCTTGTCGACGATGGGGCCGCCGAGCACGTCGTGCCGCCAGTCGATGCGCCGGCCCACGGCGATCATCGCCTCGGTGAGGTGCAGCACCTCGTCGCGGTCCAGCTCCGACTGGTGCGTGGCGACGACGAAGGCCGCCAGTTCGATCTTGGAGTAACGCGCCGCGGCGATGTCGCGCATCATTTCGATGAGGTTCTCGCGCGAGAGCCGCTCGCCCGCGATCTTGCGGTGCAGCGCGGCGATCGAGGCCGGCGGCTCCGCGTGCTCGATGAAGGCCTCGTGCCCGGCCTCCACCGCCAGGCGGTCGAAGGCCTCCTCGCTCAGGCCCAGCTCGAGCGGGCCGACGATGCAGTCGTCGTCGACGACGTTGAGCACGGCGGCGATCGAGCGGCCGTTGGCACGCACCGTCACCTTGGCCAGCGCCTGGAAGCCCGCGGCGCGCACGACGGGGCAGCTGCGGTGCAGGAAGGCGACGTTCTCGCGCCAGGTGTCGATGCCGACGCGGCGGATGCGCAGGGCGGAGAGGGAGGGCGTCATGCAGCGGGGTGTCGGCGATCGAGCGCGGCCTGCGCCGCCTCGATGTCTTGCCTGAGCTTAGCGGACAAGTGTCTGCGCTCGGCGTGCAGTGTGGCACGCGGGGCGAGCACGCACAGGTGCACGGTCAGATCCTCGGCCAGCGCCAGGCGCCAAAGGCTTTGCGCGAGCGTCGTGGCGCCGATCCACGGCGCGCTCGCGCTCACCGCCTGGTGGCGATCGGCGTAGCGCAGCGCCAGCGGCTGCAGCGGCGCGCCCACCGCGATCGCCGCCTGCAGCGGGTTGGCATGAAAGGGCAGCAGCTCGTGGCCCGGACCGGTCGTGCCCTCCGGGAACGCCGCCACCGTGTCTCCGGCGCGCAAGGCATCGGCGCATTGGTGCACGACGCGCAGGGCGTCGCGCTTGTGCGCGCGCTCGATGTAGAGCGTGTCGGCGGCGTCGGCGAGGCGGTGCACGAGCGGCCAGCGCCGCACTTCGGCCTTGGCGACGAAGCGCGCCTCGGGGCACAGCGCATGCACGACCATCACGTCCAGCCACGAAATGTGGTTGGCCACCAGCATCTTCGCCCCCGGGCGCAGCGCACCGTGCACCACCAGCCGCAGGCCGAGCCGGCGCAGCATGCGCCGTGACCACTCGCGCACGCGCTCGCGACGCTCGTCGCGGCCCAGGTGCGGGAACAGCAGCAGCACGACGAGAAGACCCTGCAGCGCGTGCAGCAGCGCGCACAGCAGCCGCCAGGCGCCGCGCAGCCGGCGCATCAGCGGCGGTCGAAGGCGATCGTGCCGGCCACCAGCGTCGTGACGACGCGCCCCCGCAGCGCGGTGCCGCTGCTCGCGTGGGCGAAGGGCGTGCGCTTGCCCTGGCTGCACAGCGTCGCGGGCGTCACCTGCCACTGGGCCTGGTCATCGAAGAGGCAGATGTCGGCGACACCGCCCTCGACCAGGCGCCCCGCGCTGGACGACAGCGAGCCCAGCGCGTCGCCGAGCACGCGCACCGGCGCGCAGCTCACCGGCGCCAACGTGCGCACCAGCGGCAGTCCGAGCTCGCTGCCCCAGCGCAGCGCCAGCGCCAGCAGCAGCTCGATGCCGCTGGCGCCGGGCTCGGCCTCGCCGAAGGGCAGAACCTTCATGTCCACCGCCACGGGGTTGTGGTCCGAGACGAGCGCGTCCAGCGTGCCGTCGGCCAGCGCCGCGCGCAGCGCGTCGCGGTCGGGAGCCTGGCGCAGCGGCGGCGCCAGGCGCAGGTCGGCGTCGAAGTAGCCGATGTCCTCGTCGCTGAGATGCAGCGAGTTGATGCTCGCGTCGGCCGTCACCGGCAGGCCCTCGGCCTTGGCGGCGCGCAGCAGGGCGATGCCGGCGGCGCTCGAGAGCCGGCACAGGTGCACGCGCGCGCCGGTGGCGCGCACGAGCTCGAACAGGGTGTGCAGGGCGATCGTCTCCGCGGCCACCGGAACGCCGGAGAGCCCCAGGCGCGTGGCCACTGCCCCGCTGGCGGCAATGCCCCTGCCGAGCCAGGCGTCCTGCGGGCGCAGCCAGACCGAGAGGCCGTGCGTGGCCGCGTACTGCAGCGCGCGCAGCAGCACCTGGGTGTCGACGATCGGCACTTCGACTTGCGAGAAGCCGACGCAGCCCGCCTCGGTGAGCTCGACCATCTCCGTCAGCGCCTGGCCCTGCAGGCCGCGCGTCAGCGCACCCAGCGGAAACACGCGGCAGCGCGAGAGCTTGCGGGCGCGGAACTTGAGCATCTCGACGAGGCCGGGCTCGTCGAGCACCGGGTCGGTGTCGGGCAGGCAGACGAGGCTGGTGACGCCGCCGGCTGCCGCCGCCAGCAGCTCGCTCTCGAGCATGCCCTCGTGCTCCTGCCCGGGCTCGCGCAGCCGCGCCGCGAGGTCCACCAGGCCCGGCGCCACGATCAGCCCCTGCGCGTCGATGCGACGCTCGGCCTCCAGCTCCGCGGCCTTGGCGCCGATGGCGACGATGCGGCCCCCGGCGATGGCGACGTCGGCGATCTCGTCACGACCCGAAGCGGGGTCGACGACGCGTCCGCCGTGGATCGTGATCCTCATGCCGCGTTCCCCGCGATGATCGACATCACCGCCATGCGCACCGCGATGCCGAAGCCCACCTGCGGCAGGATCACGCTTTGCGTGCCGTCGGCCACGGCGGAATCGATCTCGACGCCGCGGTTGATCGGCCCCGGATGCATGACGATGGCGTCGGGCCGCGCCAGGGCGAGCTTCTCGGGCGTCAGGCCGTAGGTCTTGTAGTACTCGCTGGCGCTGGGCAGCAGGGCGCCGCTCATGCGCTCGTTCTGCAGCCGCAGCATGATGACGACGTCGGCGTCGCGGATGCCCTCGGCCATGTCGTGGCAGACGCGCACGCCCATCTGCGCCAGGTCGCCGGGGACGAGCGTCTTCGGGCCGACGGCGCGGATGTCGGGCACGCCGAGGATGGCCAGGGCGTGGATGTCGCTGCGCGCCACGCGCGAGTGCACGATGTCGCCGACGACGGCCACGCGCAACTGCGTGAAGTCGCGCTTGTAGTGGCGGATGGTGTACATGTCGAGCAGGCCCTGCGTCGGGTGCGCATGGCGCCCGTCACCGGCGTTGACGACGTGCACGTGCGGCGCGCAGTGCTGCGCGATCAGGTGTGGCGCACCGCTCTCGCCGTGGCGCACGACGAACATGTCGGCGTGCATCGCCGACAGATTGGCGATGGTGTCGAGCAGGCTCTCGCCCTTGGCCGTGCTGCTGCGCGCGATGTCGAGGTTGAAAACGTCGGCGGACAGGCGCTTGGCGGCGATCTCGAAGGTCGTTCGCGTGCGCGTGCTGTTCTCGAAGAAGAGGTTGAAGACGCTCTTGCCGCGCAGCAGCGGCACCTTCTTCACCTCGCGCTCGCTGACGCTCAGGAAGGTGCCGGCGGTGTCCAGGATCTGCCCCAGCAGCTCGCGCGGCAGGCCCTCGACCGAGAGCAGATGGATGAGCTCGCCATGCAGGTTGAGCTGCGGGTTGCGGCGCGCGACCATCAGCGGCGCTCCTGCACGCGCGCCTGCACGCTGAAGCTGAAGCGCCCGTCCTCGCCACGCGCCAGCTGCAGCGACTGCGTCGCCGGCAGCGCGATGCGCGCCGCGGCATAGCCGGCCTCGATGGGCAGTTCGCGCCCGCCGCGGTCCACGAGCACGGCCAGGCGCACGCTCGCCGGGCGACCGAAGTCGTAGAGCTCGTTGATGACGGCGCGGATCGTGCGCCCGGTGTAGAGCACGTCGTCGATGAGCACGATGGGCCGGCCCCCGATCTCGAAGGGCAGCTGGGTCGCCGCCGCGGCGGCGAGGCCGCGCGAGCCGAAGTCGTCGCGATGCAGCGCGCTCGAGATGACGCCGGGACGCCCGGCCAGCGCGAGGTCCGCGTGCAGGCGCTCGGCCAGCCAGGCGCCGCCCGACCAGATGCCCACCAGCGCCGCGCCGGGCTGCATCAGGCCGCGCACGCCGACGAGCAGTTCCGCGTAGAGGGCCTCGGCGTCGAGCTGCAGCACCATCACGCCTGCCCTTGGAGCTCGAGCCCGCGCAGGTGCTGCTCGAGGATCAGTGCCGCGGCCGCGGCGTCGGCGTCGCGCGCGCCCGCGGCCAGCGCTTCGGTGGTGGTGTAGCGCTCGTCGACCTCGTGCACCGGCAGCCCGAAGCGCCCGTGCAGCCGGCGCGCGAAGCGGCGTGCGCGGCGCGTGTTGTCGTGCTCGGCGCCGTCCGGGTGGAAGGGCACGCCGACGAGCAGCGCATCGGGCTGCCACTGCCCGATCAGCTCGCCGATGGCAGCGAAGCGCGCCTCGCCCTCGGCGGCGATGGTGCGCAGCGCGCGCGCCTGCGCCAGCAGTGTGTTGCCGCTGGCCACGCCGACGCGGCGGGTGCCGAAGTCGAAGGCCAGGAAGGAACGCGGGCGCGAGGCGGGCGGCGCCGGCTCAGGCATGCCCGACCTCATTGGAGAGCATGCGCGGGTCGAAACCGAGCAGCGACACCGCGCGCTCGTAGCGCTGCACGATCGGCGTGTCGAAGATGATCGTCGGGTCGGCATCCACGGTCAGCCAGCCGTTGCGCCCGATCTCCTCCTCGAGCTGCCCCGCCGACCAGCCGCTGCAGCCCAGCGTCACCAGCACGCGGCGCGGCCCGGCCCCTCCGGCCATGGCCTCGAGCACGTCCTTGCTGGTCGTCATTTCCAGGCCGCCGGGCACCGACATGGTCGAGGTGTAGGGGCTCTCGCCCTCGCCCTGCCTTTCGTGCAGCACGAAGCCGCGCTCGGTCTGCACCGGCCCGCCGTAGAACACCGGCTGCTCCGCCAGCTCCGCCCGCCCAAGCGGCAGTTCGACTTTCTCGAACAGGTTCTTGAGCTTGATGTCGATCGGCTTGTTGATCACCAGGCCAAGCGCCCCGCGCTCGCTGTGCTCGCACAGGTAGACCACCGAACCGGCGAAGTTGTCGTCCGCCATGCCGGGCATGGCGATCAGGAACTGGTTCGTGAGGTCGATGCGGTTGGCGCTGGCCATACGCGGATTTTAGTTCCGCGCGGCCCAACCCCGCTCGCCGCCGCGCGGAATCAGAACAGCTCCATCGCCCCGGTATGGGACTGCTCGACGAGCAGGCCGCGATCGAGCAGGTCGCCGTGGTGCGCGACCTGATCGCGGCCGGACTGCTTGGCGTGGTAGACGGCCTTGTCGGCGCGCTCGAAGGCAGCCGCGGGGGAATCGCCCGCGCGGATCTGCGTGAAGCCGATCGAGATCGTGATCTGGCCCACGCGCGGGAAGACGTAGGAGGCAACGTTGCTGCGCAGGCGCTCGAAGGCCATGCGCGCATGCTCGAGGAGGCCGCCGCGAAGCAGCACGACGAACTCCTCGCCGCCGAAGCGATAGAGCTGGTCCTGGTAGCGGAAGCTGCTGCGCATGAGGCGTCCGACGAGCAGCAGCACCTCGTCGCCGATGAGGTGGCCGTGGGTGTCGTTGACGGCCTTGAAATGATCGATGTCGATCACCCCCAGCCAGCTTGCGCGCGCCGCCGCGACGCCAACGTCGCAGCCGGCGGCATCCGGCGCGACCGGTGGGGCGGCGCTCTGGGAGGCAATCTGGGCGGCGATGTCGAGGAAGGAGCCGTCGAAGGTCTTGCGGTTGAGCAGCCCGGTGAGGGTGTCGCGCTCGCTGTAGTCGAGCAGTCCCTGAAAGTTGCGGTAGACGCGCAGGATGCTGCACACGAGCCGTCGCTGCTCGTCGCTGAGCGCGTCGCGGGTGCGGATGTCGAGCACGGCGGCCACCTCGCGCTCGGTGGCCAGCGGGAACAGGCTGATGGCGCCGCCCGCGCCCTTGACGGACAGCGGGGCCTGCTCGCGCAGGCAGCGCTGGTGGTGCGGCATCGTCGCCAGCGGCGGCAGATCCTCGAGCTCGGTCCACACCGAATCGGCGGCCGGCGTCGTCTCGTGCGCGCGCAGCCTTGCCCGCGTCAGCCAGCGCTGCGCCTGCGGTTCGCCCACCGGGCGGTAAATGGCCACGCTGTCGGGCTGCAGCAGGTCGCGAAACGCGCTCACCAGCGTCACGTCGACCACGTCCCGGTCCCGGAATCCGGTCAGCTCGGCAAGATGATCGACGACTTCAGGCATGGCCGCACCCGGCGCTCGGTGAAATTCCCTGCGCTTGTCATCGGCCGTGTCGGGCGTTTCCTGACAGCGGCCGCGGCGCATTTGTCCACTTCGGCACGCCACCGCGCCCGGTCAGCGGCCTGGCAGCGGACCCGCGGCGATCGCCGCATGCCGGCGGGACTCCCGGCGAAACCGGGCTGCGCCACCTGACTTGACTCCCGACAAGGCCAGGCTGGGGGCAGCCCGGCCGAGGACGCACTCATGAGGCGGCGACGGGCAGGCCGGCGTGCTCGGAGACGAGGCGCAGCAGTTCTTCCTCGCCGTAGGGCTTGCCGAGGTAATGATCCACGCCCAGCTCCGCAGCGTAGTCGCGATGCTTCTGCGCAATGCGCGAGGTGATCATCACCACCGGCAGGCCGGCCAGCGCCGGATCGCTGCGCACGTTGCGCACGAGGTCGAAGCCGTCCATGCGCGGCATCTCGATGTCGGTGAGCATGATCGCCGGCCGCTCCTGCGCCAGGCACTCGATCGCCTCCAGGCCATCCTTGGCCAGGACGACGCGGTAGCCCTCGCGCGCCAGCAGGCGCTGCGTCACGCGACGCACAGTGAGCGAATCGTCGACCACCAGCACCAGCGGCGCCTGCCGCACCGGCTCGGCCGGCGCCGGCGCGTCGACCGTCGCCGAGGCGGTCATCGCGCGCTGGCGCGCCTCCTCGCCGAACAGCGCTGCCAGCGCGACCGGGTTGTAGATCAGCGCCACCGCGCCCGACGGCAGCAGCGTAACGCCGGCCAGGCCCGGCAGCCGCGCCAGCTGCGGACCGACGTGCTTGACCACCACTTCCTGATTGCCGATCACCTCGTCGACGTGCAGCGCCACGCGCTGCGCCGCGCTGCGCACGATCACCACGATCTGCGCACGGCCGGACATCGCGACACGCGCACCGAGCTGCAGCAAGGCGCCAAAGGCGAAGAAGGGAACCCATTCGTCGCCGACCGCGAGGCCGCCGCCGGCATAGGCGCGTTCGACTTCATCGTTGGGGACGCGGCGCACGACCTCGACCAGCGTCGACGGCACCGCCACCTGCAGGTTCTCGCAGCGCAGCAGCACCACCTGGGTCACCGCCGTCGTCAGCGGCAGCACCAGCTTGAAGCTCGTGCCCTGGCCAGGCGTGCTGGCCGTCTCGATGCGGCCACCCATCGCGTTCACCTCGGCGCGCACGACGTCCAGCCCGACGCCGCGCCCGGCGAGCTCCGTCACGGCGGCCGCGGTGCTGAAGCCCGGACGAAAGATCATGTTGGCTAGCTCGCCGTCGCTGGCGGCCTGGCCGGGCTGGAGCAGGCCGCGCTCCTCGGCGCGGGCGCGGATGCGGGCGAGGTGCAGGCCGGCGCCGTCGTCGCGGCATTCGACGCCGATCTCGTTGCCTTCCTGCGTGACGGTGACGCGGATCTCGCCGACCGCATCCTTGCCCGCGGCCGTGCGCACGGGAGCATCCTCGATGCCGTGGACGACGCAGTTGCGCAGCAGGTGCTCGAAGGGACCGACCATGCGCTCGAGCACGCCGCGGTCGACTTCGATCGAACCGCCGAGGATATCCAGCCGCACCTGCTTGCCACTGCCCTTGGCGGCCTGGCGCACGACGCGGTAGAGGCGATCGGCCAGACTCTCGAACTCGACCATGCGCGTGCGCAGCAGGTCGTCCTGCAGTTCGCGCGTGAGCCGCGCCTGCGCGGCGAGCTGGTCTTCGGTCGACTGCAGCGTGCGCTGCACGGCACGCTGCACCGTGGCGACGTCGTTGACCGACTCGGCCATCATCCGCGTCAGCTCCTGGAAGCGCGTGAAGCGGTCCATCTCCAGCGGGTCGAAGGCTTGCGCAGCCGCCTTCGCCGCCTCGATGCGCGAGCTGATCTGCGTCTCCGCCTGCAACTCGATCTCGCGCAGCTGGCCGCGCATGCGCTCCAGGTTGTCGCTGAGATCGTTGATCGCACCCTGCAACTGGCGCATGTCGGCGCCGATGCGCGCACGCGTGATGCTCACCTCGCCGGCCTCGTTGACGAGCCGGTCCAGCAGCGCCGCGCGCACACGCACGGCGTGGCCGGCGCCGCCGGCCGCCGCGTCCGGATCCGAGGCGACGCCGGCACCCGGCTCGCCGAAGCGCGACCAGTCGAATGCCGCGACGGCCTGCGGCGGCGCCGACAGCCCTGCCGGACCGCCATCCCCATGCGCGTCCTGCACGGTCGCATCGCGCGCATCGACCGCACCCGGAGCCGCGACGGCCGTCGTCGGACGCAACGCCTGCAGCGTCGCCGGCTCCTGCTCGGCGATCGCCATCGGCAGGGCCACCGGTTCGGCGAGCCCCGACCGTGCGGGCAGCACCGGCGCCGCACCGCGCGGGCGGCGCAGGGCCTCGAAGACGGCCTGCATGTTCTCGGCCCGACCCAGCATCGCCTCGATCTGCCCGGGGTCGACGCCCTGGCCGGCGCTGGCGTGCTCGATCGCCGTCTCCAGCCGGTGCGCCATCTCGCCCAGGCGCATCGCCCCGGCCAGGCGCGCACCGCCCTTGAAGGTATGGAGCGTGCGCATGCAGGCCGAAGTCGCATCGGCGCCGCCGGGGTTGCCGAGCCAGTCGCGCAGCCGCGTGTGCAACTGCGGCAGCAGTTCCTCGGCCTCCTCCTCGAAAATCGGGAAGAGGTCATGGTCGATCGCATCGACGGCCTCGATGTCCTCGTCGTCGTCGAATGCGTCCTCGCGCGCGGTGGCCGCCGGGACCCGCGCTGCGGGTCGCGTCTCCAGCGCCGTGAAGCTCATCGCCTGCGCGGGCAGCACCGGCAGCGGCGACGTGCGCTCGGTCTCGGTCTCGGTCTCGGTCTCGGTCTCGGTCTCGGTCTCGGTCTCGGTCTCGGTCTCGGTCTCGGGCGGGGTCTCGGCTCCCGGCTCGAATTCCGGCAAGGCATGCGCCAGGTGCTGCTCGGTGCGAATCAGCCGCTCGAGCAGGTCCGGCAGCATCGGCTTGAGAAAACCGGCCGCAAACTGGTGCAGCAGGCGGCGGATCTCCTCGGCTGCTTCGTTGTAGAGCGCCGCGTCGCCCGCCGCGCCGCGCGGAAGCTCGACGGCACGCAGCAGCGCGTGCTCGAGCGCACGCGCCAGGCTCGACAGCTCGGCATAGCCGACCGTGGCCGAACTGCCCGCCAGCGAGTGGGCGAGTGCCACGGTCGAATGCCCGGGCGGCCGCCGCTCGTGCTCGACACTCCACTCGGCCAGTTCCGTCGACAGCCGCCGCGAGAGCTCGTCGGCCTCGTTGAGGTAGATGTTGAAGAGCGGGATCGGGATGCGCAGATGGCCGATGACGCGCGTCTGTTCATCGACCTCGACCGCGGCGGCGTCGTCCGGCGCCGCGACCGACGGCACGTCGGGCTCGGACGGCGCCTCGGCGACCGGCTCGGCGACCGGCTCCGCGACCGGCGCGATGCGCGACTCGGGCGCCGGCTCGACCGCCGCTGCCGCCGGCGTCGCAGCGGCGGGGGCGTCTGCGCTCAGCGCGTCGAACTCGGCGAAATCGACCTCCAGCACGTCGGCGAGGTCCACCGCCTCCAGCACGTCGGCGAGGGCCACCGCCTCCGGCAGCGTCGATGCGGACGGCGATGCAGTCGTCGTCTCGGGCGCTGCGCCGGAAGGCGTCGGCCGCGCCGGCGCCTCGAGGTCGAACGCCCCGGCCGCGGCCTGCTCCGGCAGGCCCGGCAGAACCTGCAGGTCCTGCAGGTCCTGCAGGTCCTGCAGTTCGATCACCTCGGTCTGGCCAAGGTCGAGCTGAAAGTCCGGCGCCGCGGCGACAGGATCCGCCAGCGTCGGCGCGCCGAGGTCGAGATCGCTGGCCAGCGGCAGGCCGGGCACGCGCTCGCCCAGGGGCGTGTCCGCCTCGAGCTTCGGCAGCACGGGTTCGTCGAGCACGGGCAGGGCGTCGACCGCCACCGTCGTCGGCTCCAACGCCCGAACGGGCTCCGACAGGAGCGCATCGAGTGCGTCGGGTGTTCCGGGTGCGTCCTGCACGCCAGGGGCCTGCAGGACCTGGGCCAGCACCGGCGGCGAGGGTGGCTCCGTCGCCGCAACGATCGGCAGGCGCTGTCCGTGCAGGCGCAGCGCATCCGCGGCCGCGACGATGGGGGCGCTGCTCCGCGCTTGGGCAGCCCCCGAGGCGATCGCCTCGATCCAGGAGGAGAGGTGATCGAGCGCGTCGCGCGTGAAGGCGTCGAGGTCGGCGTCCAGGCGCGGCGCACTCGCCAGGCGGGCGTTGTAGAGCTGCTCGCACGCCCAGGCGGCGTCGCCGAAGTCGCGCAGGCCGACCATGCGCGAACTACCCTTGAGCGTATGGAAGGCGCGTCGCACGGTCGTCAGCTCGCCCAGGTCCTCCGGGGCCTGGGCCAGCGGCGCCAGCGCAGCGCGGGCCGTCTCGACCACCTCGCGCGCTTCCTCGAGGAAGATCTCGCGCATCTCCGCGTCATCCTCGATCGCCTGCGTCACCGGCGGCAGTGGAGCCGAAGCCGCGGCGGGCTCGGGCGCGGGCGGCGGCTGCAGCAGTCCGGCGACGGCCTGCGCCAGCTCCGCGCCCACCGCCTGGCGCTCGTTCTCGTCGCTGCTGCGTTCGAGCGCCTGGCGCGCGCTGCTGACGGCACCGGCCACGCCGGGCAGGTCGGCGGCGAGGGCGCGCTGGCTCAGGCGTTCGAGCGCAGGACCATGATCGACCTCGGGCGCGTTGCTCACGCTGTCGAGCAGCGCGCGGACCTCGTCGGCCAGGGGCATCGGCGCCGAAATGGGCGCATCCGTCGACGCCGCCGGCGCCGACGAGGTCGACGCGGCTGCCTCGGTTGCCTCGAGCGGCGCGAAGACGCTCGAGCGCGCACTCTGGCCCATCACTGCCGCGAGGCTGCCCTCCTGCGGATCGAAGCGGAACAGCGACTTCGCCAGCGCAGGCTGCACGCTGAGCATGTCGATCAGGAAGCTCAGGGCGCCGAGGTTGTCGGCGAGACGATCGAAGGTGCCGGCGCGGGCCGCCAGCTCCGGATCGGCCTCGGTCTGGGCCAGCGCGTCGACACCGTCACGCATGTGCAGGACCGCGGCCGAGGCCTGATCCAGCCCGAGCACCGAGAGCACGCCGCGCATGGCCTGCAACTGCCCGGGCACGGGGATCAGCAACTGGCGCTGCGACGGATCGCGGAAGTACTGGTCGATCTGCTTCTCGACCTCGGAGAGCGAGGCGCGCAGTTCCTGCACGACGCTGCCCATGGTCTGGCGATCGGAGACGCGGCGGTAGAGCTCCTCCATCCACGTCTCGAGCGGCTGCGGGTCGGCGCCGCGCTGCAGGGCCTCGATGCGCTCGGCCAGTCGCTGCACGCGCTCGGCCAGTTCGGGCTGGTCGAGCTCGCCATCCTCGAGCGTGGCATCGAGGTACAGGATGGAGGTCGCCACCTCCATCGCCAGCGCGGCGGGCGGATTGCCGTCGGCAGCCTGCACCTGTGCCGCCGTCTCCTGCAGCGCCCTGGAGAGGCGCGCACCGCCCGGAAAGAGCCGTTCCACGGACTCGCCGAGCAGCGCCATCTGTTCGGACAGCCCCGGCAACCGGTGCTGCTCGCCGCCGGCCACCGCCGACCAGACGTCCTTGGCACCGGCCACGCGTTTGCGCGCCTGCGCGATCCACGCCGGGTCGAAGCGCCCGAGCCGCTCCTGCTCGTAGTCCAGCGGCGACTGCGGCAACAGCCGCCAACTGCGCCGCACCGCATCCAGCCGCGGCGTCGCCTGCCCCGAGTCGCGCGCATGCGCGCAGTAGAAGAGCAGATCCTGCGCCAGCCGCTCGGAGGGCTCGTCCTCGCCGCGCGAGGCCAGGCGCAGCTGCGCCAGCAATCGCGCCGCCATGCGCTTCGTGTGCACGTCGCCCTGCGGCAGCAGGCGGGCCGCCTCGGCCTCGGCGAAGGCCGCGGCGAGTCGCCACAGCGCCGCGCCGCGCTCGTCGGCGCCGGCGGCGAGCTCGGCGCACAGGTCCGAGAGGCGACGCCAGGCCGCCGCATCGCCGCGACGCATCAGCCGCAGCACGACGGCTTCCATGATGCTGCGCGCGGCGTCGTCGGCCTTGCGCGGCGCGACCGCGGCCTCGCCGGGCAAGGCCCGCCAGGCAAAGTCCGCCTCCCAGAGGTCGGCCGGGTGGACGCGGTCAGCTCCGGCCAGCGCCTGCACGGCGGCGTACTGCGGGAACAGGCCGACTGCCGCCACCTGCTTGCCCGAGAGCAGCCGCGCGAGGTAATCGAGCACGGCAAAGCTGGCGCGCTCGATCGTGTGCACCGACGCCTCGGTGACGAGCGCCGGGCGCACCAGCATGCGCTGCACGCCCGCCTCGGCGGCCCGCAGCACGCGCGCCGCTGCGGGCAGGGCGACCAGTTCGAGCGCACCCGCGCCCTGGTGCAGCTGACTGCGTGCGCTGCGCAGGGCCGTCGGATCGGCGGCATCGACATCGGATTGCGCCGCCGCCTCGCTGTCGCGCAGGTAGCGCCGCAGCGCCTTGTTGGCGTTCTCCAGCGACCGCCGCAGCTCGGCCTGGACCCAGGCCAGCGCGCTCAGGTCGTCGATCGGCTTGTTGTCCGGCGTATCGGCCACGGCAGTCCTGCGAAGGGGGGTGTGGAGAGGAAGGACGGGCGAGAAAGCGTCCCCGGCGGTCAAGCCACCTTGAATCGCGCCACCGAGGCCTTCAGGTCGTCCGCCGTGCGCGAGAGCTCGCGCACCATCTGCGCGGTGGAGCGCGTGCCCTCGCCGGTCTGCTCGGTGACGGCGAAGATGTGCTGGATGTTGGCCGCCACCACGTTGGCCGAGTCGGCCTCGCGCAGCGCCTGGTCCGAGATCTGCGCGATCAGCTCGGAGAGCTGGCGCGTGACGCGGTCGATGTCGGCCAGCGCCGAGCCGGCGGCGTCCGACAGCCGCGCGCCGTCGACCACCCCCTGCGTCGAGCGCTCCATCGCCGCCACCGCATCCTGCGTGTCGGTCTGGATGGTGCGCACGATGGCGGCGATCTGCCGCGTGGCGTCGCCCGAGCGCTCGGCCAGCCGCTGCACCTCCTCGGCGACGACCGAGAAGCCGCGCCCGGCCTCGCCGGCCGAGGCGGCCTGGATGGCGGCATTGAGCGCCAGCACGTTGGTCTGCTCGGTGATGTCCGAGATCAGCTCGGTGATCTCGCCGATCTCCTGCGAGGACTCGCCCAGGCGCTTGATGCGCTTGGCCGTCTCCTGGATCTGGTCGCGGATCGAGTTCATGCCGCCGATCGTGTTCTGCACCGCGGTGAGGCCCGACTCGGTCACCTCCAGCGACTGGCGCGCCACCTGCGCCGTCTGCTGCGCCTGCGCCGAGACGTCGTTGATGCGGCCGGCCATCTCGAGCACCGACTCGCCGGTCTCGCGGATCTCGCGCAGCTGCTCGGTGGAGGCCGCCAGCAGCTCGACCGAGGTCTGTTCGACCTGCTGCGTGGTGTCGGTCACGCGCGAAACGGTGCTCTGCACCGCCTCGACCAGCGAGCGCAGTTCCTCGACGGTGTAGTTCACCGAGTCGGCGATGGCGCCGGTGATGTCCTCCGTGACCGTCGCCTGCTGCGTGAGGTCGCCCTCGGCGACGGTCTGCAACTCGTTCATCAGCCGCAGAATGGCCGCCTGATTGGCGTCGTTGACACGCTTGGCTTCGTGCTCCTGGCGCTCTGCCTCCTGGCGCTGCGCCTCGGCCAGCTTCGAACGCGCGGTCTGGTCGATGACGAACAGGCGCAACAGTCCGAGGCCGCCGGCGAGCATCAGCAGCACCGCCAGCAAGGCCGTCAGCATCGCCCAGGGGCCGACGCTGCCGGCGTCGGCCAGCTCCCGCTGCAGCGCATCGAGCTCGCGGCGCAAAGGCTCGCTGTCGTTGACGATGGTCGCGTTGGCATCGCGCGCGGCCACCAGCCCCTGCACGTTGCCGAGGATGGCGCCGGCCTGGGCCCGCGTCTCCTCGTACTGCTTGATCAGTTCCTGCAGGCGCTCGCGCTGCTGCGTCTCGCGCGTGCCGGGCAGGCGCAGGTCGGCGCTGCCTTCGAGCAGGCCCTGCGCCGTCACCTTGAACGTATCGAGATCCTTGCCGAGCAGGAACACCGCCTCCGGGCCGACGCCTTCGCTCGCCTGGAACTCGGTGGCGCTGCGCGCGATGCGCTGCGTCAGCATGACGAGCTGACCGATCGCCGACAGCTCGGCCGCCGGGGCGCCCTGCTGCAGCTTCATCGCCGAGATCGACTCGGCCAGCTCGAGCAGATCGCCCGACTGCCGGTTGATGTTGCGCAGCGACTGGCCGACCTGGGTCAGGGTCCTCTGCTGCGCGAGCACGGTCGCTGCGCTCTTCTCAGCCCGCTCGACCATCGGCAGCAGGTCCTGCACCTGCTCCTGCAGTGCGCCCGGAGCGGCCGGCACCTCGTCGTTGCCGGTGGCCAGGCCGTGAACATCGCGCGCCAGGGCATCGGCGCTGTCCTTGACTTCGGCGAACGCCGGCGCACTGCCCTGCAACGCCTGCGACACCGACTTCGCCAGCCGCTGCGACTGCAGTTGCGCCTTGCCCGCCGCAGCGACCTGCAGCGCGCCGCGCCCGGTGTTGGTGATCGTCGCCACGGCCACCAGGATCAGCATGACCAACCCGACGCCGAAGAGCCCCAGCAGCAGGCGCTGCTGGCGCGCGGTCGTCCAGTGGCCGATCAGCGGCAGGCCCGAGGCACCGGCGTCGTCGAAGTCCGCCGCCATCCGGGACTCGCTGAAGTCGGCCGACAGCTCCGACGGCGAGGCCTCGGAGATGATGGAGGCGTCCTCGCGCGGCAGCGCCGAATCCGGCAGCAGCGTGCCGGGCCCCAGACGCATCGTCTGCTCCATCGGGTTCTCCGGCAGCATTGACGGCAGGCCGCCCTCGGTGACGGGATCGCTCTGCGTGCGCGGCGATCCGCCGATCTTGTCCAGGAAGCTCATGCGGTCCTCATCGGTTCGAAGCGGTCCATCGGTTCGACAGCGGCAGGCAACGCGGTTCAGGCGGCAATGGCCAGGAACTGCTCCTGCCGGGCCAGTGCGGCGAGATCGATCTCCTGCCAGACCCGCCCCTGTTCATCCTGGTAACGCCCGCCGGCGAAGTCGGGGCGCGGCCCGGCTTCGTCCGCCAGGCGCGTCAACTGCCCCGCGTTGAGCAGGCCCGCCAGTCGGTCGACGAGAACCGCGCAATGCGCGCCGCTGGCCGGGTTGAGCGCCAGCAGGCGCGCCTGCTCCCCCACGCCCTCGAGCGTGGGCGCCCTGCTGCGCAGCCCCAGGAAGCTGCCGAGGTCGACGACGCCCTGCAAGCCCCCCCGCAGGTTGGCCACGCCCAGGAACCAGGGCTGGGTGTGCGGCACCGGCAGCACGCCCGCGGCGGTGAAGATCTCGCCGGCCGTGTGCAGCGGAAAGACCAGGCCGCGGCCGGCGCACTGCACGGCCAGCCAGGAAGCGCTGGGCAACTCGGTCATCGCGGCCTGCAGCCGCGCCGCGAGGCGGCTCTGCAGTTCCCGAAGGGCTTCGCGCTTGGCCATGTTCGTCCGTGCCCTTGCCGCCTCGGCCCGCGTCAGGCCGCGTCGAAGGCGCGGATCTTGCCCAGGAGCTCGTCGGCGTTGACCGGCTTCACGATGTAGTCGCTCGCGCCCTGGCGCAGGCCCCAGACCTTGTCGGTCTCCTGGTTCTTGCTCGTGCACATGATCACCGGCACGTCCGCCCAGCGCGGATCGCGGGTGATGGTGCGCGTGAGCTGGAAGCCGTTCTGCCCTGGCATCACGACGTCCATCAGGATGAGGTCGGGCTTGTCCTCGGCGAGGCGGCGCAGCGCCTCCTCGCCGTTCTCCGCGGTACGCACGCTGTAGCCGCGCTTGCCGAGCATGTCGGAGAGATGGTGCAGCTCGGTCTTCGAGTCGTCGACAACGAGGATCTTGCGGATGGTCATGACGGGGTTCCTCGGGATACGGCGCGGGCAGGTCCGCAGAGGCGGCTTCAGGGTGCGGGTCGGAAGGTCTCGACCGCGCGCAGCAGTTGTTCCTTGGTGAAGGGCTTGGTCAGGTACTCCTCGGAGCCCACCATGCGGCCGCGGGCCTTGTCGAACAGCCCGTCCTTGGAGGAGAGCATGATCACCGGAACGTGCGCGAAGCGCGGATTGCGTTTGATGATGGCGCAGGTCTGGTAGCCGTCCAGGCGCGGCATCAGGATGTCGCAAAAGATGAGCTGCGGGGCGTGGTCATTGACCTTGGACAAGGCATCGAAGCCATCTTCGGCCAGCACCACTTCGTGCCCGCCCTGGCGCAGGAAGATCTCGGCGCTGCGTCGAATGGTGTTGCTGTCGTCGATGACGAGGACCTTGGTCCCGCCGCCGGTTTCGGTGCTGCCGTCTACCACGAGTTGCTCTCCTCGACACCGCGAGCGCCATCGCGCGATCGCACCATCGCGCCGTCGCGCGCCGCCCCCGCCGCCGGACGACTCAGTCCGGCACCTTCTCGAAGTCGCCCCTGGGTGCTCCGCACTCCGGACACGTCCAATCTTCGGGAACCTCGGCCCAGGCCGTACCGGGTGCCACGCCGTGCTCCGGGTCGCCCTTGGCTTCGTCGTAGATCCACCCGCAGATCAGGCACATCCAGCAATCGGCCCCGCTCACCTTGCACCCGTCAGATCACTACAATGGTCGACGATTGTAGCCACGGCAATTGCCGAAAAAGCAAGGATTTGTGCGCACATACGCCGCAGTCCTAAGGTTTCTTCTCACCATGCGCGAGGCCCGGATCACCGCCCCCGAGGGCTCGGTCCGCACCTCGGTCACGCGCCTTCAGCGACCGCCATGAAGCCCTCCCCCGCCCCGGCCCAAGACGCCGACCTCGCCGCGGCCGAGCCGCAGGCCCCGCCCTGCGTGCTCTGCTTCAACGGCAGCGATCCGAGCGGCGCCGGCGGCCTGGCCGGCGACATCGCCACCGTCGCGGCGATGGGCGCGCACGCGCTGCCGGTGGTCACCGCGATCGTCCTGCGCGACACCGCCGAGGTGTTCGACCAGCACGCACTCGAGCCCGATCTCGTCGCGCAGCAGGCGCGCTCGATCCTCGAGGACGTGACGATCGCCGGCTGGAAGGTCGGTTTCCTGGGCAGCGCCGAGACCGTGGGCGCCGTCGCCGAGGTGCTTTCGGACTATCCGGACGTGCCGCTGGTGAGCTACCTGCAGCCGCTGCCCTGGCTCGAGGACGACGAGCTGCAACCCTACCTCGACGCCTTTCGCGAACTGATTTTGCCGGCCACCGAGGTGCTCGTCGGCAACCACAAGACGCTGACCGACTTCCTGCTGCCCGAGTGGGACAGCGAGCGCCCGCCCTCGGCGCGCGAGCTGGCGGTGGCGGCGGGCGAGCATGGCACGCGCTACGTGCTGGTGACCGGGGTCATGCTGCCGCCCAAGGGGGCGGAGCAGTTCATCGACAACGTGCTCGCCTCGCCCCAGGGCGCGCTCACCGGCGAGAAGTTCGAGCGCTTCGACATCGGCTTTGTCGGAGCCGGCGACACCCTGGCGGCGGCGCTGGCCGCGCTGCTGGCGGCGGGCAGCGAGCTGCAGGCCGCCGTCGGCGAGACGCTGGCCTTCCTCGACCAGAGCCTGGACGCGGGCTTTCGCCCCGGCATGGGCAACGTCGTGCCGGACCGCTTCTTCTGGGCCCTGCCCCCGGCCGAGGATGGCACCGAGCAGGGCGGCCCCGACGCGGACGACGAAACCCTCTCCGACGACTCCTCGAGCAAGGGAAGCCCGCGCCGTGTCCACTGAAGCCCGTTCCAGCAACGAAGCGGCCTTCGCGCGCGCGCAGCGCGTCACGCCGGGCGGCGTCAACTCGCCCGTGCGCGCCTTTCGCGCCGTCGGCGGCACGCCGCGCTTCATCCGCCGCGCCGAAGGCCCCTTCATGTGGGACATCGAGGGCCGGCGCTACATCGACTACATCGGCTCCTGGGGCCCGATGATCCTCGGCCACGGCCATCCGGCCGTGCTGGAGGCGGTGACGCGCGCCGCGAGCCAGGGCCTGAGCTTCGGCGCGCCGACGGAGGCCGAGGCGGAACTCGCCGAAGCCATCGTCGCGCTCGTGCCTTCGGTCGAGCAACTCCGCCTGGTGAGCAGCGGCACCGAGGCGGCGATGAGTGCGCTGCGCCTGGCGCGCGGCGCCACCGGGCGCGCGAAGATCATCAAGTTCGAGGGCTGCTACCACGGCCACGCCGATGCGCTGCTGGTCAAGGCCGGATCGGGCCTGGCGACCTTC
Organism: Rubrivivax sp. SCN 71-131; assembly: GCA_001724995.1. Taxonomy (GTDB): domain Bacteria; phylum Pseudomonadota; class Gammaproteobacteria; order Burkholderiales; family Burkholderiaceae_C; genus Rubrivivax. The sequence continues at coordinate 208,040 of MEFD01000012.1, forward strand.
GGCCACCCGACCAGCGCCGGCGTGCCGCCCGAAGTGGTGCAGCACACGCTGGTGCTCGAGTACAACAACCCGGCGCAGCTGGACGAGGCGTTCACGACGCACGGCCACGACATCGCCTGCGTGGTCATCGAGCCGATCGCCGGCAACATGAACTTCGTGCGCCCGAGCCTGCCCTTCGTGGCGCGGCTGCGCGAGCTGTGCACGCGCCACGGCGCGCTGCTCGTCTTCGACGAGGTGATGACCGGCTTTCGCGTCGCGCTCGGCGGCGCGCAAAGCCTGTACGCGCAGGCGCTGCCGGGCTTTCGCCCCGACGTGAGCGTGTTCGGCAAGGTGATCGGCGGCGGCATGCCGCTGGCGGCCTTCGGCGGCACGCGCGAGGTGATGGGCAAGCTCGCGCCGCTCGGGCCCGTCTACCAGGCCGGCACGCTCAGCGGCAACCCGGTGGCCACGGCCTGCGGACTGGCCACGCTGCGCGAGATCGTCAAGCCCGGCTTCTTCGAGACGCTTGCGGGCAAGACGCGAAGCCTCATCGACGGCCTCGCCGCCGCCGGCCGCGAGGCCGGCGTGCCGCTGGTGAGCGACTGCGAAGGCGGCATGTTCGGCTTCTTCTTCGCCGACGCCTTGCCGCAGAACTACGACAGCGTCATGGCCACCGACAAGGCGCGCTTCAACCGCTTCTTTCACGCCATGCTCGAGCGCGGCGTCTACCTCGCCCCGGCACTCTACGAAGCCGGCTTCGTCAGCGCCGCGCACGGCGACGCCGAGATCGAGGCCACCCTCGAGGCCGCCCGCAGCGCGCTGCGGGTCTGAGGCGCGGGCGCGGCAGGCTCGGCCTCCAGGTAGCGGCGCAGGCCGTCGAGGTCGAGCACGCGCAGGCCGCCGTACTCGATGCGGATCAGTTCCGCGGCCTGCAGCGCCTGCAGCGCCTCGTTGACGCGCTGGCGCGAAAGGCCCACCAGGTAGCCCAGCTCCTGCTGCGTGATGCGCAGCAGGCCGCCCACGCCCGGGTACAGCACGGGGTGGAAGAGCGTCCCGAGGCTGCGCGCCACGCGCGCGTTCGGGCTCGTCATGCGGTCGATCTCGCGCGCCGCGATGAACTGCCCCAGGCGCTCGTTGAGCTGCATCATCACGTAGCGGTTGAAGCCGATGCTGCGGTCCAGCAGCCAGTGGAAGGTGTCCACCGTGACGCCGGTCACCAGGCTCTTGCGCAGCGCCTGGATGTTGTAGCGATAGGCCTCGCGCTTGAGCACCGTGCCCTCGCCGAACCAGCCCCCTGGCGGCAGGCCGGTGAAGGTGATGGGCATGCCCAGGGCGGTGTCGTTGCTCATCTTCAGCAGGCCGTCGATGACGCCGAACCAGTAGGTCACCGGCCGGCCGACGCGGCACACCAGCTCGCCAGGTTCGACGCGCACCACGCGCAGGTCGACGACGACGCGCTGGCGCTCCAGCTCGTCCAGGTGATCCAGCCAGGGAATCGCGCGCAGCTCTTCGGGCAGGATCGCGCGCGAGCGCGACACGCGCACCGTCGAGGCGTGCAGGGCCGAGGGGAAGACCGGCGCGGCCATCGGGAAACACCTCTTGGTGATGACCCGCGGATTGTCGTCGCAACGACAAGTTGACGTCAAAGCCCTGCGCAGAATTCCGGCAACGGCCCGCCCGAGGCCAAGGCATCTCCCAGGAGTCCCGCCGGTGCAGACGACCTTCCCACGCTTGCTGCTCGATCACGCGAAGGCACGCCCCGACGCGACGGCGCTGCGCGAGAAGGAGTACGGCATCTGGCAGACCTTCAGCTGGTCGCAGCTTGCCGCACTGGTGCGCACGATGGCCTGCGCCCTGGCCGCGAAGGGCCTGACCCGCGGCGAGCACGTGGTCGTCATCGGCGAGAACCGCCCGCGGCTGTACGCGTCGATGCTCGCGGTGCAGTCGCTCGGCGCGATCCCGGTACCGCTCTACCAGGACGCGGTGGCCACCGAGTACGTCTTCCCGCTGCACAACGCGGAGGTGCGCTTCGCCGTCGTCGAGGACCAGGAGCAGGTCGACAAGCTGATCGAGATCCGCCCGCAGTGCAGCAGGCTGGCGCACATCTGGTACGACGACGGTCGCGGCCTGCGCAACTACGAGGAGCCGGGACTGGCCTCGCTGGACGCCATGCTCGAGGCCGGGCGCGCCTTCGAGGCGGCGCAGCCGGGCTTTTTCGACGCCGAGGTGGCGCAAGCCGCGCCGACGGACGTGGCGGCAATGTTCTTCACCTCGGGCACCACGGGCAACCCCAAGGGCGTGGTGCACACGCACCGGACGCTGCTCGACCGCGCCAAGGCCGGCGCCGACTTCGACCGCCTGACCGAACGCGAGGAGGTGCTGGCCTACCTGCCGCCGGCCTGGATCGGGCAGAACATCTTCAGCTACGCGCAGTGGCTGGCCTGCGGCTACATCGTCAACTGCCCGGAGTCGGCCAGTACGGTGACGATCGACCTCAAGGAGATCGGCCCCACCTACTACTTCGCGCCGCCGCGCATCTTCGAAGGCCTGCTCACCAGCGTGATGATCCGCATGGAGGACGCCGGCGCCTTGAAGCGGCGCCTGTTCCACCACTACATGGCGGTGGCGCGGCGCGTCGGGCCGCGACTGCTGGACGGCAAGCCGGTGTCGTTCGGCGAGCGCCTGGCCTACAAGCTGGGCGACCTGCTGGTCTTCGGTCCGCTGCGCAACTCGCTGGGCCTGTCGCGCGTGCGCGTGGCCTACACCGCGGGCGAGGCCATCGGCCCCGACCTCTTCACCTTCTATCGCTCGATCGGCATCAACCTGAAGCAGCTCTACGGCAGCACCGAGACCGCGGTCTTCGTCTGCCTGCAGCCCGACAACGCCGTGCGCGCCGACACCGTGGGCGTGCCCATCGACGGCGTGGAGATCAGGGTGGACGGCAACGGCGAGATCCTCGTGAAGTCGCCGGGCATCCTGAAGGAGTACTACAAGAATCCGCTCGCCACCGCCGAGGTGATGGGGGCCGACGGCTGGTACCACACCGGCGACGCGGGCTTCATCGACGCCAGCGGCCATCTGAAGATCATCGACCGCGCCAAGGACGTCGGGCGCATCGTCGGCGGGGCCAACGACGGCGCCATGTTCGCGCCCAAGTACGTCGAGAACAAGCTCAAGTTCTTCCCGCACGTGAAGGAGGCGGTGGCCTTCGGCGACGGCCGCGAGCGCGTCTGCGCGTTCATCAACATCGACTTCGAGGCCGTAGGCAACTGGGCCGAGCGGCGCAACCTGCCCTATGCCGGCTACACCGACCTGGCGGCCAAGCCGCAGGTGCTGGAGCTCATCCGCGAGTGCGTGGAGCAGGTCAACGCCGACCTGGCGCAGGACGAGATGCTCGCCGGCAGCCAGATCAGCCGCTTCCTCGTGCTGCACAAGGAGCTCGACGCCGACGACGGCGAGATGACGCGCACGCGCAAGGTCAAGCGCGGCTTCATCAGCGACAAGTACGAGGTGCTGGTCGACGCGCTCTACGAGGGCAGGCGCGAGCAGTTCATCGAGACCGCGGTCAAGTTCGAGGACGGACGCAGCGGCAGCGTGAGCGCCACGCTGGCCATCGTCGACGCCAAGACCTACCCCGCCCTCGCGCGAAAGGCGGCCTGAGCATGGCCGAACGCAGGATCGGCGAGGTCATCCTCGAGGTGAAGAACATCTCGCTGCGCTTCGGCGGCGTGAGGGCGCTTTCCGACATCAGCTTCGACGTGCGCGAGCACGAGGTGCGCGCCATCATCGGCCCCAACGGCGCGGGCAAGAGCAGCATGCTCAACTGCATCAACGGCGTCTACGCGCCGCAGGAAGGGCAGATCAGCTTGCGCGGGCGCAGCTTCAGCCACATGAACCCGCGCCAGGTGGCCGAGATGGGCGTGGCGCGCACCTTCCAGAGCCTGGCCCTCTTCAAGGGCATGAGCGTGCTGGAGAACATCATGACCGGGCGCAACCTGAAGATGCGCACCAACCTGCTGCAGCAGGCGATGCGCATCGGCGCCGCCGAGCGCGAGGAGACCGCGCACCGCGAGTTCGTCGAGCGCATCATCGACTTCCTCGAGATCCAGGCCTGGCGCAAGACGCCGGTGGGGCGCCTGCCCTACGGCCTGCAGAAGCGCGTCGATCTCGGCCGCGCGCTGGCGATGGAGCCGCAGGTGCTGCTGCTGGACGAACCGATGGCCGGCATGAACGTCGAGGAGAAGCAGGACATGAGCCGCTTCATCCTCGACGTGAACGACGAGTTCGGCACCACCATCGTGCTGATCGAGCACGACATGGGCGTGGTGATGGACATCTCCGACCGCGTCGTCGTGCTCGACTACGGCCGCAAGATCGGCGACGGCACGCCCGAGGACGTGCGCGCCAACCCCGAGGTCGTCGCCGCCTACCTCGGCACGGCACACTGAGCACACGCGCATGGGCTTCTTCATCGAAACCGTCTTCGGCGGCCTGATGGCAGGCATGCTGTACTCGCTGATCGCGCTGGGCTTCGTGCTCATCTTCAAGGCCAGCGGCGTCTTCAACTTCGCGCAGGGCGCGATGGTGCTGTTCGCGGCGCTGGCGATGGCGCGCCTCTCCGAGTGGGCCCCCGAGGTGCTGGGCTTCGAGAGCAAGGTGCTGGCCGACCTGCTGGGATTCGGCGGCGCCATCCTCGTGATGGTGCTCGTGGCCTGGCTGGTGGAGAAGCTGGTGCTCGGGCGGCTCGTCAACCAGGAGGGCATCACGCTGCTCATGGCGACGCTGGGCATCGCCTACTTCCTCGACGGCTTCGGTCAGACGGTCTTCGGCAGCGACATCTACAAGATCGACATCGGCCTGCCCAAGGACCCGCTGTTCCTGTTCGAGTCGGTCTTCGAAGGCGGCGTGCTCATCAACAAGGAGGACTTGTACGCCGCCGCCATCGCCGCGGCGCTGGTGCTGCTGCTGAGCCTGTTCTTCCAGTACACCGGCACCGGCCGCGCGCTGCGCGCGGTGGCCGACGACCACCAGGCGGCGCAGTCGATCGGCATCCCGCTCTCGCGCATCTGGGTCATCGTCTGGAGCGTGGCCGGCTTCGTCGCGCTGGTGGCGGGCATCATCTGGGGCAGCAAGCTCGGCGTGCAGTTCTCGCTCAGCCTGGTGGCGCTGAAGGCGCTGCCGGTGGTCATCCTCGGCGGCCTCACCAGCGTGCCCGGCGCCATCGTCGGCGGACTGATCATCGGCGTGGGCGAAAAGGTCGCCGAGATCTACCTCGGCCCCCTGGTCGGGGGCGGCATCGAGATCTGGTTCGGCTACGTGCTCGTCCTCTTCGTGCTGCTGGTGCGGCCGCAGGGGCTCTTCGGCGAGAAGATCATCGATCGGGTCTGAGGTCAGCATGCTCTACCGCGAGAACGGCCAGTTCAAGACCAGCTACCGTGCCGACCTGCAGATCTTCCCGATCCTGCAGGACCGCGTGGTCATCGGGCTGCTGCTGGCGCTGGCCTTCGTCGCGGTGCCGCTGCTGGCCGACGAGTACCTGTTGCGCGCCATCCTCATCCCCTTCCTGATCCTGTCGCTGGCCGCGCTGGGCTTGAACGTGCTGGTCGGCTACTGCGGCCAGATCTCGCTGGGTGCCGGCGCCTTCATGGCCGTCGGTGCCTACGCGGCCTACAACTTCTTCGTGCGCGTGGACGGCATGCCGATGCCGCTGGCGCTGCTGCTGGGCGGCATCTGCGCGACGCTGGTGGGCATCCTCTTCGGCCTGCCCTCGCTGCGCATCAAGGGCCTGTACCTGGCGGTGACGACCCTGGCCGCGCAGTTCTTCGTCGACTGGACCTTTCTGCGCATCGGCTGGTTCACCAACCACACGCCCTCGGGCTCGGTCTCGGTGGCCGGCCTGAGCTTCTTCGGCCTGCCGGTGGAGACGCCGCTGCAGAAGTACCTCTTCTGCCTGGGCGCGGTCTGCCTGTTCGCGCTGATGGTGAAGAACCTTGTGCGCGGGCACATCGGCCGCGAGTGGATGGCGATCCGCGACATGGATGTGGCCGCCGCGGTGATCGGCATCCGACCGGTCTACGCCAAGCTCTCGGCCTTCGCGGTGAGCAGCTTCATCATCGGCGTCGCCGGCGCGCTCTGGGCCTTCGTCTACCTGGGCTCCTGGGAGCCCGCGGCGTTCAACATCAACCGCTCCTTCGACCTGCTGTTCATGATCATCATCGGCGGCCTGGGGTCGGTGATGGGCAGCTTCTTCGGCGCGGCCTTCATCGTGCTGCTGCCGATCGTGCTCGACCAGCTGCTGCCGGCGCTCGGCGGCATGGCCGGCATCGCGGTCGATACGGCCACGGTCGCGCACGTGGTCTACATGATCTTCGGCGCGCTGATCGTCTTCTTCCTCGTCGTCGAGCCGCACGGCCTGGCGCGCCTGTGGTCGATCGGCAAGGAGAAGCTGCGCCTGTGGCCCTTCCCTCACTGAGGGTTCCGCCTCGACGTCCCCGCACCCCAACCGCGCTTCGCTTTTTTCCCCTGGAGGCAGACATGAGAGTCAAGACCCTTGCGGCCGCGGCCGCCATCACCGCCGCGGCGTCCCTGGTCGCTGCCGGCTCGGCCTTCGCGCAGGCCAAGGAACAGTTCTTTCCCGGCCTGCCCTACCGCACCGGGCCCTACGGACCCAACGGCACGCCCTGGGCCAACGGCTATGCCGACTACCTCAAGCTCGTCAACGCAAAGGGCGGCATCAACGGCGTGAAGATCATCTACGAGGAGTGCGAGACCGGCTACGACACGGCCAAGGGCGTCGAGTGCTACGAGCGGCTCAAGGGCAAGCACGGCGGCGCCACGCTGTTCCAGCCGCTGTCCACCGGCATCACCTTCGCCCTCACCGACAAGGCGCCGATCGACAAGATCCCGCTCATCACCGCCGGCTACGGGCGCAGCGAGTCGCAGGACGGCCTGGTCTTCGGCTGGAACTTCCCGCTCGCGGGCACCTACTGGGTCGGCGCCGACGTGCTGGTGCAGCACATCGCGAAGAAGGAAGGCGGCTTCGACAAGCTCAAGGGCAAGAAGATCACCCTCGTCTACCACGACAGCCCGTACGGCAAGGAACCGATCCCGCTGCTGCAGGAGCGCAGCAAGCTGCACGGCTTCGACGTCCAGCTGCTGCCGGTGACCCACCCGGGCGTCGAGCAGAAGTCGACCTGGCTGCAGATTCGCCAGAGCCGGCCCGACTACGTGCTGCTGTGGGGCTGGGGCGTGATGAACTCGGTGGCGCTGAAGGAAGCGCAGGCCACCGGCTACCCGCGCGAGAAGATGTACGGCGTCTGGTGGTCGGCCGCCGAACCGGACGTGAAGGACGTCGGCGAAGGCGCCAAGGGCTACAACGGCCTGGCGATGCAGCACGGCGCGCACCCCGACGCCAAGGTCACCCGGGACATCCTCGCGCTGGTGCACGGCAAGGGTCAGGGCACGGGGCCGAAGGAAGAGGTCGGCTCGGTGCTCTACATGCGCGGCGCAATGAGCGCGATGCTGGGGGTCGAAGGCGTGCGCCGCGCGCAGGAGCGCTACGGCAAGGGCAAGTGGATGACCTCGGAGCAGACGCGCTGGGGCCTCGAGAACCTCGCGCTCGACCAGAAGAAGCTCGAGGCCCTGGGCTTCGGCGACGTCATGCGGCCGGTGTCGACGACCTGCGCCGACCATATGGGCCCGGCCTGGGCGCGCATCCACACCTGGGACGGCAAGACCTGGAAGTTCAGCTCGGACTGGTACCAGGCCGACGAGACCATCCTCAAGCCGCTGGTGAAGTCCACCGCCGCCAAGTACGCCGCGGAGAAGAAGCTCACGCCGCGCACCGCCGCCGAGTGCCAGAGCTGACGACAGGCTCGAGGCGAGAACGGAGCGAGCGCCCATGAGCACCGTGTTCCTCGACGTGAACGGCATCGAGGTCATCTACAACCACGTCATCCTCGTGCTCAAGGGCGTCTCGCTGCAGGTTCCCGAAGGGCGCATCGTCGCGCTGCTGGGCGGCAACGGTGCGGGCAAGACGACGACGCTGCGCGCCGTCAGCAACCTGCTGGCGGGCGAGCGCGGCGAAGTCACCAAGGGCTCGATCGAACTGCGCGGCGAGCGCATCGAGAAGCTCAGCCCGGCGCAGATGGTCGAGCGCGGCGTGATCCAGGTGATGGAGGGGCGGCACTGCTTCGCCCACCTGACGATCGAGGAGAACCTGCTCACCGGCGCCTACACGCGCCGCGACGGCAAGGCGGCGGTGGCGCAGACGCTGGAGAAGGTCTACGCCTACTTCCCGCGCCTGAAGACCCGGCGCACCAGCCAGGCCGCCTACACCTCGGGCGGCGAGCAGCAGATGTGCGCCATCGGCCGCGCGCTGATGGCCAACCCGAAGATGGTGCTGCTCGACGAGCCCAGCATGGGCCTGGCGCCGCAGATCGTCGAGGAAGTGTTCGAGATCGTGAAGGACCTCAACACCAAGGAGGGCGTGACCTTCCTGCTCGCCGAGCAGAACACCAACATCGCGCTGAAGTACGCCGACGATGGCTACATCCTCGAGAACGGCCGCATCGTGATGGACGGCAAGGCCGCGGCCCTGCGCGAAAACGAGGACGTGAAGGAGTTCTACCTCGGCATCGGTGGTGCCGACCGCAAGAGCTTCCGCGACGTCAAGAGCTACAAGCGGCGCAAGCGGTGGCTGTCGTGACGGACGACGACTTCGGCTTTGCACTGCCCGCGTTCGACGCCGACAGCGCGCTCCTGCAGCTGAAGCGCGCGCTGCGCGACCTGAAGCTCGGCGAACGCGGCGGCAGCTTCGAACGACGCGGCAAGGCGGTGCTGCGGCTGGCCATCGAGCACGGCGCCATCGCCGTGCAGCTCGCGCAGCGCCCGACCCTGACGCCGACGTGGGACAGGCTGCACGTGCGCTCCGCGGCCGAACAGCGCAAGCTGCTCGACGAGCTCGAGCGCCGGCTGCGACGCTGGCAGGACGACGATTGAGAAGCCCGTGATGAGCAGCCGCCCCGAACACTACGACGAGCTGGAGACGCGCGACCCCGAGGCGCGGGAGAAGGCGCTGCTGCAGGCTCTGCCCGGCCGGATCGCGCACGCCAAGCGCTCGACCCCGGCCTTCGGCGAGCGCCTGGCGCAGGTCGACGCCGACGCGATCACCAGCCGCGCCGCCCTGGCCTCGCTGCCGGTGACGCGCAAGCACGAACTGCTCGAACGGCAGAAGGCCCTGCGCGCCGAGGATGCCTTCGGCGGCTTCTCGGCGATCGGCTGGCGCGGCCTGCGCGCGCCCGGGCGCGCGCTGCGCGTGTTCCAGTCGCCCGGGCCGATCTACGAGCCCGAGGGCACGGCCGCCGACTACTGGCGCATGGGGCGGGCGATCTTCGCCGCGGGGTTTCGCCGCGGCGACCTCGCGCACGTGAGCTTCAGCTATCACCTCACGCCGGCCGGCGCGATGATGGAGTCGGGTGCGCACGCGGTGGGCTGCACCACCTTCCCCGGCGGCATCGGCAACACCGAGCAGCAGCTGCAGGCGATCGCCGAGCTGCGCCCGCACGGCTACATCGGCACGCCCAGCTTCCTGAAGATCATGGTGGAAAAGGCGCTCGAGAGCGCCACTTCGATCGCCTCCATGACCAAGGCCTCGGTCGGCGCCGAGGCCTTCCCGCCCTCGTTGCGCGACTGGCTGCGCGAGCGCGGCATCGACGCCTACCAGAGCTACGGCACGGCCGACGCCGGCCTCATCGCCTACGAAACCGCGGCGCGCGAAGGCCTGGTCGTCGACGAGGGCGTGATCGTCGAAGTCGTGCGCCCGGGCACGGACGAACCGCTGCCCGAGGGCGAGGTCGGCGAACTCGTCGTCACCGCGCTCAACCCGGACTACCCGCTGGTGCGCTTCGGCACCGGCGACCTGACGGCCACGCTGCCGGGCGCCTGCCCCACGGGGCGCACGAACGCGCGCATCCGCGGCTGGCTCGGCCGCGCCGACCAGACGGCCAAGGTCCGCGGCATGTTCGTGCACCCGAGCCAGATCGCCGAGGTCGTGCGCCGTCACCCGGAGGTCGGCCGCGCGCGCCTGGTGATCGAGGGCGAGATGGCCAGCGACCGCATGACGCTGCGCGTGGAAATCGGCCAGCGCGCCGAAGGCCTCTGCGGGGCCCTAGCCGCCAGCCTGCGCGAAGTCACCAAGCTGCGCGGCGAGATCGAGCTTTACGCCCCGGGCAGCCTGCCCAACGACGGCAAGGTGATCGAGGACCTGCGCAGTCGCGCCTGAGCCTGTGTGCCCGGCAGCGTCGTCGCCCGGATCGGTGAAAACCGCGTTGCCGCGCCCGCCGTCGCTGCCTAGCATGCCGCGTCCGAATCTGCGCATTGCACCAAAGGAGCATGAGATGAATTTTCGCTGGCTGGCTCTTGCGGGCCTCGTCGCGGCCGTCCCTGCGTTCGCCGCGTATCCCGAGAAGCCCATCACCATCGTCGTGCCGTTCGCGGCCGGCGGCCCCACCGACAAGGTCGCGCGCGACCTCGCCGAGGTGCTGCGCAAGGGGCTGAACAACCAGACGCTGGTGATCGAGAACGTCGGTGGCGCCGGCGGCACGCTGGGCGCGGCCAAGGTCGCCAAGGCCGCACCCGACGGCTACACGCTGCTGCTGCATCACATCGGCATGTCGACCGCACCCGGGCTTTATCGCAAGCTGCCTTACAAGGTGCTCGATGACTTCGAGTACCTGGGCATCGTCAACGACGTGCCGATGACGCTCGTCGGCCGCGCCAACCTGCCGGCCAGCAACTACGGCGAGCTGGTGAAATGGCTGGAAGCGAACAAGGGCAAGATCAACCTCGCCAATGCCGGCCTGGGCGCGGCCTCGCATCTGTGCGGCCTGCTGCTGCAACAGGCGCTGAAGACCGAGATGACGACGGTGCCCTACAAGGGCACGGCGCCGGCGATGACGGACCTGCTCGGCGGCCAGGTCGACATCATGTGCGACCAGACCACCAACACCTCGACGCAGATCGCCGCGGGCAAGATCAAGGCCTTCGCGGTGACGACGACCGAGCGCCTGACGACGCCCGGACTGGACAAGCTGCCGACCCTGGACGAATCCGGCCTCAAGGGCTTCAACGTCACCATCTGGCACGGGCTGTACGCGCCCAAGGGCACGCCCAAGGCGGCGCTGGATGCGGTCAACGCCGCGCTCAAGTCGGCGCTCAAGGATCCCGAATTCATCAAGCGCCAGGAGGCGCTGGGGGCCGTCGTCGCAGCCGACGCGCGCGTCAACCCGGCCGAGCACAAGAAGTTCGTCGAGGCCGAGACCGCCAAGTGGGGGGCAGCGATCAAGGCGGCCGGCCAGTACGCCGACTGAGCTCGGCAGAAGGGAGCGCGGGCGCCGTCCTCGCAGGGCTCGCGCCCGCCAGCGCAGCCGCGGCGCTCAAGGCATGCGCAGCGGAATCGTCACCGGGCCGTCGTTGACCAGGTGCACCTGCATGTCGGCGCCGAAGCGCCCCGCCTGCACGAGCGGGTGGCGCTCCCGCGCCAGCCGCAGGACCGCGTCGTAGAGCGCTTCGCCCTGCGCCGGCGGCGCCGCGGCGCTGAAGCTCGGGCGATTACCGGCCGCGGTGTCGGCCGCCAGCGTGAACTGCGAGACGACGAGCAGGCCGCCGCCCACATCCTGCAGGCTGAGGTTCATCTTCCCGGCCTGGTCGGAGAAGACGCGCAGCTTGAGCACCTTGTCGACCAGCCGGCCCGCCTGCGCCTCGGTGTCGGTCGGCTCGGCACAGACCAGCATCAGCAGCCCTTGGTCGATGCGGCCCGCCACCTCGCCGTCGACCTCCACGCGCGCCTGGCGTACCCGCTGCAGCAGCGCGATCACAGCGGGTCCCGCGGCTCGTCGAAGTGCGCCTCGACGTTCATCGGCAGCAGTTGGATGCTCGCGCGCAGGCCGGGCACGGCGCTCATCAGCGCCTGCTCGACCGCCGTCCGCAGCGCCGCCGCGCGGCCCAGCGTCCAGCCCGCGGGCATATGCATGTGCAGGTCGACGAAGCGGCGCTGGCCGGCGCGGCGCGTGACGACATGGTCGAAGCGGATCGTCGGGTGCGCGAAGCCGGCCAGCGTACGGTCGATCTCGGCCCGCACCTCGGGCTCGAGCGCACGGTCCATCAGCCCCTGGCTGGAGCGCCAGACGAGGCGCGCCCCTTCGCGCAGGATGTTGAGCGCGACCGCGATGGCGATCACCGGATCCAGCCACTGCCAGCCGCTGGCCATCACCGCCAACAGCCCGACGACGACGCCCGCCGAGGTCCAGACGTCGGTGAAGAGGTGGCGCGCATCGGCCTCGAGCGCGATCGAGCGGTGGCTGCGCGCCTTCTTCAGCATCGCAAAGGCCAGCGCAGCGTTGAGCCCCGAGCTCAGCACCGAGAGCAGGAGGCCCAGGTCGAGGTCCTCCAGCGGCCGCGGATTGAGCAGGCGATGCACCGCCGCGCCGATGATCGCCAGGGCGGCGGCGAAGATCAGCACGCCTTCGAAGCCGCTGGAGAAATACTCTGCCTTGTGATGGCCGTAGGGATGATCGTCGTCCGGCGGTCGCTCGGCGATGACCACCATCGCCAGCGCGAAGGACGCGCCGGCGAGATTGACGAGCGCCTCCAGCGCGTCGGAGAGCAGGCTGACCGAGTCGCTGACCCACCACGCGAGCGTCTTCAGCGCGATCGTCGCCAGCGCGACCGCGACCGAGAGCTTGAGGTAGCTGGCGACCTGCACCGCGGTCGCGTTCAGCTACGAAGCGTCACGCGCGCGAACTTGCGCTTGCCGACCTGCACGACGTAGGTCCCGGCCGGCAGCCTGAGGCCCTTGTCGGCGACGGCCGTGCCGTCCACGCGCACGCCGGCCTGCTCGATCAGGCGCATGGCCTCGCTCGTCGAAGGCACGAGCCCGGCCTGCTTGAGCACGGCGCCGATGGCCAGCGGCGCGCCGCCCAGCGCGAGCTCCGGGATCTCGTCGGGAATGCCGCCGGCGGCGCGGTTGCGGAAATCGACCTCGGCGGCGTCGGCCGCGGCGCTGCCGTGGAAGCGCGCGGTCAGCTCCTTGGCCAGCATCACCTTCGCGTCCATGGGGTTGCGCCCGGCTTCGACCTCGGCCTTCAGGGCGGCGATCGCGGCCTCGGGGCGGAACGACAGCAGCGTGTACCAGCGCCACATCAGCGTGTCGCTGATCGACATCACCTTGGCGAACATCGTGTTCGCCGGCTCGGTGATACCGACGTAGTTGCCCTTGCTCTTGGACATCTTCTCGACACCGTCCAGCCCTTCGAGCAAGGGCATGGTGAGGATGCACTGCGGCTCCTGCCCGTACTCCTGCTGCAGCGTGCGTCCGACGAGCAGGTTGAACTTCTGGTCGGTGCCGCCGAGCTCGAGATCGCTCTTCAGCGCCACCGAGTCGTAACCCTGCATCAGCGGATAGAGGAACTCGTGCACGCTGATCGACGTACCCTCGCGGAAGCGCTTGCTGAAGTCGTCGCGCTCCATCATGCGCGCCACCGTGTACTTGGCGGCGAGCTGGATCATGCCGCGCGCACCCAGCGGGTCGCTCCACTCGCTGTTCCAGCGCACCTCGGCGCGTGGGAGGTCGATCACCAGACCGACCTGGTCGAAATAGGTCTTGGCGTAGGCCTCGATCTGCTCGCGCGTGAGCGGCGGACGCGTGCTGTTGCGGCCCGAGGGATCGCCGATGGTGGTGGTGAAGTCGCCGATCAGCGGAATCACCACGTGCCCCAGATCCTGCAACTGGCGCATCTTGTTCAGCACCACGGTATGCCCGAAGTGCAAGTCCGGAGCGGTCGGGTCCATGCCGAACTTGATGCGCAGCGGCACGCCGGTGGCCTCGGCACGCGCCAGCTTGCGCACCCAGTCGGCCTCGGGCAGCAGCTCGTTGCAGCCGCGCAGCGAAAGGGCCAGCGCCTCGCGCACGCGGTCGGTGATCGGGTGTGCGGGCGCCGCGGCGCAGGCGTCGGTCATGGGAATACCGTCAGCAAATGAACGTTTTCACGGTTGAGCGGCGGCCTGTCGCTTCGCTATACTTCGCCACCCATCCGAGGGGGGCAGCTGCCGGCGGCTCGCCAAACGGTGGATTTTAGTGGACGGTCCCAGGATGGGCCGGCCTCCCGAGACCCGCGCCCGGCCATGGGCTTGCGCGCACCGCTTCGGAAGACCCTCGTTGTCCCATCGATCTCTCGCGTCCTGGCATACCGCCGCGCTGCAGTTCTCGACCCGCCATCGACGCCGCATCGTCGCCGCCGTCGTCACCGGCCTGGGCGGCTTCACCGTCACGGCCTTCGGCATCGCGCCGTTGATGCCTGACGCCGCGGACCTGCCCGTACACGAGATCCACGAGCGCGTGCAGCCCGATGGGCTGGACGCGCAGCTCGAGGCCCTGGCCGCACAGAACCTGAGCCTCACGCGCAGCACCGTCTCGCGTGGCACCGACAGCGTCGACGCGCTGCTGCAGCGCCTGGGCGTCAGCGATGCCGCGGCAGCGGCCTTCATGCGCCAGGATGCCCTGGCGCGGCGCCTGCTTCAAGGCCGCGGCGGCAAGCTGGTGCAGGCGCTCGCCGACGGCACCGGGCGACTCGAGCAGTTGGTGGCCCGCTATCCCACCGAGGACGCGGCCCGACGGCAGACGCACTTCACGCGGCTGACGCTCAGTCGCGACCAAGGTCGCTGGGTTTCCCGGCTCGAAGTCGCCGCCCTCGAAGCCAGTGTTCGCCTGGGCAGCGGCACGATCCGCAGCAGCCTCTTCGCCGCCACCGACGAGGCGGGGCTTCCCGATGCCGTGGCGGCGCAGCTGGCCGAGGTGTTCGCCGCCGACATCGATTTTCATCGCGAACTGCGCAAGGGCGATACCTTCGCGGTCGTCTACGAAGCCTTGAGCGCCGACGGCCAGGCCGTGCCCTGGAACGAGGGCAGCGGCCGCGTGCTTGCAGCCGAGTTCGTCAACGCCGGCCGCACCCAGCAGGCGATGTGGTTCGTCGATGCCCAGGGTCGCGGCGGCTACTACAGCCCCGAGGGCGTGAGCCGCAAGCGCGCCTTTCTCGGCAGCCCGCTGGCCTTCTCGCGCGTGACCTCCGGCTTCAAGATGCGCATGCATCCGCTGCTCAAGACCTGGCGTGCGCACCTGGGGGTCGACTACGGCGCACCGACCGGCACCGCCGTGCGCTCCGTCGGTGACGGCGTGATCAGCTTCGCAGGGCGCCAGAACGGTTACGGCAACGTCGTCGAGATCCGTCACGACGCGCGCCACACCACGCTGTACGCACACCTGAGCCGGATCGATGTGCGCAAGGGCGAGCGCGTCGAGCAGGGCCAGACGATCGGCGGCGTGGGGGCCACCGGCTGGGCCACCGGCTCGCACCTGCACTTCGAGTTCCGCATCGGCGGCCGCCACCAGGATCCGCTGCGCGTCGCCCGGACTTCGCAGGCCCAGGAGCTGAGCGCGGCCGATCGCGGCCGCTTCAGCGGCCAGGCGCAGCTGGCGCTCGGCCAGATGGCGCTCGCCGGCAGCCTCACGAGCACGCGCGCGGGCTTCGAGTAGGCGCGCTCCCGCTGCCGTCCGCGCCAGACTGCGCGCGCCATGCCGACCTGCATCGGCCTGATGTCGGGCACCTCGCTCGACGGCGTCGATGGCGTGATCGCCGATTTCGACCCGGCGACACTTCGTCCGGTGTGCTTGCGCGGCCACGCGCATGCCGCGATGCCCCAGCCGCTGGCCGAGGAGCTGCTGGCCCTCAACCGCAGCGGCGACGACGAGCTGCATCGGGCCGCGCTGGCCGCGAACGCGCTGATGCAGCTCTACGCCGAAGTCGTGGTGCGCCTACTCGCCGGCGCCGGGCTCGCCCCGCGTGAAGTGCTCGCCCTGGGCGCGCACGGACAGACGGTGCGCCACCGCCCGCTGGACTTCGACGGCATCGGCTACAGCCTCCAGCTCGTCAACGGGGCGCTGCTGGCGGAGCGCACCGGCATCGCCACCGTCTGCGACTTCCGCAGCGCGGACCTCGCCGCCGGAGGGCAGGGCGCGCCGCTGGTACCGGCCTTCCATGCCGCCTGCTTCGCGCAGCCGGGGCAGGACGTCGCGATCCTCAACCTCGGTGGCATCGCCAATCTGACGCTGTTGTCCGCGGCCGGCGACGTGCGCGGTTTCGACGTCGGTCCCGGCAATGTGCTGATGGATCTCTGGAGCCGGCGGTGCAGCGGGCGCTCGTACGACGCCGAAGGCGCGCTGGCCGCCGCCGGACGCATCCTGCCCGAGCTGCTGGCCGTGTGGCTCGCCGAGCCCTACTTCCGCCTCGAGCCCCCGAAGAGCACCGGACGCGACCTCTTTCATGCCGGTTGGCTGGAGCAGGGCCTGCACCGCGCCCGTCGCACCACGGCTGGCGCAGCGGGTGCAGCCGACGTCATGGCCACGCTGGCCGAGCTGACCGCAGTCACCGTCGCCGACGCCGTGCGGTCGCGGCTGCCGGCGGCGCGTCGGGTGCGCGTCTGCGGCGGGGGCGCATTCAACCGGCACCTGATGGCGCGCCTGCGCGCGCGGCTGCCGGGCCTCGCACTGGAGTCGACAGCGGCCGAAGGCATCGCCCCCGACCAGGTCGAGGCGCTGGCCTTCGCCTGGCTCGCCGCCTGCCGCATGGCGGGGCGCAGCGCCAGCCTGCCCGCGGTCACCGGCGCGCGCGCGCCTCGCGTGCTCGGTGCGCTCTACGCCGCACCGACGTGCCCCTAGGCCGTCAACCGGAGAACGAGGATCCGCAGCCGCAGGTGGTGCCGGCGTTGGGGTTCTTGATCACGAACTGGGCCCCCTGCAACTCGTCCTTGTAGTCGATCTCGGCACCGACCAGGTACTGCAGGCTCATCGCGTCGATCAGCAGCGTGACGCCATTCTTGGCCATCTGCGTATCGTCCTCGTTGATCACCTCGTCGAAGGTGAACCCGTACTGGAAGCCCGAGCAGCCCCCGCCCTGGACAAAGACGCGCAGCTTGAGATCCGGGTTGCCTTCTTCGGCGACCAGTTCGGCCACCTTGGCCGCGGCGCTGTCGGTGAAGACGAGCGGCGGCGGCATGGCGTCGTTCGGTGAGGACAGAGGTTGGGCGATGGCGTTCATCACGACTCCAGATGGCGGGCTGTCTAGCGGTTCTTCGGTTGCGGTTCAGGTGCGGGCGGCGGCCGGCGGGATCGATCCGGCGTCGTTGGACGCCGCCAGCACCAGCGCGGGCTTCTCGCCGGCTTTCAGGGGCCGGAGCTCGCCGTCGACGATCGCGCCGGGATGCATCTCGAGCACCTCGTAGCGCACGCTGCCGACCACTCGCGCCTTGGGCTGCAACTCGAGCAGCTCGGTCGCGTGCACGGGCCCCCTGATCTCGCCGTTGATGATCACATGCGAGGCCTTGACCTCACCATGCACTCGGGCTTTCTCGCTGATCACGATCAGCCCCCGGCCATGGGTCGCGACGACGTCGCCATGCACCTCGCCATCGATGCGCACGCCATCGGCAAAGCGCAGATCGCCGTGCAGCACGGCGCCTTCGCCGACGAGGTTGCGGATCGGGGGAGGCTTCTTGCGGCTCGACCACATGCGGTGATTCTCCTCGTGACGGAAACCGAAGACGAAGGCGGGCTTGGGGGCCTGCGGACATCAGGGTCTTGCGCTCAACTCGGCGCGCAAGCTGCCCTTGGGATCGTAGACCCTGGCCCTCGCCGTCCTTATCACGGCACCCTGCGGGATTTCGACGCCACCTTCCAGGCGCAGGTACTGGCGGAACTGCAGCAGGCGCTCCCCTGGATGCGTGGCCGTCCAGGGACGGCCCTCGCGCGTGCCCTGCAGCAGCAGCTCCCAGCGGCCGCTGAAGTCGCTGCTCGCACGACCGGGCTGCATCAGCAGCAGCCGGTAGCGCAACTCTCCGGGCGTGCCCTCGTCGAGCTGCATGCCCCGGATCTGCACGCCTTGCCCGACCACCGGCATCAGGCCCTCGAAGAAGCCGAGATCCGCCTGCAGCGCCAGCTTGTCGGCCTCGAGCCGGCGCAGCTGCAACCCGAGCTGCTCCTGCGCCACCTTCTCCGCCTTCAGCAGGCTCTCGGCGGTGTCGGCGACCGCGCGCGCGCGCGCGTTGGCCTCACGCAGCGCGAGCACCTCCTGCCGCAGTAGCGCCAACTCCTGGCGCGAGCTGCGGTCGAGCCCTGCGATCTCCTTGCCGAACTCGAACGCCCACAGCGCCAGCGCGGCCGAGAAGCCCAGACTCGCGGCGATCACCGCCCAGCGCAGCGGCCACGGCAGATGGCTGCGCACGATCATCCTCGGCGCACTCACCGAGAGACGACGGCGTAGCAGCTTCCAACGCATGACCGGGATTCGTCGCGACCTTTCGGGCGGGCGGGGCGCCGATCGCGCCGCCGCAGTCGGTGCGCGTGCGCATCGCCAACGGGCCGCGCAGGCTGCGCGGCCCGCCAGGCGCATCAGCGCTTGCTGAACTGCTTGCGGCGACGCGCGCCGTGCAGGCCGACCTTCTTGCGCTCGACCTCGCGCGCGTCACGGGTCACGAAGCCGGCGCGGCCGAGTTCGCCCTTGAGTTCGGCGTCATAGTCGATCAGCGCGCGCGTGAGGCCGTGTCGCACCGCACCGGCCTGGCCGGACTCGCCGCCGCCGTGCACGTTGACCTTGATATCGAAGGCCGTCTCGTTGGCCGTCAGCAGCAGCGGCTGCTTGACGATCATGATCGAGGTCTGGCGCCCGAAGTAGCTGTCGATGGGCTTGCCGTTGACGATGATCTGGCCGCTGCCCTTCTTGATGAAGACGCGCGCCACCGACGACTTGCGGCGGCCGGTGCCGTAATTCCATTGTCCGATCACGAGCCGCTCCTTAGATTGCCAGCGCCTTGGGCTGCTGCGCGGCGTGCGGATGCGTCGCGCCGGCGTAGACCTTCAGCTTCTTGATCATCGCGTAGCCCAGCGGGCCCTTGGGCAGCATGCCCTTGACCGCCTTCTCGAGCGCGCGGCCGGGGTGCTTGGCCTGCATGTCCTTGAACGGCGTGGCGGTGATGCCGCCGGGGTAGCCCGAGTGGCGGTAGTAGATCTTGTCGGTGGCCTTGGAGCCGGTGACGCGGATCTTGTCGGCGTTGACGACGACGATGAAGTCACCGGTGTCGACGTGAGGCGTGTAGATGGCCTTGTGCTTGCCGCGCAAACGGAGTGCCACTTCGCTGGCGACACGTCCGAGCACCTTGTCGGTGGCGTCAATCACATACCACTCGTGCTTCACCTCGGCCGGCTTGGCGCTGAAGGTCTTCATGAGGGTCTCTCGAAAAGCCGCCGGCCATCGGTGGGCCCGTTGACGCGGGCGGCGGGTCCGGCTGTCGCCGGGCACGATGGCCCGGCGCGTCCGAAGGGCGCCCGATTCTCGGTGTCGCTTGTCGTCTGCGACCTCTCGAACCCTGGCGCCACCCGGGCGCATCTCCCCCGCCGATTTCAGGGAAAGCCGGACATTCTATACGCGAACCAGACCGAGCGGTGGAGTTGTCGAGGCCGGCGTCCCTTGGCACATCCCCGCAAGGCAAGGGTTAACCCCTGGCTTTTCGCCTACCATCCGCCAACGATGAATCCATCGGATCGCGAACGCCCATGAGTGACTCCCCCCGCAAGGCCGCGGCGGCACCAACGCCCGAGGAAGCGCCGCGCTGGCTCCCGATCCGCGCCCTGACGCCGCGTCATCGGCCGCGCATCCTGGGGCACCTGCGGGCGCTCGACGAGACGGATCGCCGGCTGCGCTTCGGCTTTGCGGCCGGGGACGCCCATCTCGCGCGCTACGTCGAGAGCCTGGATTTCGGACGCGACGCACTCTTCGGCGTCTTCAACCGCCGCCTCCTGCTGGTGGCGTTCGGGCATCTGGCTCTCGACGCGGCGCCGCCCGCGGCCGACGCGCGCGTCATGCAGGCCGCCGAGTTCGGCGTCTCGGTGTGGCCGCGCCATCGCGGGCGCGGCTTTGGCACGCTGCTCCTCGAGTACGCCGCGCTGCATGCGCGCAACCGGGGCATCGATCGGCTCCTCGTGCATGCGCTGAGCGAGAACACGGCCATGCTCGCCGTCGCCCGACGCGCCGGCGCGCACGTCGCGCTCGAAGGGGCGGAGTCGACCGCCGTCCTGCGCCTGCCACCACACGACCTGCGTTCGCACTGCAACCAGCGGCTGGCCGCCCGGGCCGCCGAGATCGACTACGACGTCAAGCGCCGCGTGCGCCGGCTCGCGCGCGCGGCGCGCGCGGCCTCGTCCATCGGCCTCGGGCCGCGCCCGCCGCGCTGAGGCGCGCGCTTTCAGCGGGCAGGGCACCCCGCGGATCGAGGGGTCGCCAAGGACCTGCCGCACCGGGACACGGGGTGGTCCGCGCTTGCCCGGGCTGCAACAATGACGCGAGCCCCCTGTCCCAAGTTCAGCCGCGGTGCCTCGCCGCTCCGCAGACTGCTCCCGCCCCGATGTTGGAAGTACTGCCATGGCTGCTGGCGTCCTTGTCGGCGATCGTACTGATCGCCGCGACGCTGTTGTGGTGGATCGGGCGCCGCCGCCGCCAGCCGGCACCTCTGCCCACCGACTGGGCCTTGACCGCTCGGCCCGTCTTCAACACCGACGAGCGCCGCGTCTACCGCCAGTTGCGCGAGGCCTTGCCGCACCACATCGTGCTCTCCAAGCTGCCCCTGGTGCGCTTCTGCCAGCCACTGGATCCGCAGCAGACGCGCTACTGGTACCAGCTCCTGGGCGCGATCAACGTCACTTTCGCCATCTGCAGCGCCAACGGCCGCGTGCTGGCGGCGATCGACCTCGACAACGATCGCCACGGCTCGCGGCGCACGCTGCAGATCAAGCAGTCGGTGCTCGGCGCCTGTCGCATCCGCTACCTGCGCTGCCCGGTGGACCACTTGCCGTCGATCCCCGAGTTGCAGCTGCTGGTGCCGCAGAGCAGCAGCCAGACCCGCGGGCCGCAGGCCGCGCCGGCGCCGATGTATGCGCCCGATCGCACGCACCCGGACCTCTCCGGCCGGCGCCCGGGACGCGATGCCCTGTGGCAGGACTCGGGCTTCTTCCACGACTCCTTCTTCGGCGTCGAGAGCCGCAACGCCGACCTCGCGAGCAGCGAGTTCGGCGCCTTGCGCGGGCTCCTGCCGCGCGATGACGACGACCTGAGCGAAGGCTCACCGCGCCCGCTCCGGCCGGCGGGCCCGCCTCCGGTGCGACATTGAGCGCGAGTCCGGCGCCCGGCTACCTCGAGCTGACCCCGGCGCGCGTGCTCGACGCGCTGGACGCGCTCGGCTTGCGACCGGACGGTCGGCTGCTGCAGCTCAACTCCTACGAGAACCGTGTCCACCAGGTCATGCTGGAGGAAGGGCGCGCGGTGGTGACCAAGTTCTACCGCCCGGGGCGCTGGAGCGACGCCCAGATCCTCGAGGAGCACGCGTTCGCGCTCGAACTCGCCGCCGCCGAGGTTCCGGTCGCCGCACCGATGGTGCTGCGGGCGTGCGCCGACCCCGCGCTGCAGGTGCTCGGGGACCCGCCGACCCTTGCGCACTGGCACGCCGAGGGCGAGCTGCATCGCTTCTCGGTGACGCCTCGTCGTGCCGGACGCGAGCCCGAGCTGGAGCGCCCCGACACCCTGAGGCGCCTGGGCGGCTTCATCGGTCGCCTGCACGCGGTCGGGCGACGCGCTGTCTTCCGGCATCGCCTGCACATGGACCCGGCCCGCGACGGTGCCGCGGCGATCGACGCCGTGCTGGCGCTGGACATGCTCACGCCCAGCGAGGCTGCGCCATGGCTGGCGGCGGCGCGGGCGGCCTTGCTGGCCCTGACCGAAGCGTTCGAGCGTCATGGCCCGCTGCAGCGGCTGCGCCTGCACGGCGACTGCCACCTCGGCAACATCCTCTGGCGCGATGCGCAAGTCGACGGCGGGCCGCAGCTGGTGGATCTGGACGATGCCTGCATGGGGCCGGCGGTGCAGGATCTGTGGATGCTGGTCAGCGGTGACGCCCACACGATGGACGCGCAGTTCGCCGAGCTGCTGCAGGGCTACGCGTTGTGGTGCGACTTCGATCCGCGCGAGCGGCATCTGGTCGAGCCGCTGCGCACGCTGCGCATGCTGCGGCACAGCGCCTGGCTGGCGCAGCGCTGGGAGGATCCGGCCTTTCCGGCAGCCTTCGCCTTCTTCGGCACGCCGGCCTACTGGTCGCAACAGACGACGCAGTTGCGCGAGCAGCAGGAGGCCATGCGCGGCTGAGCGGGCGCCGGCGCGCCGCCGGCGCGCGCAGCAGCGGCGACTCGGGTCGCGCCTTCAGCTTCAGCCAGCCGCCGCGGGATGCGCAGGGTGCATTGACGTGCCTTGACGTGCCTTGACGTGCCTTGACGTGCCTTGACGTGCCTTGACGTGCCTTGACGTGCCTTGACGTGCATTAGCGCGCATGGGCTCACGCGCCCGCGACGAGCAGCCGGTTGACGCGACGCACGTAGGCCGCCGGATCCTCGAGCTGCCCGCCCTCGGCAAGCAGCGCCTGCTCGAACAGCAGGTTGGCCAGATCGTCGAAGCGCGCGTCGTCCCCGAACTGCCGGAGCAAGGCATGTTCGGGATTGACTTCGAGCACGGGCAAGGTCTTGGGCGCCTTCTGCCCCGCCTGCTCGAGCAGGCGCGTCAGGTGCGAGCTCATCTGGCCTTCGTCGACGACGATGCACGCCGGCGACTGCACCAGCCGCGTGCTCGCGCGCACGTCCTTCACGCGGCCCTCCAGCGCCGTCTTCAGCCGCTGCTGCAAGGGCTTGAAGGCCTCGGCGGTGGCCTCGGCGGCCTTCTTCTCGTCCTCGTCCTGGAGCTGGCCGAGATCGACGCCGCCCTTGGCCACGCTCACCAGCGGCTTGCCTTCGAACTCGTGGAGATGCGAGAGCATCCACTCGTCGACGCGGTCCACCAGCAGCAGCACCTCGATGCCCTTCTTGCCGAAGATCTCGAGCTGCGGGCTGTTCCTGGCCGTGGCCAGCGTGTCGGCGGTGATGACGTAGATCGCCTCCTGGCCGTCCTTCATGCGCGACACGTAGTCGGCGAAGGAGACGCCCTCGTCGGCGTGCGTGGAGGCAAAGCGCAGCAGCCTGGCCAGCCGCTCCTGGTTGGCGAAGTCCTCGCCGATGCCTTCCTTCAGCACGGTGCCGAACTGGCGCCAGAACTCGGCGTACTTCTCCTGCTGGTTCTCGGCTGCGTCTTCGAGCATGGCCAGCACGCGCTTGGTGCTGCCCTCGCGGATGGCCTTCACGTCGCGGCTTTCCTGCAGCAGCTCGCGGCTGACGTTCAGCGGCAGGTCGGCCGAGTCGATCACGCCCTTGACGAAGCGCAGGTAGACGGGCATCAGCGCCTCGGCATCGTCCATGATGAAGACGCGCCTGACGTAGAGCTTGACGCCGCCGCGCTTGTCGCGGTTCCAGAGGTCGAAGGGCGCCTTGGCCGGCACGTAGAG
The DNA here is from genome assembly GCA_001724995.1 of Rubrivivax sp. SCN 71-131. GTDB lineage: Bacteria > Pseudomonadota > Gammaproteobacteria > Burkholderiales > Burkholderiaceae_C > Rubrivivax. Next base: position 231,539 of record MEFD01000012.1, read on the forward strand.
CAGCTGCGTGTACTCGGTGCGTCCTTCCACCCGGTTGTGCGTGTAGGCCAGCGGCGCAGCGCTGTCGTAGCTGATCTGCTTGTAGAAGGCCTCGTATTCCTCGGCGGTGATCTCGTTCTTGCTGCGCGTCCACAGCGCCGCGGCCTTGTTCACCGTCTCCCACTCGTCGGTGTCGACCTGCGCCTTCGCCTCCTCGTCCCAGCGCTGCTTGCGCATCAGGATGGGCAGCGAGATGTGGTCCGAGTACTTGGCGATGACGGACTTCAGCCGCCAGGCGGAGAGGAAGTCGTCCTCGCCCTCGCGCAGGTGCAGAATGACGTCGGTGCCGCGCTGCGCGCGCTCGATGGTCTCGACCTCGAACTCGCCCGTGCCCTCGCTGCTCCAGCGCACGCCCTGCGCGGCCGGCAAGCCGGCGCGACGGGTCTCGACGGTGATGCGGTCGGCGACGATGAAGCCCGAGTAGAAGCCCACGCCGAACTGGCCGATGAGGTTGGCATCCTTCCTCTGCTCGCCCTCGAGGGCGGCCATGAACTCGCGCGTGCCGCTCCTGGCGATCGTGCCCAGGTGCTGCACCGCCTCGTCGGCGCTCATGCCGACGCCGTTGTCGCGGATGGTGATCGTGCGCGCCTTGGGATCGAAGGAGACGCGCACCTCGAGGCTGGGCGCGTCCTCGTAGAGCTCGGCCTGGTCCAGCGCCTCGAAGCGCAGCTTGTCGCAGGCGTCGGAGGCGTTGGAGACCAGCTCGCGCAGGAAGATCTCCTTGTTCGAGTAGAGCGAGTGCGTGACGAGGTGCAGGATCTGCTTGACCTCGGCCTGGAACGACAGGGTTTGCTTGTCCATGCGGGGCGGATGAAGGTCGGGTGAAGGGTCGGGCATTTTCGCCGCTGTCGCGCCCTGCCGCCGCGGCGCGCACGCGAAAAGGCCGCCCTCGCCAGATGCGGGGCGGCCTCGAGGGGGCCGGTGCCGGGCGCTTGCGCCCGGGCGTCCTTACTGCAGCAGGCGCAGGACCATTTGCGGCAGCTGGTTGGCCTGCGCGATCATCGCGTTGCCCGCCTGCTGCAGGATCTGCGCCCGCGAGAGGTTGGCCGTCTCGGACGCGAAATCGGCGTCGAGGATGCGGCTGCGCGCCGCGGACTGGTTCTCGACGGCGATCTGCAGGTTGCTGATCACGGCCTCGAAGCGCGACTGCGTGGCACCGAAGGTGGCGCGCTGGTTGTTGACGGTGTCGATCGCCGTGTCGATGTCCTCGATCACGCTGCCGATCGCCGCGGCGCTGGCGGTATTGTCGATCTTGACCGTTGTTCCGGTCACCCCCAAGACGGCCGTGTGGGTGGCCATGTTCGTGAACGCGACCGAGATGGTGTCTTCGGCGTCCGTATTGGCACCGACCTGGAAGGCGAACGTGCCGCCGTCACTGCCCAGGATCTTCTTGTCGTTGAACGAGGTGCCGCCGAGCACGCGCGTGATTTCCGCCTGCAGCTCGCCGAACTCCTTGTGCAGCGAGTCCTTGTCGCTGTCGCTGTTGGTGCTGTTGCGCGCCTGGATGGCCAGTTCGCGCATGCGCTGCAGCGAGTCGCCGACCTTGGAGAGCGCGCCTTCGGCGGTCTGAGCCATCGAGATGCCGTCGTTGGCGTTGCGGATCGCCACGTTCATGCCGCGCACCTGGGCGGTCATGCGTTCGGCGATCGCCAGGCCGGCGGCGTCGTCCTTGGCGGAATTGACACGCAGGCCCGAAGACAGGCGCTGCATCGAGGTGGCCAGGGAATTCTGCGACGCCGCGCTGTTGCGCTGCGCCGTCAACGAGGCGATGTTGGTGTTGATGATGGCAGGCATGTTGCACTCCTTCGCGTTTCAGACAATCCCGGCCCGACGCCGGCGTGACTCCAATGCGGTGGGCAGGTCATGGGGCCCACCGCACCTTCGTCTGCAGCGCGGCCACCTGCTCCCAGGGGGCCAAGCTGCAGTGCCCGACGTCGGCCACCCCCTGTCGCGCAGCCAAGCTGCTCGGCCGTCGGGGGGCCAACCGGACCGCGGAACCCGCATTGCGTGCCCCGTTGGGCTGCTTATCGACGGCCGGAAAAGGAAACTTGAGAGGGATCTTTTCCGCGCTTCGCCCGGAGCGCGTTCCGTGCAGGAAGGCCGGCCATGAACAGGGCGGTCCTTATCGGTCAGTTCGGCGCATGGCTTGAGCGCGGCCCTGCCTAGACTCGTCGCGACGAGGCCGTGCCGCGCATTCCCGCACGCACGGCGCAGCCGATCGATCCCATCGAGCCCGCCCGCCGCCATGCGCCAAGCCCTGCGACATGCCCATTCCGCCACGCTGCGGACTCCTCGACCCGCCGTCAAGGCCCGGGCGCACGCGGCCTGGCAGGCCGGCCAGGCACACGCCAAGCGCGGCGCCTGGGCGCTGGCCACGCGCAGCTTCGAGGCCGCGGCGCGCCACGATCCGCGCGATCCGGTGATCGCACTCAACCTGGCGCGCGCGCTGCTGGCGCAGCGCCGCTGCGACGAGGCCGCCGAAGCGGCCGCGCGCGCCTACAACCTGAACCCGCGCGATCCGATCGCCTGCGCCTATACCGCGCACTGCTTGATGGAAGGCAAGCGCTTTCGCGACGCCGCGCGCTGCCTGCAAAGCCTGCCCGGGGACCTGGAGCGCGGCTTCGACTACTGGTCGACGCTGGCCCGTGCCCATCAACTCGGCCATCACCCGAAAGAGGCCATCGACGCCCACCTGCAGGCGCTGGCGCTGAACATCACCGACGCCAACGCGCACTACCAGCTCGGCCTGTGCTTCAACGAGCTGGTGATGAAGATCGAGGCCGCGCAGTGCTTCGAGACCGCGCTGGCCATGGGTGCAGGCTCGCACGAACTCGGCATCCGCGCCCTGCTGGCCTACTTCGCGCGCGATGCCTGTCACTGGAGCGGCGCCGGCAACGCGCTGAGCGAGCTCGAACGCACTCTGCACGCCCTGCCCGACGACGCGGCGCTGTCGGCGACGCCGTTCGCGCACGTCACCCTGCAGGACGATCCCGCCGACCTGCTGAAGGCCAGCCGCATGCTCGCGCGCCAGCTCGCGCAAGGCGCGCAGCCCCTGCCGCCCAGGGCGAGCGACTGGCGGCCCGAGGGCGCGCGCCGGCTGCGCGTGGGCTACCTTTCGGCCGATTTCCACCAGCACGCCACCTGCATCCTGATGGCCGAGATGCTCGAGCAGCACGACCGCGCGCGCTTCGAGGTCACGCTGTACTCTCACGGCAGGGACGACGGCACCGACATGCGCAGGCGCATCGAGGCCGCCTGCGAGCATTTCGTCGACCTGCGCAGCAGCACCGACCGCGAGGCGGCCGAGCGCATCCGCGCCGACGGCTGCGACCTGCTCATCGACCTCAAGGGCTACACCGCGCACAACCGCTTCGCGATCTTCGCCTGGCGGCCCGCACCGGTGACGGCCACCTTCCTCGGCTTCCCCGGCACCACCGGCGCCGACTACGTCGACTACTTCATCGGTGATCCGGTGGTCACGCCGCTGTCGCACCAGCCCTGGTACAGCGAGCAGATCGCGCAGATGCCGGTGTGCTACCAGCCCAACGACCGCCAGCGCCCGCTGCCCGCGCCACCCGCGCGAAGCGATGAGGGCCTGCCCGAAGACGCGCTCGTGCTCGCCGGCTTCAACCAGCCCTACAAGATCTCGCCCGAGGTCTTCGACGTCTGGTGCGGGCTGCTGCACGAACTGCCGCAGGCGGTGCTGTGGCTGCTGCACTGGAACGACCAGTCTCGCGCCAACCTCGAGCGCGAGGCCGCGGCGCGCGGCGTCGATCCGGCGCGCATCGTCTGGGCCGCGCGCAAGCTGCCGGCCGAACACATGGCGCGCATGCCGCTGGCCGACCTCTTCCTCGACACCTGGCCGTGCAACGCGCACACCACCGCCAGCGACGCGCTCTGGGCCGGGGTGCCGGTGGTCACCTTCGCCGGGCGGACCTTCGCCTCGCGCGTGGCCTCGAGCCTGAATCATGCGGTCGGGCTGCCGGAGCTGGCCTGCGCGGACGTCGAAGGCTATGTGCGCACCGTGCTCGCGCTCGCCCTCGATCCCGCGCGCCGCAGCGCGCTGCGCCAGCGGCTCGCGCAGGCGCGCAACGACTCCCCGCTCTTCGACAGCCAGCGCTTCACGCGCGACTTCGAGGCGCTGCTGCTGCGCATGATGCAGCGCCACGTCGAGGGTTTGCCGCCGGCGCCGCTGCCGGCTTTGCAACCATAGGAACAGGCGCGTCTTGGCGCGGGCTGCACGCGGCAGAATCGGCCGGCGAGCCCCGCCATGAACATCATCATCCTCGACGACTATCAGGACGCCGTGCGCAAGCTGCGCTGCGCGACGCGGCTGGAACCCTACAACGCCAAGGTCTTCACCAATACGGTGAAGGGCATCGGGCAGCTGTCGGTGCGCTTGCGCGACGCCGACGTGCTGGTGCTGATCCGCGAGCGCACGCAGTTCCCGCGCGCGCTGCTGGAGAAGCTGCCACGGCTCAAGCTGATCGCCCAGACCGGGCACGTCGGCAGCCACATCGATCTCGACGCCTGCACGCGCCTGGGCATCGCCGTCGCCGAGGGCGGCGGCTCGCCGCTGGCAACGGCGGAGCTGACCTGGGCCTTGATCATGGCCGCGATGCGGCGGCTGCCGCAGTACATCGGCAACCTCAAGCACGGCGCCTGGCAGCAGAGCGGGCTGAAGTCGGCCTCGATGCCGCCCAACTTCGGCATCGGCATGCGCCTGCACGGCAAGACGCTGGGCCTGTGGGGTTACGGGCGCATCGGAAGCCTGGTCGCCGGCTACGGGCGCGCCTTCGGCATGCAGGTCCAGGTCTGGGGCAGCGAGGCTTCGCGCGCGCGCGCCGCCGCCGACGGACACCAGGCCTGCGAAAGCCGCGAGGCGCTGTTCGAGGGCAGCGACGTGCTCAGCCTGCATCTGCGGCTGACCGAATCGACGCGCGGCATCGTCAGCTTCGAGGACTTGTCGCTGATGCGCCCGACGGCGCTGTTCGTGAACACCTCGCGCGCCGAACTGGTCGGCGAGACGATGCTCGTCTCGGCGCTCAACCGCGGCCGCCCCGGCATGGCCGCAGTCGACGTGTTCGAGACCGAACCCATCCTGCAGGGGCATCCCCTGCTGCGCCTGGAGAACGCGGTGTGCACCCCGCACATCGGCTTCGTCGAGCAGGACAGCTACGAGCAGTACTTCGACGCCGCCTTCGACAACGTGATCGCGTTCATCGAACAGCGGCCGACGAACGTCGTCAACCCGGAAGCGCTGCGGATGATGCGCTGAGCGCCGCAGGGTGCTGGCGGACCGCCGTCGCCGCGGCGAGGAGCCGTTGCCGCCGCGCCTCGAACAGGCACACGCCGGCGGCGACCGAGACGTTCAGGCTCTCCACGGCGCCGGCCATGGGGATGCGCACGAGCGCGTCGCAGCGCCGGCGCGTGAGCTGGCGCATGCCGCGGCCTTCGGCGCCCAGCACCAGGGCCACCGGGCCGCTCAGGTCGGCCTCGAAGAGGGTCTGCCCGGCGTCGTCGCTGGTGCCGATGACGTGCAGCCCGTGGTCCTTCATGTCGTCCAGGCTGCGCGCGAGGTTGGTCACCATCAGGTAGGGCACGGTCTCGGCGGCACCGCTGGCCACCTTGGCCACGGTGGCGTTGAGCCCCACCGCATGGTCCTTGGGCGCGACCAGCGCGTGCGCGCCGGCGCCGTCGGCCACGCGCAGGCAGGCGCCGAGGTTGTGCGGATCGGTGACGCCATCGAGCACCAGCAGCAGCGCCGGACCGCACCCTTCGGCCTGCACGGCCTCGAGGACGCCATCGAGCGTGTGCTGCTGCAGGATCGGCGTGACGCGCGCCACCACGCCCTGGTGGCGCGTGCTTCCGGCCAGGCGGGCCAGGCGCGCGTCGTCGCTCTCCACGAGACGCGCGTCGGCGGCCTGCGCGCGCTCGATCAACTGGCGCATGCGCGCGTCGCGACGCGTGGCGTCGACATGCAGTTCGACGATGGAACCCGGCGCCGTCTTCAGGCGCACGGTGACGGCGTGAAAGCCGAACAGGACCTTGGTGCTCATCGCCCGCATCGTAGCCGTGCGGCGGGCGGCGGGCCGCGCGGCCCGGACGATCAGTGCGCCGGGCCGGCGGCGATGCGGCCGCACTCCCGCCCCGCGCCGGCACGGGCGCATGCGGCGTCGAACACGCTGCGCGCGCTCTCCCGGCAGCAGCCGCAGGCCGAGCCCACGCGCAGGTCGTCCTGCAGCGCGTCGAAGGACGGCGTCCCGCTCTTCACGGCGACCTGGATGTCACGGTCGGAGACGCGATGGCAGAGGCAGACGATCATGGTGCAGGCCCGTTCGAGAACCGATGGACCGCATGTTATCGCGAATGCGAATTCGTCTCAATTGCCTTTGCGGCGATGGGGCCGTTCAAGTCGCCCCGCCCATCTGGCTCTGCAGCCAGTTCCCCTCGCCGACCTTGGCGACGAGTTCGATCTGCGTCTGCAGGTGGTCGATGTGCTCCTCGGTGTCATCGAGCAGTTCGACGAAGAGCGCGCGCGAGACATAGTCGCGCACGCTCTCGCAGTGGGCGATGGCCTCGGTGAGCGTCAGCCGCGCGGCCTGCTCGAGCTTCAAGTCGCAGTGCAGAATCTCGACTGCGCTCTCGCCGATCAGCAGCTTGCCCAGGTCCTGCAGGTTGGGCAGGCCTTCGAGCAGCAGGATGCGGTCCATCAGCCGGTCGGCGTGCTTCATCTCCTCGATCGACTCGTCGCGCTCATGCTTGGCCATGCGCTCGAAGCCCCAGTTCTGCAGCATGCGGTAGTGCAGGAAGTACTGGTTGATGGCCGTCAGCTCGTTCTTGAGCTGCCGGTTCAGATGTTCCAGGACCTTGGCGTCGCCTTGCATGGCATGCTCCTTCGCTCGTGGGGATCGATCTCGACGAGAGGGCATCCTACGCATCTGGCGCAATCGCGTGCACCACGCCCTACAAGGCCTTCGTCGCCAGCTTGAAATCCGGATCGTCGGCGAAGGTGGCGATGGCAAAGCCCAGGCTCTTCATGAGGCGCAGCATGGGCAGGTTGTTGGCGAGGATGAGGCCGTCGATCTCGGAGAGGCCCTCGGTGCGCGCGGCGTCCATGATGCTGAGCATCAGCCGCGTGCCCAGGCCCTGGCCCTTGAAGTCGTCGGCAACGACGAGGCTGAACTCGCAGCTCGTCTGGTCGGGGTTGGTGATGAAGCGCGAGACGCCGATGATGCGCTCGCGCTCGCCGTTGCGGCCCTCTTCGCCGCCCTGGCGCGGCGTCTGCACCGCCACCAGGGCCATCTCGCGGTCGTAGTCGATCAGCGTGTAGCGCGCCAGCATGCGCGCCGGCAGCTCGGTCAGCGTGCTGGCAAAGCGGAAGTAGCGGCTCTCGTCGGAGAGGCCGCGCACCAGCGCCTGCAGCATCTCGGCGTCGTCGGGGCGGATGGGGCGGATCGTGTAGATGCCGCCGCCCTTCATCGGCCACTGGCGCTCGTGCGCCGTCGGGTAGGGCAGGATGGCGAGGTGGTTGTAGGCCCCCGGCGCCTGCGGCGCGTGCTCGACGACGATGCGCGCATCCACCGCCAGCGCGCCGCTGTCGTCGACGATGATGGGGTTGATGTCCATCTCGCGCAGCTGCGGCAGCGCACACACCATCTCGGAGACGCGCAGCAGCACGCGCTCGAGCGCCGCGACGTCGGCCGCCGGCGCGCCGCGCCAGGGCCCCAGCGTCTCGAAGACGCGGCTGCGCTCGATGAGCTGGCGCGCGAGGAACTGGTTCAGCGGCGGCAGCTCCATCGCGCGGTCGGCGACGAGCTCGATCATCGTGCCGCCGGCGCCGAAGGTGATGACCGGGCCGAAGGGGTCGTCGGTCATGAGGCCGACGTAGACCTCGCGCCCGCGCTTGAAACCGGCCATCGGCTGGATGGTGATGCCGTTGATGCGCGCCCCGGGCTGCGCCTTGGCCACCGCCTCCAGCATGTCGTTGTAGGCATCGCGCACCTGCGCCGCGCTGGCGACGTTGAGCGCCACGCCCTGCACGTCGGACTTGTGGCTGACGTCGGGCGAGTCGATCTTCAGCGCCACCGGGTAGCCGAGCTGGCTGGCGATGAGCATGGCCTCGCCGGCGCTGCGCGCGAGCATGGTTCGCGTCACCGGGATGTGAAAGGCCGCCAGCAGCGCCTTGCTCTCCATCTCGGTGAGCACCTTGCGCCGCTCGGCGAGCACGCCCTCGATCAGCAGCCGCGCACCCTCGGTGTCCGGTGCGGCGAGCTCCGTCAGCGGCGGCGGCGTCTGCTGCAGCAACTGCTGGTTGCGATGGAAGCTGGCGATGCTGTGGAAGGCATCGACCGCCGCCTCGGGGGTGCGAAAGGTCGGCAGCGCGGCCCCGGCGAGGTCGCTGCGCCCCTCGCGCGTCGTCGCCTCGCCCATCCAGCAGGCCAGCACCGGCTTGCCGCGCGGCGAGAACGCGCCGGCCACCGCCTGCGCCACCGCCGTCGGGTCGCCTTCGGCCTTGGGGCTGTGGATGAGCAGCACGCCGTCGACGGCGCGATCCTCCAGGCAGGCGCGCAGCGCGGCGCGGTACTGCTCGCCGCTGGCCTCCTCGCCGAGGTCGATGACGCCGTCGAAGCTCGCCCCGGCTCCGAGCACCGGATGCAACGCCTGCACCGCCGCCTCGCCCAGCTGGGCGACGTCGAGCCCGACCTCGTTGGTCCAGTCGGCGGCCAGCACGCCGGGGCCGCCGCCGTTGCTGACGATGGCCAGCCGCGGCCCCACCGGGCGAAAGCGCGACGCCAGGCACTGCGCGGCCGAGAAGAGCTGCGTGAAGACGCGCACGCGCACCACGCCGGCGCGGCGCAGCGCGGCGTCGAAGACCTCGTCGCTGCCGACGATGCTGGCCGAATGCGTCAGCGCGGCGCGGCTGCCCGCGGCGCGGCGGCCGGCCTTCATCACCACCACCGGCTTGGTGTAGGCCGCCGCGCGCAGCGCGCTCATGAAGCGGCGCGCGCTCTGGATGCCTTCCATGTAGACGAGGATGCTCTGCGTCTGGGCGTCGTGCGCGAGGTAGTCGAGCACCTGCGGCAGCTCGACGGCGGAGTTCGGCCCGAGCGAAACGACGGTGGAAAAGCCCACGCCGCTGGTGCGCGCCCAGTCGAGGATGGACGCGGTGAGCGCACCCGATTGCGAGACCAGGCCAAGCTGCCCCGGCGCGGCCAGGGGGCCCAGCGCGCTGGCGTTGAGCGCGAGTTCGGGCCGCTGAAAGCCCAGGCTGTTGGGACCGAGCAGGTTGATGCCGTAATGCCGCGCAATCTGGTGCAGCTCGCTGCACAGCGCCGCCGACATGCCCGCGCACAGCACCAGCGCCGAGCGGCAGCGGATGCGCCCGACGATCTCCATCGCCGCTGCCGCCTGTTCGGCCGGCAGCGCCAGCAGCGCCAGGTCGGCGCGCGATTGCGCCAGCTCGGAGAGCGTGCCCCGCCTCTCGACGTCGAGCCAGGCCACCGGCCCGGCGAAGCCGCCTTCGCGCAGATGGCGCCGCAGCGTCGCGGCCATCGGCGTCGGCGCCGCCTCGGCCTCGGGGTCGCCGGCAAAGACGACGATCGAGCGGGGAACAAAGAGCGAATTGAGGAAGTGGCGGTCCACGATGGCGACCCTGGGTGTGCCGGCTCAGCCGTCGAGCATAGGCCAGCGGGGCCCGTCGCGGGGTCCGATGCGGCCGCGCCGGCCCGTGCCGGCGCAGGAATCATGCTGCACTGCACAATTCTCGCACAGGGCGGGGGCAGGAGCCTGCTGCCGAAGGCATCCTCGGCGGCCTTTGCGGCGCTCCGCGGCCGTTCTTCCGCCCCCTCTTCAGCCGCTCTTCAGGCGTCGTGCCACCTTGGCGCCGCGCAGCCGGTACGCGTCGGGCATGCCCGAACCCAGCAGCGGGCGCAGGTAGAGGCGGAAGGCGTCGGTGACGTCGGTGCCGCTGCGGTCGATGAACGCGTCCTCCATCAGCCGCGTCTTGCCGGCAACTTCGGGCAGCGGCACGAGCTGGAAGTCGGCCGAGTAGAAGCCGGTGCGCCGGATCGTCACCGAGCCGCTGGCCTCGCCCCAGAAGGCGAACTGCACCGCCTTCTCGCCGACCTCGCGCGCCTCGCGCTGGTCGACGTCGCTGACGCAGCCCACGAAGCTGCGCTGCAGGTAGCCGAAGGTGTCGGCGCGCACGCGCTTGATCTGCAGGCGCTGCCGCACCAGTGCGCACAGCAGATCGGCGAGCGCGCCGTTGCCCGAGAGCTGCAGGTTGCCGTGCGCGTCGCGCTCGTGGTCGCGCGACATCGGCTCGGCGACGAGGTGGCCGGTGGCGTCGCGGATGCCTTCGCTGACGGCGATCACGCAGCGCCCCAGGCGCTCGTGGATGGCGCGCACGTCGGCCAGGAAGCGCTCGATCTCGAACGCACGCTCGGGCAGGTAGATGAGGTGCGGCCCGTCGTCCGGGAACTTCTTGCCCAGCGCGCTGGCCGCGGTGAGGAAGCCCGCGTGCCGCCCCATGACGACGCCGATGTAGACGCCGGGCAGCGCCGCGTTGTCGAGGTTGGCGCCGGCAAAGGCCTGGGCGACGAAGCGCGCCGCGCTCGGGAAGCCCGGCGTATGGTCGTTGGCCACGAGGTCGTTGTCGATCGTCTTCGGGATGTGCAGGCAGCGCAGCGGGTAGCCCGCGGCCAGCGCCTCCTGCGCGACGATGCGCGTCACGTCGGCGGAGTCGTTGCCGCCGATGTTGAAGAAATGCTCGATCTCGTGCGCGCGCAGCACCTCGAACATGGCGCGGCAGTAGGCCAGGTCGGGCTTGTCGCGCGTGCTGCCGAGCGCTGCGGCCGGCGTGCCGGCCACCAGCTCGAGGTTGTGGCTGGTCTCCTGCGTGAGGTCGACGAAGTCCTCGTCGACGACGCCGCGCACGCCGTGGCGGGCGCCATAGACGCGCGTGACCTCGCGAAAGCGCCGCGCCTCGAGCACGACGCCGACGAGCGACTGGTTGATGACGGCGGTGGGTCCGCCGCCCTGGGCGACGAGGATGCGACCGGATGGCATGCTGGGACTCCCGGGTTGGCGGGCATCGAGACTGGAGTGCCCTCACCAGGGCCATTGTGCGCGGCACGCACGGGCAGGCGGGCTGACTATGATGCGCTCGCCCTGTCGTCGAGGTCTTTGCGATGAGCGCCATGCCGATTGCCGAACCCCCAGTGCAAGCCTGCCCGCTGCGCGCCGCGTTCGAGCGCCTGCGCGCGGGCTTTGACGCCGAGCGCGACCCGTCGCACGCGGTGCGCATCGAGCGGCTGCGCCGGCTCGAGGCCATGCTGCAGCAGATGGCGCCGGCGATGATCACGGCGATCAGCGACGACTTCGGCCACCGCCCCGAACAGGTGACGCAGCTCGCCGACATCGTGCCGGTGCAGCTCGCCGCGCGCCATGCGCGCAAGCACCTGGCGCAGTGGATGAAGACGCGGCGCGTGGCCACGGGGCTGGTACATCGACCCGGCTTCAACCGCCTCATGCGCCAGCCCCTGGGCGTGGTGGGCGTCGTCAGCCCCTGGAACTACCCGGGCATGCTGGCCCTGGCGCCGGCCATCGCGGCGCTCGCCGCGGGCAACCGCGTCATGCTCAAGCCCTCGGAGATCGGACCCCGCTTCTCCGAGCTGCTGCGCGAGCAGGTGGCCGCGACCTTCGCGCCCGAGGAGATGGCCGTCGTCACCGGCGACGCCGAACTCGGGCGCGCCTTCGTCGCCCTGCCTTTCGACCACCTGCTCTTCACCGGCTCCACCGCCGTGGGCCGCCAGGTGGCGATGGCGGCAGCGGCCAATCTCACGCCGGTGACGCTGGAGCTCGGCGGCAAGTCGCCGGCCATTCTCGCGACGGACTGCGATCTCGCGCTGGTCGTGCCGCGCATCCTCTTCGGCAAGCTGCTCAACAGCGGCCAGACCTGCATCGCACCCGACTACGTGCTGCTGCCGCGCAACCTCCGCGAGGCCTTCGTGAAGGCGATGCGGCGCGCACACGCGGCGCAGTACCCGACGGTCGCGGCCAACCCCGACTACACGAGCATCGCCACCGAGCGCCACTACCGCCGCCTGCTCGAGCTGCTGGACGAAGCCCGCGCCGAGGGCGCGCAGGTCGTGCCGCTGCACGCCGAGGCGCCGTCCGACGCCGCGCGCAAGCTGCCGCTGCACCTGGTGCTGGACGCGCCGCCGCATCTGCGCGTGATGCGCGAGGAGATCTTCGGCCCCATCCTGCCGGTGATCACCTACGAGCGCGTGGAGCAGGCGATTGCGCACGTCAACGCCGGCGAGCGGCCGCTGGCGCTGTACTGGTTCGGCAACGACGAGGCCGAGCGCGAGCGCGTGCTGCGCCAGACGCTGGTCGGCGGCGTCACCGTCAACGACACGCTGCTGCACATCGGCCAGGAGGAGCTGCCCTTCGGCGGCGTGGGCGCCAGCGGCATGGGCGCGTACCACGGTGAATGGGGTTTTCGGACCTTCAGCAAGGAGACGGGCGTCTACCATCAAAGCCCCTACAGCGCCGTGAAGCTGCTCTATCCGCCCTTCGGTGCCGCGTTCGAGCGGCTGCTGGGCGCGATGCGCAAGCTCGGCTGACCCCTTTCACGATGAGCCCCGAGACCTACGTCCTGCTGCGCCACGCGCACCGCACCTTCGCCACCCTCTCCATCCTCGGCTTCACCGCGCGCTGGCTCGGCGTGATGTCGATGCAGCCGTGGACGCAGCAGCGCGTGGCGAAGACGCTGCCTCACATCATCGACACCCTGCTGCTGCTGTCGGCGCTCGCCATGGCCTGGGGCGCGGGCTTCACGCCCGAGAACGCGCCCTGGATGACGGCCAAGATCGTGCTGCTGCTGGTCTACATCGGCCTGGGTGTCGTCGCGCTGCGCCCGATGCAGCCGCGAAAGCGGCGCGCCATCGCCGGTGTCGCCGGCATCCTCGTCTTCGCGCACATCGTGGCGATCGCCCTCACCAAGCAGCCGCTGGGCTACTTCGCGCGCCTGGTCTGAGCGCCGCGGCGGGCACCGCGAACATCCTGGAATACAATCCAGCGAGTTGTATTACACCCGAGGTCGCGCGATGACCCTCACCGTCCGCCTGGATGCAGCGCTGGACGCCGCGCTGCAGCGCCATTGCGAGCATCGCGGCGTCACCAAGAGCCTGGTGGTGCAGGAGTCGCTGGCCGCCTACCTGCTGGAGGCCGCACCGGCGGCTCCCGAGGCCGCGGCCCGCCGGGAGCCGACGCCCAGCGCCAACCATCGGGCCTTTGCCGCCGCCGGCCTGATCGGCGTCGTGGCCGACGGCGGCGGCGCCGACAAGGCCGCGCTGCGCCGGCGCATCGCCGAACGGAAGCAACGGAAGCAACGGCCGCTGCGGCAAGCCAAGCCTTGAGTACGCGCACCGCGGTACTGGTCGACACCGGCGTGCTGGTGGCCTTGTTCGACCACCACGATGCCCACCACGCCGCCGCGCAGGCTTGGCTCGCGCGCACGCACGAGCGCTTGCTGACCGTCGCGCCGGTGCTGGCCGAAGCCGCGTTCTTCCTGCCGCCGCGCCTGCGCAGCCGCCTCGCCCGCCTGACCGCGCAAGACGTGCTGAAGGTCCACCGGCCGGACGCCGCGGGTTACGCCCGCATCGTCCAGTTGTTCGACAAGTACGCCGACCAGGACCCGGACTGGGCCGACATGGAACTGGTGTGGCTCGCCGAGACCGCGGGCACGACGCGCATCGCGACCGTCGACGTGGTGGACTTCAGCGTCTACCGCATCAACGGTCGTCGGCGCTTCGAGTTGGAGCTGCTGCGAGCCTGAACGCGGCGCCCGGCGGCGCCGCGGGATCGACCGGGCCTGCGCTTATCCTCGCCCGATGGTCCTGAACTGGGTCTGGGTCGGCTTCATCCTCGTGGGCTTCGTGGTCGCCCTCGCGCGCCTGGCGCAGGGCGAGCTGGACATCTTCACCCGCGTGCTCACCGCGCTCTTCGACACCGCGCGCACCGGCTTCGACATCAGCCTCGGGCTCGTGGGCATCATGAGCCTGTGGCTGGGCATCATGCGCATCGGCGAGCAGGCCGGCGTGATCCGGCTCTTCGCGCGGGCGATGGCGCCGCTGTTCGAGCGCCTCTTCCCCGACGTCCCGCGCGGCCACCCTGCCGGCGGCAGCATGGTGATGAACTTCAGCGCCAACATGCTGGGGCTGGACAACGCAGCTACGCCGCTCGGGCTGAAGGCCATGCGCGAGCTGCAGGAGATCAACCCGGCCAAGGACGTCGCCAGCAACCCGATGATCATGTTCCTGGTGCTCAACACCGCGGGCATCACGCTGATCCCGACTTCGGTCATCGCGATGCGCCAGGCGGTGGCGCTCGAGCAAGGCCTCGGCAGCGGCTTCAACGCCGCCGACATCTTCCTGCCGACGCTGCTCGGCACCTTCATCAGCTTCAGCGCCGGACTGGTGGCGGTGGCCTGGATGCAGCGCATCCGGCTGCTGCAGGCGCCGTTCCTGCTGCTGTTCGGCGGCTTCGCGGCGCTCATGGCGCTGCTCTACCTCGGGCTGCGCGGCCTGCCCTCCCAGGCGATGGCCGATGCCATCGGGCTGCTGGGCAGCCTCGTCATCTTCGGCATCATCGTGCTTTTCGTGGCCGTGGGCGCCTGGCGGCGTCTCAACGTCTACGAGGCCTTCGTCGACGGCGCCAAGGAGGGCTTCACGGTCGCGGTGACGATCATCCCCTACCTGATCGCCATCCTCGCCGCGATCTCGGTGTTCCGCAGCACCGGCTGCATGGACGTGCTGATCGGCGCCATCGCCTGGGTGGTGGCGGCGCTGGGATTCAACACCGACTTCGTGCCGGCGCTGCCGGTGGGCCTGATGAAGACGCTCTCGGGCAGCGGCGCGCGCGGCCTCATGATCGACGTCATGCAGACCTACGGCGTGGAGAGCTTCCAGGGCCGGCTGGCGGCGATCATCCAGGGCTCGACCGAGACCACCTTCTACGTGCTCGCGGTCTACTTCGGCAGCGTGAACATCACGAAGACGCGCTACGCGCTCGCCTGCGGGCTCTTCGCCGATGCCGTCGGCCTGGTGGGCACGGTCCTCGTCGCCTACGCCTTCTATCACGCGTAGTCACGCGCTGTTGCGTGGCCGCGCTCGGCGCGCGGTGGCTTCGGCTCCTGCCGGGGCGCCTCCGAAGGCAGCGCAGGGGTCGACGCGCGCGACCCCGGGAGTGCGCCACAGGTGCGTGTGCGCGCCCGCGTCGGCGCGCCAGCCCGGCTCCCCGAAGGCGACGACGAGCAGCCGCGCCTGCGGCCGCAAGTGCCGCAGCAGCACCGGCACGCCATAGTCGCGCCGCACATGCTCGTTGCCGGCCACCAGCACGCCCGGGCGACCGCCCGCAGCCTGCAGGGCAAGGGCCAGCGCGGCATCGCGCACGCGCTGTGCCGCGCGCGTCGCCGGCAGCCGCGCCGCCGCGAGGTGACCGCAATGGCCCTCTTCGAGCGCACGATCCAGCGACGCCTGCGCGGCGGCGGACAAGGGTGCCGCATCGAGCAGCGCACGCAACTCGGGCGGCGCCGCGGCAAGCCCTTCACGCGCCACCTGCCGCACCAGCGCCACGGGCGCGTTGCCGCCCAGCACCGGCAGGCCCGCATCGAGCACGGCCTCGTAGAGCGCACGGTGCAGCGGCCAGCCCCAGGCGCGCGGGTCGAAGCCCGCGGCCTGCAGGCGCGACTGCAGCTCACGCCCCGGTTCGACGCGACGCCCGCGCTGCAGGTGCTCGGTCACGACCACCGTCCCCGGGCCCAGTGCGGCGATGAACGCGCCGCGCTGCGCGTGGTGATGCAGGTTGTCGTGCTGCTCGCCCAGCAGCACCCAGTCGGCCGCGCGCGCCTGCGCCAGCAGCTGCGCCGAGGTGAGCGCGCGACCGCTGGCGGCGTCGACGATGTCGTCCCGCCGCGGCGAGGTCAGCGCGCAGGCATGCAGCAGCGGCACCGCCAGGCTGGCGAGCGCGGCCAGGGCCAGGCGGCGACGCGGGGAGGGGTGGTGCG
Source organism: Rubrivivax sp. SCN 71-131 (assembly GCA_001724995.1). Taxonomy (GTDB): domain Bacteria; phylum Pseudomonadota; class Gammaproteobacteria; order Burkholderiales; family Burkholderiaceae_C; genus Rubrivivax. Next base: position 247,650 of record MEFD01000012.1, read on the forward strand.
GCATGGTTGCAGGGGAGCCCGGCGATGCGTGGCGCGGGCACGAATCTCAGGGAAAGTCTGACCGATGTTTCATCTTCGTTGCGCGGCCAACCGGGCCCGGGGCTGGAACAATGCGCACCCGATCGGGTCCTTCACTTCCTTCTGCCTTTTCGCGCACCACCGACGATATCCCCATGGCCGACCGCCGCGACCGCCCGCCCGTCCTTCGCGTCCTCTTCCTCCTCATCGCCCTGGTCAGCATGGCGCTCGCGCTGGCGGCGCTGTCACCGGCGCGACCCGACGCCGCGGCGGCGGAGCGCTCGCCAGCGGCGCCGAATGCCACGGGCGCGGTCGTCCCGGGCACCGCACCCGCACGCCTGCCCGGCGAAGGCGCCTCACCGGGCTGAGTGCACGACCGCCCGCGCCGCCAGGTGCCGGGCGATGCGCGTCATCAGCCACAGCCCGAGCAGCGAACTGGCCCCGGTGGCCAGCCAGGTGAACTGCCAGCCGCCGGCGGCGTCGGCAAGCCAGGCCACCAGCGGCGGGCCGCTGAACTGCCCGATCGACGACCATTGCTGCATCCAGCCGACGGTCGAGGACAAGGTGTGCTCACCGGGCGCGGCGTGCACCACCAGGGCGAACAGCGTGCCGGGGATCAGCCCGCCGACGAGCGAGAACAACAGCACCCCGAGGTAGCGCAGCCAGGCCGGCTGCCCGAGCGCCGCGAAGGCGACCACCGTGCCCAGACCGGCGACCGCGAAGCCCAGCGCGAGCAGGCGCGGCGGCGTCCAGCCATGGTGCAGCATCCAGCCCGAGCCGATGTTGCCGCCCATGTTCACTGCCGCCACCACGGCCGTCAGCACGCCTCCGAGCGCAGGCGCCATGCCGGCTTCGCCGTAGATCGTCGGCAGGAAGCCGATGACGGCGAGCCACTGCCCCGAGTAGCAGGCGAAACTCAGCGCGAGCAGCCACGGGCCGGGCGCGCGCAGGGTGTGGCGCAGGCGCTGCGTCCACGGCAGCAGCGTCGCCGGCCGCGGCGCCGCTCCCGCGTCCGGATCGGGCACGAAGCGCCACAGCGCCAGCGCCATCAGCCCCGAGAGCAGCGCCAGCGCCCACCACCAGGCGCGCCAGCCGAGCCCTTCGATCACCAGCGGTCCGAGCAGCAGCGCCGTGGCCACGCCCACCGGCATGTAGGCGCCCCAGGTGCCCATCGTGCGCGCCAGTTGCCCGGAGCTCACGAGCTGTCGCAGCAGCCCCGGCGCCGGCAGCACGACGAGCAGGAAGCCGAAGCCTTCGAGCGCGCGCAGCAGCATCAGCATCGTCACGTCGTCGGCGCCGCCGCCGACAGCGCTGGCCAGCGTGAGCACCGCCAGGCCACCCAGCATGCTGCGCCGGTAGCCCAGGCCGTCGGCCAGCACACCGAACAGCAGGCCCAGGCTCATGCCGGCAAGTTGCACCAGCGACAGCAGGAAGCCGGCCTGCACCAGGGTCACGCCCAGCGCCTGCTGCAGCGCCGGGATCGCCGGCGGCAGCTTGCCCAGGTGCAGCGCCGCGACCACGCCCGCAGCGATGACGAGGGCGGCCGCGCGCAGCGTGCGCGAGGCGGGGTCTTCGCCGGGCTGGCGCATGGGATCGTTCCGCGGGCTGGCGTTCAGCGCTTGCCCGGCGCTGCCGCGGCCAGGGCCCACAGTCGTGCCAGCAGGCCGAGCTGCGCATGGCCGGCAACCTGCTGGAAGACCTCGGCGGCCTCGGCGCCGCGGCCGACGCGCGCCAGCGCCTGGCCGTACTGCAGCCGCGCCTGGTCGGCATCGGGCAGGGACGCGCCGAGCGCGGCGCGCATCCGCGCCAGGCCCGGCTCGGCGCGACCGATGGCAACCAGCGCCGCGCCGGTGTTGAAGGTGTGCAGCGCCGCGCGCGCATCGCCCGGCGCCGGGGCCCGCGCCGCCGCCGCTTCCAGGCTGGCGCGATCGTCCTCGGCCTGGCGCCTGACGCTGGCGCGCAGCCGCTCCTGCTCCGCCGCGCCCTGGCCCTTGCCGAGCACGCCCTTGGCGAAGCCGGCGGCAAGCACCTGCTCGGCTTCGGCCGGCAAGCCGGCCCTGGTCGCCAGCTCGGCCAGCACGAGGTAGTCCTCGGCCTCCTCCATCAGGCCCAGCTGCAGGCGCAGGCGGTAGACGTCGATGTCCCAGCGCGGCTGCCAGCCCGGCTGGCGCTGCACGCGCGACAGCAGGTCGGGCCAGTACTCCTGGCGGCCTTGCTCGCGCAGCAGTTGTTCCGCGAGGCGCACGTAGTTGGCGTCGTCCTTCAAACGGCCGTAGGCCGAGGCCAGCAGCCGCAGGTCTTCCGGCGCCAGCCTGCCTTCGCTCAGGCGCTGCGCCTCGAGCAGTTCGACGCTGCGCTTGAAGTCATCCTGCAGGTAGGTGGCGCGCACCAGCACCGCCTGCACCGCGGGCGCCTTGCTGCCGGCGGCCTGGGCCTGGCGCGCCGCCTGGGCCGCTTCGGCGTAGGCCTTGAGGTTGAAGTGGGCACGCGCCAGCACCTCCTGGCATTGCAGGGCGTCCTGCGCACTCTGCGCACCGACGGCCAGCGCGGCCTGCAGCGACTGCACCGCCGCCGCGTACTGCTCGAGCTGCATCTCGACGAGACCGCGCACGCGGTGCAGCACGGTGGCCTCCGCGGGCTGCAGGGCCTGGATCGTCGCCTGCGCCTTCTCGATCGTCGCCCGCGCCTCCCCGGCCTTGGCGGCACGGTAGAAGTCGATCGCCTGGTTGAGCGCCGCGGCAACCTCGGGCCGGACGGCAAAGCTCGGCGTGGAGGCCGCCGATGCCGCCGCCGCGGGCTGGGCGCCGGCTGGCGGCGCGCCCAGGTTCAAGGCCAGGGCAAGCCCAAGGCTCGACAACGCGAACACGGCGGGGGAACGGGGAAGACGCATGGCAGGATGCCTCGAGGTCGAGTCCATGGAATCGAAAGACGGCGACAGGGCCGCAGGGGCGGGGGCGGATCCGTGGGCGGCGCACGCCGGGGCGCGCGATGCTACCCGAGTACAGGCTCGCCAAGGCCTGCCGACCCCGGCCCGACCGGCAGGCAGGGAGCGTTCGCGCCACGCCTTGCAGCGTCGCCTGCCGGGCAAGGATGGCGTCGTGGTCGCCCAGGGCCTCTTGAAGAGCCGCGAACGGACCCTATAATCCGTCTGCTAGCACTCGTCAGGCATGAGTGCTAACGCACCTTCCGCTGCCGCTCAGCGCAGCGGCTGCAAGAAGTTAATGTGCGCCCACTTCCGGGCGTCGACCCACCTGGGCTGAACCCACAGGAGATGTTGATGAAGCTTCGTCCGTTGCACGATCGCGTGATCGTCAAGCGCCTCGAGAACGAAACCAAGACCGCCTCGGGCATCGTGATCCCCGACAACGCCGCCGAGAAGCCCGACCAGGGCGAAGTGCTCGCCGTCGGCCCCGGCAAGCGCAACGACAAGGGCGACTTCGTGGCCCTGAACATCAAGGTCGGCGACCGCGTGCTGTTCGGCAAGTACAGCGGCCAGACCGTGAAGGTCGATGGCGACGAGTTGCTGGTCATGCGCGAAGAAGACCTCTTCGCCGTCGTCGAGAAGTAAAGCTACTGCGCGACGCGCTGGCGTCGTTGCGCGGTGCTCGGAATCCTCACGTAGCGCTGCTACGTTCCGGTTCCTGCGCGCCGTGCGCCTGGCCAGCCCGCCGCTCGCGACGCTTTCCTTCTCGACGCAAGCGCGGTGAAGGAAGGCCCATCCCATTCCCCAATATTTCGGAGATACAGAACATGGCTGCCAAAGACGTCGTCTTCGGTTCCGACGCCCGCGCCCGCATGGTCGAGGGCGTGAACATCCTGGCCAACGCGGTCAAGGTCACGCTGGGCCCCAAGGGCCGCAATGTCGTTCTCGAGCGCTCCTTCGGCGCCCCCACCGTCACCAAGGACGGTGTCTCGGTGGCCAAGGAAGTCGAGCTCAAGGACAAGCTGCAGAACATGGGCGCGCAGATGGTCAAGGAAGTCGCTTCCAAGACCAGCGACAACGCCGGTGACGGCACCACCACCGCCACCGTGCGGGCATGAACCCGATGGACTTGAAGCGCGGCATCGACAAGGCCGTCACCGCGCTGGTCGACGAGCTGAAGAAGGCCAGCAAGCCGACCACGACGAGCAAGGAGATCGGCCAGGTCGGCTCGATCTCCGCCAACAGCGACGAGTCGATCGGCAAGATCATCGCCGACGCGATGGACAAGGTCGGCAAGGAAGGCGTGATCACCGTCGAGGACGGCAAGAGCCTGAACAACGAGCTCGACGTCGTCGAGGGCATGCAGTTCGACCGCGGCTACCTCTCGCCCTACTTCATCAACAGCCCCGAGAAGCAGGTCGCGATCCTCGAGAACCCCTACGTGCTGCTGCACGACAAGAAGATCAGCAACATCCGCGAGCTGCTGCCGGCACTCGAGGCGGTGGCCAAGAGCGGCCGCCCGCTGCTGATCATCGCCGAGGAGGTCGAGGGCGAGGCGCTGGCCACGCTGGTGGTGAACACCATCCGCGGCATCCTCAAGGTCGTCGCCGTCAAGGCGCCGGGCTTCGGTGACCGCCGCAAGGCCATGCTGGAGGACATCGCCATCCTCACCGGCGGCAAGGTCATCGCCGAGGAAGTCGGCCTCACGCTCGAGAAGATCACGCTGGCCGACCTCGGCCAGGCCAAGCGCGTCGAAGTGGCCAAGGAGAACACCACCCTCATCGACGGCGCGGGCAAGGCCGCCGACATCGAGGCGCGCGTCAAGCAGATCCGCATCCAGATCGAGGAAGCCACCAGCGACTACGACCGCGAGAAGCTGCAGGAGCGCGTGGCCAAGCTGGCCGGCGGCGTGGCGGTGATCAAGGTCGGCGCCGCCACCGAGGTCGAGATGAAGGAGAAGAAGGCCCGCGTCGAGGACGCGCTGCACGCCACGCGTGCCGCGGTCGAGGAAGGCATCGTCGCCGGCGGCGGCGTGGCCTACCTGCGCGCGCGCGCGGCCATCGGCGCGCTCAAGGGCGACAACGACGACCAGAGCGCGGGCGTGCGCATCGTCATGCGCGCGGTCGAGCAACCGCTGCGCGAGATCGTCGCCAACGCCGGCGGCGAGCCCAGCGTGGTCATCAACCGCGTCATCGAGGGCAAGGGCAACTTCGGCTACAACGCCGCCAACGACACCTATGGCGACATGATCGACATGGGCATCCTGGACCCGACCAAGGTCACGCGCACGGCGCTGCAGAACGCCGCGTCGGTCGCCGGCCTGATGCTCACCACCGAGTGCATGGTCGCCGAGGCGCCCAAGGAAGAGACGCCGATGATGCCCGGCGGCGGCGGCATGGGCGGCATGGGCGGCATGGGCATGGACATGTAATTGCCGCGTGCGGGCAGCGGTCGCACGCGCGACCGCCCGGCCCGCTGCAGGATGGACCCGCGTCTTCTGCGAGACGCGGGTCTTTTTCGTTGGACTTCCCACGATGCGCGCGCGCGGCGCGGCGGACAATGTCGTCTCGCCCGGGATCCCGCTGCCTCACCGTGACCGTCCAACCCGCCCTGCAGCGCTTCGTCGACGACGAGCTGCTGCGCGCTCCCATGCTCGCCGACCAGCTGGTCGAGGAGACCCTGCTGGCCATCAAGCGCGGAGGCGCAGGCGGCAGCCTGCGCGAACGCCAGCTCACCGCCGACGTGCTGCGGGCGCTGCACGACCACCGCCAGCTCGTCGTGCGCGAGTTCGTGCGCGCGCTGCGCGAGCAGACGCAGCGCGAGCTCGAACAGGCCGCACCGACGCGGCCCGCGCTGCCCTCGGGGCCGGGCGGGCTGTCGCTCGTCGACGAGTCGCAGGTCGAGGTCGACGTCGAGATCTCGCGCGCGATCGAAGCCATCGCCAGCGTCGCCGAGCACGAGCTGCGCGAGGTGATGAGCTTCACCTCCTCGCTCGTCGGCGACATGGACGTGGCGCGCGACTACAACCCGCTGCGCCCCGAAGTGATCGTGCAGGCGCTGTGGCAGGCCGCGCAGGCGCTGCCGCTGGCGCGCGCCTTCCAGCTCGCCTTCATGCGCCACGCCAGCCAGCCGCTGGCTCAGCTCATGCGCAAGGCCTACGCCGGCGCCTGCGCGCGCCTGGAGGCGATGGGCATCGAGCCCGCCACCTACCGCACGGTGATCATCTTCGGCAGCCAGCGCGGACGGCGCCAGCAGGACTCGTTCTTCGATCCGCAGACCAACCGCACCGAGTCCCCGGTGACCTTGCCGCCACCGGGCACGCGCGCAGCGGCGGCGGAAGCGGCAGTGGCTGCAGCAGCAGCGGCGCCGGCGCGGCCCTCGCTGGAGGAGGTGCTCGCCCGCGCCGACGAGGCGCTGCGCACGCTCGACGCGCTGTCCGAGCGCCCGCAGCGCGAGGCCTTGCGCCAGCAGCAGCGCCAGCAGATGGAGCAGAGCAGCGCACCGGCTTCCGAGCGCGAGCTGGCCGACCTCGTCGGCCGGCTCTTCGACACGCTGCTCGGCAACCGGCGCCTGGCGCCGGACCTGCAGAACCTGATGGCCCGGCTGCAATCGGCCGCGCTGCGCCTGGCGCTGCGCGATCGCGCGCTGCTCGACAACCCCACGCATCCGCTGTGGCTGTTCCTGGATCGCCTTGCCCTGCAGGGCGAGCTGCACCCGCCGCCCCCCGACCCCGAGCGCGCACAGATGCTGCGCTTCGCGCACGGGCTGCTGGACGCGCTGACGAGTGAACAGCCGCGCGACGCCGACCCCTTTCGCTGGGCGCGCGAACGCCTGCTCGCTTACGAGCGCAACCGCTTCGAGCAGCGCCGCGGCGCCGTCGACGCCGAGCTGCAGAGCCTGCAGGCGCTCGAGGACCAGCTGGTCGCGGGCGGCCCGCCGCCCACCAGCCCCGGCGCGCTGGACATCGGCCAGCTCGACACCGTGCCGGCCGACCTGCTCGAGGACCTCTCGCGCGCCGGCCCGGGCAAGGATCATCCGGCCGATGGCGCGCGCTGGCTCGAGGGCCTGCGCAGCGGCGACTGGGTGCACATGTTCATGCAGGGCAGCTGGGTCAACGCCCAGTTGCTGTGGTACGGCAGCCACCGCGAGTACCGCCTCTTTGCCGACGGCGCCTCGGCCAGCACCTGGGCCATCCGCCGCGGCGCGCTGGAGCGCATGCTCGAGATGCAGTTGCTCACCGCCCTGACCCCGCGCTCGCTGATCCGCGAGGCCGGCGAGCGCGTGCTGCACCGCGCCGAGGAGCGCGCGTAGGCCGGCGACGTCCGCCGCCCGCGCGCGCAGGCTCGGGCGCTGCGCCCCTTCAGGGCGCAGTGCCCGGGGCGGGCGCGGCTGCGGGCGGCGCCGCGTCCACCCACTCGCGCAGCGCCAGCGCGGCGTCGGCCACGCCCCGACGCGACAGCGCCGAGAACAAGGCCAGGCCGATGTCGCTTTGCTCGCCGGCCAGCTCCGCGAGCACCGCCTGGGCCGCCTGCAGCGCGGCATCGGCCTCGCGGCGATTGAGCTTGTCGGCCTTGGTCAGCAGCACCAGCAGGCGCACCTCGCCGCTGGCCACACGCGCCTCGATCAGCGCGAGCAGCTGGCGGTCGAGGTCGGTGAAGCCCAGCCGCGAATCGATCATCTGCACCACCCCGTGCAGATTGCGCCGCGTGCTCAGGTAGTCGGCCATCACCGCCTGCCAGCGCAGCTTGGCCGCGCGCTCGACGGCTGCATAGCCGTAACCGGGGAGGTCGGCCAGCAGCGCATCGGCTGCGTCCTTGGGCCCCAGATCGAAGAGGTTGATGTGCTGCGTGCGCCCCGGCGTGCGCGACGCGAACGCCAGCCGCTTTCGCTGCGCCAGCGTGTTGATGGCCGTCGACTTGCCGGCGTTGCTGCGGCCGACGAAGGCGATCTCGGGGAGCTCGGTCGTGGGCAGCTCGCTCAGGCGGCTGGCGGTGACGCGAAAACGCGCACTGTGCAGCCAGGCCAGCGCCGCGCGCTCTGCGGGAGAATCGGTGGCCGCGCGGGGCCGCAAGGGACTCGTCATGGTCCATTGTAAAATCTCGCGGTTTGAACACCGCCTGCCACCGATCGAGGCCTGAATGAAGCTGCCGCACCTGATCGCATCCCTCATGCTTGCCGCCGGCCTCGCGTCGCCGGCGCTCGCGGCCGAAGCCCAGGCCCAGACCCAGGTCGACCCGGCGAAGGTCGCCGAGCTGTCGGCGACCTGCCAGGCCTGCCACGCGGCGGACGGCACGCGCGGCCTGTCGGCCAATCCGATCCTGCAGGGCCAGCACGCCGAGTACCTCCTCAAGCAGTTGCTGGAGTTCAAGAGCGGCAAGCGCGTCAATGCGATCATGCAGGGCATGGTGGCGGCGCTGTCCGAGGACGACATGAAGGCCCTCGCCGCCTTCTACGGCGAGAAGAAGCCGGTGCCCGGAGCCTCGCAGAACAAGGACACCGTGGCGCTGGGCGAGAAGATCTACCGCGGCGGCGTCGTCGATCGCCGCATTCCCGCCTGCGCCGGCTGCCACAGCCCGAACGGTGCCGGCATCCCGGCGCAGTATCCGCGCCTGTCGGGCCAGCACGCCGAGTACACGGAGGCGCAGCTCGTCACCTTCCGCAACGGCGAGCGCGCCAACAGCGTCGACATGACGGCCATCGCCGGCAAGATGAGCGACAAGGAAATCAAGGCGCTGGCCGACTACCTGGCCGGCCTGCGCTGACGTCGCCCGGTCCATCGATCGACGCGCGAAGGCCGGTCCCGCACCGGCCTTCGCGCTTTCGGGAGCCGCACGGACCCGACACGCGGATCGATGCCGGGCGCGGCCGCGGGCCGTCGGCGTGGGCGCACCTGGGGTCATCACGCACCCTCTGCACGCCAGCGGCGAGGCGGGCGTACGATGTTTTGCCTCCGGTCCGCGCTGGCGCGGCCGGTACGGCGCGCCGCATCGGCCGCCCCGGAGGACACACATGTACTTCCATCGCGATCGCGGTTTCGCCCAGCCTGCGGCCTCGGAAATCACCCCGCAGTCGGTCTACCAAAGCCGGCGCGAGTGGCTGCGCCACCTCGCCCTCGCCGCTGCCGGCAGCAGCCTCGGCGCGTTCGCCGCACGCGACGCGCTCGCGGCGCCAATCCCGCCCCGTGCGGCCCTCGAGGGCGTGCACAGCGACATCGGCGGCGCGCAGACGATGGAGAAGCCGACCGCGCACGAGGATGCGACCGGCTACAACAACTTCTACGAGTTCGGCACCGACAAGGCCGACCCGTCGCAGCGCGCGCAGTCGCTGAAGACGCAGCCCTGGACGGTGAGCGTCGACGGCGAGGTGAAGAGTCCGCGCCGCTTCGATCTCGATGCGCTGATGAAGCTCGGCGCCATCGAAGAGCGCGTCTACCGGCTGCGCTGCGTCGAGGGCTGGTCGATGGTCATCCCCTGGCTCGGCTGGTCGCTTTCGCACCTGATCAAGGCGGTCGAGCCCAGCGGCAGCGCCAGGTTCGTGCAGTTCGTGACGCTGGCCGACGCGACGCAGATGCCGGGCCTTGGCAGCCGCGTGCTCGACTGGCCCTACGTCGAGGCGCTGCGCCTGGACGAGGCCATGCACCCGCTGACGATGCTCGTCTTCGGCATGTACGGCCAGGTGCTGCCGCCTCAGAACGGCGCGCCGGTGCGGCTGGCGGTGCCGTGGAAGTACGGCTTCAAGTCGGCGAAGTCGATCGTCGGCATCCGCCTGCTCGCGCAGCAGCCGGGGACGAGCTGGGAGAAGGCAGCGCCCCGCGAATACGGCTTCTACTCGAACGTGAACCCGAACGTCGACCACCCGCGCTGGAGCCAGGCCAGCGAGCGCCGCATCGGCGAAGACGGCTTGTTCGCGAAGAAGCGCCGCACGCTGCCCTTCAACGGCTACGCGGCGCAGGTCGGCGCGCTCTATGCCGGCATGGACCTGAGGAAGTTCTTCTGACGCGTGGCAGCGGCCCCGTGCCACGCCTCCTGCGCCGCCTTGCGGCGGCCAAGCCGCTGGTCTTCGCACTGGCCTTGCTGCCGCTGGCAGGCCTCGTGCTGCGCGCCTTCGGCGACGCGCTCGGCGCCAACCCCGCGGAAGCCCTGATCCGGGGCCTGGGCGACTGGACGCTGCGCCTGCTGTGCCTGACGCTGGCGGTGACGCCGCTGCGGCAATGGACGCACTGGCACGAGCTGGCGCGGCTGCGCCGCATGCTCGGGCTCTTCACCTTCTTCTACGCTTTGCTGCACTTCCTGGCCTATGCCTGGCTGGACATGGGCCTCGACCTCGCCGACATCGTGCGCGACATCCCCAAGCGGCCCTTCATCCTCGTGGGCAGCACGGCGCTGCTGCTCATGCTGCCGCTGGCGGCGACCTCGTTCGCAGCCGCGATGCGCGCCCTGGGCGCTGCGCGCTGGCAGGCGCTGCATCGCAGCGTCTACGCCATCGCGCTGCTGGCGCTGCTGCACTTCTTCTGGATGCGCGCGGGCAAGAACGATTTCGCCGAAGTCGGCGCCTATGCGGCGGTCATCGCGCTGCTGCTGGGCTGGCGGATCGTGCGCCGGCTGCGCCGACGCGCGCAGGCCAGGAATAATCGTGCGCGTGCCGGCGCCGCCGCGTCGGCGTCCACGGAGCAAGGCGCATGAACGACGACGCGGGCCCGAAGCCGCCGCTGAAGCTGATCTCGTCCATGGCCACGCGCGCGCTGCTGGCCGAGCTGGCGGCGGCCTGGCAGGCGCGGCATGCCGACGCGCCGCTGGCGCTCGAGTCCGTCGGCGGCGTCGACGCCGCCCGGCGCATTGCCGCAGGCGAGGCCTTCGACGGTGTGGTGCTTGCCGCCGACGCCATCGACAAGCTGATCGAAAGCGGCCATGTCGTCGGCCCGCGCGTGGACCTCGTGCGCTCCGGCGTCGCGGTCGTCGTGCGCGAAGGTGCCGCGCGGCCCGACATCGGCAGCGAGTCGGCCCTGCTGCGCACCGTGCGCGCCGCACGGACGATCGGCTACTCCACCGGCCCGAGCGGCACGCGGCTGCTCGCCCTGTTCGAACGTTGGGGCGTGGCCGACGAACTGCGCAGCGGACTGGTGCAGGCGCCACCCGGCATCCCGGTCGGCCAGCTCGTCGCCGAGGGGCGCGTCGAACTCGGCTTCCAGCAACTGAGCGAGCTGATGAGCCTGCCGGGCATCCGCGTGCTCGGGCCCATGCCCGAGCCGGTGCAGATCACGACGATCTTTTCCGCCGGCGTCGCGACGGCGAGCGCGCGCCCCGATGCGGTGCGCGCACTGCTGGACTGGCTTGCATCACCCGACCTGGCCACCGTCAAGCAGCGGCACGGCATGCAAGCGGCGTGAACGGCAAGCACGCGCAGGCGGCACCCCGGCGCGCCGTCAAGAACACCCCATGCCGCACGTTCTTCGGCCGCAGCGCCCGGTGGTCGTCAGGGCGCCGATGCGCCTTCGGCCGCCTCGTCCGCGCGCTCGTACAGCCGCGCCAGCAGGCCGATGAGCTGCTGCCGCTCCTCGGGCGACAGAGGTGCGGCGAATTCGTCCTCGTGCGCCTGCATCAGCCGCTGCATGCGCGGCAGCTCGACGGCCCCGGCGGGCGTCAGGCGCAGGCCCCAGCTGCGCTTGTCGCTGGGCGAGGGCTCGCGCACGATCAGGCCGCGCGCCTGGAGCTGATCGACGACCTTGACGATGGTCGAACGATCGACCTCCATCGCCTCGGCCAGCCGGCTCTGCGCCAGGCCCGGGTTGGCGGCGATCACCTGCAGCATGCCCAGCAGCCCCGGCGTGATGCCGGTCTGCGCGGCCACGGTGCGCGCGAAGTGGCGAAAGATCGCCACCTGCGTGCGCCGCAGGTGGTAGCCGAGCACCTGCGGCAGCAGGCCGTAGGTGAGCCCCGCGCCGGCCCTTGGTGGCGGTGCGGTCGCGTCCGCCGCCGTGCCGAGCGCAGGCGCGGCCGGGTCGCCGGCGCCGCGGCCCCGGCCCCGGCCCGCGAGCTTCAAGGCGTGCCGGCTTCGGTCCACAGGCGATCGATCAGTCCGCGCGCCATGCGGTGCAGCGCGCGACGGCGGTACTTCGCTCCGGTGACGGTCGTGCGCAGCACGTTGGCCGTCTTGCGCATCACGTCGTCCAGGCTCCTGGCCGCGGCCTCGTCCCAGGGCTTGCCGACGAGGCCGGAGGTGGCCAGCAGCAGCGGCGCCGAGTTGGTGCCGGTGATGGCCACGCGCAGTGCGGCCAGGGCCTCGCCCTCGCGCCGCAAGGCCACCGCCACGCCGGCGAGCGGGAAGTCGACCGCATCGCGCACGCGCGCCTTCTCGTAGCCGACGCGGCGCCCCGCGGCGGGCGGCAGCACCACTGCGGCCAGGGCTTCGTCGGCGGCCAGCGTCAGGTACTTCGCGCCGTCCTCGCGGTACAGCGTCTCCAGCGGCACGCGCCGCATGCCGGAGGGCGAGAGGATCGCGGCCTCGGCGCCCAGCACCATCAGCACCGGCGCGATGTCGCCGTGATAGGTGGCGTAGCAGCGGTCGCTCTTCACGACGACGTGGCAGCGATCGCCCTTGTACTTCAGGCAGAAGCCGTTGCCCTCGCGCCACCAGTCGCTCTGGTTGTAGAAGATGCAGCGCGTGTCCTGGCACAGGTTGCCGCCCAGCGTCGCCGAGGCGCGATGCGTCGGGCCGGCGACGGCGAGCGCCGCCGCGGCCACGGCCGGGTGGTCGTCCGTGATCTCGGTGCGGCGCGCCAGTTCGGCCAGCGTGATGCCCGCACCGATCCATAGCGCGCCGTCGACGCGACGCACGGTGGCGAACTCGGCGATGCCGCCGAGGTCGATGAGGTCGCTCGGCTCGCCCAGGCCGCGGCGCAGGTTGACGAGCAGGTCGGTGCCGCCGCCGAGGAAGCGCGACTGCGGCAGGCCGGACTTGAGCTTCACGGCCTCGTCCAGCGAAGCCGGGCGATGGCAGCGGAATTCGGGCATCAGGTTCATGTCGGCACCCCGTCGCGCTTGTCGATCAGTTCCATCATCGTCTCGGGGCTCAGCGGCATGCTGTAGGCGCGCACTCCGGTGGCCTCGTGCACGGCGTCCATCAGCGCGGGCAGGAAGCCCGAGAGCATGCCTTCGCTGGCCTCCTTGGCGCCGAAGGGGCCGTTCGGGTCGATGCTCTCGACGATGTGGACCTCGATGTCCGGGCTCTCGACCATCGTCGGCACGCGGTAGTCGAGCAGGTTGCCCGCCATCATGCGGCCCTCGTTGAACACCGTTTCCTCGGAGACCGCCTGCCCCATGCCCATCCACACGCCGCCCTGCACCTGTCCCTCGACGGCCAGCGGGTTGAGCGCGCGGCCGACGTCGACGGCCACCCACACCTTCTCGGCGGTGACCTTGCCCGTGACCTCGTCGACCGCGCATTCGACGACCTGCGCGGCGTAGCAGAAGCCCATGGTCGCGCCGATGGCGCTGCCGCGCACCGCCTTGCTGCCCATGAACTCGGGCGGGCAGGTGAAGGCGCCCTTGACGGTGATCGGCCCGGTGTCGACGAGGGCCGCGCGCACGACGTCGCGGAAGTGCATCTCGCGGTCGGAGCCGACGACGCGGAACATCTCGCCCTCGCACTCGATGTCCTCGACGCTGGCCTCGAACTTGCGCGCCGCGGCCTCGGTGAGGATGCGCTTGAGCTGCTGGGCGGCGTCGATGGCCGCGTTGCCGACCATGAAGGTCACGCGCGACGAGTAGCTGCCGTTGTCCTTGGGCGTGAGCGCGCTGTCGGCCGAGACCACGCGCAGGCGCTGCCAGTCCACGCCCATCACCTCGGCGACCATCTGCGCGGCCATGGTGTTCGAGCCCTGGCCGATGTCGGCGGCGCCGGTGAGCACGGTGATGCCGCCGTCGAAGTCCAGGCGCAGGTTGACGACTGCGTGCGGCTCGCCCGTCCAGTGCTTGGGCGTGCTCGTGCCGGAAACGAAGTGCGAGCAGGCCACGCCCAGGCCGCGCCCCTTGGGCATCCTGCCGCGGCGCTCGGCCCAGCCGGAGGCCTTCAGCACCTTCTCCAGGCACTCGGGCAGGCCGTAGCTGAGCACGCGCTGCGCGTAGGCGGTGACGTAGGGGATCGACGGCAGCAGGTTGACCTGGCGCACGGCGATGTGGTCGAGGCCGAGTTCGTCGGCCATCTCGTTCATCAGCGCCTCGAAGGCCGCGCGCGCGTCGACGGTGCCGTGGCCGCGCTGCGCGCCGCAGGGCGGCAGGTTGGTGTAGACGCGCCAGGCGTCGTGCTTGATCGCCGGGATGTCGTAGATGCCGTGCAGCAGCGCGCCGGTGTAGAGGATGGTGATGATCCCGTAGCCGGCGTAGGCGCCGCCTTCCTGCGTGGCCTGCAGGTGGCAGGCGGTGAGCTTGCCCTCCCGGGTCATGCCGAGCTTGACGGTGACCTTGGTGTCGGGGCGCCCGCGGTGCGCGATGAAAGTCTCCTCGCGCGTCTGCAGCAGGCGCACCTTGCCGCGCGCCTTGCGCGCCAGCAGCGCGGCGATGATCTCGAAGTGCAGCGCCTCGGTGCGCTGGCCGAAGCCGCCGCCGAGGAAGGGCTTGACGACGCGGACGTGCGCCTCCTCCATCTCCAGGCAGTGCGCGACCTTCAGCAGCACGTAGTAGGGCACCTGCGTCGTCGTGTGCAGCGTCAGGTGGCCGCGCTCGGCGTCGTATTCGGCCAGCGTCGCGTTGGGCTCCATCTGCGCGTGGCAGACCTCGGCGAAGCGGTAGGTCTTCTCGCGCACCAGGTGGGCCGCGGCGAAGCCGGCTTCGCTGTCGCCGAACTCGGCGTGCACCTCGCGCAGCACGTTGTTCGGCTTCTCGATGTGGATCGGCTCGGCGCCCGGCTTCATCGCCTTGCCGGCGCTGAAGTAGGCCGGCAGGATCTCGTACTCGACGCGGATCAGCTTGAGCGCGCGCGCGGCGGTGGCCTCGTCGACGGCAGCGACGGCAGCCACCGGGTCGCCGCGGTAGCGCACCTTCTCGCGCGCCAGCGGGAACTCGTTCTGCGCGATCGGCAGCACGCCGAAGGGCACCTTGCAGTCGTCGCCGGTGCACACGGCAACGACGCCGGGCAGCGCCTCGGCCTCGGAAGTATCAACCGAGAGGATGCGCGCGTGCGGATGCGGCGAGCGCAGGATGCGCCCGGCGAGCGCGTCGGTCGCCGTCAGGTCGGCGGTGTACTTGGCGCGGCCGGTGACCTTCTCGACGCCGTCGATCAGCGGCGTGCGCACCCCGACCTGGCCGGTACGCATCTTCTGCAGTCGGGCGATGCTCATGACGACGCCCTCGCGCTTGCGTTTCGCGTCGCCGCGGCGACCTGGACCGACTCGATGATCTTCACGTAGCCGGTACAGCGGCAGAGGTTGCCGCCCATCGCGGTCTTGATCTCGTCGACGCTCGGGTTCGGGTTGCGCCGCAGCAGCGCCTCGGCGGTGGTGATCATCCCCGGCGTACAGAAGCCGCACTGCGCGCCCAGGCTTTCGTGGAAGGCCTGCTGCAGCGGGCTCATCGTGCCGCCTTCGGTCAGGCCCTCGACCGTCTCGATGCGCCTGCCCTGCACCTGCACGGCGAGCGTCGAGCACGCCAGCCGCGGCTGGTCGTCGACGAGCACGGTGCAGGCACCGCATTCGCCACCATCGCAGCCCTGCTTGGTACCGGTGAGGCCGACGACCTCGCGCAGGTAATCCAGCAGCAGCAGGCCGTCGGGGATCAGGTCCTCGCGCTCGCGGCCGTTGAGCACGAGCCCGAGGATGCTGCGGGCCCGCTTCTTCGCGCCCGGGGTGCCGGCCGTCGGCGCGTCGCTCGCCGCACTGGCCTGCGCCGTGGTCGCCGTGGTCGCCGTGGTCGATGTCATCGGCTGTCTCCTGCAGTCGGGGTGGACCCGTCGCGGATGGACGGATCGATGCGGCAGGACTGTCGGACAGATTGTTGGCCAGGTCAACAGTCTTTGGGCCCGGCAGGGGTCGACGTTGCGATGGATCAAAAGGGCATGGCGTCGAATCTCGCCGGCCCCCGCGGGGTCGAACCTCAGCGGTCCGCCGCCACCTGCTGCACCGCCTGCTGTGCCACCTGCGCGGCCAGGCACAGGTCGTCCCAGGCCCGCGCCTTGTCCGCGGGGTTGCGCAGCAGGTAGGCCGGGTGGTAGGTGACCACCAGCGGCACGCCGCGGTAGCGGTGCACGCGACCGCGCAGCTTGCCCACCGGCTCGCCGCTCTGCAACAGCGACTGGATCGCGAAGCGCCCCATGGCGAGGATGACGCGCGGCTGCAACAGCGCGATCTGGCGCACGAGGAAGGGCTCGCAGGCCTGCAGCTCTTCGGGCTGGGGGTTGCGGTTGCGTGGCGGCCGGCACTTCAGCGTGTTGGCGATGAAGACGCGCTGCGCCTCGGGCTCAGGGCCCTGCACCGCCCGCCTGAGCGCCAGCGCCGCCAGCATGCGCTCGAGCAGTTCGCCGGCGGCGCCGACGAAGGGCTCGCCCTGCAGATCCTCCTGCTCGCCCGGCGCCTCGCCGACGACCATCCAGTGCGCGCGCTCGTGGCCGACGCCGAACACCGGCTGGCGCCGCGTGCGGTGCAGTTCGCAGGCCTGGCACGCGGCCACGGCCTCGCGCAGCGCAGGCCAGTCCAGGTGCTCGATCGAGGCCGCGCGCGCGTCGGCGGCCGGCGCGGGCGGCGGCGCCTCACGGCGCGCGGCGGGTGCGGCAGCGGCAGCGGCAACCGCCGTAACCGTCGGCGCGGGCGTCGGCGCAGGCGTCGGCGCCGGCGTCTTCGAGGAGGTGCTCGCGGCGCGCGACCACAGGCGCAGTCCCATCGTCTGCAGCATCGCTTGCTGGCGTGAGCTCCACCTCATGGCGTCGCCGTGCTGCCCGGATCCAGGGCCAGCCGCAGCACCAGGGCGTCCTCGCGCGCACCGTGCGCGGCGGGGTAGTAGCGCGGGCGCCGGCCGATCTCGGCAAAGCCGCAGCGCGCGTAGATGTCGCGCGCGCGCGCGTTGCCAAGGCGCACCTCGAGCAGCAGGCTCGTCGCCGGCAGCGCGCGCGCGCAGGCGATCACCGCCGCCATCAGTGCGCGCGCGTGGCCCTTTCGCTGGTGCTCGGGAGCGACGGTGAGGTTGAGCAGGTGCATCTCGTCGACGCCGGCCATGGCGACGAAGTAGCCGAGGATGTCGTCCTGCGCGTCGACGCGCAGCACGGCCTCACAGCCCGCCTGCAGGGAGTCGCCGAAGTTGCCCTGCGTCCACGGGAAGCCGTAGGCGCGCTGCTCGATCGCCAGCACGCGCGCGAGGTCGTCCTCGCGCATCGGCCGCAGGCGCGAGGACGGCGCGGGTGACCGCGCCGAGACCATGGCCGCCGGCGTGCCTGCCGGTGCCGCGCGCCTCTGCGCCCTCGGCTGCGCCGGCGTCATCGCGCCGCCGCCGCGCGTTCGGCGGTGGTGAGCGCGACCTTGTCGCGCAGGTACAGCGGCAGCGCCTCTGCGGCGTCGACTCCGGCCCCCGCCCGAAACGCGCGGTGCGCGAGTTCGAGCAGCGCCGCGGCGCGCGCGGTACCGGGCTCGAGGCGCCGCGCGCGCGGGCAGCAGCGGCCGAGCTCGGCGTCGAAGCGTTCCAGCGCCGAGCCCGTGCATCGATCGGGCGGCGACTGCGCCCAGGCCGCGGCCAGGGCCTCGGGTGCCCACAGCGCCGCGGGCTCGAGCGGCTGCCAGCGCGCGTCCTGCCCGGGGTCGCCCGCCCAGCGCCAGCGTGCGGCATAGACCTCGCCCATGCGCGCGTCCATCGCCACGCCGAGCTCGAAGTCGCCGCTCACGCCGCCCTGCAGCCGCGCCTGCTCGGCGACGATGAGCAGGCTGTCCAGCGGCAGCACCGGCCGCTGCAGCGCCAGCGCCAGGCCTTGAGCGACCGAGCAGCTCGTGCGCAAGCCGGTGAAGGCGCCGGGCCCGCGGCCGAAGGCGATGGCCATGACGTCGGCCATGCCCCGCCCGGCGCGCGCCAGCAGTGCCTGCAGCGTCGGCAGCAGGGTCGCCGAGGCTGCTGCGCCGCCCTCGGCGTCCTCGGTGAAGCGGCGCCCACCGGCCTGCACGCCCACGGCCATGCGCTCGGTCGAGGTGTCGAAGGCGATCAGCGTGTCGGGCGTCAAGCGGGAGCTCACGGCAGGGCGAAGTTTAGCCGTGCGATCATCGTCGCCATGCTTGGCGCCAGGCCCCGATCCGCAGGTCCAAGGGCATGGTCCAGGGCGCTGGGCGGCGTGCTGCTGGCACTCGCGGCGGCGGCGGCGGCGGCGGCGGCGGCGGCGGCGGCGGTGACGGCCGCGCCCCCCGCTGCGGCGCAGGGCGACGACGCGCTGCCGGCGGCGGTCCTGCGCGAGCTGCAGCGCGCGCGCCTGCCCGCGGAGGCGATGGCCGTGGTCGTGCAGGAGGCCGGCAGCGCGCGCCGCCTGCTGGCGCTGCGCGCGCACGAGCCGCGCAACCCGGCGTCGCTGGCCAAGCTCTTCACCACCGCGGCGGCGCTGGACCAGCTCGGCCCGGCGTGGACCTGGACGACGCCGGCGTGGCTCGCCGGCCCGGTGCGCGACGGCGTGCTCGAAGGTTCGCTGCACCTCGAGGGCCGCGGCGACCCCAAGCTCGTGCTGGAACGCGTGTGGCTGCTGCTGCGCCGCCTGCAGCAGCAGGGGGTGCGCGAGATCCGCGGCGACATCGTGCTCGAGCGCAGCGCGTTTGCCGACGAAGCGGGTTCGCCGGCCGACTTCGACGGCGCGGCGAACCGCCCCTACAACGTCCGCCCCGACGCGCTGCTGCTCAACTACAAGAGCGTGCTCTACACCTTCGTGCCGGACGCGGGCGCCGGCGTGGCGCGCGTGCTGGTGGAGCCGCCGCTGGCCGGCGCCGAGGTCCAGCGCCAGGTGCCGCTGGCGGCCGGGCCCTGCGGCGACTGGCGCCGCGAACTGAAGGCGCAGTTCGACGGCCCGGCGCAGGTGCACTTCGGCGGGCGCTACGCCGGCGCCTGCGGCGAGCGGGCCTGGCCGGTGGCCGATGCGGATCCGGCGAGCTACAACGCGCGGCTGCTCGAAGGCCTCTGGCGCGAGATGGGCGGCCGGCTGCACGGGACGGTGCGCGAGGGTGCGCCGCCCGCTGGCGCCGCGCCGAGCTTCGAGCTGCGCTCGCCGCCGCTGCTCGAGGTGGTGCGCGAGATCAACAAGTTCAGCAACAACGTGATGGCGCAGCAGCTCTTCCTCACGCTGGCGCTGCAGCAGGATGCGTCGCGCCCGGCCACCACCGCCGCGGCGCAGCGCGCACTGCGGGACTGGGTCGCGGCGCGGCTGGGCGAGTCGGACGGCGTGCTCATCGTCGACAACGGTTCGGGCCTGTCGCGCGAAGGTCGCGCGTCGGCCGATCTGCTGGCGCGGCTGCTGCAGTTCGCCCAGGGCGCGCCCTGGGCGGCCGAATTCGCCAGTTCCCTGCCGATCCTCGGCCAGGACGGCACGCTGCGGCGCGTCTCCGGCGTCACCGACGAAGGGCGCGCCCACCTGAAGACCGGCTCGCTCGCCGAGGTCTCCGCCATCGCCGGCTACGTGCTGTCACGCAGCGGGCGCCGCTACGTGCTCGTCGCCCTCGTCAACCACGCGCGGGCGCCGGCCGCACGCCCGGCGCTGCAGGCGCTCGCGCAATGGGTGATGAGCGACGGCGCCGCGCCGTGACGGCAAAGGGTCAGAACGGGTTGCCGGTGACGCGCGCCCGCGCCAGGTAGCCGAGCTGAAGCTGGCCGCCATAGGCCAGGTGGCGGTCATCCGCCCACAGCCAGGAGGCCGAGTCGGCCGACTCGACCAGCGTCTTGTCGGTGCACGCGGGCAAGGCGATCGCGCAGGCGGCGGTGCTGACGTCCTTGACGCCGAAGGCCGCAGGCACGCGCACGATCGCCTGCACGGCCTCGTCGGCCAGCACGAGGCCGATGTAGCGCCCGTCGTTGAGGATGGTCGTGCGCACGCCGCCGTTGAAGGCGGCCACGAGATTGCTGATGAGAACGGCACGCTCGATGCTGTCGCCTTCCTGCGCCTGCTGCGCCCGCGCGAACGGCGAGTAGCCGAGATCCGGCACGGTGGACACCAGCACCCGCGGGCCGAGCTCGACGAGTCGATTCACCTGCAGGCCCAGCCGTTCGCCGCGCGCGTGCGCCTCGGCCAGCAGGTCGACCTCGCTGCGCCCGGGGTACTGCGCATAGAGGGCAAGCACGTCGTTGCCGCCGGCCAGCACCGTCGCCAGACCCTTGCGGCTGAAGCCGCCTGCGGCGAGCTGCTGGTCGATCTGCGTCTTCACATCGTCGGCGGCGGCGCCGGCGGCAGCGCGCATCTGCGCCGGCGTGCCGGTGGCGCCTGCAGGGCTGCAGCTCGTGAAGATGAAGCCCATCTCCGCGGCCACGGTCTGGGTCCAGATCGGCTGCAGCAGGCAGTCGATCGCCCCGGTCGTGACGTTGTGCGGGTTGACGGTATAGCGCAGCCCGTCCTCGCGCACCAGGCTGGTTTCGTCGCCGAAGACGACCATCTGGTCGGGTTCGAACGGCTCGACCTGCGAGGTGCCGCCGCCGCATGCGGCCACCACGACGCCCGCGATGCCGGCGGCCAGCGCCAGGCGTGCGAGCTGCGCCATGCGACGCAGAGGATTCATGTTCGACTCCGAAGTTCTGCGGACTGTGTCCAAAGGGGCGCGGCGTTTCAGGTGGCCGCGGCCCGTTCGAGGCGATCGCGCACGCCCTCCCAGGCGGCCTGCGGCGGTGGCGCTTCGACCCAGATCAGCCGCACGCCGGCTGCATCGAGCTTGCGCAGCACCGCGAACAACTCGTGCGCCGCGGCGCCGGCCTCGTCGGGCATGCGTTCGAGCAGGATGCCCGGCGGCGCCTGTCTGACCGTGCGGGAATATACCGCGAGCCCCGCGGCGCCCGGTGCACCGCGCAGGATCTGCAGCGCCTGGCGCAGCATGGCGCCGTCCATCACGCGCAGCGTCGCCTGCGGCGCGTAGTGCGCCAGCAGCGTGCCCGGGGCGCGCGGCGCGTCCGCGCCCGGGGCCTGCAGGTGCGCCTCCAGCACGGCCTCGATCGCCGCCCGGTCGAGCACGCCCGGGCGCAGCAGCGCGGGCGCGGCGCGCGTGCAGTCGACGATCGCCGATTCGATGCCGAGCGCGCAGTCGCCGCCGTCGAGCACCATCATCTCGGGTCCGAGTTCGTCCGCGACGTGGGCGGCGCAGGTCGGGCTCAGGCGCCCGAATCGATTGGCGCTCGGGGCGGCAACGCCCAGCACGCCGCGCGCCGCGGCGGCCTGCAGCAGCGCCTGCGCCACCGGGTGCGCAGGCATGCGCAGGCCGATGCTCGCCTGGCCGCCGGCCGCAGCCGCGGCGACACCCTCGCCGCGCGGCACGATCAGGGTCAGCGGTCCGGGCCAGAAGCGCTGCATGAGCTTGACCGCGCCCGGGTGGGAGAGGTCGCCGAAGTGCCGCGCGGCCTCGGCCGTGGCGACGTGCACGATCAGCGGATGATCGCTCGGTCGGCCCTTGGCGGCAAAGATCGCGGCCACGGCCGCGTCGTCGTCGGCGCGCGCCCCGAGTCCGTAGACGGTCTCGGTGGGGAAGGCCACCAGGCCGCCAGCGGCAAGGTGATCGGCTGCCGCCGCCACCGCTGCGGCGTCGCGGCCGTCGAGAATGGGCATCGCCGGCTCCTGCCTTTGTTCGGGTTCTCAGAACGCCGGCAGGCCGAGCAGCCGTGCGGCCTGCAGGGCGGTGGCGCGCGCGGCCGCGGGCGTGGCGGCAGTCACCGTCAGGTGCCCCATCTTGCGCCCCGGGCGCGGCTCGGCCTTGCCGTAGCGATGCAGGTGCACGCCGGGCAGCGCCAGCAACGGCTCCCATGCGGGCTCGCGCGGCGGGCCTGCGGGCGCACTGCCGTCGAACCAGAGGTCGCCCAGCAGGTTCAGCATCACCGCCGCCGAGTGCTGGCGCGGCGGCGCGAGGGGCAGACCCAGCATGGCGCGCAGTTGCAGCTCGAACTGCGAGACGTCGCAGGCATCGATGCTCGCGTGGCCCGAGTTGTGCGGGCGCGGTGCCATCTCGTTGGCGAGCACGCGACCGTCGTCGAGCACGAAGAACTCGATGCAGAGCACGCCGACGTAGGCCATCGATTCGGCCAGCCGCTCGGCGAGCACGGCAAGCTGCGCGGCCGTGGCGGCATCGATGTCGGGCGCGGGCACCTGGGTCACCGCCAGGATGCCGTCGCGATGCAGGTTCTGCTGCACCGGCAGGTGCACCATCGTCCCATCGGCGCCGCGCGCCACGATGACGCTGAGTTCGCAGCGGATCGGCACGAGGGCCTCCAGCACGCAAGGCCTGGCGCCCAACGTCTCGCGCCAGGCCCGCCCGAGCGCGGCGCGATCATCGACGCGACACTGCCCCTTGCCGTCGTAGCCGAGTTGCGAAGTCTTGAGCACGCCCGGAAGCAAGGCGTCGGCGACCGCCGCCAGGTCGGCCTCGTGCTCGATCACCGCGTGCGCGGCGCAAGGCACGCCGCCGGCGGCGAAGTGCGCCTTCTCACGCGCGCGGTGCTGGCAGATGCGCAGCGCCTGGGGCCCCGGGGCAACCGCCACCTGCGCCGACAGCGCCTGCAGCGAGGCCGCCGGCACGTTCTCGAACTCGGTCGTCACGGCGACGCAGCAGCGTGCCATTTCGGCCAGCGCCGAGGCGTCATCGTAGGCTGCGCGCAACACTCGATCGGCGGCTTGGGCCGCCGGTCCGGCTTCGTCCGGATCGAGCACGAGCACCCGCCACCCCATGCGCTGCGCGGCGTGGACGAACATGCGCCCGAGCTGCCCGCCCCCCAGCATACCCACGGTGCGCGCGCGCAGGGCGGCCTCGCACGAATCCGCCAGCACCGCGGCGTGGATCATTTCAACTCCTGCGTCATGGCCCGCGCCGCCGCGGTTTGTCGCGCCCTGTATTCGCGCAGCCGCTCCTGCAGCGACGCATCCTCCAGGGCCAGCATGGCCACCGCGAATAAAGCCGCATTCGCGGCCCCCGCCGGCCCGATCGCGAATGTCGCCACCGGTATGCCCTTGGGCATCTGCACGATCGAATATAGCGAGTCGATCCCCTGCAGGAAGCGACTCGCCACCGGCACCCCAAGCACCGGCACCGTCGTCTTCGCCGCCAGCATCCCCGGCAAGTGCGCCGCCCCGCCGGCCCCGGCGATGATCGCCCTCAATCCCCGCTGTGCCGCCGATTCTGCAAACGCGAACATTTCATCAGGCATACGATGCGCCGAAACCACTCGCCGCTCGTGACCCACCTGAAATTCATCCAGGATCGAAGCGGCATGCGACAGCGTTTCCCAGTCGCTGGAGGATCCCATGAGGATTGCGACACAAGAATTCATATCATGAATACAGATAATTCATCCATTCTTCAACTTGTGCAGTTCGACGAGATGCCGGACCTGTGCTCCATATTTGGACATAAATTCAGCAATGCAATCCATCTCGTTCCTTCGATCCCCGTCAATCAGATTTAACTCCCTTCGTGACGCTTGAAATAGATCTTCAACTAGAGCCTGATCAATATCCCCCAATCCAATTGCAATTGAGTGCAATGCAATCGCTTTATCGCCATGCGAATCAATCGACTTGATACGCTCGAGGATCTCACGCGCGACAACGACACGCTCTTCGTCAGCAAGTGATCCAGTGCGCACACGGCATCGAAAAACATCCGCCTCTCGGAGCACGCTCACTTCCGGCCACTGAATCAAGGCCACGTCAGCGCGGGAAGAGGTCAGCTCACTCAAAGCCGCACCCATGTCACCCTTCAGCATCATTAATTGACCACGCATCAAATCAAATCCCCAACCCATAGATTTATCATTGATGTAACGGGTATAGTTTTGCGCTGATGCAGCTTCAAGTGCAATGCGCCCGTCATCCAACGAAACCATCCCTCCGTTGGCACATTGCAACCTCAGATTATAAATCAATATTGAGGCGCGATTGTACAGCATGGCACTCAATGCAGCATCATCTCCCAGCTGGAGCGCATAGTCTCGTGCGATTGAATACCAAAATGCCGACTGATCGTATTGCTCCACTTCCTGATAAATGTCTGCGATCACAAGCGCGAGCCGAAAAATCACCTCTGCTGACTTCTGATGGCCGCTTTCGAGCGCCACATTCATCGCGCGAAGCATATTGCTCCACTCGCCGAGATTCCTATATAAAGAGGCCAGCCATGCATTTATCAACGGATAGATGTGGTCCCCAAGCTCGCAACCAGACGCTATTGCGCGTGCTCGATGAAATTTTGGTAGTGCCGCCTGTATTCCTGTATTAAAGAACTCGTACAGACCTTCAACGTAATTTATTCGACTGTAGAGTCGGGCGTCCATATTCTCGAAATTGCCATTTCGTGCGGCCGCCAAGATTTCCTTTACCGATTCTGTTGCGCCGACGCGCGTCTGATAAGCTGCCCATGACAACTTCAAGCACCAATAATCGGCTCCTTGAGTTTTTACATCAAGTTCACGCAGTAACGCATCCTCAAAGCGCGACATTCGCCCCCCGTTTCGCGATCTGACTTCCTAGCAAAACGCGTCGCCCAAGAAGTCTGCTGCACGATCCCAAACACTGCGGCGCGAGACCAGCCCAATGCCGTCAGCACACGGGACCGGACGCAACTCGCATCTAGTCGAAATTCTCCGACCGATAGGACGAGTTGCGACGATGTCCAGCGAAGAGGCAGCCCGTCTCCCCGCGGCACTCTCGACTCACAGGCCGTCAAACCAGCTGACGCAAGCGTACTCTGTTCCACCAGTCGTCACGATCGACCTTCTCACCTCTGAAACCACGCATTACCATCCGCGCTGGCGTCGTGAAGTGAGACCTCGTCCTCACCATCGATGCGAAGTGAAAGCAATCTAATCGGAGAACCCCCCATGGCAACTGCGAAGAAGGCAGCCGCAAAGAAGGCCGCGCCGGCGAAGAAGGCGGCGCCCGCCAAGAAGGCTGCACCGGCAAAGAAGGCTGCGCCCGCGAAGAAGGCGGCAGCCCCGAAGGTGCCGACCAAGAAAGCCGCCCCCGCCAAGAAGCGGACGCCCAATGCGGCCTTCATGAAGGCGCTGACCCCCAGCGAGGCGCTGGCGGCCATCATCGGGGACAAGGCGCTGCCGCGGACCGAGGTGACGAAGAAGGTGTGGGAGTACATCAAGAAGAACGGGCTGCAGGACAGCGCCAAGAAGACCATGATCAACGCCGACGCGAAGCTCAAGGAGATCTTCAAGAAGGCCCAGGTCTCGATGTTCGAGATGACCAAGCTGATCAGCAGCCATCTCAAGTGAGACTGCGCCGCCCTCGCGGCGGCCGGTGAGGAAGCGAAAAGCCGCGGTTCCGGTCGCCTGACCGGCCGCGGCTTCGTCGTCTTGGAGGAGGCATGCGCTGCAGCCTCCGATCGGCGCCTCAGTGCACGAGCTGCGCCAGCTCCCCGCGCCCGTAACGGGCGGCCATGTCGACCAGCGTCAGCGGCTCGAGCTTCGCGGCCTGCCCCTCGCAGCCGAACTCGAGATAGCGCTGCTTGCAGACCCGGTACGCCGCCTCGCGCGCGGGCTTGAGCCACTCACGGGCGTCGAACTTCTCCGGGTTCTCGGCCATGAACTTGCGCACTGCGCCGGTCATCGCCAGGCGGATGTCGGTGTCGATGTTGATCTTGCGCACGCCGAACTTGATCGCCTCCTGGATCTCGTCCACCGGCACGCCGTAGGTCTCCTTCATCTTGCCCCCGTACTGGTTGATGATCGCCAGCAGCTCCTGCGGCACCGACGACGACCCGTGCATCACCAGGTGCGTGTTCGGGATGCGCGCGTGGATCTCCTTGACGCGGCTGATGGCGAGGATGTCGCCGGTGGGCTTGCGGCTGAACTTGTAGGCACCGTGGCTGGTGCCGATGGCGATCGCCAGCGCATCGAGCTGTGTCGCCTTGACGAACTGCGCCGCCTCCTCGGGGTCGGTGAGCAGGGCGCTGTGATCGAGCTTGCCGACCGCGCCGACGCCGTCCTCCTCGCCGGCCTCGCCGGTCTCCAGGCTGCCCAGGCAGCCCAGTTCGCCTTCGACGGTGACGCCGACCTTGTGCGCCATCGCCACCACCTGACGCGTGACGTCCACGTTGTAGTCGAAGCTGGCCGGAGTCTTGCCGTCCTCGCGCAGCGAGCCGTCCATCATGACCGAGCCGAAGCCCAGCGCGATCGCGCCCGCGCAGATCTTGGGGCTGGTGCCGTGATCCTGGTGCATCACCAGCGGGATGTGCGGGTAGGCCTCGACCGCGGCCTGGATCAGGTACTTGATGAAGGACTCGCCGGCGTACTTGCGGGCGCCCGCGCTGGCCTGCAGGATGACCGGCGCACCGGTCTCGTCGGCGGCCTGCATCACCGCCTGCACCTGCTCGAGGTTGTTGACATTGAAGGCCGGGATGCCATAGCCGTTCTCGGCGGCATGGTCGAGCAACTGACGCATCGATACGAGGGGCATGGGACTCTCCACGAAGGCTGGGACTGCAGAAAGGCCCGCCCGGGCGCCGGCCACAGGGCGCGGGCCCGGGCGGGAGAACCGGTCATTCTAGGTGGCCCTGCCCAACAGCCCCGCCCCCGGCCCGGACGAGGCGCAGCCACGCCCGGCCCTTGGTGCCCGGACAGCGCCGATCTGGGCGGGTTTCGGGCGTCTTTTCGCGCCCAAGCTGCGGCCCGATTTGCCGACACTGCCGCCCAGGGGCCGCCCTGCGCCCGCGACAAGGATGCTCGACCCATGAAGCGCTGCGACTTCGCCGCCGTCACCACCTGGATCACCGCGGCCGCGCAGGAGGCCGGGGTGCAGCTGCCCGCGCGCGTGATGGCCGAGCTCGGCATCGGGCGGCGCAGCGCGCTGGCGCTGCTGCGCCGGCTGCAGGCGGCACAGTGGCTGCTGCGCGAAGGCACGGCGCGTCGGCCGCTGTGGCGCCCGGGCCCGCTGCGCCAGGTGGTCCAGCGCTACGCCCTGGTGGGCCTGCAGGAGGACCTGCCCTGGTCGCGCGACTTCGCGCCCTTCTTCGCGTTGCCGCGGGAGGTCGCGCGCATGGCGCAGCACGCCTTCACCGAGCTGCTGAACAACGCCGTCGACCACAGCGGCGGCAGCCAGGTCACGGTGTCGATGCGGCAGACGCCGCTGCAACTGCAGATGCTCGTCTCCGACGACGGTTGCGGCATCTTCGAGCGCATCGAGGCGGCGCACGCGATCGCCGACCCGACGCTGGCGATGCTCGAGCTCAGCAAGGGCAAGCTCACCAGCCAGCCCGATCGCCACACCGGCCGCGGCCTCTTCTTCGCCTCGCGCCTGGCCGACGTGTTTGACCTGCACGCCAACGCGCAGGCCTTTCAGTACCGCGGCTTCGGCGATTGCAACTGGCACCCGAGCCGGCCGCTGCCGCGCCAGGGCACGTCGATCTACCTCGCCATCGCGCTCGACACCGCGCGCACGCTGGACGGCGTGCTGCGCGCGCACAGCCTGGACGGCGACGGCTACGGCTTCGAGCGCACCGTCGTGCCGCTGCGGCTGCTGGCCGGCGACGGGGGCGCCCTCGACTCGCGGGCGCTGGCACGCCGCGTCGCGGCGCGGCTGCACGCGTTCAAGTGCGCGGAGCTGGACTTCAGCGGCATCGGCGAGATCGGTCACGGCTTCGCCGACGAGCTCTTTCGCGTCGCCGCACGCGAGCACCCGGCCACGCAGATGGTGCCGGTGGCGATGAGCCCGCGCGTCGGCGCGATGGTCGAGGCGGCGCGCAGCTTCTAGCTTCGCGGCGCGGCAGGGCGCGGGCGCGGGCCGCGTCGCGCCTGCCCTGCGGTCAATCGACGCGGCAGACCTTGAGCATGTTGGTGCCGCCCGGGTAGCCCATGGGCTCACCGCAGGTGATGGCGTAGGTGTCGCCGGGCCTGAGCGCGCCCATCGCCACGAGCAGCTTCTCGGCCTGCGCCAGCGCGATGTCGCGGTCGGCCTCCTTGGTCATGAGCAGCGGGCGCACGTTGCGGTAGAGCGCCATGCGGCGCTGGCTCACGACCTGCGAGGTCAGGCCATAGATGGGCACCTTGATGTTGTGCCGGCTCATCCACAGCGCCGTGCTGCCCGATTCGGTGAGCGCGATGATCGCGCGGCAGCCGAGGTGGTGCGCGGTGAAGAGCGCGCCCATGGCGATGCTCTGGTCGATGCGGCCGAAGCGCTTGTTGGTGAAGTCGCCATCGATCTGCACTTCCTCGGCGCGCTCGGCTTCCAGCGCGATCAGCGCCATGTGCTCGACCGTCTCCACCGGATACTTGCCGGCGGCGGTCTCGGCGCTGAGCATCACGGCGTCGGTGCCGTCGAGCACCGCGTTGGCCACGTCCGAGACCTCGGCGCGCGTGGGCACCGGGTTCTGGATCATGCTCTCCATCATCTGCGTGGCGGTGATGACGACCTTGTCCAGCTCGCGCGCCATGCGGATCATGCGCTTCTGCAGCGCCGGCACGGCGGCATTGCCGACCTCGACGGCGAGGTCGCCGCGCGCGACCATGATGCCGTCGCTGGCGCGCAGGATCGCCTCGAGCTGCGGGATCGCCTCGCTGCGCTCGATCTTGGCGATCATCGCCGGCTTGTGCCGCCAGCGCTCGCCGGCGACGTTGGCGAGCTGGCGCGCCATCTCCATGTCGGTGGCGCTCTTGGGGAAGCTCACCGCCAGGTACTCGCACTGGAAGGCCATCGCGGTCTTGATGTCCTCCATGTCCTTGGCCGTCAGCGCCGGCGCCGTCAGGCCCCCGCCCTGCTTGTTGATGCCCTTGTTGTTCGAGAGCTCGCCGCCGATCTTCACGATCGTGTGCACCTGCTCGCCGCGCACGGCGTCCACCGTCAGCACGATGAGGCCGTCGTTGAGCAGCAGCGTGTCGCCGGGGCGCACGTCGCGCGGCAGCTCCTTATAGTCCAGGCCCACGGCGTAGGCGTCGCCCGCCGCGCTGCGCTGCGCGTCGAGCACGAAGGCCTGCCCGCTCTCCAGCATGACGCGGCCTTCGGCGAACTTGCCGACGCGGATCTTGGGGCCCTGCAGGTCGGCCATCAGTGCCACCGTCTTGCCGAGCTTGTCGGCCACCGCGCGCACGAGCTCGGCGCGCGCGATGTGGTCCTCGGCGCTGCCGTGGCTGAAGTTCAGCCGCACCACGTCGACGCCGGCAGCGAGCAGCCGCTCGAGCACCAGCGGATCGCTCGATGCGGGGCCGAGCGTGGCGACGATCTTGGTGGCGCGCGAGGTGGACATGGCGTCGTGCAGAGTGGGGCGGCGCGATTATCGGCGCCCCACCCTGCGGCCGGCGACGCGCCCCTTCAGCCCGCGCGCGCGCCCTCGGCTTCGCGCGCCTCCTTCACGTCGGCCACGGCCACCGCGGTCATGTTGATGACGCGGCGTACGGTCGACGAGGGCGTGAGGATGTGCGCCGGCAGCGCTGCGCCCAGCAGCATCGGGCCGACCGTGACGCCCTGGCCACCGGTGATCTTGAGCACGTTGAAGAGGATGTTGGCGGCATCCAGGTTCGGCAGCACGAGCAGGTTGGCCTCACCCGAGAGCGTGGTCTCCGGCAGGAAGCCGCCGCGGATGGTGTCGGAGAGCGCGGCATCGCCCTGCATCTCGCCGTCGCACTCGATGTCGTCGCCCATGCGCTCGCGGAACAGCTCCAGCGCCCGGCGCATGCGCCGCGCCGAGGCGCGCGTCGAGGAGCCGAAGGTCGAGTGCGAGAGGAAGGCGACCTTGGGCGGCAGGCCGAAGCGGCGCAGTTCGGCCGCGGCCATCATCGCGATATCGGCCAGCTCCTCGGCGCTGGGTTCCTCGTTGACGAAGGTGTCGGTGATGAAGAGCGTGCGCTCGGGCAGCATGAGCGCGTTCATCGCCGCCCAGGTGCGCGCACGCGGGCTGCGGCCGATCACGTTGCGCACGTGGTCGAGGTGATGCTCGTAGCGGCCGACGAGGCCGCAGATCATCGCGTCGGCGTCACCGCGGCGCAGCATGATCGAGGAGATGAGCGTGTTCGAGCGCCGCACCGCGGCCTTGGCGACCTCGGGCGTCACGCCCTCGCGCGCCATCAGCTGGCGGTAGGTCTCCCAGTAGTCGCGAAAGCGCGGGTCGTTCTGCGGATCGACGAGATCGAAGTCGCGCCCGGGGGCAAGACGCAGGCTGGCGCGCTCGATGCGCATCTTCACCACCTCGGGCCGCCCGACGAGGACGGGCCGCGCCAGGCCCTCGTCCTGCACCGCCTGCACCGCGCGCAGCACGCGCTCGTCCTCGCCCTCGGCATAGACGACGCGCGCCGGGCGCCCGGCCGAACAGGCCTTGGCGGCGGCGAAGACCGGGCGCATCACCATGCCGGTCTGGTAGACGAAGCGCGTGAGCGACTGGCGATAGGCCTCGAGGTCGGCGATCGGCCGCGTCGCCACGCCGGACTCGGCCGCGGCCTGCGCCACCGCGGGCGCGATGCGCAGGATGAGCCGCGCGTCGAAGGGCTTGGGGATGAGGTAGTCGATGCCGAAGCGCAACTCCTGCCCGGCGTAGGCGTTGGCCACCTCGGCGCTGGTCTCGACCTTGGCGAGGGCGGCGATCTCGTGCACGCAGGCCAGCTTCATCGCCTCGGTGATGCGGCTGGCGCCGCTGTCCAGCGCACCGCGGAAGATGTACGGGAAGCACAGGACGTTGTTGACCTGGTTCGGGTAGTCGCTGCGCCCGGTGGCGATGATGCAGTCCGGCCGCACCGCCTTGGCCAGCTCGGGACGGATCTCGGGCTCGGGGTTGGCTAGCGCGAGGATGATGGGCTGGTCGGCCATGGTCTTCACCATCTCCGCCGTCAGCACGCCTGGCGCGCTGCAGCCGAGGAAGACGTCGGCCCCGGCGACGACGTCGGCAAGCGTGCGCGCGTCCGTCTTCTGGCAGTAGCGCAGCTTGCTCTCGTCGAGCCGGTGGAAGTCCTCGCGACCCTCGCGCAGCACGCCCTTGCTGTCGACGACGAAGACCCGCTCCTTCTTCACGCCCAGCGCCACCATCACGTCCAGGCAGGCGATGGCCGCGGCCCCGGCGCCCGAGACGGCGAGCTTCACCGCGCCGATGTCCTTGCCCACCAGCTCCAGGCCGTTGAGCAGTGCCGCCGCGCTGATGATCGCCGTGCCATGCTGGTCGTCGTGGAAGACCGGGATGTTCATGCGCTCGCGCAGCTTGCGCTCGATCTGGAAGCACTCGGGCGCCTTGATGTCCTCCAGGTTGACGCCGCCCAGCGTGGGCTCGAGCGCGGCGATGATGTCCACCAGCTTGTCCGGGTCGCGCTCGGCGAGCTCGATGTCGAAGACGTCGATGCCGGCGAACTTCTTGAACAGGCAGCCCTTGCCCTCCATCACCGGCTTGCCCGCCAGCGGCCCGATGTCGCCCAGGCCCAGCACCGCGGTGCCGTTGGTGACCACGCCGACGAGGTTGGCGCGGCTCGTGTACTCGGCGGCCAGTGCCGGATCCTCCTGGATCGCCAGGCAGGCGTAGGCCACGCCCGGCGAGTAGGCAAGCGAGAGGTCGCGCTGGTTGGACAGCGCCTTGGTCGGCGTGACGCTGATCTTGCCGCGCGTGGGCGTGCGGTGGTATTCGAGCGCGGCGTCGCACAGGGCCTGCTCGGCGGGCGGCAGGTTCGGCTTCATGTTCTTGTCTCCTTCGGGAGGACTGCAGAGATCGGAAAATACACCCACGCGTCACGCGTCACGCGTCACGCGTCGCGGGCCGCGCCGCGCCTCAGCCGTCGGCGCGCCGCATCAGGATCTCGAAGGCCGGCAGCGTCCTGCCCTCCAGCACTTCGAGGAAGGCGCCGCCCCCGGTGGAGATGTAGCCGACCTCGGCCTCGATGCCGTACTTGGCGATCGCCGCCAGGGTGTCGCCGCCACCGGCGATGCTGAAGGCGGGGCTGGCCGCGATGGCGCGCGCGATCGTCTCCGTGCCCCGGGCGAAGGCGTCGAACTCGAACACGCCCACCGGGCCGTTCCAGACGATGGTGCCGGCGGCGAGCAGCTTGTCCGCGAGCATCTTCGCCGTCTGCGGGCCGATGTCGAGGATGAGGTCGTCCGCGGCAACCTCGCCCGCCGCCTTCACCGTGGCCGGCGCGTCGGCGGCAAAGGCCTTGGCGCAGACCACGTCGACGGGAATCGGCACCTCCGCGCCGCGCGCCTTCATCGCCGCGATCACCGCCCTGGCCTGCTCGACCAGATCGGGCTCGGCCAGGCTCTTGCCGATGGGCAGCCCGGCGGCGAGCATGAAGGTGTTGGCGATGCCGCCGCCGACCACCAGCCCGTCGACCTTGTCCGCCAGGCTTTGCAGGATGGTCAGCTTGGTGCTCACCTTGGAGCCGGCGACGATGGCCACCAGCGGGCGCCTGGGGCTGGCCAGCGCCTTCGTCAGCGCATCGATCTCGGCCGCCAGCAGCGGACCGGCGCAGGCCACGGGCGCGAACTGCGCGATGCCGTAGGTCGTGCCCTCGGCGCGGTGCGCGGTGCCGAAGGCATCGTTGACGTAGAGGTCGCAGAGCGCGGCCATCTTGCGCGCGAGCGCCTCGTCGTTCTTCTTCTCGCCCTTGTTGACGCGGCAGTTCTCGAGCAGCACGACCTCGCCGGGCGCGACCTGCACGCCGTCGACCCAGTTCGCCCGCAGCGGCACCGGGCGGCCGAGCAGCTCCGACAGGCGCGCGGCCACCGGCGCAAGCGAGTCCTCGGGCCGCAGCTCGCCTTCCTTCGGGCGACCGAGATGGCTCGTCACCATCACCGCCGCGCCCGCTTCCAGCGCCAGCCGGATGCAGGGCACGCTGGCGCGGATGCGCGTGTCCTCGGTGATGCGGCCGTCATCGTCCTGCGGCACGTTGAGGTCGGCGCGGATGAACACGCGCTTGCCCTTGGTCTGGCCCTGGGCGACGAGATCGGTGAAGCGGAGGATGTTCATGGGGGCGGCAGCTGGAGTAGGCGGAATTTCGAACGCCGCGGCGGCGTCGATGGAAGCTGCGATTCTCGCCTCGGCCCGGGGGCGGTCAGGTGCGCGTGTCCGCGGTCTGCACCTACCAGCCCAGCCACAGGCGCAGCGGCAGGAAGACCGCCATTCCGACGACGAGGGTGATGAGGATGTCGCGCCTGGCGGCGTAGCAGAGCGCCGCGGCCAGGGCGCCGAAGAGCCGCGCGTCCTGCCAGGTCTGCACGAGCTGGCCCTGCGTCAGCACCACCTCGGGCGCGACGATCGCCGCCAGCGCCGCCAGGGGCGCGTAGCGCAGGCCCTTGCGCAGCCAGGCCGGCAGCGGCCATTCGCGCTCGGGCAGCAGGAAGAAGCCGCGCGTCAGCAGCGTGACGCCGCCCAGCGCCAGCAGCGTGAGCAGCACCGGCCAGGTCCATTCGACGCTGTCCTGCATCGCCGCGGCCGCCTCAGGTTCGATCGTCCAGCGGCAGCACCGTGCGCGTGCTGCGATGGTCGACGAGCAGGCCGGCGGCAACCGCCGCGACGATCGCCGCCAGCACGTTGAGCTTGAGCGGCAGCGCGTAGGCCAGCACCGAGACCGCGGCGGCAACCCCCGCGGCGACCCAGGTCGCGCGGTCCACCAGCATCGAGCCGACGACGCCGATCAGCACCAGCGGCCCGGCGAAATCCAGGCCCCAGTGCGCGGGCACGCGCTCGCCCAGCAGCACGCCGGCCACCGAGAGCAGTTGCCAGGAGATCCAGTTGATCGCCACACCGCCCCAGAAGTAAGGCAGTTGCTCGGGCCGCGGCACCGGCTCGGGGAAGCGGTGCACGAACTGCACGTAGTTGAGGTCGGCCGCGAAGTAGGCCAGGCGCATGCGCTGCGCCCGCGGCAGCGCGCCGAAGTACGGCCGCCACTGCGCCGAGAGCACGACGAAGCGCAGGTTGACGCAGGTCGCCGCCGCCAGCATCACCCCCACCGGCGCGCCCGCGGCCAGCAGCGGGATCGTCGCCAGTTGCGCGCTCGCCGCAAACATCAGCAGCGACATCGTCAGCGCCACCGGGATCGAGAGCCCCGACTTCACCATCGCCACCCCGGTGACGAGGCCCCAGGCGGCGATGCCGATCGAGGGTGCGGTCATGTCGCGCGCGCCCAGGCGCACGTACTCGTTGCTCAGCCACGCGCGCAAGGCATGCATACGGTGATTTTCCCATTGCGGGCCGCGGGGCCCGGTGCGGCGCGCTGCGCTCGCCGGCAGGAGCTGCCGTGGCCGGATCGGCTTCAGTGGCGCTTGGCTCAGCGACGCTGGGGTTTGGCCGAGGGCGCAGCGTCGCCTTCGTCGTCGACCGCAGCGGTCACCGGCGCCGGTGCCCCCGGCGGCGACAGCGTGGGCGCGACGACCTCGAGCTTGTTCTCCAGCATGTAGTCGTTCATCTCGCGCCAGCCGGCGAAGATCGCGCCCTTGTCGGCGCGGCGGTTGAGAACGTAGCAGTCCTCGATGGCGCGGCCGGCGTGGCGGCAGGCGCCGCCAATGGCCCTGCCGTCGGCGTCGCGCCGCGCCGCGACCACGCTCGCGCCTTCGATCCCCAGCAGATCGCAGCCGCCGAGCAGGGCGAGCAGCAGCGGGGCAAGGGCAAGGGCGAAGCGGCGCATGGCGTGACGGCGGGGCTGGTCAGGCTCTATCGGCAGCCGCCGCGGCGGACTTGAGCGCGGCGGCCCGCGACGTCAGGGTGAGGCCGGCAGCGGCAGCTGCGTTCCCGGCCCCACCGCCTGTCCGCGCAGGAAGTCGGCCACCGCCACGCGCCGCCCGCCCATGCGCTGCAGCTCGAGCAGCTCCAGCACGCCATCGCCGCAGGCGACCTGCAGGCGCCCCGGCTCGGGCAGGATGCAACGGCCCGGCGCGAGCGCCGCGGTCGGCGCCTGGCCGATCCGCGCGCGCCACAGCTTCACCGCCTGCCCGGCAAGTTCGAAGTTCGCTCCCGGGAAGGGGTCGAAGGCGCGCACCCGGCGCTCGATCAGCGCCGCGGGCAGGCGCCAGTCGATCGCCGCCTCGGCCTTGTCGATCTTCGCGGCGTAGGAGATGCCTGCCGTTGGTTGCGGCTGTGCGGGCAAGCGGCCGCTCACCCACAGCGGCAAACCCTCGACCACGAGCTGCGCGCCGAGCACGGCCAGGCGGTCGTGCAGGCTGGCCGCGTTGTCCGTGGCGCCGATGGGCAGACGGCGCGCCAGCAGCATCGGCCCGGTGTCCAGGCCGGCGTCCATCTGCATCAGCGTGATGCCCGTCTCGGCGTCACCGGCCTCGATCGCGCGCTGGATCGGCGCGGCGCCGCGCCAGCGCGGCAGCAGCGAGGCGTGGATGTTGAGCGCACCATGAAGCGCGCAAGTCAGCGCCCACTGCGGCAAGATGAGGCCGTAGGCGGCGACGACGAGCACGTCCAGCCGCGCCTGCGCGAGCGCCGCCTGCGCCGCGGCGGCGTCCTCGGCGAAGCGGCCATCGAGGCGCAGGCCGCGCGGCTGCAGCACCGGCAGGCCGCGCGCCAGCGCCTCCACCTTCACGGCCGAGGCCTGCAGCTTCATCCCCCGTCCGGCGGGCCGGTCGGGCTGCGTCAGCACCAGCGCCACCGTGTGGCCGGCGTCGGCGATCGCTGCCAGCGCCGCGCGCGCGAACTCCGGCGTGCCCGCGAATCCGACGCGCAGCGGCTCAGTCATCGCGCGGCTCGTCGCGCGCCTTCTTCAGCAGCTTGGTGCGGATGCGGTCACGCTTGAGCGCGCTCAGGTACTCGACGAAGACCTTGCCGCGCAGATGATCCATCTCGTGCTGCACGCACACCGCAGCCAGGCCCTCGGCGTGCATCTCGAAGCCCTCGCCCTGGCGATCCAGCGCCCGCACCTTGACGCTGGCGTGGCGCTCGACCTTGTCGTAGATCGCCGGCACCGAGAGACAGCCCTCCTCGGCCACGCGCATCTCCTCGCTCTGCCAGATCTGCTCCGGGTTGACGAGCACGATCGGGTGGTCGCGCGTCTCGGAGGTGTCCATCACGATCACGCACTCGTGCACGTCGACCTGCGTGGCCGCCAGGCCCACGCCCTCGGCGGCATACATGGTCTCGAGCATGTCGTCGACGAGCCGGCGAATGCGTTCGTCGACCGCGGCCACGGGTCGGGCCACCGTATGCAGCCGGGGATCGGGGTAGCGCAGGATGTTCAAGCAGGCCATCGGAACAAGGAAGGCAGCAAAGCGGCAGGAGGGTCGCCCAGGCGCGCGGCAACACCGGGAAACAGTTGTGGACGGTGCGCAACGACGTTGGCGTCCGTGGTTCACGCACGAGGCGTTCACCTGGGGCACTTTCGTTGCGATATCAATGCGTTAGGGGCAGAATCTGCGAAATCAAGTGAAGATTCCGGGCGCGCCGGCAGCTCGCCGCCGCGGCACACCCGGAGCCCCTGCCACGGATTGTGGCATTTGCGCGCCGCAGCCGGCGCCAGCCCGGAGACCCGTCCATGAGTCCAAGCGATCGCTCAGGCGTGCCACGCGACTGGGGCCGCGCCGTGCTGACCCTGGGTCTCGCGGCCACGCTCGGCTCGCCCTGGCCGAGCCCGGCCCTGGCCGCGGCCGGCGACTTTCCCATCACCGAGCAGCAGCGCGCCACCGCCACGCAGGTTGCGCAGGCCGGCGTGGCGCTGTCCGATCTGGCGGCCAACGCGCCCGAGTCGCACACCGTGCAACGCGGCGACACGCTGTGGGACATCTCCAAGCTGTTCCTGAAGAGCCCCTGGCGCTGGCCGCAACTCTGGGGCATGAACCTCGACCAGATCCGCAACCCGCACCTGATCTACCCCGGCCAGGTGCTGGTGCTGGTGAAGGAGGGCGGACGCGCGCGGCTGGTGCTCGGCCAGGACAGCTCGCCGGTGCCGGGCAACACCGTCAAGCTGAGCCCGCGGGCGCGCGCCGAGCTGCTGCCCAACGGCGCCATCGCGGCGATCCCGCTGCACCTGATCGGCCCCTTCCTCAACGAAGCGGTGGTGTTCGACACCGACGCGCTCGCGCTTGCGCCGCGCATCGTCGCCACCCAGGAGAACCGCGTCATCGTCTCGCGCGGCGAGACCGCCTACGTGCGCGGCGACCTCGCCGGCGCGCGCGACTTCCGGCTCTTCCGCGAACCCAAGCCGCTGCTCGACCCGGAAACGCGCGAGGTGCTCGGCTTCGAGGCCACCTACGTCGGCACGGCCGAGTTCGTGCGCGAAGGCGGTGTCGTTGCCGCCGCCGAAGGCAAGGAGGCGGCGGTGGTGCCGGCCACCTTCACGATCAGCAGCACGCGGCTCGAGGCAGGTGTCGGCGACCGCCTGTCGCCGGTGCCGCCGAGCGAACTCGCCGCCTACGCGCCACACCCGCCCAGCGGCAGCGTCGAGGGCCGCATCATCTCCGTCTACGGCGAGGCCGTGCGCGCCGGGCAGAACCAGATCGTCGCCCTCAACCGCGGCGCGCGCGACGGCATGGAACGCGGCCACGTGCTCGCCCTCTGGCGCGCCGGCCGCGTCGCCATCGACTCGACCGACGACAAGCGCACGGTGATGCGCCTGCCCGACGAGCGCCACGGCCTGCTCTTCGTCTTCCGCGTCTTCGAGCGCGTCTCCTATGCGCTGATCATCTCGGTGCAGGAGCCCGTGGGCGTGGGCGACCGCTTCACCCAGCCCTGAAGCGCCCATCCCTGGCCGCCGGGGCCGGCGCGTGATCGACGCCGACGAACTCGCCGCCTGGCTGCGGCTGCTGCTGACCCCCGGCGTCGGACGCGAAAGCGCGCGCCGCCTGCTTGGCGCCTTCGGGTCGCCGCAGGCCGTCGCCGGCGCGACGCGCGCGGCGCTGGCCGAGGTCGTGGGGCCGCGCCAGGCCGCGGCGGTGGCGGCCGGGCCGCCGCAGTTGCAGGCCCAGCTTGCCGCCGTCGGCCGCTGGCTCGAGGGCGGCAGCGACCGCCACCTGCTCACGCTTGGCGACGCCGCCTACCCGCAGCCGCTGCTCGAGAGCCCGGACCCGCCGCTGCTGCTCTACGTGCAGGGCGACCTCGGCACGCTGGGGGTGACCGCGCTGGCCGTCGTCGGCAGCCGCAAGCCGACGGCGCAGGGGCTGGATCACGCCCGACGCTTCGCCGGCGCCTTCGCCGAGAGCGGGTTCGTCGTCGTCTCGGGTCTCGCCCTGGGCATCGACGGTGCCGCGCACGAAGGGGCGCTTGCGGCCGGCGGCAGGACGATCGCCGTGCTCGGCACCGGCATCGACCGCCTCTACCCGCAGCGCCACGTCGATCTCGCCCGGCGCATCGCCGCGCAGGGCGCGCTGGTGAGCGAGTTCGTCCCGGGCACGCCGCCGCTGGCGGAGAACTTCCCGCAGCGCAACCGCATCATCGCCGGGCTCGGCCTCGGCACGCTGGTGATCGAAGCCGCGCTGCGCTCGGGCTCGCTGATCACCGCGCGCCTGGCCAACGAAGCCGGGCGCGAGGTCTTCGCGCTGCCCGGATCGATCCACGCCGAGCAGTCGCGCGGCTGCCACGCGCTCATCCGCGACGGCGCGCGGCTGGTCGAGACGCCGGCCGAGATCCTCGACGAACTGCGCCGCCCGGCCGGGCTGCTGCAGCCGGCGCCGCGGCCGCGCCTGCGTGCAACGCCCCGCAGCGCTGCCGATGGCCCGCACGCACCGCGCGACCCTGCCGCGGCGGCGCTGCCCGGGGGCGACGCCGACGAGGATCCGCTGCTGCAGGCCCTCGGCCACGACCCGATCAGTCTCGACAGCCTGCAGGCGCGCACCGGCTGGCCGACCTCGCAGCTGCTGGCCCGGCTGCTCGAGCTCGAGTTGCGCGGGCAGCTCGTGCGCCTGCCCGGCGGTCTGCTGCAGCGCCGCGGCCTGGCCTGAGCCGGGGAAGCCCCCGGGCCCCACCCGGGCGCCCCCCCAGGCGCCGGGGAAGCACGGGGAGGCCTGGGGTATAGTGACCCCATGTTCGATGTGCTGGTCTATCTCTACGAGAACTACTGGCGCCCCGATGCCTGCCCGGACCATCGGCAGTTGCAGCGCAAGCTCAGCGCCGTCGGTTTCGAGTCCGACGAGATCCGCCTCGCGCTGCGCTGGCTCGATGGCCTCGCCAACAGTGCCGAGGCGCAGGTCTGCGCCCAGCGCGGCGACAGCCTGCGCGTCTACACCGACGCCGAGCGCGAGCAGCTGGGCCTGGAATCGATCGCCTTCATCAGCTTTCTCGAGTCCGCGGGCGTGCTGCCGCCGGCGATGCGCGAGATGGTCATCGACCGCGCCAGCGCCGTGGGCGACCGCCCGATCGCGCTGGACGACCTCAAGGTCATCGTGCTGATGGTCTTCTGGAGCCTGGGCGAGGAACCCGACACGCTGATTCTCGACGAGCTCTTCGTCGCGCCCGAGGATCGCCTGATCCACTGACCCCGCGTTGACCCGCCGGCCGCCGGCCCGGGGCGCTTCAGTTCAGCAGCCGCGAGGCATCCACGTCCAGCTTGGCGAGCGCGCTGCGCGTGGCGCGCACGGTCAGCGCCTCGTCCTGCGCCGGCAGCAGCAGCCCGGCCTGCAGGAAGCTCGCCAGCCGCTGCTGCTGGAACAGCATGCATCGCCCCTGCGGCGTGACGAACAGCGAGAGCTGCTTGCGCAGGCCCTGCCAGGCCAGTTGCACGGGCTCCTGCCGGCCCTTGTGCTCGAGCATGAACCAGCTGCCCACCTGCAGCTCGCGCGCCCAGGCGAGCATCGCCGGCGTCGGCATCGAGCCGCCGTCGAGCACGATCTCCAGGTCCTCGCTCTGCTGGCCGGAGAGGTCGACGACCATCGACTCGTCGATCTCCACGTTGTTCGCGTCGGGCAGCAGCTCCTCCAGCGTCTCCAGGCGCTCCATCATCGCGCGCAGCCGGTCGTCCGGGATCACCGCGGCACGCGCGGTGAAGGCCGCGGCCAGGGAGTTGTTGAGCTGCTGGATCTGCTCGTCCTGGCGCGCGGCGTCGAGGCCCGCGGCCGACATGCCCTCGCGCAGCTGCTTGAGCAGCGGCGGCAGGCGGCGGATGACCTCGGCGCGCTCCTCGCGCGAGACCTTGGCGCTGGCCGACCAGATGAGGTCGGCGGCGGCGCGCTTCATGCGCTTGGTCGCATCGCCCTGCGCGCCCCAGCGCACCGCGGCGGTGGCCAGCACGTCGGCCCAGACGTGGAAGAGGAACTGGCGCACGCCCTCCTGCACCGGCACCTCGTTGAGCATGCGCCGCAGCTCGATCGTGTACTGGATCGCCAGCGTCTCGCGCTGCTCCACCTGCTGCGCCAGCGACACGCCCTTCCTCGTGGCCTCGTTCTGGTCGCGGAAATACTGCTCGAGGAACTTCTCGAACTCGGTCAGCACGGTCCGGAACACGCGCCGCCCGGTGTCCGGGTAGGCCTCCACGACCTGCACGATGCGCTTGATCTCGCGCTCCAGGGCCTGACCCACCTGCGCCGAGGTGTCGAAGCCCATGACGCAGGCGCCCATGCGGTCGATGAGACGGCGTGCCGGGTGGTCGGTTGTCGCGAAGAAGTCCGGCTCCGAGACCGCCACGCGCAGCACCGGCATCTGCAGCCGCGCGAACCACACGCGCACCGCGGCCGGGATGCGGTCCTCGGTGAGGATGCTCTGGAACAGCAGCGCGACGATCTCGATCGTCGCCCGCTCCTCGGGTGTCGCGGCAGCGCGCTTGAGCACCTGCTTGCGCTGGTGCAGTTCCTCCAGCATCGCCGGCGTGGTGAGCTGCATCGCGCGCTGCGTCGTCGCCATGAAGCGGCGCTTGAGACCCGCCTGCGCGGTTTCGATGGCCTGCGCGAGTCCCGGGGAAACCGCCGTTGCCGCTGCGCCCGCCGCGCCCGCAGCGCCCGCGGAGGTGCGGCCGAAGCTCGGCAGATGGCGCCCGACGAGGCGGTTCAACCGCAGCAGCACCGCCTCGGCATGCTCGCCGCTGCGCGGCAGCTGGGCGCTGCGCGTCATGAGGCGGGTCTCCTCGCCCACGCCGCCGTGCCCCGCGCGCACGAAGCCCTCGTTCGTCGTCGGGTCGAAGCCCGGCGCCGCCGCCGCGCCGAACTGCGACGGCAGGGCCGGCGCCCCGCTGCCCGCCGCCCAGCCCGGCGCCGCCTGCGGATGGGTGCGCGCGCGGCGGATGAAGGGCCGCAGGTCGACCTCCGGCAGCACGCGCTGCTCGATCAGCCAGCGGTTGGTCTCGTGGTAGCACTCCTCGACGAGGTGCGCGAACTCCTCGTGCAGCACGGCCTGCAGCTCGCGCCAGCTCGCCAGGCCGATGCCGGCGGCGCGCCAGGCGTCGAAGACGATGCGCGCCAGCACGTGCGCCCGCAGCAGGTCCTGCGCCTCGAGCTCACCGCGCCCTTCGAGCGTGGCCACGCGCGAGCGCAGGTCGGCGAACTCCCAGGAGGCGCGGTCCATCATCGCCAGCGCCAGGCGCGAGGTGACGATCTCCAGCTCGATGGTGTCGTCGTCGACGAGCGCGAGCCCGCCCACACCGCCCGAGCCCGCCAGCCCCGCCGGGCGTGTCGCCGTGGCGCCCTGGGCCAGCGCCTGGCGCAGGCCGCCCACCATGCCGCGGTGCCAGGCCTGGGCGCCCTTCTGCAGCTCCTGCAGCAGGTCGCGCCGGCGCATGAAGACGGCGTGCTCGCAGGGCTTGTCCATCAGGCTGCGGCTGCCCTCGAGCGCGGCCTGCACCAGCGCCGCCAGGTTGCGCGTCAGCCCTTCGACATACAGGCGCCGTGCCTGGGCGGCCAGCTGCGAAGGACCGGCGACGGTCGCCATGGCGGGTGCAAGAAGGGAGTATTCGTGAATTCCTGACGCTCAGGGCACTCTACACCACGGCCCCTGCATTGGGATCGTTGGGATCGTGATCCTTGGTGTGCTTGACAAGATCCTCGCGCTTCACCCGCAGCCACAGCGTGATGCCGGAGGCGACGAAGATCGACGAATAGATGCCAAAGAGGATGCCGATCGTCAGCGCCACCGCGAAGTAGTGCAGCGTCGGCCCGCCGAAGAGCATCATCGAGACCACCATCATCTGCGTGCTGCCGTGGGTGATGATGGTGCGGCTGATCGTGCTGGTGATGGCGTGGTCGATGACCTGCGGAGTGTCGAGCTTGCGGTACTTGCGGAAGGTCTCGCGGATGCGGTCGAAGATGACCACCGACTCGTTCACGGAGTAGCCCAGCACCGCCAGCACGGCGGCGAGCACGGCGAGCGAGAACTCCCACTGGAAGAAGGCGAAGAAGCCCAGGATGATGACGACGTCGTGCAGGTTGGCGATGACGCCGGCAACGCCGAACTTCCACTCGAAGCGCAGCGCCAGGTAGATCACGATGCCGATCACCGTGAAGGCCAGCGCCAGCGCCCCGTCGCGCGCCAGTTCCGAGCCCACCGAGGGCCCGACGAACTCGGTGCGGCTGAGCTTCACCGGCTCGGCGCCGCCGGCAACGCCGCAGGCCGAGCGCGCCACCTGTTCGCCCTGCGGCGTCGTGTACTGGCGCGACTCCACGCTGCCGGACTCGGCCTTGCACAGCGCATCGAAGACCCGCGCCGCGATCTCGGACTGCTTCACGTCCTCGCGCACCGGCACGCGGATGAGCACGTCGCGCGAGGTGCCGAAGTTCTGCACCTGCACCTCGCCGAAGCCCAGCGCGTCGACCGTGCCGCGCACCTTCTCGAGATTCGCGGCCTGCGCGTACTCGACCTCGAGCACGGTGCCGCCGGTGAACTCGATCGACAGGTGCAGGCCCCGCGTCACCAGGAAGAAGATCGCCAGCAGGAAGGTGACGAACGAAACGACGTTGAACACCAGCACATGGCGCATGAACCGGATGTCCCGTCGGATACGGAAGAACTCCATCGCCGCGCCTCCTCAACGCTCGCCGGCCGGCGCCACGCCGCCCTCGGGCCGCCAGACCTGGCCGATCGACACCGTCTTCAGCCTCTTGCGCCCGCCGTACCAGAGATTGACCAGCCCGCGCGAGAACATCACCGCCGAGAACATCGAGGTCAGGATGCCCAGGCAGTGCACGACGGCGAAGCCGCGCACCGGCCCCGAGCCGAAGACCAGCAGCGCCACGCCGGCGATGAGCGAGGTGACGTTGGAGTCCAGGATCGTGCCCCAGGCGTGCTCGTAGCCGAGGTGGATCGCCTGCTGTGGCGGCAGGCCGCGGCGCAGTTCCTCCCGCACGCGCTCGTTGATGAGCACGTTGGCGTCGATCGCCATGCCCAGGGTCAGCGCGATCGCCGCGATGCCCGGCAGCGTCAGCGTGGCCTGCAGCATCGACAGCATCGCCACCAGCAGCAGCAGGTTGAACGACAGCGCCAGCGTCGAGAAGACGCCGAACAGCCGGTAATACGCACACATGAAGACGGCGATCGCGATGGCGCCGTACATCACGCTCCTGAAGCCCTTCTCGATGTTGTCGGCGCCCAGGCTCGGGCCGATGGTGCGCTCCTCGATGATCTCCATCGGCGCGGCCAGCGAGCCTGCGCGCAGCAGCAGCGCGGTGTCGGTGGCCTCGGCGGTGGTCATGCGCCCGCTGATCTGGAAGCGCGCACCGAGCTCGCTGCGGATCACCGGCGCGGTGATGACCTCGCCCCTGCCCTTCTCGAAGAGCAGGATCGCCATGCGCTTGCCGACGTTCTCGCGCGTGACGTCGCGGATGATGCGCGCGCCGCGCGCGTCCACCGTCAGGTTGACCGTGGGC
The DNA here is from genome assembly GCA_001724995.1 of Rubrivivax sp. SCN 71-131. Lineage (GTDB taxonomy): Bacteria > Pseudomonadota > Gammaproteobacteria > Burkholderiales > Burkholderiaceae_C > Rubrivivax. The sequence goes on from MEFD01000012.1 coordinate 291,403, forward strand.
TCCTGCGTCTGGCCGTCGAAGCCGGGCTGCGCGTCGTTGAGGTTGTCGCCGGTGAGCACCACCTGGCGGTAGACGATGATCGGCTGGCCGCTGCGCTCGAGGAAGCGCTCGCTGCCGAAGGGCACCGGCCCGGCGCCGCTGACCGCCGCCTGCGCCTCGGCGCTCTCGTTGACCATGCGCAGCTCGAGCGTGGCCGTGCGGCCGATGATGTCCTTGGCGCGTGCCGTGTCCTGCACGCCCGGCAGCTGCACCACGACGCGGTCCAGGCCCTGCTGCTGGATCACCGGCTCGCTGGTGCCCAGCTCGTTGACGCGGTTGTGCAGCGTCGTGATGTTCTGCTTCAGCGCCTGCTCCTGCACCTTGAACGCGGCCTCGGGCTTGAGCACGCCGCGCAGGCGGAAGTCGCTGCCCTCCTGCGACGGCGTCCAGCTCATGTCCGCCACGCTGTCGACGAGCAGGTTGCGCGCCGCCGTCAGCGCCTCTTCGTCGCGCAGGCGCACCTCGACGGCGTTGCCCTCGCGCGTGATGCCGAGGTGGCGGATGTTCTTGTCGCGCAGCAGCGTGCGCATGTCGCCGCTGATGGCCTCGGCCTTCTTCGTCAGCGCCGACTTCATGTCGACCTGCATCAGGAAGTGCACGCCCCCGCGCAGGTCCAGGCCCAGGTACATGGGCAGCGCGTGGATGCTGCTCATCCATGCCGGCGAACGCGAGACGAGGTTGAGCGCGACGATGTAGCCCGGATCGGAAGCGTCGGGATTGAGCGCGCGCGTGATCGCGTCCTTGGCCTCGAGCTGTGCGTCGGTGTCGGCAAAGCGTGCCTTGACCGAACTGCCCTCGAACTGCACGAAGTCGGGCGCCAGCCCCGCCTGCTCCAGCGCCTGCTGCACGCGCTGCGCGAGCGCGGCGTCGACCTTGATCGTCGCCTTGCCGCTGGAGACCTGCACCGCCGGGGCCTCGCCGTAGAAGTTGGGCGCCGTGTAGAGCAGCCCGACGACGAGCGCGATCGCCAGGATCGCGTACTTCCACAAGGGATAGCGGTTCATGAAGGGTCCTTGGGCGCCGCGCGACCCGCGGGCCGTCGTCGACGCCGGATGCCGCCGCCCGCGGCGGGCGGCCGGTTCGCGGCTTACTTGCCGAACGTGCCCTTGGGCAGCACCTGCAGCACCGAAGGCCGCTGCACCTGCAGCTCGACGCCGCTGGCCACCTCGACGTGGATGAATGTGTCGCCGAGCTTGGAGACGCGCCCGAGCACGCCGCCGGCGATCACCACCTCGTCGCCCTTGGCCAGCGCCTCGATCATCTTGCGGTGCTCCTTCTGCTTCTTCATCTGCGGGCGGATCATGATGAAGTACAGCACCACGAACATCAGCACCAGCGGCAGCATGCTCATGAGGGAGGACTGCGCGCCGAGGGCGGTGCTGGCGACGTCGGCGCCCGATTGGGCGTAGGCGGTTGAAATGAACACGGGTGCGCTCCTGCTGGCTTGTGCGAACGGCTTGCCCGCCTGCCCGTGCGGCAGGCGAACCGGGCATTTTAGGCGGAGGCCGGGCGGGACCGTGGCGCGGGCGCGGACCGGCGGGGCTCGGGCAGGCGCGCCACTTGCCACCACGGCCGCTGCAGCCACGCCAGCGCCCCGGTGCAGGCGAGCAGCGCGAGCCCGCCGCGCAAGGCCAGTTCGGCCGGCGCGGCGTAGGCGTCACGGCCCGCGCTGAGGATGAACTGCAGCGCCGAAAACACCTGCCCGTACTTGCTCACCGCGGGCTCGAGGCCGGCGAGCAGCGCCAGGGGCACCCCCGCCAGGGCCAGCGCCAGTGCCAGCAGCAGCGGGCGCCGACGGCCACGCACGCCCGGCAGGCAGGCCAGCGCCCCTGCGGCCACGCCCAGCGCCATGATCGCCGCGGCCAGGCTGCTCGACGCAAGCAGGCTGCCGCCGCCGCGCATCAACTCCGTCAGATTGTCGGTGGCGGCGCGCTCGACGACGACCCAGTGCAGCGGCCAGGCGAACAAGGCCGCCAGCAGCGCCCAGTAGACCAGACGCGCCAGCGCCGTCGCATCGCGCAGCAGCTGCACGAGCGCGGCCGCGCCGCACAAGGGCAGCAGCAGCGCCGCGTGCAGCGCGAGGTAGCGCAGCAGGTCCTCCCACAGGGCCGGCCAGCCCAGAACGGGCGCGCCGATGACCTTGTGCAGCATCGGCAAGGGCACCGACAGCCGCAGCACGGCGAAGGCCACCAGGCCGTGCAGCAACAGCCACAGCGGCAAGGCCAGGGCCAGGCGCATCGATGCCCGCGCGAACGCCGCCACCGGCAGCGCCGCCAGCCACCAGGCGGCCAGCGCGAGGCCGATCGCCGCGGCCACGCCGGCCGGCCCTGCGGGAACCAGCTTGGCGACGTTGTAGGGCACGCCGGGCAGCCGCGCCAGCACGCCGATCGCCAGCGCCAGGGCGGCGATGGTGAGAAGGTGGCGCGGCGCGCAAGCACGGGCGCCTGCCGTCGCGGGGGAGGACGGTCGCGTGCCTGCACCCTCGCCCCGGCCCTCTCCCGCCGGGCGGGAGAGGGGGCGACCGGAGCCCGCGAAGGCGTGCGACACGGTGGGGCCGGACTGCAGCCAGGCCGCCAGCCGCCAGCCGGCGGCGGCGCCGAGCGTGGCCAGCAGCGCGTCGGTCAGGTCGGCCACGCGGTCGGCGAGCAGTACCTGCCCGGCCTCGAGCGCGAAGGCCAGCGCCGCCAGCGCGGCCACGCCGCTCACGCCCTTCACGCGACTCGGGTTCGCCACGGCGGCGCGACCGCAGGCCACGCGCAGCAGCAAGCCCCCGGGCAGGAAGACCAGCAGCTTGCGCAGGATCTCATTGAGGGCGCCGAACTCGTCGCGCCGGAAGTAGGTCAGGAAGGGGATGCGCAGAAAGGCCTCGGCAAAGGCCGCCCCGCCCGGCGCCGGCCAGCGCAGGGCAAACGGCCAGCCGTAGATCCACACCACCAGGGGCAGCCACAGGAGCACGGCGATCCCCGCCATGCGGCGCAGGCGGGCACCGCCGTCTGCAGCGGCCGGCTGCAGGAGGGGCAGCACCAGTGCCCCCAGCCACGTGCCCAGCGCCGCCAGCAGCACATCGGTGGCGTCGCTGACGCGCGAGAGCACCAGCAGCTGCGCCGCTTCGAGCGCCAGCGCCAGCAGCGCCGCGCGCCAGGCGATCCGCGCCGCACCGCGCCGCGGCGCATCCAGCCGCCACAACAGGCCCACGGGCAGCCAGAGCAGCACGTCGGTCACCAGCTCGTACAGCACGTCGGCCGGCGTGCCGCGCAGGCCGGAAAAGGGCAGCCAGAGCACGCGGGCGCTGCGCCACTTGCCGTAGAGCTCGCCGAGGTCCAGCGTCAAGTCCAGCGGCATCAGCGCGAACAGCAGCAGGCCCAGCAGGTACAGGTGCAGCATCTGCGCCACGCGCGAGCGCGCGTCCAGCGCCGCGTCCAGCGCCGCCAGCCGGCGGCGCATGCGCGGCCCGGCCAGCGCGTGCAGCAGCAGGCCCAGCAGCGTGCCGGCGCTCTGCGCCAGCACGTCGCCCATGCTCTCGCTGCGTCCGGGCAGGAAGCCCTGCCCCCACTCCACCAGCAGCGAGAGCGCCAGCACCATCAGCACGATGCCCGAACCGCGCCACACGCCGGCATGGCGCGCGCCCGGCGGCGTCCACAGCAGCGCAAGGCCCAGGCCCAGCGGCACCGTCAGCAGCACGTTGACGGCGGCATCCAGCCGGTTGGCGCGCAGCGCCGATGCGGGCGACCATGACCACAGCTGCTGCCACACCTGCAGCGGGTCCTGCGCCTGAAAGTTCAGCGGCACCCAGCTGCCGTAGACGATGAATGCCGTCCAGGCCAGCAGCAGCCAGGCCAGGTGGCGCTGCTGCCGCGCCGTCAGGGCCTCGGCGCCGACCTTCGCCGTGACAGGCTCGGGCATCGCCCGCCCGGTGCTAGACCAGCACCTCGACCACCGCCGGGTGCCCGAGGAAGGGCTGCGGGCTGGCGCTGGCGCCGTAGGCGCCGGACTGGTAGATGACGACGAGGTCGCCCACCTGCGCCTGCGGCAGCTCCATGCGGTCGGCCAGCAGGTCCAGCGGCGTGCACAGCGGCCCCACGGCCGAGGCGTTCTCGCGTGCGGCGTCGACGCGGTTGCCTATCGTCGTCGGGTAGTTCTTGCGCAGCACCTGGCCGAAGTTGCCCGAGGCCGAGAGGTGATGGTTCAGCCCGCCGTCGCAGACGAGAAAGACCTGCCCGCGCGAGACCTTGCGGTCGACGACGCGGGTGACGTAGAGGCCGGCCTCGCCGACGAGGTAGCGGCCGAGCTCGATGACGAGGCGCGCCTGCGGCAGCTCGGCGGCCGCGCGCTCGACGAGTGCGCCGAGGTTCTGGCCGATCGGCGCGAGGTCCAGCCGCTGCTCGCCCGGAAAGTAGGGGATGCCGAAGCCGCCGCCGAGGTTGAGCACCTGCAGCGGCGCCGGTGCGTCCTGCGCGAGGCGCAGCGCCAGCTCGAAGCCCTTCACCTGCGCCTCGCAGATCGACTCGGCACGCAGGTTCTGCGATCCGGCGAAGAGGTGAAAGCCCTCGAAGGACAGGCCCAGCGCGCCGACCTGCGCCAGCGCCTGCGGGATCTGCTCGACGTCGATGCCGAAGGGCTTGGGCCCGCCGCCCATCTTCATGCCCGAGCCCTTGAGCTCGTAGTCCGGGTTCACGCGCAGCGCCACCCGCGCGGGCAGCGCCAGCGCCTGCGACGCCGCCGCCAGCACCGGCAATTCGCGCATCGACTCGACGTTCACCAGCACGCCCGCGGCCACTGCCTGCTGCAACTCGACGTCGCGCTTGGCAGGCCCCGCGAAGCTGATCTCCGCCGGGTCGGCCCCGGCATCCAGCGCCACCTTCAGCTCCCCGGCCGAGGCCACGTCGATACCGTCCACCAGCCCGGCCATGAAGCCCACGAGCGCCGGCATCGGGTTGGCCTTCATTGCGTAGTGCAGCTTCACCGCCCGCGGCAGCGCCGCGCGCAGCTCGGCCACGCGCGCGCGCAGCAGGCTGCGGTCGTAGGCGTAGAAGGGCGTGCGCCCGACCTGCGCCGCCAGCACCGAAAGCCGCTTGCCGCCGACGACGAGCTCGCCCTCGCGCGTGGCGAACTGGGTCATGGGGGCGTGGGTGGGGCGTGGACGGGGGGCCGACAGATCCATGATGAAACGGGAGAGCTGCGAAGACATCGAGACGCTCGGGAGTCTAGGGGCCAAGGCAGGTCGCCTTCGCCCCGGCCCGCGTCGCAAACCCCGGGCGCAGTGAACTCGACCACGGACGCCCATCGTCCTGGGCGCACGAAGGCCGCGCGCCGGCATAGGATCGGCCGCTTTGAGCGCTTCGGCCCCGCCTCGTTGGGGCGACTGCCTGCATGAACGAACCGAACGCCCCTGCCGATGCGAGCGCCCGCGCCTCGCTGCTGACCGGAACGATCGAAGGCGGCGCTGCCGCCGACGGCCCGTCGCTGCTGCGGGCGCTGCAGGACGCCGCCGACCCCTGGGCCGCGGCCGCCGGCCTGCACGGCGAGTTCGCGGCCGCGCAGGCCAGCGCCGACGGGCGGCGCGGTCTGCTGCTCACCGACCGCTTCGCCACGCATGGCCTGTGCTGGCGCGTCATCGGCCAGCGCGTGCACTTCGCCGTGCGCGCCGACGAGCTGGCGGCGCTGGCGCCGCGCGCGGAGATCGACGCGCAGGCGCTCTTCGACTACTTCTACTTCCACGTCATCCCCTCGCCGCGCACCATCTTTCGCGGCGTCTACCGTCTGGAGCCGGGAACGCTGGCGCGCTTCGACGGTGAGCGCCTGGAGCAGCGCCGCTACTGGAACCCGCGCTTCACCGAACCCGCTTCGGCCGACTTCGACAAGCTCGCCGCGCAGTTCCGCACCCTGCTGAAGGACGCCGTCGCCAGCCGCCTGGACGGCACGAAGCCCGCCTGCTTCCTGAGCGGCGGCACCGACAGCTCGACGGTGGCCGGCATGATCGGCCAGGCCCTGGGCCGCGCCGGCGCGACCTACTCCATCGGCTTCGAGGCCGAGGGCTACGACGAGATGCAGTACGCGCGCATCGCGGCCAAGCGCTTCGGCACCGAGCACCACGAGTACTACGTCACCCCGGAGGACCTGGTGTCCGGCATCGCGCAGGTCGCCGGCTCCTACGACCAGCCCTTCGGCAACAGCTCGGTCGTTCCCGCCTACTACTGCGCCAAGATGGCGCGCGAGGACGGCGTCTCGCGGCTGATCGCCGGCGACGGCGGCGACGAGTTCTTCGGCGGCAACGTGCGCTACGCCAAGCAGCGCGTGTTCGGCTACTACGACCAGGTGCCCGGCGTGCTGCGCCGGGGCCTGCTCGAGCCCGTGCTGCAAGGAACGCCCGTGGGCGCGCTGCCGCTGGCCCGCAAGGGCCGCAGCTACATCGAGCAGGCGCGCGTGCCGCTGCCCGACCGCATGCAGATGTACAACCTGCTGCTGCGCCTGGGGCCGGACAACATCTTCGAGCGCGGCTTTCTCGCGCAGGTCGACGCCGGCGACCCGCTGCGCCAGCAGCGCGCGGTGTGGCAGCAGGCGGCGCAGGCCGGTCCGGCCTCGCCGCTGAACCTGATGCTCGCCTACGACTGGCGCTACACCCTCACCGAGGCCGACCTGCGCAAGGTGCGCGGCAGCACCGAACTGGCCGGCGTGAGCACCGCCTTCCCCTTCCTCGACCACCGCCTCGTCGACTTCTCCCTGGGCCTGCCGCTGTCCTACAAGCTCAAGGGCCACAAGCTGCGCTGGTTCTTCAAGGAGGCGCTGCGCGGCTTCCTGCCCGACGAGATCCTCGCCAAGAAGAAGCAGGGCTTCGGCCTGCCCTTCGGCGTCTGGGCCAACCGCCACCCGGCCCTGAAGGACTTCGCCACCGACGCCCTGCAGTCCCTGGCCACGCGCGGCATCGTGCGCGCCGACTTCATCACGACGCTGCTGAAGGAGCACCTGCCCGCCCACCCCGGCTACTACGGCGAGATGGTGTGGGTCTCGATGATCCTCGAGCACTGGCTGCGCCGGCACGCGCCGGGGTATCGGTTGGGTTGAACCAAGCGGATCAAGCCCTCGTGCACGTACTGCAGGCGAATGCGGTCAGCGGGACTCATACCGGGCCGCGGCGTCGCGCAGCGCATCGTCACGGAAGTAGCGCGACAAGTCGCCGGGTGTCCGGAAACCGACCCGCAGGCCACCGAGCTTGCGACCCAGCTCCTGCTCCATGTCGGCCATATCCAGCAGCGCCGGCATGCGTCCCGGGTCGGATTCGACCAACAGGTCGACATCGCTGCCCGGCCTGTGCCGGCCCGTCAAACGCGAGCCGAAGCAAGACAAGCCACTCGCCGTCGTCAACTCGTGACGGCACTTGGACCCGCTGGAATGCGCCTGTGCCGAGCACACATACGAAAAAGCCCGCACGCGGCGGGCCTGAGAAGCGCAACAGAGCAGTCAGCGCGGGCTGCGCGCCTTGTCGGCCAACTCGGCGAAGATTTCCTTCGACCTCGCCTTATCCTTCCTCAGACAGGCGACTTCTGATGGTGTCAGCATCGACCCGGAGAAGGTAGACCGCTTCTGACTCGGTGAGCGAGTCGAAGCCGAACCCGAAGTGGCGACGCCACCAAGTTTCAAGGGCTGCATGCTTCTTCCTCAGTTCAACGAGCGTTTCGGACCTCGAACCGATTTTAGCGGAACGGGACTGGCCGGTCAGGGATATGAACCCGTCAACGATACCGCCCTTCTCCATGACGTAGCCGCGCAGGTTCGCCAGCGTACCGCCTTGGCCGACGAAGTCGTCCGCAAGCACATACCGAGCGCCAGCCACTACATCGCCGTCGAACAGCGCTTGATTCGCCATGCGGTGCCAGCCACTGGAACCGGTGTGCCCGACCCGGTTGATTTGCACCAGCGATGTTTCCATGATCGCCCCATATCGGCGCTCCAGCCACAGGCCCATGGCGGCGGGTATTCGATTGACCGAGACGCCCTCGTACGCCTGCACGGGGGCGATGATCTGCGCGCTTCGCATCAGGACGCTCAACGCATCGGGCAACGCGGCGCTCAGAATCTCCGAGACGAGGTTCCACGACGCTGCAGGGTCGCCGGCTTTGGCCGCGGGGTAGCGCGGATGCTTCTTGACGATCGACTCGGGCGCCGCGATGAAGACGTCCGGTTCGTTCGGCGACCACGGGGCCCTGCTGGCGAACATAGACGGATTCTGCAGCGCGGCAGCGCTGCGGCCACCCGAGTCAGGCTGCGTCGGCTGTCGTCCGGGGGTTGGCGGCCCTTGGCCCGCATCCCGTTACGCCCCCAGTGAAGACGCACCACTGCCGCGTTGCGTGAACACGGCCATCGGTCACTCACCCCGCCTGCCGCTCCCCCCACTGCGTCGCCAGCAGCTTGCGGTCGATCTTGCCGTTGGGGTTGCGCGGCAGCGGGCCCGGCATAGCCTGCACGCCGTGCGGCACCATGTAGGCGGGCATGCGCTGGCGGCATTGCGCGAGCAGCGCCTCGACCTCGAGCGCCGCCGAGCCGTCGGGCGCCGTGGCGATGACCTGGATCGCCTGCCCGAGCGTCGCATGCTCGACGCCGAAGGCCACGCACTCGCCGACGAGCTTCGTCGCGTACAGCACCTCCTCGACCTCGGTCGGGCTGACGCGGTAGCCCGAGGTCTTCATCATCTCGTCGCGCCGGCCGACGAAGTAGAGGAAGCCCTCGGCGTCGCGGCGCACCGTGTCGCCCGAGAAGACGGCGACCTCGGGCAGCATCTGCCCGGCCTGGCGCCCGGCGATGCCCGCCGGCAGCAGCTTGTAGCGCTCGGCCGTCTTCTCGGCATCGCCCCAGTAGCCCTGGCCGACGAGCGCGCCGCGGTGCACCAGCTCGCCCGGCTCGTCGGCGCCGCACTCGCTGCCGTCCTCGCGCAGCACCAGGATCTCGGCGTTCGGGATCGCCTTGCCGATCGAATCGGGCCGGCGGTCGACCTCCTCCGGCGGCAGGTAAGTGCTGCGGAAGGCCTCGGTCAGCCCGTACATGAGATAAGGCTTCGCGCGCGGCACGCGCCGGCGCAGCGCGTCCAGCGTCTCGCGCGGCATGCGCCCGCCGGTGTTGGCGAAGTAGCGCAGGTGCTCGGCGATCGCGGCCGGCCACTCGAGCTGCGTCAACTGGATGTAGAGCGGCGGCACCGCCGTCAGGCCCGTCACCTTCTCGCGCTCCAGCGCGCGCAGCACGTCGCGCGGCAGCAGGTAGTTCAGCAGCACCACGCGCGCGCCGCTGTGAAAGCCGGTGGTGAGCTGGCTGAAGCCGGCATCGAAGGACAACGGCAGCGCCGCCAGCAGCGTGTCCTCGGGGCCGTTCTCGAGGTAGCTCGCCACGCTCTTCGCGCCCGCCACCATGTTGCGGTGCGACAGCACGACGCCCTTGGGACGGCCGGTGGAGCCGCTGGTGTAGAGGATGGCGCAGAGGTCGGTGTCGATGACGCGATGCCCCGCACACGGCGGCGCCGCCAGCAGCTCGGCCCAGGCGTGCAGCGCCAGGCCCACCGGCAGATCCAGCGGCTGCGGCGCCGGCTCGGTCAGCACCACGTGCTTCAGGTCCGGGCACTCGCGCAGCACCGGCGCCAGCAGGGCCAGCCGCTCGGGCGAGGTGACGAGCACCCTCACGTTGCAATCGCGCGCGATGTAGGCCACCTGCTCGGGCTTGAGCAGCGGGTTCATCGGCACCATCACGCCGCCGGCGGCGGGCGTACCGAAACTCGCGACCACGGTCTCGAGGCGCTTCTCGAGATAGATGCCGACGCGGTCGGTGCGGGCGAGGTTCAGGTGCATGAGGGCGGAGGCGAAGGCCTGCAGCGCATCGGCCAGTTGCCCGTAGTGCCAGGTCACGGCGCCGGGGCCCACGGTCGTGAGGGCCGGCCGCTGCGGCTCGCGGTCGGCGCGACGCAGCGGCAGGTGGTGCAGCAGATGGGTGTCGTCCATGGGTCGATCGTCGCCGACGAGAGCGCCGGCCGCTGTGACGTGGGTTGGGGCTGAAATCGGCCCTAGCCCGGGCCGATCCCGGTCGAGCCTGCGCGGATCGAAGCGCGACTCTAGCGGCGGCGGCCCGCGGCGATGACGTGCGGGCCGCGTGCAGGCGTCAATTGTTGGCGCTCCGGACGCCAGAGCGCGCGCGCGCGGGGCCCGCGCTGCCGTACGGCGGCTATGCTGGCCCGCTCCGCGGCCAGGACGGCCGGGTTGCCTCCAGCGTGAAGCCCGACCATGACACCCATGCCCCGCGCGGCGAGCGGCCCGGCCGCGCCGCCGGCGGGGCGTCTTCGCCAGGCGCCATGCCCCGGCGCCGCAGCGCGCTCGCCGCGGTGCTGCTAAGCGGGCCGGCAGCGCTGGCGCTGCCGGCCTGCAGGGCGCGGCGCGAGGAGCCCGACGAGCGCCTGGCCTACAAAGCCACGGCGCAGGGCGAGTTGCGCCTGGACTGGTTCCGCGCCGCGGGCAGCAAGGCGGCACCGGCCCTGCTGCTGTTCCACGGCGGCGCCTGGGCGCACGGCTCGCCGCGGCAGTTCCATCCGCTGTGCCGGCACCTGGCCGCGCGCGGCCTACACGCGCTGAGCGCCGAATACCGCCTCCGCGACCGCCACCACAGCAGCCCCGCCGACGCCGTGCAGGACGCACGCGACGCCATGCGCCATCTCCGTCGCGAGGCCGGCGCGCTCGGCATCGACCGCCAACGCATCGCTGCCGGCGGCGGCTCGGCCGGCGGCCACCTGGCCGCGTGCCTGGGCACCGGCGTCAGCCTGCCCGACCCCGGCGCGGACCCCGCGCTGCCCGTGCGCCCGTCGGCGCTGGTGCTGCTCAATCCGATGCTGGACCTGGGGCCGGGCCGCCCCGACCACGCACTCGTCGGCGCACGCTGGCGCGAGCTCTCGCCGCGACAGCACGTGGGCCCCGGCATGCCGCCGACGCTGATCGTCAACGGCACGGCCGACATCGACGTTCCCGTCGCCACCGTGCAGGACTTCTGCACCGCGGCGCGCGCGCACAGCGGCGACTGCGAAGCGGTGTTCCGCGAAGGCGCGGGCCACGGCTTCTTCAACACCGAAGTCGATCGAGGGCGCCACGTCGCGTTCACCTGGGCGGCGATCGAGGCCTTCCTGCGGCGCGTCGGTCACCTGAAGCCTTCCCTCTCCTCCTGACGGGCGATCATGTTCGGCATCCTGCGCACTGCCCTGGCACTCTTGGTCGTGGCGGGACATCTCGGCCCGGTGGAACGGATCGGCCCTTACGCCGTGTTCGGCTTCTATGCCCTGAGCGGTTACCTGATGACCGCCATCCTGCGCGAGCGCTACGGCTACAACGCTGCGGGCATCGGCCGCTACGCGGCCAACCGGGTGCTGAGGATCTTCCCGATCTATTGGGTCGCGCTCGCGCTGTCGGTCGTGCTGCTGTGGTTGGTCGGCGAATCCGCGGCCCGCGCTTATCACGAGTCGATGGGCTTGCGCCTGCCCGCGACCGAGGTCTGGCGCAATCTGCTGCTCGTGCTGAGCATCGATACCGGAACGCGCTGGGTACCGCCGGCCTGGGCCCTCAGCGTCGAGATCTTCTACTACGCGGCCATCGGACTGGGCCTCTCGCGACACGCGCCGGTCTGCGCGCTCTGGCTCGGCGCCAGCATCGCTTACACGGCCTACCTGAACCTGGATGGCGCAAGCTTCAGCTACCGTTACTTCACGGTCCCCGCGGCGTCGCTCCCCTTTGCCATGGGAGCCATGCTGCATCACCTCCGGGGCTGGCGCGCCTATCCACGACGCCTCGTCGAGTCGCGCGCTCTCCTTCTCCTCCTCGCGCTTGCATTCGTGGCCAACGGGGGACCGCCTCGGTCCTCGGGGGCGCATCCGCTCAGGGCTGGCAGTTCTATCTCAGCCTGATGCTGGCTTGGGGGCTGATCGCCTGCTTGGCGACCCGGCGCAGCGCGCGGCTGCGGGAGCTGGACTCGCGCATCGGCGACCTGAGCTACCCGATCTACCTGCTGCACTACCAGGCGGGCCTCGTGCTGGTACTCCTAAGCGTACCCTGGAGCCGCGGCCATCCGGCCTTCGCGTTGCTCGGGGCAGCGCTCACGGTGCTGCTGTCCATGGGGGCGGTACGCTTGCTGGACCCCGCAATCCAGGGAGTTCGCAATCGGATCCGGCCCGTCGCCGCGGCGCGCGCCTGAAAGCGTCGAATCCGCCACAGCAGCGCTGCCGGGCAGCGCCTACACTGCGGCCCCCCTTGGCCGGCAACGGCCCGACCCGCGAACGACGCCATGATTGCCCTCGACGACCTGCTGCGGATGCTGGACGAACTGCTCGGCCTGAACGGCCGGGCGCTGCACTTCACCGCCGACACCGCGCTGCTGGGCGCGCTGCCCGAACTCGACAGCATGGCCGTCGTTGCCTTGATCACGGGCATCGAGGACCGATTCGGCGTCGCCGTGGACGATGACGAGATCTCCGGCGAGACCTTCGCCAGCGTTGGCTCCCTGCTTGCCTTCGTGCAGGCCAAAGTCAGCGGCTGAAGCTCAGCGCGGCCCGAGCCAGCGCGATGGCGACGCCGCCCCATGCCAGCGAAGACGGTGCACCCGCCGTCAGCGTCATCGTCCCGGCCTACAACGTGGCGCCGTGGATCGAGGAGACGCTGCGCTCGATACTCGACCAGGCCGGCTTCGACGACTTCGAAGTGCTGGTGGTCGACGACCGCTCACAGGACGACACCGCAGCCATCGTGCAGCGCCTGGCCGGGCAAGACCCGCGCCTGCGCCTGCTGCGCAACGAAGGGCCGCAGGGCGCGGCCGGCGCGCGCAACCACGGTCTGGCGCAGGCGCGCGGCGAGTGGCTGGCCTTTCTCGATGGCGACGATCTGTGGTTGCCCGACAACCTGCGCCTGAAGATGGAGGCGGCGAAAGCGCACCCGGACGCTGAACTGATCAGCTCCGACTTCATCAACGAGAACCGCGCCGATCGCCCGCTTTCACACTCCGAGTGGCCCGTGTGGCGCCAGTCCCTGCTGCCGCACTGGGCCAGCAACGTGGGGTTGCCACCCGCGCCCGACGAACCGGCGCTGCGCCTGATCGCCGACCCGCTGACCTGCTTCCTGCGCGACGAGGTGCTGGGCAACACCGGCACCTTCGTGCTCAAGCGTGCGCGCGTTCTCGCGCTGGGAGGCTTCGACACCTCGCTCGAGATCGGCGAGGACGTCTACCTGTGGCTGCAGGTCGCTCGCCACTGCGCGCACCTGCTCTTCGTCCATCAACCCCTGATGTACTACCGCTACCACCCGGGCAGCCTCACCAATCAGGGCTACCCGGCGCATGCGTTCTTTGCGGAGAAGTTCTATCGGATGCTTCGAGCGAGCGACGACTTCTCGGAGTATCGCTCTTATATCGAACGACGCATCGTGTATGCGCTGACGACACAGAACATCTATTTCCGAAAGTGCGGTCGCCACGCGGACGCAATTCGGTCGAGCATCAACATAATACAAATCGACACTTGGCGCGCCAGCAGTTGGCGCATCTGTATCGCAAGCGTGCTGGGGCAGTGATCGCATTCAGCCACTCACTCTTCGCGCATTTAGCAATTTGTTCGCTTGTCACGAAGCAAAGTACAAGGACGGCCAAGTGAATATCTTGTTTCTTACCAATCGGACATTCTTACCACAAAGCATTGGTGGAGCGGAATGGTCGACACATCATCTCTGTCTGCAGTTACGCGATCTCGGTCATGACGTCGCCGTCCTGTGCTCACTCCATCCGAAAGGTCGACTGGCCTTCTGGAATCGGATTCAGCGAAAAGTCTTTCGTCGTCGTTTTCCAAGAGATCGCGGATTGGGCTATCGCGTATTCAGAAGCTGGGATCCGCTGGCCTCACTCGATGGGCTTGCAACCTTGCTTCGACCGGATATCGCTGTCGTCATCGGCGCGCCCCCCGATGCGGTCAGCCTGGCAATGAAATGTCTTACACTGAAACTTCGAACAGTATACCAAGTGCGAGATGTTGTCTTTCAAAAGCATGGCGATCTTACAAAAATCAAGAATGAGGCGCACTTCATCGCCAATTCTCAGTTTACTGCCGAACGTCTACGGGATCAGTTTGGAATTTCTTCGGATATCATCATTCCGACCATTATCCCGGAGCAAGTGCAAACAGATGGACACGGCTCAAAGATATTATTGATTAATCCGGATCCCGACAAAGGTGGGCAGCTGCTCCTCCAGCTCGCGCGGGCCCGGTCGAAATATAAGTATCTGATCCAAGAATCTTGGAAAGGCAACGCCCAACTCATAGAAGCTAAACAAATTGCCATGAGTTTAGGTAATGTCGAGTGGCGCGCGCCGACCCAAGACATTCGGGAAGCCTTCCGCGAAGCGCGCATCTTGATCGTGCCGTCGCGCGTTGAAGAAGCATGGGGGCGCGTCGTAAGCGAAGCCCAAGTCAGCGGAATCCCTGTAATTGCATCAAATATTGGTGGACTTCCGGAGTCAGTCGGCCCCGGCGGCCTGCTGATCGATCCATCGTCAGGGATTGAAAGATGGACGGAGGCTGTCGACTCGTTGATGCTCGATGAGCAACGTTGGAATGCCGTATCGGAAGCTGCGCGCCTGCACGCGAGACGCCCGGAGATGGACGTTCGATATCAGGCGCGCCAAGTTCAAGCTGTGTTCGACGAGTTCGTCAAAACCCCCTGAAATTTAGCTGTGACCAGCGTCCGCCGCGCCCTTGCGCTCTCGTTCGGGGAGCGCTACCTGTTGATCATGCTGGCGCTGGCCAGCAATATGCTGCTGGCGCGGTTGCTCACGCCGACCGAGATCGGGCTGTACTCGGTGACGCTGGCGGTGATCGGCATCGCGCATGTGCTGCGCGACTTCGGCGTCGGCGCCTACCTGATCCAGGAGAAGGAGCTCACCGAGGCCCACGTCCGCACGACCTTCGGCATCTCGCTGGCCATCGGCGGCACGCTGTTCTTCGCGCTGCACCTGGCCGCGCCGTGGGTCGCGCGCTTCTACGCCGAGCCGGAGATGGCGGCACTCATGCGCACGGTGGCGCTGAACTTCCTCGTGCTGCCGTTCTGCACCGTGTCGCTGGCACTGCTGCGCCGCGAGCTCGAGTTCAAGCGGCTGCTCTACGTCAACGTGGTGGCGGCGATCGTCGGCTTCGCGGTGACGGTGGGCCTGGCTTGGGCCGGCTGGGGCGCCTTCAGCATGGCCGTGGGCGCGGTGGCGACCAACGCCAGCACCGGCCTGGGGGCCTGGCTGGTGCGGCGCGAGCGCCGGCTGCTGCTGCCGTCGTTCAGCGAGTGGCGGCGGGTGCTGGGCTTCAGCGGGCAGAACGTGGCGGCCAACCTGGTGACGACGGTGTCGATGGACATCAACGACCTCGCCGTCGGCAAGATCCTCGGCTTCGCGCCGGTGGCCATCCTCAGCCGCGCGCAAGGGCTGATGAACCTCTTCCACCGCGACGTGATGACAGCGGTGCGCAACGTCGCCTTTCCGGCCTTCGCGCGCGCGCACCGCGAAGGCGCGGCCGTCGATGCCCATCACACCAGCAGCGTGACCGCGGTCACCGCCTGCGCCTGGCCCTTCTACGGCTTCGTGGCCCTGTTCCCGCTGGAAATCCTGCGCCTGCTGTTCGGCGACCAGTGGGACAGCGCCGTACCCCTGGTGCCGGTGTTCTGCCTTGCCGGGGCCATCGCCGTGCTGGCCAACATGGTGTTCCCGTTGATCATCGCCGTGGGCCGAATCGACCTCGTGACGCGCGCCGAGCTGCTGTTCCAGCCGGCGCGCGCGGCACTCATCGTCGGCGCGGCGGTGAGTTATCGCTCACTCATGGCTTGCGCGCTGGCCTACTGCGCCATGTGGTTCATCTACGTGCCGCTGGCGTACGCGGTCAAGCAGCGCTGCGTGCGGACGCACGGACGCCCCCTCGCCGCCGGCTGCCTGCGCAGCGCCGGGGTCGCCGCGGCCTGCCTGGTCCCGGCGGCGCTGGTGTCGCTGCAGGCCGGGCCCGGCCGCGACGCACCGGTGTCGCCGGCGCTGTTCGCGGGCGCGGCCGCCGCCACCATCGTCGCCTGGGTCGTGCTGGTCTCGTGGAGCCGGCACCCGCTGGCGTCCGAGCCCCTGTTCGTGCGAACCTTGGGGCGCTTCATCCCTGCCCGCCGGAGCCCGCCGTGACGAACAGCCTCCTGCCGATGGCTGCTCGGGCATGTCGACGGCCCCGAGTACGCGCCTTCGCGCAGGAGGCGCACGTCCGGCTGCAGCCGCACGGCAGCGCCTGCAACCGGGCCCGCCGGGCGCGGTCGGCGTCCGCGCACACGTGCAAGGCTTCACAGTCCCGATGGGCAGCGGCGGGCAATGGCGGACGCGGGCAGCGTCCGTAGGCACAATCCCTGTCGCCCGTCAAGGACAAGCCGTCGATCACCCCGCACGCCAAGACCCGTGATGCCACGACCCTGTCACGCGCCGTTCGTCGCGCCCATCGCCCGAGGCCGGCCCCAGCCACGCACGGCGCGGCACGCCGCCACGGCCCTCGCCATGCTGGCGGCGCTCTCCGGCATCCCGGCGGGCGCCGCGCATGCTGCGACCCCGTCGGTACCGCCGCCCGCGGCCTGCGGCGGCACGCTGGCCCACAACTACGGCCCCTTCGACTACCGCACTGATCGCGACAAGCTCGGCATCGTCGAGAAGTACCACTTCACCCCTGCGGTCGAGGCCCTGGTGCGCGGCGTCACCGGCACGGTCGAGGGCGACATCAGCTACACGCTGCACGCCTTTCCCAACCATCACCGGGCGCTGGCGGCGCTGGCCAGGCTCGGCCAGATGCGCAAGTCCGACACGCCGCCCCGCCTTCCCTACTCGATCTCCTGCTTCTTCGAGCGCGCGCTCGCGTTCCGCGCGGACGATCATGTGGCGCGCATGCTGTATGCCAGCTACCTGGGCAAGATGGGCCGCACCAAGGAAGGGCTGGCGCAGTTGGAGGCGATCGACCCCAAGGAGCGCACCAGCCCGCTCACCGTCTACAACATGGGGCTGGTGGCGCTGGAACTGGGCCAGCCCGAACTGGCGCTGACGTACGCCCATGAGGCGATGGCGCTCGGCCCTGTGCGCCCGGATCTGCAACAGGCGCTGCAGCGCAGCGGCCACTGGCGCGATCCCGTGCCCGCCCCCGCGGCGCACGCCGAGCCGGCTGCGGCGTCGGAGCCGTCACCGGCAGCGGCCTCCGCGCCGGCGACGTGATGCCGCCGCACGCCCGGCATAACGCTCGCGGCTTCTGCGTCGGCCCGCGTGCCCGCAGCGCGGCCGGCGCGGGATCCGGCCGGCCCTGACCGCGCGATGCGCAGCGGCAACGGCGGCGCACGCCGCGTGCTCGTGCTCGACGGTGACCAGGGCGCCGCGCTGTCCATCGTGCGCTCGCTTGGGCGCCTGGGGCATGCGGTCGACGTCGCTGCCGACCGCGCGTCGTCGCTGGCTTCATGGTCGCGCCATGCGCGGCAACGGTGGTGCTATCCGGACCCGTTGCGCGACGAAGGCGCCTTCGTCGGCTGGCTGCGCGACATGCTCGCCGGGCAGCCGCACGATCTGGTGATCCCGGTCACCGAGCGCACGCTGCTGCCGGCCGCGCGCGCCTTGGCGCCGGCCGAACAGGCACGGGTGGCGATGGCGCCGCGTGCGGCGCTCGAGCAGGTGGTGGACAAGCAGCGGACGATGGACCTGGCACGGACGCTGGACGTGCCGGTGCCGCTGGGCGTGGAGCTGGGCGACCTCGCCGAGCTCGACGCGGCCTGCGCGCAACTGGCGCCCGCGGGCTGGCCGGTCGTCGTCAAGCCCAGCCGTTCCGTGGGCCACGAGGACGGCCGGCGCGTGCCGCTGAGCGTGGGCTATGCCGCCGACCGGCGCGCGCTTGAAGCCGCGGTACGCCACGCGCTGCGCTTTGGCCGCGTGCTGCTGCAGGAGTACTTCCGCGGCGACGGCGTGGGCGTGGAGCTGATCGCCGACCGCGGCGAGATCCGCCACGCGTTCCAGCACCGGCGCCTGCACGAAGTGCCGCTGACCGGCGGCGGCAGCAGCCTGCGCGTGAGCGAGGCGCCAACGCCGGCCCTGCTGCAGGCGAGCGAGCGGCTGGTGCGCGCGCTGGGCTGGCACGGCGTGGCGATGGTCGAGTTCAAGCTGCAGCGCGAGACCGGCACCTTCCGCTTGATGGAGATCAACGGCCGCTTCTGGGGTTCGCTGCCCCTGGCCGTGGCCGCCGGCGCGGACTTTCCGGCCATGCTGCTCGAGCTGTGGACGCAGGGCCGGGTGGCCGACCGACCGCCAGCCCGTGCCGGCGTGCTGTGCCGCCACCTGGGCCGCGACTTGGCCTGGCTCGAGGCGGTGCTGCGCCGCGACGCTCCGGCCGGCCTGGTCGCGTTGCCCGGCCGCGGCGAACTGCTGCGCGACGCCGCGCTCGTGCTCTCGCCGCGCCACCACTTCGACATCCAGAGCTGGCGCGACCCGATGCCCGGGCTGGTGGACCTCGGCCGCATCGCGGCGCACCACGGCGCCCGGCTGCGCGAGCTGCTCGCGCGGCGGCGCTTCCTGCGCCGGCAATGGCGCATGGGCCGCCCCGGTGGCCGTGCCGCCCGGCAGTTGCAGGCGGCGCGCACGGTGCTCTTCGTCTGCCACGGCAACATCAACCGCAGCGCGCTGGCGCAGGCTTACGCCGAGCAGCGGCATCCCGGGCGCTGGCACTGCCTTTCGGCCGGCTTTCACCCGCAGGCGGGCCGGCCGGCCGACGCCCGCATGGCGGACATCGCGCGCGAGCACGGGGTGGAGATGCAGGCGCTGCGCTCGGCGACGCTGACCGCAGCGCTGCTGCGGCAGGCCGAGGTCGTGCTGGTGATGGAGCAGGCACACGCCGAGCGTCTGCAGGCGGCGCACCCGGAAGCGGCCAGCAAGGTCTTCCTGCTCGGCGCAGCGGCCGCCAAAACGCCGGCCGAGGTGGAGATCGACGACCCCTACGCCCGGCCCGAAGCGGTGTACCGGCGCATCTTCGAGCGCGTGGCGCGGGCGGTCGATGCCTGCGTCGCACTGGCCGACGGCGCCAGGCGCTGAGCGGCCCCCCCCCGCGGCTAGCAAGGGCACCACGATGGACTTCCACGTCGTCATCCCGACCCGCAACCGACCCGCGCTGCTGGAGCAGGCCCTTGGCAGCGTGCTCGCGCAGCAGGACGTCGGCCTCGAGGTCGTGGTCGTCGTCGACGGCGCGGTCGAGCCCGATCTCGCGGCCTACCGGGCGCTGGCGGACGCCCACGCCGCGGCGCCGGTGCGCTGGCTCTGGCTGCCGCCGCGCGCCCAGGGGCACGGGCCCTCGTTCGTCCGCAACACGGGCGTCGAGGCCGGCGGCGGCGACTACGTCGCCTTCCTCGACGATGACGACCTCTGGCTCGACCCGCGGCACCTGCGCAGCATCGCCCTGTCGGTGCAGCAGCACGGGGCGATCGACCTGCTGCTCTCGGCGCAGCGGGCGGTTCACGCCGACGGCAGCCCGCATCCCGGCCCGCTGTGGCTGGATGCCGTGGCCGGCGACCTGGGCGCCGCGATCGACGAGCACGGCAACCGCGAGGCGAGCGCGGAGCAACTGCTGCGCGGCGACGGCTTCTCGCACCTCAACGTGACAGTATTCCGGCGCGACTTCTTCCTATCGCTGGGCGGGCTGGACGAGCTGCTGCGCTACGAAGAGGATCGCGACCTGTTCCTGCGCGGCATCGATGCCGCGACACGCATCCTCTACCGGCCGGCGGTGACCGCGCTGCACCGCATCCCGGCGCCGCGAGGCACCGCGCAGGCGTCGCGCGCCGGCCTGATGCTGGACCGGCGGCTGCAACAGCTGCGTGTGCTCGACAAATGCCTGCTGGGCGCCCGGCGCGCGGGCCTGCGGCGCTGGGCGCGGCGCCAGAAGGTGTACCTGCTGGCGCAGCTGGCGGACCTGCTGCGCGAAGCGGGCCGCCCCGCCGAGGCGAGGGGACTGCAGCTGCAGTCGCTGGCGCTGCGCCTGACCTGACATTCCTCCAACCCGTCCTCCCGAACCCCGAGCCCATCATGTCGATCGTCGGCGCCCTGACCGCCAACCCCGCGCTGGTGCTTCGCCACCGCAACCTCTTTCTGCTCAGCCATATGCGCGCGAACACCAGCCTGTTCGGGCACCTGATCGGCAGCCATCCACTGGTCGAGGGCTACTACGAGATGCACATCGGTTACTACAGCTGGAAGAGCCTGTGGCGGCAGAAGCTGCGGCACTTCGCCGATCACGCGGCCAAGCCCCAGGCGCGCTACATGTTCGACAAGGTGCTGCACGACGGCCACCACGTGGCGCCGCACCTGCTGCAGCGGACGTCGACCCGGGCCATCTTCATGCTGCGCAAGCCCGACCAGTCGGTACGCAGCCTGGTGGCCCTGTTCCGCCAGCAGAACCTGGCCCTGCCGGAGGCGACGCCCGAGGGCGCGACGGACTACTACGTGAAGCGGCTGCAGACGCTGTCGACGCTGGCCGAGTCGCTCTCCGGCCGCTTCTTCTACCTCGACGCCGAATGCCTGGTCGAGCGCCCGGACCCGACCCTGGCCGCACTGTCGGAGTGGCTGGGCTTCGCGCAGCGCATCCCGTCGACGTACGAGACTTTCTCCAACACCGGGCGGGGGGACGCGGGCGATCACTCGCAGCGGCTGAAGTCCGGCACCATCGACCGCTCGCGCAGCGACTACTCCGGCCTCGCGTTCGACGAGTCGCTGCTGGAGCAGGCGCGCGCGGCCTACGCCCGCCATCGGGCGGCGCTGCTCGGGCGCGCGGACGCGCGCGTCCTGACGGACGACGCCCACGCGACCTGAACCGGCAACGACCATGTCCGACCACAAGAGCTTCACCGAGGCGCGCTTCCTGGACGTCGGCGGGCGCCGGCTGTTCGCGCTCGACATCCGCCCTGCCGGGCCTTGCCGCGGCGCGGCGCTCTACGTCGCGCCCTTCGCCGAGGAGATGAACCGCCTGCGCGTGCACGCGGCGCGCATGGCCCGCCTGCTCGCCGGGCAGGGCTGGCGCTGCCTGCTGCCCGACCTGCAGGGAACCGGCGAGAGCGACGGCGACCTCGCCGAAGTCGAATGGTCCGGGTGGCTGGACGACGTCGACCGGGCCGGCCGCCGGCTGCTGGAAGAAACCTCCGCCCCCCTGATGCTCTGGGGCGTGCGCAGCGGCGCCCTGCTCGCCGCCGAGGCCTTGCGCAGGGCCGACGCGCTGCCGGCGGCGCGGCTGCTGCTGTGGCAGCCGGTGACCGACGGCAAGCTCTTCCTGAACCAGACGCTGCGCCTGCGCATCGCCTCGCAGATGGTCAGCGAGGCCGAGCGCGAGACGAGCGAGCAAATTCGCGCGCGACTGGCCGCCGGCGAGACGATCGAGGTCGCCGGCTACCCGCTCAGCGGCAGGCTCGCCGACGCCCTCGCGGCGCGGCGCCTGGCCGACCTGGTGCCCCCCGCGGCCTGCCGGGTCGACTGGATCGAGGCCGTCGCCCAGCCCGGCCAGGCGCCGGCGGCGGCCAGCGCCCGGGTGCTGGAGGGATGGCGCACGCATGGCGTGACCGTGAACACCTGCGGCGCCGCATGCCCGCCGGTCTGGCAGGTGCACGAGCCGGTGGACGCCCCTGGGCTTCTGCAGGCTACGCTGGCCGCCTTGCAGGAGGATGCATGACGGTGCAGCACGAAATCCCCGTCGTCTTCGATTGCCGGGGCGACACCCTGGTCGGCATGGTGCACCGACCCGGGGTGGCAAAGACGCGCGGACTGCTGTCCATCGTCGCCGGAGGGCCGCAGTACCGCGTCGGCGTCGGACGGCTGCAGGTGCAGCTGGCGCGCAGCTTGGCCGCCGACGGCATCCCGGTGATGCGCTTCGACCATCGCGGCCTAGGCGACAGCGAGGGCGGCTTTCGCGGCTTCCAGGACGTCGCCGACGACCTCGGCGCGGCGCTGCAGGCATTCCGGCGCGAGGCGCCCGAGGTGCGCGAGTTCGTACTCTGGGGCGGCTGCGACGCGGGCTCCGCCGTCCTGATCAACGCCTGGCGCTTCCCGGAGGTCAGCGGCATCATCACCGGCAACCCCTGGGTCCATTCGCCCGAGACCGCCAACGCCGCCGTCGTCAGGCATCACTACCGCAAGCGGCTGCACGACAAGGACTTCTGGCTCAAGCTGCTGCGGCTGCAGTACAACCCGCTGCCCGCGCTCGGGGTGATCGGCAAGGCCGCGGTGCAACGGCTCGGGCTGGCGCGCGGCGCGGCCGCGATCGACGACGAGCTCGCCTTCAACCAGGACCCGTCGATGCCCTTCGTGCCGCGCATGCGCATCGGGCTGTCGCGCTTTCGCGGCGACCTGCTGATGATGATGAGCGGACGCAGCATCCTGGTGAAGGAGTTCGACGACCTCGTGGCCACGCGCCCGGCCTGGCAGGCCGCGATGCAGGCGCCGCGCCACGTCGTCCGCCACGACATGCCCGACGCCGACCAGACCTATTCCTCGATGGCGTCGCGTCGCGAGGTGATCGAGGTCATGCGCCGCTGGATGCACGACCCGCGCGCGCCGCTGCAGGACGCGCGCCCGGCAGCGGCGTGCGGAACTTGACAGCCGGCGCCACCGGCGCGGCCACCGGCGGGCGCCGTTCCTGCACACTCGAAGGCTTGACCGTCATGAGAGTCCTCCCCGTCCCCGCGCGTTCGCCCGCCTCCCCACCCGGCGACGCGACGATGTGCGCGTGCACGGCAGGAACGACGCCGTGAGCAGCCTCTACACGCGCTTCGTCAGCGGCGCGCTGTTCCCGCTGCAGGAGCGGCTCAAGCGGCACGAGACGCTGCACGTGCATCGCGGGCTCGAGCAAAGCCAATGGTGGCCGCGCGAGCGCCTCGAGGCCCTGCAGCTCGAGCGCCTGCGCGCGCTGCTCGCGCATGCCGCGGCGCACGTGCCCTACTACCGTGACCTGTTCGCCCATCAGGGCTTCGACCCGGCCCAGGTGCGCTCGACCCGGGACCTGCAGGCGCTGCCCTTCCTCGCCAAGGCCGACATCCGGGCCCACGGCGACCGGCTGCGCGCCGACGATGCGCGCGGCCTGGCGCGCTTCAACACCGGCGGCTCGAGCGGCGAACCGCTGATCTTCTTCATCGGCCGCGAGCGCGTAAGCCACGACGTGGCGGCCAAGTGGCGCGCCACGCGCTGGTGGGGCGTGGACATCGGCGACCGGGAGATCGTCGTCTGGGGCTCGCCGATCGAGCTCGGCTCGCAGGACCGGGCGCGCCAGTGGCGCGACCGGCTGATGCGCACCGAGCTGCTGCCGGCGTTCGAGATGTCGGACGACAAGGTCGACGGCTTCATCGCACGCATCCGGGCCCGCCGCCCGGCCATGCTCTTCGGCTACCCCTCGGCGATCCACCACATCGCGCAGCGGGCGCAGGCGCGCGGCCAGCGCCTGGACGACCTCGGCATGCGCGTCGTCTTCGTGACTTCGGAGCGGCTCTACGACCACCAGAGAGAGGCGATCGGCCGCGCCTTCGGGGCCCCGGTGGCCAACGGCTACGGCGGGCGCGACGCCGGCTTCATCGCGCACGAATGCCCGCACGGGGCCATGCACGTCACCGCCGAGGACATCGTGGTCGAGATCGTCGACGAGCAGGGCCGCGTGCAGCCGCCCGGCAAGGCCGGCGAGATCGTCGTCACCCACCTGGCCACGCGCGACTACCCCTTCATCCGCTACCGCACCGGCGATGTCGGCAGCCTGCGCGACGGCGGCTGCGCTTGCGGACGCGGCCTTCCGGTACTCGCCGACCTGCAGGGGCGCAGCACCGACTTCATCGTGGCCGCGGACGGCACCGTGATGCATGGCCTGGCGCTGATCTACGTGCTCCGTGACCTGCCGGGCGTGGCCGGCTTCAAGATCGTGCAGGAGTCGCGCGAGCTCACGCGGGTGCTGCTCGTGCCGGGACCGGAGATGAGCGGCGACGCCAAGGCGGCGGCGATCGCGAGCATCGAGCGCGGGCTCAAGGCGCGGCTGGGGGAGCAGGTCACGGTCGAGGTCGCGCTGGTGGACCGGATCCCGGCCGAGCGCTCGGGCAAGTTCCGCTACGTGGTCAGCAAGGTCGCGGCCGCGACCTGAGGCCCGATCCGCGACCCGCCATGACGCCATGACGCCATGAGAGACATCGCCATGCTGCTCCTGTTCGCCGCCGCGGCCGTGGCGACGCTGCGCCGGCCGTACTGGGGCGCGCTGCTGTGGGTCTGGATCGGCCTCATGAATCCCCACCGGCTGGCGTGGGGCTTCGCCTACAGCCTGCCTTTCGCGGCGGCGGCCGTCGCGCTGGTCGTCCTCAGCATGCTGATGCACCCGAAGGAGGTCAGCCGCCCGCCCGGCGGTACGGCGGGCATGCTCGCGGTCTTCGTCGTCTGGATGGGCATCACCACCGCGGTGGCGATCGTTCCCGCTGCTGCGTGGACCAGCTACCAGCAGGTGCTCAAGGTGCTGGGCATGACCTTCGTCGTCGCGGCGCTCGTGCGCACGCGGGAGGAGATCCTCGGGCTCGTGTGGCTGGTCGCCGGCTCCATCGCCTTCTACGGCACCAAGGGCGGCGTCTTCACGCTCGCCACCGGCGGCGGCTACCACGTCTGGGGCCCCCCGGGCAGTCTCGTAACGGGGAACAACGAACTGGCGGTGGCCTTGATCATCACCATCCCGCTGCTCTACGCGCTGGCCCGCCACATCGATGTCGCGCGCGACTTCGTGCTCGTGCGCTTCGTCAAGCCGCGGCTGCTGCAGTGGGGGCTCTACCTGTCCTGCCTGCTGTGCGCGGCCTCGGCACTGGGCAGCCAGTCGCGCGGCGCGCTGCTGGCGATCGCGGCAATGGCGTCCATGCTGTGGTGGCGGAGCCGCTCCAAGGTCCTGCTGGCTTTCGTGTTCCTGGCCCTGCTGCCCGTGGCGCTGTCGATGATGCCGCCGGAGTGGTTCGAGCGCATGGGGACCATCCAGCGCTACGAGGAGGACCTCTCGGCGATGCAACGCCTGAACGCGTGGCAGACGGCGATCAACATCGCCGGCGACCGCATCACCGGCGCCGGCATGGCCACGGCCAACCCGGTGGTGTTCGACCTCTACTCGCCGCGCAAGGGGCCGGAATGGGTCTACGTCGCGCACAGCATCTACTTCCAGGTGCTCGGGGACCACGGCTACGTCGGGCTTGCGATCTACCTGCTGTTCTGGCTCATGACCTACCGCATGGCCGGGCGCGTCGTGCGCCTGGCCCGCCCGCATGCCGAGTTCGCATGGGCTGCGGAGCTGGCCAACATGATCAAGGTCGGCCTCGTCGGCTTCGCGGTCGGCGGCGCGTTCCTGAGTCTCGCCTACTGGGACATGCCGTACTACCTCCCGGTCATCCTGGCGGCCATCGAGCGCCTCGTGCGCCAGGCCATCGCGCAGACCCAGGGCAGCAGCAATGCGGTCGGGGGCCCCGGCGCATTCGGTCGAGCGCAGTTGAATCCGGCGCCGACCAGCCGCTGAACGCCCGCGATGCCGGTTCGTCACGCGTTCTCCATGTTCTCGCCGGCGGGCACGCACGGGCGGCTGAGCATCACCATCTTCCACCGCGTGCTCGAAAGGCCCGATCCGTCGAGCCCCAGCCTGCCCGATCTGGAGCAGTTCGACCGGCAACTGCGCTGGCTGAAGTCGGCGTTCGAGGTGCTGCCGCTGGGGCCGGCGATCGAGCGCCTGCGCGCGGGAACCCTGCCCGCGCGCGCGGCAGCGATCACCTTCGACGACGGCTATGCCGACAACGTGACCTGCGCCTTGCCGATGCTGCAGCGGCACGGGCTGCACGCGACCTTCTTCATCTCCACCGGCTACCTCGACGGCGCCGTGATGTGGAACGACATTCTGGCCGCGGCCATCCATCGGTCGCAGCGCGCGGCGCTCGACGCGACGCCGGCCGGGCAGGGCATGATCGACCTGCCCGCGGACGTGTCGGCACGGATCGCCATCGAGGACAGGCTCAACCATGCGGTGAAGCACCTGCCGTTCGACGAGCGCGCTCGCGTGGTCGACGCGCTCCGGCGCCATGCGGGCGTCGCTTCGCCCTCGGGCCTGATGATGAGCCGCGCGCAGCTTCATGCGCTGCACCGTGCCGGCATGGGGATCGGCGCACACACGGTCTCGCACCCCATCCTCGCCCGTTGCGAGCCCGAGCAGGCGTGGCGCGAGATCACCGACGGTGCCGAGGCCCTGCGCTGCGAGCTCGGGACGGCCATCGAGCTGTTCGCCTATCCCAACGGCAGGCCGGACCTCGACTACACCGCGGATCACGTGCGAATGGTGCGCGATGCAGGGTTTGCCGCCGCGGTGACGACGGCGACGGGCGCCGCCCGGCACGGCGACGACCTGTACCAGTTGCCCCGCTTCACGCCGTGGGACCGCAACCGCTGGAAGTACACCGCGCGCCTGCTGCAGAACCTGCGAAGGGTGCACGCGGTCGCCGGTCCGGCCGGATCGGCGCTCGGCCGCGCCTAAAGCCGCCTCCGGCGCCGCGCAGGACCGGCACGCCGGGATCAATCGCGCAGCGGCGCCGCGCGCCCGACACCCTGGTACTCGATGCCCAGCGCCCGCATCAGCACCGGGTCGTAGAGGTTGCGCCCGTCGAGGATCAGCGGCTGCTTCAGGCTCGCCTTGATGAACTCGAAGTCGGGGTTGCGGAACTCCTTCCACTCGGTGACGACGAGCAGCGCGTCGGCGCCGAGCAGCGCCTCGTGCGGCGTGGCGCAGAAGGCGATGCCTTGCATGCCCTGCATCACCCGGCGCGCCTCGTCGCCCGCCGCCGGGTCGTAGGCCTGCACGCGCGCGCCGCGGGCCAGCAGATCGGCGACGATGACGCGGCTGGGCGCCTCGCGCATGTCGTCGGTGTTGGGCTTGAAGGCCAGGCCCCAGAGCGCGAAGGTGCGTCCGCTCAAGCTTTCGCCGAAGCGCGCGACGGCCTTGTCGACGAGGGTGTGCTTCTGGCGCTCGTTGACGCTTTCCACCGCGCGCAGGATCTCGAGGTCGAGCTCGTTCTCGCGCCCGGTGTGGATCAGCGCCTTCACGTCCTTGGGGAAGCAGCTGCCGCCGTAGCCGGTGCCGGCGTAGAGGAAGTGCGTGCCGATGCGCGGGTCGCTGCCGATGCCGCGGCGCACCATCTCGATGTCGGCGCCGACGCGGTCGGCCAGGCGCGCGAGCTCGTTCATGAAGCTGATGCGCGTGGCCAGCATCGCGTTGGCGGCGTACTTGGTGAACTCGGCGCTGCGCACGTCCATCAGGTGCAGCCGATCGTGGTTGCGCATGAAGGGCGTGTAGAGCGCACGCATCAGCAGGATGGCGCGCTCGTCGTCGGCGCCGAGGATGATGCGGTCCGGGCGCATGCAGTCCTCGACCGCGGCGCCTTCCTTCAGGAACTCGGGGTTGGAGACGACAGCGAAGCCGAGGTCGGAAAGGCCGCGCTCGTCGAGCACGGCGCGCACGCGCGCGCGCACCTTGTCGGCGGTACCGACGGGCACGGTGCTCTTGTCGACGATGACCTTGTAGTCGGTCATGTGACGGCCGATGTTGGTCGCTGCTGCGAGCACGTACTGCAGGTCGGCCGAGCCGTCCTCGTCCGGCGGCGTGCCCACGCCGATGAACTGCAGCGTGCCGTGCGCGACCGCCGCCGCGACGTCGGTCGTGAACTGCAGGCGTCCGGCGGCGGCGTTGCGCTGCACCAGCGCCTCGAGGCCCGGCTCGTGGATCGGAATGCCGCCTTCGTTCAGGAGGCGGATCTTGGCCTCGTCCACGTCCAGGCAGACGACGTGGTTGCCCATCTCCGCCAGGCAGGCGCCCGTGACGAGGCCGACGTAGCCGGTGCCGACGACAGTGACTTTCACGTTTGCTCCGTCGGCGAGGTCATGCCGCGCGCCGCGCCGCCGCGGGCGCGCAGGCGTCTGCGTACACGCGCCCGAGCAGCGGCGCCACCTGGGCCCAGGTATAGCGCTGCACCTCGCGCAGCCCGGCTCGGCGCAGGCGCTCGGCGAGTGCGCCGTCGCCGAGTACGCGCAGCAGCGCCGCGGCCATCGCGGGCGCGTCCCCGGCCGGCACCAGCAAGGCCGTTTGGCCGTCGGCAACGATGTGGGGCACGCCCCCGACGGAGGTGCTGACCACCGGCACGCCGCTGGCCAACGCCTCGAGCACCGAATTGGGCATGTTGTCGACGCGACTCGGGTTGAGCGCGACGCTGCTGCCGCGCAGCCGCGCCGCCATGGCGTCGCGATCCAGCCGGCCGGCGAACTCGACGTGTTCGCCGACGCCGAGCTCCGCGGCCAAGGCGCGCAACGCGGCCTCCTCCGGGCCGGTGCCGGCGATCACGAGCCGCGCGCCGGGTTGCCGCTTCAACACCCGCGCGAAGGCACGCAGCGCGGTGGCGTTGTCGTAGATCGCTTCCAGGTTGCGCGCAACGAGGATGATAGGGAATGCGTCGGGCAGCGCCTGTCCGTCCGGGCGTTCGGCCGGACGGAAGCGCTGCAGGTCGACGATGTTCGGCACGACGCGCGCGGGCATGCCGTGACGCGCGAACACCTCCTGCAGGAAGCCCGAGGGCACGACGAGCGCGGCCGTGCGGCGCATGCTGGCGTGCACCAGCCGCGCCGAGCGCCGCAGGAAGTCGCCCGCTTCACCGCCCCGGTAGTTGACGACGACGGGTATCCCGCGCAGGCGCGCGATCCAGATCGCGGGCGCCGCGAACAAGTGCCAGGACCAGCCGGAGTTGGCCATCAGATGCATGAGGTCGTTGCGCCCGGCGCCGCGCCAGAGCGCGTGCAGGTAGGGCAGCAGCCGGGCGAGCGCGCGCAGGCCACGCAGGCGACCGACCCAGGCCGGGCGGTAGGGCGCATTCGTCTGCACCAGCTCGACCCGCGCGCCTTCGCCCTGCAGCAGTTCGGCGAGCTGGCGCGTCTGGTTGGCCATGCCGCCGGCCGGCGGCGGCAAGGGCCCGACGAGGGCGATGCTCAGGCCGTGAAAAGTCATGCCGGCATCGGTTCGCGGGCGAGCGCTTCGTACGGCGCCACGTAGTTCTGCACCGAGCGCGCCCAGTTGCGCTCACGCTCCACGAACAGCCGCCCGGCCGCGCGCAGTTGCGGCCATTGTTCGCGCCGCGCGAGCAGTTGCTCGACGGCGTCGGCCAGCGCCTCTGCGCTGCCGGCCCGGAACAGCCAGCCGGTCTCGCCGTGGCGGATCAGCTCCTTGTGGCCACCGACGTCGCTGGCCACGAGCAGGCGGCCCTGCGCCATCGCTTCCAGGGGCTTGAGCGGCGTGACGAGCTCGGTCAGCCGCATGCTGTGGCGCGGGTAGGCGAGCACGTCGACGAGGTCGTAGTAGCGCTGCACCTCGGCGTGCGGCACGCGGCCGGTGAAGACGACGCGATCGGCGATGCCCAGGCTCTTCGCCTGCGCCTTCAGCGCCTCGTCCTGCGGGCCGCCGCCCACCAGCAGCACACGCACGTCGGGCTGCCTGCGCAGCAACAGCGGCAGCGCGGCCAGCAGCAGATCCAGCCCCTCGTAGGCGTAGAAGCTGCCGATGAAGCCGAGCACGGTGGCGCCGGCCAAGCCGAGCCGGGCCTTCAGCGCCTCGTCGGGCGTGCCGCCGGGCTCGAAACTGTCGACGTCGACGGCGTTCGGGATCACCGTGACCTTCTCGGCCGCGATGCCGCGCGCGACGATGTCGCCGCGCAGGCCCTCGCAGATCGTGAACACATGCGCCGCCTGGCGAAGTGCGTGCGTCTCCATGCGCCGCGTGAGGCGGTAGCGCAGGCTGCCTTCGGTGGTGCTGCCGTGGTCGACCGCGGCGTCCTCCCAGAAGGCGCGCACTTCATAGACGACGGGAATGCTGCGCCTGCGCCCCACGCGCAGCGCCGGCAGCGCGTTGAGCACCGGCGAATGCGCGTGGATGAGCTGCGGCTGCACGCGCTCGACGACGTCGGCCAGGCGCCGCTCGAGCTGGCGCATCAGCGCCATCTCGCCCAGGCCGGGAAGCCGTGCGCCGCCCTCGGCCGCCGGCGTGCGGAAGAAGTGCCAGCCGTCGACGGTCTCCTCGGCACCGCAGGGCGCGGTGTGCTTGGGGCTGGTGAGGTGGAAGGTCTCCCAGCCCAGCGCACGCTGCCCGCGCAGCAGCGAGAGCGTGCGAAACGTATACCCGCTGTGCAGCGGGATCGAATGGTCGAGGACGTGCAGGACGCGCAGGGTCATGGGCTGACCCAGTCTGCAGGATCGACGATCGGGCCGACGATGTCGCCGAGCGTTCGTCCCTTGCCGGCGATCATCGGGCTGGGGCGACGCCGGACAGGCGGCTTGGCGACACCCTCATCCCCCGCCTTCTCCCGCAAGCGGGAGAAGGAGCCGTCCTTCTCTCCCGCCCCCTCTCCCGCCTGCGGGAGAGGGTTGGGGTGAGGGTGGTGGCGCCCCGCCATCTCACGCCACCTCCGCCAGCGCCGGGGCGGGCGTGCGGCCGTTGCCGTTGACCGAGGCGTCGACGACGTTGCGCAGGAAGGCCTCGAACATGAGCAGCGTCCACAGCGGCGCGCTGTAGTCGCGCGCGCCGGACTGGTGGGCGTCGACCAGGTGCTGCAGGTAGGGGCGGTTGAACCAGCCGGTCATCTCCAGGCGCGGCCCGAGGATGGCCTCGCGCACGCGCTGGCGTAGCGGGCCGCGGAACCAGCGCGCCAGCGGCACGGCAAAGCCCATCTTCGGGCGGTAGAGCACGTCGGCGGGCAGGTGCGGCTCCATCGCCTTCTTGAAGAGGTACTTGCCCTCCTGCCCCTGCACCTTCAGCGACGAAGGCAGCGTGGCCAGCCACTCGACCAGCTTGTGGTCCATCAGCGGCTCGCGCACCTCGAGGCTGTGCGCCATGCTGGCGCGGTCGACCTTGGTGTTGATGTCGCCGACCAGGTAGGTCTTGATGTCCAGGTACTGGACGAGCGCCAGCGGGTCGTCGGTGCCGGCGCGCCGCGCGTGGCGCTCGAAGAGCTGCAGCGCGTCGTAGCCGGCGAGCTCGCCCTTGAGGCGGTCGCTGAAGAGCTGCGCGCGCATGGGGCCGCGCAGGATCGACACGGAGTGGAAGTAGGCCTCGACGGCGCTGCGCGCCATGCCCTCGAAGGTGGTCTTGGCGCGCAGGAAGCGCGGCGCCCAGTCGGCCTTGGGATAGACGCGCCCGAGCAGGCCGAAGAGCGGCCGGCGCAGCCCTTCGGGCAGGGCCGCGCGCATGCGCTCTTCCATCAGGTGCAGCCGGTAGCGGCGGTAGCCGCCCATCATCTCGTCGCCGCCGTCGCCCGAGAGCGCGACCGTGACGTGCTTGCGCGCGAGCTGGCAGACGCGGTAGGTGGGGATGGCGGAGCTGTCGGCGTAGGGCTCGTCGTACAGGCGCGCCAGGGTGTCGATGAGGTCGAAGTCGTCGCTCTTCACCACCTCCAGCCGGTGGCGCGTGCGGTAGCGGTCGGCCACCTTCTGCGCGAATTCGCTCTCGTTGAAGGCCGGGTCGTCGAAGCCGATCGAGCAGGTGTTGACCGGCTCGCCCGAGAGGCCGGCCATCATCGCCACCACGGCGCTGGAATCGACGCCGCCGGAGAGGAAGGCGCCCAGCGGCACCTCGGCGATCATGCGCAGGCGCACGGACTCGCGGATGCGCGCCACCAGCTCCTCCTGCGCGTCGGCGGCGCCGAGCGGGTTGTCGAGCGTGAAGCGCACGTCCCAGTACTCGCGCGGCGCGGGCAGCGGCTTGCCGTGCTCGGCGAGCAGGCAGTGCCCCGGCGGCAGCTTGCGCGCCTGGCGGAAGACGGTGCGCGGCTCGGCGACGTAGCCGAGCGCGAAGTACTCCTCGACGGCCAGCGGGTCGAGGTCGCGCCGCATGCCGCCGTGCGCCAGCACCGCCTTCAGCTCGGAGCCGAAGAGCAGCGTGCCGTCGTCGAGCAGGGCGTAGTAGAGCGGCTTGACGCCCAGGCGGTCGCGCGCCATGAACAGGCTCTGGCGCTTGCGGTCCCAGATCGCGAACGCGAACATGCCGCGCAGGCGCTGCACGCAGTCCTCGCCCCAGGCCTCCCAGGCGTGCACGATGCACTCGGTGTCGCTCTTCGTGTGGAAGACGTGGCCCAGCGCCTGCAGCTCGGGGATCAGCTCCTGGTAGTTGTAGATCTCGCCGTTGAAGACGATGACGACCGAGCCGTCCTCGTTGAAGAGCGGCTGGTGGCCGCTGGCGATGTCGATGATCGACAGCCGCCGGTGCCCGAAGCCCAGCCCCGGCTCGATGTGCAGGCTGCCCTCGTCGGGCCCGCGGTGCGCCTGCGAGGCGTTCATGCGGCGCAGGGTGACGTCGTCGACGGGGCGCTTGCCGCGGGTGTCGAAGAGGCCGGTGATGCCGCACATGGGGGTGAGATCCTGGACTTCTGGCGTGAGGGTGCGACAGCCGCGCCCGGCGGGCGGCGACCAGCGAGCGGGGATCGTAGGCGAGGCAGGCGACGCGGCCACGGCCCGGCCCGCCGCGCGAAGCGGGCTCGCATGACATCTGCCACGCGGGCGGCGCTCCGCGCGCGGCCCAGGCCATCGGTCGGGCACCGAAGGCTCCTGGGAGGGCGTGCGACGGGTCGTCTGATCCATCCTCAACCGTCAGGGCAAATCGTGACCGCGAACTGGCCAGGTAAGTCGTGGCGCACGATCACCTGACGGTGGCCGATGTGCTCGGCATGCACGCCGTGCTGGTGCAACGCTATGGAGGCATGCCGGGCGTGCGTGATCCCGGCGCACTGGAAGCGGCCTTGTTCCGGCCGCAGACCGGCTACTACGAGGACATCGTGGCCGCAGCGGCTGCGCTGCTGGAAAGCCTGGCGATCAACCATCCTTTCGTCGACGGCAACAGGCGGCTGGCCTTTGCCGCTGGCGACGTCTTCCTGCGCATCAACGGCTGGCGCCTGCAACGCTCACCGGAGCAGATCCACGCCGAGATGATGCGGATGTTCGAGACCGGGACCTTCGACATCGCCCACCTCGACCCCTGGCTGCGGGCATTCGCAATCTCTACGGAGTGAGCCAAGGCGAGGCCGCCGGCGGCGCGAAGGGAGCAGCAGGCTCAGGCCGGGGATGAGGGCAAGCCTCAGGGTGTCAGCAGGCACCGTAGATGACGGGGCTCGGCGCCCCGGGCGCGATCCGTGCGTTGCAATCCAGCAGGGTTCGCACTGCGCTCCGAGTCAGCCGCCTTCCCCGTTGCGAAGGCGGTCGATCAGATCGTTCGTGACGACTCCGCCTCGGTGAGGCAAGGCACAAATCCCGAGCTTGGCCAGGCGCTTCGCCGTTGGCGTCGAGTTCGGGCTGGACGGCGTTGCGTTGCCGCCGATGAGGGATTGGCGCGCCAGCCGACTGATCACGGCGCCCGCCGAAGAGCCCTCACGACGCGCCAGTTCCTTGGCCGCGAGGAGGACGTCTTCCGCAATGTCGATCGTGGTTCGCATGATGCTTGATGCTAACGCATCATGCTTGCGCGAGCAGCTTGATCGATGGGACCGCGCGACCATGCCCAGCGGCGTGAGCGTGGCGGGTCTTCTTGAGCACCCCCAGGGCCGGGCTGCGCCTAGTCCGCGAAGACCAGCTTCACTCGACGAGATCGGGGGTCTCGCCCTTTCCTTCCCGTAGCTGCGCCACAGCCGCAAGCAGCCGCTGCGCATTGGCAGGGCTGCGCAGGAGGTAGGCGGTTTCCTCCAGGGCCTTGTAGTCATCGAGCGAGAGCATCACCACCGAGCGCTCGCCGCTGCGCGTGATGATGATCGGCTCGTGATCCTCGCAGACACGGTCCATGGCCCTGGCCAGATTCGCGCGTGCCGCTCTGTAGGTGATCGCATTCATGGGCCGCCCTTCTCCCTGGCGCGCTCATCCGCTCGTCCGCTCGTTCAACTGGTACGCGTACTGTACGCATCATGTCGGACGGCGCTGTCGACGGCGCGATCGAACAGCGCCATCGATCGCCTGCAACGGCAGCCCATACCCTTGATCTCCAGGCGTACGTCCGGCTTCGGCTTGAACACGGCACGACTCGGTCCGGCGCAAGGCCGCCGGCGCGGAGCCGAGCCAGTCAGGCCAGAAACGGGTTCTCGATCGAAAGGGTCTCGATCTGCTGGCCGTGCTGCAGATCTTCGGTGAGCAGCCGTCGGCAACCGGCGACAAGGGCGGCGGCGATCAGCGCAGGTTTCGCTCGTCCCGCCCGATGACGCGCCCGACCTACTGCCGAACCCGGAGACTCGCCATCACTTCGTCGAGCCGCTGCAAGTGCCGGTCGGCTTCTGCATAGTCGGCCAGCCAGCTACGGAACGCTTCGTTGAGCGTCGTGTGCTCCGTTCGGGCGCGTCGTCGGGCGGCCTCGATGAGACGCTCGTCGGCACTGAGAGTGATGTACTTCACGTGCGCAATGTACTCGGGCGTCGTGCGGATCTCTGGGGTTCGGAACTCTTGGGCCGTTCGAAACCGCCGACGGCAGATCACTCGACTCTCAACGCCACGCTCGCTCCCTCGTACACCTGCCGATACGCCCTCACCATCGTCTCCAGGCTGAAGCGCGCCTCGACGCGCGCGCGGCCGGCGGCGCCGGCTGCGCGGCGTAGCGGCTCGTCCTGCGCGAAGGCGATCAGCGCCTGCGCCAGCGCCGGCACGTCGCCGGGCGGGACGATGCGGCCGCTGACGCCGTCCTCGACCAGGTCGGCATTGCCGCCGACGGCCGTCGCGACGACGGGCAGGCCGCTGGCCATGGCTTCGAGGATGGTGTTGGAGATGCCTTCGGCCAGCGAGGGCAGCACGAACAGGTCCAGGCCCTGCATCACGGCCGGCACGTCGCTGCGCGCGCCGGGCAGCCAGGCGAGGTCGCGCAGGCCGGCGTCGGCGAGGATGCGCTCGCACTCGGCCTTCAGCGGCCCGTCGCCGACCAGCACCAGCCGCAGCGTTTGGCGCAGCGCGGGCTGCTGCGCGAGGGCCGCGACGAAGGCTTGCACCAGCAGCGGCTGCGCCTTGACGGTCTGCATGCGGCCGACGGTGCCGGCCAGGCACAGGCCGGGTTCGGGGAACGGGCAGCCCGGCGCGCGCTGCGGCTGCGGCGCGGGCGCGAAGCGTTCGCTGTCGACGCCGTTGCTGATCTGCACCACGGCGCGGCGGTCGAAGCCCACCGTGTCGACGAGGTAGCGCTCGAGATCGCGCGACAAGGCGACGTAGCGGTGCACGAAGGGCCGATAGGCGCGGCGGATCCACTGGTGCTTGCGGCTGCGGCCGTCGGGATCCTCGGCGTCGCGGCCGTGCTCGCCGTGCACGCGCAGCGGCACGCCGGCCCACCAGGCCGCGGGCTGCATCTCGAGCGCGGCCAGGTTGCGCGTGTGCAGCACCTGCGGGCGCAGCTCGCGCAGGATGCGCAGCAGCGCCGGCCAGCTGCGCCAGCCGTGCCCGGGCGGCTGGCGCAGCGAATGAAAACCCACGTCCGCGCGCTGCACGCGCGCGCAGAAGGCCGGCACGCATTCGGTCAAGGCGACCACCGCGTGCCGCCAGTCGGTCATGCGGTTGATGAGGTTGACGACGCCGTTCTCGAGGCCGCCGACGTCGAAGCGGTAGACGACGTGGACGACGAGGGGGGCGCCAATGATCGGCGCCTGGTTCACCCCGCGCGCGCGCCCGTCGCCGATGCGCTCAGGCTTCACCGCTCATGGATCAAACGACGGTGACACATGAGACTTGAACGACGGCTCAAGCCTCGACGCGCTCGAAGACCAGATGCGCCAACTCGGCCCGATTCCTCGCATGCTCCACCGTCAGGCCCACGAGCCGGCCCTGGGCATCGACATCGATCAGCGTGTTCTCGTCGAGGTCACGCGTTTCACAGGCCTGCGCCTCACGCAACTCGATGTAGAGCGTGTCCGTATCCTCGAAGTAGCGCAGTCTCATGCCGTGAAGCCCCTGTCGAAGAACGCGTTGTGGATGGTCTGCCCATCCTCGAGCAGGATGACCCTCAGAACCCGTCCGTCAGCCTCGGCAATCGGCTTGTATCCCCTCGTTGACGGGAGCGTAAACGACCTGCAGGATCCAGGCGTCGAGTATGCCTTGCTGATCTGGCCTTTGCCGCAAGGAATCGAAGTAGCGAGTGGTCTTCCGGGCAAGCGAGCTACCTCCCGACAAACCGAAGCGGTAGACGAACTGGACAACGAAGCGGGCGTGCAGTGACCGCCTTCCTATCGTGCCCCATCCTTGGCCAGCGCGCGCGCCACTTCGCCCATGGCGATGCGCACTCCCAGCGCGTTGAGGTGGCCGTCGTAGGGGCCGACGTCGAGCCGGCGTGGTGAACGCGCGGCGTGTGCCGCGTAGACAGGTTCGAGATCGATCACTTCCGCACCGCCCTCGCGAAGGCGCTGCATGAGGTGGCTGCGCTCGGCGTCGATGAGCTCCGGCGGCCCGCTCCTGCCGGTGCGGCGCCCGTCCACGGCCACGATCAGGCGGCCACGCAGGTAGGGTCTGGCGTCGGCGAAGAAGGCCGCGGTCACGGCATCGACCATGCGCCTCATGGCGGCAAGCTCGGCGACCGTGGGGGCGCTCGACGGCCTACCACCGCCATCCGCTGTCGACGGCGCGGCACGCGTGAACATCGCGCGCAGCAGAGTCCGCGCATCGAAGCGGATCTGGCCGGCCAGGTACTGCGCGAGTGCTGAATGCCGCAACAGCGATTTCAGGAAGCCCGGCGCAGGGTCGCGCTCGATGCGTCGCGCCAGCGTCTGGCGGTCGAGGCAGGCGGCCTGGACGTTGCCCGAACCGCAAAGGGACTGTCGGGCATCAAAGCGCTCGAGCAGCAGCACCACGTCGCGCGTGGCCAGGCGCTCGCCGGCAAGGCGGATGCGCTGCGCATAGTCGAGCAGCGAAGAGCCCGGGCTGCCCATCGCGTAGACCTTGCGCGAAGCGCCGAGCAGGTGCTCGAGCTGTGCCGCCGGGCGATCGGCCTCGGCCAGCATCGAGGCTTCGACGTAGCTGTCGCCGATAAGGGCGACGGCGCTCGGATCGGCGACGAAGTCGTGCTGCGCGGCGAAGCCCCAGTTGTTGCTGCGCAGCGTGCGCGCGTTGCGCAGGTCCCAGCCGGTGGCCACCGTCCATTCGTGATGAGAAGGGTAGCCGAGCACGTCCGGGTCGAGGTGGTAGCCGCGCATGGTTGCCGTCGACACCGGGAGCACGCGAAACGCGAGCTCTGCTGCGGCCAGCGGCAGCAGCAGCCCGACACAGAACCAGATGACGGCGCGCCCTTTCATCAGAAGTTGAAGTAGATGAAGGCGCTGACGCTGTCGCGCATGGTGTTGACGATCACCAGCGCTGCCGCAATCGTCAGTCCGGCGCCACCAGCGAGCATGCGCCAGCGGATACCGGTGGCAGTCAGTTCGAGCAGCCGCTGCCCCATGCGATTGCTGTTGGGCAGCGCCACAACGGCCAGGCCCAGCAGCAGGCACGCGCGCCAGGCCACGCTCGCCTGCAGGCCAGCATTCCAGAGCATGAGGCCGGGTTCGGGCGGCGCAGGCGCGCGCGCAGCCATTGCCTGCAGGATGCGCAGCGCGCCGTCCATGGTCTCGGCGCGGAAGAACACCCAGGCAACGACGACGGCGACCGCCGTGAGGGCCCAGGCGACGACGGCGAATACCTTGCTGCGATCCAGCCGCGGCGCAAGGCCGGCGCGCTCGATCAGGGCGCGGAACGCGTGGTTGACGACCAGGTAGGCGCCGTGCAAGGCACCCCACAGCACGAACGACCAGCTCGCGCCGTGCCAGAGACCACCCAGAACCATGGTGAGCGCGAGGTTGACGTAGCGGCGGGTCTTGCCCTTGCGATTGCCGCCCAGCGCGATGTAGAGGTAGTCGCGCAGGAAGGTGGAGAGCGAGATGTGCCAGCGCCGCCAGAAGTCGCTGATGTTCAGCGCCTTGTAGGGCGAATCGAAGTTGAAGGGAAGGCGGATGTTGAACATCCAGGACAGGCCGATCGCCATGTCCGAGTAACCCGAGAAGTCGAAGTAGAGCTGGAAGGTGTAGGCCAGTGCGCCGATCCAGGCCTCCTCGGTGGACGGGACGAATCCGGCATCGGCCGGACTGAAGACCGCATCCGCGTAGGGCGCGATGCCATCGGCGATGACGACCTTCTTGAACAGTCCGAGCGCGAAGATGCAGAGTCCGCCGAAGAAGCGCGCACCGTCGAAGCGGTAGACGGCCGCGTCGGCGAACTGCGGCATCATCTGCGCGTGATGCAGCACCGGCCCGGCGACCAGGTGCGGGAAGTAGGTGACGAACAGGCCGTAGTGGATGGGCCGCGCCTCGTTCACCTTGCGCGCCCAGGTGTCGACGAGGTAGGCGATCTGGGTGAAGGTGTAGAAGGAGATGCCGATCGGCAGGATCACCTTCAGCGGCCCCCAGTGCGTGCCCAGCAGCGCATCGAGGTTGGCGACGAAGAAGTTGGCGTACTTGAAGTACGCGAGCAGTCCGAGATCGAAGACGACGCCAGCCGTCAGCCAGGCCTTGGAGGAAGCGCTGCGGGCCACCGTCTGTGCGATGCGCTTGCCGAACCAGAAGTTGCCCGCGATCGACGCCAGCAGCAGCAGCGTGAAGATGGGCATCCAGTAGCCATAGAAGAACACGGACGCCACTAGCAGCCAGGCCGCCGCCCAGGTCGGCGAGCGTCGGCCGAGCAGGTAGTAACCCGCCAGCACGAGCGGCAGGAAGACGAAGGCGAAAGTGGCCGTGGTGAAGAGCACGGCGGCCGCCGGATCAGCCGATCAGACGCGGCAGGCGGACTTCACAGCCGCCACACCCGATACCCCGCCTCGCCCAGCGCGGCCTGGTCGAAAGCCGCCTTCACGTCGATGAAGGCGCCGCCCTTGATGAGCTTGCGGCCCAGGTCTTCGACCGACAGCGCCTGGTATTCGCGGTGCGCGACCGCGGCGACGATGGCGTCGGCGCGCGGCATGTCGTCCCAGGGCTCGAGCTTGACGCCGTACTCGTGCATCGCCTCCTCGGGCTCGGCGGTCGGGTCGGTGACGTGCACGTCGACGCCGTAGCTCTGCAGCTCTTGGATGATGTCGATGACCTTGCTGTTGCGCAGGTCGCCGCAGTTCTCCTTGAAGGTCAGGCCCAGCACGTTGACCTTGGCGCCCTTGATGTAGCTGCCCGCGGCGATCATGTGCTTGATGGTCTGCTCGGCGATGAACTTGCCCATGCCGTCGTTGATGCGCCGCCCCGCGAGGATGACCTGCGGGTGGTAGCCCAGCATGTCGGCCTTGTGCGTGAGGTAGTAGGGGTCGACACCGATGCAGTGCCCGCCCACGAGGCCGGGCTTGAACTTGAGGAAGTTCCACTTCGTGCCGGCGGCCTCGAGCACCTCGCTGGTGTC
Source organism: Rubrivivax sp. SCN 71-131 (assembly GCA_001724995.1). Lineage (GTDB taxonomy): Bacteria > Pseudomonadota > Gammaproteobacteria > Burkholderiales > Burkholderiaceae_C > Rubrivivax. Next base: position 330,928 of record MEFD01000012.1, read on the forward strand.
GATGCCGATCTTGTCGAAGATGATGGCCAGCTCGTTCATGAGCGCGATGTTGAGGTCGCGCTGGGTGTTCTCGATCACCTTGGCGGCCTCGGCGGCCTTGATGCTGCTGGCGCGGTGCACGCCCGGGGCGATGATCTTCTCGTAGAGCCGGGCGACCTTCTCCAGCGTCTCGGGGCCGTCGCCGCTGACGATCTTCAGGATCTTGGTCAGCGTGTGCTCCTTGTCGCCGGGGTTGATGCGCTCGGGGCTGTAGCCGACGAAGAAATCCTGCTTCCACTTCAGGCCCGACTCGCGCTCGAGCACGGGGATGCAGACCTCTTCGGTGGCGCCGGGGTAGACGGTGGATTCGTAGATCACCGTGACGCCCTTCTTCATGTGCCGGCCCACGCTGGTCGACGAGCCGACGAGGGGGCGGAAGTCGGGGATGTGCGCCTCGTCCACGGGCGTCGGCACGGCGACGATGATCATGTCGGCCTCGGCCAGCAGCGCCGGGTCGCTGGTGTAGACGGCGTGTTTGGCCTGCGCCATCTGCGCGTCCTCCAGCTCGCGGCTGGGATCGGTGCCGCGCAGGCAGGCGTCGACCTTGGCCTGCGCGATGTCGAAGCCGATGGTGCGCATGTGCTTGCCGAACTCGACGACGAGGGGCAGGCCGACGTAGCCGAGGCCGATGACAGCGAGCGTGGACATATCCTGGATCCTGGGGTTCAAGTTGACGGCGCGATGAATCGGGTTGGCGGATTCTCGGGGTGGCGCGCCCTGCGTTGATTCGACGACTCCGCAGACGACGCCAACTGATGCACGGGCGGGCCGCACACGCTCGGCCGCGCCGCCCTTCAAGAGGCGCGGAAAGGGAAAAACACCGGTATCGCCGCCAGCGCCACGGCCTGGAAGACGAGCGCGATCGGCGCGCCCGCGCGCAGGTAGTCGCGCAGCGCATAGCGCCCCGGCGACATCACCATCAGGTTGGTCTGGTAGCCATACGGCGTCAGGAAGCTGCAGCTGGCGCCGTAGAGCACGGCCATGACGAAGGGCCGGGGGTCGAGCCCGCTTTGCTGCGCCACGCCCAGGGCGACCGGAAAGGCCAGCGCGGCGGCGGCGTTGTTGCTCATCAGCTCGGTCAGCATCCAGGTCAGCAGCAGCACCAGGGCCAGCGCACCATAGGGGCCCAGGTGGGTCAGGCCGGAAAGCAGCGCCCTGGCCAGCAGCGCGGCGGCGCCGCTGCCGACCATGACTTCCGAGATGACGAGCGAGGAGGCGATGACGAGCGCGATCTCGTAGGGCATGTTGCGCCGCAGCTCGGCCACCCGGGCCAGGCCCAGGGCCAGGAAGGCGACCAGCAGCACCAACAGGGCCTTCAGGAAATCGACCAGGCCCAGCGCCGAGAGCGCGATGGCGGTCACGAAGCCGGCCAGCGCCAGCAGCCCCTTGCGCGGGTCGGTGAACTTCTGCACCTGGCGGTTGGAGACGATGACGAAGTTGCGCTTGAGGTTGTTGCGCTTCTCGAAGTCCTTGCCCACCACCAGCACCAGCGTGTCGCCAACGTCCAGCGGCACCGAGGCGATGGGGCCGCGCAGGCGCTCGCTGCCGCGGCGCACGGCGATCACCGCGGCATCGAACTGCGAGCGAAAGTCGACCTCCTTGATCGTGCGCCGTACCAGCGTCGAGTTGGCGGCCACTACCACCTCGACCAGGTTGTCCAGCGGCAGCCGGTAGTGCTGGCCGTGCGTCTGCAGGCCCTGGAAGCGCGTGAGCAGGTCCAGCCGCGTGAGGTCGCCGGTGAAGACGAGGATGTCGCCGGCCTCGACGACCTGCTCGGGCTGCACCGGCGCGATGACGTGTGCGCCGCGCACGATCTCGGCCAGGAACAGGTGCGCGAGCTGGCGCAGGCCGCCGCTCTCCACCGTGCGGCCCGCCAGCGGCGAACCGGGCATGACGGTGGCCTCGAGGAAGTAGTCCGAGGGCTTGTCGGCCGGGGCCGGCTCGGCCTTCAGCAAGTGCGGGTAGGCCAGCACCATGGTGGCGCCGCAGGCCAGCACGATGAGGATGCCCACGGGGAAGAGGTCGAAGATCGCCAGGCCCGGCATCTGCTGGCCGATCAGCAGGCTGTTCACCAGCAGGTTGGTGGAGGTGCCCACCAGCGTGAGCACGCCGCCGAGCGAGGCCGCGAAGCACATCGGCAGCAGCAGCCGCGAAGGCGCGTGCGCGCGCAGCGTGCGCAGCGGACCGATCAGCGAGGCGACGACGGCCGTGTTGTTGAGAAAGGCCGAATAGAACGCGGTGGCGACGTAGAGCTTGAACAGCGCCCAGCGATAGGGGCCGCGTACGAGCCGCTCGGCCATCTGCTCGAGCAGGCGCGACTTGTCCAGCACCACCGACAGCAGCAGCAGCACGACCACCGTCACCAGCCCCGGGTTGGTGAACTGCTGCAGGCCCTGCTGCACGCTGACAAAGTCCAGCAGCATGAAGGCGAAGGCCACGCTGGCAAACACCAGCGCCGGCTTGCGCCGCCCGCGCACGAGCTCGACGATCAGCAGCGCCAGGCCGCCGAAGACGACGGCCTGCTGCAACGTCAGGCCGGCGACAACGACGGCCTGCGGCGGCGTCATGCGGGCAGATGCCCGCGCGCCCGCAGCAGCGCCAGCACGCGCTCGGCGGCCTCCTCGGCGCTCATGGCGGCGGTGTCCACGCGCAGCTCGGGGGTCTCGGGCGGCTCG
>MEFD01000013.1 GCA_001724995.1 Rubrivivax sp. SCN 71-131
CGGTCGGTTCGTCGCAAGCGCCGACCGACCACCGCCGTGGACAACCCTGCGCCACGGTACTTCAACGGCCCTCATGGGCCGAGAGGTTGCCTTATGAGCCAGCGGACCCTGGCCGGGCGTGACGTCAAGCCCATCGGCCTGGGCTGCATGAACCTCAGCCACGCCTACGGCGCGCCGCCCACGGCCGCGCAGGGGCAGGCGCTGCTGCAGCGCGCGCTCGAGCTCGGCGTGGACTGCTTCGACACCGCTGCGCTCTACGGCGGCGGCGCCAACGAGGAGCTGGTCGGCCGCGCGCTGGCGCCGGTGCGCGATCGCATCACGCTGTGCAGCAAGGGCGGCCTGGTGATGCAGCCGCAGGCCGACGGCACCAGGAAGCGCGTCATCGACGGCCGCCCCGAGGCCTTGCGCAGCCACGTCGAGCAGAGCCTTGCCCGCCTGCGCACCGAGCGCATCGACCTGTACTTCCTGCACCGCCTGGACCCGAAGGTGCCGGTGGAGGACTCGGTGGGCGAGCTCGGCCGCCTCGTCGCAGCCGGCAAGCTGGGCGCGATCGGCCTGTCCGAAGTCTCGGCCGCGACGCTGCGCCGCGCGCATGCCGTGCACCCGATCGCCGCGCTGCAGACCGAGTACTCGCTGTGGACGCGCAACCCCGAGATCGCCGTGCTCGCCGCCTGCCGCGAGCTGGGCGCGGCGTTCGTCGCCTTCAGCCCGCTGGCGCGCGCCTTCCTCACCAACACGCTGCACGATGTCTCGGCGCTGCCCGGGAAGGACATCCGCCGCGGCATGCCGCGCTTCGCCCCGGCGGCCTACGCCGCCAACCTCGAGCTGCTGCCCCCCTTCGTGGCGCTGGCCGGCGAGGTCGGCTGCACGCCGGCGCAGCTCGCGCTGGCCTGGGTGCTGGCGCAGGGCGAGCACATCATCGCCATCCCCGGCACCACCGACCCGGCGCATCTGCAGGAGAACATGGGCGCGCTGCAGGTGCGGCTCGAGGCCGGTCATCTGCGCCGGCTGGACGCCATGATCGACCCCGCACGCGTCGTCGGGCCGCGCTACAGCGCGGCGGCGCAGGCCGACATCGATACCGAGGTCTTTGCCGACGGGCGCTGAGCGCAGCGCGCGCGTCTCTTGGTCTCTTGTCTTCCCGGGAGCGGCGGCGCCTGGCGCGGCCATCGCGCCTGCCGGCGTCAATCGTCGCCCAGCGCCACCGGCGCGCCGGGCCAGCTGCTCCACTCGCTCCAGCTGCCCGGGTAGAGCGCCGCGCCCTGCAGGCCGGCGAGTTCGAGCGCGAGCAGGTTGTGGCAGGCGGTGACGCCGCTGCCGCAGGACATGACGAGTTGCGCCGTCGGGTGACGCTGCGTCAACGCCTCGAACTCCGCCCGCAGTCGCGCGCCGGCCTTGAAGCAGCCGCTCTCGTCGAGGTTGTCGCGGAAGAAGCGGTTGCGCGATCCGGGAATGTGGCCGACGACCTTCTCGATGGTGTCGTTGGCGCCGGTGAAGCGCTCGTTCGACCGCCCGTCGAGCACGAGCAGCGGCCCGCCGTCGAGGTTGGCGAGCAGGGTCTCGCGGTCGACGGCGGCGACCAGCGCCGGCCTCGGGGGCAGGGTGCGCGCGGTCGCCGGCGCGGTCGGGCCCTGCGCGATCGGCAGACCGGCGGCCTGCCAGGCGGCCAGGCCGCCGTCGAGCACGGCGACGTCGGCGTGCCCGATCCAGCGCAGCATCCACCAGGCGCGCGCCGCGTAGGCGTTGCCGACGCCGTCGTAGACGATGACGCGGCTGTCCTCGCCGACGCCGCGCGCGGCCATCGCGGCGGCGAAGGCCGCGCGCGCGGGCAGCGGGTGGCGCCCGTTGCGCCCGTTCGGCAGGGCGCTCAGGTCTTCATCCAGATGCAGGTAGTGCGCGCCGGGCAGATGGGCGGCCTCGTGCAGCGCGCGTCCGGCCTTCGGCTGCAGGAGCTCGAAACTGCAGTCGAAGACGATGACGCGCTCGGGTTCGCTGCGCTGCAGCGCATCGAGCTCGGCGCTCCCGATCAAGGGCTGGTGCTTCATGCCGCGCATTGTCGCGCTGCCGGCGCACGGGTACGGCCAAGGAGCAGCGAGGGCGGCGCGCGGGCCGGCCGATCAGCCGTCCTGCAGCGCCTGGGCACGGCCGAGGCAGCGCGCGTGACGCTCGTCGACGCGGCGTGCGAACCACTCGGTGGTGAGCTTGCGCGTGAACTTCGGGCTTTGCAGGTCGATGCGCGGCAGCACCGCGCGCGCCAGCGCCCGCCCGCCCTGCTTCTCGGCCTGCGCGAACACGCGCCGGTAGAGTTCGCTGGCCTCGAAGTCGGGTCCGCTGCCCTGCTCCAGCTCGCGCCGCACGGCCGCGGGCGACAGGTCCAGCCGCGCCGCCACGTCCAGCGCGGCGCGCTCGGTCTGGCCGACGACGCCGGAGCCCGGCGGCGGCAGCAGGTCGCCGTCCAGCGCCAGCGGTCGCCCGACGAGCCTGGCCAGCGCCTGCTGGAAGGCCGCGTTGCGGCTCGCCCAGCGCCCGGCGTTGAAGTCGGCGAAGCGGTGGATCATGCGTCCGTAGGGCGCGCGGTAGGCGAGCAGGTGCGCGGCGCCGAAGTAGAGGCCGCCGCGGCGCGTGAAGACCTCGGTGCGCACCGAGCCGCGCATCGGGTAGGGATAGCGGTGCGCGCGCGCATGCTCCTGCGCGAAGGCGACGCCGACCTGCATCGGCCCGCCGGTGCGCACGGGGTTGCGATCGGCGAGAAAGCTGCGCCCGAGCGGCACGCCCTCGATGAAGTCCTCGTAGAGCTCGCTCAGCTCGCGCTCGGTCTGCACGCCTTCGAGCCGCTCGGCCCAGCTGCGTCCGTCGCTCGAGGACAACGCCAGCGCGGCGCGCACGGCCAGCGCCGGAATGCCGGCACGCTCGGCGCGGCGATCGATTTCCTTGCGTGCGATCGCCCCCAGCCCCGGCACCTGCGGGTCGACCTGATAGCCCGACTCCTGCTCCGTCACCGCAAGCACGGCGCACAGGTTGGCCGCCGTCGCCGGCAGCTCGAGCGCACCGAGGGCCGCGGTGAGGTCGGCCGCCCAGCCGGCGCGATCGCGCAGGCGCTCGGGCAGCAACTGCTCGACCAGCGCACGTGCCTGCGCCGGCCCCAGCCCCGCTTCGCCCGCCCCGGGTCCGGGCGTGCCGCAGCCGGCCAGGCCCAGAACGACGGCGAGCAGCACCGCGGGCAGGCCGGCAGACGCAGACCGGGGCGCGGGCGCGGCGAAGGGCGTGGCAGACGGTCGCACCCGCGCATTGTCACGGTCGCGCGCGCTGGCGCGCGCCTGAGCGTCGGCGCGGCGCGTCCCTTCGATGCACCAGGCGCGAGGCCCCGGGCCGCGGCACACTGCGCCAAACTGCGCGCACGCATGGGCGTCGACCAGGGGCAAGGGGGACAAGGCGATGGGCGAGCTGCTGGTACGCGATCAGCGAGGTCAGGCGGTGCAGGCGCTGCGGCGCGCGCTGGCGCGGCAACTGGGCGCGGACGCCGCGGCGTTTGGCGACCTCGCCGCGGGCGACACGCTCGATGCTGCCTGCGAGGCCGCGGCGCGACGCTGGCAATCGGGCGTGGGCCTGGTGGCCGATGGCGTCGTCGGCCCGCGCTGCCGGCAACTGCTCGGCCTCTGCGCGCCGGGGCTGCTGGCCGTCGAGCTGGGCCTGGCCACGGTGCGCCCGCTCTTCCCGGCCACCAAGCCGGCGAACATCGAGCGCTACCTGCCCTACGTCGCCGCGGCGCTGCAGGCGCTGGGCCTCGTCGACCCGCCGATGATCCTCGCCGCGCTGGCCACCATCCGCGCCGAGAGCGAGGGCTTCGTGCCGATCGCCGAGATGCCCTCGGCGCTGAACACCCGGAGCGGGCGGGCACCGTTCAGCGCCTACGAGGGCCGGCGCGCGCTCGGCAACACGCAGGCCGGCGATGGCGCGCGCTTCAAGGGCCGCGGCTTCGTGCAGCTCACCGGGCGCGCCAACTACGCCCGCTACGGCGAGCGCCTGGGCGTCGATCTCGTCCACGACCCCGACCTCGCCAACGCGCCGGAAGTCGCCGCGCTGCTGCTGGCACAGTTCCTCGCCGACAAGGCACAGGCCATGCGCCAGGCGCTCGCCGGCGGCGACTACGCTGCCGCGCGGCGCCTCGTCAACGGCGGCGTCCACGGCCTGCAGCGCTTTCGCAGCGTGTTCGAGCTCGCCGCGGCCGCCGGGCCCGCGCCGGCACCGGCTCCCACGCCTGCACCGGCCGGCCGCGGCGCACGGGCCGTGCGCCGCGCCGCCGCCAAGGCCGCCGCGCCTGCCGCGCCCGCGGCGAAAGCGCGGCCGCCGCTGACCGCGCGCAAGGACGCCATCGACCTGCGCGACCGCCCCTACCAGCCGCCGGCGGCCAGCCTCGACGAGGTCTTCCCGAGCGACGACGAGGTGCGCGCGCTGCTGCCGCGCTACACCCGCGCCGGGCTCATCCTCGACCAGGGGCAGGAAGGCGCGTGCACGGGCTTCGGCCTGGCCTGCGTCATCAACCACCTGCGCTGGCGCAAGGCCGGGCGGCCGGCGCGGCTGGAGTCGGTGAGCCCGCGCATGCTCTACAACTTCGCGCGCCGCTACGACGAGTACAGCGGCGAGGACTACGACGGCTCGAGCTGCCGCGGCGCGCTCAAGGGCTGGTTCCACCGCGGCGTCTGCCTCGAGTCCGACTGGCCTTACGGCGACCCGGCGCTGCGCCCGCGCTACGGCTACGCGCAGCGTGCCGGCGAAACGCCGCTGGGCGTGTACTACCGCGTCGAGCTGCGCTCGATCACCGACCTGCAGGCAGCCATCCAGGACGTCGGCGCCGTCTTCGCCTCGGCCTTCACCCACGAGGGCTGGACGACGCTGCCGGCGCAGCAGCGGGCGCCGCGCGGGCACGATGAGCTGCCGCTGATTCCCTTCGACGGCCGGCGCTCGCAGGTCGACGGCCACGCCTTCGCGCTCGTCGGCTTCAACCGCAGCGGCTTCGTGGTGCAGAACAGCTGGGGCAAGGACTGGGGCCAGGGCGGCTTCGCCGTGCTCAGCTACGCCGACTGGCTGGCCAACGGCATGGACGCCTGGGTGGCGGCCCTGGGCGTGCCCGGCGTCGTCGTCGGCCGCTTGCTCGGCGGCGGCGCGGCGGCGCAGGCGCGCGCGGCCGGCGCCGACATGCGGCTGTGGTGGGACGAGGCCCAGGCCTACCGCCACAGCGTCGTGCTCGGCAACGACGGCCGCATCGAGCGCTACCTGACCGAGGACGAGGTCAGCCGCACCCTGCTGCACCAGGTGGCGGGCCTGCCCGACCAGTGGTTCCGCGGCCGCGGCGGTGACGGCGCCAAGCGCCTGGTCATCTACGCCCACGGCGGCCTCAACAGCGAGGCCGCGGCGATCGCGCGCGCCCGGGCCCTGGGCCGGCACTTCGCCGCCAACGGCTGCTACCCGCTCTTCCTGGTGTGGAAGACCGGGCTGCAGGAGACGATCGGCAACCTGCTCGAGGACGCCTGGCGCAAGAAGCCCGCCGCACCGGCCGCCGGCCCGGGCGAATGGCTGAGCGAGCGCACCGACCTGCTCATCGAGCAGACGCTGGCGCGCCCGCTGGCGCGCCCGGTGTGGAGCGAGATGAAGGAGAACGCCGCCTTCGGCTTTCACTCCGGCCGCGGTGGCGACCTCCTCATCACCGCGCTGCACAAGCTCGCCGACACCTGGGGCCAGGCGCTGCAGGTGCACCTGATCGGCCACTCCGCGGGCGCCATCCTGCTCGGGCGGCTGCTCTCGGCGATGGCCGCGCGCGGCAGCGCCGCGCTGCTGCAGTCGATCCACCTCTACGCCCCGGCGTGCACGCTGGCGTTCGCCAACCGTCACTACGCGGCGCAGCCGGCGCTCATGAAGCGGCTCTACCTGGACCTGCTCTCGGACCGCGTCGAGCGCGCCGACAGCGTGGCGACGATCTACCGCAAGTCGCTGCTCTACCTCGTCTCCAACGCGCTCGAGATCGACCTGCGCACGCCGCTGCTGGGCATGGCGCGCGTCTTCGATCCGGGCGACGGCGGTTGGGACGGCACCTCGGCCACGGGCGACACGCTGCGCGCCTGGCGCGAGGCTGCGGCGGCCGCGGGGCTCGAGCGCGGCCTCGCCGACAGCCGCGTGCAGTTGCTCGATGCCGACAAGGTGCTCGCCTGCCGCCAGCCCGAGCAGCGCATCCGCGCCGCGCACGGCAGCTTCGACAACGACGTCGAGGTGTTCACGCGCACGCTGCAGCGCATCACCGGCGGCGCGCTGGCGGCGCCGGTGGACGACTTGCGCGGGTACTGAGCACCCCGGGGCCGGGCCGCGTGCAGGCCGCCGCGGCGTCCGTCCGGCGGCGCGCTGGACTCGGCCCCCGCCGTGTGGCGAGAATCGCCCCCTTCTCCCGAAGCGCCGAGAACCCGATGCCTTGCGGTGCCCATGCTGCGCGCCTGCTGATGATCATCGCCGCCGTGCTGGCCGTGGCCGGTGCGCCCCGCGCGGGCGCTGACGGCTTCGCATTGCCGCCGGCCTCGGCCAGCCTGCCGGCGTCGGCGTCGGCGCCGGGCACACCGATCGTCCTGCACGAGCTGCGCTTCGTCTTCGAGCGCGGCGCCGGCGCGATCGAGGCGGCCGAACTGCAGCGCCTGGCCCGGCCCTGGCTCGGGCGGCCGCTGCGGGCGCTGGACCTGGAGGACCTGCGCCAGGCGATCACCCGCGCCTACGTCGAGCGCGGCTACGTAAACTCCGGCGCCGTGCTCGACGACGACGCGCAGCAGGGCACGACGCTGACGCTGCGCATCGTCGAAGGACGCCTCGCGCGCGTGCGGCAGACGGGGCTGCAGGGCCTCGCCGAGACCTACCTCGCCTCGCGCCTCGTGCACGGCGACGAGGTGCTCGACGTGAAGCGGCTGCAGGAGCGATTCGAGCTGCAGCTCGCCGATCCGCTGTTCACGCGCATCCAGGCGCGGCTGCTGCCGGACGACGCGCCCGGCCACGCCCTGCTCGATCTCGAAGTCCAGCGCGCCCGACCCTGGCAGCTCGCGCTCTTCGCCGACAACCACCTCGCCCCGGCGGTGGGTGCCGCGCAGGGCGGCGTCGAGGGCAGCCTGCGCAACCTGCTCGGCTGGGGCGACGCGCTGGGCGCGGTGGTTGGCGCCAGCGAAGGCAGCGTCAACGGCGACGCGAGCTGGCAGCTTCCGCTGGGCGGCACGCGCACGCTGCTGACGCTGCGGCTGGCGCGCGGCGACACCTCGCTGATCGAGGAACCGGTGGCGGCGCTGGACATCGACAGCCGCGTCCATACGCGCGAGGCCACGCTCGCGCACCCGCTGCTGGACGCGCCGCGCCGGCGCTGGCTGCTCGGCCTCACGCACGCGCGGCGCAGCAACCGCACGACGCTTGCCGGCGAACCCTTTTCCTTCGTCAGCGGCGAGGACAGCGGCACCACGCGCGTCGAGTCCTGGCGGTTGTTCCAGGAGCTCACGCTGCGCCGCGATCGCCACGTGCTGGCGCTGCGCGCCAGCCTCGTCCAGGGGCGCAACAACCTCGCCGCCGATTCCGCGCTGCCGGGCGTGGCGCCGCGCCGCTATCGGCTGTGGCAACTGCAGGCGCAGGCCGTGCTCGGGCAGGACGAGGCCGGACGCCGCATCGTGCTGCGCGGCCAGGCCCAGCACGCAGAGCAGCGCCTGGTGCCGCTGGAGCAGATGGCCCTGGGCGGTCGCTACACGGTGCGCGGCTACCGCGAGAACCAGTTCGTGCGCGACAACGGCTTCGCGCTCGGCGCCGAATGGCACTGGCCGCTGTGGCGCGACGAGGCGCGGCGCGCCAGCCTGACCCTCATCCCCTTCGCCGAAGGCGCACGCGCGTGGAACCGGGGCGAGCCGCGCGCGCGCCTGGCGTCCATCGGCATCGGGCTGGCGTGGACGCTGGCCGAACTCGAAGGCGAGCTGCATTTCGCCCGGCGCCTCGAGCGCCGGCCCATCGACACCCACGCAGGCCTGCAGGACCATGGCATCCATCTCTCGCTGCGCTGGCGGCCGGCGTTCTGAGCGGCCCTCGCCGCGCCTGCTCGCCGCGGCGGCGCTGGCGCTGGCGCTGGCGCTGGCGCTGCTGCCTGCCCGCGGCGCGCTCGCCGCCGACGACGGCTGCGCGGCGCCGCAGGGGCCGCTGCAACTGCGCGTGCAGGCGCTGCAGGCGGCGCACGCGCAGGCCGGCGACGGCCTGGAGCGCGCGCGTCGCGCCGGCCGGCTCGGTGCCGCCTGGCTGGCGCTTGGCCGCGACGACGAGGCCGAACCGCTGCTGCGCGAGGCCGCGGCGGCGCCGCTGGCCGCGCCCGAGCGCGCCGCCGCGGCGATGGACCTGGGCAACCTGCTCTACACGCGCGGCCAGGGCGCGGATGCGCGGGCGCACTGGGCCGCCGCCGCCGCGCTCATCCCCGCGGACGCCGAACTGCAGGCGCGCGCCGCGCTGAACGCGCTGCGGCTGCGCCCGGCCGCGGAGCGGCTGCCGGCGCTGCAGCAAGCCTTGCCGCAGGTGGCGGCCCTTGCCGATGCGGCGGCACGCGCGCGCCTTGCGCTGAACCTCGCGGCACAGGCTCAGGCCCTGGCGGGCGAAGGCGCGCAGGACGAAGCCGGCGCGCTGAGCTGGCGCGCGCTCGACTTCGGGCGCCAGCAGGCGCTGGCCGCCGGCGACGAGCGCCTCGCCGCCGAGGCCTTCGAAGGCCTGGCGGCGCTGTACGAGGCGCAGCAACGGCCGGCCGAGGCGCTGGCACTGGCCGAGCAAGGCATCGCGCACGCGCGGCGCGTCGACGCGCGCGAGCGGCTGATGACGCTGGAAGGCCGCAGCGCGCGGCTCAGTGCCGCGCTCGGCGACGACGCGCGCGCGCTGCGGGCCTACCGGCGCGCGGTGGAACACGCGCAGGCGGTGCGCAGCGACATCCCGGTGCGCTATCGCGACGGCCGCTCGTCCTTTCGCGAGACGCTGGCGCCGCTGTACCTCGGTCTCACCGACCAGCTGCTGCGCCGCGCCGACACGCAGCCGGCGGCCGAGCGCCAGGCGCTGCTGCGGCAGGCGCGCGACACGGTCGAGCTGACCAAGCAGACCGAGCTCGCCGACTACCTGCGCGAGCGCTGCAGCGTGGACGCCGCCACGCGCGCCGTCGCCGCGCCGCCACCGCCCGGCACCGCGATCTACTACCCGATCGTGCTGCCCGACCGCCTGGAGCTGCTGCTGCAGACGCCTGCCGGCCTCGAGCGCCGCAGCGTGGCCATCGGCGAGGCGCGGCTGCGCGACGAGGTGCTGGCCTTCGTCGCCGCGCTGCGCGACGGCGAGCCGCTGCTGGCCCGCGCGCAGGCGCTGCACCGCACGCTGGTGGCGCCGCTCGAGACGCTGCTGGCGCAGGAGCGCATCGACACGCTGGTCGTCGTGCCCGACGGCGTGCTGCGCCTGCTGCCGCTGGCGGCCCTGCACGACGGCCGCGGCTGGCTGCTGCAGCGCATGGCGGTGGCCACCGTGCCGGCGCTCAGCCTGACGGCCGCGCCGCGCAGCGGGCGCCGGCCGCTGCGCGCGCTGCTGGCCGGGCTCAGCGACCCCGGGCCGGTGATCGACAAGCTGCCAGCGGACGTCGTCGACGCCGTGCTCGAACCGGGCGCGCCGCCAGAGACCCCGGCGCGCGGCCCGGACGGCCCCGGCGCTGCACGCGGTGCGCCGCTGGACGCGCAGCAGCGCAGCGCGCTGCGCGAGGCGCTGGCGCTGCCCGGCGTGAAGGCGGAGATCGAGTCGCTGTCGACGATGCTGCCGGGCAAGGTGCTGCTGGATGGCGCGTTCACGCTGCAGGCGCTGCGCGAGCAGTTGCGCGACGAGGCCTACCCGGTGGTGCACATCGCCTCGCACGGGCTCTTCGGCCACGACATCGATTCGACCTTCATCATGACCTACGACGAGCTGCTCACGCTCGACGGCCTGCAGGCGCTGCTGCAGGGCGCGCGCCCGCGCGACCAGGCTCTCGAGCTGCTCACCCTCTCCGCCTGCCAGACCGCCGAAGGCGACGACCGCGCGCCGCTGGGCATGAGCGGCAGCGCCCTCAAGGCGCGCGCGCGCAGCGCGCTGGGCACCCTGTGGCCGGTGGCCGACGAGTCGGCGCGGCTCGTCATGGACGGCTTCTACCGGCGCCTGGCGCGCGGCGAACTCGCGCGCGTGCAGGCGCTGCGGCAGGCGCAGCTGGCGCTGCTGCAGCAGCGCGAGCACAGCCACCCCTTCCACTGGGCGCCCTTCATCCTCATCGGAGACTGGCAATGAGGCACACGCTGCAAACGCGGATCGCTCGCGCGGCGGTGGCCGCCGTGGCGGGGCTCGCCGCGCCCGCGCTGCTCGTCCTGGCGCCCGGGCCTGTGCGGGCGGCGGCGGCGACCGACGGCAGCGCCGGCGCGGTGCAGTCGCTCTCGGGCCACTTCACGGTGCCGCAGGCGCTGGGCACGGTGCGCGGCGCCAACCTGCTGCACAGCTTCGCGCGCTTTGGCCTCGACAAGGGCGAGGCGGCGACCTTCACCACGCAGGACCCGGGGCTGCGCCACGTCATCGCGCGCGTCACCGGCGGCCAGGCCAGCGTGCTCGAAGGGCCGCTGCAGCTGCAGGCCGCGGGCGGCGCGAGCCCCGACTTCTGGCTGCTCAACCCGAGCGGCGTGCTCGTCGGCGCGGGCGCGAGCTTCGACGTCCCGGGCGGGCTGCACCTGGGCGCGGCGAGCACGATCCGCTTCGCCGACGGCAGCCGCCTCGACGCCAGCGCCCGCGACGCCGGCAGCCTGAGCGTCGCCGCCCCCGAGGCCTTCGGCTTCCTGGGCGCGCCCGACGGCCCGCTGGTGGTGCGCGACGCCGCGCTGCAGCCGGCCCTGGGCGCACCGCTCACGCTGGCCGGCGGCACGCTGCAGGTCGAGCGCGCGCGGCTCGCCACGCTCGCCGCGCCGCTGCAGCTGCAGGCGGCCGGGGCCCTCAACCTGGGCGCAGGGGCCGAGCTCTCGGCAAGCGGCCTGGGCCCCGGCGCGCGGCTGCAGCTCGAGGCGGCGCAGATGACGGCCACGCAGGGCGCGATGGTCTCGGCCTGGAACTACGGCAGCGACGCCGGCTCGGGCCTGCAGGTCAACGTCCGCGGGGCCCTGGCGCTGGCCGAGGGCGCGACGCTGGCGAGCTACACCGTGGCCGACGGCATGGCCGGGCCGCTGCAGGTGAACGCCGGCTCGCTCACGCTCGCGGGGCGCGGTGCGTTGGGGCCGACGGCGATTCTCGCCATCGGGCACTCGGCAGCGCCGGGCGCGGTGACGGTCCGCGTCGCCGACACGATCGAGTTGCGCGACGGCGCGGGCATCGGCTCGTCCAACCGCAGCCACGCCACGCCCGGTACGGTGTCGGTGCAGGCGCGGCGCATCGCGCTCGACGGCGAGGGCGCGGCGACGACGATCCACAGCCTCTCCAGCGGCAGCGGCGCGGCCGCCGACGTCGACGTGCAGGCCAGCGAGCAGCTCACGCTGCGCGATGGCGGCCAGGTCTTCGGCGCCACCCTCGGCGACGTCGACGCCGGCAGCGTGCACGTGCGCAGCGCGCGCATCGACATGCAGGGTGGCAGCGGTGACGTCACCGGCATCTACGCCAATGCACTGGGCGCCGGGCGCGGCGGCGCGGTCACGATCGAGGTCGACGCGCTGACGCTGCGGGACGGCGCGCGCATCTCGACCTCGACCAACCACGCACTCGGCTCGGCCGGTCGCATCGCCATCGACGCGGTGCAGCTGCGCATCGAGGGCCGCGGCCAGGCCACCGGCATCGACTCCTATGCCTACGGCGCCCACGGCGACGCCGGCCGCATCGAGCTGCAGGTGCGCGACGCGCTGACGCTGCAAAGCGGCGCCACGGTCGCCGCCGGCACCTTGGGCAGCGGCAGCCCCGGGCTCGTGAAGGTGCGCGCCGGCACGCTGCTCATCGACGGCCGCGGCGGCGGCGACGGCATCACCGCCATCGCCGGGGATGCGCTCTTCAGCGGTGCCGGCGCCGAGGTCGACGTGCAGGCCGCACGCATCGAGATCCTGGAAGGCGGCGCCATCGCCACCTCGACGGCATCGGCGCGCGACGGCCAGCCGCTGCGCGTGGCCGCCGACACGCTGCGCATCGACGGCGGCGCGAACGCCGGCACCGCCACCGGCATCCTTGCCGACACCCAGGGCCGCGGCAACGCCGGCCCGCTGCGGCTCGAGGTCGGCGAGCTGCAGGTGCTCAACGAAGGCATGGTGTCGACGAGCACGATCGCCGCCGGCCAGGGTGGCACCCTCGAGGTGCACGCCGCGCGCGTGCTGCTCGCGGGCTCCGGCGGCCTGGTCTCGGTCGCCGCCGACCGGGGCGACGCCGGCCGCATCAGCGTCCAGGCCCGCGAGAGCGTCGAGCTGCGCCAGGGCGGCTACATCGTCACCAACAGCGGCGGCGCCGGCGCCTCGGGAGACATCGAGATCCGCACCCCCCGCTTCACCGCCGACGGCAGCGACGCCGCCAGCGGCCAGCGCAGCCGCGTCGCGAGCCGCGCCCTGCCCGATTCCTCGGGCCGCGCCGGGCGCATCACGCTCGTCGCCGCCGACGCCGTCCTGCTCGGGCCGCAAGCGCTGCTGAGCATCGCCAACGACGCGCACACGCCCGCCGCCGAGCAGGGCGATTCGCGCATCCGCGTGCAGGGCGGCCGCATCGTGCTCGACGGCGCGCAGATCACCGCGGCGGCCGGCGCCGCCGCCGATGCCGGGGCGATCGAGCTGGCGAGCGCGGGAGCGATGCACCTGCGCAACGCCGGCTTGCACACCTCGGCGGCGAGCGGTCGCGGCGGGCCGATCACGCTCGACGCCGGCGGCGCGCTGGTGCTGCGCAACAGCCTGGTCACGACCTCGGTGCTGGCAAAGGACGGCGGCGACGGCGGCGACATCCGCATCACGACGCCGGCGCTGGCGCTGGCCTCGGGCTTCGTGCAGGCCAACACCGCCGCCGCGCGCGCCAGCGGCGGCGCGGTGACGATCGACGCCGCCGTCCTCGTGCCCGACGGCAACCACGTCTTCGTCGGCGGCACGCGCATCGCCGAGTTCCGACCGCACGCACCGGGCCACAACGTCATCCAGGCCGCCGCGCCCGACGGCGTCGCCGGACGGCTGGAGGTGACGCGGCCCGAGCTCAACCTCTCGGGCAGCCTGGCCGCGCTGCTGGCGCAGCCGGTCGACTTCGGCCTGCTGCGCCCCGACATCTGCGACGCCGGCACCGACAGCAGCTTCACCATCCTCGGCCGCGGCGCCCTGCCCGCCCCGGCGAGCGCGCCGCTGCGCAGCCGCTGAAGAAGCGGCCCGCGGCGCTCAGCCGACGATGGTTCCGCTCACGTCGCCCAGGCCGATGCGCACCGCACCGGGCTGCTGGCAATAGGCGCGCAGCGTCAGCGTGTCGCCGTCCTGCAGGAAGCTGCGCTGCTCGCCGCGGGCCAGCGCGAGCGGTTGGCGGCCGTTGGCCGACAACTCCATCAGCGAGCCGCGCCCGCCCTCGTCCGCGCCCGACAGCGTGCCGCTGCCCAGCAGGTCGCCGGCCTGCAGGTTGCAGCCGTTGCTGGCGTGGTGCGCGAGCATCTGCGCCCAGGTCCAGTAGGCGTCGGTGAGGTTCGATCGCGACAGCCGCAGCGCCGGCTGCCCGGCAGCGCGCATGGCCGCGGTCTGCAGCCAGGCCTCGAGCACCATGTCGATGGCGCCGGCGCGGCGGTTGAAGTCGCCGTCGAGGTAGGGAAGCGGCTGCGGGTCGCCCTCGGGGCGCGTGAACGGGCGGCGGAAGGGCGCCAGCGCCGCCATGGTGACGATCCACGGCGAGATCGAGGTCGCGAAGTTCTTGGCCAGAAAGGGCCCGAGCGGCTGGTACTCCCAGGCCTGGAGGTCGCGCGCCGACCAGTCGTTGAGCAGCACGAGGCCGAAGAGCGCCTCCTCGGCCGCGTCCATCGAGACCGGCTCGCCGAGCGCGTTGGCGCGGCCGACGAAGGCGCCGACTTCGAGCTCGTAGTCCAGCTTGGCGCAGGGCCCGAAGACCGGGGCCGGCGCGCCCGGCGCCATCGTCTGCCCCTGCGGGCGTCTGACCGCGCCGGAGAGCCCGATGCTGGAGGCGCGGCCGTGGTAGCCGATCGGCAGCCACTTGTAGTTGGGCAGCAGCGGGTTGTCCGGCCGGAACAGCTTGCCGATCGTGGTGGCGTGGTGGATGCCGCTGTAGAAGTCGGTGTAGTCGCCGATGCGGCACGGCAGCGCCATCTCGCAGGCCGGTTGCGGCAGCAGGCACAGCTCGAGAAAGGGCGCCTGCATGCTGTCCTCGGCGAGCGCCGCCGAGAGCGCCGCGCGCACGCGGCCCCAGGCCGGCGCGCCCAGCGCCATGAAGGCATTCAGGTCGCCGGCGGCCAGGGGTTCGAGCAGCGGCAGCACGTCGCCGCCCCAGGGCGACTGCTCGCGCGCCCGCCTCAGGTCCAGCACCTGGTCGCCGATGGCCACGCCGATGCGCCAGGGCTCGTCGCTGCCGGCACGGCGAAAGCGGCCGTAGGGCAGGTTCTGGATGGGGAAGTCGGTGGCGCCGTCGTTGGCGCTCTCGACCCAGCTGCGCAGCCTCGGGTCGTGGGTGGCATCGGTCAGCTTGCTCATCGCGGCATTCTCGCGGTTCGGCCCCGGCCCGCGCGCGGGCAAGGGTGGCGACCCGCAGCACCTCGTGGCCGGTGGTCGCAGCGCTCGACGATGCGCGACCCGGATGCGACACTCGGCAGCCGGGCCAAGGGCGGGCCCGCGGGCGCCACGGGGCGGCCGGCCCCGCCCTTGAAAGCCCGGCCGCGCGCCGGCATCTACGGGGGTCTGGGGGAAGGGTGATCGTGGAGTTCAAGGACTACTACCAGGTGCTCGGGGTTGCGCGCGACGCCAGCGCCGATCAGATCAAGAAGGCCTACCGCGGCCTGGCGCGCAAGTACCACCCCGACGTCAGCAAGGAGCCCGACGCCGCCGCGCGCATGAGCGAGGTCAACGAGGCGCACACCGTGCTCTCCGACCCCGAGAAGCGCGCCGCCTACGACGCCGTCGGCCAGGGCCGCCGCCAGGGCGAAGCCTTCACGCCGCCGCCGGGCTGGGACGCGGGCTTCGAGTTCAGTGGTCGCGGCTTCGACGCCGGCGGCCAGGACTTCAGCGACTTCTTCTCCGAACTCTTCGGCCAGGGCGCACGCGGCGCGCGCCCGCGCGGGCGTGGCCACGGCGCAGCGCGCGAGCACGGCACGCTGCGCGGCGAGGACCATCACGCCCGCGTGCTGCTCGAGCTGGAGGACGCCTGGCGCGGCGCCACGCGCCAGATCGACCTGCGCGTGCCGCAGCTGCAGCCCGACGGCCGTGCACGCCTGGTCGAGCGCACGCTGGAGGTGCGCATCCCCGCGGGCGTCAAGCCCGGGCAGATGATCCGCCTCGCCGGCCAGGGCGGCCCGGGCCTGGGCGGGGCGCCCGCGGGTGATCTCTTCCTCGAAGTGCAGTTGCGCCCGCACCCGCGCTGGCGCTTCGACGGCCGCACGCTGGTGGCCGAGCTGCCGGTGGCGCCATGGGAGGCGGCGCTGGGCGCCGTGCTGGCGCTGCCGCTGCCCGACGGTAGCACGATGAAGGTCCGCGTCCCCGCCGACGCGCAGGGCGGGCGCATCCTGCGCGTGCCCGGCAAGGGCTGGCCCGGCACGCCGCGCGGCGACCTCGAGCTCATCGTGCGCGTGGTGCTGCCCAGCGCCTGGGATCCGCGCGCCCGCGCGCTCTACGAGCGCATGGCCGCCGAGCTGACCGACTTCGACGCCCGCCGCGTGGCCGCCGCCGAGCGCGAGCGCACCGGCACGGAGGAAGCCCGATGATGCGCCGCCCCCGCTCCCCGCTGCACGTCGAGGCCATGCTCGACGACCTCTGGCTGGACATGGACGCGCTGTGCCGCGCTGCCGGCGTCGATGCCGGCTGGGTGCGCATGCGCACCGCCGAAGGGCTGCTGCCGGCGCCGCCCCTGGGCGCACGCGACGAGGGCCGCTTCGACGCCGCGCTGCTGCGCCGCGTGCGCCGCATGGCGCTCCTCGAGCGCGACTTCGATGCCGTCCCCGAACTCGCGGCACTCGTCGCCGACATGGAGGCCGAGATCGAGCGCCTGCGCCGCCGCCTGGACGCGCTCGCGGGCCTGGGGTGGGACGAGCCGCGATGAAGCCCGACCCGCGCACCACCTCCTGGAACGTCGGCTACTGGCTGCTGGCGATCTTCGCGCTCATCTGGATCCAGTCGACCTGGCAGGCGGCGCGCACCGTCGAGGCCGTGCCCTACAGCCAGTTCGAGAAGGCAGTCTCCGAAGGTCGGGTCGCCGAGATCGTCGTCGGCGAGACCACCCTCACCGGCAAGCTGAAGAGCCCCGACGCCGGCGGCAAGACGGTGATCGTGGCCAACCGCGTCGAGCCCGCGCTGGCCGAGCGGCTCTCGAAGTACGACGTGCCCTACACGCGCGTCATCGAGAGCACGCTGCTGCGCGACCTGCTGTCGTGGATCGCGCCGGCGGCGATCTTCTTCGCGCTGTGGTTCTTCGTCATCCGCCGCGCGCTCGAGAAGCAGGGCGGCGGCGGCCTCGGCAGCTTCATGAGCATCGGCAAGAGCCGCGCCAAGGTCTACGTGGAGAAGAACACCGGCGTCGACTTCGCCGACGTGGCCGGCGTCGACGAGGCCAAGGCCGAGCTGCAGGAGATGGTCTCCTTCCTGAAGGATCCGCAGGCCTACGGCCGCCTGGGCGCGCGCATGCCGCGCGGCGTGCTGCTCGTGGGTCCGCCGGGCACCGGCAAGACGCTGCTGGCCAAGGCGGTGGCCGGCGAGGCCGGCGTGCCCTTCTTCAGCATCAGCGGCAGCGAGTTCGTCGAGATGTTCGTCGGCGTCGGCGCAGCGCGCGTGCGCGACCTCTTCGAGCAGGCACGCGCCAAGGCGCCGGCGATCATCTTCATCGACGAGATCGACGCCCTGGGCCGCGCGCGCGGCGCCGCCGGCCCCATGGCCGGACACGACGAGCGCGAACAGACGCTGCAGCAGCTGCTGGTCGAACTCGACGGCTTCGACAGCTCCAGCGGCCTGGTGCTGCTGGCGGCGACGAACCGGCCCGAGGTCCTGGACCCGGCACTGCTGCGCGCCGGACGCTTCGACCGCCAGGTGCTGGTCGACCGGCCCGATCGCGCCGGCCGCGTGCAGATCCTGCAGGTGCACGTGAAGAAGATCCGCCTGGCGGCCGGCACCGAGCTCGAGCAGGTGGCGCAGCTCACCACCGGTTTCTCCGGCGCCGACCTCGCCAACCTCTGCAACGAGGCGGCGCTGGCCGCCACGCGCCGCAGCGCGCAGGAGGTGACGCTTGTCGACTTCACGCTCGCGATCGAACGCATCGTCGCCGGGCTCGAGCGCAAGAACCGCGTGCTCAACCCGCGGGAACGCGAGGTCGTCGCCTTCCACGAGATGGGGCACGCGCTGGTGGCCTTGAGCCTGCCGGGCACGGACGCGGTGCACAAGGTGTCGATCATCCCGCGCGGCATCGGCGCCCTGGGCTACACCATCCAGCGCCCGACCGAAGACCGCTTCCTGATGACGCGCGAGGAGCTCGAGCACAAGATCATGGTGCTGCTGGGCGGGCGCGCGGCCGAGAAGCTGGTCTTCGGCCACCTCTCCACCGGTGCCGCGGACGACCTCGCCAAGGTCACCGACATCGCGCGCGACATGGTCACGCGCTACGGCATGGACGAAGCCATCGGCTACGTCTCCTGGGAGCCGCAGCGCCACGCGATGCTCGACGTGCCGGGCCTGGAGAGCGGCGGCTGCCCGCGCAGCCCGCAGACGCAGGCGCACATCGACGCCACCGTGCGCGGCATCGTCATGGACTGCTTCGAGCGCACGACGGCGCTGCTGCAGCGCCACCGCGCGGTGCTCGAGCGCAGCGCGCGCGAGCTGCTGGCGCGCGAGACGCTGGACGAGACGGCGCTGCGCGAGCTGACGTCCGGCTTGCAGGGCGAGAACGGCACGGCGTGACCGGCCGCGGCGAGATCGCACTCACATCGACAGCGAGCCCTCGCGAAAGGCCGTCGCGTCCAGCCAGACGTTGACCAGCACCGGCCGCCCCGCCGCGGCGAGCTGCTGCGCGCGGCGCAGCGCCGGCTCCACCTCGTCGGCGCGTCTGGCGACGAGACCCTCGGCGCCCAGGCCCTGCGCCACCGCGTGGTAGTCGCTGCGCGCGAGCACCGTGGCGACGTCGTCGCCGAGCATCTTCACCTGCTCGCGCGCGATCTGCATCCAGCTCGCGTCGTTGCCGACGACGGCGATCACCGGCAGGCCATGGCGCACCAGGCTGTCGAACTCGACCAGGCCGTAGCCGCTGGCACCATCGCCCCAGACGATCCAGGTCTCGCGCCCGGGCTGCACCGTCGCCGCGCCGATGGCGAAGCCCGCGCCCACGCCGAGGGTGCCGAAGGCGCCCGGGTCCAGCCAGGACAGCGGCGCGCGCGCGTGCAGCACGTAGCTCGCGCTGCCGACGAAGTCGCCGCCGTCGGCGACGAAGACGGCGTCCGGCGCGGCCAGGCGCTCGAGCGCGCGCAAGAGCGCCAACGGGTTGACGTGCTCGCCCACCGCCGCGGCCTGGACGTCGATCTCGGCTTCGCGTTCGGCGTCGCGGCTGCGCAGCGCCTGCATCCAGGCCGGGCGCTCCCGGGCCGCCAGCGCCTGCGCTAGGTCCTGCAGGAAGAGCCCGGCGTCGCCGAGGGCAGCGACATCGGGCCGGCGGTTGAGCCGCGCATCGCGGGCGCTGCGGTTGGCGGCGATCAGCGTGGCGCTGCGGCGCACGTGGCGGCCGTAGTCGAGGCGGAAGTCGCAGGGCACGCCGGCCAGCAGCACGCAGTCGGCCTCGCGCAGCGCCTTGCGCCGGGCGTGGCGCAGCTGCAGCGGGTGCTCGCGCCCGAGCAGCCCGCGCGCCATGCCGGAGAGGTAGACCGGGATGCCCAGGCGCGCCACGGCCTGCGCCAGGCGCTCGGCCTCGCCGGGCAGCACCACGGCCTGGCTGCCGACGACCAGCAGCGGGCGCTCGGCTGCGGCCAGCGCCGCGACGGCCTTGGCCCGCGCGGCGGCAGCCGCGCGCGCCGGCGGCACCGCGCGCGCAACCGCCGGCGCGGGGTCTTCGCTGCCGGCGAACATCCTGCGCACGTGGCGCCCGAGGTACCAGCGCAGGGCGCGCTCGGGCAGGCTCGCGCCCTTGCCGGCGGCGTCCGCGTACCACTGGCGGATGCTGGCCTCGTCGTACAGCAGGTCCACCGGTGCCTCCACGAACACCGGACCCGGCACGCCGTCCTGGGTCAGCGCCATCGCCTCGCTGACCGCGGGGCCGAGCGCGCGCACCCGCGTCACCTTGATGAAGCGCTTGACGTGCGGCGCCACCAGCGGGCGCTGGTCGATGTCCTGCAGCGCGCCGCGTCCCTGCAGCGCGGTCGGCGCCGCGCCGCCGATCAGCAGCAGCGGGCTTTGCGCGAGCTGCGCGTTCTTCAGCGCCGTGATGGTGTTGGTGATCCCCGGCCCGGCGGTGACGGCGGCCACGCCCGGGATGCCGGTGAGCCGCGCCGCGGCATCCGCCGCGAACACGGCCGTCGCCTCGTCGCGCACGTCGACGATGCGCATGCCGCGCGCCTTGCAGGCGGCGAGGATGGGCGAGATGTGCCCGCCGCAGAGCGTGAAGACCTGGCGTACGCCGTGCGCCAGCAGCGCATCGGCGACGCGATCACCGCCGTGCGGGATGGCGCGGTCGGCCGCGTTCATGGCAGGCTCGGGGCTGGCGTCGGCGGTGGCGTCTGGCGGAGGCCTGGCATGGGACGACGGATGAACGAATGGGGCGGGCGTCACCCGATTGTCGCGGCAATGCTGGCGGCGCTGGCCGCACTTTCGGCCTGCACCGGCCGTACCGACGCCGAGATCGAGTCCGAGGCCCTGGCCGAGGCGCAGGCGGCGCTGGAGCGCAAGGACACGGGCACGGCCATCGTCACGCTGAAGGATTTGCTCGAACGTCAGCCCGACTCCGGCGCGGCACGGCTTGCGCTGGCCCAGGCGCTGCGCGCCCAGGGCGATGCCGCCACCGCGGAGATCGAGTTCGGCAAGGCCGAGGAACTGGGCGTGGAGGCTCCGCGCGTCGTGCCCGCGCGCGCGCGCGCCCTGCTGGCCTCGGGCAAGGCCGCGCAAGTGCTGGAGCGCTACCGCGAGCGCCGGCTCGGCGACCCTGGGGCCGATGCCGACCTCCGGGTGACGCTGGCGATCGCCGCGGCGGCCCGCGGCGAGCCGGCGCTGGCCGAGCGCTTTCTCGCGGAAGCTGCCAGCGCCGGCCCGGAGCGGCCGCGCGCGACGCTGCTGCGCGCGCGCCTGGATCTGGTCGCCGGTCGTGCCGACGCCGCACTCGCGCGGCTGCAGCAGGCCGCAACGACGGCCGCCGGCACGGAGGCCGCCGACATGCGGCTGCTGGAAGGCGAGATCCTGGCCTCGCGCCCGGGCCGCGGCGACGAGGCCATGGCGGCGTTTCGCCATGCGCTACAGGCCGAGCCGGGGCACGTCGACGCACAGCGCGCGCTCGTGCTGATGCTGCTGGCGCGCGGCGACACCGCGGGCGCCCAGACGCAGGTCACTGCGCTCGAGCGCAGCGCGCCGCGCAGCAGCACGCCCAGGCTGCTGCGCGCGATGATCGACTTCGAACGCAAGGACTACGGCGCGGCGCGCGACAAGCTGCAGCCGCTGCTGGCCGCGTCACCGTCCAACCCCGTCCTGCTCGAACTCGCGGGCGCGACCGAATTCCACCTCGGCGCGCTGGACAAGGCCGAGACGCTGCTGAAGACCGCGCTCGAACGCAACGCGCAGGCGCTCCTGGCACGGCAGACGCTCGCCCGCCTCTACCTGCGGCGCGGGCAGGCGGACCAGGTGCTGGAGACGCTCGCGCCGCTGCTGCAAGGCGTGGCGCCGCCGGTCGCGGCGCTGACGATGGCCGGGGAAGCGCAGCTGATGCTGGGCGAAGCCGCACAGGCGCAAAGGCTCTTCGAAAGCGCCACGGCGCGGGAGAAGGACGACGCCGGGGCCGGCATCGCCCGCGGCCCCGACCGTCCCGACCGCCCCGGCCGCCCCGACCGCCCCGGCAGCGCCGATGACGCGATGCGCGTGCGCGTCGCGTTGGCCCGGCTCGCGCAAGGCGAGGAAACCGCCGCGCTCGCCGAGCTGCAGGCGATCGCGCGCCGCAGCCCGTCGACCCTGGCCGACACCGCGCTGGTCGCGCACCACATGCGCAAGCGCGACTGGCCACGCGCGCTGGCGGCGATCGATGCCTTGCAAAGCAAGCAGGCCGACGGCCCGGCCGCGCCCCTGCTGCGCGGACGCGTGCTCTCCGCGCGCGGCGACTTCGCCGGGGCGCGCGCCAGCTACGAGGCGGCCCTGCAGGCGCAGCCGGGGCTGCTGCCCGCGGTGCAAGGCCTGGCCGGGCTGGACATCGCCGAGGGCAAGCCCGAGCAGGCGCGCGCCCGCCTGCAGGCGCTGCTGGCCCAGCGACCGGGCGATGCCGCGGTGCGGCTCTCGCTCGTCGAGGTGATGGACCGCAGCGGCATCCCGCCCGCGGAAGTGATCGCCCAGCTACGCCAGGGCGTCGCGGCGAGCACCGGCAACGTGGCGCTGCGGCTGCGCCTGGTGAACACGCTGCTGCAGGACGGCCAGGCCGCCAGCGCCAAGACCGCCGCCGCCGAGGCGGTGGCGGCAGTTCCCGGCAACGCCGAGCTGCTGCACGCCCAGGGCCGCGCGGCGCTGGCGGCTGGCGAGCACGAGCAGGCAGTGACGATCTTCAACGAGCTCGCGCAGCGCCTGCCGAAATCGGCTCAGCTGCAACTCGATCTGGCGAGCGCGCGCATCGGCCAGCGCGACCTCGCGGGCGCCGAACGCCATCTGCGTCAGGCGCTGGCGCTGGCGCCGGAGATGGCGCTGGCGCAAGAGTCGCTGCTGGCCACCTTGCTGCAGCGCGGCCGCGCCGAAGAGGCGCTGGCCTTTGCCCGCGACGTCCAGAAGCGCCGGCCGCGCAGCGCCGCAGGCCTGCTGTTCGAGGGCGACGTGCAGTCCAGCCGCCAGCGCTGGGACGAGGCGCTGGCGGCCTACCGGCGCGCCTTGCAGCTCGAACCCTCGGGCCGCGTGGCGCTGCGGCTGCACGGCGCGTTGATGGCCGCGGGCCGCAGCGACGAGGCCGAGCGCCACGCCAACGCCTGGGCGGCGGCGCATCCGCAGCAGCTCGACTTCGCCGCCTACCTCGCCGACTTGCGCCTGGCGCGCGGCGATCTCGCGGGTGCCGAGGCCGCATACCGCGCGCTGGTGCAGCGCACGCCCGACCATGCCGGGCCGCTGAACAACCTCGCCTGGCTGCTGGCCCGCCAGGGCAAGCCCGGCGCGCTGACGATGGCCGAGCGCGCCCGCGCCGCCGCACCCTACAGCGCCGCGGTCCAGGACACGCTGGCGCTGGCGCTCGAGTCCGAAGGCCAGATCGGCCGCGCCGCCGAGGTGCAGGCGCGCCTCGTCGAGCGCCAGCCCGGCAACCCGGACTACCGGCTGCACCTGGCACGCCTGCTCATCAAGGCCGGCGACAAGGCCAAAGCGCGCGGCGAGCTCGACACCCTCGCCCGCCTGGGCGAGCGCTACCCCCGGCAGCACGAAGTCGCGGCACTGCAGGCCCAGCTTTGACGTTTCGCAAGTCGTCGAGTGTCGAAAAATCTGTCACTGGCGCCGCCGCATAGCGCACGATGCCCGGCGGCGCCTTGATACGACGAGATAATTTGGGTCTGGCATGTCGCTTGCTTTTGACGAAGTGCAAGGCCTCGCGAAGGCCCAATCCGGAGGTGGAGCAAAACATGAAGCACTCGATCAAGGCCGTAGCCGCAGCCGCACTCGCCGGGTTCGCGCTCGGAGCCCATGCCGACCCCTTCCAAGTCACCTGGGACTACGCCATCTACACGACGTGGACCGGTTCGACGTTTTCCAGTGGCGGCGGAAGCCAGACCACCAACGCCACCGAACTGTCCTGGGGGTCGAGCGCGGCCGGCGCCCATCACACGATCACTGGAGCCAGTGCCGAGAACAGCCGTAGCGCGCTGGTTCTCGACGGCGCCGGAAGCGCAGAAACCCCGAATGAAGGCACCGTCGCGACGAACGTGATAACGCCTGAGACGGTCGGCAAGGTGACGCACTACAACAATCCGATCGCCGGATCCTTTGCCACCCTCACCTCGGCAAGCTTGACGACTGTGTTGACGTTGACGCCCAAGGATCCCGCCGGCACAACCATCGATCCGCCTTTGAGCCTGTTGTTCACCGTCAACTTCAAGGAAACCACGAATAGCACAGGAACCTGCGTCATCGAGCCCGCCCCCGGATTCGGCCCCTGCCCCGACATCTTCGTCCTGACACCGGACAGCCTGGACCAGCAGTTCAAGTACAACGACATCTGGTACACCGTGAACCTCGTTCCGGCAGCAACCGGTTTTTACTCCCTCCCGGCGGCCGCTTGCACGACGACAGGCGCGACTGCGCCCTGCTTCGGCTTCTGGACCGAAGAAAGCTCGCAGGAGTTCGAGGTCTTCCACTTGCTCATCTCGGGCGACAAGATCTACGAAACCCCCGAGCCCGGCATGATCGGCCTGCTCGGCCTCGGCCTGCTCGGTGCCGTCGGTGCCTCGCGCCGCCGCCGCAAGAGCTGAGCGGCCCGGGAGTCCGGAGGACCAAAAGGGCGGAACTGAGTTCCGCCCTTTTTTCTTCGAGTCGGCGAAGATCGATCCAGGCGGCCTTGCGGCCGCCTGTGCCGCTTCAAGCCCAGATCACCGCGCCGCGCGCGCCGAACCAGCGCTCGACCTCGTCGCCCACGGCCTTCTCGATGCGTGCGCGGCGGATCTTCATCGTCGGCGTGAGCATGCCGTTCTCGATCGACCAGGCGTCACCGGCGACGACGATCATGCGCAGGTGCTCGTAGTCGGCGACTTCGGTGTTCACCGACTTCAGCAGCGTCGAGAGCTCGGCCTCGACCTGCGCGCGCAGTGCGGGGTCGGCCTGGCGCGGGCGCAGGTTCTCGGCCAGCACGACGATGGCGTAGGCCGAGGGCTGGCCGACACCCGAGACCATGGACATCTCGATCATCGGGTGCGCGTTGATCAGGTTCTCGATCGGCGCCGGCGCCACGTACTTGCCCTTGGCGGTCTTGAACAGCTCCTTGGCGCGGCCGGTGATCTTCAGCATGCCGCTCGCCTGCCGCTCGCCGAGGTCGCCGGTGCGGAAGAAGCCGTCCTCGGTGAAGGACTCCTGCGTCAGCTCGGGCTGCTTGTAGTAGCCGCTGCAGGCCGCGGGCGACTTGATGAGCACCTCGCCCTCGTCCGAGAGCCTGACCTGCACGCCCACCATCGGCGGGCCGACGAAGCCCGGCTCCGCGAACTCGCCCCAGGAGGCATGCGAGTACGAGTTGTCCTCGGTCATGCCGTAGCCCTCGTAGAGCTTCAGGCCGATGCGCCGGTACCAGCGGATGATCTCGGGCGTGAGCGGGGCCGAGCCGCTGGCGGCGTAGAGCACCTGGTCCAGCCCCAGTCCCTTGCGTACCTTCTTGCCCACCAGCTTGCCGATGAGGGGCAGCGAAAGCAGCCGGTCGAGCTTGTGCGCCGGCATCTTGGCCAGCACGCCCTGCTGGAACTTGGCGTACAGCCGCGGCACGCTCATGAAGACCGTCGGCTGCGCGCGCTGCAGGTCCTGCACGAAGGTGTCCAGCGCTTCGGCGAAGAAGACGCGCAGGTCGCCCGACCACAGCGACGACATCTCGACGCAGCTGCGCTCGAAGCTGTGCGCCAGCGGCAGGTAGGACAGCACGCGCCCCTCGGTGCCCGCTCCGATCTGCTTGCGGATGAAGGCGGCAAAGCCATCACCGGCCGCCGAGACGGCGGCAAAGCTCTGCATCACGCCCTTGGGCGTGCCGGTGCTGCCCGAGGTGTAGATCAGCATCGCCAGTTCGTCGGCTGCGCGCGCGGGCTTGCCCGACACCGGCTGCGTGCGCGCGGCGATCGCATCCCAGGTTTCGTAGTCCTTGAGCGCAGTCTCGGGCGCCAGCGGCAAGGCGATGCGCGGCATGGCCTCGGGCACGCCGGGCTTCTGGTGCTCCCAGGTGTCGAGCTTGCCGACGAAGAGCAGACTGGCCTCGCTGTGCTCGAGCACGTAGCGGATGGTCTCGGCGGTCTCGGTCGGGAAGATCGCCACCGTGGTGTAGCCGGCCATCCAGATCGCCAGTTCGGCCATGAAGAAGTGCGCGCAGTTCTTGGAGAGGATGGCCACCCGCGCACCGCGCGGGAAGCCGCGCGCCTGCAGGTGCGCGGCCAGGCGCCGCGACTGGTCCATCACCTGCGCCCAGGTGTAGTCGGCAACCTGCCCGCCGCCGGTGGGCTGGGTGAGGTAGACCTGGTCGGCACGCTGGCCTTCATGTTCGTAGACACGGTCGAGAATCAGCTTGCGGTTCGGGGCCTTGTCGGTCATGGTCGGTCCTCTGCTCCTTGGGTGCAGTCGTTGCGGGCTCTGGGCTCGAATTGCGGCAGGTCCGCACAGTATCGTCGCGCGGCGGGGTTTGCGAGCGGAGGAACCCTGCGCTGGAGGCGGCTCCCTAGAATGACCGGCTTCCTAGACGAACCCGGTGGAGCACCGCCATGCGCGAGCACCTGAACTTCTACATCGACGGCCAGTGGGTCGCCCCGGCAGCGCGGCGCACGCTGGAGGTGGTCAACCCCGCCACCGAGACCGTGGCCGGCCGCATCGCCATGGGCGATGCCAGCGACGTCGACCGCGCCGCCCAGGCCGCGCGCCGCGCCTTCGCGTCCTTCTCGCGCACCACGGTGGCCGAGCGCGTGGCCCTGCTGGAGGCGATCATCGCCGAGTACAAGCGCCGCCACGCCGACCTGGCCGCGGCGATCACCGAGGAGATGGGCGCGCCGGCCGTGCTTGCGCAGAAGGCCCAGGCGCCCATCGGCATCGGCCACCTGCAGGCGGCGCTCACGGTGCTGCGCTCCTACGCCTTCGAGGAGCTGCGCGGCACGACCATGCTGCAGAAGACGCCGATCGGCGTCTGCGGCCTCATCACGCCGTGGAACTGGCCGATGAACCAGATCGCCTGCAAGGTGGCGCCGGCGCTGGCCACCGGCTGCACGATGATCCTCAAGCCCAGCGAGATCTCGCCCTTCTCGGCGCTGATCTTCACCGAGATCCTGCACGCCGCGGGCGTGCCGGCGGGCGTCTTCAACCTCGTCAACGGCGACGGCGCGGGCGTGGGCGCGGCGATCTCGGCGCACCCGGAAGTCGACATGGTGTCCTTCACCGGCAGCACGCGCGCGGGCATCGAGGTCGCGCGTGCCGCGGCCCCGACCGTCAAGCGCGTGCACCAGGAACTGGGCGGCAAGAGCCCCAACATCGTCCTGCCCGACGCCGACCTGCAGCGCGCCATCAGCGGCGGCGTGCGCGCGGTGATGACCAACAGCGGCCAGAGCTGCAACGCGCCGACGCGGCTGCTCGTGCCCGCCAGCCGCATGGACGAGGCGCTGGCCATCGCCAAGGCCGCGGCCGAGGCGACGAGCGTCGGCGCCCCCGACAGCGGCGCCACCATCGGCCCCGTGGTCTCGGGCGCGCAGTGGGACAAGATCCAGACGCTGATCAACCGCGGCATCGCCGAAGGCGCGACGCTGGTGGCCGGTGGCCCGGGGCGCCCCGAGGGCCTGGACAAGGGCTGGTACGTGAAGCCGACGATCTTCGGCCGCGTGAAGAACGACATGACGATCGCGCGCGAGGAGATCTTCGGCCCGGTGCTCGTCGTGCTCGGCTACGACACGGTGGACGAGGCCATCGCCATCGCCAACGACACGCCCTACGGGCTCTCGGCCTACGTCTCGGGCGCCGACCTGGACGAGGTGCGCCGCGTCGCCGCGCAGCTGCGCGCGGGCCAGGTCACGCTCAACGGCGCGCCGCCCGACCTGATGGCGCCCTTCGGCGGATTCAAGCAAAGCGGCAACGGCCGCGAGTGGGGCGAACTGGCCTTCGGCGAGTTCCTCGAGGTGCGCGCCGTGCTCGGCTGGACGCCCAGGCAGGCCTGATCCCCCACGCCGTCGCGAGGTTCTCTTGAACGCTGCCGCCACCGCCTTTCTCGCCGCCCGCGACTTCCTCATCCGGCTCCGCGACGACCAGGCCCAGGCGGTGGCCGGTTTTCGCTGGCCGCAGCTCGGTGAATTCAACTGGGCGCTGGACCATTTCGACGCGATGGCGCAAGGCAACGAGGCGCCGGGCCTGTGGATCGTCGGCGACGATGGCGGCGAGCAGGTCTACAGCTTCGAGCAGTTGCGTCGCCAGTCGAACGCCGTGGCCAACCACTTCCGCGCCCTGGGGGTGACGCGCGGCGACGCCGTGTTGCTGATGATGGGCAACGAGCCGGCGCTGTGGTTCACGCTGCTCGCGTGCATGAAGCTTGGCGCCGTCGTCGTGCCGGCGACCACGCTGCTGAGCAAGAGCGACCTGCAGGACCGCTTCGAGCGCGGCGGCGTGCGCCACGTCGTCGTCGACGCGAGCCTGTGCGAGCGCTTCGCCGGGCTGCCGGGCGACTACACGCGCATTGCCACCGGCGTCGCCGAAGGCAAGGCGCCGGCCGGCTGGCAGGCCTTCGACGCGGCGCTGGCCGGGTCCGAGGACTTCACGCCCGACGGGCCGACGCAGGCGAGCGACCCGCTGCTGCTCTACTTCACCTCGGGCACGACGGCGCGGCCCAAGCTCGTGATGCACACGCACGAGAGCTACCCGGTTGGGCATCTGTCGACGATGTACTGGATCGGCCTCGAGCCCGGCGACGTGCACCTCAACATCTCGTCGCCCGGCTGGGCCAAGCACGCCTGGAGCTGCGTCTTCGCGCCGTGGAACGCCGCGGCCTGCGTCTTCATCTTCAACCAGGCCCGCTTCGACGCCGCGGCGCTGCTGCAGGTGCTTGCCACGCACCCGGTGAGCTCGCTGTGCGCGCCGCCCACCGTCTGGCGCATGCTGATCCAGCAGGATCTGGCGGCCGTGCGCGGGCGCCTGCGCCTGCGCGAGCTGATCGGCGCCGGCGAGCCGCTGAACCCGGAGGTCATCGAGCAGGTGCGCCGCGCCTGGGGGCTGACGATCCGCGACGGCTACGGCCAGACCGAGACCACGGCGCAGATCGGCAACGGCCCCGGGCAGCCGGTCGTCGCCGGCTCGATGGGCAAGCCGCTGCCGGGCTACCGCATCGCGCTGCTCGACGCGGACAACCGCGAGGTCGACGAAGGCGAGATCGCCATCGCCCTCGACCCGCGCCCGACCGGACTCATGCCCGGCTACTGGGGCGACGCCGGCAAGACCGCCGACGTCATGCGCCAGGGCTGGTACCGCACCGGCGACGTCGCGCGCCGCGACGAGAACGGCTACATCACCTACGTCGGTCGCGCCGACGACGTCTTCAAGGCCAGCGACTACCGCATCAGCCCCTTCGAGCTGGAGAGCGTGCTCATCGAGCACCCGGCCGTGGCCGAGGCGGCGATCGTCCCCAGCCCCGACCCCGTGCGCCTGGCCGTGCCCAAGGCCTTCGTCACGCTGCGCCCCGGCCACGCGCCGACCGAAGCCACCGCGCAGAGCATCTTCGCCTTCCTGCGCGGCCGGCTTGCGCCCTACCAGCGCGTGCGCCGCCTGGAATTCGCCGAACTGCCCAAGACCATCTCCGGCAAGATCCGCCGCGTCGAACTGCGCCAGCAGGAGGCCAAGGCGCGCGCCGAAGGGCGCCAGGGCGTGCACGAGTTCGTCGACGAGAGCTCGTCGCGCGGCGGGTAGCCACAGGGCGCCCGCCGCACCTGTTGCTCGACGTAGGCGTCGAGCAGCCGCCGGATCATGCGCTGGTACTGCGTCTGGTGCTTGTGCTGACGAGCCGTCAGACCTCGTGCAGCCGCAGCGACCGCACGAGCGCCAGCAGCTCGGCCCGGCGGGCGCCGATCGCCAGGGGCTCCACCTGCAGCACCTCGAACGGAGGGTCAGGCAGGCGCTGCCCGAAGAGCATCAGGCAGCGCGCTGCGTCGTCGCGGCGGGAGCCATAGCCCAGCGCCTGGGCCTCGGGACATTGCAGGTAGGCAGCCTGCGCCCAGCGGCGCGTATGGCCATAACAGGCTGGCGGGCTGTCGACCAGTTGCGCGCGCGTGAGCCCGAGCCGGGGCAGGAAGGGCGTGTGCAGGCTGACGAAGCGCAGCCTGGGCGGCAGGCGCAGCCGCACCAGGTGGTAGCAAGCCAGCGTGGCCAGCTCGAACATGCCGGGTGGGGACAGCGACACGTCGTGCAGCACCGACTCCATGTAGGCCGCCTGCGCGGTGCTGGCGGCGTAATAGGTGTGCACCGGCGCGCCGCTTTCGGTACGGATCGGCGCAAAACGCGTGTCCCCCCAACCCTGGGCGAAGGTGTCGGCCTGCGTGTCGGGATGGGACCAGGTGCTGTAGACGTGGAACCACTCGGCAACGTCGCGGTGCGTCAATTCACCGAGTTCGAAGTCTGGCCGCTCGGGCGGCGCCGGCGCCTTGCACGCGTCGGCGCTGCTCACGCCACGTAGCTGCTTGCCCGTGCGCGCGCGGCGTGCAGCAGGTCCGCACGCCGATCCAGCGCGTGCCGGGGTGCCAGGGGCGTGCCCTGGGCATCCAGGATCCAGGCGTTCGGGTAATGGAACCAGGCCGCCAGCACCCAGGGATCAGCCACCGGGCCGAAGGCCTGCAAGACCTCGCGAATGACGGGCAAGGGCTCGTACATCGCGTCGAACTGGTAGCTTGGAAAATACTCGCGCCCGCCATGGCTGACGCCGAAGATGCGCCCGCGACGCTTCCAGTCGCTGGCCGGCTGCGACTTGTTCTTCGGCGGCGTGGCCTGCAAGGCGTGCAGCTGCTCCGAACTGAGCCAGTCGCCTTGCGAAAAGAGCTGGTGCAGCGTCTGCATGCGGTGCACGCGGTCCTCGAGCAAGTCGCTGCTGGGCTCGAGCAAGCCGGTGGCGATCTCGGCCAGCCGATCGGCGCGAGCGACGACGTTGCCGTCCTGCGCCTGAACCAGGACGGCCAGCGCCTTCTCCACCGCCTTAACCACCGACGGCAGCGCGGCGGGGTCGAGACCGCTTGGCATGGTCACGGGCACGCTCATCGGCACGAGCAAGTCAGGCTCGCGGGCGGAGCGTGTTTGCGCGCTGTGCGCAGCGTCGAAGAAGGCCTGGGCTGACATCTCACCTCACTCGCGAAAGCAGATCGCAGCGAACACTTTGTACGTTTGCAGATTTTGCCAGAATATTAGCATTCATCGGCAATTTCGTCATACATGGCGTCGTGCCAATGCTCGCGCCAATCCTCGCGCTGATACGGAGCGGGCGCTTGCCCCCGAACCGCCGCTCAGAACATCGGATGGATGCTGAGCGCCAGCATCGCCGAGAGTTGCGACAGCGGCCGGCCCGAGGCCTGCTGCAAGGCATTGAAGGCGTCCTGCACCGCCTGCAGGTTGCGCCGGCTGCTCGGCGTGCCCTCGATGACGCCGGCGAGTTGCAGGCGCTCGACGACGTGGCTGGTGAGCAGGAAGGTGTCCTTGCCGACCAGGCGCAGGAATCCCGCGGCGGAGCGTCCGCCCAGACGCGCGCCGCGCTGGGCGATGAAGCGGGCGAAGCTGCCGTGCTCGCGCGCCACGTCGAGAACGAAGGCGGCGTTCTTCGGGATGGTCTCGAGCTTGGCGCGGTGGCGGATGAGGCGCGCGTCCTGCATGAAGCGCTCGATGTCGTGCGGCGTGAGGGCCGCCATGGCTTTGGGCTGGAAGCCGGCAAAGGCCTCCTCGAAGGCCGGCCACTTGGCGTCGACCATGCTGTGCTGCATGCCGGCCTGGAAGACGCGCTGCGTCATCGCCGAGAGGTAGCGGTCGTCGCCCTGGGCCTCCAGCTCGGCCGCGGACAGCGGCTGCGGCAGGAAGGCCTCCATCGCCGCGTCCGATTCGAAGCGCTTGCGCACGGTCTCGTGCAGCCAGGGGTAGTCGAGGGTCATGCTTCAGTTTCCTTCGTCGGCCGCCAGCCGCGCGCCCGCCAGCGCCGCCAGCGTGTCGGTGACGAGCAGCGTCGTGCGCGCGAAAGCCGGCGCCGACGACGCGATCGGCAAAGCGCGGCACGACGCCGCCGCCGACGAAAACGCCGCCGCGCGCGCCGAGGGTGAGCGCGAGGTTGCCGGCGAAGCCGCCGAGGAGGGCGGCGAAGAGGTCGAGCGTGTGCCCGGCCAGCTCGTCGCCATGCTGCTGTGCGGCGGCGACGATCTGCGCCGGCGTCATCGCGGGGCGGATCGGCACGCCGCGCACCGCCGCCAGCGCCGCGTGCAGCAGCACCAGCCCCGGGCCGGAGAGCAGCCGCTCGGCCGAAACATGCGCGTATTCGCGCCTCACGTGAGCGATCACTTCGGCCTGCAGTGCGTCGGCAGCGGCCAGGGTTGCGTGGCCGCCTTCGGCCGGCAGCGCCTGCCAGCCGTTGCGAGTGCGCAGCACGGCAGCCACGCCGAGGCCCGTGCCGGGACCGAGGACGGCGAGCACGGTGCCGCAGCTCACCTCGGCCGCGGCCCGCGGCGGCGGGCCGCCAAGCCGTCGCCATTGCGCGGGTCCAAGGCCGGGCAGGGCCCGCGCCAGCGCCTCGAAGTCGTTGACAACGACCAATTGCGCCAGGGCGAGCTCGCGCCGCAGCGCTTCGATCGAGAACGACCAGGCGCTGTTGGTGAAGCGGACCGCGTCGCCGGCGACCGGCGTGGCCACGGCCAGGGCGGCGCTCGCCGGGGGCTGAAAGCGGGCCCCGAGCTCGCGCTGCAAACCCTGCAGATAGGTCTGCACCGCCTGCGCCGGGCCGCGATGGGCCGCCACCGGCAGGGTCTGCACCTGTTCGATTCCGGCCTGCGCGTGGGCGACCCAGGCCAGGCGCGCGTTGGTGCCGCCGATGTCGGCCAGCAGCAGGGGGTGGGGGCTGCCCGGCGCACTCACTGGAGGCCCCTGCGCACGGCGTGCTCCGGCATGAGCGCCTGGGCGCGGCCTGGGTGTCTCATGGCCGATCGTCCGACGCGCCGATCGCCCACGCCGGCAGGCTGTAGCCGCTGAGCAGCACCGCCACGCGCAGCGCGGCGGCCAGCGTCGCAGCCAGCAGCAGGCTGGCTTCCTCGGGCCAGCCGAGCATCGTCGCGCCGACCAGCGCCCAGCCGCCGATGAAGGCGCAGAGCGCGTAGGGGCGGTGGTCGCTGAAGGCGCTCGGGATCTCGTTGCAGACGATGTCGCGCAGCACGCCGCCGCACACGGCCGTGACCACGCCCATCAGCACCGCGACGATGGCCGGCAGCTGCATCTGCAGCGCCAGCTGCGTTCCGGTGGCCGCGAACAGGCCCATGCCCAGGGCGTCGGGCCACTGCATGGCGCGCGCGGTGATCGGCAGGTCCTTGGCGCGCAGCAAGAGCATGGCGGCGATGCACAGGGCCAGCATCGCCCAGACCCAGTTGGCATGCTGCACCCAGAAGAAGGGCCGGCGGTCGAGCAGCACGTCGCGCAGCGTGCCGCCGCCGAAGGCGGTGAGCCCGGCGACGACGACGACGCCGACCGCGTCCAGCCGCCTGCGCGCGGCCTCGATCAGGCCGGAGAGCGCGAAGGCGAGGATGCCGGCGGTCTCGATCGCCAGTTGCGCCAGCGACAGCCCGAACTGCGGCATCGTGGACGCGGCAGGCATCGCGCTCAGGCCGGGGCCCGGAACCCGGCCGCGGCGTGCGCCCCGTCGCAGAAGGGCTTGTTGGCCGAGTGGCCGCAGCGGCAGAGCGTCGGGCCGTTGCAGCAGGTGATGGTCTTGCCGCTGTCGCCGACGATGCGCACCGGCCCCCACAGCGCCAGCGGGCCGTCGGCGATCGGCTGCACGCGCGTTCGTCCCGGCGCCGCCTCGACCTGCGGCTCGTCGATCGGCGGCACCTCGCCGCGGGCGCGAAAGCCGCTGCGCTCATGGCTGTCGTCGCAGAAGGGCTTGCTTGCCGACTGGCCGCAGCGGCACAGGCGGGCGCCGGTGGCGGGCATGCCGGCGATGATCAGTGCGCCGCTGAGCTCGAGCGGGCCGTCGGCGCACACGCGCACCGTGCACGGCGCGGCCGCGGGCAGCAGTGCCTGCGGCACGACCGAGGCCGAGACCGCCGGCAGCACCAGGCGCTGCCCGTCCCAGGGCGGGCACCAGTAGTAGGCGCCGGTCTCGGCCTGGCTGTGCGCCAGCAGCGCGTCCTGCAGGCCGTCGTCCAGGCCCATCATGCGTTCGAGCTGGCGCTGCACCGGATCGAGCGTGGCCGTGAAGGAGATGAACTGCAGGCCGTGGCGACGTGCATCGCCCCAGGGCATGGAGCGGCGCAGCAGGAACGCGGGCGGGTCGAAGTCCTCCTGCGCGGTGCGCTTGACGTGGGCGCTCTCCGGCGCTTCGGCGATCTCCTCGTCGTCGCTGGCGCGGCGGCCGAAGACCTCGTCGCGCGCCTGCGGCGCCAGCGCGGCGAAGCGGTCGCGCAGGTGCAGCCAGCGCTGCACGAAGACGAAGCTGCTGCCGTCGGCGGCCAGCGCCGTGGCCCAGGCTTCGTCGTCCTTGGGATTCTCGATGCCGTCGAGGTAGCCCGTGAGGTCGTGGCCACGGCGGTAGCGAAAGAGCGGCAGCGACTCGACCAGCTCGGCATGCGCATCCAGCGCCTGCACCAGCGCATCGGCGTTGTCGAAGGCCTGGCCGGGGTCGTGCGCGGGCACGAGTGCGAACACGTCCAGCGGTGTCGCCGGCATGGCGTAGCGCCCGCGCTGCAGGCGCCCGAAGGCACGCAGTCCGGGCACCTGCGCGCCCACCGCCGCCGCCAGCGAGGCGCCGATGCCGATCACCGCGCCCGGCTGGTGCAGCGCCTGCAGCGCGCGCCACAGCGCGAGCGCGTCGCCGCGCAGTCGCCATTGCAGCGTGACGGCAGCCCTCGGCTCGGCGCCGAGCGCGGGCTGCTTGAGGTCAACGGCGGCGTGCATCGCTCGGTCTCCTTGTGATCTTGGCGCGACTGAAGGGCCCCGATGATCGCGGATGCCGGGCGCTGCGGCCAAGGGCTGGGTGCAGCCCGGCCCTGGGGCCTTGACGACGAACAAGCTTGCTCAGAAGCTCGCGTCGGGCCCCTGCAGGAAGGCGCGCTCTTGCTCGGTGCTCACCCGTCCGAGTTGCAGGTTGCGGTGCGGGAAGCGCCCGAAGCGCGCGATGATCACCTCGTGCTTGGCCGCCCACGCGAGCGATTCCTGCATCTGCGGGTGCTCGGCGGCAAGCTTTCCGAAGAGGCGCATGGCCTGGGCCTGCATGGCGCGGTCCTCGGCATGCTCGAAGGGCAGGTAGACGAAGGCGCGCTGGCGCGGCGTGAGCACGCGCTCGTGGCCGGCGTCCACCATCTCGCGCGCGGCGGCGAGCGCCAGCGCGTCGCCCTGGAAGGCGCGCGGCGTGTCGCGGAAGAGATTGCGCGTGAACTGGTCCAGCAGCAGGATGCGCGCCAGCGCGCCCTGCGGCGTGGCCGCCCAGTCGCCGAGCTCGCCGGCCAGCGCCTGCTCGACGCAGGCGCCGAAGCGGCGGCGGATCTCGTCGTCGAAAGCCGCGTCCTTGCGGAACCACTCGGCCCGGGCAACGTCCGTCGGGCCGAACCAGAACGCCAGGATTTCCCGCGCCACGGCCGGCGCGCCGGTGTCTTGCATCGGCACATGCTAATCGGCTGCTCGCGAGCGTGCACGGTCGCGCAGGCGACCGCAGAATCTTCGGCCGCGGAAGCCTTGATCCGTGAAACCCTCGGCCGGATCGATCCCACACTGCGAGCCGTCCGCCAAGGAGCGCGCCCATGCCCGACCGTGACCCGAATCCGGCCCCCACCCTGACCCCGCTGGCCGAGCCGACGCCACGGCGCGCGGCGATCACCGCACTCACGCGCGTCCCCGAGCCCGAACGCCTGCCGGAGCTGCTCGAACTCGCCTCGATGAGCCTGCAAGCGCAGGAGGCGACGCAGACGCTGGCGCTGGCGCTGGCCCGCGGCGTGCGCGAGCAGAGCCGCGGAAGCGGGCGCGCGGGCCTCGTGCAGGCGCTGCTGCAGGAATTCGCGCTCAGCTCCAGCGAAGGCGTGGCGCTGATGTGCCTGGCCGAGGCGCTGCTGCGCATCCCCGATGCCGCCACGCGCGATGCGCTCATCCGCGACAAGATCGGCGACGGCCAGGGCGTGGACTGGCAGCGTCACCTCGGACAGAGCCCGTCGATGTTCGTCAACGCCGCCGCCTGGGGCCTGCTGATCACCGGCAAGCTCGTCGCCACGCACAGCGACCAGGGCCTGAGCGCGACGCTGCGCCGCGCCGTCGCGCGCGGGGGCGAGCCGCTGATCCGCCGCGGCGTGGACATGGCGATGCGCCTGATGGGCGAGCAGTTCGTGACGGGGCAGACGATCGCCGAGGCGCTGCACAACGCCCGGGACCGCGAGGCGATGGGGTTTCGCTACAGCTACGACATGCTGGGCGAGGCCGCGCTCACCGCGGGCGATGCCGACCGCTATCGTGCCGCCTACGAGACGGCGATCCACGCCATCGGCGCGGCCGCCGCCGGCCGCGGGCCGATCGAGGGCCCGGGCATCTCGATCAAGCTCTCGGCGCTGCACCCGCGCTGGGCGCGCGCGCAGCACGAGCGCGTGATGCGCGAGCTCTACCCGACGCTGCTGGCGCTGGCGCTGCTGGCCAAGGGCTACGACATCGGCCTGAACATCGATGCCGAGGAGGCCGAGCGGCTGGAGATCTCGCTGGACCTGCTCGAGCGGCTCGCGCACGAGCCGCAGCTGTCGGGCTGGGCCGGCCTGGGCTTCGTCATCCAGGCCTACCAGAAGCGCTGCCCGGCGGTCGTCGACTGGATCGTGGACCTGGCGCGACGCAGCGGGCGCCGGCTGATGGTGCGGCTGGTGAAGGGCGCCTACTGGGACAGCGAGATCAAGCGCGCGCAGGAGGGAGGCCTGGCCGACTACCCGGTCTACACACGCAAGGCGCATACCGACGTCGCCTACATCGCCTGCGCGCGCAAGCTGCTGGCCGCACCCGAGGCCGTGTTCCCGCAGTTCGCCACGCACAACGCGCACACGCTGGCGGCCATCCACACCCTGGCCGAGCCCCGGGCCTGGCAGCCGGGACAGTACGAATTCCAGTGCCTGCACGGCATGGGCGAGCCGCTGTACGAGCAGATGGTGTCCGCGGCCGGCGACGACTCGCCCGTGCCGGCGGCGTCGCGCCGGCCCTGCCGCGTCTACGCGCCGGTGGGCAGCCACGAGACGCTGCTGGCCTACCTCGTGCGCCGGCTGCTGGAGAACGGCGCCAACACCTCCTTCGTCAACCGCATCGCCGACGCCGGCGTGAGCCTCGAGGCGCTGCTGCAGGACCCCGCGCGCAGCGTGCGCGAGGCGGCCGCGCAGGAAGGCACGGTCGGCCTGCCGCACCCGGCGATCCCGCTGCCGCAGGCGCTGCACGGCGCGCGGCGCCTCAATTCGCGCGGCCTGGACCTCGCCGCGGAGGACACGCTGCAGGCGCTGGCCGCGTCCTTCGCCGCGCACGCCGCACACGACTGGCGCGCGGCACCGATGCTGGCCGCGAAGGCCTGCGAAGGCCCTTGGCTGCCGCTCGTCAACCCCGCCGACGCGGACGACCTCGTCGGCCATGTGCGCCACGCCGAACCGGCCGACGTGCAGGCCGCCCTGGCCGCCGCCACCGCCGCCGCCGCGCACTGGGCGGCGACGCCGCCGGCCGAACGCGCCGCCGTGCTGCGGCGCGCCGCCGACCGGCTGGAAGCGCAGATGCCTGCGCTGCTGCCGCTGATCGTGCGCGAGGCCGGCAAGACCTGCGCCAACGCGGTCGCCGAGGTGCGCGAGGCGGTGGACTTCCTGCGCTACTACGCCGCGGAAGTGCAGCGCGACTTCGACAACGCCACGCACCTGCCCCTCGGGCCCGTGGTCTGCATCAGCCCGTGGAACTTCCCGCTGGCGATCTTCACCGGCCAGGTGGCGGCGGCGCTGGCCGCCGGCAACGTCGTGCTCGCCAAGCCGGCCGAGCAGACGCCACTCATCGCCGCGGCTGCCGTGCAGGCGCTGCACGAGGCGGGCGTGGCGCGCGGCGCGCTGCAACTGCTGCCGGGCCTGGGCGAGACGGTGGGCGCGGCCCTGGTGGCCGACGCGCGCGTGCAAGGCGTGCTCTTCACCGGTTCCACCGAGGTCGCGCGGCTGCTGCAGCGACAGCTGTGCACGCGCCTGAGCGCCGACGGTCGGCCGGTGCCGCTGATCGCCGAGACCGGCGGCCAGAACGCGCTCATCGTCGACAGCTCGGCGCTGGCCGAGCAGGCGGTGGCCGACGCGGTGAGCTCGGCCTTCGACAGCGCCGGGCAGCGCTGCAGCGCGCTGCGCCTGCTGTGCGTGCAGGAGGACGTGGCGCCGCGCCTGGTGCAGATGCTGCAGGGCGCAACGCAGGAGCTGCGCACCGGCGATCCGCGCGCGCTCGCCACCGACGTCGGCCCGGTCATCGACGCCGCGGCGCGCGCCGGCCTCGAGGCGCACGTGCAGGCCATGGCCGCGGCCGGCCGCCGCGTCTGGCGCGCTCCGGCGCCGACGCGCGCACGGGGGCACTTCGTGCCGCCGACGCTGATCGAGATCGAGCGCGTGTCCGAACTCAGGCAGGAGGTCTTCGGTCCCGTGCTGCACGTGCTGCGCTATCCGCGCGAAGAACTCGCGCGGGTGCTGGAGACCATCGCCGCCACCGGCTACGGGCTCACCCAGGGCGTGCACACGCGCATCGACGAGACGGT
Source organism: Rubrivivax sp. SCN 71-131 (assembly GCA_001724995.1). Classification (GTDB taxonomy): domain Bacteria; phylum Pseudomonadota; class Gammaproteobacteria; order Burkholderiales; family Burkholderiaceae_C; genus Rubrivivax. The sequence continues at coordinate 38,005 of MEFD01000013.1, forward strand.
GGCGCAGGTGGTCGAGGCCTCGGTCGCCGGCAACATCTACGTCAACCGCAACATCGTCGGCGCCGTCGTCGGCGTGCAGCCGTTCGGTGGCCAGGGCCTCTCGGGCACGGGGCCGAAGGCGGGCGGGCCGCTGTACCTGCTGCGCCTGCTGCGCCAGGCGCCGCCGCAGGCGGCGCGCCTGGCGGTGGCGCGCAACGCGATCGCGGCACCACCGGCGGGCGTGCCGGTCGGCCGCCTGCCGCAGGCCGGGGAGCGCCAGGCCCTGGCCGCGCTGCGCACCTGGGCGCAGGCGCAGGGGCTGACCGAGCTTGCCGCGCGTTGCGACCAGGCGGCGGCCGAATCGCCCGTGGGCCCCTGGCTGATGCTGCAGGGACCGACCGGCGAAGCCAACCTCTACGCGGTACGCCCGCGCGCGCAGGTGCTCGGCCTGGCTGCACCGGGCCCGGCCGGCGACGGCGATCGCCTGGTGCAGCTCGCCGCCATCCTCGCCGTCGGCGCGCACGCGCTCTGGCCGGCCCAAGCGCAAGCGTTGGCCGACCGCCTGCCGCCGCCGCTGCGCGAACACATCACGCTGGCGGCGGACTGGACCCAGCCCGGCCTGCCGATCGACGCCGTGCTGCTGCACGGCGCGCGCGCCGAGCGGCTGCGCACCGCGCAGGCCCTGGCCGCGCGCCCCGGCCCCATCGTCGGCCTCACCGCGCTGGGACCGGGCGACGCCCGCGTGCCGCTCGAGCGCCTGGTGATCGAGCGTTCCGTGGCCATCAACACCGCCGCGGCGGGCGGCAACGCGAGCCTGATGACGCTGGCGCCATGAGCAGCGGGCCGATCCACGCGCGTCCAGAAAGGTGTCGGAACGCTTTACAACCTGTCGTGACGATGACACCGCATCGGCACGACCGCATCCGCGATCGAGGGCGCGCATCAAGGACTTGCAGCGGCGGGCCCGACAATTGCTTCCTCCCCGGGCAGTGGAATGGATCACTGCACCAAGGAGTTGATGATGAGCAGAATCGCCGGTAAGTCCGCTCGCGCAATGGCGCTGGCTTGTGCCGCCCTCGGGACGATCGCAGGCGCCGCAGCGGCGCCGGTGTCCTGGACCGACTGGACCGGCACGGCCGCCACAGCAAGCGCGGTTTTCGGGAGCCTGACCGTCGGCAGCACGACCGTGGGCGTGACCTTCAGCGGAACGTACTCGTTCGCGCAGACCTCCGGCGGCACCAACTACTGGAACCCGGCGACTCCGTACACCAGCGCCGCCGTCGACAACGCGCCGCCAGCCCCGGACATCATCGCATTGAATACCGGCGGCACCGCGACGATCACCTTCTCCGCAGCCGTGGTCGATCCCCTGCTCGCGCTCGTGAGCTGGAACGGCAACGTCGTCGACTTCGGCGTGCCGATCGACATCCTGAGTTTCGGCAGCGGCTACTGGGGCAACGGCACCCCGACCCTCAATGGCACCGGCACGGGCTTCACCGGCAGTGGCGAGGTGCACGGCGTCATCCGGCTGCCCGGCACCTTCACCTCGGTCACGTTCACGCACACCAGCGAAAACTGGCATGGCTTGACGGTCGGCGTCGCCGGCCTGCCGCGCGACCCGGGCAGCCCCGTGCCCGAGCCCGCCTCGCTGGCCCTCGCCGGCCTGGCCCTCGCGGCGCTCGGCGCCCAGGCGCGACGCCGCCGCGCCTGAACGCGCATCGACGAAGGCCGCGCGTTGCGCATGCCGGCGCCAGACCGGCGCCGGTGCCGGCGCCGATTTCAGCCGAAGCGCACGTACTCGAAGTCCACCGGCTGGCGGTTGATGCCGATGGCCGGCGGTGCGATCCAGTTGGCGAACTTGCCGGGCTCGACGACGCGGCCCATGAGGCTGGCGACGAAGGCGCGGTCCTCCGCGGTCGGCAGCCACTGCGCGACGTTGGCATCCCACTCGGCCTGGCTGACCGGGCGGCCTTCGGGCGAGACCCTGACGCCGGCCAGCGCGCCGATCTGGCGGTTGAAGGCCTTGTGCGGCACCTTCAGGCGGAAGGGGATGCCGGCCTTCTCGATCACCTTGTTCCAGCGGTTGACGCCGCTCACCGAGTCCTTGATGTAGTCGTCGCGCAGCACCTCGTTGAGGGCGTTGAGCATCGGCACTTCCTTCTCGACCAGCTTGCCGTCCTGCACCTCCAGCACCTTGTAGGCATCGCCCTTGAGCACATGGTCGTCGGCGCGCTTGCCTTCGTCGAAGCGGCCCTTCAGGCCCGAGCTGTAGAAGATCGCGGCATTGCTGCTCTGGTCGGCGCCGAAGAGGTCGATCGTCACCGAGAAGTGGAAGTTCAGGTAGCGCTGGATCGTCGGCAGGTCGACGACGCCGGCGGCGCGCAGCTTGGCCGGGTCGTCGGTCTTCAGTTCGTTCATCACCTGGCAGGTGCGCTGCACGATGCGGCTCACCCCCGACTCGCCCACGAACATGTGGTGCGCCTCTTCGGTCAGCATGAAGCGGGTCGTGCGCGCCAGCGGGTCGAAGCCGCTCTCGGCCAGCGCGCAGAGCTGGAACTTGCCGTCGCGGTCGGTGAAGTAGGTGAACATGAAGAAGGACAGCCAGTCCGGCGTCTTCTCGTTGAAGGCGCCGAGGATGCGCGGGTTGTCCTGGTCGCCGCTGCGGCGCGCGAGCAGCGCCTCGCCTTCCTCGCGGCCGTCGCGACCGAAGTACTTGTGCAGCAGATAGACCATCGCCCACAGGTGGCGGCCTTCCTCGACGTTGACCTGGAAGAGATTGCGCAGGTCGTACAGGCTCGGCGCCGTGTGGCCCAGGTGCTTCTGCTGCTCGACGCTGGCGGGCTCGGTGTCGCCCTGCGTGACGATGATGCGGCGCAGGTTGGCGCGGTGCTCGCCGGGAACCTCCTGCCAGGCGTCCTCGCCGATGTGGTCGCCGAAGTGGATCTTGCGATCCTTCTCGGCCGGGTTGAGGAAGATGCCCCAGCGGTAGTCCGGCATCTTCACGTGAGCGAACTGCGCCCAGCCCTGCGGGTCGACGCTGATCGCCGTGCGCAGGTAGACGTCGAAGTTGGTGCTGCCTTCGGGGCCGGTCTCGTTCCACCAGTTCAGGTAGTTCGGCTGCCACTGCTCGAGCGCGCGCTGCAGCGTGCGGTCTTCGCTCAGGTTGACGTTGTTCGGGATCTTCTCGCTGTAGTCGATGCTGCTCATCTCGTGCTCCTTGTGTCCTCGTACGCAGGGGTGATCGTCGATGCGGCGCGCGGCCTCAGACGCGGGTCCAGTCGAAGGCCGCCTTCTCGCCCTTGCCGTAGACCTTCAGCGCCCCCTTCTCGCCGACGGCGTTGGGGCGCTGGAAGATCCAGTTCTGCCAGGCCGTCAGGCGCCCGAAGATGCGGGTGAACATGGTTTCCTGCCCGTTGAAGCGCAGGTTGGCCTCCATGCCGGTGAGGGCATCGGGGTTCATCGCCACGCGCTCCTCGATGGCGATGCGCGTCTCGTCGACCCAGTCGATGTCGTCGGGCGCGCTGGTGACGAGGCCGAGCGCCAGCGCAGCCTCGCCGTCCAGCGCCTGGCCGGCCCGGGCGCGCACCGCATCCAGCGCCGGCTGCTCCTCGTAGAAGCGGCGAGCCAGGCGCGACTGCCCGGTGGCCATCGGATAGGGGCCGAAGTTGGCCTCGCCCACCGTGAGCGTCGGCGCCTTGGCCTGGCCCGGCAGCGAAAGCATGTAGACGCGGTCGCAGGCCAGCGCCAGTTCGAGCAGGCTGCCGGCGAAGCACGAGCCGGGCTCGACGAGCGCGAACAGGCTGCGGCTGGAGACATCCAGCCGGCTGAAGGTGCGGCGCAGCAGCCCCGTGGTCTCGCGCACCAGCCAGTGGTCGGCGTGGGTGCGCAGCAGTTCGTCCAGCGCCAGCACCGCGGCCGGGTCGCCCTGGGTCTTCAGCAGCCACAGGCCGATGTCCAGCTCGTTGGTGCGCAGCTCGAGAATGGCGTCGGCGAGTTCGCGCGCCATCGTCAGCGGATACCAGTCGGCACCGAGCGCCTCGATCTCGGCCAGCGACTTCGGCTGCGCGCCGGCCGGGGCCTTCACGGTCAGCGTGGCGACGCGGCGCGCGCGGTCGATCTGCACCTGCACGTGGGTGTAGCGCAGCGCGTCGGCCTCGATCGTCTTCGCCAGCGGCGCCAGCGTCACGCCCTGGGCCGCGGCCGGACGGTGGCTGCCCGCGGCCAGCTCCTGCGCGCGCTGCTGCACGACGGCACCGAATTGCGCCGGCTTGGCGATGTCGTCGACCAGCCGCCATTCCTTGGCCTTCTGGCCGCGCACGCCTTCGTTGGTGGTGCAGAAGATGTCGGCCAGGTCGTGGCGCACATGGCGCTTGTCGGTGACGCGGGTCAGGCCGCCGGTGCCCGGCAGCACGCCCAGCAGCGGCACCTCGGGCAGGCTGACCGCGCTGCTGCGGTCGTCCACGAGGATGATCTCGTCGCAGGCCAGCGCCAGCTCGTAGCCGCCGCCGGCGCAGGCGCCGTTGACCGCGGCGATGAACTTCAGGCCCGAGTGCCGGGAGGCGTCCTCGATGCCGTTGCGCGTCTCGTTCGTGAACTTGCAGAAGTTCACCTTCCAGGCATGGCTCGAGAGCCCGAGCATGAAGATGTTGGCGCCCGAGCAGAAGACCTTGTCCTTGAGGCTGGTGACGACGACGCTGCGCACCTGCGGATGCTCGAAGCGGATGCGCTCGAGCGCATCCGAGAGCTCGATGTCCACGCCCAGGTCGTAGCTGTTGAGCTTGAGCTTGTAGCCCTCGCGCAGGCCGGCGTCGGCGTCGACGTCCATCGCCAGGCGGGCGATGGCGCCGTCGAAGCTCAGCTTCCAGTGGTGGTAGCGATCGGGGTGGGTCTGGTAGTCGACGCGGGGGGCGGCTGTGCTCATCAAGGTCTCCTGGCATGAAGCACCCGCGGCTTCGGGTGCTCGGGTTCAGCGGGTCCGCGGTTTCCTCCGCGAGTGACACGCATCATATTGCATGTTTGAGTCGCGCGCAAGGCACTTTCATGCATGCTGACTGAATGCTGTTTTCGCGACTCCGCGACGGACTTATAGTGCCGGGGTGAGAAGCGTCGTCCACCTAGGCGACCATGCGCAACATAGTGCATTCCAACGCATATCCACGTCCTGCACTCGGAGACTCGCCATGCCGTCCAGCCAAGTCGCACCTCCCCCGGAGCGCTTCAACTTCGCGCACCACCTCCTGCAGCGCAACGCCGCCCGGGCGGGCAAGATGGCCTTCATCGACGACCAGGGCAGCCTGGCTTACGGCGCGCTGGACGAGCGCGTGCGCCGCCTGGCCTCGGGCCTGAAGGGTCTGGGCCTCAAGCGCGAGGAGCGCGTGCTGCTGCTGATGCAGGACAGCTGCGAGTGGCCGGTGGCCTTTCTCGGCGCGATGTACGCCGGCATCGTGCCGGTGGCCGTGAACACGTTGCTCACCCCCGACGACTACGCCTACATGCTCGAGCACAGCCGCGCGCAGGCGGTGCTGGTCTCGGGCGCGCTGCTGCCCACGCTCGCGGCCGCGATGGTGAAGAGCGACCACGAAGTCGGCAAGGTCATCGTCGCGCGGCCGGCCGCGCCGCTGCAGCCGAACGAAGTCGAGCTCGAGGCCTTCCTCGCCGCCCACGCGCCGGCCACCAAGCCGGCGGCGACGGCGCCCGACGATCCCGGCTTCTGGCTGTATTCGAGCGGCTCCACGGGCCGCCCCAAGGGCACGGTGCACACGCATGGCAACCCCTACTGGTCGAGCGAGCTCTACGGCATGGGCATCTTGCGCCTTACCGAGAACGATGTCTGCTTCTCCGCGGCCAAGCTGTTCTTCGCCTACGGCCTGGGCAACGGCTTGACCTTCCCGATGAGCGCCGGCGCCTGCACCGTGCTGATGGCTGAGCGGCCCACGCCGGAGGCCACCTTCCGCCGCTGGCTGGGCCGGACCGCGGGCGGCACCTGCCCCAGGCCCACGGTGTTCTTCGGCGCGCCGACGGGCTTTGCCGGCATGCTCGCCTCGCCTGCGCTGCCTGCGCGCAGCGAGGTCGCGCTGCGCCTCGTGTCCTCGGCCGGCGAGGCGCTGCCGGCCGAGCTCGGCGAGCGCTTCAAGGCGCATTTCGGCGTCGACATCGTCGACGGCATCGGGTCCACCGAGATGCTGCACATCTACATCAGCAACCTGCCCGAGCGCGTGCGCTACGGCAGCACCGGCTGGGTGGTGCCGGGCTACGAGGTCGAGCTGCGCGGCGAGGACGGGCTGCCGGTGCCCGACGGCGAGATCGGCGACCTCTACATCCAGGGCCCGAGCTCGGCCATCATGTACTGGGGCAACCGCGCCAAGTCGCGCGAGACCTTCCAGGGCGGCTGGACGAAGAGCGGCGACAAGTACATGAAGAACGCGGACGGCAGCTACACCTACGGCGGCCGCAGCGACGACATGCTGAAGGTCAGCGGCATCTACGTCAGCCCGTTCGAGGTCGAGGCCACGCTGGTGCAGCACCCGGCGGTGCTCGAGGCCGCGGTGATCGGCGTCAGCGACGCCGACGGCCTCGTCAAGACCAAGGCCTTCGTCGTGCCCAAGGCCGGTGCCACGGCGAGCGAAGACGAGCTCAAGGCCTTCGTGAAGGACAAGCTCGCGCCCTACAAGTACCCCCGCCTGATCGAGTTCGTCGCCGAGCTGCCGAAGACCGCGACCGGCAAGATCCAGCGCTTCAAGCTGCGCGAGCGCGAGGCACAGGGCCAGTGATCCGCCACCGGTGAGCACACACGTCGTCGACATCGACTGGGACGGCCGCCGGGTCCGCATCGAGCACGCCTGGCTGCGCGCGCAGCGCCGCGAGCGACCGCTCGTCGTCTTCCTGCACGAAGGCCTGGGCTCGGTGTCGATGTGGCGCGATTTCCCGGCACGGCTGTGCCAGGCGCTGGACCTGCGCGGGCTCGTCTACTCGCGCCCGGGCTACGGGCGCAGCACGCCGCGCGCGCCGGACGAGGCCTGGCAGCCCGACTTCATGCACCGGCAGGCGCACCAGGTTCTGCCCGCGCTGCTGCGGGCCCTGGGCATCGACGCCGGGCACGCGCCGCCCTTGCTCTTCGGCCATAGCGACGGCGCCTCGATCGCGCTGCTCTACGCGGCGCGCTTCCCGCAGGCGCTGGCCGGCGCGGTGCTGCTGGCGCCGCACATCCTGGTGGAGGATCTGTCGGTCACCAGCATCGCCAAGGCGCGCGAGGCCTACGCCGAGACCGACCTGCGCCAGCGCCTGGCGCGCCACCACGACGACCCGGATTCGGCCTTTCGCGGCTGGAACGACGTCTGGCTGCTGCCCGCGTTCCGCGACTGGTCGATCGAGGCGGAGCTCGACGCCATCCGCTGCCCGTTGCTCCTGATCCAGGGCGAGGACGACGAATACGGCACGCTCGCCCAGGTGCACGGCATCCGCCAGCGCGTGCCGCAGGCGCGGCTGCTCGTGCTGCCGGCGTGCGGGCATTCGCCGCACCGCGACCAGCCGCAGGCGGTGATCGAGGGCACGCGCGCCCTGCTCGCCGACCTCGACGCCGACCGCGCGCCGGCCGCGCCCCGCTGAGGCACCCCGGCCGCAGGGTCCTTCGCGGCGCGCAGGCCGCCGCCGCACCCCGGTCCACGACGGTCCACGACGCAGGCGTCCGCCGCTACAATCGACCCGTGGACCTCCTCCGACCGACCGCCCTGCAACAACCCGCCGCGCCGCGCCGGGTTGCGCTCGCGGCCGTCGGTCGATCGCCGGCCGCCCAGTCCTCGGCCCGGCGATCCCCCACCCTCCCCTGATTCGCGCACTCCTGATCGCCGGGCCCAGCAACAAGCGCTGCTGGCCGCGCCCCTGCGCTGCCCGACCCTGCGAAAGGAACGTCCATGAACGCCGACTCCACCGGTGACCGCACCCTCACCGAACTCGACCACGTCCGCCTGGCCGCCCTGCTGCGTCGCGGCCAGAGCCCTGCCAGCGCGCCGCTGTCCGATCTGCTCGACAGTGCCGACCTCGTGCCCTCGCGTGAAGTGGGCGCCGACGTCGTCACGATGTACTCGCAGGTCGAGCTCGTCGACGCCGCCAGCGGCGAGCGACGCCGGCTCGTCCCCTGCTACCCGGCCGACGCCAACGCCGACACCGGTTTCGTCTCCGCGCTCTCGCCCGTGGGCTCGGCGCTGCTGGGCTGCCGCGTCGGCGACACCGTGAGCTGGACTACGCCGGACGGTCGCGAGCACCGCGCCGAGATCGTCGCGCTGCACTTCCAGCCCGAGGCCAGCGGCGACTACGCGACCTGAGCCAGGCGCGCCCGCGCGTCGTGGCGTGCCAGCCGCGCCAGCAGGTGCTCGACCTCGGCTTGCGCGGTGGCGCTCATCGGCGTCGCCGGCACGCGCAGGGCCGGGCTGGACAACAGCCCGCGCCGGTGCAGCAGGTACTTGCGCACCGAGAGGCCCACGCCCGGCTGCTGCTCGTAGCGCAGCAGCGGCAGGTGGGCGTCGAAGAGGTCGTGCGCGGCCTCGCGCTGCCCCGCCTGCGACAGCCGCACCACGCCCACCAGCATGTCGGGGAAGGCGTAGCCGGTGTTGGCGCCGTCGGCGCCGCGCTCCATCTCGTAGTCCAGGAAAAGCGCGTTGTTGCCGACGAGGATGGGCAGCGCGCGCATCGCGCCCTCGGCCACCCACGCCTTCAGCGTGCTGATCTTCTCGAGCCCGGGCCAGTCCTCGTGCTTGAGCATGGTGCAGCTGGGCAGTTCGGTGTGGATGCGGCGGATCACCGTCGGCGTCATCTGCACGCTGAAGGTCAGCGGGTAGTCCTGCAGCACGAAGGGCACGTCGTCGCCGATGGCCTGCACCGCCTGCCGGTAGTAGCCGACGATCTGCTCGTCGGTGCGCAGCGTGTGGGGCGGCGCGATCATCACCCCGGCGGCGCCTCGCTCCATCACCTCGCGCGTGAGCGCACGCATCGCCGCAAAGCCCGGCGCGGAGACGCCGACGACCACCGGCAGCGCGGCGGCGCGGCGGATCATGCGCGTGGCCACGTCCAGGCTCTCGGCATGCTCGAGCTTGGGCGCCTCGCCGAGCTGGCCGAGCACGGTGAGGCCGCTGGCACCGATGGCGAGGTAGAAGTCGACCAGGCGGTCGATCGATGCATGGTCGATGCGCCCGTCCTCGTGAAAGGGCGTCGGCGCGATCGGATAGACGCCGCGGGCGTCGGCGGGCAGTCGCATGGCGGTCGATGGCAGCGGGGATGCACCCGATTGTCGGCGCAAGGCCCAGCGCCGCCTGCATCTGGGGGGCCGCGGGGCGGAGCCCGTGAATCCCATCGGGCCATGTGGTGCTGTAATGGTATCGATTTCGCGCCGGAACCCATGAACCTCTCGTCGCCGCCTCCGCGGGGCGCTGCATGGCCTGCATTGCCCGCATTGCACTATCTGGCCGGCGTCGATGGCGGCGGCAGCGGCACGCGGCTGCGCCTGCACGCCGCGCCCGATGGGCGCGCCCTCGGCTACGCCACCGCCGGGCCATCCGGCCTCTCGCAAGGCATCGAGCAGGCCTGGCGGCACATCGAGCAAGCGCTCGCCGCAGCCTTCGTCGCCGCCGGACTGGCGCCGGCGCCCAGGCGCGAGATCGCGCTCGGCCTGGGCCTGGCGGGAGTCGAGGTGCCACGGCAGCGCGAAGCCTTTCTCGCCGCCGACCCCGGCTTCGCGTGCTGCGTGCTCTTCAACGACGCGCAGACGACCTTGCGCGGCGCCTTCGGCGGCGGGCCGGGCATCGTCGTCGCCGCCGGCACCGGCAGCATCGGCCTGGCCCAGGGGCATGACGGCGTGCAGCAGCGCACCGGAGGCTGGGGTTTCCCGGTCGGCGACGAAGGCAGCGGCGCCTGGCTCGGCCTGCGCGCGATGCACGCCGCGCAGGCGGCGCTGGACGGCCGCGGCGCCGTCGGGCCGCTGGCGCAGGCGGTCTGGCGCGAGGTGGGCGCAGGGCCCGCGGCGCTGCTGCAATGGTGCCGCTCGGCAGGCCAGCACCAGTACGCCAGCCTCGCGCCCTGCGTCTTCGAAGCCGCCCTGCAAGGCGACGCCCAGGCGCAGGCCCTGCTGGGCGCCGCCGCCACCGAACTCGAGCGCCACGTGCACGCGCTGAGCGCGCGCATGAAGGATGCGGCCGAACTGCCGATCGCGCTCGTCGGCAGCATCGGCAAGCGCCTGCAGGCGCGCTGGCCCGAGCCGCTGCGCCGACGCTGCGTGCAGCCGCAGGGCGACAGCGCCGACGGCGCGCTGGCGCTGCTGCGCGATACCCTGCGCGGAACCCTGCGCGGAACCCTGCGCGAGGCCGAAAGCCGATGAGCCGGCGCGAGATCAGCGGCCACCTGCTCACGCCCGGTGGCATGCTGCGCGGGCGGCTGCGGCTGGCCGACGGGCGCATCGAGGCCATCGACGGCGAACCCGTGACCGAGCGTGAAGCGCGCGCCGACGCGACGCGTCCGCTCGTGCTGCCCGGCTTCGTCGACCTGCACGTGCACGGCGGCGGCGGCGCCGACACCATGGATGCCGGCGACGCCGTGGCCACGCTTGCGCGCACCCACGCGCGCCACGGCACGACCGCCCTGCTGGCGACGACGATGACGGCGCCGCTGCCCGACATCGAGGCCGCCCTGCGCGCCGTCGGCCGGCACTGCCGTTCGCGCGTGACCGGCGGCGCACGCGTCCTCGGCGTGCATCTGGAAGGCCCCTACATCAGCGCGCGGCGCCTGGGGGCGCAGCCGGACTTCGCGCGCGCGCCTGCGCTGGCCGAGATCCTGGCGCTGCAGGCCCTCGCGCCCATCCGCGTGCTCACGCTCGCGCCCGAGGAGGGCCAAGCGCTGGCGCTGATCCCGGCCCTCGTCGACGCCGGCGTGCGCGTGCAGATCGGCCACAGCGTCGCCACCTATGAACAGGCACGGCAGGCGCTGGCGTGCGGCGCCAGCGGCTTCACGCACCTCTTCAACGCGATGAGCGGGCTGCACCATCGCGACCCCGGTATCGTCGGCGCGGCCCTGGCGCACGGCGAGCACGCCGAGATCATCCCCGACCTGCTGCACGTGCACCCCGGGGCGATCCGCGCCGCGCTGCGCGCGCTGCCCGGGCTGTACTGCGTCACCGACGCCACCGCGGCCACCGGCATGCCCGACGGCGCCTATCGGCTCGGCCGGCAGACGGTGACCAAGTGCCTGGACGCAGTGCGCCTGGCCGACGGCACGCTGGCCGGCAGCACGCTGACGATGGACCAGGCGCTGCGCAACCTCGTGCTGCACGTGGGCCTGCCGCTGGCCGAGGCCTCGGCGCGCCTGTCGACGCTGGCGGCGCGCTATCTCGGCGAGCGCGATCGCGGCACGATCGAGGTCGGTGCACATGCCGACCTCGTCGTGCTCGACGCCGCCTCGCTGCAGGTGCGGCAGGTGTTCGTGGCAGGAGACGCGCCGTGACGCGCTCGCGCATGTTCGACGAAGCCGGGCAGCACGAGCGGACGCGTCGCGTCGGCGCGCGCACGCTGGGCCTCGTCAACGACGGCGCCTGGGCGCTGGACTGGAGCCCGGCCGTCGAGGCGCTGCAGGACGCGCAGCGCCTCGACGTCATCGGCCGCGGCACCGGGCTGGCGGTGGCGATGGAGGCGGCGCTGAAGGTCAAGGAGGTCTGCGGCATCCACGCCGAGGGCTATTCCGGCGCCGAGGTCCAGCACGGCCCGATGGCCCTGGTCGAGGCGGGCTTCCCGATGCTCGTGCTCGCGCCCCGAGGCCCGGCGCAGCCGGGGCTGCTGCAGCTGGCTGCGCAGATGGGCGCACGCGGTGCGCGCGTGCTGCTGGCCGCGCCGCCGGGAACGCTCGGGGCCGTGTTTCCGCTGGCCTGCGCTGCCCACGAGGACCTCGACCCGATCGCCGTGGCGCAGAGCCTCTACCGCATGGTCGAGGCCCTGGCCCAGGCGCGCGGGCTCGATCCGGACCGCCCGCGCCCCCTCGCCAAGGTCACGTGCACCGAATGAACTCCGCACCGATCGAACCCGGTCGCCTCGTGATGGTGGACATCGAGGGCACGAGTCTCGACGCCGCCACCGCCGCCTTCCTGCGCCGCGAGCGCATCCGCGCCGTCTGCCTGTTCCGCAGGAACCTGGGCAGCGAGGCCGAGATCCGGCAACTCACCACCGAGCTGCGCCAGGCCATGGGCGAAGGCGCGCTGATCGCCATGGACCAGGAGGGCGGCTCGGTGGCGCGCGCCACCTGCCTGCCCGCGGCGCCGGCAGCGATGGCGCTGGGCGCGATCGGCGACGAGCGGCTGGCCGAACAGGTCGGCGCCGCGGTCGCGCGCGGCCTGCGCCACCTGGGCGTGAACTGGAACTTCGCGCCGGTGGTGGACGTGAACAACAACCCCGCCAACCCGGTCATCGCCGAGCGCAGCTTCGGCAGCGACCCGCAGGCGGTGGCGCGCCTGGCCGGGGCCTGGATGCGCGGCGCCGCCCGCGAGGGCGTGGCCTGCTGCGTGAAGCACTTCCCCGGCCACGGCGACACCCACGTCGACTCGCACCACGCGCTGCCGCGCGTGGACAAGTCGCTGCCCGCGCTGCGCGCGCTCGAGCTCGTTCCCTTCGTCGCCCTGGCCGCGCACGCACCCGCGGTGATGACGGCGCACATCGTCTATCCGCAGCTCGACGCCGAGCGTCCGGCCACCCTCAGCCCCGTGCTGCTGGACGGCGTGCTGCGCGGCGAACTCGCCTACGACGGCGTGGTCATCACCGACGCGCTGATGATGAAGGCCGTGCACGAGCGCTGGGGGCCCGCGCGCGCCGCGGTGATGGCGCTGGCCGCCGGCGCCGACATGCCGCTGGCGCAGGGCAGCCGCGACGAGCAGCGCGCAGTGCTGGCGGCGATCGACGCGGCGCAGCGTGACGGCGGGCTCGGGCACGCGCGGCTGGCGCGCTCGGCAGCGCGGCTCGATGCCCTGGCCGCGCGCCATCCGGGCGCGATGCGCGACCTGTCTGCCGCCCAGCGCGCCGACGACGAGGCGCTGATGGCGCAGGCGCACGCGCGCGCGCTGACCGCCGTCGGCGCGCCCGAGCCGCCGCCCCGCGACGCCCGGCTGTGCGTCCTCACGCAGGGCCTTGTGCCCAGCAACGGCGTGAGCGAGGCCGGCGTCGATGCCAGCGCCGTGCGTGCCCTCTTCGCGGGCTTTCGGGACGTGCGCTTCGTCGAGGTCGACGACCTCGCCGCGATCACGCCCGAGGACCTCGGCGCGGGCGACCGCCGCATCGTGCTCGTCGGCAACACGCGTGCGCGCTACGCGCAGGGCGGGCGACTCGCGGCCGACCTGCACCTGCCGCTGTGGAACCCCTTCCAGGTGCTGGACGTCGCCGCGCCGGCGGTCGTCACCTGGGGCTTTGCCGCGCCGGCGCTGCAGGCGCTGCGCGCCTGGCTCGAAGGCCGCGGCAGCGCGCCCGGGCGCGCGCCGGTGGCGCTTGCCCAACCGCACCGCGCGTGAGCCCGGCGCCCGCGATTCCTGCCGTCGCCCCGGACGCGATCCTTCAGACGGCGCTGCGCTCGAACATGAGTCGCAGCGCGAGGCGTCGCTGCGGCGCCGCCAGCGTGCCGAGTTCCTCGAGCATGGCCCGCCCGCGCGCGCAGCTGGGCTCGCCCGCCGCGGGCGGCGCCAGCGGACGCCAGAGTCCGGCCAGGTACTCCGGTGCGCGCTGGCCGAGGGTGCGACGGATGACCTCGAACTCGATCGCCTTCGGGCGCCGCAGGGCGTCGGCGCGCGGCTCCTCGAGGAGCGCGCCATGCAGCCACTCGGCCTCGCGCCAGGCCAGTTCGCGCGGCAGGTTGCGGTAGGCTGCCGGGTCGCCCAGCAGCAGCGCCCGGCAGGCCGCATCGTCCTCGGCCAGCGCCTTCATCTGGTCGAGCAGAACCTCGGCATAGAGCCAGCGCGTCTCGGCGCTGGCGCGTGCCAGCAGCGAAGGCAGCAGCACGACCACGACCTGCTGGCCGGCCTGCTGCACCGCCTCGGCGCCGCGCACGCTGACCGCCGCCATTTGCTCGGCCGCAAGTGCCTGCATGCCCGGGAAACGCTGCTCGAGCGCCTGCCAGAGCCGGCTCGCGCTCAGTGCCTCGGCATAGTCGGCCACCACGGCCCCCTGCGGGTCGGGGAGTTCGACATCCAGCGGACGCTCCGGCACGCTCACCAGCCCGGAGGCCATCAGCTCGTCGGGCTGCGGCAGCCAGGCCTGCGTCGGCGGCGTCGCCAGCGTCTTGCGCACCAGGTGCGGCGACAGGCCGAGCGCAGCCAGCCGCTTCGCCAGCGAGCGGTTGAGCAAGCCCTGGTAGGGGGGATTGAAGGCGCCTGCCGAGAGGCGCTGCAACGCCAGCCGCGCGCCGGGCAGGAGCTGGCGGCTGCGGCCGCCGGCGAAGGCGAACAGGCAGGCGCCGCTGCACTCGCCGCTCACCCGCACCGCCAGCCCGCGCCCGCGCAGCGCAGCACCGATGCGCTCGGCCTCCGGCAGACGCCCCCCGGCGACGTCGAACACCACCCAGCGCACCTGCGGCGACGCCTGCAGCGCCGCCTCCACCTGCGCCGCGCTGCCCAGGCCGAGCGCCCCCTTCACGTGCAGCCGCCGGCCATCCGTCGAAACGCTGGCGCGGGCCACGCCGAGCGGATCGTGGCCGAACAGCAAGGCCAGTTGCTCGGGCAGGCGCGGGACGAGGTTGACCGCGAACAGGCCCAGGCCCGCTGCGGCCATCAGCCCGGCCATCAGTCCGGCCAGCGCACGCGCGCCGCCGACCCGCCAGGCCGGCGCCCTCTTCCGCTGACGCTCGGCGGCCTGCGCCGCCGCCCGCCAGGCGCCGAGCGCGCCCCAGGCGAGCAAGGGCAGCAGCAGCGCCCAGCCCAGCAGCTCCAGCAGCACGCCCGCGCGCGGTGCGAGCAGGCCAAGCGGCGCCGCCGCCTGCAGCGCGCCGAGCAGCAGCAGCAGCGGCAAGGGCAGCGCCAGCGCGTACAGCCCGCTCTCGGCCAGCGGCAGCTCGCCGAGCCAGTGGCGCAGGGGCACGCTGCGCGCGTCCTGCGGATCGCGCTCGACGACCTTCGTCCCCGAGAGACGGTCGTGCCAGGCCCGCGCGCGCGGGCCGCCGTCGCGCCACAGCGGCAGGTAGAGCAGGCTACACAGCGTCAGCCAGGCAGCCAGCCAGCGCAGCAGCAACTGGCGCAGCAGCAGGCGCGGTGCGCCCTGGTCGTCGACCAGTTGCTGGCCGAGCAGCCGCTGCCCGAGCGTGCCGCCCAGGCGATGCCAGCACGGCACGGCGAGCAGGGACAGCAGCAGCACGCCGGCCAGGGCGGCCACGCCCGGCGTCCATCGCCCGGGCACGCTCGTCCACCACAGCCAGGGCAGCGCGACCCCCAGCAGCCAGGCGGCGTCGATCCCCAGCGCCAGCAGGCGCGGCAGCGGCCCGATCGTCTCCTGCGCCTCGGCGCTCATCGTGCCAGCGCCTGCTCGAGCACGCGCTCGCGCTGCACCGCGCTCTCGTCCGGGCCGGCCAGGCGCCGCAGCGGCGACTGCGCGCTCGCCGCGGCAGCCGGCGGCAAGGCCGCCGGGGGCGCGGCCGGCAGCACGCTCAGCGTGCCGCTGGCAACGTCTTCGGCGCGCGTCCCGGGCGGGCAGGCGCCGTTGGTGTAGGTGATGCCGCCCTCACCGCGGCACTTGCGCAGCGCAGCCGCAGCCGCGCCGACCGCGGGCTGCAACGCCGGCAGGGCCGGCAGCGGGGTCGACGACAGCGCCTGGCGCCACGAAGCGGGCAGCGCGCGCTGCAGCAGGGGCGAATCGCGCCACAGCCAGGCGCCTGTCCCGACGACGATCAACAGCAGCAGGAAGAACGACAGGAAACGCAAGCTCATGGCCGCAAAGGGGTCGCGCACAAGGCCGCCACGAGGAGCGGTGGGCCAGTCTAGCGGCGGCGACTCGCCGCCGGCACAGGAAACCGCGGCCATGCCATGGCGGATCACACGCGTGCGGCCGGGTCGCGGCGCCGCGGCGCATGCCGCCACGCCGCCTTCAGCCGCGCCAGACGTTGCGCCCGCCGGTCTCGCGCACGAACAGCGTGCAGACGGCGCCGAGCGCGGCGCAGCCGGCCATCAGCAGCAGGCCGCTGCGGAAGTCTGCCGCCGAATAAAGCCGCGCACCGCCGGCCATCGCGCCCTGCCAGCCGCGGTCCATCACCCAGCCGACGAGCGGTTGCAGCACCGAGGGCCCGAGGAACACGCCGACATTGACGACACTGGTCGCCATGCCCGAGAGCGCGGGCGGGTTGACCTCCTTGGCGCAGGCCCAGGACAGCGTCAGGCTGGCCGTCACCACGCCCATCGCCAGGCACAGCGCGTACGTCGCCGCCGGCGGCAAGGCGCCGTTGGCCAGCCACACCCACCAGCCCAGCGCGTGCAGCGTCGCGCCCCCGATCATCAGCGGGCGCCGTCGTCCGATGCGGTCGGACAGCGGGCCCACGACGAGGCAACCGAGCGCGAAGCCGCCGAAGTACACCGTCAGGTGATGCGAGGCGACGACGCGCGTCATGCCGTGCACCTGCATGAAGTAGGGCATGGCCCACAGGCCGGCGAAGGCGAAGAAGCTGCCGGCGATGCCGACGTTGACGAAGAAGCCCGGCCAGGTGGCGCGGTTGCGCAGCACCACGCGCAGGCCATCGAGCCAGGCGCCACGGTCGATCGCCGCGACGCGCCCGGAACCGGCGGCAGGCCTGTCGGACGGCGTGTGCCGCAGCGCGGCGGGGCGGTCCTGCACCAGGAACCACGACAGCACGCCGATGAGCAGCGACAGCACGCCGATGACGACGAACACCGCGCGCCAACCCATGCCCTGCGCGGCCCAGGCCAACGGCGTGCCGGCGGTCATCGTGCCGACGTTGCCGAGGAACATCATCGCGCCCACGAGCGTGGCGAAGCGGTTCTCCTCGTACCACACGGCGATCAGCTTGAGCATCGCGATGAAGGCCACCGAGACGCCCAGGCCCACCAGCGTGCGACCGGCCAGCGCCCAGGCGAAGCCCGGCGCCAGGCCGAAGAGCAGCGAGCCCGCGCCCGCGACGAGGCCGCCCAGCGTGAGCAGGCGCCGCGGCCCGAGCGTGTCGGCCAGCACGCCCACGGGGACCTGCAGCAGCGTGTAGACGTAGAAGTAGGTCGCCGCCAGCACCCCGAGGGACGCCGCGCTGGCATCGAACGCGGAGGCGAGGTCGCCCGCGATCGCCGCCGGGGCGACGCGGTGGAACATCGACATCAGGTACGAGGCCAGCGCCAGCAGCATCACCCCGCTGCGCAGGCGCGACGCGCTGCGTGCGGGGGCCGCGAGACTCACTTCCGTTGGCATCTGATCAAACTCCTTCCCGATCCCGCCCGGGCCATGCGCCGCCCGGGGCCGGGGCGGACCCGCGCCCGCAGGCCCAATAATCCGATCGAGCACAGAGGAGAGCAGACCGCATGAGCGACTCGTCCACCCCGCCGATCCGCATCGGTATCGTAGGGCACGGCAACCTCGGACGCGGCGTCGAGATCGCCGTCACCCGCAACCCCGACCTGCGCACGGTCGGCATCTTCACGCGTCGCGACCCGGCGCAGGTACGGCCGCAACTCGCCGGCACGCCCGTGCTCGGCATGCAGGCGCTGGCGGCCCAGGTCGGGCAGATCGACGTGCTCGTGCTCTGCGGCGGCTCCAAGGCCGACCTGCCGCTGCAGTCGCCTGAACTGGCCGCGCGCTTCAACATCGTCGACAGCTTCGACACCCACGCGCGCATCCCCGAGCACTTCGCCGCCGTCGACGCCGCCGCGCGCGCAGGCGGCACCACGGCGCTGATCTCCGCCGGCTGGGACCCGGGCCTCTTCTCCGTCAACCGCGTGATGGGCGAGGCCATGCTCGCCGACGGCGCCACCTGGACCTTCTGGGGCAAGGGCGTGAGCCAGGGGCACTCCGACGCGCTGCGCCGCGTGCCCGGCGTGGCCGCCGCGGTGCAGTACACGATCCCCCTCGAGGCCGCGGTCGAACACGCGCGCAGCGGCGCGCGCACGCCCCTGAGCACGCGGCAGAAGCACCGCCGCGAGTGCTTCGTCGTGCTCGCCCCGGGCGCCGACGGTCAGGCCGTGCGCGAGGCGATCGTCACCATGCCCGACTACTTCGCCGACTACGACACCGGCGTGCACTTCGTCGACGCCGAGCAGCTTGCACGCGAGCATGCCGGCATGCCGCACGGCGGCTTCGTCATCCGCAGCGGCAGCAGCACGACCGGGGCCGCGCAGGTGATCGAATACCGCCTGCAACTGGCGAGCAACCCGGAGTTCACGGCCAGCGTCCTCGTCGCCTACGCGCGCGCCGTGCAGCGCCTGCACGGCATGGGGCAGCATGGTGCCAAGACCGTCTTCGACGTGCCGCCGGGCCTGCTCTCGCGGCAAAGTGCCGAGGAACTGCGGCGGCTGCACCTGTAGCCGCCGCGGCGCCGGCCGGGCCGGCCTCAATCGGGCATCGAGAGCTGCTTGACGAGCGTGCGGCCGTCGGGCTTGTCCTGGTAGCGGACGAAGCCCAGCAGCGGGATCTCGGCGAGGTAGTCCTTGAGCGTGCCCACGGTTTCGGAGATGCACATCATGTCGCGCTCCATCTCGTTGGCCACCCAGCCCGCGATCGGCAGGCCGCGCGCCCTGATGGCCTCGACCGTCAGCAGCGTGTGGCTCAGGCAGCCCTGGCGCAGCCCGACGACGACGAGCACCGGCAGCGCCAGCAGCTTGGCCATGTCGGCGCCGGTCTGCGTGTCGTTGAGCGGCGCGCAGAAGCCGCCGATGCCCTCGACGATCACCAGATCGGCGCGACCGCGCACCTCGTCGAAGCAGTACTTGATGTGGTCGAGGTCGATGGTCTGCTCGACCCCCTTGGCGGCGATGTTGGGCGCCACCGGCTCGTCGAACTTGTAGGGGTTGAGGTAGTGCCGCGGCGCCTCCACGTTGCTGGCCTCGACCAGCCGCTCGATGTCGTCGCCGCTGCCGGCCACCACCGGCTTCATGCCCAGGACCTTCATGTCCCACGACTGCGCCGCGGTGTACAGGAAGCCGGTGGCAATCAGCGACTTGCCGACCTCGAGGTCGGTCCCGGTCAGGAAGTAGGCTTGCCTCATCTCGGTTGCTCCTTGGTTGCATTCGTTCGACGCACGAGCGCATTCTGTGGCGCTGCCGGTGCGATGGGCAAGCATGCCCCTGCGCGTGACCCCGTAGTGTCCGGGATGCTAGAATCCGCGGCTTGATCCTGGTCGAAGCACGGGCTTCGTCCGCTCCCGTCACCCGGGTCATGCATCGAGATCGTCGGTCGATCTCCCTTCCTGACCAGGCCCCTGGGCGGCCCGGCAGGAAGCCCCACCCGATCCGGTCCATTCCCGTGCGCAGCGAACGCCCCTGCCGGCAACGCTGCCGCGCAGCGTTCATCCACCGCGTGCGTGCCTGCGTGCACACACGACGAGGCCGTGCGGCAGAGCCCGAACCTCATCGACCCAACCGAACCCGGAGCGAATGCCATGGCCAAGGAAGAACTCATCGAGATGCGCGGCGTCGTCAACGAAGTGCTGCCCGACTCGCGCTTTCGCGTCACCCTGGACAACGGCCACGAGCTCGTCGCCTACGCCGGCGGCAAGATGCGCAAGAACCACATCCGCGTGCTCGCCGGCGACAACGTGTCGCTGGAGCTCTCGCCCTACGACCTGAGCAAGGGCCGCATCACCTTCCGCCACCTCGAGCGGCGCGGCCCGCCCACGGCGCCGACCGGCTCGCGTCGCTGAGCACGTCCGGCCACCCCACGAGAATCCCCGAATCCGGCCTCCCTTTTTCGAGGCTGCCCACCCGCATCGGCAACTGCCGGAGCAATTCCCCATCGCATAGCGCAAGGACAAACGACATGACGACCGAAACCGGAACCGTGAAATGGTTCAACGAAAGCAAGGGCTTCGGCTTCATTGCACCCGACAACGGCGGCAAGGATCTCTTCGCCCACTTCAAGGAAATCCAGGGCACCGGGTTCAAGACCCTGACCGAGAACCAGCGCGTCGAGTTCGAAGTCGTGCAAGGCCAGAAGGGTCCGCAGGCCTCGCGCATCCGCGCGATCTGAACACCCCCGCAGGCGAGGGTTGGCCCCGCCTGCGGCCGAACCGGGCGCTGCGGCGCCCCATCCCACTTCAGCAAGCCGCCCTGCGCCGCCACGCCTTCCGCGGCGACGCAGGGCGGCTTGCCGGCTGCGTGGCCGAAGGGCGCGGGGGCGCATGCCCGCACCAAGTGCGGGTGTGCCATCGTCAGCGCGAGCCGCGATGATGGCGCAATCTGCCATGTGGCGCTCGTTGCGCTGGGTTACATTGCGAGGGCCACGCTCGTCGCGACAGCGCCGGCGTGACGGAACACCCGCCAAGGGGATGGGTGCGGGCCAAGCGGCTCGAAACGGCAACGGCGAAGGGGAGGCTTCGATGGCCAACGACAACTCCTCTCTCGAGGCATGGCGGCCGCAGGCGCTCGCCGTGCTGCGCATCGTCACCGCCTTCCTCTTCATCCCGCACGGCACCGCCAAGCTGTTCGGCGTGCCGCATCAGGCCATGTTCGACGGGCTGCAGCTCATGTCGTTGATGGGCCTGGCCGGCGTGCTGGAGGTGTTCGGCGGCCTGCTGATCCTGATCGGCCTGTTCACCCGGCCGGTGGCGTTCGTGCTCTGCGGCTTCACTGCCGTTGCGTACTTCATGGCGCATGCGAGCCAGGGCAATGCGCTGCTGCCGATGCTCAATCAAGGCGAGGTTGCGGTGCTGTACTGCTTCGTCTTCCTCTACCTGGTGTTTGCCGGCGGCGGTGCCTGGAGCGTAGACGCGGCGCGCGCTCGCCGCTAGGCGCCGGAGACCGCGAAGCCCCGTACGGACCGAGGCGCACCCCATCCAGCACATGCACTCGTCGCCCATGAGGCCCTGGCTGACCCTGCCCTCGTCGCTGGTGCTCGCCGGCGCGGGGCGGCCACGGCAAGCTGTCGCTCGAGGAGTTCTCGCGCGCTGACCGTGCGCCTGCGGTTCGCTCGTCGGGGCTCAGCGGTCGTCGGCGGTCCCGCCTCCCAGGGCCTGGTAGAGCGCGGCGCTGTCGGCGAGCCGCTGCGCCTGCGCGGTGATCAGGCTCATCGCCTGGCGCTGCGCCTGCTGCCGCGCCAGCAACCCCTGGACGTAGCTGGCGCTGCCGAGCGCGTACTGGCGCTCGATGGAGGCCAGAGAAGTGTGCGCCGCCGCGTCGGCAGCGGCCAGCGCGGCCAGTGCCTGGGCATCGTGATCGAGCGCACGCAGTGCATCGGCGACGTCGCGCAGGGCGTCGAGCACGACGCCCTGGTAGTGGGCCGCCGCGGCGTCGAGTGTCGCCAGCGACGCCCGCTTCTCGGCCGGCAGCCCGGCATCGAACAGCGGCTGGGTCAGTTGCGCCAGCACGCTCCACACACCCGCCGCGCCTCCGAACAGTGCCCCGGTGGTCAGTGCCTGCGAGCCCAGGCTGGCGCTGAGCTCGATCTGCGGGTAGAGCCTCGCCACCGCCACGCCGTAGTCGGCGTTGGCTGCGTGCAGCAGGGCCTCGGCCGCCTGGATGTCGGGGCGCTGGTGCACCAGTGCCGACGGCAGCACCAGCGGCAGATCGTTGGGCAGGCTGAATTCGGCCAGCCTGAAATCGGGCATCGACGCCGCCCCGGGCGCCTGCCCGGCGAGGGTGGCCAGCAGATGCCAGCTCGTGGCGCCGCTGGTCCGTGCGGGCGGCCAGCGCCTGCAGCGCACGGCGGTTGCTGCCGGCCGGATCGAGCCGGTAGTGCACGCCGATGCCGACTTGGTAGGCGCTGAATTCGCGCGCCTCGCCACTCTGGCCCTGCAGGCTCGGATTCATGCGCTGACGCTGCGCGCCGGCGACGGCATCGACGCGCGGACAGCGCGTCGATCCGGTCCGGGCCGTCTCGATCGCCTGCGCCTGCCGCAGCGTGGCCGCGACCGACGCCAGCGTCGGGCTGGCCTCGAACGCCTGCGCGATCCAGGCATCCAGCCGCGCGGCGCCGAGGCCTCGCCACCACTGGGCGTCGACCTCCGATGTCGCGCCGAAGCGCTGCGCCTGTCCAAGTGGCGTCGCGGCCGACGCCGTGTGCGCAGGCAACGGCGCCCGCGTATACCCCGCCACGCCCGGCGGCGCGGGCCTTTCGAAGTCGGGACCTACGGCACAACCGGCCAGCACGGCGACAAGCATCGACGCGACGATCGCACGGGAAGGCGGCTGCATGCGCTGCGCGAGTCGCCTTCGCTCGTTCTGGCCGTTCATCCGAAACCTCGCCCTTCACCGACCTCCTCGTGGGTCACGCCATCACGGATGTGATAGATGCGTTTGAACGTCGGAATGATCTTTTCGTCGTGGGTGACGACGATGATGGCCGTCTCGAAGCGCCGGGCCATGTCGTTGAGGATGCGGATCACGGCCATGGCGCGCTCGGAATCCAGCGGCGCAGTGGGTTCGTCGGCCAGGATCACCGGGGGGCGGTTCACCAGGCCGCGGGCAATCGCCACGCGCTGCTGCTCGCCGCCCGACAGTTGCGAGGGCATGGCCTGCGCGCGGTGGGCCACATCCAGCGCCGTGAGCAGTTCGAGCGCACGGCGCCTCGACTCGTCGTTGGGCAAGCCCGCGAGCATGGGCAGCAGCGCCACGTTGTCGGTCGCGTCCAGGAACGGGATGAGATACGGTGCCTGGAAGACGAAGCCGATCTGGTCGCGGCGCAGGGCGCGCAGGTCGCGCGCCTTCCAGCCGTCGTCGTAGATCACCTTGTCGTCGAGCACCATGCGCCCGGCCGTGGGGTCGATCACCGCGCCCAGGCACTTGAGCAGCGTGCTCTTGCCCGAGCCCGACGGACCGATCAGCCCGACCACCTCGCCCGGGGCCACCTGCAGGTTCACGTCCTTCAACGCGAGCACGGCGGTGTCTCCCTGGCCGAAGCGCTTGCTCAGCCGTTCGATGCGGATGCCTCGTGCAGCCATCGCCTCACCCGATCGCGGCGGCCGGATCGACCCGCAGCGCCATGCGGATGGCGATCAGGCTGGCCAGTACGCAGATCGCGAGCACGGCGAAGAAGCCCAGCACCGAGTCGATCGGCACCAGCAGCACATGCTTGGGGAACATCGGCGCGGCGAAGGTGGCGGTGATCCTGCCGACGACGAAGCCGATCACCCCCAGCACCAGCGACTGCTGCAGGATCATCCCGGCGATGGTGCGGTTGCGCGTACCGAGGAGCTTGAGCACCGCGATCTCGCGGATCTTGTCCATCGTCAGCGTGTAGATGATGAAGGCGACGATGGCCGCGCTGACCAGCGCGAGGATCATCAGGAACATGCCGATCTGCCGCGCCGAGGTGGCGATCAGCTTGCCGACCAGGATGCCCTCCATCTGCGTGCGCTCGTACACCGTGAACCGCTTCCAGCGACGGATCGGCTCGGCCACCTCCGGCGGGCCGAACCCGGGGCGGATGCGCACCAGCACCGCATTCACCGAGCTGTTGCCGGTCTGCGAGGCGATCACCGCGTCGAGCAGCCCCGGCACGCCGGGGCGGTTGAAGGCCGGGTTGGCCTCGGTGCGGCGGCGCTGCATCAGGATGGCGTCGTTGTCCTTGAGGAACTGCGCCTCCTGGGCGTCCTTGAGCGGGATGAAGACCATCGGGTCGCCGCTGGAGGACACCATGCGTCGGGTCAGTCCGACCACGCGGTAACCGTTGCGGCGGATCTGCAGCTCGTCGCCGAGGCGGGCGCCCGAGGCGATGTCCGCGACCGCCTCGTAGTGGCCGCGGGTGATGTGGCGCCCGGCCAGGAGGTGCGAAGGCCAGCCCGGCGTCCCCGGCTCGCCGGCGGCGATGCCGACCACCATCGCCCGCACGTCCTGGTCGCCCCGGCCGACCTGCATGGTGAGGTAGGTGACGTTCGCCGCCTGCGCCACGCCCGGCATGGCACGGATGCTGCGCCAGAGGTCGTCGGGCACGCTGGACGCCTCGGCGTAGGGGCCGAGGGTGTTCTTCTGCACGACCCAGAGATCGGCGCCGCTGTTGTCCAGCAGCACCTTGCCGTCGTCCACCATGCCGCGGTACAGGCCGGCCATGGTCAGCGTCACGCCGATCAGCAGGCCCAGACCGACCCCGGTGAAGACGAACTTGCCCCAGGCGTGCAGGATGTCGCGCCCGGCCAGGCTGATCATCGCGACGCCCCGGGCAGTCGCTCGACCACGCGGATGCGGCTGCGGTCGGTGATCGGCTTCTCGCTGTAGACGACGAAGCGGTCACCCGCGGCGAGCCCGCTGCGCAACTGCACCAGGCCGTCGAGATCGGAGCGGCCGAGCTCCACCGGCGCGAACGACAGATCGTTGCCGACGAGCTTCCACACGCCGCGCCGGCCATCGACCGTGCGCAGGGCGGCGTTCGGAATCGTCGGCGCGGCGGCAAGTTCCGGCAGGTGCACGGTGACCTCCGCCAGTTCGCCCACCGGCGGCAAGGGCGAGAGCGGCGCGTCGAAGACGAGCTTGGCCAGCGTCTCTTCCGTCACCGCGTCGGCCCGCGGGTCGATGCGCAGCACGCGGCCCGGCCGACTCTCGCCCCGCCACGAGCGCAGCACGATGCGGGCGGGCAGGCCCGCCACCAGCCCGCCGGCACTGATCTGGTCGAAGCGCGTGTCCACCCACAGGCTCGCCGGGTCGATCAGCTCCACCACAGCCTGGCCCGCGACCACGGTGCTGCCCGGATCCACGTGGCGTTCGGTGACGAGGCCGGCCACGGGGGCCACCAGCGTGAGGTGGCGGCGCTGCGCGCGCAGCGCCTGCAGTTCGGCGCGCAGGCGGTTCACGTCCGCGCGGGCGGCCTCCAGCGCGGCGTCACTCAGCGCCAGTTCCTGTCGCTTGACGGCAGCACTTTCCTCACTGGTGCCGCGCACGGCCAGAAGCTCTTCGTAGCGCCGGGCCTGCGTCTGCGCAAAAGCGTGGCCGACGTCGGCCTGCCGCAAGGCGGCCTCGGCGCGGCCGATCGCGGCCTGCTGCGCGTTGATGCGCTCGTCCAGGTCCACCGGGTCCATTTCGCCCAGCAGCTGACCGGCGGTGACGGCATCGCCCACATGCACGGCCAGCCGCTTCACCCGTGCGGCGGTGGTCGGTCCGACCTTGTACGTGTAGCGCGCCTGCACGGTGCCGATGCCGGCCAGCGCAGGGGCGATCGTGCGCGACTGCGCGGTGTCCGTGGTCACGGCGATCGGCGCCAGCGGCCCCGAGGTCGCGGCGACATAGACCAGGAGCACGAGGACCGGCACGGCGATGGCGACGAGCGCCAGGGTGCGCCGCTGCAGGCGCGGGAGCCTCATCGCGCGCCCCCGGTGCCGATGAACAGCACGGCGGCGGCCTCCCCAACCAGCGCCGGAAGCGGCGACGCCGCCCCTGCCGCCGCCTTGTCCACCCGGGCCAGCAGCCGCTGCGTGACCCAGGACATGATCGCCTCGAGGATGGCGTCCTTGCTCGGGAAATGCCGGAACAGCGCGCCCTGCGTGAGCCCCATGCGCTGCGCGATGGCGGTGGTGGTGATGTCGCTCGGGTTCTGCTCAGCCGCGAGGGCCACCACGGCTTCGACGGTGACCGCGCGCCGCTCGTCGGCCGCGAGATGCTTGGCGTGTGCAGTCATCGTCCACCACGAAAGTAAGTAACCTATTGCAATCGTACCGCCAATACCGAGGTTGGCAAGGGATGCACCGAAAGGCGGCATCGCGAAGCAGGGTGAGCACATCACGCTCTGGCGGGGGCGCTTCGGTGACACGCCTGCCGCGCGCGGTTCCAGGGCCACATCGTGACGCCGGAATCGGGGTTACTCCCGCCCTCGGTTCGAGGGGAAAGGTCTTGCTACGTCGGTCGAGCGAAGGCTGATATTGGCCGCTCCTCACAGCTCTTCCAGGAGCGCTCATCGTGCAACGCATTCCTCTCTCCGTCCTGGCGGCCGCAGCGCTGCTGGCGGGTGCGCCTGCCCTCGCCGTGACCGATGGCGAACTCGACGGCGACGGCCATCCCAACGTCGGCCTGATGGTGGCGCTGGACGGCGCCGGCAACCCCCTGTGGCGCTGCAGCGGCACCTTGGTTTCTCCGCGCCACTACCTGACGGCCGGCCACTGCACGTACGGTGCGACGCGCGTGACCATCTGGTTCGATGCCGACATCGACGCCGGCCGTCCGGGCAACGGCTACCCGTTCACCGGCCCCGTCAACGGCACGCCCCACACGCACCCGAACTTCCCCACGGCCTCCTTCGTGGTCAACGACGTGGGCGTCGTGGTGCTCGATGCCGACGCCGGTGCGCCGCCTTACGCTACGCTGCCACGCGTGGGCGACCTGAACCGCCTCGGGAAACGTCGGGGCCAGCAGGACGTGACCTTCACGGCAGTGGGCTACGGGCTGCAGAAGAGCTTCCCCGACGCGGCTTCCTGGAAGACCCAGAGCGACCGCGTGCGCATGGTGGCCACACCCAAGCTGCTGCAGATCAACGTGCCCGGCTTCACGGGTGGTTTCTCGATCCTGCTGTCGAACAACGCCCATACCGGTGGCACGTGCTTCGGCGACTCCGGGGGCCCGAACTTCATCGGCAGTTCCAGTGTGATCGGCGGCGTGACCTCGTTCGGCATCAACGGCAACTGCGCCGGGACGGGTGGCGTATTCCGCATGGACACCGACAACGTTCAGGACTGGTTGAAGACATTCCCCGGGCTGATGCCCTGACATCGGCAGGCGCGACGAAGCAGTCCGTTGCCAACCAGGCTTGCGGGCCGGGGACCTCCAGTCCCGCCGCACGCCTCGCGGCGGGCATCGATGCGGCCGCGCCGGCCTTGATCACTGGCGCGGCCTCCTCGAGCGCTCAAGTCTGAAAGTGGCGTTCCGATATCAGTCGTCACTGACTCTTGTGCGCCAGAGATGGACATCTATCGTGCAATCCGGCGAGGCATCCGGGCGTGGGGGTTGGCCGGCGGGCTGGCGCTCCTGATCGTCGTGCTGGTGCGGCTGGCCGATCATCCGGCGCAGGCCACGCTATCCGGGCCCTGGCTGTACGCGCTGGGAGCCTTCGGTGTGCTCACCGTGCTCGCGCTCGCGGCGCGCAATTCGGCGGCCGGAGTGGGAAACCTGCTGGAGGAGCGCCCGGATCTCAGCCGGGCGCACGATGCCGGCCGGCTCGGACGGCTCGTATCGCCGTTGAACGGCTTCATCCGCAAGGTGAGGGAGACCACTGCCGACCTGCGCGTGAGGGGCACGAACATCGCGATCGATTCGGCCAAGCTGAACCAGCGCATCCACCAGACCGCCGATCTGGCGGGCAGGCAGAGCCGCCTGGTGGATGACATCTTCGAGAACAGCAACCGGGTAAGTCACGCGCTCGACTCCGTGACGCGCAGCGCCGACACCATCGACGCGGCGACGGCCACCCACCTCGAGGCCGTCCAGATTTCCCACCGCGAACTGCTCGACGTGACCGAGCGGGTCAACCGCATCACCGAGAAGGTCGGCGAATTTGCGACCACCATCGAGGAGCTGCGACAGAATTCGGTGCAGGTTCGCGACATCGGTGCGCTCATCAACGAAATCTCCGGCCAGACCAATCTGCTGGCCCTCAACGCCGCGATCGAGGCGGCGCGTGCAGGCGACGCCGGGCGCGGATTCGCGGTCGTGGCCGGCGAGGTGCGCAAGCTGGCAGAAAGGGTCAAGAACGCGACGGCCGTCATCTCCGCCAACAGCCAGCGCATCATCGAACTGGTCAGCAGCACCGGCAAAGAGACG
Organism: Rubrivivax sp. SCN 71-131; assembly: GCA_001724995.1. Taxonomy (GTDB): domain Bacteria; phylum Pseudomonadota; class Gammaproteobacteria; order Burkholderiales; family Burkholderiaceae_C; genus Rubrivivax. The sequence continues at coordinate 65,867 of MEFD01000013.1, forward strand.
GCGCGCATCGTCAGCGACAGCAAGCATGCGCGCGAAGTCGTCGGCAAGTCGGCGGCGAACTTTTCCGCCCTGGTCGAGGATCTCGGCAACATGGGCGAGCAGTTGCGCGAGATCACCGCGACGATCCACAGCGTGAACGAGATCAACACGGCCGTGCACGACAAGGTCGGCGAGATCAGTGAGCTGTCCAATGAAGTCGCGGCCGCGATGCAGGAATCGGAGCGTTATTCGAATGAACTGCGCAACCACACCGAAGGGGTGGCCGACATCGGGGTGCGCTTTCGCATCACCGGCAGCAGTTTCGACCGCATGCTCGAAGCTGCCGCGAAGTTCCGTTCCGAGGTCGAGACCTATCTATCCCGCGCCGCCGCGTCCGGTACCAAGCTCTTCGACACCCAGTACGAGCCGGTTTCGGGCACCAACCCGCAGAAGTTTCGCACGAGCTACGACCAGGCAGTCGAGCAGGGCCTGCAGGACATCTACGAGCGCATGGTGCAGGAGGTGCCCGGGGTGATGTTCTGCGCCGCCTTCGACCAGCGTGGCTACATGCCGGCGTTCCTCGAGAAATTCTCGGCCCCGCCCACCGGCGACTATCAGCACGACCTGATGCACAGCCGCCACAAACGCATCTTCGACGACAGCACCTGCAAGCGGGCGATTGCCAACCAGGGCCACGCGCTGTTTCAGACCTACGTGCGCGACACCGGCGAGGTCGTGTGCGACATGTCGATGCCCGTGCGCATCGACGGCCGCCACTGGGGCGCGTTCCGGGTGGGCTTCCCGCCGGAGATCCTGTTGCGCGAATGACGGGCCCGTGCCGGCACGCACGGGAAGCGGGCGTCGCGCCCCCATTCAGCGCCAGCGGCCTCGCGCATCTACTCCACCGTCACCGACTTCGCGAGGTTGCGCGGCTTGTCCACGTCCGTCCCGCGCGCGCAGGCGGTGTGGTAGGCCAGCAGCTGCAGCGGCACGACGTGCAGGATGGGGCTCAGCGCGCCGTAGTGCTCGGGCATGCGGATGACGTGCACGCCGGGCGCGCTGTCGATGCGGGTGTCGGCGTCGGCGAAGACGTAGAGCTGGCCGCCGCGGGCGCGCACTTCCTGCATGTTGCTCTTGAGCTTCTCCAGCAGCGCGTCGTTGGGCGCCACGGTGACCACCGGCATCTGCTCGGTGACGAGCGCCAGCGGACCATGCTTGAGCTCGCCCGCGGGGTAGGCCTCGGCGTGGATGTAGCTGATCTCCTTGAGCTTGAGCGCGCCTTCCAGCGCGATCGGATAGTGCAGCCCGCGGCCGAGGAAGAGCGCGTGCTCGCGCCTGGCGAACTCCTCGCTCCAGGCGATCACCTGGGGCTCGAGCGCCAGCACCGCCTGCACCGCCAGCGGCAGGTGGCGCAAGGCCTTGAGCTGCGCGGCCTCCTGCGCTTCGCTGAGGCGCCCGCGCACCAGCGCCAGCGCCAGCGTAAGCAGGTACAGGCCGACGAGCTGCGTGGTGAAGGCCTTGGTGCTGGCGACGCCGATCTCGACCCCGGCGCGCGTGATGTAGGCCAGGCGGCACTCGCGCACCATGGCCGAGGTGGCGACGTTGCAGATGGTGAGCGTGTGCGGCATGCCCTGGGCGCGCGCGTGCTTGAGCGCGGCCAGCGTGTCGGCGGTCTCGCCGCTCTGGCTGATCGTCACCACCAGCGTGCGCGGGTCGGGCACGCTGTCGCGGTAACGGTATTCGCTGGCGATCTCGACCGTGGTCGGGATGCCGGCGATGCCCTCCAGCCAGTAGCGCGCGGTGCTGCCGCTGTAGTAGCTGGTGCCGCAGGCGAGGATGAGCACGCGGTCGATGTCCCGGAAGACCTCGTGCGCGGCGTCGCCGAAAAGCTGCGTGGCGATGCCGTTGACGCCTTCGAGCGTGTCGGCGATGGCGCGCGGCTGCTCGAAGATCTCCTTCTGCATGTAGTGCCGGTAGGGGCCGAGTTCGGCGGCACCGCTGTGCGCCTGCACCACGCGCACCGGGCGCTCGACGCTGCGGTAGCCGCCGGCGCCGTCGGCGGTGCTGACGGCGCAGCGCCCGAGCTGCAGGTCGACGACGTCGCCCTCCTCGAGGTAGACGATGCGGTCGGTGACGCCGGCCAGCGCCATGGCGTCGCTGGCCAGGAAGTGCTCGCCCGCGCGCTCGCCCACGCCGACGCCCAGCACCAGCGGCGAGCCCTGGCGTGCGCCGACGACGCGGCTGGGTTCGCCGTGGCAGAAGACGGCGATGGCGTAGGCGCCGCGCAGTCGCGGCAGCGCGCGCTGCACGGCCTGCAGCAGGTCGCCGTCGTAGAGATGGTCGACGAGGTGGGCGATGACCTCGGTGTCCGTCTGGCTGGCGAAGACGTAGCCCTCGCGCTGCAGCTCCGCGCGCAGCTCGTCGTGGTTCTCGATGATGCCGTTGTGCACGAGGCCGATGCGCGGCGACTCGGCCGCATCGCCGCTGCCGTCGAGCCCACCGAAGCCGGTGTGCGCGGCGTCCACGCCCGGCCCGGCCGAGAAGTGCGGGTGCGCGTTGTGCACCGCAGGCGCGCCGTGCGTGGCCCAGCGCGTGTGCGCGATACCGGTGCCCGCGGCGATGCCATCGGCGCGCACGCCGGCCTCGAGCTCGGCCACGCGCGCGGTGCTGCGCGCGCGCCGCAGCCCGCCGCCCTGGTGCACGGCGACGCCGCAGGAGTCATAGCCGCGGTATTCGAGCCGCTTCAGGCCCTCGATCAGCACCGGAACGATGTTGCGCGAGCTGACGGCGCCGACGATTCCACACATGGGCAGGGATCCTTCGCATTGAGGCAGGCCGGATGCTAGGCCGCATCGCGCGCGTTCCGCCACCGCGGCGCCGCAAGGGCGTGAACGAAGGCGCAGCGCCCGGGCCGGCGACCGCCGCGGCCGGCGGCGGTCTTTGCGTCGGTCTTCGCGGCGCTTCAGGCCCGTTCAGCGCGCTTCCTCATCCGCCAGTGCCGCGCAAAGTTGCTGCACGAATCGCGCGAGCTCCTGCCGAACGGCCTCGGCGGTCGGCCCGCCGGCGGGCCGACCGCCCCCAGCGCCGCGGCGCCGACGGCCGCGCAGGCGCCGCGCAGCGAATGCAGCGCGGCCCGATCCAGCGCGCCCACGCCGCCGCCGTACAACGCCACGAAGCGCTCGAGCACGCGGCGCAGCCGCTGTCCGTCGTCGCCGAGCTGACGCAGCACCGCCGGCAGGTCCAGGCCGGGGATGCCCGCCAGCCGGTCCTGCAGGGGCGGCGGCGCAGGCGGCGGAGGCGGGGCCGGATGCGCTGGCGCGGGCGCCGCCGCGCGCTCGGTCGGCATCGCTGCCGTCGGCTCGAGCCAGCGCAGCAGCGTCGCATACAGCTGCGCGACGTCGACCGGCTTGGCCACGTGATCATTCATGCCCGCGGCCAGGCACGCGACGCGATCCTCGCCGAAGGCGTTGGCGGTCATCGCGATGATGGGCAGGGCATGCAGGCCCGCGGCGCGCAGCCGCCGCGTCGCCTCCAGCCCGTCGATGCCGGGCATCTGCACGTCCATGAGCACGAGGTCGGGGCGGCTGTCGAGGGCCCGGCGAACGGCCTCGAGACCGTCCGCGGCCGTCTCCAGCTGCAGGCCCACGGCCGTCAGCAGCTCGAACGCCACTTCGCGGTTGATCGGGTTGTCCTCGGCCAGCAGCACGCGCCGGCCCCGGCAGCACGCACGCAGCCGCCACTCGGCGCTTTCGTCCGCCGGCGTGTCCGGCCCGGCGCTCGCGGCCGGGAAGACCGCCACGCGAGGCGCCCCGCCGAGCAGCTGCACCAGTGCATCGTGCAGCGCCGAGCTGCCCACGGGCTTCACCAGCACGGCGTCGAAGCCGGCCTCGTGCGCCTGCTGGCGCATGAGCGGACTGTCGTCGGCCGTCACCAGCAGCGTCGGCGGCAGCGCCGCCCCCGCCAGCGCACGCAGGCGGTTCAGCAGTTGACCGCCATCCAGCGGCTGCATGCACCAGTCGAGCACCAGCAGAGCGTAGGCGCGGCCTGCCGCCAGTTCGCCGGCCATGCGCGCCACCGCGTCCACCGGGTCCTGCAGCGCGTCGACCTCCAGGCCCAGCAGGCGCAGCCGGTCGGCGATGGCCTGCAAGGCCTCGGGCAGGTCGTCGACCAGCAGCACGCGCCGTCCCGCCAGCGTCGGCAGGGGCGGCGGCGGCGGCGCCTCGGGCGCGGCCTGCAGCCGGACGGTCAACCAGAAGCAGCTGCCGACGCCGGGCCGGCTGTCGACGCCGACCTCGCCGCCCATCAGGCGGGCGAGGTGACGCGTCAGCGCCAGGCCCAGGCCCGTGCCGCCGTGGCGGCGCGTAGTCGAGGCGTCGGCCTGCTCGAAGGCTTCGAATAGCTGCGGCAAGGTCTGGACTGGAATACCGATGCCGGTGTCCTGCACCTCGAAGCGCAGCGCGACCCCCCGGTCACTGCCCTCGTCGTCGGGCAGGCGCAGCACGCGCAGCCGCACCCAGCCCGCGGCGGTGAACTTCACCGCATTGCCCAGCAGGTTGAGCAGGGCCTGCGACAGCCGCGTCGGGTCGCCGCGCAGCCGGTCGGGCGCGTGGTCAAGGTCCAGCACCAGCTCCAGCCCCTTCTCGCGCGCCTTGGGCGCGACCAGGTCGGCGACCCGGTCGGCGAGGTCGTACAGCGAGAACTCAATGCTCTCCAGCACCATCTTGCCGGCCTCGACCTTGGACAGGTCGAGGATGTCGTTGATGACTTCCAGAAGGTGCCGCGCCGCGGCATCGACCTTGCCCAGCCGGCTGCGCTGCAGCGCGTCGGTGGCATCGCGCGCAAGCAGGTGGATCAGGCCGATGATGGCGTTCATCGGCGTGCGGATCTCGTGGCTCATGTTGGCCAGGAAGGCGCTCTTGGCACGCGTGGCGGTCTCGGCCTGGTCGGCGCGGCGCAGCAGCTCGCGCTGCATGGCCTCGATCTGGCGCTCGCGCGCCTCGCGCTCGCTGTTGTCTACCATGATGGCGCGGTTCCCGACATGGCGACCCTGGCCATCACGCACCATCACCGCGCTGATCAGCACCGGCACCACGCGGCCGTCCTTGCGCACCACCTCGTAGTCGAGGTCGCGCACCTCACCGCGCTCGCGGAACTCGGCGTAGCGCGCGCGGAACGCCTCCTGGCTCGCGGGCGTGAGGATGCGCACCAGCGGCTGGCCGATGAGCTCGTCGCGCGTGTAGCCGAGCATCTCCAGCTCGGTCTGATTGATGGCGGTGAACACGCCCTCGACCGACAGCGAGTGATATCCGCAAGGCGCCTTGTCGTAGAGGTCGGCGATGGCGGCGGCGCGCTCGGCCAGCGTGGCGTTGGCCGCCGCCAGCTCGGTGGTGCGCTGCGCGACCAGGGTCTCCAGCTCCTCGTGCTGGTGCAGGAGCACGCGCCGCGCCTGCTGCAGCGGCGTGATGTCCACCAGCATGGCCACGAAGTGCGCGCGGCCGGAGATCTCCACCCGGCAGGCGGAGAAGGCGACGTCGACCAGTTCGCCGTCGCGCCGACGCAGCCGGGCCTCGCCGCCGGGCACCAGGCCCTCGCGGCGCAACTGCTCGTGCACCGCACTGCGCCAGGCGGCATCTGGCCAGAGCCCGAACTCGGCACTGGTGCGCCCCCGCATCTCATCGCGCGACCAGCCGCTCAGGGTCTCGAAGGCCGCGTTGACCTCGGCGAAGCGCAAGTCGTCGAGGGCGCCGACGGCCATCGCCACCGGCGCCTGCTCGAAAACAGTGGCAAAGCGCCGGTGCGCCTCCTGCAGGTCGCGCAATGTGCGCTGCGCGTCGGTGACTTCCTCGGTGACGACGATGAGCCCGGCAACACCGCCGGACTCGTCCGTCCAAGGCTTGACCACCCAGCGCAGCCAGTGCTCGGCGCCGGCCTCGTCCAGCCAGCTTTCGCCTTGGCTGCGCACCGTCTCGCCGTCCAGCGCGCGGCGGAACACCCGCTTCCACGCCTCGGGCATGTCGGGCACGAGCGCGTAGTGGTTTGCCCCGAGAAGGTCGGTATGCCCGCGTCCGTAGTGCTGCAGCCACGGTTCGCTGCAGGCGAGGTAGTTCATCTCGCGGTCGAACAGCGCGACGTGCAGCGGCACCTGCCGCACGAAGTCCTCCAGCGATGCGCGTCGCTGCGGCTGTGCGGGCTGCGATGGCTGCGATGGCCTCACCGGCTCTGACGGCTGCGCTGCAGCGGCACGCGGGTCGGCGTCGTGGGGCATCGGCGGGAATGCTGCGCGCAAGCTCAAAATGAAGCCGGCGAAGAATCCCCAGTTCTCCCGTGTTCGTCAAGTGCAGGTTCCGCTCCCTGTCCGTGAGGTCCTGGGCGATGCGCGTGGCCGCTTCAGCGCCGTCGCGGCATCAGCACCGCGGCGATCGCGCTCACCAGCAGCGCCACGGCGACGAAATCCTGCCAGTGCAGGCGCTCGCCCAGGGCCCAGGCGCCGCTGAAGACGCCGAGCACCGGGATCATCATGACGCTGATGGTGCTGGCCAGCGGCGGCAGGCTGCGCGCGAGCACGATCCAGATCACCTGCGCAATGGCGAAGACGGCAAAGGCGTTGAACGCGATCGCCGCCTGCACCGTCGGCGCGGGCCACTGCCACTGCCCGCGCTCGAAGATCCACGCGGCCAGCGCCACCGCGACGCCGGTGAGCACCGTCATCCAGAAGGCGACGGTGAGGGTGGCCACCGGCAGCGTGCTGCGGCGCAGCCGGTGCGTGCCGTAGGCCCAGACGCAGGCCGAGGCGACGATGGCCAGGGCCGCCCAGGGCGCGCCGGCGAGGCGGCCGAACTCGTGCGCCAGCAGCAGCAGCACGCCCAGCGCGCAGGCCGCGACGCCGGCCCATTGGCGCGGCCGAAGGCGGTCGCCGAACACCGCCGCGCCCCACAGCGCGGAGAACACCGGCATCGTGTAGCCGAGGATGGCCGCGCGCCCGGAGCTCAGCGACTGCAGCGCGACAATCATCACCAGGTGCCAGACCAGCATGTTGCTCGTGGTCAGGCGCAGCAACTCGCCCCAGTGCGCGCGCGCAACGCCCAGCGGCACGCGCATGGCACGCAGGCCGATGGCCAGCACCGGCAACGCCAGACCGATCGAGAGCGTGCGAAAGGTCAGCGGCGGGTAGGGCGCGGGCGTCTGCGGCCAGCCGCTGATGCCCAGCTTCATGATCGGCCAGTTCAGGCCCCAGATCAGCGTCAGCACCGTGAGCAGCGCGAACTGCCGCCGCGTGAAGCTCATCGCCTGGCCGCACCCAGGTAGCGCTTGCGCCAGAAGAAGGCAAGGCCGGCGAGGAAGACCGCCACCATCAGCGCCACCGCGACCCAGATGCCCAGTGCCGAATGGATCAGCGGCAAGGCGTCGAAGTTCATGCCGAAGAAGCCGGTGATGAGGTTCAGCGGCAGGAACACCGCGGTGAGCACGGTGAGGGTGCGCATGATGTCGTTGGTGCGATGGCCGAGCGCGGAAAAGTGCATCTGCACCGCGTTCTCGAGCGAGCGCTCGAGCCGCTGCACGTGCCGCAGCACGCGCTCGATGTGCTCCAGCACGTCGCGCGAGCGCACGCGCAGCAGCTCGCGCTCGCGCTGCGCTTGCGCGTCGGTCTCCGGCGGCCATTCGCCAAGCACGTCGATCCACTCCTGCACCGCCGCCTGCTGGTCCTCGCACAAGTCCTCGAGCATCTGCAGGGTGTCGCGCGCCTCGAGCAGGCGCGGCCAGTCGTGGTAGCGCCGCCGCGCGTCGAGCAGTTCGGCCTGCAGCGCGCCGAGCCGGCGCGAGAGCAGCCGGCGCAGCTCGAGGTAGCCGTCGACCATGTGGTTGACCATGCGCAGCATCAGGTCCGCCGGAGAGGTCGGCCGGCGCGCCGCGCCGCGCAGGTCCGCGCCCTCGGGCTGGCTGGAGAGGCGCTGCACGAAGTGGTCGCGCACCACGGCGTCGGGCGAGTGCACGCTCAGCAGCACGCGGTCGAACACCGCCATGCCCACCGCATGCGTCTCGATCGCCGGCAGTCGCACGCCCTGTGCGCCAGGCGCGGCGGCGAGGCGGCGGAACACCAGCAGCTCGTACCAGGAGGTGTCGTCGAAGTGGCTCGCCAGGTGCGCGTTGACGAGGTCGGAGAGGTGCAGGTCGACCAGCGTCGCGCCGGCCCAGCGCTGCAGCGCGTCCTGCACGCGCGGATGGCCCTCGTGCAGCGCGTCGCGCTCGATGCAGACCCAGAGGAAGCCGGCGTCGGGCAGCGCCTCGGGCACGCCGGGCAGTTCGACGAAGCGCTCGGGCGCGACGTGAAAGCAGCGCATCGCGGCAGCCGGCGCTTCAGCCCCTGTGCAACGCCCTTGCCGCGTCGAGCGCGAAGTAGCTGAGCACGCCGTCGGCGCCGGCGCGGCGGAAGGCCAGCAGCGCCTCCATCATCGCCGCCTCGCCGTCCAGCCAGCCGTTGCGCGCCGCCGCCTGCAGCATCGCGTACTCGCCGCTGACCTGGTAGGCGAAGGTGGGCACGCGGAACTCGTCCTTCACGCGGCGCACGATGTCCAGGTAGGGCATGCCGGGCTTGACCATCACCATGTCGGCGCCCTCGGCGAGATCGAGCGCGACCTCGCGCAGCGCCTCGTCGCTGTTGCCCGGGTCCATCTGGTAGACCTTCTTGTCGCCCTTGCCGAGGTTGCCGGCCGAGCCCACCGCCTCGCGGAACGGGCCGTAGAAGGCACTGGCGTACTTGGCGCTGTAGGCCATGATGCGCGTGTGGATGAAGCGCCGCGCCTCGAGCGCGCGGCGGATGGCGCCGATGCGCCCGTCCATCATGTCGCTCGGGGCGACGATGTCCACGCCGGCCTCGGCCTGCACCAGCGCCTGCTGCTGCAGCACGGCCACCGTCTCGTCGTTCAGGATGTAGCCGCTGTCGTCGATCAGGCCATCCTGCCCGTGCGTGGTGAAGGGGTCGAGCGCGACGTCGGTGAGCAGCCCGAGCTGCGGGAAGCGCGCCTTCAGCGCGCGCACCGCGCGCGGCACCAGGCCCTCGGGGTTGACGGCCTCGCGGCCGTCGGGCGTCTTCTGCGCCGCCTCGATGACCGGGAACAGCGCGAGCACGGGGATCCCCAGGCGCACGCAGTCCTCGGCCACCGCGAACAGCAGGTCCAGGCTGCGGCGCTTGACGCCGGGCATGCTGGCGACGTCCTGCTCCTGCCGCTGCCCGTCGAGCAGGAAGACGGGCAGGATGAGATCGTCGGGCGCCAGCGCCGACTCGCGCACCAGCGCGCGCGTGAAGGCGTCGCGCCGCAGGCGGCGCGGGCGGTTGGACGGATGGGGGGCTGGGGGATGCATCGCCGTTACAGCTCTGATACAGTTGCCGCCGGATGATAGTCGTGAGGCTGCCATCCCCTGCTTTTCCTCCCTGAGCAGGTGCCTTGGCGTGATGACAGCGGCAAGGCTTGCCGGCCCCGGCTGCATGCCGGGGCCTCTTTTTTGTGCGCACGCCTTGCCGCCGGAGGAGCGCAGGCGCGCCGCAGGGCGCGTCCCATAATGCGCCGATGAGCAGCAGCTACCTCTGGGTGAAGGCGTTTCACGTCGTCTTCGTCGCCGCCTGGTTCGCCGGGCTCTTCTACCTGCCGCGCATCTTCGTCAACCTCGCGATGGTGGCGCCGGACAGCCACGCCGAGCGCGAGCGACTGCTGCTGATGGCGCGCAAGCTCTACCGCTTCTCCAACCTGCTGATGGTGCTGGCGCTGGCGCTGGGCCTGGTGCTGTGGCTCGGCTACGGCGTGGGGCTGGGGGCCGGCAACGGCTGGATGCACGTCAAGCTCACGCTGGTGCTGGCGACCATCGGCTACCAGCACATGTGCTTTCGGCTGCTGCGCGACTTCGAGCGCATGGCCAACCGCCGCAGCCACCGCTGGTACCGCGTCTTCAACGAGATCACGGTGCTGCTGTTCGCGGCCATCGTGGTGCTCGTGGTGGTGAAGCCCTTCTGAGGTCGGCGCCTGGACGCCGGGCAGGGTGAGCGGACGCCATCGCAGCCTGGCCACACCGCTCGCGCTGGCGATGCTGGCGCTGGTCGTCTACGCCAGCCTCTACCCCTTCGCGGGCTGGCGCTGGCCGTCGGGCAACACGCTGTGGGCGCTGCTCGCCCTGCCCTGGCCGCCGTGGCTGACGGCGCTGGACGAGGCGCTGAACTTTGCCGGCTACCTGCCCCTGGGGCTGCTGCTGGCGGTGGCCGCGTTGAACAGCGGCTGGCGCATGCACCGCAGCCTGCTGCTGGCGCTGCTGCTGCCGGCGCTGCTGTCCTACACGAACGAGGTCGTGCAGCACTTCCTGCCCGGCCGCCATCCCTCGCTCAAGGACTGGGCGATGAACACGCTGGGCGCCGCGGCCGGCGCGCTGCTGGCCGCGGCGCTGCACGCCGGCGGGCTGCTGCAGCGCCTGCAGTCGCTGCGCCAGCGCTGGTTCCTGCGCGGCAGCGCAGGCGCACTGGCGCTGCTCGCGCTGTGGCCGCTGGCCCTGCTCTTCCCGACGCCGGTGCCCTGGGGCCTCGGGCAGATCGGCGGCCGCCTGCGCGAGCTGGCGCTGGCGGCGCTCGAAGACGTGCCCTGGGCCGAAGAGGCGTGGGCGCTGCTCGCCGCGCCGACGCCGCCGCTGCAGGCGCTGTCGCCGCTGGCCGAACGGCTGGCGTCGATGCTCGGACTCCTGGCACCGGTGCTGCTGGCCTATGCCGTCGTGCGTCCGGGCGCGCGGCGGCTGGTGCTGGCGCTGGGGGCGCTGGCGCTCGGGTTCATCGCGATGGCGCTGTCGACGCTGCTCAACTTCGGGCCCGTGCACGCGCTGGCCTGGCTGACACCGGGCGCCAAGGTGGGGGCGCTCGCCACGGCGGTCGTCGCCCTGCCCGCGGCGCTGCTGCCGCGGCGGCTGGTGATGGCGCTGGCGCTGGTCGTGCTCACGGCGCTGCTGGCGCTGGTGCAGCAGGCGCCCACCGACCCCTACTACGCGCTCACGCTGCAGTCCTGGGAACTCGGCCGCTGGGTGCACTTTCACGGTCTGGCGCAGTGGCTGGCCTGGCTATGGCCCTTCTTCGCTGTCGGCTGGCTGCTCGTGCGGCTCTCGGCACGCGAGTCGGTTTCCTAGAATCGCCGCATGAGCTATTACAAGCACCATGTGTTCTTCTGCCTGAACGAGCGCAGCAACGGCGAGAACTGCTGTGCCCAGCACGGTGCGCAGGCCGCCTTCGAGCATTGCGCGAAGAGCGCGAAGAGCGCCGGCCTGCTGGGCGAGGGCGGCGTGCGCATCAACAAGGCCGGCTGCCTCAACCGCTGCGCCGGTGCGCCGGTGATCGTCTTCTACCCGGACGAGACCTGGTACACCTATGTCGACACGAGCGACATCGACGAGATCATCGAGTCACACCTGAAGAACGGCAAGGTGGTGGAGCGGCTGCTGCTGCCGCCCGAGGTCGGCCGCTGGTGAAGGCCCAGGCCCGCGCCCGCGCAAGGCGGCAGGCGTGAACGTGCACACGCGGCGCAGCAGCATCACCGGCCCGGCCGGGGCGATCGAGTGCGCGATCGACGAGCCGGGGCAGGACACCGTGCGCGGCGTGGCCGTGCTGTGCCACCCGCACCCGCAGCATGGCGGCGCGCTGCAGAACAAGGTCGTGCAGACGCTGGCGCGCGCCTTCGTGCAACTGGGCTGGCGCGCGGTGCGCTTCAACTTCCGCGGCGTCGGCGGCTCGCAGGGCACCTGGGACGAGGGCCGCGGCGAAGTCGACGACGCGCTGGCGGTGATCGCCGCGCACCGCGACCCGGCCCTGCCGCTGGCCCTCGGCGGCTTTTCCTTCGGCGGCTTCGTGGCCACGCAGGCCCAGGTGCGCCTGCCCGACGACGCCAAGGCGCAACGCCTGGTGCTGATCGCGCCGGCGGCACGGAACTTCGCGCTCGCTGCGGTACCTCAGGACACGATCGTCATCCACGGCGAGGCCGACGACGTCGTGCCGCTCTCTGCGGTGCTCGACTGGGCGCGCCCGCAGGTGTTGCCGATCGTCGTCGTGCCCGCCACGGGGCACTTCTTCCACGGGCAGTTGCCGCTGCTGCGGCAACTCGTCGTCGGTGCCTGGCATTGACGATTTCCTTCCTCCAGCAACCTCCGCTTCCGATGCGCTTCCTGATCCTGCTGGCCTCGCTGATCGGCCTGGCCCTCCCCGTCCGCGCCCAACTCCCGCAACCGCCGGAGATCGCCGCGCGCCAGTACGTCCTCGTCGACCTGACGAGCCAGCGCGTGCTCGCCGAGCGCGACGCCGACGCGCAGGCCGACCCGGCCTCGCTGACCAAGCTGATGACGGCCTACCTGGCCTTCAACGCCATCCGTGACGGCAAGCTCGCGCTGCAGCAGGAGGTTCCGGTCTCGATGCGCGCCTGGGACGAGCGCAAGGGCGGCGGCTCGCTGATGTTCATCGACACGACGATGCGCCCCAGGGTCGAGGAGCTGCTCAAGGGCGTGATCGTGCAGAGCGGCAACGACGCCTCGGTGGCGCTGGCGCAAGCCGTGGGCGGCACGCTCGACCACTTCGTCGACATGATGAACCGCCAGGCCCAGGCCTGGGGCCTGAAGAACACGCAGTTCCGCAACGTCACCGGGCTCACCGAGGCCGGCCACCACAGCAGCGCGCGCGACGTGGCGACGATGGCCGCGAAGATCATCGCCGAGCACCCGCAGTTCTACGCCCTGTACTCGACGCGGCAGTACACCTACAACCGCATCCGGCAGGACAACCGCAACCTGCTGCTGGGCCGCGACGCCAGCGTCGACGGCATGAAGACCGGCTACACCGCGGCCGCCGGCTACTGCCTCGTGGCGAGCGCGCAGCGCGAGGTACCCTCGGGCCAGCGCCGGCTGCTGAGCGTGGTCATGGGCACGGCGTCGGCCGAGGCGCGCGCCGCCGAGAGCCAGAAGCTGCTGAACTGGGGCTTCTCCGCCTGGGATGCGCTGCGTCTCTACGACGCCGGCGCGGCCGTGGCCAAGGTGCCGGTGTGGAAGGGCGCGGCCAAGGAGGTGCGCCTGGGCACGACCGAGGCCATCGTCGTCACCCTGCCCAAGGGCGAGGGCGGCAAGCTGCAGACGACGATCGAGCGCACCGATCCGCTGGTGGCGCCGCTCACCGCCGGCCAGCGCGTGGGCACGCTCAAGGTCGCCACCGCCAGCGGCGCACCGGTGGCCGAGATCCCGCTCACCGTGCTCGAGCCGGTGGCGCTCGCCGGCATCTTCGGCCGCGCCTGGGACGCGATCCGGCTCTGGATCAAGTAGCGCCGCCGATGCGCGCGGCTCGCGCCGGGTCGCGTGACAGAATGACCGCCCCCGCCTCGAAGGACCGCGAAGGAGAGAGCGCATGAACGACAACCTCTGCTTCCTCAACGGCGAGTTCCTGCCGCTGTCCCAGGCGAAGATCAGCGTGCTCGACCGCGGCTTCATCTTCGGCGACGGCATCTACGAGGTGACGCCGGTCTACGGCCGGCGCCTGTTCCGCTTCGACGAGCACATGGCGCGCATGCAGCGCGGGCTGGACAAGATCCGCATCCCCAACCCGGCCACGCGCGAGCGCTGGCTGCAGTGCTGCCGGCGCCTGGTGACGGCGCTGGCCGATGCCGGCGGCGGCGAGGACCAGGTCATCTACCTGCAGGTCACGCGCGGTGTCGCGCCGCGCGATCACGTCATGCCCAAGGACATCGTGCCGACCGTGTTCATGATGAGCAACCCGATGAAGCCCGTGCCCGCCGACCTGCGCCACCAGGGCGCAGCCTGCGTCAGCGCACGCGACTTCCGCTGGGCGCGCGGCGACATCAAGAGCACCAGCCTGCTGGGCGCGGTGCTGGCGCGGCAGATCTCGGCCGACGTCGGCGCCACCGAGACCATCCTGCTGCGCGAGGGCATGCTCACCGAGGCCTCGGCCAGCAACGTCTGGATCGTCAAGGACGGCGCGCTGCTCGGGCCGCCCAGGAGCGAGCATGTGCTGGAGGGCATCCGCGTCGAGCTTCTGCGCGAACTGTGCGAGGAGGTGGGCATCGCCTACAACCTGCGCCCGATCGCCGAGGCCGACCTGCGCAGCGCCGACGAGGTGCTGCTCTCCAGCGCCACCAAGGAGGTGCTCGCGGTGACGCGCATCGACGGCGAGGCCGTCGGCCACGGTGCGCTGCGCGGCAAGCCCGGGCCGGTGTACGCCAAGCTGTACGAGGCTTACCAGCAGGCCAAGCTGACGATGTCGATCTGAGCATGCGCGAGATCCCCCCCGAGCAGAGCCTGATCGAGTACCCCTGCGCCTTTCCGATCAAGGTCATGGGGGCGCGGGTCGAGGGCTTCGTCGAGGCCATCGCCGCGGTGGCGCGGCACTTCGACCCCGGCTTCGACGCCGCGACGATCGAGCATCGCGAAAGCCGCGCCGGCAACTACCTGGGACTGACGATCACCGTCACCGCCACCAGCCGCGAGCAGCTCGACGAGCTCTACCGCACGCTCTCCACGCACCCGCTGGTGAAGGTGGTGCTGTAGGCCGGGAGCGCCGCAAGCCGCCTACGCCGCGTACGGATCGGCAAACCCCAGCGCCCGCAGAAGTTCACTCTCCCGCGCCTGCATGCGCCGCGCCTCGGCGGCGCGCTGGTGGTCCCAGCCCTGCGCGTGCAGCACGCCGTGCACCAGCAGGTGCGCGTAGTGCGCCTCGATCGCCTTGCCCTCGGCCTGCGCCTCGCGCTCGACCACCGGGGCGCAGAGCACGAGGTCGGCGACGACGAGCGGCTGGCGCTCGTAGTCGAAGGTCAGCACGTTGGTGGCGTAGTCCTTGCCGCGCCAGTCGCGGTTGAGGCGGCGCCCCTCGTCCGCGGCGACGATGCGCACGGCGATCTGCGCCGGCGCGTCCAGCGCCGCGCGCAGCCAGCGCGCGACGCGATGACGCGGCAGCAGCAGGCGATGCGTCCGGTCGGCGAACTGCAGCGAGAGCTGCAGCGCCGGCTTCATGCCCGGCCCTCGGTGCGCTCGGGGTCGGCCGCCGCCGCAGGTGCCGCCGCTCCGGCTCCGGCTTCGGCGCCCGCGCCGCCGGCCTCGCGTGACGGCCCCGGCGCCGCGTGCCCGCGCTGCTCGCGGCGGCGCGCGCTGTCGTAGGCGCGCACGATGCGCGCCACCAGCGGATGGCGCACGACGTCGGCGGCGGTGAAGTGGGTGAAGGCGATGCCCTGGACCCGCGCCAGCACGCGCGCGGCGTCGACCAGGCCGCTTTCCGTGCCCCGGGGCAGGTCGACCTGGCTGGTGTCGCCGGTGACCACGCAGGTGCTGCCGTAGCCCATGCGCGTGAGGAACATCTGCATCTGCTCGCGCGTGGTGTTCTGCGCCTCGTCGAGGATGACGAAGGCGTGATTGAGCGTGCGTCCGCGCATGAAGGCCAGCGGCGCGATCTCGATCTGCCCCTTCTCGAAGGCGCGGCCGACGCGCTCGAAGCCCATCAGGTCGTAGAGCGCGTCGTAGAGCGGGCGCAGGTAGGGGTCGACCTTCTGCGCCAGGTCGCCGGGCAGGAAGCCCAGGCGCTCGCCGGCCTCGACCGCCGGGCGCGTGAGCACGATGCGCTGCACCGCCTGGCGCTCGAGCGCGTCGACGGCGCAGGCGACGGCGAGGAAGGTCTTGCCCGTGCCCGCCGGGCCGATGCCGAAGCTGACGTCGTGCCTCAGCATCTGGCGCAGATAGCCGCCCTGGTTGGGCGTGCGCCCCGAAACCTCGCCCTGGCGCATGCGCAGCACGATCGGCGCGTCCTCGTCGAGCGTGACGACCGGGGCGTCCGGCGCACCCTGCAGCAGCAGCTCGAGGCGTGACGCGTCGATCGGCCGCTGCGCCTGCGCGTGCAGCGCGTCGAGCACGCGCACCGCACGCTCGGCGGCGGCCTTGGTCGGCGCCTCGACGCGAAAGTGCTGCTGCCGGCGCGCCAGCGTCACGCCCAGCGCCTGCTCGAGGCGGCGCAGGTTTGCGTCCAGCGGGCCGCACAGGTGCGCCAGGCGCTCGTTGTCGGCATCCGCGAGGGTGTGGCGGCGAATCACGTCGGGGCGGGCCTCATGCGCAGAAGGAGCACAGGGGGAACACGGCGGCAGCACGGGGAGAGAACAAGTGCGCATTGTCGCAGCGCACCGCCACTTGCCCCAGCGTGCACAAAGCCGCGCCGAGCCGGCCCGGGGCGACAATCCGGCGCCGCCATGACGCCCCTCCTGCAGCCGCCCTGCACCGCCGCGCACGACCGCCGCGCGCGCCTGCGGGCGCCGACGGTGGCGGCGCGATGCGCGTGGCTCGGCCTGCTCCCCTGGCTCGTCCCGCTGCTGCTCGGGCTGGCGCGGCCGGCCCTGGCACAGCCGCTGTTCACCCTGGCCGAGCATGCGCTGCGAGCCGAAGGCGAGGGGCCGCAGTTCCCGCAGGAGGCTCGCGCCGAGCGCGTCTCGCTGCCCGACGACTGGGCGCGCTCGCGGCCCTCGGCAGCCGCGCCGGTCTGGTATCGCGTCGCCTTCAGGCTGGCGGCGCCGCGGCCGCAGGCGCTGCAGGCGGTGCAGATCGCGCGCGCCTGCGCCAGCTTCGAACTGCAGCTCAACGGCCAGCTCCTGCACCGCAGCGGGCGCATGGAGGAACCCTATGCGCTCGAGTGCGACCGTCCGCACCTGGTGAGCCTGCCGCCGGCGCTGCTTCGGGCGGGCGAGAACGTGCTCGACCTTCGACTCGCCGGCTACCCGCGGGCCGCGGTGAGCGCCGGCAGTCGTGCCGCCGGGCTCTCGGCGCTGGCCATCGGCCCGCTGGATGCGCTGCAGGCGCGCCAGCGCCTGCAGACGACGCTGCAGCTGCGCCTGCCGCAGGCCCTGGGCGCCACGCTGCTGCTCACCGGCGGCTTCATGTTCGTGCTCGGGTTCCTCAACCGCCAGGAGAGCCACCTGGCGTACTTCGGTGCGCTCTCGGTGGGCTGGGCGCTGCTGGATGCCCAGCTCTGGATACAGCAGTGGCCGCTGCCGCATGCCGTGGTCGAACGCATGCTGGCGTCGCTGCTGCCGCTGCTGGCCTGGGCGGCAGTGCAGTTCCTGCTGCGCTATGCGCGCTGGCGCCACCGCGCGATCGACCTCGCGCTGCCGCTGCAGGCACTGCTCATGCCCTTGACGCTGCTGGCGGTGTCGCCGCAGCGGCTGCATCTGCCGGTGCTGGCCTGGTCGGCGCTGCTGGCGCTGGAAGTCGCTGCAGCGGCGCTGTTCTACCTGCAGCGACAACGACGCGAGCGCTCGCTCTCGTTCTGGATCATGGGTGCGTTGCTCTTGGTGGTGGGGCTGGGCGGTGGCCTGGAGCTCGCAGCGCAGTTCGCGCGCGTGCCCGCGCCGGCGCAGCAGCTCGCGCGCCTGGCCCTGCCGCTGATGCTGGTGCTCGTCGGCCTGCGCCTCGTGCACCAGCATTCGCTGGCGCGCCAGCAGGCCGAGGTCAGCCGCGCCCTGCTCGAGCAGCGCGTGCGCGAGGCCGCCACCGAGATCGAGCGCAACTTCCGCCAGCTCGCCGAGCTGAAGGTCGAGCAGGTCACCGAGCGCGAGCGCAAGCGCATCGCCGCCGATCTGCACGACGACCTCGGGGCCAAGCTGCTGACGATCGTGCACACCAGCGAGAGCGAGCGCATCAGCACGCTGGCGCGCGAGGCGCTGGAGGAGATGCGGCTGTCGGTGCGCGGCCTCACCGGGCGCGCGGTGCGCCTGGCCGACGCGCTGGGCGACTGGCGCGCCGAAGTGGTGTCGCGGCTGGCGCAGGCGGGCATCGAGACCGAGTGGTCCGCCCCCGAGGAGCTGCCGCAGACGCTGTCGGCGCGCGCCTACGTGCAGACGACGCGCATCCTGCGCGAGGCCACGAGCAACATCATCAAGCACAGCGGTGCGAGCTGGTGCGCGGTGCACTGCCAGGTCCGGGACGGCGACTTCCAGCTCGTCGTGCGCGACAACGGCGAGGGCATTTCCAGCGAACCCGACCGGCGGCTCGACCGTGGCCACGGCATGGCCACCATGAAGCAGCGCGCCAAGCAGTTGCAGGGGCAGTGCCTGATCGAGTCCGGCCCGGGCTTCGGAACCGTGATCCGCCTCACGCTTCCGCTCGAGCGCGCCCTCGATCTGCCCTGAACGCGGCCGATATGCCGATAGCATGAACTGCTGCGGCAACGCTGGGGCCATGAAGAACATCCTATTGCTCGAGGACTTGCCGGAAATCCGGGCCTGGCTGCGCAAGCTCGTGCTGCAGGTCTTCCCCACGGCGCAGATCGCCGAGGGCGCGCGCGTGGCCGACGCGCTGGCGCTGGTGACGGCGGTGAAGTTCGACCTCGCGCTGGTCGACCTCGGCCTGCCCGACGGCTCGGGCGTGGACGTGGTGACCAAGCTGCGCGACGTGCAGCCCGAATGCCAGTCGGTGGTCGTCACCATCCACGACGACGACGAACACCTTTTCCCGGCGCTGCAGGCCGGCGCCTTCGGCTACATCCTGAAGGAGCAGCCGCGCGAGCTCATCACCGAGCAGCTGCAGCGCATCAGCCAGGGCGAGCCGCCGCTGTCCCCCAGCATCGCGCGGCGCGTGATGGCGCACTTCGCCAACGCCAACAAGCCGCGTGCCGACGCCAACCTCATCAACGTCTCGCTCACCGAGCGCGAGAGCGAGGTGCTGCTGCGCGTGGCCAAGGGCTACACGCTGCCGGAGATCGGCGTGCAGCTCGGGCTCTCGCGCCACACGATCGCCGACTACGTGAAGCAGATCTACCGCAAGCTCAACGTCAGCTCGCGCGCCGAGGCAGCGCTGGAGGCGCAGCGCCTGGGGCTGTTCGGGCGCTGACCGCCGATCACCCTGCCGGCTCGGCGCGGACGCGCTTCAGTGGCGTTTCAGACCCGCTCCACCACCATCGCGATGCCCTGACCGACGCCGATGCACATGGTGCACATGGCGTAGCGTCCGCCGCCCTGGTGGAGCTGGTTCACGGCGGTGGCGACGAGGCGCGCGCCGCTGGCGCCCAGCGGGTGGCCCAGGGCGATGGCGCCGCCGTTGGGGTTGACGCGCGCGTCGTCGTCGGCGATGCCGAGTTCGCGCAGCACCGCCAGTCCCTGGGCGGCGAAGGCCTCGTTGAGTTCGATGACGTCGATCTGTGCCAGCGTCAGGCCGGTGAGCTGCAGCACCTTGCGCGCGGCCGGCACCGGCCCGATGCCCATCACCCGCGGCGGCACGCCGGCGGTGGCCATGCCGAGCACGCGCGCCCGCGGCGTCAGGCCGTGGCGCGCTGCAGCCGCCTCGCCGGCCAGCAGCAGCGCGCAGCTGCCGTCGTTGACGCCGCTGGCGTTGCCGGCGGTCACCGTGCCCTCGGGGCGCACGATGCCCTTGAGCCGGGCCAGCGCATCGAGGCTGGTTTCGCGCGGGTGCTCGTCGCGGTTCACGACGACGGCATCGCCCTTCTTCTGCGCGATCGTCACCGGGCAGATCTCGGCGTCGAAGAAGCCGCGCTGCTGCGCGGCAACCGTCTTGCGCTGACTGGCCAGGGCCATGCGGTCCTGCGCCTCGCGCTCGATGCCGTAGTCCTTTGCGACGTTCTCCGCGGTCTCGGGCATCGAGTCGATGCCGTAGCGCTCCTTCATCAGCTTGTTGACGAAGCGCCAGCCGATGGTCGAGTCGTAGACCGCGTTGCTGCGCGCGAAGGCGCTGTCGGCCTTGGGCATGACGAAGGGCGCACGGCTCATGCTTTCGACGCCGCCGGCGATGCCCAGCTGTGCCTCACCGGCCCGGATCGCGCGCGCCAGCGTGCCCACCGCATCCATGCCCGAGCCGCACAGGCGGTTGACGGTGGCGCCGGGCACCTCCACCGGCAGCCCGGCCAGCAGCGCGGCCATGCGCGCGACGTTGCGGTTGTCCTCGCCGGCCTGGTTGGTGCAGCCGAGGATGACCTCATCCAGCGCCGCCCAGTCGACGCCGGGGTTGCGCGTCATCAGCGCCTTGATCGGAATCGTCGCCAGATCGTCGGTGCGCACCATGGCGAGCGCGCCGCCGTAGCGACCGATGGGCGTGCGCTGGGCATCGCAGATGTAGGCCTGGTTGCGGGTGTCGCTCATGTCGGGAAACCTCGTGGACGTGCCCCGCATTCTGCGACAGCGTCGCGGCGGGTCTTCTGCGGTGTGACAAAGGTCGCGAATCCGCCGCGGCGGTGGCGCGCGATTCAAGTCGTGCGCGGGGGCTGCCGAAAGCTGCTGCATCGCCCTGCGGCGCTCCGGCCGCATCGGTCCGACCTTTCGCAGCGCCCACGTCATGCCCCGAACCATCGCCGTCGACGACCTGAAGGTCGGGATGTTCATCCGGCTGGACCTGAGCTGGCTGAAGCACCCCTTCCCGCTCTCGCGCTTTCGCATCGTCAGCGCCGAGCAGATCGCGATCATTCGCGGGCTCGGGCTGCGGGAGCTGGCCTGGTATCCCGAGAAGAGCGCGCTGCCCGACCCGCAGGCTGGCGCGGCCGCGACGGCAGGCGGTGCCGCGATCACCTTCGAGGCCGACGCCGTTGCAGCGGCAACACCGCAGCGCGAGGACACCGTAGCCGCAGCGGCGGCCGAGGTCGCCGCGGCCCGGCGCGCCCGCCTTGCGCAGGAGCGCGCGGCACTGCAGCACACCCAGGCGCTGTACGACGAGGCGGCGAAGGTGCTGCAGGAAGCGGGCGCGCTCGTCGTCGACGAACCCCGGGCCGCGGCGCAGCAGGCGCGGGCGCTGACCGGGGCCATGCTCGAGAAGATGCTCGCGCAGGGCGATCTGTGCGTGCGCCTGCTTTCGGCGGCGACGAGCGACCGCGTCGCCGCGCACGCGCTCAACGTGAGCGTGCTCGCGCTCCTGATGGGACGCTCCCTCGGCCTGCCCCAGGGCGAGCTGCTCGACCTCGGCACCGGCGCCCTGCTGCACGACGTCGGCAAGCTCGACCTGCCTGCGCGCGTGCACTGTCCGGAGGACAGCTTCGGCAGCGTCGAACTCAAGGCCTATCGCGAACACGTCGCGCTCGGCGTGGCACGCGGGCGGCAGATGGAACTCGCACCCGGCGCGCTGGCGGTGCTGGCGCAGCATCACGAAATGGTCGACGGCAGCGGCTTTCCCGAACGCCTGGCCCTGGACGCCATCACGCCCGCGGCACGCCTGGTGGCGCTGGTCAACCGTTACGACAACCTCTGCAACCCCGGTCCGCGCGGCGTGCCGCTGACTCCGCACGAGGCGATCTCGGTCCTCTTCGCGCAGAATCGCGGTCGCTTCGACATGCCCGTCCTGAACAGTTTCATCCGCATGATGGGCATCTATCCGCCGGGCTCGGTGGTGCAGCTCACCGACGATCGCTACGCGCTCGTCATGCAGGTCAACGCCAGCCGGCCGCTGAAGCCGCGCGTGCTCGTGCACGACCCGGGCGTGCCGCGCGACGAGGCGCTGCTGCTGGACCTCGAGCATGCCGCCGACCTCGGCATCCGGCGCAGCCTGGCGCCGGGCAAGCTGCCGCCGGCGGCCGCGAGCTACCTCGCGCCGCACACGCGCGTGGGCTACTACTTCGATGTCGCCGGGCAAGCCCACGAGAACCTGGAACCCGAGCTCGCCGAGACCTCATGACCTGCAGCCATCCGTCCACCTCGAACGCGGCAAGGGGTCCGTGGTGAGTCCCGGCAAGCCGCGGTCGCTGACGGTCGTGCCGCGCGCGGCCGTGCCGGCTGCCGACTGGCAGGCGCTGCTGGAGGCGATGCCGCTGCCGGCGTGGCTGGTCGAGACGGCGCAGTGCTGCGTGATTGCCGTCAATGCCGCGGGCTGCGAACTGCTCGGGCGCGCCGCCGACACGCTGCGCGGCAGCGCCGCGGCGACGCTGCTGGCCACGCCCGAGGATCTCGCCTACTGGGAGACGCTGGACGCCGCGGCGCCAGCGGGCCTGCACTCGCACACGCTGCTGTGCGCCGCCGACGGCCGCACGCGGCACGTCGAGCGCTGGATCCGCCCCTTGCACGCCGGCATGCTGCTCGTGACGCTGCGCGACCGCAGCCCGGAGCAGCACGCGGGCGACGCGCTGGAAGGCGCGCTCGCCGAGCTGCGCGCCACGCTGGAAGCCACCGCCGACGGCATCCTCGTCACCGACCTCGCCGGGCGCATCCGCAGCTTCAACCAGCGCTTTGCAACGCTCTGGGGCATCCCCGAAGCCCTGCTCGAGGCGACCGAGGACGCCAAGGTCTACGAATGGATGCGGCGCAGCGTGGCCGACCCCGCCGCCTACCAGCAGCGGCTCGCGGTGATCGAGGACGCAGTGCTGCTGGCCTGCTCCGACCGCCTGGAGCTGCTCGCCGGGCCGGTGCTCGAGCGCGTCAGCCGGCCGCTGTGGCAGCGTGGTCGCCCGGCCGGGCGCGTCTACAGTTTTCGTGACCTGACGCAGCAGATCGCCGCCGACCAGCGCATCGACGAACTCACGCACACCGATGTGCTGACGGGGCTGCCCAACCGCCGCCGCCTGGCCGAGCGCGTGCTCGACGCCGCGGCGCAGTCGCGGCGCACCGGCGACACCTTTGCGCTGCTGCTGGTCGACCTCGACCGCTTTCGCCAGATCAACGACAGCCTGGGCCATGGCGCTGGCGACGAGGTGCTGCGCGGCGTCGCGCGCCGGCTGCAGGAATGCCTGCGTGCCGGCGACGAAGTGGCTCGCATGGGCAGCGACCAGTTCGCGATGCTGGCCCAGGGCGTCGACGAGGAGGCCACGGGGACGCTGGCACGGCGCGTGCTCAACGCGGTGGGCCAGGTCCGCGGCGACGACGAGATGCCGTTCACGCTGACCTGCAGCATCGGCGTGGCCCTGTGCCCGCAGCACGGACGCAGCATCGACGAGCTGGTGCGCCACGCCGAAGGGGCGATGCGCGCGGTGAAGGGCGCCGGACGCGCCAACTACCGACTGCACCAGCCGCGCGTGCAGGGCGACGTGCGCCGCTCGATGCGCCTGGACTACGCGATGCGCCAGGCCCTCGTGAGCGGACGGCTGCGCCTGAACTACCAGCCGCAGGTGGTGCTGACCAGCGGCGCGGTGATCGGCGCCGAGGCGCTGATCCGCTGGCGGGATCCCGAGCTCGGCGAGGTTTCGCCGGTCGAGTTCATCCCCGTGGCCGAGGAGACCGGCTTCATCGTCGCCATCGGCGACTGGGTGCTCTCGCAGGCGCTGCGCCAGGCGGCGCTGTGGCACGAGCGCGGCACGCCGCTGCCGGTGGCCGTCAACGTCTCGGCGCTGCAGTTCCGACAGACCCAATTCGTGGACCGCGTCGCGAGCATGCTGGCGGTCAGCGGCCTGCCGCCGCACCTGCTCGAGCTCGAGCTGACCGAGTCGATCCTCGTGCGCGACGCCGACGAGGCGCTGTCGCGCCTGCAGGCGCTGTCGCGCCTGGGCGTGCAGCTGTCGATCGACGACTTCGGCACCGGCTACTCGAACCTGGCCTACCTGAAGCGCTTCCCGATCGACAAGCTGAAGATCGACCGCAGCTTCGTCAGCGGGCTGCCGGGTGACGAAAGCGATGTCGGCATCGTGCGCGCGATCCTGCAGATGGCGCGCGCGCTCGACATGCAGGTCATCGCCGAGGGCGTGGAGACCGAGGAGCAGCGGGCCTTCCTGCGCGCCGAGGGCTGTGCCCTGTTCCAGGGCTACCTGTTCTCGCCGGCGATCGACGCGCTCAGCTTCGAGCACCGTCTGCTGCGCGTCGCGACCGCGACCCCCTGAGGCGGCGCCGCTGCCTCGCGCCGCGGCAACGCACAATCGACGCACCGGCGCCCGACCGCGGCGCTGCCCGGAGGGCGGGCGACGATGATCTACAAGTTCAGGAGCAAGGCCGGCGCCGACCTCATCATGCTCGGCGGCAACGGCGACGAGATGCTGCGCATCCTCGGGCGCGAGCCCGCGTCCAAGGGCATCATCGAACCGGCCGACATGCCGGCGGCGCGGCGCGCGCTCGAGGCGGCCCTGGCGGCGGCCGATGCCGCCGCCGCGGAAGCTCGCGCCGCAGGTGAAGGCCAGGGCGAGGACCAGGGCGAGGGCGACGCATGCGAACGCCGCGCCGTCGGCCTGCGCCAGCGGCTGTGGCCGATGCTGCAGCTGCTCGAGCGCGCGGCGGCCGCGGGCGAACCCATCGTGTGGGGGGTATGAGGGCGCGCGCCTAGCGCCTGACCTCGCGCCAGGCGTTCTTCGAGGGCGTGATGCTCACGCACTTGGTGATCTGGCGGTTCCAGGACTTGCCGTCGGCGTCCTGGCCCGAGCCGACGATGTGCTGGCAGCCCTCGCTGCCGCCGCCGCCGCCACCACCACCGCCACCGCCGGGCGTGCCGGTGCCCGAGGTCAGCAGCAGGTTGACGCCCGAGCTCATGGCGTTTTCGGCGATCGTCGTGCCGACGAAGTCCGCGCCGTCGAACTTGTTGCCGGTGAGCACGTCTAGCGCGTAGAGCCGCGAGCTGGCGGCGCAATCGGTGGCGCCCGCGAGGTTGGTGACGAAGGTGATGACGCCTCGCGCCACGGCCGGCCGCGTGTTCGCCTGTTCGCCGCTGGGCAGATCCATGTACCAGCCGCGCTGCGTGTCCCAGTCGACGGTGACGGTGCTCGTGGTGTCCGCGCCCTTGCTGTAGGTATGCGCGACCAGCGAGCCGCCGCGCACGCTGCCGATGGTGCTGCCGTCGGCGATGGCGTAGAAGCTCTGCGTCGGCGTGGTCTTGCCGAAGTCGGTGATGTCCAGCAGCCGTCCGGTGCCCACGAGGATGATGCGCTTGCCTTCGTGATTGATCAGCTCGGGCGCGGCGGTCACCGGCTGCAGGTTGCCGGAGCCGTCCTTCAGGGAAGCGATCTTCGTCGCCGCGGCGGGCTTGGTGACAAGGTCGAACTTCCAGAGGTCGCCGCGCAGATCGCCGCCGTAGACGTACTTGACGCTGCCGTCCTTCTCGACGAAGGGGCTCACGTGCGCCAGGCCCGACTCCGGCGACAGCGCGCTCGCGCTGACCGTGAACTCGTGCTGGATGGCGCCCGTCGCCGGATCGAGCATCCACAGCCGGCCGATGCCGTCGCTGTTGTTGTAGCCCGAGGTCACGAGCACCGTGTAGCCCCCGCTGGGCAGGCGCACGATGGCCGGCCGGCCCAGGGTCTGGCCGACCTTGGCCTGCGTGGTGGTGTCGCCGGCGGCGGGGAACTCCCATTTCACCGCCGAGGCCACCTGCCCTTCGGTCAGGCCGCGCGGGCTGCTGACGTCGATGGCGTAGTAGCTGCGGCCGGCCGCACCCATGCCGGCCACCAGCAGCTTGCTGCTGGTGCCCGTCCTGCCGATCACCGGCGTGCCGTCGAGCCGCGTCTTGAAGGTGTAGCCGCGCGCGCTCGTCGCTCCGATGTCGGCGAGGACCTCGCGCGGCACGAAGGCCCACAGCTCCTGGCCGGCACCCGCGGCGCTGATGTCGATGGCGTGCAGCATGCCCTCGCCGGAGGCGAAGTAGGCCACGCTGTCGTCGCGCGCGACCACCGGCTCGGCGTTGATCACCGCGCCGAGCAGGCTGGTACGGGTGCGGAACTTCGTGCCCTCGTGCGTGCGGTCGCCGCGCAGGTAGTCGATGACCTCCCCGGTGTTCCCCCAGACGTCGCCCGGGTTGACGATCGCGCCCACGCTGCCGGCCGTGAAGGGCACGCCGCTGCTGCCGTCGAAGCTGGCGATGACGCGCGTGCCCCAGCTGCGAAGCAGCAGGATTTCGCCGGCCGACCAGGTCGCAGTCGTGCTCACCTCGCCGCTGGCCGGGTTGATGGCGTTGGCGGTGAGGTCGCCCGACCAGCCGGCCGGGTTGTAGGTGCCGAAATAGGCCCGCGAGTCGCCGCGCTGCAGGTTGACCGTGCTCACGGCGACGCCACCCTGGGCGCCGACCTGGTCGAGGATGTCGTTGAGGCCGCTGCGAATGCTGTCGGCGGTCTCGGTCGGCGTGGTCGCCAAGTACATCTTGCCGCGGCCGTTGATCGTCGCGTGCCACTGGTCGTCGATCAGCGACGGGTCGTCGGCCACGGGCGTGGTCCATGTCGGTGCCGTGACGAACGGATCCACGGTGTTGGGCCAGAGCGAACCGCGCACGCCCAGCGAGATGGCATAGCTCGTGATGTGCAGGTCCGGGTTCTTGTCGGCATTGGGCAGTGTCGACGCGCTGGGCTGCACCCGGCCCAGCGGCAGGTCCGAGCGCAGGCGATTGGTGTAGTAGCGCAGCGCCAAGTCGGCCAGCGTGCCATTGCTCGTCGTCTGGTAGGGCGCACCGCTGCCCCAGGTGCTGGCCGACTTGCCGCTGGTCCAGCTCGGGGGCGTGATCGAGGCCGTGTTCGAGAAGCCGTCGGTGACGGTGAACATGCTGTTGCGCTGGCAGGCGTACTGCACGATGCTCGTGTTCTCGTCGAACTGCTTGGCGATGTGCTTCACGGTGGCGTGCGTGGGCGTGCCCTCCGAGGTCATCGAGTTGATGTAGAAGAAGCCGGCCACCGCGCGCCCGTTGAGGCTGCTGCTGGTGTTGTCGATGTCGTACATCGTCACCGTCGGCGTGGTGGCACTGGCGTCGGTGAAGCGCATCACGCCCATGCGCAGGCCGGTCAGGTTCTCCAGCACCTCGCCCATCGAGGCCGCGAGCATCAGCTTGCGCTTGCGGTAGTAGCTGAACCAGTTGGCGAAGTTCTGCATCTCGTCCGCGTACGTGCGGCCCGAGGGGAAGGTGTTGCCGGACTTGATCTCGTAGCGCTTGAGCTTGGTCGCTCCGTCGGGCGCGAGCACGCAGGTGGAGGCGTCGGCGCTGCTCGTCGTGCCGCAATCCTCCGCCTGCCAGAAGGTGGCCGGGTAGTAGCTCACGCCGGCATAGCAAGTGCCGGTGGCGAGGCCGCCAAGGGGGCAGTTGCCGGATCCGCTGGGGATGGAGATGCCGCTTGCGGGCACCTTCATGCCGCTCAGGAACGTGAACGTGTATTCACCGGTGTAGTTGGTGAAGTTGGCATTGCCGCTGTTCCACTCGTTCGTGAGGTCCAGCTTGGGACCGGAGCCATACGCCGCATGCGCCAGCGCGGCACTGGGCGTGGCGTTGGCGTAGGTCTTGTCGCCAGCGCCGTGATAGGCCGGCGCCCAGGGCTTGTAGGTCGTTGCGGTGTCGTAGTAAAGCGGATTGAAGGCCGACGAGCGCAGCCAGGCGAACTGCGGCGTCGGCGGGACGGCACGACCATTCGCGCTGCTGTAGCTGTAGAGCTGGCCGCCGGAGGCGCTGCCCACGGGGAACAGGTAGGAGTACGACCGCGTGCTGGAACTCTTCAGCGGCTTGCCGCTGACCGTATCCCAGGCGCTGGTGCCGCTCCACCACATCATCCCCGACGAGGTGTCGAGCAGCACCTCCCAATCCATCGAGCCGGAATCGTCCATGCCGAAGATGACGTTCGGCTTGGCCAGCACCGCGGCCTTCAGCGGCAGTTCGGCGATGCCGGTCGCGGCGTGCGAGGCCGCGGCGGTGACGAGCGCCGCGAAGGCGGCGGTCGAGACGACGAAATTGGCGGCGATCTTCATGGGTGGGCCTCCACTGGCAAAGGTCGAACCGGGCAGGGGCTTGTCGTCAGCCCTTGGTGGCCAAGGCCTGCACCCAGGTGAGGGTGTCCTTGGGCCCGGTGACGCGGACGGTGATGCGGAACTGGCGCGCCGTGGGCGGGTCGGGGCGCTCGCGGTTGCTGGCCGACTCGATCTGCGGGATCTGCTTGAGCAGGCACTGGCGCAACGGCTCGGTCACCGGCATCGCGCCGGTGCAGACACGATCGACGACGTAGCTCACGGTGTAGGCACCCACCGTCACCGCCGGCGCGGTGTCGAAGTCGAAGGTGGGCACGCCGTTGGCGTCCTGCGCCAGCTGCGTGGCGCGATACCAGTTGCCGCTGTCGGTGTTCTCGTCGGTGAGCGCCTTCATCGCCTCGAAGGCGGTGTTGATGCCGACTTCGGAGACCTGCATCGCGCCCTCGCGGAAGGCGGCGTTGCCCGCGGCCAGCGTGCCGACCTCGGTCATGCGCGCCAGCGCCATGCCCCCCAGCAGCATCACCGTCAGCAGGATGAGGACGACGACCATCGTCACCCCACGCTGCCCCTCCCGCATGGTGTATCGCGTATTCACGTCTTGATCCCCAGCACGAGGTTGCGCAGCGGCACGACCGCCTCGGCCTTGCGGTAGCGGTAGCACTGCCAGTCGGTGACGTCGGGCTCGACCGTGGCGCCCCAGAGCGTCGGCTTGGCCGTGCTGGCTTCGCAGGTGCCTCCTGGGCCTTCCTTCTCGCGCTGCGGGCTGCGCAGCACGATGCCGATGCGCACCGCCCGCACGCGCGGGATGTTGACGGCATCCAGCACCGCGAAGGTGCCGGTGGCGTCGACCCAGCTCTCCAGCGTCTTCTGCGCCAGCGTCGTGGGCGAGACGCCGTACTGCACGCGAAAGCCGATCACGTTGCGCGCGATGACGGCATCGGTGCCCTCGAGAGGGCGCTCGAGCACGAGGTTGTGATTGACGCTGTCGAGCCGGTAGCGCTGCCAGCGCAGGCTGCCCAGCAGCGTCACGCCGGCGCCGCTGTCGCTGTAGGCGGGCGGGGTCGTGAAGGCGCCGTCGTTGTGCGTGCCGCCGGAGGCGAACAGCAGCTTCTGCGGATCGTCCACCGTCGAGGCGGTGACCGCCGTGACGCTGCGCACCGTGCAGGGGTCGGCGGCGTTCTCGGGCGAGAGCAGCACCGCGTCGCCGACGATCGCGGGCAGGTAGGACATGAGCGCGGCCTCGCTGCCGTTGCTCGCCTGATCGAGCAGCACGTTGGCGCCGGACTCGACGCGTGCCGACTGCATGACGTCGAGCCGGTCCGCCCCGGCCACCTGGGTGATCTGCACCGGCGCGAACGCCGCACCGTCCATGTAGGTGGTGGCGCCCACGCTCAGGTTGAGCTTGGTGCAGAGGAAGCGCGCGTCGCCGAAGAATCCCAGGCCCGCGGTGAGGGCGTCGTTCTTCAGCGCCGCGAGCGCGGTGTTGGCGTTCACCGCCGCGCCGCCGACGCCCATGCCCTGGCGCTGCGTGGCACCGAACATCACCGCGCTGCTGGTGGCCGCCAGGCCGACGAGCAGCGCGACCACGAGGCCGACCATGAGCTCGATGATCGAGAGGCCGCGCTGGCGTGCGCGCGCGGCGCCGCAGGGGGAACGTTCAGCGCACATCGGTCACCACCCTCAGCAGTCGCGCATCGGCACCTTCGCGCGCCGTCCAGCCGATCTCGACGGCCATGCGCCCGGTCGCTGCATCCAGCGTGACCGTGTGCGTGCTCGGCACCCACATCGCCGCGCCGAGATCGGCGGCCCAGGCCGTCGCGCGCGCCACGGCCAGCGAAGAACCGCAGGCCCCCGGACTCGGCCGCGTGTAGCAGCCCGCGTTGGCGTTGTCGACGAGCACGGTGTTGAGCAGTTCGTCGGCCTTCTGCATCGCCACCGTACGCAACTGCGCGTCGGTGGAGGCGCTGACCATGCGGCCCTGCATGCGCGTCATGCCGATGAGGCCGAAGGAGAGGATGGCGATGGCGATCAGGGCGTCGATCAGACCGACGCCGCGCATGCCGTTGCGAGCACCGCGAGGCGGGATGCGATGAGGTCTCATGGGCAGCTCACCAGCTTGTTCGAGCACAGGCGCACGGCGCCGCCGGCATCGATGCGCAGGCCCGGGCAGCGCAGGTCGTCCGAGCAGGTGCCGCCGGCCAGGCCGACGTCGACCGAAACCGCGGTGCCGAAGGGCTCGGGCCGGCCTTCGGGCCCGAAGGTGAAGCTGGTCGTGGTCGGCAGCGTCGCCCCCACCGGCAGCGTGCGCTCGCGCAGCAGCACCGGGGAGGCGGCGTCCGTCATGTCGTGCACGCGCACCGTGTCGGCGGCGGGTGCCGTCAAGCGCACGACGGTGTTGCGCTTGATGGCCTCGCTCTGCGCCATCATCGCCTCGGTGTAGAGCAGGTTGCCCGACTCGCGCAGGCGCGAGTTGACGACCATGTCGCCCATGAACGGCGCCCCGGCGGCGACCAGCACCGCCAGCACCGCCAGCCCCACCATCAGCTCGATGAGGGTGAGCCCGCGCGATGCGCAGCGCCGCGCGCCGCGGCGGCGGATCAGGCGTCGCACGAGACCCCCCTGATGCTCCAGCAGCTGCCCGCCGGCGCACCCTTGGGATGCGCGGTGGTGGCCCTCGTGCCGGCCGAGTTGATGGTGTAGGCGTAGCCCGCCAGCGGACCGGTGCCGGTGGCCGTGGCGGTGTAGCCGGCAGCCGTGATGGCGCAGCTGACGGTGTAGTTCTGCACACCGCTGGGCACGGCCACGGCGCAGGCGTCACCGCCGCCGCTGCTCACGGCGTAGCTGCCGCTGTCCTGGAAGCGCTGCTCCATGCGCGTGAAGTAGGACTGCAGCGCGTCCAGCCCCGCGGGCACCTTGGCGCGCTGCAGGTAGGCGGTGTAGGCCGGCAGCGCGACCGACGCCAGGATGGCGACGATGGCGATCACGATCATCAGCTCGATGAGCGTGAAGCCGCGCATCGCGGCGCGATGCAGGCCACGCTCGAGGCTGGAACGGGGGCGGCAAACAGGCATGGCAGACCTTCCGTGCAGGGCATTGCGGCAAGGGAGGCGGCCGGCCATCGGGCATCCCCTGTGCGTCGGATATCGGCGCCCGGGGTGCAGGCTTGAGACCGGAGATGTTTTCGGCTGTAAGCCGTGTCACGAGGCACGCCGGCGCAGGCGTGATCCAGTTCACGAATGAAGCCATGCGCGCCCGGGCCGCGGCGCCGGCCTGGGCGCACCCCGGGTGAGGACCCGGGTCAAGTTCGGCGCCGCGCGCGCCTCAGCCGCCCTCGAAGAGGTCGCCGCCGCGCGCCGGGGCGACGAGCCCGAGGTGGCGCCAGGCCGCCTGCGTGGCCACGCGCCCGCGCGGCGTGCGCTGCAGGTAGCCCTGCTGGATCAGATAGGGCTCGATCACGTCCTCGATCGTGCCGGCCTCCTCGCCGATCGCCGCGGCGACGTTCTCCAGGCCCACCGGCCCGCCGTCGAAGCGGTGGATCACCGCCTCCAGCAGCTTGCGGTCCATGAGGTCGAAGCCCTGCGGGTCGACGTCGAGCATCTGCAGCGCGCGGTCGGCGGTGGGGGCGTCGATGGCGCCGCTGCCCTTGACCTGCGCGTAGTCGCGCACGCGGCGCAGCAGCCGGTTGGCGATGCGCGGCGTGCCGCGGCTGCGGCGCGCGATCTCGAGCGCGCCGGCGGGGTCGATCGGCACCTCCAGCAGCGCCGCCGAGCGCGCGACGATGCGCGTCAACTCCTCGGGCGAATAGAACTCCAGCCGCGCGACGATGCCGAAGCGGTCGCGCAGCGGGTTCGTGAGCATGCCCGCGCGCGTGGTCGCGCCGACCAGCGTGAAGGGCTGCAGCTCGAGCTTGATCGAGCGCGCCGCCGGGCCCTCGCCGATCATGATGTCGATCTGGTAGTCCTCGAGCGCCGGGTAGAGGATCTCCTCGACCACCGGCGAGAGGCGATGGATCTCGTCGATGAAGAGGACGTCGTTGCGCTCGAGGTTGGTGAGCAGCGCCGCCAGGTCCTTGGGCTTTTCCAGCACCGGGCCGCTGGTCTGGCGCAGCTTGACGCCGAGCTCGGCGGCGATGATGTGCGAGAGCGTCGTCTTGCCCAGGCCCGGCGGGCCGAAGAGCAGCACGTGGTCCAGCGCCTCGCCGCGGTGGCGCGCGGCACCGATGAAGATCTCGAGCTGCTCGCGCGCCTTCGCCTGGCCGACGTAGTCGGCAAGCGCCTTGGGCCGCAGCGCGCGCTCGAGGGCCTCCTCGCCCGGCGAGGCGGGCGCGGCGCAGACGACGCGACGCGCGTGCGGCGCCTCGGGCTGCAGATCGTCCGTCTGGATGGCCATACAGTGATTATCGTCGGCACAACCTGCATCAAGGTCGGCCCTTGCGGCCCGGCCTACACTGCGCGCCGTGCCGGATCTCTGTCGCCAGCGCCGCCCGCAACGCCTGACCGCGTGGATCGTCCTCGTGGCGATGTTCGCGTTCGCGCTCATGCCCACGCTCTCCCGCGCGCTCTCGTTCGCGCAGGGCGGCAGCAACGGCTGGGTGGAGGTCTGCACGCCGCAGGGCATGCTGTGGGTGTCGGCGGATGGCGAACAGCGCTCCTCGGCGCCCGACGGCGTGATCGCGCAGCATCTGGACAAATGCCAGTTCTGCCAGCTGACCGCGGCCGGGGCGATGCCCCTGCCCGCGGCCGCGCCGACGCTGCCCCTGCCGCTGGCGTCGGACCAGCCGCCGCGGCTCTTCCTGCAGGCGGCGCGCACGGCGCATGCCTGGCGCAGCGCGCAGCCGCGCGCGCCACCCTCCCTCTCCTGATCGCACCCGCCTGACCGCCTGCGCCGTGTGAAGTCGGCGCAAGCGGTCGCCCCGGCCCCGCGCCTTCGTGCCCTCGCGCACCTTGCCGGCCCGCCTTCGGCGCGGCCGGTCGATGAGGAGAATTCCGTGCTTCGCTCCCCCGGCGTCATGCGCCTCACGCGCGCCGTGACGCAAACCCATGTCCTTGCCCTGGCCACGCTGGCCGCCCTCGCCTCCCAGGCCGTCGCGCAGGACGACGCCAGCCGCGCCGCGCAGCGCATCGAGGTCGTCGCCACGGCCGTGCCCGCGCTGGACGTGCCGGTCCGCGGCGCCTCGCGCCTGCAGCTGACGCCGCGCGAGCAGCCCGCCAGCGTGACCCTCGTCGACGCCCAGGCCATCGAGGCCATGGGCGCGCTCTCCACGCAGGACATCCTGGCCGCCGTGCCCGGCCTGAGCTGGTCGTCGCAGCCGGGCGCGCCCGGGTCGGTGTTCTACCGCGGCTTCGGCAGCGGCAGCCTGACCCAACTGTGGAACGGCATCTCGGTGCAGTACGACGCCATCGCCG
Source organism: Rubrivivax sp. SCN 71-131 (assembly GCA_001724995.1). Classification (GTDB taxonomy): domain Bacteria; phylum Pseudomonadota; class Gammaproteobacteria; order Burkholderiales; family Burkholderiaceae_C; genus Rubrivivax. The sequence continues at coordinate 98,856 of MEFD01000013.1, forward strand.
CGCGGCCGGTCGACGCCTGGCTGGTGGCCGCGGTCGAGGCCATCGGCGGCGCTTCGGGCTTCCTGTACGGCGCCGGCGGCGTCGGCGGCACGATCAACGTCGTCACCAAGGTCGCCGACGCCAGCGGCGACTTCACGCACCTGCGCGCCGCGGCCGGCAGCATGCGCCAGCTGGCCGTCGACCTGCAGCGGCAACTGGGCCACGGCGCTGCCGGCCACGGCCACGCGCTGCGCCTGGTGATCAACGCCACCGACGGCGCGCCCTGGACCAGCGGCGAGGGGCGCCGCAGCGCCCAGCTCGGCGCCTCGTGGCGGCTGCCGCTGGCGCCGACGCTGACGCACCTGCTGGCTCTCGAGCGCCAGTGGGAGAAGGTGGGCCAGCCCTACTGGGGCACGCCGCTGCTGCGCGATGCCGCCGGCACCAGCCTCGGTCAGATCCGCACCGACCCGGGAACGATCGGCGTCAACTACAACGTCGTCGACGGCCGCTACGAGCAGGACGTGACCTGGCTGCGCAGCGTGCTGCAGTGGCAGCCGACGGCGGCGCTGGCCTTCACGCACACGCTCTACCACTACGACGCGCTGCGCGACTACGACAACGTCGAGACCTACGCCTTCGTCGACGCCAACACCCGCGTGGCGCGCAGCAACGCGCTGCTGCAGCGTCACGACCAGCAGCTCTACGGCAGCCGCGGCGAGTTCACGCTCGCCCACCGCATCGGTGCGCTGCGCAGCGACAGCGCCTTCGGCTGGGACTGGAGCTACAACCGCCAGACGCGCTTTCCGCTGAGCGTGGCCGGCCCCTTCGACCGCACCGACCCCTACGCGCCGACGCCGAGCTTCTTCCTGGCCACGCCGGGCATCACCGGCGTCTACACGCCGGGCGCGACCAACCGGCTGCACACCGGCGCGCTGTTCGCCGAGAACCGCACCATGCTCGGCGGCGGCTTCGCCCTGGTGAGCGCGTTGCGCGCCGACCGCATCACGCTGCAGGTCAGCAACCACCGCGCGGCCACGGCCAGCAATCCGGCGCAGTTCGAGATCGACTACCAGCCGGTGACCGGCCGCCTCGGCCTGGTGAAGGACCTGAGCCCCGCCTGGCAGTTGTACGCGCAGTACAGCACCGCCGCCGACCCGCCTTCGGGCGCGCTCGCCACCGCGGGCTATGCGGCGCTGCGCGACTTCGAGCTCACGCGCGCGCGCCAGGTCGAGGTCGGCAGCAAGGCCAGCTTCGACCAGGGGCGCGGCGAATGGCGCGCCGCGCTCTACGACATCGTGCGCAGGAACGTGTCGACGACCGATCCCGACGACCGCACGCGCGTCATCGCCGTCGGCCAGCAGTCCAGCCGCGGCCTCGAGCTTGCCGGGCGCTGGACGCCCTCGCCGGCCTGGATGCTGGCCGGCCACCTGAGCCTGGTCGACGCCCATTACGACCGCTTCAACGAGAGCGTCGGCGGCGCCGTCGTCTCGCGCCAGGGCAAGCGTCCCCCCAATGGGCCGGCGCGCGTGGCCGGTGCCGAAGTGCACTGGAAGCCGGTCTTCGGCTGGACGCTGTCGGCCGACTGGCGCCACGTCGGCCGGCGCTATGCCAACAGCGCCAACAGCGCCTGGGACGGCGCCTACGACCTCTTCGGCGCCGGCCTGGCCTGGCAGCCCGATGCCAAGCTGACGCTGCGTGCGCGCGTCGCCAACCTCGGCGACGTGCGGTACGCCGCGAGCGTGGGGGCCAGCACCCAGACCTACCTCGGTGCGCCGCGCACCTGGTCGCTCACCGCCGACTGGCGTTTCTGACGATGCAGCCCGCCCTTCCCTTCAAGCGCTGGCTCTACCTGCTGCACCGCTGGCTGGGCATCGCCCTGGCGGTGGTGATGCTGGCCTGGTTCGTCTCGGGCATGGTGATGCTCTACGTGGGCTACCCCCGTCTCACCGCCGAGGAACGCCTGACCGCGCTGCCGCCGCTGCCGGCCCCGGGCTGCTGCGTGCCGCTGCCGCAGGCGGTGGCCGCGGCCCAGGCCTACCGCGCCACGCTGCCGGCCCCGGCTCATGGACGGCGCTCGGCAGCCGGCGACGACGCCTGGCGACTGACCAGCGTCGCCGGCGAGCCGCGGCTGATCGTCGGCGACGGCAGCCGGCAGCCGGTCGCCGTCGACGCCGTCAGCGGTCGCGTGGTGAGCGCGGTCGACCGCGACGCTGCGCAGCGCGCCGCCGCCCACTTCGCGCAGGGCGCGCCGGTGCGCTGGCTGCGGCTGGTGCAGGAGGATGCCTGGACGCATTCGCGCGCGCTCGACGGCCACCGCCCGCTGCATCGGCTGGCGGTGCAGGAGCCGCAGGGGCGCTGGCTCTACGTCAGCAGCCGCACCGGCGAGGTCGTGCGCGACGCCAGCGTCACCGAGCGCCGCTGGGGCTGGATCGGCGCCTGGCTGCACTGGCTGTACCTGTTTCGCGGCGGCACGCTCGACGCCTGGTGGACCGACATCGTGATCGGGCTCTCGGTGGCCGGCAGCATCGCGGCACTCAGCGGCCTCGTGGTCGGCCTGTGGCGCTGGCGCTTTCGCGGCCGCTACCGCAGCGGCCGCCGCAGCCCTTACGCCGATCGCGCGGCACGCTGGCACCACGTCGCAGGAATGCTGGGCGGCGTGCTGTGCCTGACCTGGGTGCTCTCGGGCCTGTTCTCGATGAATCCCTGGAAGCTCTTCGACGCCGACGGCCCGCGGCCGGACCGCATGGCCTACGCGGGTGGCGCGGCCGACCCCGCACAGGCTCCGGACCCGACGCGCGTGCTGCAGCAATTGGCCGCGCAGGGCCAGGCCGCGCGCGAACTGAGCTGGCACCGCGTCGGCGGATCGAGCCTGGCGCTGGCTCACGGTGGCGGGCGCAGCGAAGGCGACGCCTCGCGCCTGTTCGTCGGCACCGCGGCCGCGCGGCTGGCCGCGCTGCCAGCCGCGCACTGGCGTGCGGCGGCGCAGGCACTCATTCCCGCCGGTCGCATCGTGCACGAGGAGCGGCTGGAGCGCTTCGACGCCTACTACTACGCGCGTGCGCCGCACACCATGACCGGGCCGCGCGAACGCCCGCTGCCGGTGTGGCGACTGCGCTTCGACGACCCGGGCGCCACCTGGGCCGTGATCGACCCGCGCACCGGCCTGCTGCTCGAGCTCAGCGACAGCCGCCGCCGCGCCAGCCGTTGGCTGTTCGCCTTCCTGCACAGCTTCGACCTGCCGGCGCTGCTGGCCTTCCGCCCGGGCTGGGACCTGTGGATGCTGGGCTTCAGCCTGGCCGGCACGCTTCTGGCTGCGACGGCCGTCATCACCGGCACGCGCCGCCTGCGCCGCCTGCATCCGCCGTGGCGGCGGGCCAGGCCGCGCGCCTCCCAACCCCAGCCCGGCCGCGCTGCGGCCATGATCCAAGGAGAGACATCATGAAGAAGCCCCGCATCCGACACCTCGGCGCAGCCCTCGCGCTGGCGCTGTGCACCTGGCCCGCCCTCGCCCAGACCACGGTCGAAGACGCCTGGGTGAGAGCCACCGTGCCGCAGCAGAAGGCCACCGGCCTGTTCGCCCGCATCACCTCGGCGCAGGGCGGCAGGCTGGTAGCGGCGAGCTCGCCGCTGGCCGGCGTCGTCGAGATCCACGAGATGGCGATGGACGGCAACGTGATGCGCATGCGCGCCCTGCCCGCAGGCCTGGCCTTGCCCGCGGGCAAGGCGGTGAAGCTCGAGCCCGGCGGCTATCACGTCATGCTGCTGGACCTCAAGGGCCAGGCCAGGGACGGCGACATGGTGCCGGTGACGCTGGTCGTCGAGGACAAGGACGGCAGGAAGGAGACGCTGGAGATCAAGGCTGCCGTGCGCCCGCTGGGCGCGGCGGCGCCGATGGGCGGGCACAAGCACTGAGCCGCGCGGGCCTGGGGCCCTGCGGCAGGCGGGCATGCTGTGCCACACTCGCTTCGACCGACCGAAGCCGCCGGCAAGGGCCCGCCATGTCCGAACTCGACGTCCAGGTGCGCGACGGCGTCGCCACCCTCACGCTGAACCATCCCGCGTCGCGCAACGCGCTGTCCTTGTCGATGAAGGAGGCGCTCGCCGCCGCGGTCGCCGCCGTGGCCGCCGACGCGCAGGTGCGTGCGGTCATCCTCGCCGGTGCGGGCGGCGCCTTCTGCGCCGGCGGCGACCTGCGCAGCATGCAGGAGCACCGCCCGCAGGCCACCGTGCAGAGCTGGCGCCGGCGCATGCGCGCGCTGCATCCGCTGATCCGCACCCTGGTGGCGCTGGACAAGCCGCTCGTCGCCGCCGTCGACGGCGCCGCCTTTGGCGCCGGCTTCAGCCTCGCGCTCAGCGCCGACTTCGTGCTCGCCAGCCCCGAGGCGCGCTTTTGCATGAGCTTCCTGCGCCTGGGCCTGGTGCCGGACTTCGCCGCCATGTACACGCTGCCGCGCGTCGTCGGCGTGCAGCGCGCCAAGGAGCTGATGCTCTCCGCGCGCGAGCTCGGCGCCGAAGAGGCGCGGCAACTGGGCATCGCGCTCGAGGTCGTGCCCGCCCCCGCGCTGCTGGCGCGGGCGCACGAGATCGCCGCCGGCTTCGTCGGCGCCTCCCCGCTGGCGGTCTCGCACATCAAGGCCGGCCTCGGCATGAGCCTGGCCACGGACCTCGACCGTGCACTGGCCGACGAGGCCGATCGCCAGGCCATGTGCTTCGAGACCGAGTCGCACCGCGACGCGGTACGGCGCTTCCTGGCCAAGGAGCCGGCGTCCTTTCGCTGGCCGGCGCCGGGCCGCACGCCGACCTGATCGCGCGCGCGGCGCGCGGCCCGGCGCCGCAGCCCTTCAGCGCGTCAGGGCCTTCAGCGCCAGCTTGATGCCTTCGGCCACGCCGACGTCGGCCGGCAGCGCCTTCAGCGCCGTGGCCGCCTCCTTCTCGCTGTAGCCCAGCGCCAGCAGTGCCTGCACGATGTCGGCACCGGCCTCGCTCGGCGCGGCGCCCGAGGACGGCAGCGCGAGCTCCGGCCCGAGCCTGCCCTTGAGTTCCAGCAGCAGCCGCTCGGCCGTCTTCTTGCCCACCCCCGGCACCTTCACCAGGCGCGATCCGTCCTGCACCGACACCGCCTGCGCCAGCTCGGCCACCGACAGGCCCGAGAGCACCGCCAGCGCCGTGCGCGGGCCGACGCCGCTGATCCTCACCAGCAGGCGGAAGGCCTCGCGCTCGGCCGCGCTGAGGAAGCCGAAGAGCAGCTGCGCGTCCTCGCGCACCACGAAGTGCGTCAGCAGCACCACGCGCTGCCCGATCTCGGGCAGGTTGAAGAAGGTGCTCATGGGCACGTCGAGCTCGTAGCCCACGCCGCCCACGTCCAGCAGCACCTGCGGCGGGGTCTTGCCGGCCAGCTGGCCGCTGAGTCGTCCGATCATGATGCGTCGATTATTCGCCGGCCGCCGCGCGCACGGACGCCGCTCGCCGCGCGCGCGACGCCCTGCCGACGGCACGGGCATGAGGCGCACGGCCCGGGGCGCGCGGGCACGCCCTCTGCATAATCCTGCGAACCATCGATTCCAGAGGAGACCCCCATGCGTACCCAGGTCGCGATCATCGGCGCCGGCCCCTCGGGCCTGATCCTGGGCGCCCTGCTGCACAAGGCGGGCATCGACAACGTCATCCTCGAGCAGCGCAGCGGCGACTACGTGCTCTCGCGCATCCGCGCCGGCGTGCTGGAGCAGGTCTGCGTCGACCTGCTCGACGAAGCGGGCGTGGGCGAGCGCATGCACAAGGAAGGCCTGCCGCACGACGGCTTCGACATGGTCTTTGCCGGCGAGCGCCGACGCATCGACCTCTTCGGCCTCACCGGCAAGCGCGTCATGGTCTACGGCCAGACCGAGGTCACGCGCGACCTCATGGACCATCGCGCGACGATCGGCCGCCCGACCGTCTACGAGGCCGAGAACGTGCGCATCCACGACTTCGACGGCGACAAGCCCTGGGTCACCTACACGCACGCGGGCAGGGAAGAGCGGCTGGACTGCGACTTCATCGCCGGCTGCGACGGCTTTCACGGCGTCTGCCGCGCCAGCGTTCCGGCGCGCGCGATCACCCATCACGAGAAGGTCTACCCCTTCGGCTGGCTCGGCCTGCTGGCCGACGTGCCGCCGGTGCACCATGAACTGATCTATGGCCACACCGAGCGCGGCTTCATGCTCGCCAGCATGCGCAGCCACACGCGCGTGCGCTACTACATCCAGTGCGGGCTGCACGAGAAGGTCGAGGACTGGTCCGACGAAGCCTTCTACGACGAGTTCCGCCGTCGCCTGCCGGCCGAGGACGCGGCGCGGCTGATCACCGGGCCCTCGATCGAGAAGAGCATCGCGCCGCTGCGCAGCTTCGTCGGCGAGCCGCTGCGCTTTGGCCGCCTGTTCCTCGCCGGCGACGCCGGCCACATCGTTCCGCCCACCGGCGCCAAGGGCCTGAACCTCGCCGCCAGCGACGTCGCGCTGCTCGCCCGCGGCCTGGTCGAGCACTACGCCGAGCGCAGCAGCGCGGGCCTGGACGACTACTCGCGCCGCGCGCTTGCGCGCATCTGGAAGGCGGAGCGCTTCTCGTGGTGGTTCACGCAGCTCATGCACCTCTTCCCCGAGACCGGCAGCTTCGGGCTGAAGATGCAGATGGCCGAGCTCGACTACCTCTTCAGCAGCGAATCGGCGCAGCGCGTGGTGGCGGAGAACTACGTCGGCCTGCCGATCTAGCGCCAACCGCGACAACGACGCCGGGGCGGCGTACGGCGTGAGGCGGCAGAATCGCTCCAGCTTGTTCACCCCTTTGGAGACCCGTATGCGCCAACCTTCCTCCCGCGTTCGCCGCCACCTGGGCCTGGCGGCCTGCGCTCTCGCCGCCGCGGCCATCGTTCCCGCGGCTTCGTGGGCGCAGGGCACGACCTGGCCGACGAAGACGGTGCGGCTGCTGGTGGGCTTCCCGCCCGGCTCGACGCCCGACCTCTCCGCGCGCATCCTCGCCGAGGGCCTGGCCAGGCGCCTGGGGCAGTCCGTCGTCGTCGAGAACAGGCCCGGCGCCAGCGGCAACATCGCCGCCGACCAGGTCGCCAAGGCCAGCGACGACCACACGCTGGGCGTGCTGATCAACGGCAACCTGACCTCGGCCAAGCTGCTCAACCCCAAGCTGCCCTACGACCCGGCCAAGGACTTCAGCCTGCTCTCGCTGCTGACCACGGCGCCGCTGGTGCTGGTGGCCCCGCCGGCCCTGCCCTCGGGGGCCGGCTATTTCCTGGCCGCACGCAACGCCGGCGACAAGTGGAGCTACGGCTCGGTGGGCATCGGCTCCGTCGGGCATCTGGGGGTCGAGTACCTGAAGCTGCGCGCGGGCAACTTCGATGCCGTGCACGTGCCCTACAACGGCAACCCGGCGGTGATCACGGCGCTGATCCAGGGCCAGATCCAGATGGCGCTCGTGCCCCCGGGGCTGGCGCTGCCGCAGGTCAGGGCCGGCAAGCTGCAGGCCATCGGCCTGAGCGCGGGTCGCAGCACGCTGGCGCCGGAGACGCCCTCGCTGCGCGACGCCGGCGTCAACAACTTCGAGCTCGAGGTCTGGACCGCCCTGGTCGGCCCGGCACGGCTGAGCAAGGCGGCGCAGGAGCGCCTGGCGCGGGAGGTGCCGGCGCTGCTGCGCGAGGAGGACGCGCGGCAGAAGCTCTTCACGGCCGGCTGGCAGGCGCAGGGCACGGCGCCCGAGGCGCTGCGCCTGCGCGTGAAGAACGAGGCCGCGATCCTCGGCGGCATCATCCAGATGCGCGGCATCAAGAACCAGTGAACGCGCCGGCGCGGCTCCGCGAAGCGGCGCGCGACACCGAGGTCCTCGCCGAAGTCGACGTCTGCGTGCTCGGCGGCGGGCCGGCGGGGCTGGCGGCGGCGGTGAGCGCGGCGCGCGGCGGCGCGCGCACGCTGCTCGTCGAGCGCTACGGCTTCCTCGGCGGCATGGGCACGGCCGGCGGCGTCACCAACTTCGCCGGCCTCTACGGACGCCGCCATGGTCGCATGCAGCCCATCGTACGCGGCGTCGTCGACGAACTGCTCGAGCGCATCGAGCAGCTGGGTGGGCTGAACCAGCCGCAGGACGGCCTGCAGGGTCGCATCCGCGTGCGCAGCTACGACGCGCCGATCTACAAGTGCGCGGCCGACGCATGGCTGCTCCGGGCGGGCGTGCGGCTGCTGTTTCACGCGCTGGCGGTCGGCTGCCTGCGCGACGCGGGTGGCGGCGAGGGTGGCGAAGGCGACGATGCGGGGCGCATCGACGCGCTGCTCGTCGAGACGCGCTCGGGCCGGCGCGCCATCCGTGCACGCGAGTTCATCGACGCCAGTGGCGACGCCGACCTCGCGCACTTCGCGGGCGTCCCCTACGCGCTCGGCGACGGGCAGGGCGGCGCGCTCTTCCCGAGCACGATGGCACGCATCGGCAACGTCGACGCCGAGCGCGCGCTGGCCGCGGTCGGCGGCTTCAAGGCCATCGACGCGCTGATGGAAGCCGCCGCCGGGCGCTGGCGCTTCGCGCGCCGCGGGGCCATCCTGCGGCCGCAGCGCAATCCGCGCGAGTGGCGCGCCAACGTGACGCAGGTCGCCAACGCCCAGGGGCAGGCCGTCGACGCGACGGATGCGCAGCAGCTCAGCGACGGCGAGCTCGAGGGCCGGCGCCAGCTCCTCGAGTACCTGAGCTTCCTGCGCGCCGAGGTGCCGGGCTTCGAGGCCGCGGAGCTGGTCGAGATCGCGCCGCAGCTGGGCATCCGCGAATCCAGGCGCATCCTCGGCGAGCAGGTCCTGCGCGGCGAGGACGTGATCGGCAGCGCGCGCTTCGCGGACGTCATCGGCCTGAACGGCTGGCCGGTCGAGCAGCACCTGGCCGGGCGCATCGAGTGGGCTTTCCCGCGCGACGCCGACAACGCCTACAACCACCTGCCCTTTCGCATGCTCGTGCCGCAGGGCGTGCCCAACCTGCTCGTCGCCGGCCGCTGCGCGTCCATGGACCACCTGGGCCAGAGTGCCGCACGCGCCAGCGGGGCCTGCTTCGTCATGGGCCAGGCCGCCGGCAGCGCCGCGGCCCTGCGCGTGGCCGGGCGCTTCACGGTCGCGGCATTGCAGCAACGTCTGCGCGACGAAGGCGCCGACCTGGACGGCGCGGCCTGAACCCACCCCGCACCGGACCTCATGCTGATCCGCGATCTCGGCCGCCGTCCCTACGCCGGCATCGAGCAGGCCATGCGCGAGTTCACCGCGACGCGCACGGCGGCCACCGCCGACGAGCTCTGGCTGGTCGAGCACGAGCCGGTGTTCACGCTCGGGCTGGCGGCGCGGCCCGAGCACCTGCTGGCGCCGGGCGACATCGCGGTGGTGCAGACGCAGCGCGGCGGGCAGGTGACGTACCACGGACCCGGGCAGGTCACGGCCTACCCGCTGGTGGACCTGGGACGCCTCGGCATCTACGTCAAGGAGTACGTGCATCGGCTCGAGGAGGCGCTGCTGCGCACGCTCGCCTCCTTCGGCCTCACCGGCCACCGCGTGCGCGGCGCGCCGGGTATCTACGTGCGCCTGGCCGACCCCTTCGACCACGCCCGGCTGCCGCCGCCGCAGCCGGGGCAGGACGCGTTCGCCGGCCTGGCCAAGATCGCAGCGCTGGGCGTCAAGATCACGCGCAGCCACGCCTACCATGGCCTGGCGCTCAACGTCGCGATGGACCTCGAGCCGTTCTCGCGCATCAACCCCTGCGGCTACGCGGGGCTGCGCACCACCGACCTGCGCGCGCTCGGCGTCGCGGCCTCCCGGGACGAGGCCGCCGCGCGGCTGGCGAGCGAGTTGCAGCGCCTGCTGCAGGCGCGCTGACGAGGCCGCGCCTAGCGCGCCAGGTCGAAGATCTGCACCGCCCGCTGCAGCGTCGCCGTGCGCGCGTGCATGGTGTCGCAGGCGGCGCTGGCCTGCTCGGCCAGGGCGGCGTTCTGCTGGCTCGTCTGGTCGATGCGCGCCATCGCCTCGCCGATGTGGTCGACGCCGGCGCGCTGCTCATGGGCGACCTGCGCGATCTCGCGGATCAGCCGATCGACGTGGTTGACCGAATTCACGACGTCGCCGATGACGGCGTTGGACTGCGTCATGCGCTTGCCGCCCTGGGCCGCCTGCTCCACCGCACCGGTGGCCAGGCCGCCGATCTCCTTGGCCGCGCTGGTGACGCGCTGCGCCAGGGCGCGCACCTCGGCGGCGACGATGGCAAAGCCGCGCCCATGCTCGCCCGCCCGCGCCGCCTCGACCGCGGCGTTGAGCGAAAGGATGTTGGTCTGGAAGGCGATGCTCTCGACCACCTGGATCACCTCGTGCACCTGGCGCGAGGAGCGGTCGATGCCCTGCATGGTCTGCGCGAGCTCGCTCATCGCCGCGCCGCCGCGCTCGGCCGTGGACAGCGTCGACTCGCCGACCTTGGCGACCTGCTGCGCCGCCTCGGCGGTGCGATGCACGGTGGCGTTGATTTCGTCCACGGCGGAGGCCGTCTGCTGCACGCTGGCCGACTGCTCCTCCGAGCGCTGCGCCAGGTCGCGACTGCCGGCGGCGACCTCACTTGCGGCCGAAGCGATGTCGCGCACCTCGCCGCGCACGTCCTCGACGATGGCGCGCATGTTCAGCCCGGTGAGCCAGACGTTGCGCATCAACTTCCCCAGGGGATGGCGCATGTCGTACTCGGCCTGCCCGGCAAGCCGGCAACCGGCGATCTGCGCGGCCAGTTCGGTGCAGCGCCGCAGCTTGCGCTCGACGGTGACATGGAACCACGCCGCCAGCGCCGTGGCCGTCGCGCCGAGGGCCAGGGCCTGCGCGGCCACGCCCAGGCCCAGGGCACCCGGCAGCACCCCCGCCACCACGACGCCGGCCAGGCCGGCGAGCAGCCGCTGCGTCAGGCTCAGGCGATGGATGCGCTGCGGCAGGTCGGCCAGGCCGTACCGCCGCACGCCGCCGGCATGCAGGTGGATCCGGGACCGGGTGTCCTCGCGCTGCCGGCGCAGGCGTTCGTACAAGGCCTCGGCCTGCGCGATCTGCGCGCGGCTGGGCTTGAGGCGCACGGACATGTAGGCCACCGGCTTGCCGTTGGCCAGCACCGGCGTCACGTTGGCCAGCACCCAGTAGAAGTCGCCGTTCTTGCAACGGTTCTTGACCACGCCGCTCCACGGCCGGCCGCGACCGATGGTGCCCCACATGTCCTTGAAGGCCTCGGTCGGCATGTCGGGGTGGCGCACGATGTTGTGCGGCTGCCCGATCAGTTCCTCGTAATCAAAGCCGCTGATGTCGACGAAATGGTGGTTGCAGTGGGTGATCCGTCCTTGTGCATCGGTCGTCGATACGAGGGCGCAATCCTCAGGAAATTCGCGTTCGTTCTGGGTGACGGGCAGGTTGGTCCGCATGTTTGTTGTGAAATGTGGCGTCAGAAATGCTTATCGGCGGGCCACGGCGAATCCACAGCCCCTGCCCTGCGGTCCGTGAAGGATTTCCCGACCCGGACGGCGACCCGGTCCTGCCCTCGAAGCTTGCGCGGATCGTCTGCGCACGCCCCGTTGCCGTTGCTACTGCAGCAGCGGCGAATCCCTCCCTTGCAGGTCCACGCCCTGCAGGCTGGCCTGGGCGGCCAGCCGTTGCAGGTACTGGCGCAGCGCCACGGTCCAGCTGCGCTGCTGCAGCGCGGTGCGCACGGCCTGATGCACTTCTTCGAAGGGCAGCGGCTGCCCCCCTTCGCGCGCCAGCACTTCGACCACGTGCAGGCCGAAGCGGCTGTGCACCAGGCGCGGCAGCACGCCGACCTCGCTGCGGCCGAAGACCTCGCGCGCGAACTCGGGCGCGCAGTCGCGCGCGAGCAGCCAACCCAGGGCGCCGCCCTGCGCGCCGCTCGGGCAGTTGGAGAGCGCCGCCGCGCGTTCGGCAAAGAGCGTGCCGCCGTCGTCGCAGCGCAGCTCGAGCAGCGCCTGCTCGGCACGCGAGCGCAGCGCGGCCAGGTCGACGCCGGGCGTCACCGCGAAAAGGACGTGGCGCAACTGCACGCGCTCGCCGCGGCAGAAGCGTGCGGCATGCGCCGCATGGTGGCGGCGGCAGGCTTCGTCGTCGGGCTCGGGCACGCGCAGTTCGCGCGCCAGCAGCGCTTCGATGGCGTCACTGGCGGCCTGGCTCGGTACGCCGTCCTCGCCGGCGACGTCGTCCGCGGCCAGCAGACCGCCGGCCTGCGCCGTCTGGCGCAGCAGTTCGGTGCAGGCGCGCTGGCGCAGCACGGGCGCGGCCAGGGCTTCTCCGGCGCGGTGCAGCGCCTGTCCGTTCACCCGCGCCACCGCCGCGTCCATCGTCGGCATGCTCATGATCGTCGCTCCTGGAGGATTCACAGCACGCGTTGCGGGCGGTCATGCCCCGCGGGCAGGTTCAGTCGCCGCGAACGCACGAGCTGGTGGGGGCGCAGCACGTAGGTGACCGTGGCCAGCCCGCTCCAGATGTGCACGAGGCGGCTGAAGGGAAAGAGCAGGAAGATCGTCATGCCCAGCACCATGTGCACCTTGTAGGGCCAGGCCAGCTCGATCAGGTTGGCGGCCAGCGGGCGGAAGGTGACGATGCGCTGCGCCCAGTCGGCGAGGATCATCATCACGCTGCCGTCGGCGTGCGCCAGCGAGAAGGGCAGCGTAATCAGCCCCAGGCACAGCTGCACCCACAGGATGACGAGGATGGCGATGTCGGTGCGGTGGCTGGTGAGGCGGATGCGCGGGTCGAACAGCCGCCGCCACAGCAGCATCGACAGGCCGATGAAGCACAGGAAACCCGCGATGCCGCCGGCAACGACCGCCAGCATCTGCTTCTGCGCCGGCGTGACGAAGGGCTCGTAGAGCGCATGCGGCGTCAGCATGCCCACGGTGTGGCCGAGGAAGAGGAAGAGGATGCCGCCGTGGAAGAGGTTGCTGCCCCAGCGCAGCGTGCCGCGGCGCAGCAGCTGCGAGGAGTCGCTCTTCCACGTGTACTGGTCGCGGTCGAAGCGCGCGAGGCTGCCCATGAAGAAGACGCCCAGGCAGATGTAGGGGTAGACGGTGAAGAAGAAGTCGTGGAGGTAGGCGCTGACGGGCGAGGGGTTCATTGCAGGGCTCCGTGGGCGGCGTTGGAGGAGGCAGGCGGCGGCGGTGCCGGTGCATCGGCGCGGCGCGTGACGTGCACGCCCTTGCGCGGCGCACCGCCCGCGGCGTGGGTGGCGCTGCTGCAGCCGTCGAAGGCCGGGGGCTCCTCCCAGAGGGCGTCGATCGGCTCCTCGGCGGGCAGCTCGACGGCGCGCGCGGGGACGCCCGCGAGGTCGAGCAGCGCGCCCATGACGCTGGCGTAGCGGCTTTCGCGCTGCGCCAGCGCGGCGAAGATGACGTTGACGAGGTGCGCGATCTCGCCGAGGAAAGCCGCGGCTTCGCGCGGCGGCTGCGTGGACGCGAACTCGAGTGCCACCGGCAGGTGGTCGGGCATCTGCCCGGGCGCGAGGAAGAGGCCGGCGCGCTCGTAGGTCTGCGCGAGGTCGATCAGCGCCGGCCCGCGTTCGCGCGAGTCGCCGTGCACATGCTCGAAGAGATGCAGCGCGGTGCGCCGCCCGCTGTCGAAGAGCTGCACGTAGTCGGCCTCGGCGTCGAGCGCGTCCTGGCGCGCGAGCTGCGCCATCAGCGCCTCGATCTCGGCCGTACGCGCGGCGCCGAGCACCGCTTCCTCGCGCACGGCCGCGCGCAGCACGGGCAGGTGCGCGCGCAGCTCGGCATCGGGATAGGCGAGCAGCCGGGCCAGCACGCGCAGCGTGCGCGCCATCGGGCGCGGGGCAGTCTTGAAGAGGCCCATGTTCAGATCTCCGCCTTGATGGGGATGGTGCGGCGCTTCTCGCTGCCGAAGAGGCTGGTCTCGCCGATGCCTTCGCTGCAGCCGTTGCCGAAGCTGAAGCCGCAGCCGCCGCGCACGTTGAAGGCGTTCTCGGCGTATTCGCGGTGCGCGCTCGGGATGACGAAGCGGTCCTCGTAGTTGGCGATCGCCATCACGCGGTACATGTCCTCGACCTCGTGCTGCGAGAGGCCGACCTGCTCGAGCACCTTGTCGTTCCTGACCCCGTCGACATGCTTGCTGCGGTTGAAGGCGCGCATCGCCAGCATGCGCTCGAGCGCGCGCACCACCGGCTGCGTGTCGCCCGCGGTGAGCAGGTTGGCGAGGTACTGCACGGGGATGCGCAGTGAGCCGACGTCGGGGATCTGGCCGTTGACGCCGACCTGCCCGGCCTGCGCGGCCGAGGTGATGGGCGACAGCGGCGGCACGTACCAGACCATCGGCAGCGTGCGGTACTCCGGGTGCAGCGGCAGCGCGACCTTCCACTCCATCGCCATCTTCCACACCGGGCTCTTGCGCGCGGCCTCGAGCCAGGCCTCGGGGATGCCGTCCTTGCGCGCCTGCTCGATCACCTTGGGGTCGTTCGGGTCGAGGAAGAGGTCGCACTGCGCCTGGTAGAGGTCCTTGTCGTGCTCGACGCTGGCGGCCTGCGCGATCCGGTCGGCGTCGTAGAGCAGCACGCCGAGGTAGCGGATGCGGCCCACACAGGTCTCCGAGCAGACCGTGGGCTGGCCGGCCTCGATGCGCGGGTAGCAGAAGATGCACTTCTCGGCCTTGCCGCTCTTCCAGTTGTAGTAGATCTTCTTGTAGGGGCAGCCCGAGACGCACATGCGCCAGCCGCGGCACTTGTCCTGGTCGATGAGGACGATGCCGTCCTCCTCGCGCTTGTAGATGCTGCCGCTCGGGCACGAGGCCACGCACGCCGGGTTGAGACAGTGCTCGCACAGGCGCGGCAGGTACATCATGAAGGTGTTCTCGAACTCGCCGTACATCTGCTTCTGCACGTCGTCGAAGTTCTTGTCGGCGCTGCGCTTGGCGAACTCGCCGCCGAGGATCTCCTCCCAGTTCGGACCCCAGACGATCTTCTCCATCTGCTGCCCGGTGATCAGGCTGCGCGGCCGCGCCGTGGGGCTGGCCTTCATCTCCGGCGCGCTCTGCAGATGGTCGTAGTCGAAGGTGAAGGGCTCGTAGTAGTCGTCGATCTCGGGCAGGTTGGGGTTGGCGAAGATGTTCATCAGCAGGCGCCACTTGCCGCCCTGGCGCAGCACGATGGAACCGTCGGCCTTGCGCACCCAGCCGCCGTTCCACTTGTCCTGGTTCTCCCACTCCTTGGGATAGCCGATGCCGGGCTTGGTCTCGACGTTGTTGAACCAGGCGTACTCCATGCCCGGGCGGCTGGTCCAGACGTTCTTGCAGGTGACCGAACAGGTGTGGCAGCCGATGCACTTGTCCAGGTTCAGCACCATGCCGATTTGGGCTCGGATCTTCATGCGACCTCCTGCCGGGCCGTCCCAAGGGAAGTACGCCCCCCTCGGGGGGGCAGCGAGCGAATGTGGGCGTGAGGGGTCATGCGTTTTCTCCATGCGCTTGCACCGCGACGATGCGTTCGGCGCCGATCGGCGTGTCCAGCCAGTCGATCTTCTTCATGCGGCGCACGACGACGAATTCGTCGCGGTTGGTGCCGATCGTTCCGTAGTAGTTGAAGCCGTAGGCCAGCTGCGCGTAGCCGCCGACCATGTGCGTGGGCTTGAGGACGATGCGCGTCACCGAGTTGTGGATGCCGCCGCGCACGTTCGTGATCTCGCTGCCGGGCGTGTTCACGATCTTTTCCTGGGCGTGATACATCATGACCATGCCCTCCTTCACGCGCTGGCTGACGACCGCGCGCGCGGCGATGGCGCCGTTGACGTTGAAGAGTTCGATCCAGTCGTTGTCCTCGACGCCGATCTTCCTCGCGTCGACCTCCGAGAGCCAGACGATGGGCCCGCCGCGCGAGAGCGTGAGCATCATCAGGTTGTCGGTGTAGGTCGAGTGGATGCCCCACTTCTGGTGCGGCGTGATGAAGTTCAGCAGGATCTCCGGGTTGCCGTTGCCGCGCTGCTCGTGCATCGGCGCGGTGGCCTTCACGTCCACCGGCGGGCGGTAGGTCGAGAAGCCCTCGCCGAAGGCGATCATCCAGGCGTGGTCCTGGTAGAAGTGCTGGCGGCCGGTGAGCGTGCGCCAGGGGATCAGCTCGTTGACGTTGGTCCAGCCGGCGTTGTAGGAGACGTTCTCGCTCTCGATGCCGCTCCAGGTCGGCGAGCTGATGATCTTGCGCGGCTGCGCCTGGATGTCGCGGTAGCGGATCTTCTCGTCCTCGCGGTAGAGCGCCAGGTGCTCGTGCTCGCGGCCGGTGGCCTTGGACAGCGCCTGCCAGGCCTTCACGGCGACGTGGCCGTTGGTCTCGGGGGCGAGCTGCAGCACGACCTCGCAGGCATCGATGTCGGTGTCGATGCGCGGCATACCCTTGGTCACGCCCTCTTCACGCACGAGGCCGTTGAGCTCGCCGAGCTGCCTGACCTCGGTCTGCGTGTTCCAGGCGATGCCCTTGCCACCGTTGCCCACCTTGTTCATCAAGGGGCCGAGCGCGGTGAAGCGCTTGAAGACGTTGGGGTAGTCGCGCTCGACGACGGTGATCGCCGGTGCCGTCTTGCCGGGGACGAAGTCGCACTCGCCGCGCTTCCAGTCGCGCACGTCCAGCGCCTGGCCGAGCTCGCCCGGGCTGTCGTGCATCAGCGGCGTCAGCACCACCTCCTTCTCGACGCCGAGGTGGCCGATGCAGACCTCGCTGAACTTCTTCGCGAAGCCCTTGTAGATCTCCCAGTCGCTCCTGGCCTCCCAGGCCGGGTCCACCGCCGCCGAGAGCGGGTGGATGAAGGGGTGCATGTCGCTGGTGTTGAGGTCGTTCTTCTCGTACCAGGTCGCCGTGGGCAGCACGATGTCGCTGTAGAGGCAGGTCGTGCTCATGCGGAAGTCGAGCGTCACCAGCAGGTCCAGCTTGCCCTCGGGGGCCTGCGCGTGCCACTTGACTTCGGTGGGCTTGGCTTCCTGCGGCCCCAGGTCCTTGCCCTGCACGCCGTTGCTCGTGCCCAGCAGGTGCTTGAGGAAGTACTCGTGCCCCTTGCCGCTGGAGCCCAGGATGTTGCTGCGCCAGACGAACATGTTGCGCGGCCAGTTCGCCGGCGCGTCCGGGTCGTGGCAGGAAAGGTCGAGCTTGCCGGCCTGCAGCTGTTGCGCGACGTAGTCCTTGCCCTCCAGGCCGGCGGCCGCGGCCTCCCTGGCCAGCACGAGCGGGTTGCGGTCGAGCTGCGGCGCGCTGGGCAGCCAGCCCATGCGCTCGGCGCGCACGTTGAAGTCGATCGCGCTGCCGGCGTAGGCGGCCTTGTCGGCCAGCGGCGAGAGCACCTCGTCCATGCCCAGCCGCTCGTAGCGCCACTGGTCGGTGTGCGCGTAGAAGAAGCTGGTCGAGTTCTGCTGCCGCGGCGGGCGGATCCAGTCGAGCGCGAAGGCCAGCGCCGTCCAGCCGGTCTGCGGCCGCAGCTTCTCCTGGCCCACGTAGTGCGACCAGCCGCCGCCGCTCTTGCCGATGCAGCCGCACATCATCAGCATGTTGATGACGCCACGGTAGTTCATGTCGCTGTGGTACCAGTGGTTCATCGCCGCGCCGATGATGACCATGGAGCGCCCCTGCGTCTTCTCCGCCGTCTCGGCGAACTGGCGCGCCACGGCGACGACCTGCTCGCGCGGCACGCCGGTGATGCGCTCCTGCCACGCCGGGGTGTAGGGCGCGTCGTCGTCGTAGCTCGCGGCGCCGCTGCCCAGACCGCGATCGACGCCGTACTGCGCGGCCTGCAGGTCGAACACGGTGGCCACGCGCGCGCGCTTGCCGCCGGCGAGTTCGAGCTCCACCACCGGCAGCTTCATGCGCCGCACGTCGCCGCCCTGCTCGTTGCCGGTGAAGTGCGGGTTGGGCTGGCCACCGAAGTAGGGGAAGGCGACGTCGGCGATGGCGTGCGGCTGCGCGCCGCCCTCCAGCACCGAGAGCTTGAGCCGGACGGCCTCGCTGCCGCGCGCGTCCTTGTCCTCGAGGTTCCAGCGCCCGGCATCGGCGCGGCCTTGCGGCCCCCAGCGAAAGCCGATCGAGCCGTTGGGCAGGGTGAGCCTGCCGGCGCTATCGAAGGCCAGCGTTTTCCACTCGGGGTTGTTGTCCTGCCCGAGCCGGTCGCCGAGGTCACTGGCGCGCAGGAAGCGCCCGGGCACGAGCGCGCTGCGGCCGTCGGCAAGCGTCTGCTCGTCCAGCAGCACGAGCATCGGCAGGTCGGTGTAGCGGCGCGCGTAGTCGTCGAAGTAGGCGGCGCGGCGCTCGAAGTAGAACTCCTTCAGGATGACGTGGCCCATGGCCATCGCCACCGCGGCGTCGGTGCCCTGCTTGGGGTGCATCCACAGGTCGGCGAGCTTGGCGACCTCGGAGTAGTCGGGCGTCACCGCCACCGTCTTCGTGCCCTTGTAGCGCACCTCGGTGAAGAAGTGCGCATCGGGCGTGCGCGTCTGCGGGACGTTGGAGCCCCAGGCGATGATGAAGTCGCTGTTGTACCAGTCGGCGCTCTCGGGCACGTCGGTCTGCTCGCCCCAGACCTGCGGGCTCGACGGCGGCAGGTCGCAGTACCAGTCGTAGAAGCTCATGCACACGCCGCCGATGAGCGAGAGGTAGCGCGAGCCCGCGCCGTAGCTGATCATGCTCATCGCCGGGATCGGCGAGAAGCCGATGACGCGGTCCGGTCCGTGCGCCTTGATCGTGTAGACGTTGGCCGCGGCGATGATTTCGTTCACCTCGTCCCAGGACGAGCGCACGAAGCCGCCCAGGCCGCGCACCTTCTGGTAGTCCCGCCGCTTGCCCTCGTCGGCCTGGATCGCCGCCCAGGCGTCGACCGGGTCGTGCGTCAGGCGCGCCTGGCGCCAGTGCTTGAGCAGGCGCGCGCGCACCATCGGGTGCTTGACGCGGTTGGCGCTGTAGAGGTACCAGCTGTAGCTGGCGCCGCGCGCGCAGCCGCGCGGCTCGTGATTGGGCAGGTCCGGCCGCGTGCGCGGGTAGTCGGTCTGCTGCGTCTCCCAGGTGACGATGCCGCCCTTGACGTAGATCTTCCACGAGCAGCTGCCGGTGCAGTTCACGCCGTGCGTGCTGCGCACGATCTTGTCGTGCGCCCAGCGGTTGCGGTAGGCGTCCTCCCAGGTGCGGTCCTCGCCCGTGGTGCGGCCGTGGCCGTCGGCGAAGCTTTCGCGCGGCAGCGAGAAGTAGTTCAGGCGGTCGAGAAAGTGACTCATGGCGTCGTCCTCACGGATTCTTGATGTAGGCGTTGCGGCGCAGGTAGAACCACCAGTTCAGCAACAGGCAGGCGGCATAGAAGACGGCGAAGCCGTACATCGCGAGCTCGGGCGTTCCGGCCTTGATCTGGCCGCCGATGACGATGGGCGCGACGAACGCGCCGTAGGCCGCCACCGCCGAGGTCCAGCCGAGTACCGGGCCGGCACGCTCGCGGTCGAAGATCACGCCGATGGTGCGGAAGGTCGAGCCGTTGCCGACGCCGCTGGCCGCGAACAGCACCATGAAGAGGCCGAGGAACATCGGGAAGTAGGCCTCGGGCGTGGCCGACGAATAGGCCAGCTTCATGACGTAGCCGACGGCGACGGAGGCCGCGACCATCACCACCGAGATGATCTGCGTGACGATGGAGCCACCCCACTTGTCGGAGATCCAGCCGCCGATGGGCCGCACCGCGGCGCCGACGAAGGGGCCGATCCACGCGTAGGCCAGGATCGGCAGCGCGTTCGGGTTGTGCTGCGTGTGCTGCATGACGCCGTTGGCGTCGGGGATGTGCACGACGTCGAAGATCACCTTCATCGCCAGCGGCAGCGCCATCGAGAAGCCGATGAAGGAGCCGAAGGTGACGATGTAGAGCGCCGTCAGGCTCCAGGTGTGCTTGTCCCTGAAGATCGCGTACTGCTTGACCACCGCCTCCTTCATCGGCCCGAAGGCGGCCAGGCGCATGATCGTCAGCGCGAGCACGATGTCCAGCGGGATCGCGATCCACATGCTGATGAGGCCCACGCCGGTGGGCGGCGGCAGGTACAGCCACAGGCCGAAGAGCGCGGGGATGAAGGCCAGCGTGTAGAGCCAGGTGACCTTGGCGAAGGCGACGAGCGGACTTCCCGTGGCCGGCGAAATCGTCTTCAGGTTGTTCATGCCGAACCAGCACAGCGCCGCCAGCGGAACGAGCGAGAACACCCAGGCAAAGCCGGCGTTCTGGATCCAGGTCTGCGTGCCCGCGGGAATCTTGCCGAAGATCCAGCCGCTCTCCTTCACCAGCGTCTCGGGCGCCCCGCCCAGGGCGCCCAGCAGCGGCACCGTCATCACCAGCGGCACGACGATCTGCATCGTCGTCACGCCGAAGTTGCCGAGGCCCGCGTTCAGGCCCAGCGCCGTGCCCTGCTGGCGCTTGGGGAAGAAGGTGCTGATGTTGGACATGGATGACGCAAAGTTGCCGCCGCCCACGCCGCACCACAGTGCCATCAGCTGGAAGCTCCACAGCGGCCACTCCGGGTGCTGCAACACGATGCCGGTGCCCAGTGCGGGCGCCAGCAGCATCGCCGTCGTCAGGAAGATGGTGTTGCGCCCGCCGGCGAGGCGGATGAAGAACGACGAGGGGATGCGCATCGTCGCGCCGGCGATGCCCGAGATCGCGGTCAGCGTGAAGAGTTCGGCCTGGGAGAAGGGGAAGCCCAGGTTGAGCATCTGCACCGTGATGATTCCCCACATGCCCCAGACCGCGAAGCCGCACAGCAGCGCCGGCACCGAGATCCAGAGGTTGCGGTAGGCGATGCGCTTTCCCGTCTGCTCCCAGAAGGCCTCGTCCTCCGGGTGCCATTCGGCGATGTCGGCGCCGCGGCCGGTGCGCGCAGGCGCGCCGCCGCAGAGGGTGGTCGGATTCATGGTGGTGTTTCCTCGTGCATCCGGGAGGCGTCTGCGCCGACCGGCCATGCGTTCAGCGGGCGAAGGACTTGGAGAAGGGCGCGGGCGGCGCGTTGCGACCCATCAGCTCGGTGCGGCGGACCTCGGTCCAGTACATCCAGATCAGCGACACCCAGACCACGCCGTACATCAGCATGAAGGCGCTGGAGCGCACGCCGGTGAAGTCCATCAGCGCACCGAAGAGGATCGGCAGCACGAAGCCGCCCAGGCCGCCGGCGAGACCGACGATGCCGCTGACCGCGCCGATGTTGTCGACGTACTCGTCGCTGATGTACTTGAAGACACTGGCCTTGCCGAAGGCCCAGGCCACGCCCAGCACCGCCATCAGTGCGGTGAAGGCAACGACGTCGAGGCCGATGTGAAAGGTCTTCGGGCCGTTGACCGTGAGGACGGTGAAGTCGGTCTGCGGGTAGGACAGCAGGAACAGGCAGATCCAGCTCACCCACATCACCCACCAGGTGACCTTGTGCGCGCCGTGCTTGTCCGAGAGCCAGCCGCCGATGGCGCGCAGCACGCCGCCGGGCAGCGAGAAGCAGGCCGCCAGCAGCGCCGCGGTGCGGATCTCGAGGCCGTACTCGCCGACGTAGTACTGCACCATCCACAGGCTCAGCGCCACGTAGCCGCCGAAGACGATGCTGTAGTACTGGCAGTACTTGAGCACGCGCGGATCCTTCAGCAGCTTGAGCTGGTCGGAGAATCGCACGTTGGCGGCGACCCTGTGCGCGGGGTCGCTGTGGCTGAAGAGCCAGAAGAGGATGACCGTGCCCAGCATCACCGCCGCGTAGACCTGCGGCACCATGGCCCAGCCGAAGGCCACCACCAGGCCCGGGGCGATGAACTTGTTCACCGCCGCGCCCGAGTTGCCGGCGCCGTAGACGCCCATCGCGAAGCCTTGCCGGTTCTTCGGGAACCAGCGCGCGACATAGGGCGTGCCGACGGAGAACGAACCGCCGGCGAGGCCGACGAAGAGGCCGATGACGAGGAACTGCCAGTACTGCGTGGCGTAGGCCATGAGCCAGATCGCCGGCACCGTGGCCGCCATCAGGATCGTCATCACGATGCGGCCGCCGAAGCGGTCGGTCCAGATCCCCAGCGGCACCCGGATCAGCGAGCCGGTGAGCACCGGCGTGGCCGTCAGCAGGCCGAACTCGGTGGCGCTCAGGCCCAGCTGCTTCTTCAGCGGGATGCCGATGACGCCGAACATCATCCACACCATGAAGCACACGGTGAAGGCCAGGGTGCTGACCACGAGCACCGACAGCGCCTGGCTCTGCTTGCTTCTCATGACCCCTCCTGCATCATCGCCCGGCGATGCTAGGCAGCGCACCGAGGGCGCGACATCCGCCGATACGGCGTCTCGCGCGCGGCAGATGAACGATGGCACCCGCGGCGGCCATCGTTCGAATGGACTAGGGGCGGCGCTCTTGCGCCGACGTTTGTGTCAGGTCAAGACAACCGGGCGCGATCGGCGCAGCCATTGCAGCAGAAGCGGCAAGGCGATCAGGCCGAGGCCCAGTGCGTCGGCCCAGGCGTGGGGATAGACCAGCAGCAGGCCGGCGGCAACGAAGGCCAGGCGCTCCCACCAGCGGCAGCGCACCAGCGCCCAGTTCTGCGCGCCGCAGGCCAGCGCGGCGATGCCGGCGGAGGCGGTGACGGCGATCCAGGCCACGTCCCACCACGACACGCCGGGCGGCGGCTTGAGCAGCAGGCCGGCCCCGGCCGGATCGATCACGAAGACGAAGGGCAGCAGGAAGGCCGGCAGGGTGTACTTCCACGACTGCAGCGTCGTCTTGTAGGGATCGCCGCCGGTGATCGCGGCGGCGGCAAAGGGCGACAGCGCGGTTGGCGGCGAGACTTCCGAGAGCACGGCGTAGTAGAAGATGAACAGGTGCGCGGCGTAGTCGGGCACGCCCAGCTTGGTCAGCGCCGGGGCGGCGATCACGGCGCAGATGATGTAGCTGGCCGTCACCGGCACGGCCAGGCCGATGACCCAGACCACGAGCGCGGTGTAGATCGCCGTCAGCAGCAGGCTGCCGCCGGCGTAGTCGATGACGATGGAGCTGAACTTCAGCCCGAGGCCCGTCTTGCCGACCACGCCGACGATCACGCCGGCTGCGGCACAGGTGGCGGCCACGCTCAGGGACTGCCTGGAGCCGTCGCTCAAGGCGGCGATCAGCTTGGGCGGCCACATCGCCGTCTCGCGGTTCAGGAAGCTGACGCCGAAGGCCACCACGGTGGCCCAGAACACCGACATCAGCGGCGAAAAGCCATACACCATGAAGCCGACGATGGCCACCAGCGAGAGGAAGTGAAACCAGAACCGCGTGGCCAGCTGCAGGGCCGTGGGGCCGCTGCGCACCTCCACCGTGGCGGTGCTGCCGAGTTTCCTGGCGTCCAGCTCGACCATCAGGAACAGCGAGAGGTAGTACAGGCAGGTGGGAATCACCACCATCAACAGCACGTCGAGGTAGGAGATCTTCAGAAACTCCGCGATCAGGAAGGCCGCGGCCCCCAGCACCGGCGGCGAGATGATGGCGCCCAGGCCGCCGGCCGCGAGCAGTCCGCCGGCGGCGTTGGCGTCGTAGTTGGCGCGGCGCAGCATGGGCCAGGCCACGGTGCCGATGGTGACGGTGGTGGCCACGCCCGAGCCCGAAGGCCCGCCCAGCAGGAACGACGAGAGCACGACGGTGCGCCCCGCGCCCGAGCGCTTGCCGCCCAGCAGCGCGAAGCTGAAGTCGAGGAAGAACTTGCCGGCGCCCGAATGCTGCAGGAAGGCGCCGAAGATCGTGAACATGATGATCAGCGTGGCCGAGACGTCGATGGCGGTGCCGAAGATGCCTTCGAGCGACATGTACATCACGCCGACCATGCTGCCGAGGTCGTAGCCGCGGTGCGTCCACTGCCCGGGCAGGTAGGGGCCGAGGAAGGCGTAGGCACCGAAGAGCATGACCACGATCGGCATGATCCAGCCGGTGGTGCGCCGGCACGCTTCCAGCACCAGCGCCACGAAGACCACGCCGAAGAACAGGTCCCAGTCGTCGGGCCAGGTGCTGCGGTCCCAGAACTCGTCGCCCCCCAGCAGCAGGTAGGCGATGGTGGCCACGCCGAGCAGGCCCAGCAGGACGTCGTACCACATCAGGCGGTCGCGCAGCCGCCGCGCCGCCGGGAAGGTGAGGAAGATCAGCAGCAGCACGAAGCCGACGTGCACCGGCCGCAGCACCTGCGTCGGCACGATGGACGCCGCCGCGTACAGGTGGAACAGCGACATCACCACCAGCAGGACGGTGACCAGCAGCGCGAGGCCGCCGCCGAAGTGGCTGGTCGCGCCCTCCTCCTCCTCGATGAACTGCTCGGCAGCCTTGCGCTGCTGGTCGCTGACGACGTCGTCGGAGGCCATGGGGGCGCCTTTCGCTGCGCTCGCGGACGCGGTGGGTCGATTGCGCGCGGCGCTCAGGGCGGACGCGAGGATTCCGTCCGCACCCGTTTCAGTTGGGGAACTTCACGCCGCGTTCCTCGAAGTACTTGCGCGCGCCCGGGTGCATGGGAATGGGCGATCCGGCGGCCTGGGCCTCGAGCGTGATGTTCTTCGCCTCGCGGTGCACCGCAACCAGTTCGTCCTTGTGTTCCATCAGCGTCTTGACGATGGTGTAGGCCATGTCGTCGCTCATCTTCTTGTCGGCCACCAGCAGATTCCAGACGTCGATGTTGCCGACGTCCTTGTCCTGGCCCTTGTACGAACCGGCTGCAACGCTGCCCTTGACGTAGAGCGGGCCCCACTTCTTGTTCAGGGCGTCGGCGTACTGGGCGTGATCGAGCAGCTTGATCGTCAGGCCGGGCGTGGCCGCCAGGTCCGTCAGGGCGGCCGTGGGCACGCCGCCGACCCAGATCAGGCCGTCGATCTTGCGGTCCTTGATCGCATTCACGCCTTCGGCGACCGACAGGCGCTCGCGCGAGACGTCCTTGGCGATGCCCGCGGCCTCCAGCAGGCGCAGGGCCATCACCTCGGTGCCGCTGTTGGGCTCGCCGGTGGAGATGCGCTTGCCCTTGAAGTCGGCCAGCGTCTCGATGCCGCTGCCGGCCACGGTCACGGCCTGCATCTTGTTCGGGTAGAGCACCATCAGCGTGCGGGCCTCGACCGGATGGCTCTTGAACTTCCCGGTACCCTGGGTCGCGTCGTAGGCCGAGTCGGCCATGGTGAAGCCGAAGTCCTGCTTGCCCTGGCCGATCAGCTGCAGGTTGGCGACCGAGGCGCCGGTGACTTCGGCGGTCGCCTCCCAGCCCTTGACGTGCTTCGACAGGATGGACGCCATGCCGCCGCCCAGCGGGTAGTAGACGCCGCCGGTGCCGCCGGTTCCGATGGCCAGCCGGGTCGTGGTCTGCGCGGCGAGCGGGCCCGCCAGGCAGAGGGCCGCACCGACCAGGACTCCAGTCAGCATTCGCTTCATGTTCACGCTCTCCTCGAGAAAGGTTACGGAACCCGCCGCCTCGCCGCGGTCCGGGTCGGGCCAGCGAGTGTAGCGACGCGATCGGTCGCGCCGCATGAGGGAAATCCGCGCGCCGCCGGCGCGGCTCAGCGCGCCAGCACCGGCGCGAGGGCCTTGCCGGTATGCGTGGCGGCCGCGACGACCTGCTCCGGCGTCCCTTCGGCGACGATGCGTCCGCCCCCCGCGCCGCCCTCGGGACCGAGGTCGATGACCCAATCGGCCTCGGCGATGACGTCCAGGTCATGCTCGATGACGAGCACGCTGTGGCCGCCATCGACGAGTCGGTGCAGCACGCGGATGAGCTTCTGGACGTCGGCCATGTGCAGACCGACGGTCGGCTCGTCGAGGACGTAGAGCGTGTGCGCCGGCCGGTTGCCGCGGCGTGTGAGGTCGTCGCGCGCCTTGGCGAGCTCGGTCACCAGCTTGATGCGCTGCGCCTCGCCGCCAGACAGCGTGGGCGAAGGCTGGCCGAGCGTGAGGTAGCCCAGGCCCACGTCCTGCAGCAGCTTGAGCGGATGGCTGACGACGGGCATGCTGGCGAAGAAGTCGACGGCCTCGTCGACCTCCATCTGCAGCACCTCCCCGATGTGACGGCCGCGCCAGGTGACGGCAAGTGTCTGCGGGTTGAAGCGCTGGCCGTGGCAGACGTCGCAGGGCAGCTTGACGTCGGGGAGGAAGCTCATCGCGATCGTGCGCATGCCCTGCCCCTCGCAGGCGGGGCAGCGGCCGTCGCCGGTGTTGAAGGAGAAGCGCGCCGCGCCGTAGCCGCGCGCCCTGGCCTCCAGCGTCTCGGTGAAGAGCTTGCGGATCGCATCCCAGAAGCCGACGTAGGTCGCCGGGCAGCTGCGCGGCGTCTTGCCGATCGGCGTCTGGTCGACCTCGAGCACGCGCGCGATCGCGTCGGTCCCGCGCAGGCCGAGGCAGCCGACGAGCGGCGGCAAGGCGCCGGCGTCGCGCGCCTTGTCGGCCGGCGCGCCCTTTCCGGCGCGGCTGCCGCGACCGCCACGACCGCCGCGGGCGGCCACGGTGGCCTGCACGTTGGCCAGCAGCACTTCGCGCGCCAGCGTGCTCTTGCCCGAGCCGCTGACGCCGCTGATGGCCACCAGGCGCTGCAGCGGCACGCGCAGGTCCAGGCGCTGCAGGTTGTGCAACTGCGCGCCGCGGACTTCGAGCGCCGGCGCCTCGGGCGCCAGCGCCCGCCGCGGCTGCAGCGGGTGCACGAGCGGCGCGGCGAGCAGCCGGCCGGTGAGCGAGTCGGCGTGCCGCGACAGTTCTTCCACCGTACCTTCGGCGACCAGCCGGCCGCCGCGCTTGCCGGCACCGGGGCCGATGTCGATGACGTGGTCGGCGCGGCGGATGGTGTCCTCGTCATGCTCGACGACGACGAGCGTGTTGCCCTTGTCGCCGAGCTTGTGCAGCGCCGAGAGCAGGATGCCATTGTCGCGCGGGTGCAGGCCGATCGTCGGCTCGTCGAGCACGTAGCACACGCCCTGCAGGTTGCTGCCGAGCTGTGCGGCCAGGCGGATGCGCTGCGCCTCGCCGCCGGAGAGCGTGGGCGCGGCACGGTCCAGCGTCAGGTAGGCCAGGCCCACCTCCTGCAGGAAGGCCAGGCGGCTGCGCACCTCGGCGACGACGTCGCGTGCGATCTCGGCGTCGCGACCCGTGAGCTGCAGGCCGTCGATCCAGCGCGCGACCTCGTGCACCGACAGCCGCGCCAACTCGCCGATCGCGCGCCCGTCGAAGGTGACGGCGCGCGCGGCGGCGTTCAGCCGCGCGCCCTGGCACTCGGGGCAGGGTTCGTCGGCGAGGCCCTCGACCTCGGGCTCCTCGGACGGGAAGCTGTGCTCGCGGCCCTGGCCGTCGTCGACGATCACCGAATCGTCGAAGGCCTTGCGCTGCTCGCGCGTCAGCGCCAGGCCCGTGCCCACGCAGTGCGGGCACCAGCCATGCTTGCTGTTGTAGCTGAACATGCGCGGATCCAGCTCCGGGTAGCTGGTGCCGCACTGCGGGCAGGCGCGCTTGGTGCTGAAGACCTGCACCTGCCCGATGGGCGCCGTCGGCAGCCCGAGTTCGAGTGCCACCGACAGGCCCGCCAGCGGCTGCAGCAGGTGCACGACGCCCTTGCCGTGCTCCAGCGCCTTCGTCAGCAGCGTACGCAGCTCGCCTTCGGCCGCCGCGGCGACGACGAGGTCGCCCACCGGCAGCTCGATCGTGTGCTCCTTGAAGCGGTCGATGCGCGGGAAAGGATCGACGCGCACGAACTCGCCGTCGACGCGCAGGTGCGTGTGGCCGCGCGCCTTGGCCCACTTGGCGAGGTCGGTGTAGACGCCCTTGCGGTGGACGACCAGCGGCGCGAGCAGGCCGACATGCCGCCCGGCGTGCTCGCGCAGGATCTGCGCGGCGATGCTCTCGGCGCTCTGCGCGCGCACCGGCGCGCCGTCGTGCACGCAGTGCTGGATGCCCAGCTTGACCCACAGCAGGCGCAGGAAATGCCAGACCTCGGTCGTCGTCGCCACCGTGCTCTTGCGCCCGCCGCGCGAGAGACGCTGCTCGATGGCCACCGTCGGCGGAATGCCGTAGACGGCGTCGACCTCGGGCCGGCCCGCGGGCTGCACGATGCTGCGCGCGTAGGCGTTCAGGCTCTCGAGGTAGCGGCGCTGGCCCTCGTTGAAGAGGATGTCGAAGGCCAGCGTACTCTTGCCCGAGCCGCTGACGCCGGTGATGACGTTGAACTTGCCGCGCGGGATGTCGACCGAGAGGCTCTTGAGGTTGTGCTCGCGGGCGTTAACGATGGAGATGGCGTCGTGGGCGGGGCGGATGGCGGGGAGAGACTTGGCCTGAGGGTGCAGCCTTACCACCACCCCGCCATCGGCCGCCATCGGCAGCGCGAGACCCAGCGCCTCCTCGTAGTCGCGCAGCGCCTGCCCGGTGTGCGAGCTCGGGTGCGCCTTCACGTCGTCGGGCGTGCCCGTGCAGACGATCTCCCCGCCACCCTCGCCGCCCTCCGGTCCCAGGTCGACGATCCAGTCGGCGGCGCGGATCACGTCGAGGTTGTGCTCGATCACGAGCAGCGAATGCCCGGCGTCGAGCAGCTTGCGCAGCGCGCGCATCAGCTTGGCGATGTCGTCGAAGTGCAGGCCGGTCGTCGGCTCGTCGAAGAGGAAGAGCGTGCCCTTCTTCGCCGCCGGCTGGCGCGGGCCGGTCGCGGCCTGCGCGAGGAAGCCGGCAAGCTTCAGGCGCTGCGCCTCGCCGCCCGAGAGCGTGGGCACCGGCTGGCCCAGGCGCACGTAGTCCAGGCCGACGTCGAGGATGGGCTGCAGCCGCGCGACGACCTCGCGATCGTTCTGGAACCAATGCGCCGCCTCGGCGACCGTCAGCTCGAGCACGTCGGCGATGCTGAAGCGCTCGGGGCCGCGCGTGAGCTTCACGTCCAGCACCTCGGCGCGGTAGCGGCGGCCGTCGCAGTCGGGGCAGCGCAGGTAGACGTCGGAGAGGAACTGCATCTCGACGCGCTCGAAGCCGCTGCCGCCGCAGGTCGGGCAGCGCCCGTCGCCGGCGTTGAAGCTGAAGGTGCCCGCGCTGTAGCCGCGCTCGCGCGCCAGCGGCACTTCGGCGAAGAGCTTGCGGAACTCGTCGAAGGCGCCGACGTAGCTGGCCGGGTTGCTGCGCGCGGTCATGCCGATCGGGCTCTGGTCGACGAAGACCGCGTCGGCGAGCTGCTCGGCGCCGAGCAGGCGCTCGAAGGCGCCGGGCGCCTCGGTCGCCTTGCCGAAGTGGCGCGCCAGCGCCGGATGGAGCACGTCCTGCACCAGCGTGCTCTTGCCCGAGCCGCTGATGCCGGTGACGACGACCAGGCGCTGCAGCGGCAGCTCGAGCGTCACGCCCTGCAGGTTGTGCTCGCGCGCGCCTTCGAGCACGAGGCGCGGCGTGCCCGCCTGCACCAGGCGCCGGAAACCCAGGCTCACCTGCTTGCGCGCGCCGAGGTAGGCGCCGGTGAGCGTGTCCGCGCTGCGTGCCTGCTCGGGCGTGCCGTCGAAGACGATCTGTCCGCCGCGCTCGCCGGGGCCCGGGCCCATGTCGAGCAGCCGGTCGGCGGCGAGCATCACCGCCGGGTCGTGCTCGACGACGACCAGCGTGTTGCCGGCGTCGCGCAGGCGCTGCATCGCCTGCACGATGCGGTTCATGTCGCGCGGGTGCAGGCCGATGCT
Organism: Rubrivivax sp. SCN 71-131; assembly: GCA_001724995.1. Taxonomy (GTDB): domain Bacteria; phylum Pseudomonadota; class Gammaproteobacteria; order Burkholderiales; family Burkholderiaceae_C; genus Rubrivivax. The sequence goes on from MEFD01000013.1 coordinate 128,506, forward strand.
CGGCTCGTCGAGCACGAAGAGCGTGTTCACGAGGCTCGTGCCCAGCGCCGTCGTCAGGTTGATGCGCTGCACCTCGCCGCCGCTGAGCGTGCGGCTCTGGCGGTCCAGCGCCAGGTAGCCGATGCCGACGTCGCACAGGTACTTCAGCCGCGTGCGCACCTCGGCCAGCAGCAGCGCAAGCGCCTCGTCGAGCATCCCCTGCTGCAGCCGCAAGCCGTCGAAGAAGCGGAAGAGGCGCGCGATCGGCAGCTGCATCAGGTCGTGCAGGCACAACCCCGGCAGGGCCTCGAGCTGCGCGCGCGTCCATTTCACGCCGGTCGGCATGAAGCGCTGCGCGGGCGGCAGCACGGCGTCGGCGTCCGCGCGGCTGCCGATGCGCCACAGCAGCGCCTCGGGCTGCAGGCGCGCGCCGCCGCAGGCGCTGCACGGCGTGTAGCTGCGGTACTTCGACAAGAGCACGCGGATGTGCATCTTGTAGGCCTTGCTCTCCAGGTAGCCGAAGAAGCGGCGGATGCCGTACCACTGCTTGTTCCAGTCGCCCTGCCAGTGCGGGCTGCCCTCGATCACCCAGTCGCGCTGCGCCGGCGTGAGCTGGCTCCAGGCGGTGTCGCGCGGGATGCCGGCCTCGCCCGCGTACTTGACGAGGTCGTCCTGGCACTCCTTCCAGGCCGGCGTCTGCAGCGGCTTGATGGCGCCGCTGCGCAGCGTCTTGCGCGCGTCGGGGATGACGAGCCCGAAGTCGACGCCGATCACGCGGCCGAAGCCGCGGCAGGTCTCGCAGGCGCCGAAGGCCGAGTTGAAGCTGAAGAGCGCGGGCTGCGGGTCGGCGTAGCGGCGCCCGCTCTCCGGGCAGTGCAGCCCGGTCGACCAGCGCCAGAGCTGCTGCAGCTCGTCGACGTGCACGTCGAGCCGGCCGCCGCCGCGCTTGAGCGCGGTCTCGATCGCCTCGGCGGCGCGCACCGGCTCCACGTTCCCGAAGCGAAAGCGGTCGGCGACGACGGCGAGGATCTTGCGCTGCCCCTCGACGCGCTCGCCGTGCACGCGCGTGAAGCCGCTGGCCGAGAGCCACTGCGCCTGCTGCTCGGCGCTGGTGTCGGCCGGCAGCTCGACCGGGAAGCTGAGCACGAGGCGCGGGTCGCCCGCGGCCGCGGCGCGCTGCTGCAGATCTTCGAGGATGGTCTGTGCCGAGTCGTGCCGCACCGGCAGCGCGGTGTCGGCGTCGAAGAGCTGCGCGGCGCGCGCGAACAGCAGCTTCAGGTGGTCGTTGAGCTCGGTCATCGTCCCGACCGTGCTGCGGCTAGTGCGCACCGGGTTGGTCTGGTCGATGGCGATGGCCGGCGGCACGCCGTCGACGCGGTCGACCGCCGGGCGGTCCATGCGGTCGAGGAACTGGCGCGCGTAGGCGCTGAAGGTCTCGACGTAGCGCCGCTGCCCCTCGGCGTACAAGGTGTCGAAGACGAGGCTGGACTTGCCCGAACCGCTGACCCCGGTGACCACCGTCAGCTCGCCGGTGCGGATGTCCAGGTCCAGGTTCTTCAGGTTGTGCTGGCGGGCGCCGCGGATGCGGATGACACCGGAGGGCATGGCGGTAGGAGGCCTGAATGACGAGGCGAACCTTTCATTCTAGGGCGCGGCTTTCCCCCCGCTTCGATCGGGCGGCCCTCGTCGCGGCGACGCCGATCAGGCGTCGCGCACCGTGCTGCCGCCCGGCTTCTCAGGCTTCTCAGGACTGGTAGCCCGACTTCTTCACGACCGGCGCCCACTGGGCGCGGTAGGCCTTGAGCATCGCAGCGGTCTGCTGCGGCGTGCGCGCCACCGGATCGACCTTGGCGGCGTGGAACTTGCGCTTCGTGTCCTCGTCGAGCATCACTTCGCGGATCGCCGCACCGAGCGCCGCCACGCGCTCCCGGGGCATTGCCGCGGACGCGAAGAAGGCGTTCCAGCCGGTTGCGGACAGGTTCATCCCGGCCTCCTTGAAGGTCGGGATGTCGGGCGAGAACGGCGAGCGCTTGACGTTGGACGAGGCCAGTACGCGCAGCTTGCCGCCTTCGTGCTGCGGCAGCAGCGTGTCCAGCGTGTCGACGGCCACCGGGATCTGGCCGCCGATGAGATCGGTGACGAGCGGACCCGAGCCCCGGTAGCCGATGACCTGGGCCTGTACCTTCGCGGCCTCGCTGACCATCAGGGCGAAGAAGTGCGGCAGGCTGCCGGTGGCCGGCACGCCGAAGTTCGTCTGCTCGGGGTTCGCGCGCAGCCACGCAAGCAGGTGCTGAAGCTCCTTGACCGGGACCGCCGACGCGACCGCGATGCCGAACTCGTACTCGCTGACCTGCGAGACCGGCTGGAAGTCGCGATCCGGGTCGTAGCCGCTGTCCTTGAAGACCAGCGGCGCGATCAGCATCGTCGCCGGATTGGCGACCACCAGCACCGACTGGTTCGCGGGCGTGCCCTTGGTCTGCTGCATCGCGACGCGTCCACCGGCGCCGGCCTTGTTCTCAACGATCACGTTCTGGCCGAGCTTGGGGCTCAGCTTCTCGGCGACGATGCGTGCGGCGCGGTCACTCGAGCCGCCGGGTGCGTAGGGCACGACGATGCGCAGGCTGCCGTCCTGCGCGCGCGACGGAAGCGTAAGCGGTGCCGCGAGGATGGTCGCGGCGGCCTTCAGGAGCGGGCGTCGTAGCATGCTGCTTTTCTCCATCCGGCTGTTCGTGCCGACAGGCGCGACTCTATGCCGCGATCGACGCGGCGCCAATCCGTCCGAGTGCCCGATCGGCGCAAGCACGTCCTGCGGGTTCTACAGGCAAGCAGTCTCCCTCCGAGGTCGACGAGCGGCTTGTGGCTGAGGACCGGGGCAGCCGGCGCCTGGTGACGAGTCCCCAGGTATGGGAGCGCTTGGCAGGGGTCCGCCGGGGCGGCTCGACGGCGGCAGCCAAACGGAGCGCAATCAGGCGGCTTGGGTAGGTGTCTTGCAAGGGATGCTCGAGGTCTCATCAGCCGTCGTCGCCGCGCTGCGCAGGCGTCGCCACTGCTGGTCGACCTCGGACTGCAGCGCGGCGACGCGGCCGGCGTCGAGGCGGCGGTAGCGCGACTGCTCCTTCAGGTAGCCGTCGATGCGCAGGTCCTCGTCGATGCGTCCGGCGGTGATGCGCACGCGCTCGCCGTGCTCGATCTCGAAGAGCGGGAAGACGCCGGCCTCCACCGCCTTGCGCGCGGTGCGCACGGCGCCGTCCTCGGCCAGGCCCCAGCCCGGCACGCAGGGGATGAGGACGATGATGACCTTGGTGCCGCGGATGGTCTTGGCCTTCTCGACCTTGGCCTTCAGGTCGTTGAGGTGCGAGGGGCTGGCGGTGGCGACGTAGGGCGTGCGGTGCGCGGCCAGGATCTCGACCATGTTCTTCTTCTGCGTGAACTTGCCCTCGGGCGTGCTGCCGGTGACGGCGCCCAGCGGCGTCGACGAGCTCTTCTGCCCGCCGGTGTTCATGTAGCCCTCGTTGTCGAAGCAGAAGTAGAGGATGTCCTCGTTGCGCTCGATCGCCGAGGACAGCGCCTGCAGGCCGATGTCGTAGGTGCCGCCGTCGCCGACGAAGCAGAACACCGTGGTGTCGCGCTTGTTGCGCGCGTTGAGCGCGCGCTTGACGCCGCTGGCCGAGGCCGCGGCCGACTCCAGCGTGGTGTGGAACATCGGCACCTTCACCGAGGAGATCGGGTAGCCGCCGCTAATCATCGCCGAGCACGAGGGCGAGACGACGCCGATGGCGTCGTCGCCGATGGTGTTGAGGATGACGCGGATCGTCACCGGCTCGGAACAGCCCGGGCAGGCGACGTGGCCGGAGCAGAACTGGCCCTGGTCTTCGTAGTCGATGTTCTTCACGCTTGTCACTCCACCCAGACGGGATCGGGCCGCGCTTCGCGGCTGCGGAATTCGGCCACCCACTCGCGGATCCGTGCCGACGAGACGTTGACGCCGCCCACGCCGGCCAGCAGGCCGTGCAGGCGCGGTGCCACCGGCGTGCCGAAGAGCACGCTCTTCAACTCCTGGTGCAGCACGCCGCCGGTGCCCGGCGAGTAGTTGCGGTCGAGCACGATGGCGCAGGGCACGCCGGCCAGCGCCTCGCGCAGCGCCGCCGCCGGCAGCGGCCGGAACAGCCGCACCTTGAGCATGCCCACGGCCAGCCCCTCCTTGCGCATCGCGTTCACCGCGTGGCGCACCGTGCCGGCCATCGAGCCCATGGTCACCAGCACCACCTCCGCGCCTTCGAGGTGGTGGCCTTCGAGGAGGTCGCGGTGGCGCCCGGTGAGCTCGCCCCAGCGCGCGCCGGTGCTGCGGATGAGACCCGGCACCTGCGCCATCGCCGCGTCGAGGTCGACGCGCGAGCGGCGCCAGGTCGCCTGGTCGGTGGGCGCGCAGTAGGACGCGCTGTGCGCGTTGTCGAGCGAGAACTCCGGCCGGTAGGGCGGCAGGAAGGCATCGACCAGTTCCTGCGTCGGCACGTCGACCGGCTCCATCGCATGCGAGACGTAGAAGGCGTCGTGGCTGACCATCGCCGGCAGCTTGACGGCTTCGGCCACGGCGAAGAGCTGGATCACGCTGTCCAGCGACTCCTGCGGGCTCTCGCTGTAGAGCTGGATCCAGCCGGTGTCGCGCTGCGCCAGGCTGTCGATCTGGTCGGGCCAGAAGCCCCAGGGCGCGGCCGGCGTGCGGTTGACGTTGCACATCACGATCGGCGTGCGCGCGCCGGAGGCGAAGTGCAGCAGCTCGTGCATGAGCAGAAGGCCCTGCGAGGAGGTCGCGGTGAAGACGCGCGCGCCGGTGGCCGAGGCGGCGATGCAGGCCGCCATCGCCGAGTGCTCGGACTCCGGCGTCAGCAGCTCGGCCGTGATGCCGCCTTCGGCGTGCAGCTCGGTGATGCGCTCGAGGATCGGCGTCTGCGGCGTGATCGGGTAGACCGGAATGACGTCAGGACGGGCCAGCATGACGGCGTTCGACACCGCGTGGTTGCCGCTCAGCAGCACGCCGCGGCTGCGTTCGCGTACGGTCGTCGTCATGGTCAAAGCCTTTCCTCGTTGCGCATCATCACCGCGCCGGTGGGGCATTCCTCGACGCACAGGCCGCAGCCCTTGCAGTGGTCGTAGCGCACGGTGTAGCCCGTCTCCGTGCGCTCGATGGCCGCGTCCGGGCAGTAGAAGTAGCAGTTGTCGCACTGCGTGCAGGTGCCGCAGCTGAAGCAGCGCTGCGACTCCGCCTGCGCCGCCGCGTCGTCGAGCCGGCCCTGCACTTCGGCAAAGCTGCCAAGCCGCTCGTCGACGCCGCGGATCGGCGCCTCCCGGCGCGGCGCGCGCGGGTAGTAGCTGGTGTTGATCTGCTCGAAGGGAACGGTGGCACCGACCTCGAGATTGGGCACGGTTTCGCCGCTCACGTAGGCCGCGATCTCGATCGCCGCCTTCTTGCCCATGCCCACCGCCTCGGTGAAGAAGCGCTGCAGGCTGGCGACGTCGCCGCCCGCGAAGACGCCCTCGGCGCTGGTGCGAAAGCCGGCGTCGACGCCGATCACCGGGCCGGCGGCGTCCAGCAGGCCGCGCCAGCGTTCGAGGTCGGTGCCCTGGCCGATCGAGGGCACGACGAGATCGGCGGCCCGCGTGAAGGCGCTGCCCTCGATCGGCGTCACCTTGAACTCGCCGCGCGTGGCGCCGGGCTCGAAGGCCACGCGCACGCAGTGCAGGACGAGGCCGGTCCCGTTCGGCTCGACGCGCTGCAGCATCGCGCCGCAGACGAAACGCACGTCTTCTTCCACCGCCTCGTCGACCTCGATGCGCTGCGCGGGCAGCGCGCCTTCGGCCTCCAGCGCGAGCACGCTCACCTCGCGGCCCAGGCGCCGCGCCGTGCGCGCCACGTCCATCGCCGCGCTGCCGCCGCCGATGACGACGACGCGCGCGCCCGGCGCGATCGCCTCGCCGGCGTTGGCCGCGGCGAGGAAGTCGGCGCCGTCGACGACCCAGGGCTGGCCGTAGTCCAGCCCCGGCAAGGGGCGCGAGCGCGTGGCACCGGTGGCCAGGAAGACGGCATCGAACTGCGCGCGCAGCTCGGCCAGCGCCGCCGCCGACTCGATCATCGCGCCGCGGCGCACCTCCACGCCGAGATCGACGATGCGGCGGACCTCGCCGTCGAGCACGCGCTTGTCGAGCCGGTAGTCGGGGATGCCATAGCGCAGCAGCCCGCCCAGTTCGGGCCGCGACTCGAAGAGCGTGACCTGCAGGCCGCGCCGGCGCAGCTGGTAGGCCGCGGACAGGCCGGCCGGGCCGCCGCCAACGATGGCGATGCGCTTGCGGCGCTCGGTCGCCGGCTTCGGATAGACCCAGCCGGCGGCCAGCGCCGCGTCGCCGACGTGGCGCTCGAGCGCGCAGATGCTCACCGACTCGTCATGCTGCTGGCGGTTGCAGGCGCTCTCGCAGGGGTGGTGGCAGATGCGCCCGGCGATCGCCGGGAAGGGGTTGTTCTCGACCAGCAGCTCCCAGGCCCGGCGCAGATTGCCGGCGCGCACTTCGCCGATCCAGCGCGCGATCGTGCCGTTCACCGGGCAGGCGGCCAGGCAGGGCGCGGCCGTGCTGCGGTACTCCGGCGCGCGCGTGCGCCAGGTGCCGGTGATGCGCGTGCGCGAATTGCGCGTCGTCCAGAGCGAGGCGGAGTCGTTCGATGCCAGGGGCAAGTTCATGGCGGGGCTTTCTCAGGACGCGGCCAGCGCGAGGCCGCCCGCCTGCATCTCGCGCGCGAGGCCGAAGGCGTGGCGGCAGGCGGCGAGGTTCTGTTCCTTCATTCCGGGCGCGGTCTGCTCGATCACCTCGCACAGGGTGTCCAGGCGCGGCTCGTCCATGAGTGCCGCCAGCGCACCCAGCAGCGCCGAGTTGACGACCTTGCCGAGGCCGAACTCGAGCGCGATGCGGCGGCCGTCGATCGGCACGAAGCCGAAGTCGCCGAGTGCGGCGAACTCGTCCGCCGCCTTCGCGCTGTTGACGACGATGCGCGTGCCGCGGTGGGCGCGCTCGAGCAGGTTCGCGTCCAGCAGCGAGGCGTCGAAGCACAGGATGGCGTCGGCGCGCTCGATGTTGCAGCGCAGGATCACCGGCTCCTCGTCGACGCGGATCGACGAGGCCACCGGCCCGCCGCGGCGCGCGCCGCCGTAGGTGGCGAAGGACTGCACGTACTTGCCTTCGGCGAAGAAGGCCTGCGCCAACTGGTTGCCGGCCACCTGGGCACCCTGCCCGCCGCGCCCGACGATGATGATTTCGCGCATGGAAACGGCTCTCCAACACTCGCCCGCAAGGGCTGCGGGCGTGGGGTCCAGGGATGACGGGCAGGGTTCGGGAGCGACGACACCCGAGCCCAAGCTCCAGGCACCCCACGGGGGGGCGAAGGAGCGGGGCCGATTCTCGACGGCGTGCAGGCGCGACTTCTTTGACCGAGCACAGGCCAAGCGGTGAAAGCCGGGCTTCGACAAGGGTCACGGGGGCGCAGCGGGCAAGGGGCTGCGCGCGCACCCTAGGATCCCCTTTGCATCCACCACGTCAAAGGAATGAATCCATGTCCAGCGTGACCTTCAAGGGCAACCCCGTCAACGTCGCCGGCACGCTGCCGGCGGTCGGCAGCCAGGCACCGGCGTTCTCGCTGGTGGCCGGCGACCTCTCGGACAAGACGCTGGCCGACTTCGCCGGCAAGCGCAAGGTGCTGAACGTCTTCCCGAGCCTCGACACGCCGGTGTGCGCGGCCTCGGTGCGCCACTTCAACCAGGACGCCGCCGGCCTTGCCGACACCGCGGTGCTGTGCATCTCGGCCGACCTGCCGTTCGCGCAAGGGCGCTTCTGCGGCGCCGAGGGCATCAAGAACGTGACCATGCTCTCGACGCTGCGCGGCGCGCGCTTCCTGCGCGACTACGGCGTCGCGATCGACAGCGGCCCGCTCACCGGCCTGGCCGCGCGCGCGGTGTTCGTGCTCGACGCCGACGACAAGCTGCTGCACGCGCAACTCGTCCCCGAGATCGCGCAGGAACCCGACTACGCCACCGCCCTGGCCGCGCTGCGCTGAGGGACGCAGGCCTCGGCGCGCCGAAGTCGGCGATCATCGCGCCCATGAAAGTCTTCGGCATCGCCGGCCATTCCGGCATGGGCAAGACCACGCTGCTCGAGCGGCTGGTGCCCGAGTTGCGTGCGCGCGGCCTCGTCGTCTCGCTCATCAAGCACAGCCACAAGACGATCGAGATCGACCGCCCGGGCAAGGACTCCTGGCGCGCGCGGCAGGCCGGCTGCCAGGAGGTGCTGCTGCTGGGCGAAGACCGCTGGGCGCTGATGCACGAACTGCGCGGCGACACCGAGCCGCCGCTGCCCTACCTGCTGTCGCGCATCCAGCGCTGCGACCTGGTGCTGGTCGAGGGCTTCAAGAGCGGCGACTTCCCCAAGCTCGAGGTCTGGCGCGAGGCCGAGGGCAAGCCCACGCTGTGGCCGGACTGGCCGGGCATCGTCGCGCTCGCGGCCGAGGGCAAGGTACCCGTCGACGTGCCGCGCATGCTGGCGCTGGACGACACGCAGGCGATCGCCGACTGCGTGCTCGAGTCGGCGGCAGGCGTGGAATCCGTCGGCTGAAGCCCGCACCTGCAGGCGCGCCCCGTCGGCGCACGCTCGTTCAGGCCGCCAGGAAGCGCTCGACAAGCGCGTACTGCTCGGGCGTGTTCAGCGCCGGCGCGTGGCCGCAGCCCGGGATGGTGGCGACCACCGCGCGCGGGCCGCGCGTGCGCATGGCCTCGGCGACCTCGGGCAACAGCAGGTCGGAGTTCTCGCCGCGCAGGCACAGCACGGGAATGGTGAGCGCATCCCAGGCCGTCCACTGGTCGTAGTCGCGCGGATGGTGGATGAACTGCTGCACCATCGCCGGGTCGTAGTGCGGCGTCACGCGGCCATCGGGCAGGCGGCGCATCGAGGTCTCGGCGAGCAGCCGCCACATCGCATCGTCGAGCCGGCCATAGGGTGCGTAGATGCGACGGAAGTACTGCTCGAGCTCCTGCATGGTGGCAAAGGCCGGCGGGCTGCCGGCGTAGCCGCGGATGCGCTGCACCGCCTCCTCGGCCAGCTCGGGGCCGATGTCGTTGAGCAGCAGCTTGCGGATGCGCCCGCGCAAGTGCCCGGCGGCCGCGCGCAGGCCGATGGCCCCGCCCATGCTGGTGCCCAGCCACAGGCACTCGCGCACGCCGAGTTGGTCCAGCAGCGACACCGCCAGCCGCTCGTAGAAGGCCAGGCAGTACTCCTCGGCCGGACGCGGGCTCCATTCGCTCAGCCCGCGTCCGATGGTGTCCGGACAGAGCACGCGAAAGCGCGGCGCCAGGTGCGCGGCGATGTGGTCCATGTCGCGCCCGGTGCGCGCCAGGCCGTGCCAGGCGACGATCACCTCGCGCTGCTGCGCGCCCCACTCGGTGAAGTGGATCTCGCGGCCCTCGCAGACCAGGTAGCGGGAACGGGGTTTCATCGCGCGACACCGACCGCGGCGCCGGCGGCACGGCGCGCCAGCGCCCGTGCGCGCAGACGACCGACGATGCCGGTGGGGAAGTAGTAGACGGAGAGCACGAACAGCACGCCAAGCCACAGCAGCCAGCGGTCGGGCGAGACGATCTGCGACAGTACGGGCACGCCTTCGAGCGCGCCGGCACCCAGCGCCAGCAGGTCCTGCAGGTAGTTCTGCGCCAGCACGAACAGCGCCGCCCCGACCGCCGCGCCGTACATCGTCCCCATGCCGCCGATGACGACGATGAGCAGGATGTCGAGCATGATCTCGAACGACAGCGTCGTGTCCGGCCCGACGTAGCGCAGCCACAGCGCCAGCAGCGCGCCGGCCAGCGTGGCGAAGGCCGCCGAGAGCACGTTGCTCCAGGTGCGGTAGACGACGGTCGAGTAGCCGATCGCCTCGGCGCGGAAGTCGTTCTCGCGGATCGCCTGCAGCACGCGCCCGAAGGGTGAATTGACGATGCGCAGCAGGGCCAGGAAGAGCAGCAGCACGGCCGCGAAGAGCAGGTAGTAGGTGAAGATCTTGCCGTCGACGTCGACGCCGAGGAGGGGGCTCTCGAAGGGCTCGAAGCTGGGCGAGAGCCAGGTCGGGTTGCGGAAGGTCAGCCCGTCCTCGCCGCCGGTGAGCTCCGAGAGCTGCGAGGCCAGGGTCTGGAAGGCCGCGGCCACGGCCAGCGTGATCATGGCGTAGAAGATCGCCTTCACGCGCAGCGAGAACAGGCCGATGAGCAGCGACAGCAGCAGCGACAGCAGCAACGCCGCCGCGGTGCCGGCGAGCACCGCTGCCCAGCCCTCGCCCAGGCGCGTGCTCGCGATCGCGATGCCGTAGGCGCCGATGCCGAAGAACATCGTGTGCGCGAAGCTGACGATGCCGGTGTAGCCCAGCAGCAGGTCGAAGCTGGCGACGAGCAGGATGAAGACCAGCGTCTTGGCCGCCACGCTCAGCGCCTTGGCCCCCGGGAAGGCAAAGGGCGCGACCGCCAGCGCCACGAGGACGACGACGAGCGCCAGCGCCAGCAGCCGGCTGCGCGGGCGGTCGTGCGAGAGGAGGCGATCAAGCATGGCCATCCTCAGCGGTTCGTGACCGGGTACAAGCCCTGCGGCCGCCACAGCAGGATGGCGACCATCAGCGCGATGTTCGAGAACAGCGCCACCTTGGGTGCGAGGAAACCGGTGTAGTTGGCCATCAGGCCCACCAGCAGCGCGCCGATGAAGCAGCCCAGCGTGGAGCCCAGGCCGCCGATGATGATGACGATGAAGATGAGGATGTTGACCTGCGCGCCGATCTGCGGCGACACCGCCTGCTGGTACAGACCCCACATCACGCCGCCCATGCCGGCGAGCGCCGAGCCGGCGACGAAGACGCCGACGAAGAGGCGCCGGATGCGGTAGCCCAGCGACTCGACCATCTCGCGGTCCTGCACGCCGGCGCGGATCAGCAGGCCGACCTTGGTGCGCGCGAGCGTCCAGGCCAGCAGCGCGAACACCGCCAGGCCGACGATCGCGGCGACGACGCGGTACTTCTCGATCGCCGCGTCGCCGAGGTAGAAGGCGCCGCGCAGCGGCGCGGGCATCGGCAGCGCGATCTGCAGCGGGCCCCAGACGACCTTGATCAGCTCCTCGCCGACGATCATGCCGCCCATGGTGATGAGGATCTGCTTCAGGTGCAGGCCATACACCGGGCGCACGATGACGCGCTCGAAGGCCCAGCCGATGGCACCGGCCACCGCCATCGCCACGAGCATCGCCGTGAAGATCGCCAGCAGCGTCTGCAGCACGCCCTGGTCGGCATAGGCCGCCATGCCGCCCATCACCGTCGTCGCGACGAAGGCCCCGAGCGCGATGAACAGGCCGTGCCCGAAGTTGAGCACATCCATGAGGCCGAAGATCAGCGTCAGGCCCGAGGCGATGACGAAGATGATGAGCCCCATCGCCAGCCCGGCGAAGGTCAGCGTGAGCCAGCTGCTGCCGCTGGCGATGGCCGGCAGGGCCGCCGCCATCAGCGCCAGCAGCAACAGCACCGGCTTGCCGTCGAACGCGCTCCTGGGCATGGCCAGCGGCGCGTCGGCCGACGCCGCGGTGTTCGCGGTATTCATTGGTGCGCTCCCAGGGACAGGCCCAGCAGCCGCTGCTGCAGGGCGACGTCCTCGGCCAGCTCGGCCATCGCGCCGGCGTGCACGACGCGGCCGTCGTCCATCACCGCCACGGTGTCGCCGAGCGCCTTGGCCATGAGGAAGTTCTGCTCGACGAGCAGGATGGTCGTCTGCTGCGCCTTCAGTTCGCGCAGCGCGCCGATGAGGTTGCCGATGATGGCCGGCGCCAGCCCCTTGCTCGGCTCGTCGATGAGGATGAGCGCGCGCGGCTCGCAGATCGCGCGCGCGACGGCGAGCATCTGCTTCTGCCCGCCCGAGAGCTTGCCCGCGGGGTGGAGCCAGAAGGTCCGCAGCGCCGGAAAGAGGCCGAAGATCCACTGCAGCCGCTGCCGGTCGAGCTCGTCTTCGTGGCGCGCGCCTCGCGCGGCGAGCACCATGTTCTCCTTCACCGTGAGGTCGCTGAAGATGCCCATGCTCTCGGGCACGTAGGCGATGCCCGAAGCGGCGATCTCCGGCGTCGCGCGATTCGCGATCGGCGCGCCGCGGAAGGCGATCGATCCCTGTGACGCACCCCACAGGCCCATGATGGTGCGCAGCGTGGTCGTCTTGCCGGCGCCGTTGCGGCCGAGCAGCATCGTCACCTGGCCCTCGGGCACGGCGAGATCGACGCCGTGCAGGATGTGATAGGCGCCGATGTGCGTGTGCACGCCGCGCAGTTCGAGCAGAGCACCGCTCACGCCGGCTCCTCGGCGGCCATGCCCAGATAGGCTTGCTGGACGACGGGCGAGGCGATCACCGTGGCCGGCTCGCCGTCGGCGACGAGCTGGCCGTTGTGCAGCACGATGATGCGGTCGGAGAGCTCGCGCACGACGTCCATCTTGTGCTCGACGAGCAGGATGACGATGTCCTTGCGGCTCTTCAGCGCGCGGATCAGGTCCAGCACCACCGGCACCTCGTCGACGCTCATGCCGGCGGTGGGCTCGTCGAACATGTAGACCTTGGGGTCCAGCGCCATCAGCAGCGCCACCTCGAGCTTGCGCTGGTCGCCGTGCGGCAGGCTGCTGGCGGGCACGCGCGCCTTCTCCGCGAGCCGCACCTGATCGAGGATGCGGTCGGCCTCGGCGATCCAGCCTGCGTGGTCCAGCCACACGCGCAGCATGTCGCGCGCGAGGCCCAGCGCGCTGCGCCCGCGCCCGGCCTCGCGCGCCTGGATCGCCAGGCGCACGTTCTCGTGCACGCTCAGGTTCGGGAACAGCTGCGTGAGCTGGAACGCGCGCCCCAGGCCCCGGTGCGTGCGCTGCGCCGCGGGCAGCGCGGTGATGTCCTGGCCATCCAGCCGCACGCGCCCTTCGCTGGCCGGCAACTGGCCGGAGATGAGGTTGAAGTAGGTCGTCTTGCCCGCGCCGTTGGGGCCGACGATGGCCGTCAGCGTGCCCGGCTCGAAGCGGCACGAGACGTGGTCGACGGCGACGTGGCCGCCGAAGCGAATCGTGAGGTCCTGAGTTTCGAGCATGAAGAAGCCGGGAACGCGCGTTTCGTCCCTGTTTCGTCCCTTCGGGACCGGTCGCCGCAGGCGACCAGGGGCGATGGGGTTAACGGGCCGAACCCGATCCGGGTTCCCCGGGCGGGTTCGGTAGCCCCCTCGGGGGCGGCCGCCAGGCGGCCGGGGGCTCAGACGTTCAACGCTTGTTGCGGATCGGGATCTGCAGCTCGCTGGCGGGAATGACGCGCACCAGCTCGGGCACGCCCCAGGCGAAGGCCGGATCGTTCTTGATGCGGAAGTGGAACATGTCCTGCATCGCCTGGTGATCCTCCTTGCGGAAGGTCATCTTGCCCTTGGGCGTGTCGAAGCTCATGCCTTCCATCGTGGCGATGAGCTTGTTGGCCCGGGTGTCGCCGCCGCTCTTCTTCAGCGCCTCGACCACCGCCATGGCCGCGCTCATGCCGCCGGCGGTGAAGAAGTCGGGCGGCGTCCTGAACTGCTTGTAGTGGTTGGCCACCAGCCACTCGTTGGCGGCGTTCTTCGGAATGCCGAAGTAGTAGTAGAGCGCGCCTTCCATGCCGGGGAAGTTCTTGTAGGCGACCATCGCCGGCAGGATGTTGCCGCCGGTGGCGAGCTTGATGCCGTAGCGCTTCTCGAGCTCGAGGTCGGCGATCTTCGGGAACGGGGTCGGCGCGCCCGACCAGGCTACCGAGAGGTACCTGTTGCCCTTCTCGTCCTTGAGCTTGTCGATGATGCGCTGCAGGCCGGCGGTGAAGTCGGTCGTGCCCACGGGCAGGTATTCCTCGTGGACGATCTTCGCCTTCTTGGTGAACTCCTTGGCGGCCTTGACGCCGTCGCGCCCGAAGGCGTTGTCGTTGGCGAGGATGGCGACGACGTTGCCCGGCTGGTCAAGCGCTGCGGCGTTGGCCGCGGCGTCCTGGCTGCTGTTGCGGCCGGTGCGGAAGATGTACTTGTTCCACTTGTCGCCGGTGATGCTGTCGGCCACCGCCGGCTCCACCAGCAGGATCTTCTTGTACTCCTCGGCCACCGGCAGCATGGCCAGGGCCACCGGGCTGGCGGTCGGACCGACGGCGATGTCGACTTTGTCGTCGGCGTAGGCCGCGGCCAGCGCTGCCTTGCCGACGTCGGGCTTGCCCTGGTCGTCCTTCTCGATCACCACCAGCTTCTTGCCGGCCACCGTCATGGTGCCGCCGGTGGCGTAGTCCAGCCCCATGTTGAAGCCGACGATCATCTGCTTGGCATAGGCCTCGAGCGGTCCGGTCTTGCTCTGGATGACGGCAATCTTGATCTCGCCCGCGGACTGGGCGAGGGCGCTGGTGCCCAGACCCGCCAGGGCGGCGGCGGCCAGGAGACCAAGGGCGAACGGGCGGCGATGGGTCATGCGGGACTCTCCAGTCAAGACAGGTGTGCGACAGAAACGCATGACCCGTGCCGAAATCGGCAATTCAAGGGTAAATACTGATCTTTCGAGTGAGAGCCGAGCGTCGAACGCCTCCACGCCACGGCATGGCCCGGGACGGAACCCGGAAATGACCGAATTCAAGTCAACTGCGTGCCTCGATTTCGGGCAATTGCCTGTAAATAGGACAATGATTCGTCCGGTGCTGCCTGGCGCAACGCGGCGCGTCAACCCGGTGCGGGCGAATCCGACGCGCCCCTGGCCTGGGCCAGCTCCGGCCAGCGCGCCAGCCGTTCGTAGAGCGCCGCGCGTGACATCTGCAACAGGCGCGCCGCGGCGAGCTTGTTTCCGGCCGTGGCCTGCAGGGCGGCGGCGATGGCGCGACGCTCGACGTCTTCGACCTGCTGCGCCAGCGGCTGCAGCGAGATGGACGCGCCCGCCCGCGGCGGCCGCGGCGCGGGATCTTGTCCGGCCCGCTCGCGAAGTGCGGGCGCCCCGGTCGTGTCGGGCAGGGCCGAAGCGGGGCGCGCAGCGGCTGCCGCATGCCCGGCCTGCAGCCGCAGGGCGGCGGCGAAATGTGCCGGCGCGAGCACCGCATCGTCGGTCATCAGCGCGGCCTGTTCGAGCACGTTGCGCAGCTCGCGGATGTTGCCGCGCCAGGGCTGCGCGGCCAGCAGGTCCAGCGCCTCGGGCGTCAAGCCCTTCTGCGGCAGGCCGCTGCGCCGGGCGATGTCCTCGGCCAGCGCCTCGGCCAGCGCTTCCAGGTCATCCAGGCGTTCGCGCAGCGGCGGCAGCCGGATGGGCAGCACGTTCAGCCGGTAGAAGAGGTCGGCGCGGAACTGGCCGTCGGCCACCATCGCCGCGAGATCGCGGCTGGTGGCGGCGATGATGCGCACGTCGACGCGCTCGACGCGGTTGCTGCCCAGCGCCTCGATCTCCTGCTCCTGCAAGGCGCGCAGCAGCTTGCTCTGCAGCACCAGCGGCATGTCGCCGATCTCGTCGAGGAAGAGCGTGCCGCCATCGGCGAGCTTGAACTTGCCCTCGCGTCCCTTGCGCTCGGCACCGGTGTAGGCGCCGGGCGCGACGCCGAAGAACTCGGCCTCGAGCAGCGTGTCGGGCACGGCGGCGATGTTCACGCCGACGAAGGGTCGCGCGGCGCGGCCGCTCGCGGCATGGATGGCGTGCGCGAGCAATTCCTTGCCGGTGCCGGTCTCGCCCAGCAGCAGCACGCTGGACCCCGTCTGCGCCACGCGCCGCGCCGCGCGCTTGACGTCCAGCGCTGCCGGACTGCTGCCGATGAAGCTCGCCACCGTGTACTTGGGGCGGCGCTGCGCCGCCAGTTGCGCGCGCGCCTGCTCCAGCTCGCCCTGCAGGCGCGCGAACTTCTGCATCAGCGGCTGCATGCGCGACTCGGGGTGGTCGAGCATCACCATGCCGAAGGCGCCGATGACCTCGCCGGCCTCGCCGCGCAGCGGCAGCCGGCTGACGAGAAAGGTGCCGGCGTGGTTGCTGAGCAGGTCGACGAGGATGGCCTCGCCGGTCTCGATCACCTGGCCGAGCATGGTGTTGGGGATCACCTCCTCGACGCGGCGCCCGACGAAATCGCGCTCGCTCGGGAAGCCCAGCGCCGGCAGAAAGCTCTTGTAGCCTTCGCTGATCCAGACGATGCGGTGCTCGCGGTCGACGACGAGCGTGCCCATCGCCGCCTGCGCGAACGCGTCGAACATGCTCTGCGCGGCCAGGCGCAGCACCCGCTCGGCATCCAGCGACAGGCGCGGTGCCGCGAGCGTGTCGGGCCTGGGCGTGGCGGGAGGCATGGCGCCGACTCTAGCGCGGGCGCAGCGGCAGCCCGCGGCGCCCGCGCCGCGGCACGCGTGGCAAGATGGCGGCCCCACCCCTTGGGGCATCACGCGAGACCGTCCGGCAACGCGTGCCCGCAAGCCCCGCATCGACGACGATGAGCCAAGGCAACCTCTTCACGGCACTGCGCCGCGCCTTCCCGGCCGACCTCGACCAGGTGGCGGTCGAGACCGCCGACACGGCCACGCCGTTGCACTACACCTGGCGCGACCTCGAACGCGGCACGGCGATGATGGCCAACCTGCTGGAGAGCCTGTCGCTGCCGCCGCTGTCGCGCGTGGCGGTACAGGTCGACAAGAGCGTCGAGGCGCTGATGCTCTACCTGGCCGTGCTGCGCGCAGGCCACGTCTACCTGCCGCTGAACAACGCCTACCAGGCCGCGGAGGTCGAGTACTTCATCGGCGATGCCGAACCGGCGGTCTTCGTCTGCGCTGGCCGCCACTTCGGCTGGGTGAGCACGCTGGCCTTTCGCCTGGGCACGCGCAACGTCTTCACGCTCGACGACGACCGCAGCGGCTCGCTGCTCGCGCGCGCCGCGTACCACGCCGACGTGCACGAACCCGCGCGCCGCCGCAGCGACGAGATCGCTGCGATCGTCTACACCAGCGGCACCACCGGGCGCAGCAAGGGCGCGATGCTCACGCACGGCAACCTGCTCTCCAACGCGCGCGTGCTGAAGGACGCCTGGGGCTGGATCCCCGGCGACGTGCTGATCCACGCGCTGCCGATCTTCCACGTGCACGGCCTCTTCGTCGCCCTGCACGGCGCGCTGCTCAACGCCAGCCGCATGATCTGGTTCGGCCGGTTCGAGCCGAAGGCGGTGATCGCGCGCCTGCCCGAGGCCAGCGTCTTCATGGGCGTGCCCACGCTCTACGTGCGCATGCTCGCCGAAGCCTCGCTCACGCGCGGGGCCTGCCGGCACATGCGGATCTTCATCAGCGGCTCCGCGCCGCTGCTGCTGGACACCTTCGCGCAGTGGCAGCAGCGCACCGGGCACACCCTCCTCGAGCGCTACGGCATGAGCGAGACGGTGATGCTCACCTCCAACCCGTATTCGCCGGCCAGCGGCCGCCGCGGCGGCACGGTCGGCTTCGCGCTTCCCGGCGTCGGCCTGCGCGTGCACGACGAGCTGGAGCAGCCCTTGCCTGCGGGCGAGATCGGCGGCATCCAGGTGCGCGGGCCGAACGTCTTCTCGGGCTACTGGCGCATGCCCGAGAAGACCGCTGCCGAGTTCACCGAGGACGGCTGGTTCCGGACCGGCGACGTCGGCCGGATCGACGCCGACGGCTACGTGACGATCGTCGGCCGCAGCAAGGACCTCGTCATCAGCGGCGGCTACAACGTCTATCCGGCGGAGATCGAGGGCTATCTGAACGAAATGCCCGGCGTGGCCGAGAGCGCCGTGATCGGCGTGCCGCACCCCGACTTCGGCGAGGGCGTCGTGGCCGTCGTCGTGCCGCGCCCCGGCGCCGCGCCGGATGCGCAGGCGCTGATCGCGTCGCTCAAGTGCCGCATCGCGAGCTTCAAGGTACCCAAGTCGCTCTTCGTCGTGCCCGAGCTGCCCCGCAACGCGATGGGCAAGGTGCAGAAGAACCTGCTGCGAGAGCAACACAAGACCCTCTTCACCCGCGCCTGAATCCGCGTCATGAGCATCGCCCACCGCATCCGCATCAAGAAGCGCGAAGTGCGCAGCGCGCACTTCAACCGCCTCGTCAACGTCACGCTGGAGTGGCAGCGCAGCGACGGCCGCTGGCAGGAGCAGCAGCGCGAGACCGTCGACCACGGCGACGCCGCGGCGATCCTGCTCTACGACCCGAAGCGGCGCACGGTGGTGCTGCTGCGGCAGATGCGCGTACCGGGCTTCGAGAACGGCTGCGACGCGCTGATGGTCGAAGTGCCCGCCGGGCTGCTGGACGGCGCCTCGCCGGCCGAGTGCGCGCGCGCCGAAGCCGAGCAGGAAGTGGGCTACCGCACGCGCGAGCCGCGCTTCGTCTTCGACGCCTTCATGAGCCCGGGCACGCTGACCGAGCGTGTGCACGGTTTCGTCTGCGAGTACGACGAGCGCGACCGCATCGCCGACGGCGGCGGACTCGAGCACGAGGGCGAGGACATCGAGGTCTTCGAGCTGCCCTTCGACGAGGCGATGGCGATGGTCGCCGACGGCCGCATCCGCGACGCCAAGACCATCATGCTGCTGCAGCACGCGGCGCTGCACCTGTTCGCGACCCCACCGCCGACGCGGTGCTAAGCTGGACGCATCCCCGTTCCGTGCCGAACCGCCTTCTGGAGAACCCATGCCCGGCCTGCTGCCCCACGTCGACCCCGACGGCCTGCTCGAATACTCGGTCGTCTACACCGACCGTGCGCTCAATCACATGTCGAACAAGTTCCAGCACGTCATGCTGGACATGGCCGCGATGCTCGAGGAGGTCTACGGCGCGCATTCGGCCGCGGTGATGCCCGGCAGCGGCACCTTCGGCATGGAGGCGGTGGCGCGCCAGTTCGCGCACGAGCGCAAGGTGCTCGTCATCCGCAACGGCTGGTTCAGCTACCGCTGGACGCAGATCTTCGAGATGGGCCGCATTCCGGCGCAGGAAATCGTCATGAAGGCGCGGCGTCTGGCGCCCGGCGCACAGCAGCCCTTCGTGCCGGCAGCCATCGACGAGGTGGTGGCGACCATCCGCCGCGAGCGCCCGGCGCTGGTCTTCGCGCCGCACGTGGAGACCGCCTCGGGGATGATGCTGCCCGAGGACTACATGCGGCAGATCGCCGCCGCAGTGCACGAGGCCGATGGCCTGTTCGTGCTCGACTGCATCGCCTCGGGCGCGATGTGGGTCGACATGCGCGCGGTCGGCGTCGACATCCTCATCAGCGCGCCGCAGAAGGGCTGGACCGGCTCACCCGGCTTTGCCTACGTGATGTTCTCCGAGCGTGCGCGCAAGGCCATCGAGGGCACGAGCAGCAGCAGCTTCGCCTGCGACCTGAAGAAGTGGCTGCAGATCATGCAGGCCTACAAGGACGGCGGCCACGCCTACCACGCGACGATGCCCACCGACGCCCTCACCGCCACGCGCGACGTCATGGCCGAGACGCGGGCGCTGGGCTTCCCCAAGCTGCAGGCGGCGCAGGCCGAACTCGGCCGGCGGGTGCGCACGCTGCTCGAGCGCCAGGGCTTCCCGAGCGTGGCCGCCGCGGGCTTCCAGGCGCCAGGTGTCGTGGTCAGTTACACGAATGACGCCGACGTCTCGAGCAGCAAGGCCTTCGCAGCGCTCGGGCTGCAGACCGCCGCCGGCGTGCCGCTGCAGTGCGACGAAGGACCCGACTTCCGCACTTTCCGCATCGGCCTGTTCGGTCTGGACAAGCTGCAGAACATCGAGCGCACCGTGGCCACGCTCGAGCAGGCGCTGGCGCGCATCGCCGAGGCCGGGCGCAAGGCCGCCTGAAGCCGCGCCGCACACGACGGTCTCCGGGTCGCTCCCGCCGCGCCTGCGAATCGCCGGACGTTTCCCGGTCATTCCCGTCGCAGCGCCGGCAGGCGCGCTGCCCGCGCAGGCGGCAACGCAGGATCAGCGCCGCGACGGGCCGCGCGCGGCGGCCATGCCGGCGCGCGGCGGGAAGCGGTAGATGCGCTCGTTGAGATGGCGCGCCACGTCCTCGATGTCGCGCCCGCTCCAGTTCAACTGCCCGACCGCCTGCCAGTGACGAACCTGCGCCTCGAGCGAGGTCCAGTCGGTCACCTGCCTGCGGTCGCGCCAGTGCACCTGGGTGTCGTGGCAGGCGATGCAGTGGTTGGCGTAGAGCATCTCGCCACGCCCTTGCACCGCCGCGCCCTGCGCGAGCGCCGCACCCGTGACCCATGCCGCTGCTGCGAGCAACGCGCGTGCCCGATTCAATCCGCCCATGCACGGCCTCCTCGGGCGGAATCATAGGGCGGCGCGCGGACACGGGAGTGCCGGCTTCAGGCGCGGGCAGGGCCGACGCTGCAGGCCCACACGGGGGCCGCGGCCTCGCTGACGGCGAGATGGTCGATGCCGGCGAAGAGGCTGGTCGACACGAGCAGGGCCAGGGCCAGGGCCGCGAGGCGGGCGCTCAGGGTGTTCGTCATGATGGGGCTCCGGTTGCCGACAGAGACCTTGCCCTGTCGATGGGTCGCATCATCGATGTCGCCCGCGCCCGGCGCGAGCGACTTGCGACGAACTGCGGCCAGGGCCGCATCAGCGGCCTGCAGCGCACGACGGACCGCAGCGAGACCCGCGCGCCCCGGCCCTTGGGGCTCTCAGTAGCGCACGCGCGCCAGGTAGGTCTGCTGCGCCGCCTCGCGCGCCTGGGCCAGCGTGACGATGCCCATCGCGGCGAGCAGCGGCACCATCTTCAGGAAGGCTTCGGCCGTGACCATCGCGTCGCCCAGCGCCGTGTGGCGCCCGAGCAGGCTCACGCCCAGGCGCTCGGCGATCGCCTCCAGGCTGTGGCTCTCCTGCTGCGGGTGGATCACGGCCGAGAGCAGCAGCGTGTCCAGCACCGGCTGCGTGAAGCGCACGCCGCTGCCGGCCTCGGCGACCTGCAGGAAGGCCATGTCGAAGGCCGCGTTGTGCGCCACCAGCACGGTGTCCTGGGCGAAGGCGTGGAAAGCCGGCAGCACCTGCTCGATGCCCGGTTGCCCGTTCACCATCGCCTGCGTGATGCCGTGGATGGCGATGCCCGCAGCCGGCAGGTCGCGCCCGGGGTCGACGAGCTGCTCGAACAGCTCCTGCCGCCGCAGCTTGCCGGCGACGATGCGCGTGGCGCCGATCTGGATGATGCGGTCGCCCTCGCGCGGCGCGAGGCCCGTGGTCTCGGTGTCGAAGACGGTGAAGCTGAGCTCGGCAAGCGCGCGCTCACCCAGCGCCGCGTCGGCTTCGCGGCTGCCGTAGAGGTCGAAGTCGTAGAACTCGGGGCGGCTGTCGCCGTGCAGCAGGTCCTCGCTCTCCAGGGCCGTTCCCTGCGCCGCCAGCGGCAGCAGGAAGCGAAAGACGTTGCCATGGCGCACGCGCTCGCGCTCGAACCAGAAGGCGCCGCCGTGGCGCTCGACGATGTCGCGCACGGTGAGCGCGCTGCCCTGCCCGCCGACGCGCATGGTCTCGGTCTCCCAGCCGGTGACGGTCTCGGTGCTGAGCCCGGCGCCGATCCACAGCAGGTCCAGCTGCGCGCGCCCGTCACGCTCGACCAGGCGCAGCTGCAGCAACCTGACCTGGTAGTCCTCGACCAGCCTTGCGGCCAGGTACAGCAGCGCCTGCAGCAGCGAATAGCTGTCGACCTTCAGCCACAGGCCGGGCGTGATCGTGTCGACGACCGCGCGGCAGTCCAGGCGCTCGCCGATGCGCCGCGCCGCGGTGGCGACGAGGTCCGCGCCCAGCATGTCCTCGAGCGGCCAGCGCGTCTTCATCGCCTGCGTCGTATGCTGCGCGACCTCGCGGATGCGCGCGCTCATCGCCCCCACCTCCTCGCGCACCACAGCCTGGAAGCGCTCGCGCGTGGCCGCGTCCAGCTCGGGATCGTCGAGCAGCTCGACCGCGGCCTGCAGGTTGCCGAGCGAGGCCCGGCTGGTCTCGGTGAGCCGGTGCAGCATGTGGTCGCGCTCGTTCTCGTCGGCGAAGTCGCGCGTGATGTTCTCCAGCATGAGGACGAAGCCGAGCACCGAATCCTGCGCCGCCGGGTCGCGCACCGGCGCCATCTGCACGCGCAACAACTGGCCGCCGCGCGTGCCGGTGACGAACTGCGCCGACGGGTTGGCCGCGCCGCGCTGCAGCCGCTGCTGCACGCTCTCGAGCGCATGCGCGACAAGCTCGCGATCGAACACCGCGTAGATGCTGCGCCCGATGCCCACCAGCTCCGCGCCCCCGGCCACCGCATCGGAGAGTGCGCGGAACTGCAGCCGCGCGCGCGCGTTGTAGAGCAGGATGCGGCCGTCGAGGTTGCACACGACCACGCTCTGCGCGAGCTCGGCCATCAGCGCGGCAAGGCGGCTGCGCTCGAGTTCGATGTCGCGCGCCGCGGCCTGCACGCGCGCGTCGACGCCCGACTGCAGCGCCCCGCGCTGGCGCACGAGCGCGTTGATCGCCTGCTGCAGCGCCTGCACTTCAGCAGCACCCGGCACCGCGAGCTCGCGCTGCACGTCGCCTTGCACCAGCACCTGCGCCTGCTCGGCCAGGCGCGCGCTGGAGGCGCCCCAGTGCAGCCAGGCGCGGCGCAGCAGCGCGCCCAGCGCCAGCGAGGCGAGCAGCCAGCCCATGAGCACGAGCGCGATGCGCTCCTGCAGCAGCGCCCAGAGCCGCTGGCGCTCGCCGGCAGGCAGCGTCGCCGACAGCCCCAACCCCAGCGCCAGCGTCCACAGCGCCAGCGCCAGCGCCGGCAGCAGCGCGGCGATGAACGCGCGCACGTCCTGCTTCACGCGCCCTGCCCGAGCAGCTCGCGCACGCGCGCGGCCAGCTCGCGCGTCGAGAAGGGCTTGGTCATGTAGGCGTCGGCACCCAGCGCCAGGCCCTGCGCGACGTCGGTGTCGCGCCCCTTGGCGGTGAGCAGCAGGATCTTCACGCCGGCCAGCGCCTCGTCGGCGCGCACCGACTGGCAGACCTCGAAGCCGCTCTTGCCCGGCATCATCACGTCCAGCAGCACCAGCGCGGGCTTGTGCTCGCGGATCATCGACAGCGCCTGCTCGCCCTCGCGCGCCACCAGCACCTGGTGGCCCTCGCGCTTCATCAGGTACTCGAGCGAGATGACGATGTTGGGCTCGTCGTCGGCAATCAGGACCTTGTGCGTCATGGACCGGCCTCCGGATCGGCGGATGGATGCTGCCACGGAAGTTCGAAGCCGAAGCACGCGCCCTGCCCCGGCTCGGAGCGCAGCCACATGCGGCCGCCGAAATGCTCGACGATCTCGCGGCTGATCGGCAGGCCCAGGCCCGTGCCCTGCGGGCGGCTCGTCGCATCGCCGCCCTGGCGGAACTTCTCGAACACCAGCGCCTGCTGCGCCGCCGGCACGCCCGGGCCGTTGTCCTGCACCTCGACGCGCGCGGCATCGGCATCGGCCGTGAGCCGCACCTCGACGCGCCCGCCCGTGGCGGGAACGAACTTGGCGGCGTTGGAGAGCAGGTTGAGCATGACCTGCAGCAGCCGGTCGGGGTCGGCCCGCAGCAGCGGCACCGAGGCCGGCAGATCCAGCACCAGCGCGGCACCGCGCTCGCGCCAGAGCTCGGCCGTCGTCGCCGCCGCGCGCTCGACGAGTTCGCGCAGGTCGACGTCGGCGCTGCGCCACTCGGCACGGCCGGCCTCGATCTTGGCCATGTCCAGCACCTGGTTGACGAGGCGCGACAGGCGCTCGCCCTCGGCGACGATGAGGCCGAGGAACTGCTCGCGCTGCTCGGTCGGCATGCCGGGGTCGTCGCGCATCAGCTCGGCCAGGGCGCGGATGCTGGTCAGCGGCGTGCGCAGCTCGTGCGTGACACTGCTCATGAAGTCGTCCTTGAGCCGGTCCAGGCGCGCCAGCTCCTCGTTGACGTGGCGCAGCGCCGAGGCCTCCTCGACGATGCGCAGCACGTCGTCCAGGCCCAGCGCCTCCTCCTCGACGACGGAGGCGACCATCACGCGCGCCGAGGCGCTGCCGATGGTGCCGGCAAGCTGCGTCTCCACCCACTGCACGGTCTGCGCGTCGCCAGGGAGCGCGCGCGCCCCGGCGACGCCGCGCTCGCGCGCGTAGGCCTCGAACAGCACGGCCGCGCGCTCCAGGCCGAGGAAGCGCCCGGCCAGCGCCTGCAGCTGCGGCACCTCGGCGCGCCCGCGCCAGAAGGCCTGCGTGCTGGCCTCGTGCTCGAAGACGTCGACGAAGCGCAGCGCCTGCGCCGCCTCGGCCGCACTCGGCGGCCGCCACAGCGCGACACCGACGTAGAGGCCGACGTTGGCGAGCAGGCTCCAGAAGAGCGAGTGCGTCAGGTTGTCCATGCCGGCAAGGCCGAGCATCGCCTCCGGGCGCAGCCAGGCCAGCCCGAAGAGGCCCTCGTGCAGGAAGGCATCGGGCATCCAGCCGCTCTTGGCGATGCTGGGCAGCATCAGCGTCCAGGCCCACAGCAGCGCACCGGCGGCCAGTCCGGCCAGCGCGCCGTTGCGCGTGCCGCCCTTCCAGAACAGGCCGCCGAGCAGCGCCGGCGCGAACTGCGCCACCGCCGCGAAGCTGATGAGTCCGATGCTGACCAGCGCGTAGGCCTCGCCGGCGACGCGGAAATAGACGTAGCCCAGCAGCAGCAGGGCGACGATGACGCCGCGGCGGATCGCCAGCAGCACGCGCGTGAGGTCGCGCGCGGCAAAGCCCGGCCGCTGCAACAGCCACGGCAGCATGAGGTCGTTGCAGACCATGGTCGAGACGGCGATCGCCTCGACGATGACCATGCCGGTGGCCGCCGAAAGCCCGCCGATGAAGGCGGCCAGCGCCAGCCAGGGCTCGCCGCTTGCCAGCGGCAGGCTGAGCACGAAGGTCTCGGGGTCGGCGCCGCCACCCTCGAAGAAGAGCAGGCCGCCGAGCGCGATCGGCAGCACGAAGACGTTGATCGCCAGCAGATAGGCCGGGAAGGCCCAGGCGGCGCGGCGCACATGCGCCTCGTCGACGTTCTCCACCACCATCACCTGGAACTGGCGCGGCAGCAGGATCACCGAGAGCATGGCCAGCAGCATGAGGCCGAACCACTGGTCGTAGGCGAAGGGCTGGCCGACGCCGCCGCCAGAGAGCACGCGGGCGACCTCGGGCGTGGCGTCGATGCGCGCCGCCAGCGCCGCCGGGCCGTCGAACAGGCTCCAGGTCACGAAGGCGCCGACGGCGACGAAGGCCAGCAGCTTGACCACCGACTCGGCGGCGATCGCCGCCACCATGCCCTCGTAGCGCTGGGTCGTGTCGAGGTGCCGCGTGCCGAAGGCGATGGTGAAACCGGCGAGCACGAGCGCCACGTAGAGCGTGGTGTCGCTCCACCAGGAGCCGGTCTCGCCGACCGCGGCCCCGGTGAGCAGCGCGTAGCCGCTGGCCACCGCCTTCAACTGCAGCGCGACGTAGGGCACGACGCCGACGAGCGCGATCAGCGTCACCAGCGCCGCCAGCGCGCGACTCTTGCCGTAGCGGCTGGAGATGAAGTCGGCGATCGAGGTGATGCGCCAGGTGCGCGCGATGCGGATCATCTTGCGCAGCACCGCCCAGGCCAGCACCATCGCCAGCGTCGGCCCGAGGTAGATCGGCAGGAACCACATGCCGGTGCTCGCGGCGCGGCCGATGCTGCCGAAGTAGGTCCAGGCGCTGCAGTACACGCCCATCGAGAGCGCGTAGACCCAGCCGCTGGAAATCACGCTGCGACCGGCGTCGGCGCGCCGGTCGGCCCAGGCGGCGACCGCGAACAGCGCCAGCAGGTAGGCGAAGGACGCGCCGACGACCAGCGCCGGCGTCAGCGCCAGAGCCGGCACCGCCGCCTCAGTCATCGCGCCGCTCCATGACCCAGGCCAGCGCCGCGATCACCGCGCCCCAGAGCGCGAACAGCGCCATCGGCTGCTGCACCCACAGCTGCGCCAGCGGGAAGTCGAAGACCAGCCAGCCGGCCACGAACAGTGCCAGCAGGCGTTGCACGATGGGGCTGCGCTTCATCGGCGGGTCGGATCGCGGCTAGAGGCGCTCGAGGTGGAAGTGCTGGCGCAGGAAGGCGCGAAAGCGCTTCACGATGGCCAGCGCGTCGTGCAGCGGCTCGCGCTCCAGCGCGCCGAGCTCCGACGGCCGCACCTCGTTGCCCGGCCGCGCGCCTCGCGTACGCTGGTGCAGCTGGTGCGTCAGCCGCAGCGCCATCAGGAAGTGCAGCGCATCGAGCAGGTCGCGCGCCAGCGCGGCGTCGATGCGGCCGGCCGCCTGCAAGGCCTGCAGCCGCGCCGCCGTGCCGGGCTCGCGCACGCGGTACTGCAGCGCCAGCGCGCGCACACCGTGCACGATCGGGAAGGTGCCCAGCTTCTTCAGGTCCAGCGGCGTCTCGTCGCGCCCCTTGCGCCCGGCGGCAAGACGCGTCCAGAAGTTGCCCGGCTCCTGGAACTGGTCCGCGGCGGCGGCAAAGCGCGCCAGGTACTGGTCCTGTCCGGCCAGCAGCGCGTCGAGGTGGTCGCGCGCAGCGGCCAGCAACGTGCCGTCGCCGGCCACCGCGGCGGCATCGAAGAAGATCGCCAGCTGCAGCGGCCCTTCGGGGTCGTGCCCGTAGAGCCACTGGCGCAGCGACTCGCGAAAGCCGGACAGCGGCTGCCGCCAGCGCGGTGAGGTGAGCATGATGCCGCCCGGGCAGGGCGGATAGCCGAACTCCGCCAGCGCGGCGGCGAAGTGCGCGGCGATGCCGTTCAGGCCGGGGAAGTCGAAGCCGTCGCGCAGCAGCAGGGCGTTGTCCTGGTCGGTCTTCAGGATCTGCTCGCCGCGGCCCTCGCTGCCCATCACCAGCAGGCAGCTGTTGGCCGCCAGCTCGGGCGGCGCCAGCAGAGCCCACAGGCGCGCGAAGAGCCGCCGATTGAGCTCGGTCACCAGCCGTGCGATGCGCTCGATGCGGATGCCACTGCCGTGCAGCAGGCCGATCATCTCGTCGATGCGACGCGCCGCCACGCCGAGCTCGGCCACGCCCTGGGCGTGCTCGATCTGCTGCGCGGCCAGGTAGGAGTGGTTGGCGACGAAGCTCACCAGGTCGAGTTGGCCGAGCAGGCCCAGCACCTCATCGCCGTCGCGCACCAGCACCCGGTGCACGTGATGGCGCACCATCAGCCACAGCGCCTCGAAGACCTCGGCGTCGGCCTGCACCTCGATGAGCTCGAAGCGCGCCGCGGCGCGCAGCGGCAACTGCTGCGGCGGTTGCTCGTGCAGCAGCGCGTCGCGCAGGTCGGTGGTGGTGAAGATGCCCAGGCGTTCGGCGCCGTCCTGTACGTCGCGCACGAGCGCCGCGGTGGCGCGATGCGCGGCGAGCTCGCGGCAGGCGCTGACGAGGTCGAGCGCGCCGTCGAGCACCAGCGCCTTGCGTACGAAGGTGTCGCGCACGCGCGCGGTCATGAGCGAGAGCATCTCGCGCTGAGATTCGGTGACCGTCATCGGCATGCCGCCTGCCCTGCAGCCCAAGGCCTGAAGCCCGAAGCGAAGAAGGGGACCGCAAGCCCCGGGAAGGCCTGCGGTCCCCTCATGGACGCGCGAACGCGCTCAATGCCCGGATGCGCCGGACGCGCCGATGCCCGTCTCCGAGCGCACCTGCTGCGCGAGGAAGCCGGCCTTGTCCTGCACCCCGCGCTTGCTCGTGTCGAGGACCGAGAACAGCCAGATGCCGACGAAGCCGATGGTCATGCTGAACAGCGCCGGGCTGGTGTAGGGGAACCAGGCCGAGCCCTTGGGGTTGCCGAGCGTGGCTTCCCACACCGCGGGCGAGACCACCGTCAACGCCACCGAGCTGATGAGGCCAAGGAAGCCGCCGATCACCGCGCCGCGCGTCGTGCAGCCCTTCCACAGCACGCTCATCAGCAGCACCGGGAAGTTGGCCGAGGCCGCGATCGCGAAGGCCAGGCTCACCATGAAGGCGATGTTCTGCTTCTCGAAGGCGATGCCCAGCAGCACCGCGATGATGCCGAGCACCACCGTCGTGATGCGCGAGACCTTCAGCTCGGCCGCGCTGTCGGACTTGCCGCCCTTGATCACCGTGCCGTAGAGGTCGTGCGAGACCGCCGAGGCCCCCGAGAGCGTGAGGCCGGCCACCACCGCGAGGATGGTGGCGAACGCCACCGCCGAGATGAAGCCGAGGAAGACGTTGCCGCCGACCGCATTGGCCAGGTGCACCGCCGCCATGTTGCTGCCGCCGAGCAGGCCGCCCTGGGCGTCGAGGAAGCCCGGGTTGGTGAGCACGAAGACGATGGCGCCGAAGCCGATGATGAAGGTCAGCACGTAGAAGTAGCCAATCCAGGTCGTCGCCCACAGCACCGACTTGCGCGCCTCCTTGGCGTTCGGGACGGTGAAGAAGCGCATCAGGATGTGCGGCAGCCCGGCGGTGCCGAACATCAGCGCCATGCCGAAGCTGATGGCGCTGATCGGGTCCTTCACGAAGCCGCCCGGACCCATGATGGAGAAGCCGATCCGGGCCGCCTCCTCGGGCGACCTGCCGGACTGCGCCGCCAGATCGCTCTTGATCTGCACCGACCTGGCGAACATCGCCTCGGGGCTGAAGCCGAACTCGGCCATCACCATGAAGGCCATGAAGGTCGCGCCGCCGAGCAGCATGATGGCCTTGACGATCTGCACCCAGGTGGTGGCCGTCATGCCGCCGAACAGCACGTAGACCATCATCAGCACGCCGACGATGACCACGGCGTACATGTAGTCCAGGCCGAAGAGCAGCTTGATGAGCTGCCCGGCGCCGACCATCTGCGCGATCAGGTAGAAGGCCACCACCACCAGCGTGCCGCTGGCGGCGAAGATCCGCACCGGCGTCTGCGAGAAGCGAAAGGCCGCCACGTCGGCGAAGGTGAACTTGCCGAGGTTGCGCAGCCGCTCGGCCAGCAGGAAGGTCACCACCGGCCAGCCGACGAGGAAGCCGATCGAGTAGATCAGGCCGTCGAAGCCCGAGGCCATCACCGCCGCCGAGATGCCGAGGAACGAGGCCGCCGACATGTAGTCGCCGGCGATCGCCAGGCCGTTCTGGAAGCCGGTGATGCCGCCGCCCGCCGTGTAGAAGTCGGCCGCGCTCTTCGTGCGCGATGCCGCCCATTTGGTGATGAACAGCGTGAAGACCACGAACACGCCGAACATGCCGATGGCGGTCCAGTTGGTGGCCTGCTTCTCGGCCTGGCCGAGGTCGCCGCCGGCGGCCAGGGCCACGCTGGCAAAGGCAGCCCCGCACAGGGCGGCGGCACCGAGGACGAGCTTGGAGGAGGATCTCACTTCAGCACCTCGCGGTTGATGTCGTCGGAGAGCTGGTCGAACTCCTTGTTCGCGCGAAGCACGTAGATCGCGGTGATTGCGATCGTGAAGAGGATGACCACCAGGCCGATCGGCATGCCCCAGGTCGTGACGCCCTCGCCGATGCGCGTGGCCAGCAGTTCCTTGTCGAAGGCCACGAGCAGGATGAAACCGTAGTACACGACCAGCATCGCCACGGTCAGCACCCAGCCGAAGCTGCTTCGCTTGCGCTTCAATTCCTGGTACTTGGGGTGCGCAGCGATGCGCTGCGTCAGGTCGGCTTGCATTGACGGTCTCCTTGCAGACAACGGCGGCATGGCACGCGGACGGTGCTGCGCCTGGACCCGCATCTTTCAGCGAAGGACTGACCTTGCTCTGACGCGAAGCCAACGCAGGCTGACAAAGCTTGCCCCTTCCCGGGGCAATACGGAATGCCCTAAGGGAAAATCCCGAGATCGAAACGCGTCTCGAGGGTGGCGCGGGGCTTGGCAGCGGCACCTCTCGTCCGCGCGCATGCGCCCCTCGTCGTGTCCAGGCCGAATCTCGTGCATCGAGTTGTATCGCCACCCCCTAGAACGCAGGTCAACGGGGCAGGAAGTGGCCGCCCGATCCGCCGGAGGTGGTGCGCGAGCAGATGCGCGCCAAGGGTCTGACGCCGGCGGTGCCGCCTGGGCACAAGCGGTAGAGCCGGGTACCGAGCTACCCTTCGAATCCCGCCTGCCGACAGGCCGCGCCCAAGAATCGCCTTGGATTGCATGCTTGGCGGCATGCGGCTGATCGCTGTCTCCAGGACCCCGTCCGGCGGGACAGCCTCAGCGCCGCTGCACGCCCGCGCGCGGCGCGCCTTCGCGTGCCCAGGCCGGGCCCTCGAACCAGGCGTCGCCACGCAGCGCGTCGGCGAGCATCGGTAGCGCGTCCAGGCCCCAGAAGAGGCGGCCATCGAGCCCGAAACTCGGCACGCCGAAGACGCCTTGCGCGATCGCCTCCGCAGTCGAGGCGCGCAACGCGTCCTTGACTTCGGCGGCCTCCGGGTCGCGCGACGGCGCCAGTTCCGCCCGCAGGGCCACGAGACGCGCCGGATCGCTCGCGTCTTCGCCGCCGCGCCAGACGTGGCGCAGGATGGCCTCGACGACGCGGCGATTGGGCCCGCAGGCCAGCGCCAGGCGCAGCAGCGGCAGCGGGTTGAAGGGGTGCAGCGCGGGCGTGTCCATCGGGATGCGGTGGCGGTGCGCAAGCCAGTGCACGTGACGGAAGGTCCAGGCGCGCTTGGGCTCGACTTCCGCCGGCCCCTTGCTGCCGTGCTGCTGCAGCAGCGCTGCCAGCAGCGCCGGGCGGTAGACGACCTCGTGGCTCAGGCCCTGCAGCGCTTCGGGCAGGCGCTCGAAGGCGAGGTAGGTGAACGGCGAGAGCGGGTCGAACCAGAAGTCGATGCGCTTCATGCCGGTTTCGCCTCCTGCACCACGTCGGCCACCGGCGCGCCGGTGAGTTCGACGAGTTGCTGCGGCGACAGCGGGAAGACGCCATTCGGATGCCCCGCGGCGGCCCACACGACGTCGAAGCGGAAGAGCTCGCGATCGATCAGCATCACCGGCGGTGTCAGGTGCGCAACCGGTGACACGCCACCGATCGAGAAGCCGGTCGCGGCCTTGACGAAATCGGCGTCGGCGCGCGCGAGTGCGCCGGTGATCGCCGCGACGCGCTTCTCGTCGACACGCTGGTCGCCGCTGGTGACGACGAGCACCGCCGCGTCGTCGGCCTTGCGGCGAAAGACCACGCTCTTGGCGATCTGGCCGATCGTCACACCCAGCGCGTCGGCCGCCTCCTGGCTCGTGCGCGCGCTTGCCTCGAGCCAGCGTGCGGCGTGCGGGTGGCCACGCGCGGCGAGCGCCTGCGCCACGCGCTGAAAGCCCTCGGGGCGGTTCTGCAGGTCTTCCCCCGGCATCGTCACGTCCTCTCCTCCAAGGTCTTCTCGCTCACGCCGGAACACCGGAGCCACGCCTGGCCAGCCGCGCACGGCTGACGCGCGCGACCGGCGCACGGCCCAGCACCCCCGAGATGAAGGCCGCGGTGTCGACGAGTGCGTCGAGATCGATGCCCGTGGCGATGCCCATGCCGTGCAGCATGAAGACCACGTCCTCGGTGGCGACGTTGCCGCTGGCGCCCTTGGCGTAGGGGCAGCCGCCCAGGCCGGCGACGCTCGCGTCGAAGCGTGCGATACCCAGCTCCAGACAGGCCAGGATGTTGGCCAGCGCCTGGCCGTAGGTGTCATGAAAGTGTCCGCTGACTTCGGCCAGTGAATAGTGCCGGAGCGCGCGCTCCATCACCGCCTGCGCCGCACGCGGCGTGCCGGTGCCGATGGTGTCGGCGATGCCGCAGTGATCCACGCCGATGCCCTTCATGCCCACGACGACGCGCTCGACCTCGTCCGCGCTCACGGTCCCCTGGTAGGGACAGCCGAGCGCGCAGGAGATCGCCCCGCGCACCTTCACGCCCTCGGCATGCGCCGCCTGCACGACCGGCGCGAAGCGCTCGAGGCTTTCCTCGATCGAGCAGTTGATGTTCCGGCGGCTGAAGGCCTCGGTCGCGGCGGCGAACACCACCACCTCGTCGACGCGCGCCGCCAGCGCCGCCTCCAGGCCCTGCAGGTTGGGCGTCAGCACCGACCAGCGCACGCCGGGCTGGCGCGCGATGCCGGCCATCACCGCGGCGTTGTCGGCCATCTGCGGCACCCACTTCGGGCTCACGAAGCTGGTGGCCTCGATCTCGCGGCAGCCCGCGGCCTGCAGCCGCTGCACGAGCTCGATCTTCTGCGCCGTGGGAATGAGCTGCGCCTCGTTCTGCAGGCCGTCGCGCGGGCCGACCTCGACCAGGGTGACACGCTCGGGGATCATGCCGCGCCCGCCTCGACCGCAGCCAGGCTCAGCAGCTCGGCGCCTTCGGCCACCGGGTCGCCGGGCGCGAAGAAGAGCTCCTGCACCCGGCCGTCGCGCGGCGCGCTGATGGTGTGCTCCATCTTCATCGCCTCCAGCACCGCCAGCGCCTGGCCGCGCCGCACCTTCTCGCCCGCGGCGACGAGGAAGGCGATCAGCTTGCCCGGCATCGGCGCGCCCAGGCCGCCCTCCTCCCCCGCCAGCTCGGCCGCGCGCGCCAGCGGGTCGGGCCGCAGCACCTGCGCCGAGCCGTCGCTGGCGAAGACGCTGAAATCCTCGCCTTGCGCGTACACCGTCAGGCGCAGCTGGCGTTCGCCGACCTGCACTTCATGGACGTTGCCGCCGAGCGCGCGCGCACTCAGCGGCCAGCGCTGCTCGCCGATCTGCAGCATGACGCTGCCGTCGTGCAGGCGCAGCAGCCGTGCGGCCAGCGGCTGGCCGTCGAGCATGAGGTCCAGGCGCCGCTGCGCGCCGCCATGCAGGCGCCAACCGTCGCGCCGCGACCAGGGGTCGGCATCCTGCAGCGCCTGCTCCGCGGCGCGAACCTGCGCGAACACGCCGGCGGCGGCGGCCTGCGGCGGCAGCGAGGGCCGGCCGAAGAGTTCGCCGCGCGCACGCTCGATGAGCGCGGTGTCCAGGTCCGCGGTGGCGAAGGCGCGCGTGCCGACGACGCGGCGCAGGAAGGCGACGTTACTGTGCAGGCCGACGACATGCGTGTCGCGCAGCGCGGCGTCCAGGCGCGAGAGCGCCTGGGCGCGCGTCTGCCCCCAGACGATGAGCTTGGCGATCATCGAGTCGTAGTAGGGGCTCACCGCGTCGCCCTCGCCGAAGCCGGTGTCCACACGCGGCAGCACCGCGTCGGGCGTGAAGCTCGCGTGCTCGGGCCAGCGCATCACGCGCAGCGTGCCGGTGGCGGGCAGGAAGTCCTTCTCGGGGTTCTCGGCGCAGATGCGCGCCTCGATCGCGTGGCCGCGCAGGCTGACCTGCTCCTGCGTCAGCGGCAGCCGCTCGCCGGCGGCAACGCGCAGCTGCCACTCGACGAGATCCAGCCCGGTGACGGCCTCGGTCACCGGATGCTCGACCTGCAGCCGCGTGTTCATCTCCATGAAGTAGGCCTGGAGGTCGCCGTCGTTGAGCTCCTCGGCGACGAACTCGACCGTGCCCGCACCGACGTAGCCCACCGCCTTCGCCGCGGCGACGGCGGCCGCACCCATCTCGGCGCGGCGCTTCTCGCTCAAGCCGGGTGCGGGAGATTCCTCGAGCAGCTTCTGGTGCCGGCGCTGCACCGAGCAGTCGCGCTCGCCGAGGTGGATGACGTTGCCGTGGCGGTCGGCGAAGACCTGGATCTCGATGTGCCGCGGCCGCGTCACGTAGCGCTCGACGAGCACGTGCGCGTTGCCGAAGGCGGCCTCGGCCTCGCGCTGGCAGCTCGCCAGCGCCTCGGCGAAGTCGGCGGCGCGCTCGACGCGGCGCATTCCCTTGCCGCCGCCACCGGCGCTGGCCTTGATGAGCACCGGGTAGCCGATGGCCTCGGCCTCGCGCGCGAGCAGCCCCGCGTCGTTGTCCTGCCCGTGATAGCCCGGAACGAGCGGCACGCCGGCGGCTCCCATGAGCGCCTTGGCCGCGGCCTTGTCGCCCATGGCGGCGATCGCCTGCGGCGGCGGCCCGATGAAGACCAGTCCGGCGTCGGCGCAGGCGCGCGCAAAGGCCTCGTTCTCGGAGAGGAACCCGTAGCCCGGGTGCACCGCCTGCGCGCCGCTGGTCAGCGCGGTGTCCAGCATGCGCCGCCACACGAGGTAGCTCTCGCGCGGGGCACTGCCGCCGATGTGCATCGCCTCGTCGCAGGCCAGCACGTGGCGCGCGCGCGCGTCGGCGTCGGAGTACACGGCCACGGTGCGGATCGACAGGCGCCGCGCGGTGGCGGCGATGCGGCAGGCGATCTCACCGCGATTGGCAATCAGGATCTTCTGGAACATCGACCTCACCTCGGCAGCGCGGGCATGGGCTGGGGATCGGCCTCGCGGCCGCTCAGGCGGCGCCAGAGCGCGCGCACGAACTTGAATGTCAGCAGGATCAGCGTCACCGCCAGCATGAGCGCGAGCGCCAGCGCGGCGAAGAACCACAGCGGATGCTCGAAGGCCAGCCACAGCAGCGCCGGCACCGAGACGTCGCCCAGCAGCGACAGGCCGAGGTTCGAGAAGGGTTCGGGCGAGGTGTTCACTGCGGCACGCGTGCTCGCCTTGGCGGTGTGCGCGGTGGCCGCCAGCGTGCCACCGAGCAGCCCGGCGACGACGGCCCAGGTGGCGTGGTCGCCGCCGAAGGCCGCGGCCGCGAGCGCGGCGCCGGCCGGGATGCGGATGAAGGTGTGCACCGCGTCCCACACACTGTCCAGCGCCGGGATCTTGTCGGCGAAGAACTCGAGCGCCACCAGCACGCCGGCCACGGTCAGCACGATCGGGTGCTGCAGCAGCGCCAGCCCCGGCGGCAGCGGCACCCAGCCCAGCGCCCCGGCCGCACCGGTGAGGAAGACGACGGCGTACAGCCGCATGCCGCTGCCGAAGCCCAGCGCCGCGGCCAGCGCGGCGAGCTGCGTCAGGTCCAGGGCGCTCAGGTTGCTTTCCATGCCGGCTTCCGCTTCTCGAGGAAGGAGCGTACGCCTTCGCGCCCCTCGGCGCTGGCGCGGATGTCGGCGATGCGCCGGGCCGTTTCGGCGCGCAGGGCGGCGTCGATCGGCCGTCCGGCAAGATCCTTCACGAGCTGCTTGCAGGCCTTCACCGCCTGCGGCCCGTTGGCCACCAGCGCCGCGACGATCTCCGCCAGCCTGGCATCGAGTGCCGCCGGCGCCACGCATTCATGCACGAAGCCGAGCGCCCGCGCCGTGGACGCGTCGAAGCGCTCGGCGGTGAGGAAGTAGCGCCGCGCCGCCTGCTCGCCCATCGCCCGCACCACATAGGGGCCGATGGTCGCCGGCAGCAGGCCCAGCCGCGCCTCGCTGAGACAGAACTGCACGCCCTCGGCGGCCAGCAGCACGTCGCAGCAGGCGGCTAGGCCCATGCCGCCGGCATAGCAGTCGCCGTGCACGCGGCCGACCACCGGCAGCGGGCAGCTGTCGATGGCCCACAGCATCTCGGCCAGCACCTCGGCATCCGCGCGGTTCTCGTCCCAGCCGTAGCCGGCCATGGCGCGCATCCAGTTCAGGTCGGCGCCGGCGCAGAAGGTCTTGCCCCGCCCCCCGAGCACGATCACGCGCAGCTGCGCGTCGGCAGCGAGTTCGCCAAAGGCCTGGCGCAAGCCGGCAATGAGTTCGCTGTTGAAGGCGTTGCGCACTTCGGGCCGGTCGAGCCAGATCTCGGCCACGAACGGCGTGGGACGACGGATCTCGAGCGTGGTCATCGTGTCTCCTGCGGCCGGCGCGCCTGGCCTGGCGGCGGCGGCCGGCCGGCCTGCTACATGCGGAAAAGCCCGAAGGCCGGCTGCTTCGGGATGGGGGCGTTCAGGCTCGCCGAGATCGACAGCGCCAGCACGCGGCGCGTATCCGCGGGGTCGATGACGCCGTCGTCCCACAGCCGCGCGCTGGCGTAGTACGGATGCCCCTGGTGCTCGTACTGCGCCAGGATGGGCTGCTTGAATGCGGCCTCGTCCGCGGCGCTCCAGTGGCTGCCCTTCGCCTCGAGGGCGTCGCGCCGGACCGTGGCCAGCACGTTGGCCGCCTGCTCGCCGCCCATGACCGAGACGCGGGCGCTGGGCCACATCCACAGGAAGCGCGGCGAGTAGGCGCGCCCGCACATACCGTAGTTGCCGGCGCCGAAGCTGCCGCCGATGATGAGCGTGAACTTGGGCACCGTGGCCGTGGCCACCGCCGTCACCATCTTCGCGCCGTGGCGCGCGATGCCCTCGTTCTCGTAGCGGCGCCCGACCATGAAGCCGGTGATGTTCTGGATGAAGACGAGCGGGATGCGGCGCTGGCAGCACAGCTCGATGAAGTGCGCGCCCTTCTGCGCGCTCTCCGAGAACAGGATGCCGTTGTTGGCGACGATGCCCACGGGCATGCCTTCGAGGTGCGCGAAGCCCGTCACCAGCGTGGTGCCGAAGCGCGCCTTGAACTCGTCGAATTCGCTGCCGTCGACGACGCGCGCGATGATCTCGCGCACGTCGTAGGGCTTGCGCGGGTCCGCGGGGATGACGCCGTGCAGCTCCTGCGGGTCGAACAGCGGCGGGCGCGCCGGCTGCAGCACGAGCTGCTCGGGCTTGCGCCAGTTCAGGTTGCCGACGGCGCGCCGCGCCAGCGCCAGCGCGTGCAGGTCGTTGTCGGCGAGGTGGTCGGCCACGCCCGAGAGCCGCGTGTGCACGTCGCCGCCGCCCAGGTCCTCGGCCGAGACGACCTCGCCGATGGCCGCCTTCACCAGCGGCGGCCCGCCGAGGAAGATCGTGCCCTGGTTGCGCACGATGATGGTCTCGTCGCTCATCGCCGGCACGTAGGCGCCGCCGGCCGTGCAGCTGCCCATGACGACGGCGATCTGCGGAATGCCCTTGGCACTCAGGTTGGCCTGGTTGTAGAAGATGCGGCCGAAGTGCTCGCGGTCGGGGAAAACCTCGTCCTGCGTCGGCAGGTTGGCGCCGCCGGAGTCGACGAGGTAGATGCAGGGCAGGCGGTTCTGCTCGGCGATCTCCTGCGCGCGCAGGTGCTTCTTCACGGTGAGCGGGAAGTAGCTGCCGCCCTTGACGGTGGCGTCGTTGCAGACGATCACGCACTCGACCCCGGCCACGCGGCCGACGCCGGCGATGATCCCGGCGCCCGGCGCGGCGTTGTCGTAGACGTTCAACGCCGCCAGCGCACCGACTTCGAGGAAGGGCGTATCGGGGTCCAGCAGCATCTCCACGCGCTCGCGCGGCAGCAGCTTGCCGCGCCTGGTGTGGCGCGCGCGCGCCGCGGCGCCACCACCCTCGGCGTTCTGGCGCAGCTTGGCGCCCAGGTCCGCCACCTGCTGCCGCATCTGCGTGCTCGCCGCCTTGAAGGCCTCGGAACGGACGTTGAGCTGGGAGCTGAGCGTGGCCATGGTGTCTCCGGCAGGGATGCGGCGCCGCTGGCGGGACGCGCAGCCATGCGCGCCCGAGGCCAGGCACGTTGACGTTTACGTCAACGCCGAACGATTCTAGGGGCGTGTCATCCTCACGCTTTGCCGCCGCGCCTGCCGACGCGCGCTGCGGCGCGCTCAAGCGCCGGCGGCCGTGACCGATACCAGGTCACGAAGGCCGGCGCCGCCCTCGAGGCCCGGAGCATGCGGCATGGTGCGCGCCCCCCGAACCGGCGCCTGGGCCGCAAGACCGCAGGCCGCACTCGAGAGGATCACGCAGGCGTTTCATGATGCGGGAGTGGTGTTTTCGCGACGGGCTCGGCCCATTCGCCCGGCTGCTGGGGCTGCTGCTGGCCTTCGCCCTGCTCACGCTGTCGGGCCTGCCGGCCCGCGCCGGCACCGGCGAAGCCGGCCTGCCGCTGCTGCGCAACTACGACACGGTGGGGCACGGCGGCAGCGTGCAGAACTGGGCTGTCGTGCAGGACCGCCGCGGCGTGATGTACTTCGGCAGCACCGACGACGGCGTGCTCGAGTTCGACGGCGCCAGCTGGCGCACGATCGCCACGCCCAACCGCTCGACCATCCGCTCGCTGGCCCTGGGCCGGGACGGCCGCATCTACGTCGGCGCCATCGGCGAGATCGGCTACCTCGCGCCCGACGCGAACGGGGCCCTGCAGTTCGTCTCGCTGCTGGATCGGCTGCCGGCAGCGCAGCGCGACTTCGCCGACGTCTGGAGCACCTTCGCCACCGACGACGGCGTCTACTTCACGACATTCAAGCGGGTGATCCGCGTCCAGGGCGACAAGGTCCGGGTGTGGAACGCCAGCGGCGCCTTCCACATCGCACACATGGCGCGCGATCGACTCTACGTGCGCGAGGTCGGCCGCGGCCTGATGGAGCTCGTCGGCGATGCGCTGCGCCCGGTGCCCGGGGGCGAGCGCCTGGCCGACGAGAAGATCGCCGCCGTGTTCGCCTGGCCCGAAGCCGACGGCAGCGACCAGGGCGCGCTGCTCATCGGCACGCGCACGCAGGGCTTCTACCTCCTGGCCAACGGACACATGCGCCGCTGGCAGACGCAGGCCGACACCGAACTCAGGCATGGCCAGTTCTACAGCGCGACGCGGCTGGCCGATGGGCGCCTGGCGGCGGCCACGCTGCTCGCCGGCGTGTTCCTGCTCGACCCCGAGGGTCGGCTCGCGGGCAGGATCGACAAGTCCACCGGACTGTCAGGACCGACCGTGTACGCGCTCTGCCAGGACCGCCAGGGCGGCCTCTGGATGGCCCTGGACAAGGG
Organism: Rubrivivax sp. SCN 71-131; assembly: GCA_001724995.1. Classification (GTDB taxonomy): domain Bacteria; phylum Pseudomonadota; class Gammaproteobacteria; order Burkholderiales; family Burkholderiaceae_C; genus Rubrivivax. The sequence continues at coordinate 167,164 of MEFD01000013.1, forward strand.
CGTCGCACGCGCCGAAGTGGCGGCGCCGCTGACCCATTTCAGTGCGCTCAACGGACTCGAAGGCAACACCATCGCCCTCCACCGCCACCGCGGCACGCTCTACGTCGGCACCACGCAGGGGCTGTTGCGGCTGCAGGCAGAAGCGGGGCGGGCCGCGCGTCTCATCCCGGTGCCGCAGATCACCGGGCAGGTCTGGGCCTTCCTGGACGTCGACGATGCGCTGCTCGTCGGCGGCATGCACGGGGTGCATGAGCTGCGCGCAGGCCGCTGGCGGCTCGTGCGGCCGTCGGCGCAGAACACGGTCATGCTGCAGCGCTCAAAGCGGGACCCGAGCCGCGTCTACGTGGGCATGCTCGACGGCCTGGCGACGATGCGTGCCCAGGGCGCGCGCTGGATCGACGAAGGGCCGGTGGCGGGACTGGACGACGAGATCCGCAACGTTTTTGAGCAGGAGAACGGCCGCCTCTGGCTAGGCACGATGTCCTCCGGGACGATCGACCTGCCGCTGCTGCGCGACGGGCGGCGCGACGCGCAGGCCGCACAGCACGCGCGCCGCTTCGGCGCCGGGCAAGGACTGCCCGCGGGGCCGGTCTTCATCCACCCGATCCGCGGCGAGCCGGCGTTCGCCACCAGCAGGGGCATCTTCCGCTTCGACGCCGCAGCCGCACGCTTTGCCGCCGACCCCCGCTTCGCGCAGCTCTTCGGCCGCGAGACACGACAGGCATTCCCGCTCGTCGAGGATGCGCGCGGCCGCGTCTGGATGTTCAGCCAGAACCTCGAGCGCAGCACCAAGGAAAGCGGCGCCGCCGTGCCCGCGAACGACCCGTCTGGCCGCTACCGCTGGGAGCAAGGGCCGCTGGCCGGCATCGCGGGCACGGCACAAGCCACCGTCTTCGTCGAGGAAGACGCGGTCTGGATCGGTGGCGACGACGGCATCTTCCGCCTGGACACCGGCCGGCCGTCGCCAATCGAACCGCCTTTCCAGGCGCTCGTTCGCCGCGTCGCGGGCCGCGACGGCACGCTGCGCTTCGGCGGCGCGCGCGGCCACGCCGCCGCCGAGTTCGACGCCGATCACAACGCGCTGCGCTTCGAGTTCGCCGCGCCTGCCTTCGGCGCGCGGCCCAATCGCTTCCAGGTGCTGCTGCAGGGACTGGACCGCGACTGGAGTCCCCCGACCCGCGAGGCCTACCTCGATTACACCAACCTGCGCGAAGGCGATTACCGGTTCCGGGTGCGCGCGATCAGCCCGTACGGCCAGATCAGCGGCGAGGACAGCTGGGCGTTCCGCATCCTGCCGCCCTGGTACCGCACCTCGCTGGCCTACCTGGCCTACGCACTGGCCGCGGGCCTGGCGGTGCTGGCGCTCGGGAGCTGGCGCTCGGCGGCGCTGCGCGCGCGCAACCGCCACCTCGCGCAACTCGTGGCCACGCAGACGCGGGAACTGTCCGAGGCCAACCGCGCGCTGCAGACGGCCAACGCCTCGCTGGCCGAGATCTCGCTCACCGATGCGCTCACCGGGTTGAAGAACCGCCGCTACCTGGCCGAGCGCATCGCCGAGGACCTGGCCGTGCTGCGGCGATCGCACACGCAGGCGGTGATGCTGGCTCGCGGCGGCGCCTTCGACGACGACGCGCAACTCACCTTCATCATGGTCGACATCGACCGCTTCAAGCAGATCAACGACCGGTACGGCCATGCCGCGGGCGACCGCGTGCTCGAGCAGTTCGGCGGCATCCTGCGCAGCATCTGCCGCGACACCGACACCGCCGTGCGCTGGGGCGGCGAGGAATTCCTGCTCGTCGCTCGGCACACCCCGGTCGAGTCAGGCATGGTGCTGGCCGAGCGCATCCGCATGCAGGTCGCCGCACACCCCTTCGTGCTCGACGACGGCCACGTGCTGCAGTGCAGCTGCTCGCTGGGCCTCGCCGGCTTCCCGCTCGACCCGGCGGCACCGGAGCGCACGCGCTGGGAGTTCTCGGTCAAGCTCGCCGACCAATGCCTCTACGAGGCCAAGCGCGCCGGGCGCAACACCTGGGTGGGCGTGCGCCCGACGGGCCAGGTGCCGCACGCGCACGTGCCGCCCCCCACCGAGCTGAGCGCGGCCGTCGCGGGCGGCTGGCTCGAACTGCTGCGCATGTCCCCGCTGTCGCCGCAGGCGGCGCCAGCGGCGGTCTGACGGGAGAGTTGATTTCTCGCAGGAGCGCCCTGGCCTTCAGGACGCCGCGGGCGCCGTCGGCGCCGCCGCCGTACCGGCATCCGCCGCCGTGGCACGCGGGGTCGGCACGAAGGCGTCGGAGAAGCAGTACTGCTCGCCCAGGCCGTGCGCAAGAAAGTCCGGCACCGCCGCCTGCACCATGCGCACCGAGCCGCAGGCGTAGACCTCGTGCCCGCTGAGGTCGGGGTGATCCTCCAGCAGCGCCTGGTGCACGAAGCCGCGCCGTCCGCCCCAGACGTCGTCGGGGCCCAGGTCGGAGAGCACGGGCACGTAGCGGAACTGCGACTGCTCGGCCTGCCAGCGCGCGAGCAGGTCCTGCAGGTAGAGATCCGACTCCTTGCGCACCCCCCAGTACAGCGCGATCGGGCGTTGGACGCCGCGGCGGAAGGCGTCCTCGAGGATGCTCTTGATCGGCGCGAAGCCGGTGGCGCCCGCGACCATGAGGATCGGGCGCTCGCTGTCGTGCAGCGTGAAGCGGCCCAGCGGCCCCTCGAACTCGACCGTGTCGCCCTCCTTCATCTGCTCGAACACGTGCGTCGTGTAGCGCCCGCCGGGGACGAGGCGGATGTGCAGCTCGATCACGTCGCCGGCGGTGGACGGCGGCGCCGCGGTGTCGCGCGGCGCGGTGGCGAATGAGAACGCGCGCTTGGCCCCGTCCGCGAGCACGATGTTGATGTACTGCCCGGCCTTGTAGTCGATGTGCTGGCCGCTGGGCAGCTCGAGCCAGACGAGCATCAGGTCGGCTGACAGGCGCTGCATGCGCTGCACGCGCGCGCTGTAGCGCACGAGCGCCTGGACATCCTCGGCGGCAAGCGAGGCCACGCCTTCGACCTCGATTTCCATGTCCTCGAGCGGCACCGCGCAGCACATCAGTGCCTGGCCGCGCGCGCGCATCGCCGCCGTCAGCGCGGCCTCCTGGTAGGGTCCGTGGTCGAAGCGGCCGTTGAGCACCGTGCATACGCACACGCCGCAGCCGCCGGAGCGGCAGTCGTAGGGCAGCGCCAGACCTGCGCGCAGGCCGGCCTCGAGCAGCGTCTCGCCGTGGCGCGCGCCGACGCGCGCCGGTCCGGGATGCATCGCCACCTGGCGCATCGTGTGCCCGTTGCGCTTGGGCGGCAGCCAGGGCATGAGCATCAGCACGAGCGTGCCGCCGATCACCACCGCCCACACCACGCCCAGCGGCCCGGACTGGATGAACGGGAACAGTGGCAGCAGGAACCAGTCCAGCGACAGCGTCGACGAGGCCGAGTGCAGTTCCGCCGGGCCCTGGCTGGCCACCGGAAGCGCCAGCGCCAGCACGACCAGCATGATGCCCATGGCCAGCGCGATCGGGCGCGGCGGCTGGGTCGTGGCCTTGGGCACGCGCTGCACGTGCACCCACATCAGCAGCAGCGTCACAAGCGGCACGCCGATATGGATGAAGACGAGCAGCGAGAACAGGCGGTCGCTGACGTGCTCGGGCAGGATGAAGTTGCGGATCAGCCGGCCGTCGAAGCCCGGCAGCCAGTCCAGCCACTCGAAGCTCGCCTGGGTCACGAACTGCGCCAGCCGGTCCCAGGGCAGCATGAAGCCGTTGATGCCGGCGATGTAGACCAGCCACAGCAGCACCACGCCGGTGACCCAGGACACCCAGCGAAAGCCGCGCAGCCGGTCGAAGGCGAAGTAGCGCAACATGTGCACGAGCATCGTCAGCACCATCGCGTCCGACGCGTAGCGGTGCACCGCGCGCAGGATGCTGCCCAGGCCGAAGCCGCCGTGCGTGATCGCCTCGACCGAGCGGTAGGCGCCGCTGACACTGGTATCGAAGAAGGCGTAGAGCACGAGGCCCGTGGCGCTGACGACCCAGAACAGGAAGAAGGTGATCGGCCCGAGGTGGTAGAGCGGGTTCATGCGATCGCCGAAGGCGCGGTTGAACACCGCCTCGGCCGCCATGAAGATGCGGCGGATCAGCCGCTGCAGCAGTTCGCTCATCGCGCCCCCTCGGTGCCCACGGCGCGCCCGGCGTCGTCCTTGTCGCGTCCGTCCCGGGGCGCCCGCATCGCGCGCAGCACGACGACGGCGAAGAGCAGGCCGCCGACGATCGCCAGCAGGCCGCCCAGGCCCATCAAGCCCATGCCGGCGACTTCGCCGGTGCTGCGCAGCACCTGCTCGGACCCGGCCACCTTGCGCTGCACGCCGTAGCCGCCGGACCACACCAGGCCGATGATGTGCAGCAGTTGCCCGAGGCCGTAGAGCCAGGGCTGCAGCGTCGCCAGGCGCCCCGCCGGGGCACCGTAGCCGAGCTCGGGCAGCAGCCGGTAGACCACGCCCATCAGCGCCAGCGTGACGCCGACGATGCAGCCGTGGTAGTGCGCCGGGATCTTGACGTTGCTGCCGTGGATCGTCATGCCGATCAGGCCGCCGGCGACGAACAGCAGCATCGACGCCAGCAGCGCCGCACGCAGCGGGCGCTGCACCGGGTCCAGCCGGCGCTGCGGCAGCAGCGCCACCAGCACGGCCAGCGCCAGCGGTGCGATCGCCAGGCCGCCGCCCAGGCGCATCGCCCAGGTGTGCAGATCACGGTGTTCGACCGAGCTCACATCGTGCATCAGGTAGGCCAGCGGCGTGACGAACACGCTCACCAGCGCAATCGCGAACAGCAGCAGCACCACGCGCGCGCTCAGCGGCACGCGGGCGCCGCAGGCGTGGGCCAGTGCCAGCCAGGAAACCAGCATGAGAAGGGTCCAGGTGAACTGCAGCGCGTGGCCGCCGCCCCAGTAGAGGATCTCGTAGTAGGCCTTGGACGGCAGATCCATCGGCACCACGGCCAGCGACCACGCGAAGGCCACCAGCGCCACGCCCGCCGCCACGGCGCTGGCGTGCAGGCCAAAGCGCAGCGCGCCGGTGCCGTCGACGGCGATGCCGACCTTCTCGGCCCGCGTCAGCGCCAGCAGCACGAGCAGCAGCGCCCCCGCGGCGAAGAGCCACAGCGCAGCGCGAAAGCCGTTGCTGTCGAGCATCGGGATGTAGTTGGCCATCACCGCCTCGCCGGGGTCGATGAATGCCGCGAGCGCCATGCCCAGCGCACCGAGGCCGCAGAGCACGAGCGAGGCGTACGCGACGCGCAGGCCCGCGTCAGACATCGAGCGCAGGTTCAGGCTCCACAGCAGGCCGGCGATGGCCACGAACCAGACCAGCACCGAGAGGTCGACGTGCACCACCAGGGCAACGCGGAAGAAGTCGCCCGCGGGCAGCCAGGCGTTGACGCCAGGCGTGCGCGCCAGCACGAGCAGCACCGAGAACAGGCCCGAGCCGACCAGCGCGGCAAGCGCCAGCGCGAGCCAGGCGCGCGCGAGGTGGCGCCGTCCGGCGTCGACCGCCGGCAGCCGGTAGGCCGCGGGCGTCGAGGCCGTGAGCGGGCGTCCGGGCGCGCCGCGGCGGATGCGGTCGTGCAGCGAAAGCGATTCGGAGTTCATTGCAGCGTGATGCCGCCCTTCTCGGCGTCGAAGTCGATCACCAGCACCTGCCCGGCGGCGAGCTTGACCGTGGCCTCGCGTTCATGCGTCTGGGCGCCCGGGCGGACATCGTCGTTGAGCCGCACGCGCAGGCGGTGCTCGCCGGCCGGCACGACCAGGCGCTCGTAGATCGAGGAGGCGCCGTCCTTGGAGAGTCCGGTGGGCGCCACGACGCGGCTGAGGACGCTGCTGCCGTCGAGTTCGACATCGACCGACAGCGGCGCGCGCTCGCGCGGGCAGTCCATCGGCGCGCGCATGTTGGGCGGCATCTTCGCCAGCTCTTCCGCGCTGCGCTTGCGGCATTCGCCCACCGGCTTGCCGACGCGGCTGATGCTGACCTTGATCTGTGCCTGGTCGGCACCCATCGGGTGGTACAGCGGCCACTGCGAGAAGACGCCAACGGCCAGCGCAAACGCCCCGTAGAGCACGAACTGGCCGACCCAGCGCGCGGGGCCGGTGGGCGCTGCGGGGCGCGTCTTAGACACGATGGATGCGTTGGTCGGTTTCATCGGGCTCGATTGTCATGGACTGCACCCGTCGGCGCAGGGTTTCTACCGTACTCGCGACCTGGGATTCCTCCCCGGCGCCGGCGAAGACGAGCGCGACGCGCTCGGGCCGCACGTGGGCGCGCAGGTGCGGCTCGCGCGCCGCGGCCAGGCGTTCGGCGGTCCAGCGCCCGCCGAGGCGGAACTCGCAGCCGTCGAGGGCGCAGGGGGCGATGACCACGCCGGCCGCGCCGTCACGCAGCGCGTACTCGACGAAGGACGGCGGAAGCTGACCCGCGCACAGCAGGCGCAGGCGGCACAGATCGTCGCCCTGCAGCGCATCGAGGTCGGCGCCGTGGTCGCAGCCGAAGACGACCAGCGGCCGCTCCGCAGGGTGCGTCTCGAGCGCCTCACGCAGGTGCTCGCGCAGCGCATCGACGGGCAACTGCGGCATGTCGATGCCGGTGCGCAGATGCTCGCCGCGCCGAAACGGCGTCGACGACGGGCAGGCGCCGGCGCAGATGCCGCAGCCCACGCACAGGTCCGGGTCGACCACGGCAAGCTGGCGTCCGGGACGCTGGTTCGGGTGCGCGACCATCGTCACCGCGGCGTAGGGGCAGTCGACGAAGCAGCGCCTGCAGCCGTTGCAGTTGTCCGGATCGACGAGCGCGGTCGCCGCGCGCTGCGGCTGCGGCAGGAAGGGCAGCGCGAAGAGCAGCAGCATCGCACCCAGCACCAGCGCCCAGGTGAAGGCCGCGGAGGTGGCGTCGGTCAGCGGATGCAGCCACAGCAGCAGCCAGTCCAGGTGCAGCGACGCGGGAACGCGGTCGAGCGCGGCCGGCGCGTGGCTCGTCACCGGGCGCAGCAGGGCAAGCAGGGCAAGCGTCGCCGTCAGGCCGCGCACCAGCGGCCGCGGCGGCAACACCGCGACGTGGCTCAGGCGCTGGATGTGGAACCACAGCCCGAACAGCAGCAGCAGCGGCACGCCGACGTGCACGAAGATGAAAAGCGAAAAGAGGCGATCGCCCACCGCCGCTGCGGAGAGGAAGTTGCGCGCCAGTGGCGCCGCGAGCAGCGGCAAGGCGTCCAGCCACTCGGCGGTGGAGAGGGCCGAATACTGCGCGAGCTCGTCCCAGATCAGCCAGAAGCCGCCGATGGCGCTGACGAAGACGAAGGCCAGCAGCGGCACGCCGGTGAGCCAGTGAAAGCGGCGTACGCCGCGCTCGTGGCCATGCAGCCACTCGCGCAGGATGTGCAGCAGCAGCACGATCATCAGCAGATCGGCTGCATAGCGATGCACGCCGCGCAGCAGCCGGCCCAGGCCGAGCGGCACCCGTGCCAGGCCTTCGATCGAGCGATAGGCGCCCTCGACCGAGGTGTCGAAGAGGGCGAACAGGATGGTGCCGCTGGCCGCCAGCAGGCCGAACGCCAGCAGGCCGATCGATCCCAGGTGCCGCAGGGGGTTGCTGCCCCTCCCGAGCAGGCTGTCGAGCCGAAGCTCGACCGCCTGCCATGCGCTCAGGCCGTACTGCCGGATACCGCGGGAGGCAGGCTGCATGCCGGGCGCTCGCTGCGGCGCTGACGGCGTTGCCGATGCCATTCGAGCAGGAAGTAGGCGCCAACCGTGAGGAAGAACAGCAGACCGCCGACGATCACCAGGATCAGCTTGGTGTCGTAACGGTATTCGCCGGTCTCGGCGTCGTAGACGGTGCACAGGATGCGCACGCGCTCGACGAGGGCCGCGAAGGCGTTGGGCGGCGGCGGCGCGTGGCGCAGCAGCAATTCGCGCAAGGGCACGCCGAGCTGGTCGGCGCGCAGCTTGTTGCCCAGCACCTGGGTGTGGATGCGGCCCTTGGCGTCGACGACGGTGACGCCCAGCAGGTGGTCGAATCCCGCGGGCGTGGCGACGTAGCTGAAGCCGAAGGCGCGGGTCAGCTCCGGCACCTGCGGGCGCGTCGGGCTGAGGAAATTCCAGTTGCGGTGCGCGATGCGGTGTTGCGCGGCGAACGAACGCATCGCCTCGGGCGAGTCGAAGGGCTGATTGAAGCCGATGCTGACGACGTTGAACTGGCTCTCGCCGAGCATGCGATCCAGACCGCGGACCGCCTCGTAGAGCTCACGCGTCTGCGCCGGGCAGATCTGGAAACAGCCGGTGTAGATGAAGCTGACGAGCAGCGGCTTGCCGCGGTAGTCGGAGAGGCGTACCAGCTTGCCGCTGCGGTCCCGCAACTCCATCTCGGGCACCACGCGCCCGATGGCCTCCTGAGACAGGCGCAGCGCCTCGTGCTCGTCGAGCGAAGGCACCTGGCCGGGCTGGCGCGGGGCGGCGCCCGGGGTGTCCTGAGCGGGCGCAAGGCCGGCGGCAAGCGCCAGCAGCGAAGCCCCGAGAAAGCGCGTCAGGCCGGCACGGCGGCGGTTCGGCGCATCAGCGCAGTGTGGCATCGAGCAGCACGCCGACGATGAGGGCGCTGAGCTGGACCATGGAGGCGAAGAAGGCCGACATCGCCGTCTCGCGCCTCGGATCACGCGCCAGCACGTGCGTCTTGCGCAGGAAATGCGCCCCCCCCAGCACCGCGCCGACGGCGTAGGCCCAGCCCGCCCCGAAGGCCATCGGCGCCAGCGACACCGCGACGAGCGCGACCGCGTTGGCGTGCACGATGCGCGCGGCTCGCGCGCGACCCACGACGACCGGCAGCATCGGCACGCCGGCCGCGGCGTACTGGTCCTCGTTGGCGATGGCCAGGCTCCAGAAGTGGGGCGGCGTCCAGAGAAACAGCACCAGGGCCAGCAGCAGGGCCTGCGGACCGATCGCGGGGTCGACCGCTGCGGCACCGGCCAGCACGGCAAAGCTTCCGGCCAGGCCACCGATGACGATGTTCCAGGGCGTGCGGCGCTTGAGGCCCACCGTGTAGACGATGGCGTAGGTCAGCGCCCCCAGCAGCACGAAGACGGCCGCGACGACGTTCACCCACCAGGCCGCTGCAGCGACCGCGAGGACCAGCAGGCCGACGATGATCGCCATCCAGCCGCCGCTGCGCGGCAAGGCCCCGCTGGCGAAGGCGCGCCCGCGGGTGCGCTTCATCAGCCGGTCGCTGTCGGCCTCGACGTACTGGTTGAAGGCGCCGGCGCTGGCCGACGCCACCAGCACCGACAGCGCCAGGATGACGGCCTGCGCCGCGCTTACCGATCCCTCGGGCACGATGGCCAGGCCCGCGATCGCAGTGAGCATGATCAGCACGCCGATGCGCAGCTTGAACACGCCCAGCACCGTCCGCCAGCGCGCCCCGGCCGGCTGCGCCGCGTCTGCGGCGCCGGCGGCGAATGCGGGGGCGGCAAGCGGGTCGGGTCGATTCATCGCCTCCTCCAGGTCGGTCGTCTCGGGTTCGCGGCAAGGACGCGCTTCAGCTCATGCCCCACAGCGTGGAGAGGTACTTCCAGTTGATGAAGTAGTAGAGCACGAAGGCGATCAGGAACACCATGGCCAGGGCGAAAGTCCCCGGTGCCGCGAAGCCCATCGAGCCGTAGGTCTGCGCGGCCACGGTCGGCGCGGCGCGCGGCACCGGCGTGGTCACGGCGCTGAGCTTGCCGTCATCGAGCTTCCTGCCCCACAGCAGCGAGCCGACGGTGACGTAGACGAAGGCGATGCCGCCGAAGATCGCCGCCAGGCCGCCGATGCCCACGAGGCCCATCATCAGGTAGGCGGCGCCCGGCCACTCGTAGGCCATTGCCGCACCCTCGAAGGCCATGTCCCAGTGGCGGCGCGAGACGCCCAGGGTGCCCGCACCCATCATCACGAGACAGAAGAAGTACATCGAGAAGCCGAACAGGTAGATCTGCCACAGCGCGAGCTTGGGCGCGATCATCTCGCGCTTGAAGAGCACGGGGATGAGGTAGTAGGTCAGCGCCATGAAGGTCAGCGTCGTGCCCACCACCACCGTGGCGTGGAAGTGCCCGGGGACGTAGATCGTGTTGTGGATGATCAGGTTGAGCTGCTCGGTGCCCATCATCACGCCGGTGATGCCGCCGAGGAAGCCGAAGCCGATGATCGAGATGAACACGCCGGCGAAGGTCGGGTTGCCCCAGGGCGCCTTGCGCAGCCACTCGAACAGGCCCTTGGTGTAGCCTTTCTGGCGCTGCGCGACTTCCATTGCGCCCGGAACCGTCAGGCCGTGCAGCATCGAGGCCAGCACCGCGGCGTACATGAAGTAGCTGGTGTTGACGACCTTCCACGCCGTGCCCACGCCCGGGTCGGCGAGCAGGTGGTGCGCGCTGGCCAGTTGCAGGAACAGGATGTAGAGCAGGAAGGCCATGCGGCTGACGCGCTCGCTCATCGGCTTGGCGCCGAGCGCGATCGCAGCCACCAGGTACCAGACCGAGACGTGCGTGGCGACGTTGATCTGCTGCGAGGAGTGACCCAGCGCCCACCACACGGTGCGGTAGATCAGCGGATCGACGTTCATCAGGCCCAGCGACATCAGCCAGGCCGGGATGATGATGATGGCGCCCGAGAGCAGCGTGAAGACGGCGATGATCGCCGCGGTCAGCGCGCCGAAGGTGACGAGCGGAACCGAGCCCTCGTAGGTCTTCTCGCGCTTGGCGACGACGAGCGTGCCGAAGAAGACAAAGCAGCCGATGAGCGCGCCGACGGCGAACAGGATGATGCCCAGATAGAACATCGGCTCGGCCATCATCGGCACGTAGCTGGTCATCATGACGCTGGACGCACCGCGGAAGACCGCGACGTTGTTCATGATCGAGCCGACGACCATGAGCACGAAGCCGAGCCAGGCGATCTTGGGCGTCGCGATGCGACATCTGAGCAAGGTCGACGAGCAGAAGTGCAGCACCGCGATCTCGAAGAAGATGATCCAGAAGATCAGCATGTCGAGGCCGTGGGCCGTGAGCACCATGTAGAAGGTGTCGGCCTCGAGCCAGCGGATCGCCGGCCAGCGCGTGAGCACGACGCCGATGGCCAGGATGCCGCCGATGGCCAGCCAGACGACGGCGACGAAGGCGTGCGCCTTGATCAGCTTTTCCGCCTGGGCCTCGAACTGCAGGCCCGAGCGCGGGCAGGTACGGTAGGTGGTTGAAGCACTCATCTTGTTCTCCTCACTTCACGTACAGGCGGCTGACCATGCGGTGGTGGCCGATGCCGCAGAACTCGTTGCAGACGAGTCCGTACGTCCCCGATTGGTTGGGCGTCACGGTGATCACGTGCTCGAAGCCCGGCACCAACTGGATGTTGATGTTCGCCGGCTGCAGCGAGAAGCCGTGGTTGTAGTCCATCGCCGTCAGGTGCAGGCGGTAGGTCTTGCCCTTCTCCAGCTCGAGGATGGGATAGAAGTTCCAGAGGCGACCGAGCAGGTAGACGTCCGAGCCCGCGGGCGGCGCGACGACCGGGATCTCCTCCTCGGTCTCCTTGCGCACGGTGTACTTGTCGACCATGTCCTGCACCTTCACCATGAACTGGTCGGGGCGGGTGCGGTAGGTCTCGGTGGACAGGTTCTGGGTGCCCCAGATGTGCCAGCCGACCATCATGAAGAAGAGGATCAGACACCAGATCACCGCGATCGTGATCCACGTGCCCTCGATACGGTCGATCGGGTGCTTGTACCAAAGCCGTTCGGCGGGCGGAAGAATGGCGCTCATTTGGACGTGCTCCTGCGCTTTGGCTTATTTGGTGACGGGCAGAAGAAGGATCTCGACGACGCCCCACAGGTTGTAGACAACCATCGGGATCAGCACGCCCAGAAAGAGCAGGATGAACGGGCTGTCGAGCAGCTGTTGCATCATGGGCACGGGTTCGTTCGGATCGTCGTGATGGGGTGTGGACATGGCCGCTCCTTCGGTCGTACGTACGGGCAGGCGGGCCCGAGCGCCCTCCTCGCTGCGTTGCATTCTTTGACCTACTGGGACAGTAGGACATGAACCAGATCAAGGAATGACGTTTGGGTCCGCGAACGATATCTTGTGCCGCGCCCGTGGCGTCGTGGGCGCAACATCGCGTTTCCCCGCATGGCCGTCCGCGGCTCGTTGTTGTAGCCGCGATCTCCGCCGCGCATGGCGAACCCCGTGATGTCGCAGGCTAGCATCGGCGCCCCGCAGCCCGATGCCGTCGACGATGCCCGCAGATCCCTCTCTTGAACGTCGGCGTCGCGCGGTACGCGCGCTCGCCTGGGTCGTGGCCGCGCTGATGGTGGCGACGATCGTGCTCAGCGCGTACATGCGGCTGGTGCAGTCGGGCCTGGGCTGCGCACCCTGGCCGACGTGCTTCGCGCAGGGCGCGCCCACCGACGCGGGCGCGCCCGCCGCGGCGGGCGTTGCGCTGGCGCGGCTGCTGCATCGGATCGTCGCCTCCGTCGTGCTGGTGCTGGTGATCCTGCTCGTGCTCGCGACGCTGACGATGCGCCCGCGTCTGCGGATCGAAGGCCGCGCCGCGATGGTGCTGCTGCTGCTGACGCTTGCGCTGGCAGCGCTGGGCGTGACGATGCGCGGCTCGACCTTGCCCGCCGTGGTGCTCGGCAACCTCACGGGCGGCTTCCTCATGCTGGCCGTGGCGACGCGCCTGGCCTGGCCGGCGGCCGCGCCCGCCGGCGCGCTCGCGACGCTGGCGCGCGTGTCGCTGCTCATGCTGCTGGCGCAGATCGCACTCGGCGCGATGCTGAGCGCCACGCGCACGGCGTGGGGGTGCGACGGATTCGCTTCATGCCTGCAGCAGGCAGCCGCGCTCGATTGGAGCTGGCGACTGCTCGACCCCTGGAGCAACGGCAGCCTGCCGCAGGCCGCGACCGCGACCGCGGCCGCACGCGGCGCCTGGCTGCAGCTGCTGCATCGCAGTGCAGCGCTGGCCCTGCTGCCGTTGATCGGGGCGCTGGCGCTCGTGCTGTGGCGGGTGCGGCGGCGTGGCGGGGCCGCGGTGCTTGCCGCGTTGCTGGTCGCGCAGCTGCTCGTTGGCGGCCTGCTGCCAGCGTCCGGCTGGCCGCTGGCGCAGGTGCTCGTGCACAACCTCAGCGCGGCGCTGCTGCTGGCCCTGCTGCTGCGCCTGGCCTGAACGCGACGCTTGCGCCCGCGCCCCGCTCGCCCCGGGTGCGCGTGAGCAGGGCGGTGACGCAGACGATCGCCGCACCGGCACCGCCGGTATGCGAAAGCGCAGCAAGGATCGGCCAGCCGAGCACGACGTTGGAGAGCCCGCTGGCCAGCTGCCACGCCGCCAGCGCCGCCAGCGCCAGGCCGTAGCCACGCAGCGTCGGCTCGTCGCTGCGGCGCAGCGCCCAGGCCAGCACCAGCATGCAGGCCAGCACGAGGTAGGCCCCCAGCCGATGCACGTAGTGGATCGCGGTCAGGGCCGCAAAGGGCAGCAGATCGCCCGCGGCCGTCGCCCCGAGGTCGCGCAGCACGGTGAAGCCGTGCCTGAAGTCCATCGGCGGCCACCACGAGCCCTGGCAGCGCGGGAACTCGCTGCACGCCAGCACGGCGTAGTTGGTGCTGACCCAGCCGCCGAGTGCGGACTGCAGGAACAGCAGCGCCAGCATCGCCCAGGCCGCGCTGCGCAAGCCCGTGGAGACCGCAATCGCCGGCTGGCGGCGATCGCGCGCCAGCACCGTGATCAGTACCAGGCCGAGGTAGCCGCCCAGCAGGTGCAGGGTGACGATCGCGGGGTAGAGCTTGAGCGTCACCGTCAGGGCGCCAAAGGCGCCCTGCACACAGACCCACACGAAGACCGCGCTCGCCCAGGCCGGCGACAGCGCCGAGTGCGGGTCGCGTCGACGCTGCCACCAGGCAGCGATCATCATGAAGGTGATGAGCGCGCCGATCGACGTCGCCGCGTAGCGGTGGATCATCTCGATCCAGGCCTTGCCGTGCGTCACCGGGCCGCTGGGCATCGCCGTCTCCGCGGCAAGGATCTCGTGGCGTGCGCCCAGCGGGCTCGCGTTGCCGTAGCAGCCGGGCCAGTCGGGGCAGCCCAGACCCGAGTCGGTGAGTCTCGTGAAGGCACCAAAGAGCACGAGGTCGAAGGTCAGGAAGAGCAGCAGCCGCGCCAGCATCTGCCAGCGCTCGCCGCCTGCACCGCCGCGGTGGCGCACGAGGATCCAGGCCAGCGGCAGCAGGGCGACGACGGCGCCGACGAGCATCAGCTGCGCCGCCGGGGTGAGGTCGTACAGGGACGGGGAGACTTGCATGCGGCGCAAGACTAACCGCTCGGCGACGGCCGGCGAATCCGGCACACTCGGCGCATGAACGAAGAAGCCACCGGCCCGCAGGGCTCCATGCAAGCCGCGGCGTTCCCGCCGGGGAACGCCCGATGAAGCCGCGCCGCATCGCTCTGGGCGTCGCCGCCACGCTCGCGGTCGCCGCCGCCGCCTTCTGGTTCAGCCTCGACAAGGAGACGCGCGGGCTGCTGGCGACGCTGCCGACCAATCGCGACCTGCTGTTCTGGAGTACGCCGCAGCGCGACGCCGCCTTCCGCGCGCTCGACCGCATCCCGCTGCTGGCGCGCTCGCACGTCATGCAGCCCGGCGCCGCCGTGCGCCCGCTGCCGCCGGGGCCGCCGCTGGCCCTGCCGCTGGACGTCGACGCCTACATGGCGGGACAGCGCAGCGCGGCGCTGCTCGTGCTGCACGAGGGTCGCCTGCGCCTCGAGCGCTACGGGCTGGACTTCGACGCCCAGGGCCGCTGGACCAGCTTCTCGGTCGCCAAGTCCTTCACGTCGACCCTGGTCGGCGCCGCCTTGGCCGACGGGCACATCCGCAGCATGGACGACAAGGTGAGCGCGTACATCACCGACATGAAGGGCTCGGCCTACGACGAGGTCAGCGTGCGCCAGCTCTTGACGATGACTTCGGGCGTGCAGTGGAACGAGGACTACGCCGATCCGGCCTCGGACGTCGCGCGCTTCAACAACCACGAGCCCGAGCCCGGCGTCGATGCCCTGGTGAGCTACATGCGCCGGCTGCCGCGCGCCGCGCCACCCGGGTCGCGCTGGCACTACAGCACCGGCGAGACCAACCTCATCGGCATCCTCGTCGCGCGGGCGACCGGCCGGCCGCTGGCGCAGTACCTGCAGGAGAAGATCTGGCGGCACCTGGGGGTCGAACAGCAGGCGACCTGGCTGCTGAGCAAGACCGGGCAGGAGATCAGCGGCTGCTGCATCCAGGCCGGTGCGCGCGACTACGCGCGCTTCGGACAGTTCATCCTCGAAGGCGCGACGCTGGGCGGCCGCCGCATCGTGCCCGCGGGCTGGCTCGAGGCGGCCACGCACAAGCAGGCCGACATCGGCACCCCCGGCCGCGGCTACGGCTACCAGTGGTGGACCTACGACGACGGCAGCTTCGCCGCGCGCGGCATCTTCGGCCAGGGCATCTTCATCGATCCGCAGCGGCGCCTGGTGATCGTCTCCAACGCCGACTGGGGCGGCGGCGCGCGCGACCCGGTGGCCAGCCCGGCCCGCGAAGCCTTCTACCGTGCGGTGCAGACGGCGCTGGACGCCGAAGCCGCAGCCCAGGCCGTCGCGCCGGGCGCACAGCCCGGCATCGCGGCGGCGCCCGGGGCCGATCCCCGCCGTTGAGCTTGGCCTATCATTCGACGCTTGATTCATCTCAAGCAACAAGGCCCGGTGCCGACGAGCATCGGCCGTCGAGTGTCTCGGGAAGCCGCCCGGAGTCCACCGCCGCCGCGGGCGCCGTCCGCGCAGGAGCCGCCACCTCATGCAAGAACCGGTCCGCCCCGTCAGCGGCTTCAACCTGCCTCGATACCTGTCGATGCAGCCGCTGTTCCAGGAGATGGACGCGCTCGAACTCGACCGCCTCGCGCAGGGCTGCACGCTGCACCGCTTCGCGCGCGGGGAGATGGTCTTTCGCGTCGGTGAACCCTGCAACGCCTTTCACGTCGCGGTCACCGGCCAGGTCAAGCTCTACGTCGTCTCGCCGGCCGGCGCGGAGAAGGTGATCGAGATCGTCGGCCCGGGGCAGAGCTTCGCCGAGGCGCTGATGTTCACCGGGCGGCCCTACATCCTCAACGCCCAGGCGCTGGCCGACTCGCTCGTGCTGTCGATCGGCAAGGCCACCGTGGTCGGCGAGATCGAGCGCGAGCCTCGCTTCGCCATGCGCATGCTGGCCGGCATCTCGCGCCGGATGCACGGCTTGATCCACGACGTCGAGAGCTACGCGCTGCACAGCGGCATCCAGCGGGTCATCGGCTACCTGCTGCGCGACCAGGTCGCGGAGGACTGCGTCAGCGGCGAGGTTCTGACGGTCTCGCTGCCGGTGAGCAAGGCAACGATCGCCTCGCGGCTGTCGCTCACCCCCGAGTACTTCTCGCGCGTGCTGCACGAATTGGAGGCCGCGGGCCTGGTGCGCATCGACAGGCGCGAAGTGCACATTCTCGACGTGCTCCGGCTCTCGACCTACCAGCCGCGCTGAGCGAGGCGGGGCCCCGGTCGCGCCGCGGGCGCCGGCGCGGCAGCAGCCGGGCTGCACGCAGATCCAGACGCAAGGGCGGGCCGCCGCGCCGGTCGGGGACGACGAGCAGGCTGCGGCCCTCCTCCTGCAGTGTCTGCGCCGCCCCGAGATCGGGGTCGGCCTCGAGCGCGAAACGCGCGATCGGGCGTCGCACGTCCAGATGGACGAGCACCAGTCGCGCGCGTGGAGGTGCCGCCGCCCCGTGCCCGACCGCCCCGTCGGCGACGCGGCCGAGCACGTAGGCCCCGCTGGCATCGGCGGCAAACGCGGCGAGCGGCTCCTGCAGCCGCACGCGCCGCACGCCGAGGAAGCCGGGCCTGGCAATGCCCTCGCCCATGCGGTAGTCGTGCACGTAGCCGTCGAAGATCGGTTCCGCGTCGACGTCGAGCGGGATCTCCCACAGCTCGGGCAGCCCCTCGAAAGCGAGGGCGAAGCTGCGCCGCGCCGGCAGCGCCCGCAGCGCGCTCGCCCGGCCCCGCTCGCGCCCATCCAGCGAGACGGCGCGATGCTGCCGACGCGTGCCCTCGCCGACCGCCTGCACGACCACCTGGTCGCCCTCGACCGAAAGCCGCCAGCGGCCGTCGGCGGAAACGATCGGGGCCGGCGCTGCGGCCACGGACGCCGCCGCGCCCACCGGCGTGTCGACAGCCGTTGGCGCAGCGGCGCTCGCGGCCGTCGACGCCAGCGCGCCGGCCGCCACCCAACGCGCGAGCAGGGCGCGCCTGCCTGGACTCATCGCCTCATGCTCCTTGGCCCGAAAGGGCACGGGGGCCGGCACGCGATTCGCGCCGGCCCCCGTGCGGGATCCCGTGCAGCCGGCAGCGTGAGCCTGCCGCGCGGGATCGGCGTCCGCTGACGGATCGATCAGTAGACGTCGTGCTGCGTGTTGTAGACGTTGAAGTGGCCCGTCGGCGTGATCAGGCGCGGATCCTTGATCACCGCCTTGAGCTTGAGCGTCTTGTCGTCGACGACCACCAGCGCGCTTTCCTTGTTCTTGGCGCTCCACACCGCGAACCACACCTCGTCACCGGCCTTGTTGTACTCGGGCTGCACGACGCGCTTGGCGCCGTCGTCCTTCAGGCCGGCCCACTCGCCGATGGGCAGCACGGTGAAGCCCTTGTCGAGGTTTCTGATGTCGAACACCGCCACCGATTGCGACAGCTTGGGATCGGGGTTGAGCGTCGTGTCGGTGTACAGGTTGGTCGACTTCGGGTGCGTCTTGATGAACAGGTTGCCCCCGCCCTGGCCCTTCAACTGCGCGACCTGCTTGAAGGCGTACTGCTTGTACTTCTTCGGGTCGGTGCCGATCAGCGAGATCGTCTCGTCGCCGAGGTGGCCGGTGGCCCAGACGGGACCGAACTTCGGGTGCACGAAGTTGGCGCCGCGACCCGGGTGCGGGATCTTGCCGACCTCGGTCAGGCCAGCGAGCTTGCCGTCCTTGGTGTCGATGGCGGCGATCTTGTTGCTGTTGTTGGCCGCCACCATGAAGTAGCGCTTGGACGCATCGAGGCCGCCGTCGTGCAGGAACGGCGCCGAGCCGATCTCGGTCATCTTCAGCGCGTCGAGGTCGCTGTAGTCGACCAGCAGCGTCTTGCCGGTCTCCTTCACGTTGACGATGAACTCGGGCTTGTAGTGCGAGCCCAGGATCGAGGCCACGCGAGGCTCGGGGTGGTACTCCTGCGTGCCCACGACCATGCCGCGCGTGGCGACGATCTTCAGCGGCTCGAGCGTGTCGCCCTTCATGATCGTGAACTGCGGTGGCCAGTAGGTACCGGCGATCGCCAGCTTGTCCTGGTAGCCCTTGGCCTTGGAGGTCTCGACCGAGCGCGCCTCGAGACCGACGCGGATCTCGGCGACGTTGTCGGGCTTCTCCATCCACAGGTCGATCATGTTGACCTTGGCGTCGCGACCGATCACGAACAGGTAGCGGCCCGACGCCGACATGCGGCTGATGTGCACCGCGTAGCCGGTCTTGATGACGCTGATGATCTTCTTGGTATCGCCGTCGATGAGCGCGATCTCGCCGGTGTCGCGCAGGGTCGTCGAGAAGATGTTCTCGATGTTGTAGCTGTTCATCTTCTTCTTCGGGCGCAGCTCGGGCGGCACGATGACCTTCCAGGTCTTCTTCATGTCGGCCAGGCTGTACTCGGGCGGCACCGGCGGATCCTGCTGGATGTAGCGCGCCATCATGTCGACGGTCTTCTCATCCATCTCGCCGGAGGTCTGCCAGTTGGGCATGCCCGCGGGCGAGCCGTAGGCGATGAAGACCTTCAGGTAGTCGGTGCCCCGGCCCAGCGTGATGTCGGGCGTCAGCGGCTTGCCGGTGGCACCCTTGCGCAGCACGCCGTGGCAGCCGGCGCAGCGCTCGAAATAGATCTGGCGCGCGCGGTCGAACTCCTCCTGCGTCATCTTCGGCGCCTTGGGGTTCGTGCTCTGGTACATCGGCACGTCCGCCAGCGGCGATGAACCGGCCTGGTACATCACCTCGGACTCGGACATCCCCGGGACATTCTCCTTCTTGTCCTGGGCCTGCACCGTCAGCGCGGCGGCCGACACCAGCATCAGCATGCCGGCGGTCGCGATATTGAGCTTCGGAAGCTTCACGTTCTCTCCTTCGTTGGTCCGTCGGACCTGGTTCACACCTGGGGTTAATCCTGAGCCCGACGGGCGCGCGAGTCCTTGAACTGGTTCAAGCCTTGCACCCAAAGGGGTCTTTGGGTGGGGAAAAACCAAACCCAGGTCAAGGCTGCACGGGGTGTCCGCGATCATGCTTTCGTCATGCCCACGACCGAGTGCCGAAACCGTCCCATGCTTGCGCGTCGCGCCCTGTCCCTGTTGGTGCCCTTGACGCTGGCGGCGACCGCGGCGGCACAGTCGGCGCCGCAAGGACAGACCATCGTCGTCTCGGCCACGCGCCATGCCATGCCGCAGATCGATGCCCCGGCCGCGATCGACGTCATCACGCGCGCCGACATCGAGGTGCGTGGCGCCGACAACATCTTCGAGGCCGTCCGCGGCGAAACCGGCATCTCGATCCAGGGCCGCACGGTGAGCGGCCGCCGCACCCTCAACCTGCGCGGCATGGACGCGCGGCACACGCTGATGCTGGTGGACGGCAAGCGCATCGGTGCCAGCGACAGCTTCGTCGCCCACAGCGATTTCCAGTACGACTGGATCGCCGTCGACGACATCGAGCGCATCGAGGTCATCCGCGGCCCGATGTCCGTGCTCTACGGCGCCGAGGCGCTGGGCGGCGTCGTCAACATCATCACGCGCAGTCCGGGCCGCGAGCGCTGGAGCCTGGGCGCGATGGTCGAGGGCAGCGTCGCCGAGGGCGACCTCGGTGGCAACGGCCACCGCGCGTCGCTGCATGCCGACGGTCCGCTGGGGGCGGACTTTCGACTGGGCGTCAGCGTCTCGCAGCGTCGGCGCCAGGCGATCGCCAACCAAGAGGACGCGCGCATCTCCGACCTCGAAGGGCAGGAGAAGAGCGACGCCGCGGTGCGCCTGGTCTGGGACCCCGCGCCCGGTCACGAGTTGGTGGCCGAGCATCGCTTCGGCGAGGAGACGCGCTGGGCCGACCTGCGCGAGAAGAGCGGCCGCAAGCGCTACTACGCAAGCATCACGCCGGTCGATCGCGAGCACAGCTCGCTGGGCTGGACGGGCGCACTCGGCGGTGCGCTCGATGCGCGCGCCTCGCTGCGCATCTACCGCAGCACGCTGCAGACCGGCAACACGCGCAGCAACGGCGTCGCCTCGCTGCGGCCGCAGGCGCTGGACGACCGCGTCGGCGAGGGCCAGTTCTCCATCGTGCCGGCGGCAGGGCAGTTGAGTTCCGCGGGTTTCGAGCTGCGGCGCGAGGAGGTCGAGAACGTCGGCCTGGCCGGAGGACACGGGCGCGCCGACAATCGCGCGCTCTACCTGGAGCATGAGGCGCGGCTGGCCCCGACGGTGACCCTGACCGGCGGCCTGCGCTACGACCACCACAGCCGCTTCGGCCACGAATGGAGCCCGCGCGCCTACCTGGTGTGGAAGGCGGCGCCGGGCTGGACCGTCAAGGGCGGCTACGGCCACGGCTTCAAGGCGCCCACGCTCAAGCAGAACTCGGCCGACTACCTCGAGGACGAAGGTCCGTTCACGTTCCGGGGCAACGCCGCACTGCGCCCGGAGAGCAACGACGCCGTCGAGATCGGTGTGGGCTGGAGTTCGCCGCAGTTGGGCGTGCAGGCGATGCTGTTCCACAACCGCGTCACCGACCTCATCGTCACGCGCCCCATCGGCATGCTCGCCGGCCGCGCGCTCTATACCTTCGAGAACACCGACAAGGCCACGCTGCAGGGCCTCGAGTCCGGCGCCACCTGGAAGCCCACGCGCGCCTGGACGCTGGCGGCAAGCTGGCAGTGGCTGGATGCCACCGACGGCAGCGGCCAGCGTCTGGAGCGGCGTCCGCGCCATCAGTTCGGGCTGCGCGCGGGCTGGGCCTCCGGCCCCTGGAGCGCCGGCGGCAGCGTCGAGCGCTCGAAAGGCCTGATCCTTGCCGCGCCGGTGGCCGGTGAGCCCGCGCAGCCGGTGCCGAGCATCACGATGATGTCGGCGCACGCCAGCGTCGCGCTGCCCCACGGTCTCGAGCTGGGCCTGGGGGTGATCAACCTGGGCAACGTCA
Organism: Rubrivivax sp. SCN 71-131; assembly: GCA_001724995.1. GTDB lineage: Bacteria > Pseudomonadota > Gammaproteobacteria > Burkholderiales > Burkholderiaceae_C > Rubrivivax. The sequence continues at coordinate 188,478 of MEFD01000013.1, forward strand.
ATCTGGCGGACGAGTCGCCGCTGTTCCTGCACGCCGAAGTGCCGCGTACCTGGCGGCTGACGCTGCGGGGCCGCTGGTAGACGAGGCCCGGTCCGCAAACCAGCCGCGCCCCGATGAACGCCTTCTTGCCGCCGCCACAGCCCACGCCCGGCCGTTTCGACGAGCCCTTCGAGATGCTCGAGGCCTGTCACGGCCGCGTGCGACGCTCGCTGATCCAGATGGAGCGGCTGGCGGCGCGGCTGCCCGTGCATGGCTGCGACGCGCAGGCGGCGCAGGTCGCGCGCGACGTCATGCGCTACTTCGACCTCTCTGCGCCGATGCACCACGAGGACGAGGAGCGGCATATCCTGCCGCTGCTGCGCGCCGCCGGCGACGAGGCCTTCGCGGCCCAGATCGAGCAGGAGCACCACGAGCTGCACCGGCTCTGGATCGAACTGCGGCGCGGCCTGGCCGAGGTTGCCGCGGGCAGCTGGATCGCCGCCGGTCCGGCCGAGTTCGTCGGCTGGGCCAAGTTCGCGACGCTCTACCGCGCGCACATCGCCTCCGAAGAGGCGATCGCCTTCCCCGCGGCGCGTGCCGTGCTCGACGAAGCGACGATGAAGGCCATCGGCCACGAGATGGCCGAGCGCCGCGGCCTGGGCTGAGCGCGTCAGCCCGCGCGCGGCCGCGCGGCCGCGCAGCTACCAGCTGCAGCCCCGGTCCCGCAGCGCATCGACCACCAGCGGAATCACGGCCAGCACGCCCGCGCCGCGGTAGGCCTGGCGGCAGTCGGGCCTGGCGGCCTGCTCGATGCCCTCGGCCAGCGACGGCCTGCGTGCCGGCGGCGGCGGCATGAGGTTGAGCAGGCGCGGCGCCGCGAGGTCCGGCGCCGGTGGGCGCGTCGGCGGCAATTCCAGGTTCAGGCGCGGACGCGGATCGGGCGGCGGCAGCGTCGGCGCAACGCCCTTCGCCGACCGCGCGCCCGAGGGCGCTGCCGTGTCCACGCCGGCGCCAGGCAATCCGCTCAGGACCGAACCGCCACCCAGCGACGGCGACGCTGCAGGGGCCAGCACCGCCGCGGGCAGGGTCTGCGCATCGACCGGGGCCAGCGACGGTGCCGGCGCAGGCAGAACCTGCGCGGCGCGCGCGGGCGGCTTCGCGGGCGGCACCGGCGGGGACGGGGTCAGCGGCGTCGCGCTCGGCGGCACGGCCAGCGGGCCTGGGGATACCGTCTCCGGCCGCAGCGCCGTGGTCAGCAGCGCAGACGCGGTCCCGGCCTGCGGAAGCGGCGCGGCGATGTCGGGGCTTGCCTCCTGCGGCCGCCTCAGGGCCGGCGCCTCCACCGTCGGCGTCGCCGCCAGACGCGGCGCGGTCGAAGGGGCCGCCGTCGGCGAAGCCGGCCGGGGCGGCGGCTCGGGGGCCGCCGGCAGAGGCAAGGGCTCGGGCACGGTCGACGGCACGGGCGCAGGGACCGCCACCGCGGCGGGCGCCGCCAGCGTCGGCGGCCTGGCCGCCGTGCTGCGGGTCTCGGGCATGGCACGTGCCGGCGGCGGCGCGAGCGGCGTGGGCTCGGGCGTCGGGCGCGGCAGACGCTCCCCGATCTCCGCCGCGCCCGGTTCGGGCGCCGGCCGCGGTCGCGCCTGCGGCGCCGCCCCGCCGTAGCGGGCCTCGGGCGCCCGCCCGGGCACAACGAGGGCCGGCGGCGGGCGCTCGGCCCAACCGCTTTCGCCGGGACCGCTGCTGCCGCCGAGCCGGATGCGAATCGCCCCCCAGGAAGGCTCGCCGATCTGCAGCCCGAGCCCCGGCGCCGTGCCCACCAGCGCCACGAGCAGCGCGTGCAGCAGGCCGGCCAGCAGCAGGCATTGCAGCAGCGACGGCCGCGGCTGCGCCGCGTCCCGTTCCCGGGGCGGCCAGACGATATCGCTCGGCAGGGCCGTGGCTGCAGGCATGGCGATCATTCTGACCTGAGCCTCGCAGCGGCAGCGGGCCCGTCACCGCCGCGCCCGGGGCGGCGCGCCGCCCTCAGGCGTCCAGCGTGACGCCCGCCAGCCGCGCGACCTGCGTCACGAAGTCCTGCTCGCCGTAGGGCTTGCCCATCAGCAAAGTGACGCCAACGTCCCGCGCCGTGGCGACGAGCCGATCGTCGGCGGAGGTGATCATGATGACCGGCAACTCGGCCGTTCGCGGATCGGCGCGCAGCCTGCGCGTCAGCTCCAGGCCGTCGAGCTGCGGCATTTCGACGTCGGTGACGAGCACCTGCGGCCGCTCCTGCCCGATCATTGCCAGCGCCTGCGCGCCATCCTCCGCCAGCGCGACGCGAAAGCCATGCGCGGCCAGCAGCCGGCTCGTCTTCACCCGCACCACCTTGGAGTCGTCGGCCACCATCACCAGCCGCGGCGACCCTTGCACGGCAGCGGGCGCCTGCGCCACGCCTGCGTCGCGAACCGCTGCGGCCCTTTTCGCCGCCGCCTCGGCCTCGGCCGCAGCCGCGGCCTCACGCTGCGCGCGCGCAGCGCGTTCCTCGACCAATCGCGCCGATTCGCGCCGCAGCGCCTCGGTGCGCGCCGCCTCGGCCTGCCGTTCCGCCGCACGTTGACGGGCCTGCGCCGCCACGCGCTGCGCCTCGGCGCGCGCTGCGGCCTCGGCGGCGCGACGCTCGGCCTGGGCCCGCGCGGCGGCCGTGCGCTCGGCGGCGGCGCGCGCCACGGCCTCGCGTTCGGCCGCCTGCCGCTCGGCCAGCACGCGCCGCGCGCTCTGCTGGGCCTCCTGCAGCGCGGCCTCGGCCGCCGCCGCCGCGGCCCTTTCAACATCTGCGTCGGCCGGTACCTGCACGATTGCCGGGGCCGACTCCGGTGCCCTCGCCTGACCGTCCCCGCGCTCTTGGTGCGGGCCCGTCCCGCGCCGCGGCGGCGACGTCGGACGCCCCCGTGCGCGCCGCGGCCAACCGGGGCGGCCGGCCAGCCACCACAGCACGACCGCCACCCCGGGCAACCACCACCACCAAGTCTCGAACATCGTCTGCCGCCGCCTTCGGGCCGCAGCATAGCCGTGCCGCCAGCGACCGTGGCACCCGGGGTCGTCGGCCGCACGGCCCCCACGCGGGGGCGTGATGCCCGACACGCCTGGGCCTGGCCCGTTCGTGGCGGGCCGCCGACAGCGCCCGCCCGCACCCCGGCGCGCTGCGCGCCCACGATGCAGCGCCGGCCGCACAATCCGCGCATGAACGTCCTCATCGTCGGCGCCGGTCGGGGCATCGGACTGGAGCTCGCGCGCCAGTACCGCGCGGCCGGCGAGCGCGTCACCGCCAGCGCCCGCGACGAAGCCGGACTGCTGCGCCTGAGCGCACTCGGCGCGACCGCCTTGCAGCTGGATCTGACGGATGCCGCCAGTGCCGCCGGCCTCGCCCGGGCCATCGACGGCATCGCGCTGGACCTCGCGCTGCTGTGCGCCGGCCTCTACGGCCCGCGCAGCACCGGCCTGCAGGCGCCCAGCGAAGCCGAATTCGACGCCGTCATGCACACCAACGTGCTGGGCGCCATGCGCGTGCTGCCGCAGCTGGCCGACGCCCTGGCACCGGGAGCCCGGGTGGGCGTGCTGAGCTCGCGCATGGCTTGCATCAGCCAGCGCAGCGGCCACGCGGGCTGGCTCTACCGGGCGTCGAAGGCGGCGCTCAATTCGGTGCTCAAGGATGCCGCGCTTGCCTGGAGCGGGCGCGCGGTCTGCGTGGCGCTGCACCCGGGCTGGGTGCGCACCGACATGGGCGGCCCGCGGGCCGACCTCGAGGTCGCCGACAGCGCGGCCGGCATCCGGCGCGTCATGGCCGGCCTCACGAGCGCCGACCACGGCGGTTTCTTCAACCACGACGGCGCGCCGCTGCCCTGGTGAGCCGCAGGAAGGCATCGGCATGTTGCTCAGTGACGACCACCGCGCGGTGCAGGACGCCGTGCGCACCTTCGTGCAGGCCGAGATCGCGCCGCACGCCGCGGCGTGGGACAAGAGCCGTCACTTCCCGAAGGCGCAGTTGCGCGGTCTGGCCGACCTCGGCTGCTACGGCGTCGCGGTGCCCGAGCGCTGGGGCGGCGCCGGCCTGGACACCCTGGCGCTGTCGCTGATCCTCGAGGAGATCGCCGCCGGCGACGGCGCGACGAGCACCGTGGTGAGCGTCAACAACTGCCCCGTCTGCTCCATCCTGACGGCGTTCGCCAGCGACGCGCAGAAGGCACGCTGGCTCGTGCCGCTGGCGCGCGGCGACATGCTCGGCGCCTTCTGCCTCACCGAGCCGCACGTCGGCTCCGAGGCCGGCGGCCTGAAGACCTCCGCGCGCCGCGACGGCGACGGCTACGTCATCGACGGCGTGAAGCAGTTCATCACCAGCGGCAAGAACGGCGACGTGGCGATCGTCATGGCGGTGACCGACAAGGCCGCGGGCAAGAAGGGCATCAGCGCCTTTCTCGTGCCGACGCAGAACCCGGGCTACAGCGTCGCGCGGCTGGAGGACAAGATGGGGCAGCACGCCAGCGATACCGCGCAGATCGTGTTCGAGAACTGCCGCGTGCCCGAGGCCAACCGCCTCGGCGAAGAAGGAGAAGGCCTGAAAATCGCGCTCTCGGGCCTCGAGGGCGGGCGCATCGGCATCGCCAGCCAGAGCGTGGGCATGGCGCGTGCAGCCTTCGAGGCGGCGCTGGCCTACGCCAAGGAACGCCGCGCCTTCGGCCAGCCGATCTTCGAGCACCAGGCGCTGCAGTTCAAGCTCGCCGAGATGGCCACGAAGATCGAGGCCGCGCGCCAGCTCACCCGGCACGCCGCGGCGCTGAAGGATGCCGGCCGCCCCTGCCTGAAAGAGGCGGCGATGGCCAAGCTGTTTGCCAGCGAGATGGCCGAGGCCGTGTGCTCGGCGGCAATCCAGGTCTTCGGCGGCTACGGCTACGTCAGCGACTTCCCCGTCGAGCGCATCTACCGCGACGTGCGCGTGACGCAGATCTACGAAGGCACCTCCGAGGTGCAGAAGATCCTCATCGGCCGCGCGCTGGCCTGAGCGCAGCCGCGAAAGCCCGCCGATGAACGCCCCCGCGACGATCGCCTTCGACGAAAACAGCGCGCGCCAGGTGCTGCTGCTGCGCGCCTACGAGACGGCCGACCCGCCCGACCCCGCCTGGGGCACCGAGGACCGCGACTGGGCCACGCGCGTGGCGCGCGCGAGCCTGCCCGACGATGCAGCGCCGGCGCGCTTCATCGCCGAGCGCGCGCGCCACGCGATGCAGCGCCTGGCGCCGCGCGAGACCGGCGTGCGCGCCGCCCTCGCCGCGCGCTTCGCCGGCCGCGCCTGGGTGCTGGTGGCCATGCTCTGCGGCTTCGCCGTCGGCCTGGCCGTCGACCACATCGGCGCCGCCCAGCGCATCAACCTGCTGGCGCCGCCCATCTGGGCCCTGGTCGCGTGGAACCTGCTGGTCTACCTGGCGCTGCTGGTGGCGCCGCTGCGCGGCACCGGTCCGGGTCGCTTTCGCCGCTGGCTGCGCGCGAGCTGGCAGCCCAAGGGCGGGCGCTGGGGCCGGCACGCGACGCTGGCGCGTTTCGCACTCGACTGGGCCAAGGTCGCCGCGCCGCTGGACGGGGCGCGCGCTGCGCTCGTGCTGCACCTGGGCTCCGCGGCGCTGGCGCTGGGCGTCGTCTGCAGCCTCTACGTGCGCGGCCTGGTGCTCGACTACCTGGCCGGCTGGGAGAGCACCTTCCTCGGCGCCGAGGCGGTGCACATGCTGCTCTCCGCCCTGCTGGCCCCGGCCAGCGCACTCACCGCCATCCCGGTGCCGGATGCCGCCGCGCTGGCGCAGATGCAGATCGGCCCGGCGCACCCGGCGCAGGCCAGCGCCGGGCCCTGGATCCACCTCTACGCCGCCACCCTCGGCCTCTTCGTCATCGGTCCACGGCTGCTGCTGGCGGGCCTGGCGCGGCTGCAGGCCTGGCGCTTGCAGCGACGACTGCCGGTCATGACCGGCGATACCTGGTTCGGCCTGTGGCTGCAGGCACGCAAGACCCTGACGGGCACCCTCTGGCTGCTGCCGCACGCGGCGCCCGCGTCGGCGACGGCAGCCCTGGCGCTGCAGGCCGCGCTCGATGCACTCAGCCAGGGCCGCGCCCGGCTGCAGGCCGCGCCGCCCGTGCCCTACGGCGAGGAAGCCGATCCGGCCCACACCACGCCGCCGCCGCAGACGGCCGCCGTGCTGGTGCTGGTCGACCTCGCCAGCACGCCCGAGGAGGAGGTGCATGGTCGATTGCTGCAACGCCTGTCGGTCAGCGCGCACTCTGCTCGACGCATCCTGCTTGTCGACGAGGCCGGCTATCGGCAGCGCCTGGGCGACGCGGCGACGGCGCTGGAGGCGCGCCGGCAGGCGTGGCAGGGGCTCGCCTTGGCCCACGGCGCCACCCTGCTGGCCGTCGACCTGGGCGCGGACGCCACCGCGCTGCGCGTGGCCCTGCAGGAGGCGCTCGACGCGTGATCGTCGGGGCCGCTTCCTCATGGCAGACACGATCACCATCACGCTGAGCCTGGTCTCGCACACCAACGTCGGCAAGACGACGCTGGCGCGCACGCTGCTTTCGCGCGACATCGGCGAGGTGCGCGATGCCGCGCACGTGACGGAGTTCGCCGATGCGCACGAGTTGCTGCGCGACGGGCACGGCCACGCGCTCACGCTGTGGGACACGCCGGGCTTCGGCGACAGCGTGCGCCTGGTGCAGCGGCTGCGCCGCGAAGGCAGCCCGATCGGCTGGTTCCTGAGCGAGGTCTGGGACCGCTGGCGCGACCGCCCCTTCTGGGGCAGCCAGCAGGTGGTGCGCCACGTGCGCGAGACGAGCGACGTCGTGCTCTACCTCGTCAACGCCGCCGAGCCGCCCGAGGCCGCCGGCTACGTCGCCCCGGAGATGGAGCTGCTGGCCTGGATCGGCAAGCCGGTGCTGGTGCTGCTCAACCAGCTCGGCCCGCCGCGAGGCAGCCGCGCCGACGACGACGACCTGCGCCGCTGGCGTGCGCAGCTGCAGCGCTGGACGCTGGTGCGCGACGTGCTGCCGCTGGACGCCTTCGCGCGCTGCTGGGTGCAGGAAGGCGCGCTGTGGCGCGCGGTGCAGGCGGCGCTTCCGCCCCCGCGGCAGCCCGCGATGAGCGCGCTGCGCCGTGCCTGGGCGCAGCAGCGACGGCAGCAGTTCGACGCGGCGATGAGCGCCCTGGCGGCGAGCCTGGCGCAGCTCGCCGCCACGCGCGTGCCCCTGGCCGACCGGGCGGGGATGCGCGACACGCTGCGCCAGCTCGGCTCGACCCTCGGTCTGTCGGAGAGGCGGCCGGCCGCGCTGGAGGCCGCAGAGCGCGAGCTCGCCGCACGCGTGGACGCGCAGACGCGCCACAGCACCGAAGCGCTGATCCGGCTGCACGGACTCGACGGCCAGGCCGGCGGCCTCGTGCTCGAGCGACTGGCCGAGCAGCTGCAGTGGCGGCGGCGCGTCGGCGAGGCTTCGGCCGCCGTGCTCGGCGGGCTGGTGAGCGGTGCCGCCACGGGGCTGGCGGCCGACGTCGCCAGCGGCGGGCTCACGCTGGGCGGCGGCATGATTGCCGGCGGCGTGCTCGGCGCACTCGGCGCCGCCTCGCTGGCGCGCGGGCTCAACGTGGTGCGCGGCACCGACCGCGGTTTCGTCGCCCTGGCACCCGCGGCGATGCAGGAACTGCTGCGCGCGGCGCTGCTGCGCTACCTGGCGGTGGCGCATTTCGGCCGCGGCCGCGGCCATTGGCGCGACGGCGAAGCGCCGCCGCACTGGGTGGCGGCAGCGGAGCAGGCGCTGGCGGCGCAGGCTGCCGAGCTCGGCAGCCTGTGGGACGGGCGCTCGCCGGCCTTCGACAACGCCGGCGAGGCCGAGCGGCTGCAGGCCGGGCTGCAGCCGCGGCTGGCGCGCGCCGCCGAGGACGCGCTGACCCTGCTGTACCCTGATGCCTGGGGCGAGGACGCCCGTCAGGCGAGCACATGAAGATCCTCATCCTGGGCGCGGGCCGCATCGGCGAGAGCGTGGCCGAGAGCCTCGTCTCCGAGCGCAACGACATCACCGTCGTCGACACCGACCCGGCGCGCCTGCGCGAGCTGCAGGACCGGCTCGACCTGCGCGGCGTGGTCGGCAACGGCATCCAGCCGAGCGTGCTGCGCGAGGCCGGCGCGCAGGACAGCGACATGCTCATCGCCTGCGCGCCGCTGGACGAGACCAACCTCGTCGTCTGCAAGATCGCGCACGAGGTCTTCGGCGTGCCGACGACGATCGCGCGCCTGCGCAGCCCCGAGTTCGACGAGGGCGCCGAGCTGCTGGGCAAGTCGGGCTTCGCGGTCGATCACGTCATCCATCCCGAACAGAGCGTCACCACCTACGTGCGCAAGCTCATCGAGTACCCCGAGGCGCTGCAGGTGCTGGAGTTCGCGGGCGGCTTGGTGAGCCTGATCGCCGTGCGCGCGGTGGCCGGCGGGCCGCTCGTCGGGCACACGCTGTCCGAGGTGCCGACGCTGGCCCCCGGGATCGAGATGCGCATCGTCGCCATCTACCGCCAGGACCGGCCGCTGCCGCGGATCGGCGGGCGCACAAGGGTGGAGGCCGGCGACGAACTCTTCGTGCTCGCCGACACCGAGCACATCCGCACCGTCCTCGGCGCACTGCGCAAGATGGACCGCCCGGTCAAGCGCGTCATGATCGCCGGCGGCGGGCGCATCGGGCTGCGCCTGGCGCGCGAGCTGCAGGGGCGCTACCAGGTGAAGGTGATCGAGGAACGGCGCGAGCGCTGCGACTACCTCGCGGCCCAGCTGCCGGCGGACGTGCTCGTGCTGCACGGCGACAGCACCGACGAGGACCTGCTCACCGCCGAGAACGCGCAGGACAAGGACTTCTTCGTCGCCATGACCAGCGACGACGAGGACAACATCATGGCCTGTCTGCTGGCCAAGCGCCTGGGCGTGCGGCGCGTGCTGGCGCTCATCAACCGCCGCGCCTACGCCGACCTGGTGCAGGGCACGCAGATCGACATCGCGCTGGCGCCCGCCCACGCGGTGATCGGCGAGCTGCTAGCCTTCGTGCGCCGCGGCGACGTCGAGTCCGTGCACAGCCTGCGCCGCGGCGCCGCCGAGGCGCTGGAGGGCATCGTGCGCGGCGACGCCAAGACCAGCCGCATGGCCGGCCGGCGCATCGACGAGATCGCGCTGCCCGAAGGCGCGCACATCGGCGCCCTCGTGCGCGGTCTGCACCTGCAGGACGGCAGCGCCGTCGAGCCCGAGTTCGCCCGGCCGCGCGTCATCATCACCCACCACGACACGGTGGTGCAGCCCAACGACCACGTGATCGTCTTCGTGCCGCGCAAGCGCATGATCCGCCAGGTCGAGCGGCTGTTCCAGGTCGGCGCCACCTTCCTCTTCTGAGCATGGGCGCGCTTGCCGTCGTCGCCATGGTCGGGCGCCTGGTGGTGCTGTTCGCGCTGTTCATGGGCGTGCCCCTGGCCTTTGCCGCGGCCGCCGACGACGCCGCGCGCGATCCCTTCCTCGCTGCGGCGGCCATCACGCTGACCAGCGGCCTGGCGATGAGCCTGGCGACGCGGCGCTTTCGCCGCGAGCTGCAGCCGCGCGACGGCTTCCTGCTCGTCGGTCTGACCTGGGCGCTGCTGCCGCTCTTCGGCGCGCTGCCGCTGCTGCTGGCGATCCCGGGCCTGGGCTTCACCGACGCCTACTTCGAGGCCATGTCGGGCTTCACCACCACCGGGGCCACGGTGCTCTCCGGGCTGGACGCGCTGCCGACCTCGGTCAACGTCTGGCGCTGCCTGCTTTCGCTGATCGGAGGCATGGGCATCATCATCCTGGCAGTGGCCATCCTGCCGCTGCTGGGCGTGGGCGGCAATCAGCTCGTGAAGACCGAGATGACCGGCCCGATGAAGGACCAGAAGCTGACGCCGCGCATCGCCGACACGGCGCGCGCGGTCTGGGTCATCTACGCGGTCATCGCGCTGGTCTGCACGCTCGCCTACCAGATGGCCGGCATGAGCTGGAGCGACGCCTTCATGCACATGTGCACGACGGTGAGCCTGGGCGGGTTCTCCAGCCACGACGCCAGCTTCGGCTACTGGGACTCGCCGGCCATCGAGGCGGTGGCGATCGCCTTCATGATGCTTTCCGGCATCAACCTGGTGCTCTACTTCGCCGCCTGGCGGGCGCGCTCCCCGGCACCGGTCTGGCGCAACACCGAGGCGCGCGCCTACCTCGGCGTGCTGGTCGCCACCGTGGCGCTGCTCACCGCCTTCCTCTGGCTGCAGGGCAGCGCGCCCTCAGCGGCCGCAGCGCTGCGGCTGGCCGCCTTTCACGTCGTCTCGGTGGCCACGACCACCGGCTACGCGACCTACGACTACGCGCAATGGCCCCACTTCGCGTCGATGCTGATGATCCTGCTGGGCTGCTTCGCCACCTGCGCCGGCAGCACCGGCGGCGGCATGAAGATGGTGCGCGTGCTGCTGCTGCTCAAGCTCTCGCGGCGCGAGATGCTGCGCATCCTGCACCCGAGCGCGGTGACGCCGGTGGTGCTGGGCGGCACGGTGGTGAGCGAACGCGTGATGCACAGCGTCGTCGCCTACATGATGATGTACGGCGCCAGCCTCGTCGCGCTCACGCTGGCCATGCTCTTCAGCGGGCTGGAGCCGGTGACTGCCTTCACCGCCGTGCTCGCCTGCCTGAACAACATCGGCCCGGGCCTGGGCGAAGTCGGCCCCGCGCTCAACTACGGCGGCCTGAGCGGCGTGCAGCTCTGGATCTGCACGCTGGCCATGATGCTCGGCCGCCTCGAGCTGCTGGCGGTGCTGGTGCTGCTGACGCCCCAGTTCTGGCGCAAGTAGCGCCGCGGCGCGCGCTACACCACGCTGTCCCAGGGCGCGCTCAGGCGCACGGCGCCGTTGACGATGCCCACCATGGAGTAGGTCTGCGGGAAGTTGCCCCAGAGCTCGCGCGTGGCCGGTGCGGTGTCCTCGCTGAGCAGGCCGACGTGGTTGCGCGTGGCCAGCAGCGCCTCGAAGGCCTCGCGCGCCTGCTCCGGGCGGCCGATGCGCGCCAGCGCGTCGACGAGCCAGAACGAGCAGACGTTGAAGGCCACCTCGGGTCGCCCGAAGTCGTCGGCCTCCTCGTAGCGGCGCAGGTAGGGGCCGTCGCTGAGCGTGCTGATGAGCGCGTCCACGGTGCGCACGAAGCGCGGATCCTGCGCCGGCAGGAAGCCGACCTCGGCCATGAGCAGCACGCTGGCGTCGAGGTGCTCGCCGTCCAGGCTCTCGACGAAGGCGCCGCGCTTGTCGCTCCAGGCGCGCGCGAGGATGAGCTCGCGCACGATGCGCGCGCGCTCGCGCCAGTGCTCGGCGCGCGCCCGCAGGCCGAGTGCGGCGGCCATGCGCGCCAGGCGGTCGCACGCCGCCCAGCACATGAGCACCGAGGAGGTGTGCACGCGGGCGCGCGTGCGCAGCTCCCAGATGCCGGCATCGGGCTGGTCGTGCAGCGCCCAGGCGCGCTCACCCATCGCCTCCAGGGCAACGAAGTCCTCGGCGCTGCCGCGGTTGAAGAGCCGCTGGTCGTGAAAGGCCTGCGAGGCGCCGAGGACGATGCTGCCGTAGACATCGTGCTGGAAATGCTCGGCGGCCTGGTTGCCCACGCGCACCGGCCCCATGCCGCGGTAGCCGCGCGCCTGGGCGATGATCGTTTCGGGCAGCTCGGCCTCGAGGCCGACGCCGTACATCGGCTGCACGTGGCTGCCGCCGGAGCCGCGCACGACGTTGTAGAGCCAGCGCAGGTAGCCCTCCATCGTGCTCATCTCGGCCAGGCTGTTGAGCGCGCGCACGACGAAGAAGGCGTCGCGCAGCCAGCAGTAGCGATAGTCCCAGGTGCGGCCGCTGTGCGGCGCCTCCGGAATGCTCGTGGTCAGCGCGGCGACGATGGCGCCGGTGTCCTCGACCTGGCACAGCTTGAGCGTGATCGCGGCGCGGATCACCGCCTCCTGCCACTGCAGCGGCAGCGCCAGGCGGCGCGTCCAGCGGCGCCAGTGCGCCACCGTGCGCTCGTCGAAGTCGCGCGCGGTGTCGTCGACGGCGCCGGTGAGCGTCTCGTCGGGCCCGAGCAGAAAGGACAGCGGCGTGCGCAGCTGGAACCAGGTGGCCTCGCCGACATAGGTGATGGGCGCGCTGGTGTTCAGGCGCAGCGTGGCGTGCGGCAGCACGTAGCGCAGGTGGTGGCTGCCGCGCGTCACCTGCGCCGGGCTTGCGCCCCAGTCGCCCTGCGGCTGCAGCAGGATGCGCACGCGCGGACAGCCGCTGATCGGGCGCACGCGGCGCACCAGCTGCGCCGGGCGGAACATGCGGTCGTGCATGGTGAAGCGCGGCGCGAAGTCGCGCAGTTCGATGCCCTGTCCGGCGGCGTCCCACAGCCGCGTCACCAGCACCGCGGTATTGGCCTCGTAGAACTGCTCGCTGCGCGCCAGGCCCTCGAGCTCGAGGGTGAAGGCGCCGGCATGCGGCAGCCCCTGGGCGCTGTGCAGCAGGGCGTCGAAGACGGGTGTGCTGTCCACGCGCGGCAGGCAGCACCAGACGATGCGCCCGAGGCGGTCGACGAGCGCGCCGACGCCGCAGTTGCCGATCACGGCCAGGTCCAGCGAGGCGGCGCCGTCCTCCGGCCGGATCGCGGAGGGCATGGCGGGAGCGGCGGGATTCGTCAAGAGACCTCCTCGAATGGCGGTTGCGGCATGTTATACATTTGTGCCCATGTATTTCGGCCCCGATGCCCTTCGCCGCACATGGCTCTGAGTTCTCTGCGCCTGCAGCTGCGCTTCCTGCTGCCGCTGACGGTGACGCTGGTGCTCGCCGCCACGCTGGCGGCGCCGCTGCTGGATCAGGTCACCTTGCGCTGGTTCAGCCGCGACCTCAACAGCCGCGGCATGCTGGTGGCCAACACGCTCACCGACACGGTGGCCGAAGCCCTGCTCGCCCACCGCACGAATCGGCTGCGGCCCCTCTTCGAACGCGCGACGCAGGACGAGCGCCTCTACGCCATCGGCCTGTGCAGCGCCAGCGGCGAGCTGCTGCAGCACACTCAGCGCTTCCCGCCCGAGCTGAGCTGCCGCCACGCGCTGGACGTCGTCCGGGAAGGCGAGTCGCAGCTCGTGCTGGCCGGCGGCAGCGTGCACATCGGCGTGCACGACGTCATGGCCCTGCCCCCGGCGCCGCCGCCCCTGCCGGCAGCACCGCCGCTGCCCGAGGGCGGCTTCACCACCGGCGACGTGACGCCGCTGCCGGCACCTGCGGCCGACCCGGCGACGACCGCCGCGTCGCCGCCGCAGCCCTTCCTCGCCGGCCGGTTGCTCGTGCTGCACGACCTGAGCTTCATCGACCGCCGCAGCCAGGACACGCGGCGCTACCTGATCGGCCTGATCGCCGTGCTCGGTCTGGCGATCGCCCTCATCACGGTCGCCGTGGCGCAGCTGAGCTGGCGCGGCTGGGTCAAGGGCGCGCGCGCCCTGATGCGCGGCGAGGGGCTGCTGGCGCCGTTCGCGCCGGTGCCGGAGCTCGCGCCCCTGGCGAGCGAGCTGCGCAGCCGCCTGCGCGACCTCGAAGACGAGTACCGGCGCGCGCAGGGACCGGAGGCCGAGTGGACCGCCGAGCGGCTGCGCAGCCTGCTGCGCACGCGTCTCTCCGGCGATCAGGTCATCGTCGTCAGCAACCGCGAGCCCTACATCCACGAGCGCGGTGACGATGGCATCGTCGTCAAGCGCCCGGCCAGCGGCCTGGTGACGGCAGTCGAGCCGGTGATGCGCGCCTGCTCGGGCACCTGGATCGCGCACGGCAGCGGCAGCGCCGACCGGGAGGTGGTGGACGAGGGCGACCGCGTCGCCGTGCCCCCCGGCCACAAGGACTACTGGCTGCGCCGCATCTGGCTCAGCCCCGAGGAGGAGCAGGGCTACTACTACGGCTTCGCCAACGAAGGCATGTGGCCCCTGTGCCACGTCGCGCACGTGCGCCCGGTGTTCCGCGAATCGGACTGGGAGGCCTACCGCGCCGTCAACCAGCGCTTTGCCGACGCGGTGGTGGCCGAGGCGCGGCGCGAGGATCCGGTGGTGCTGGTGCAGGACTACCACTTCGCGCTGCTGCCGGCGATGGTGCGCGAGCAGCTGCCCGACGCCACCATCCTGACCTTCTGGCACATCCCCTGGCCGAACCCGGAGAGCTTCGGCATCTGCCCGTGGCGGCGCGAGATCCTGCAGGGCATGCTCGGCAGCACCATCCTGGGCTTCCACACGCGCTACCACTGCAAGAACTTCATCGAGACGGTGGACCGCTACCTGGAGGCGCGCATCGAGCACGAGCACTCGATCATCGCGCACCAGGACAAGGAAACGCTGGTCGAGAGCTACCCGATCTCGATCGCCTGGCCCGATGCCGAGGCGGCGTCGTGGCCCGCGGTGGCGGAGTGCCGCAGGCGCGTGTTCGAGCGGCTGGCGCTGCCCGCGGACGCGGTGCTGGCGGTCGGCGTCGACCGCTTCGACTACACCAAGGGCATCCTCGAGCGGCTGAACGCGGTCGAGCGCCTGCTCGAGAAACAGCCGGAGATGGTCGGGCGGTTCGTCTTCGTGCAGATCGCTGCGCCCACGCGCGCGGCGCTGGACGAGTACAAGAGCTTCCAGCAGCGCGTGGAGCAGACGGCCGCGCGCATCAACAACCGCTTCGGCAGCACGGCATGCCAGCCCGTGCACCTGCTGGCGCGGCATCACGAGCCCGACGCGGTGAACGAGCTGTTCCGCGCCGCCGACATCTGCGTCGTCACCAGCCTGCACGACGGCATGAACCTGGTGGCCAAGGAGTTCGTCGCCGCGCGCGACGACCTGGCCGGCGTGCTCGTGCTCAGCCGCTTCGCAGGCGCCGCGCGCGAGCTGCCGGAGGCGCTGATCGTCAATCCCTACCACGTCGAGGAGACGGCCGACGCCCTGCACCGCGCGGCGACCATGCCCGCGGCCGAGCAGCGTGAGCGCATGGCCAGCCTGCGCAGCACGGTGCGCGAGTTCAACGTCTACCGCTGGGCCGGACGCATGCTCGCCGACGCCGGCCGCTCGCGCCTGCGCTCGCGCATCGAGGCCCGCGTGCGCCGCTTCCAGGAGCACGGCTAGGACGGCCCATGCGCGATCTCGGCAACGAGGCCGGGCGCCGGCCGCACATCTTCAGCGCCGAGGGCGAGGCGGCGCTGGCGCAGCTGCTGTCGCAGCGCGCGCTGCTGGCCTTCGACTTCGACGGCACGCTGGCGCCCATCGTCGCCCAGCCGGCGCAGGCGCGGCTGTCGCAGGCGGTGGCGGCACGGCTGGCAGCGCTGACGACGCGGCTGCCGGTGGCAGTGATCAGCGGGCGCTCGCTGGCCGACCTGCGCCAGCGCCTGGGCTTCGCGCCGACCTACCTCGTCGGCAACCACGGCGCCGAGCACGCCGACGAGCCGGAGGTGGCGCAGGCCTGGCGCGCCGCGCTCGACCCGCTGCGCGCGCACCTGCAGGGCCGGCAGGAACGGTTGCTCGCCGTCGGCGTAGGCATCGAGGACAAGGGCCTGTCGCTGGCGCTGCACCACCGGCTCGCGGCCTCGGAGGGCGCAGCGCTGGCCGCGATCGAGGAGGCGCTGCAAGGACGGCCGCCGGGCATCGACGTGTTTGCCGGCAAGCGGGTGGTCAACGTCGTCGCCAGCGGCTGCCCCGACAAGGCCGATGCCATGTTCGCGCTCGTCGCGCGCACCGGCGCCGAGACCGCCCTCTTCGCCGGCGACGACGTCAACGACGAACCCGTCTTCGAGCGTGCCCCGGCCCATTGGCTGACGCTGCGCGTCGGCCGCGACGCCGCCTCGCGCGCCCGTTTCTACCTCGACAGCCCGACCGAGATGGCGATGCTGCTGGAGCGCCTGCGCCAACGGCTCGAGCGCCAGCCGCGATGAGCACGCGCACGTCGTCGCGGCCGGCCGGCTGCGCCAGCGGCACACGGGCCGCCGCGCACGCCGACGCCCCGCCGCAGCTTGCCGAGGCGCGCGTGCTGCGCCAGTTCCGGCAGATCCTCAACCTCGTGCGGACGCACTTTCAGCAGGTCGAGAAGAAGGCCGGCATCGGCGGCGCGCAGGTCTGGGCGCTGGCCGTGCTGCGCGACGCGCCGGGCATCGGCGTCACCGAGCTGGCGCGGCGCATGGACATCCACCAGACCACCGCCAGCAACCTCGTGCGCGGCCTCGCGCGGGCCGGGCTCGTGCGCGCCGAGCGCAAGGGCAGCGACCGCCGCACCGTGCAGTTGCACCCGCTGGCGGCCGGGCTGCGCGTGCTCGAACAGGCGCCGGGGCCGTTCGCGGGCCGGCTGCCGCAGGCCCTGCAAAGCCTGGAGCCGGCGCTGCTGGCGCGCCTGGAGGCCGACCTCGGCGCCCTGCTGACGGTGCTGCAGACCGACGCGCGCAGCGCGCGGCTGCCGCTGGCGGTGATTTCCATGGCAAATTCTCTAAACGCGAACGATTTGCATTCCTGATACTATCCGGCTCTTTCGTTCACCGACATCGAGCCGACCATGAGCCGCAGGCAGTTCCTCACCCGACTCGGCGCCAGCCTTGGCGTCGCCGCCTGGCCCGCGCTGGCCCAGGCCCAGGCCACCGAGCGCCCGCTGCGCGTGGGCGGAGGCTGGCGCATGAACGAGCGCGACTACCAGGTCGGCGCGCTGGTCATCGACTGGGTGGCGGGCGCGGTGAGGACCGCGTTCGCGCTCACCCTGCCGACGCTGCCGCACGCCATCGTTCCCGAGCCCGGCGGCGGCTTCCTCGCCGTCGCCACGCGTCCGGGGACCTGGATCGTTCGCGCCGATGCCGAGGGCCGCCTGGCGCAGCGGCTGGACGCTGCCGACGAGGGCGACGCGCGCAGCTTCGACGGCCACGTCATCGCCAGCCTCGACGGCCAGTGGCTCTACACCGGCGAGACCGACCGCAAGACCGGCGAGGGCTGGGTCAGCGTGCGCGACGTGCGCCACCTGCGCAAGGTCGCCGAGCACCGCACGCACGGCATCGATCCGCACCAGATCCTCGTCGACCGCCGCGGCCGGCTCGTCGTCGCCAACGGCGGCATCCCGCGCACGGCGACGGGGGCCAAGCGCGACCTCGATCGCATGAACCCGACGCTCGTGCACATGGATCCGAAGACCGGCGAGAAGCTCGGCGAATGGACGCTGCCCGACGCCCGCCTGAGCCCGCACCACATCGCCTGGAGCCGGCCGCTGCGCGAGGGCGACGAGCCGCTGCTGGGCATCGGCCTGCAGGCCGAGCACGACGCGCCCGCCGACCGCCGCGACGCGCCGCTGCTCGCCCTCTGGGACGGCAAGGCGCTGACCATCCCTTCGCGCCAGGTCGTCGACGGCTACGCCGGCGACGTCGCCCCAGGCCCGAACGGCGGCTTCGTGCTGACCGCGCAGCGCGCCAACCGCATCGTGCTGTGGCAGCCGCACAAGGCCGACGAGTTCCTCACCATCGGCCAGGTGCAGAACCCCTGCGGCCTGTGGCCCCTGGCCGACGCCCCCGGCGTGGCCATCGGCGGCGGCCTGGGCCTTGCGCGCTGGCACCCGAGCGAGCCGGCGCGGATGCTGCGCTGGCCCAAGGGCATGGCCGCGGGCAACCACTGGGCGCTGCTGACCTGAGCGACGGGGGCGGGATCTTCAGCGTCGTTTGGCCCGCGGGTGCGCCGCGTCGTAGGCGCGCGCGAGGTGCTGGAAATCGAGTCGCGTGTAGACCTGCGTCGTCTGGATGCTGGCGTGGCCGAGCAGTTCCTGCACCGCGCGCAGGTCGCCGCTGGACTGCAGCAGGTGCGAGGCGAAGCTGTGGCGCAGCATGTGCGGGTGCACCGGGCCCGGCAGCCCGGCGCGTAGGGCCAGGGCGCGCAGCCGCGCGCGCAAGGCGTTGGGCGAAAGCCGCGTGCCGCGCCGGCTGACGAAGAGCGCGGGCTCGTCGGCCCGAGCCAGGCCAGGGCGCGCCTGCAGCCAGGCCTGCACCGCCTGCAAGGCGGGGGCGCCGACGGGCACGCTGCGCCGCTTGCCGCCCTTGCCCAGCACATGGGCGCTGGCATCGGCGAGGTCGATCCAGCCGCGCGCAGCGGCCGACGGCGAGACATCCAGGCCGAGCAGCTCGCCGATGCGCAGGCCGCAGCCGTAGAGCAGCTCGACGATCGCATGGTCGCGCGCGCGCAGCTCGGGCCCGCCTTCGTCGTCGGCGCCCTCGTGTTCGGCCAGCGCCACCGCCTGCTCCACCGGCAGCGCCGAGGGCAGCGGCTTGGCCGCCCTGGGCGGGCGCACCGCCAGCGCCGGGTTTTGCGCCACGCGGCCGTCACGCCCCCACCCGCGGTAAAGCCCGCGCCAGGCCGAGAGGGTGATGGCGATGCTGCGCGCGCCCAGGCCCTGGTGGCGCAGCGCCGCGACCCAGGCGCGCAGATGATGGACCTGCGCCTGCCGCAGCGGCACGCCCTCGGCCGCCGCCAGCCGCTGCAGGCGCACGAGGGCGTCGCGATACATCGACAGCGTGCGCGGGGCGAGGCGCTTCTGCACCTGCAGGTCGCGCAGGCAGCGCGCGAGCTCCTCGTCGAGCGTCTCGTGGGCGAGCGCCCCGGGCGTTGCCGCGGGGTCGGCGGACGACGCACCCGCCGGCCTCATCGCCGCCTTCAGCCGCGCGCCGGGCGCAGCCGCGAAAGCGCGGCGCTGGCGAGTTCGCCGATGCGCGCCAGGAACTCGGTGCCCATGTCGGCCTGGTAGCGCGTCGGGTCGGGCGAGCCCAGCACCAGCAGCCCGAACACCGCGTCCTCGCGGCCTTCGCGCAAGGGGATGAGGGCCAGCGACGCCACCGCGGCCGGATCGTCGAGCCAGGACACCGCCTCGAAGCCGGCGTTGACGCCGCAATAGGGCAGCGCCAGGCTGCCGGCGAAGCTGCGTGCGTCGTCGCTCACCGGCTGCGCGAAGTCGGCCCCGGCGTGCGCGGCGTGCACGTCCCACAGCCGCAGGGCCGCCTGCGGCACCATGAACTCGTGGCGCAGCTCGCGCAGCGCCACCTGCGGCAGCGCGCCGGCCTCGGCGGTCATGAACAGCGCCAGCGTCCAGCGCTGCAGGCGATCGGCCAGCGCCAGGTTCTCCTGGCCGTTGCGCAGCATCTCGACGATCTTGCGCTCCAGGCCCTTGATGCGCTCGCGCAGCATCTCCATCTGCCGCTCCTGCAGCGAGACCGCGCGCTGCCCGTGCGGGCTGGTGAGCTGCACGCTGCCCAGCAGTTCGGCGTGGCGCTCGAAGAAGCCCGGCGTGTTCGCCAGGTAGTCGGCGATGTCGCTCTCGGTGATGCCTTGCACGCCGGTGGTCGGATTCACAGTTCGATCTCCCCTTCGAAGACGGTTTCGGCGGCTCCGGTCATGCGCACGTGGTCGAGGTCGCCGCCGCCCCACGCGACCGTCAGCCGGCCGCCGCGCACGTGGACGTCGACCTGCGCGTCGAGCAGGCCCTGGCGGATGCCGGCGACGACGGCGGCGCAGGCGCCGGTGCCGCAGGCCAGTGTTTCGCCGGCATCGCGCTCGTGCACGCGCAGCGCGATCTCGCCGCGGCCGACGACCTGCATGAAGCCAACGTTGACCTTGCGCGGGAAGCGCGGGTGGCATTCGATCCGCGGCCCCAGCTCGGCCACCGGCGCGGTGGTGACGTCCTCGACGCGCAGCACGGCGTGCGGATTGCCCATCGAGAGCACCGCGGCCTCGATGGTGCGGCCATGCACCTCGAGCGGCCACAGCGGCATCGCCCCCTGCAGGCGCGGCCGCAGGCCGGTGCCATCGAAGGGCACGTTCTCGGGCGCGAACTGCGGCACGTTCATGTCCACCGCGACGCGGCCGTCGGGCTGCATCTGCAGCTCGATGCGGTTGTTGACGGTGGCCACGCGCAGCACCGGCTTGGACGACAGGCCGTGCTCGTGCACGAAGCGCACGAAGCAGCGCGCGCCGTTGCCGCAGTGCTCGACCTCGGCGCCGCTGGCGGCGTTGAAGATGCGGTAGCGGAAGTCGATGCCCTCCTCGTGCTCGTCGGCGCTCGGCGACTCGACGACGAGGATCTGGTCGGCGCCCACGCCCAGGCGCCGGTCGCCCAGGCGCTGCACCTGGTCGGCTGCCAGCCGCAGCGGCGCACGCGTGGCGTCGAGCACGACGAAATCGTTGCCCGTTCCCTGCATCTTGGTGAAGCGCACCCGCATGGCGACGATTATCGGGCGCGCGTCAGCGGTAGAGCGGCGCCTGCCCCGGCGGACGCGTCTTGAAGCGCTTGTGCACCCACAGGTACTGGCCCGGACAGCGGCGCACTTCCTGCTCGATCCAGGCGTTCATGCGCGCGGCGTCGGCGAGGGCGTCGTCGCTGGGCCAGTCGGCCCAGGGCTCGCCCACGCGCACCACGTAGCCGCGGCCACCGGGCAGCATCTCGGTGAGCACCGGCTGCACCGCCATGTGCAGCGAGCGCGCCAGGCGCGCGGGCGCCAGCAGCGTCGCCGCCGGCACGCCGAAGAAGGGCACGAAAGCGGCGTCGCGCAGGCCGAAGTCCATGTCGGGCAGGTTGAAGAAGATCGTGCCGCGCTTGATCGCGCGCACCAGCGGGGCGACGCGGTCGTGGCGCGAGAACACCTCGCCCTGCCCGAAGCGCGAGCGCCCGCGCAGGATCGCGGCGTCGAAGACGGCGTTGCGCTGCCGCTGGTAGATCGTCGTCACGTCGCGGCGCTGGAAGAGCTGGCTGGCCACGCCGGCGACGTCCATGCCGACGAAATGCGGCACGAGCCACATCACGGCCTGCCCGGGATGACGCTCGGCAAAGCCGACGTCGCCCTCGACGCGGATCAGCCGGCGCAGGCGCGCCGGGCTCGCGTGCCAGAGCAGGCCGCGCTCGAGCAGGCTGCGCGCGAGCCAGCGGAAATGCTGCGCGACGAGCGCGCGGCGCTCGGCCGGCGACAGCTCGGGCAGGCAGAGCTCGACGTTGCGCAGCGCGATGCGGCGGCGCCGGCCGGCGAGCATGAAGAGCAGGCGCCCCAGGCCCGAGCCCAGCGCCGCCAGCAGCGGCAGCGGCAGCCAGTGCAGCAGCCACACCAGCGCCAGCAGCAGACGGGCCCCGAGACGGCCCGCCATCAGCTGCCGCCCTCCGGCTGCCGCGGCGTCTTGTAGCGGTGATAGCCCCACAGGTACTGGCGCGGGCAGCGCAGGATCACCGCCTCCATCGCGCGGTTGATGACGCCGGCCGCGGTCTCCTCGTCGGCGCCCTCGGGCAGCGGCTCGGGCAGCTCGCTGGCGTGCACGATGTAGCCGGCCCCGCGCGGCAGGCGTTCGGTCCACAGCAGGCCGACGGCGGCCCCGGTCTGCTGCACCAGGCGCGCGGCCAGCGTCATCGTGTAGGCGGGCTGGCCGAAGAAGGGCACCCACACGCCCATGCCCTCGGGCGGCACCTGGTCGGGCAGCAGGCCCACGGTCTGGCCCTTCTTCAGGGCGCGCAACATCTGCCGGACGCCGGCGAGCGTGGCCGGCGCGGTCGCCAGCGCCGGACGCGCGCGCGCGGTCTCCTCGAGCTCGCGCAGGAAGCGCTTGCGCGCCGGACGGTAGAGCACGGTCATCGGCTGCGCCCGGCCGAAGGTTTCGGCATACGCCTGCGCCGAGACCTCGAAGCTGCCCAGGTGCGGCGTCAGCAGCACGAGGCCGCGCCCGCGCGCCAGCAGCGCCTGCAGCACGTCGTGCCCCTCCCAGTGCACCGGGTCGGCGATGCGCTGCGCGGGCGGGCGCAGCCACAGCCGCGGCAACTCGGCCACGAGGCGCCCGGCCTCCGCGACCGAGGCGCGCCGGTCCGCCGCCGCGACGCCGGCCACCGCGGCATTGGCGCGCAGGCGGCGCCGATAGCTCGGCGAGGCCGCGTAGGTCAGCCAGCCGAGCAGCCCGCCCAGCAGGTGCAGAAGCCACAGGGGCCACCCCGAGATCCAGCGCAGCAGTCCGAGCATGCTTTCTATAATCGTTGCGTCGCTGAGTTAAAGGACAACTTGCGGGGCGACAGGCGGGGCGAAGGATAACGGTCGCGCCGCCGGACCTGGGGCCTGGGGGCCGCCGGGGTTCATCCGCTAAAGCGTTCGCCCTGGTGTTCCCGACCCGGTCGACGCAGCCGGAACTTTTCAAGGAGCACCCACCGTGGCGAACGACTTCCTCTTCACCTCCGAATCGGTTTCCGAAGGCCACCCCGACAAGGTCGCGGACCAGATCTCGGACGCCATCCTCGACGCGATCTTCGAGCAGGATCCGCACGCGCGCGTGGCCGCCGAGACGCTGTGCAACACCGGCCTCGTGGTGCTCGCCGGCGAGATCACGGCCAAGGCGGGCGTCAACGTCGACTACATCCAGGTCGCGCGCGACACGCTCAAGCGCATCGGCTACGACAGCACCGAGTACGGCATCGACTACAAGGGCTGCGCCGTGCTCGTGGCCTACGACAAGCAGAGCAGCGACATCGCGCAGGGCGTCGATCACGCCAGCGACGACCACCTGAACACCGGCGCCGGCGACCAGGGCCTGATGTTCGGCTACGCCTGCGACGAGACCGATACGCTGATGCCCGCGCCGATCTACTACGCGCACCGGCTGGTCGAGCGCCAGGCGCAACTGCGCAAGGACGGCCGCATGCCCTACCTGCGCCCGGACGCCAAGAGCCAGGTGACGATGCGCTACGTCGACGGCCGGCCGCACTCGATCGACACCGTCGTGCTCTCCACCCAGCACGCGCCCGAGTGGAGCCTGGGCGACAAGATGAAGCCCGAGTTCGTCGAGGCCGTGGTCGAGCAGATCATCAAGCCGGTGCTGCCCAAGGAGTGGCTGAAGGACACGCGCTACCTCGTCAACCCGACCGGGCGCTTCGTCATCGGCGGGCCGCAGGGCGACTGCGGCCTCACCGGCCGCAAGATCATCGTCGACACCTACGGCGGCGCCTGCCCGCACGGCGGCGGCGCCTTCAGCGGCAAGGACCCGAGCAAGGTCGACCGCTCGGCCGCCTACGCCTGCCGCTACGTGGCCAAGAACGTGGTCGCTGCGGGCCTGGCCCGGCAGTGCCAGGTACAGGTGGCCTACGCCATCGGCGTGGCGCGGCCGATGAACGTCACCGTCTACACCGAAGGCACGGGCAAGCTCCCCGACGCGCAGATCGCTCAGATCATCGGCGAGGTCTTCGACCTGCGCCCCAAGGGCATCGTCCAGATGCTGGACCTGCTGCGCCCGATCTACGAGAAGACCGCCGCCTACGGCCACTTCGGCCGCGACGAACCCGAGTTCACCTGGGAGCGCACCGACAAGGCACAGGAGCTGCGAGATCTGGCGGGGTTGAAGGGCTGAGGGCGCCGAAGGCGCACAATCCCCGGATGGACAGGGCCAGCATCCTCGCGGTCTTGGGGGCACGGCGTCCCGAGTTTGCCAGCCGTTTCGGCGTGCGCGCGATCAGCCTGTTCGGATCGGCCGCCCGCGATCAACTCCGCCCGGACAGCGACGTCGACATCCTCGTCGAGTTCGACGCACCACCCACCTTCGAGCGCTATTTTGGCTTGAAGGATGCGCTGCAAGCCGCCTTGGCGCGCGAAGTCGATCTGGTGACCCCGAACAGCCTGAAGTCTCGCGTACGCGCCGGGATCGAACGCGAGCTCATCCGTGTCGCGTGACTGGATCCTCTATCTGGACGATCTGATCGCCGGCGCCGAGAAGATCGGACGTCGCATCGCGGGCCGCGAACTACAGAACCTTCTCGACGACGAGGCGGCCTATGACGCCGTGCTCTTCAACCTGCTGATCGTTGGCGAATCCATCAAGCGACTCCCGACGAACGCCGGGCCGATCTGCCGGAGGCGCAACGGGTGGGACCCGCGCGGCTGCGCGATCTCATTGCCCACCGCTACTTCGCGATCGAGCCAAGCATCATCTGGGACGTCGCCACGCATCATCTTCCGTTGCTGCTGGACGCCGCGCGACAGCTTCGCCGCGAGCACGACCCGGACGAAGATTGATCGCCCTGCAGGCGTTTCAAGGACGTCGCAACACCGCGCGCGCCTTCAGCCGTCCTGGTAGTGCTCTCCCTCGCGCTTCAGCGCGCCGGCGGCGACCAGTTCGTCGAGCAAGGTCCGACAGAGCCCCTCGACGCTGCTCCCCGGTGCCGCGAGGCGCGTCACGCCCTGCAGCAGCGGCGCGGCCTGCGCCCATTGCAGCAGCGCCTCTTGCGTCTGCGCGCCGACTTCCATCAGGTGGTACTTCAGGAGCACCTTGACGGCGTGGCGCGCGTGCCGAACCGGCTCGGCCTGGAAGGCCCGCAGGCGGGCGCGCGCACGCGCCAGCGCCCCGGCCACATCGTCGAAGGGGCGGCCGTGGCCGGGGATGACGATGCGCAGCGGCAGCGCGCCGATGAGGTCGAGCGTCGCGCCGACGTCGTCGAAGCCGGGTTCGCCGGCAACCTCGGGGAAGACGACGCCGAAGCCCTGTTCCCACAGCGCATCGGCCGAGAGCAGCACGCCGTGCCCGGCGTCGTAGAACATCAATGAGTCCGGATCGTGACCGGGCGCGGCGAGCGCCTCCCAGCGGCGGCCACCGACTTCGATGACCGCGCCCGCGGCGATCGCACCGCCGGCCTGAAAGCGCGCGCAGATCTGGCCGGTGGCGCGGTAGGACAGGCGCTCCTCGTCCCAGTCACGCACCGCCTGCAGCAGCGGCGCGGGGACGAGTGCGCGCAGGCCGAAGGCGCGCTGCAGCGCGGCGTTGCCGCCGCAGTGGTCCGAGTGCAGGTGCGTGTTGGCGATGCCCGCAAGCGCCTGCCCGGCCAGCGCCTGCCGCACGCGCACCACCGTCTGCTCGGCATGGTTGACGTGGCTGGTGTCGATCAGCCAGGCGCCGGTTTCGCCCGGCGCGGCGTGCAGGAGCACGTTGTTCGACGACAGCCAGCCGCGCTCCAGCACGGTGATGCCGGCCAGGGGATCAGACGAGCCTTGGATCGTGGGCTGCATGCGCGGCATTCTGGCGTCGCCGCGCTCAGCGCGGCGGCAGCCCGGCCCACGACCAGGACGAGGCGAGCGCCAGCGCGAAGGCCGTGCCGAGGCGGCATGGCGTGGCCGTGGCCGGCGATCGCTCGGTCACGCCGCGGACCTTCCCCGGCCGCGCGCCACCAGCACGGCCTGCGCGACTTCGGCAAAGCCCGCGCCGCGCTCGCCCTGCGTGATCCAGGCCGGCCAGTGCTGCAAATGCGGCGCGAAGCGTCGCAGGTTGGCCACGCCCACGCTGTGCACGAAGCGCTCGAACATCGGCTGGTCGTTGGTGCTGTCGCCGACGTAGACCCAGCGCCCGATCTCGTCCTCGAGACAGCGGCCATAAAGGCGCCGCAGCATCCATTGCGCGCCGCTGTACTTGCCGTGCGCGCCGAACCAGCCGTTGACGTGGATGGAACTCACGGTGGCGTTCATGCCCGCGGCGCGCATGATCGCCAGCACCTGCCCGATCTGCTGCGGCGCCAGGCGGTCGAACTCGCTGTGGTCGATGGCGATGTCGGTCAGCCGCCCCGCGCTGTCGGCGGCGGGTACGGCCCCCGGCACCTCGCGCAGCACCTGCTCGCTCACCGCCTGCAGCCGGCGCGCGTTGCGGGCACGCGTGGCCTCGTCCTGCGCGAACTCGGTGGCGACGCCGCCGCGGCCGTCGGGGATCAGCGCCACGGCGCCGTTCTCGGCCACCAGCGCCGCCAGTGGCCAGGACGCGGCAAAGGGCAGGCTCCAGCCATGGGGCCGGCCGGTGATGGCGACCACCGGCACGCCCGCGGCCTTCAGGTCGTGCAGCGCCTGCAGCGCAATGGGCTCGATGGCGCCGTCGCGCGTCAGCGTGTCGTCGATGTCGGTCATGAGGCCGCGCACTTCGGCCCAGGCCTGGCGCGGACACTGCGCCAGCGGGCGCGCGGGCAGGTCTGCAGGCGTCACGCGCGATCAGCCGCAGGCAGGCGCGCGATGCGGCACAGGGGCACTCACTTGCGCCAGTAGTTGTTGGCCGCCGCGATGGTCTGGAAGTTGATCGCGATGACCTGCGAGGACGCGATCAGCGCGTCGGCGTCCTCGGCGTAGACCGGGCGCAGCTTCTTCAGCACCTCGACGTCGGGCTGCGTATAGCGCACGCCCTTGCGGCTCATCGTGATGGCGAGGTCGAAGCCGGCCTGCGGCGTGTCGGTGACGAGCGAGGTGAGCCAGAGGTCGGACATGGCGGGGGGGCTCCTGCGGGCAGTCGTTGAAGGATGCGCGGGAATATGCCATGCGCGCCGGCCTTGCCGTGGTCGCATGGTCTTCGCGGCGCCAGCGCCCCCCGCTAGAATGCGCGCCTCTTCTTCCGAGGAGCGTTGCAACCTCCCGCCGCGGGCAGGCCAGGCTCGGAAGACCCCCCGATGCAACCGCGCTCACCTGCACGACGGCCGTCGTGGGTGAGCCTTGCCTCCTGCCCATGTCGTCGCGCCGTGCAGGGTCATCCTCTGCCGGAGCCCGACCATGAACGCCGCCCTGAAGCCCACCCCCGTCGTCGACCACGCCGTCGCCGATCTTGCGCTCGCCGACTGGGGCCGCAAGGAAATCACCATCGCCGAGCACGAGATGCCGGCGCTGATGGAGATCCGCCGCGAGTACGCCGCGAAGCAGCCCTTGCAAGGGGCGCGCATCGCCGGCAGTCTGCACATGACGATCCAGACCGCGGTGCTCGTCGAGACGCTGCAGGCGCTGGGCGCGCAGGTGCGCTGGGCCAGCTGCAACATCTTCAGCACGCAGGACCACGCCGCGGCCGCACTGGCCGCCAAGGGTACGCCGGTGTTCGCCTACAAGGGCGAGAGCCTGCGCGACTACTGGGACTACACGCACCGCATCTTCGAGTTCGGCGCCAAGGGCAGCGAGGGCGAAGGCCCGAACATGATCCTCGACGACGGCGGCGACGCCACGCTGCTCATGCACCTGGGCCAGCGCGCGGAGAAGGACCTCTCGGTGCTCGCCGATCCGGGCAGCGAGGAGGAGCGCGAGCTCTTCGCTTCCATCCGCGCCAGGCTCGGGGCCGACCCGGGCTGGTACAGCCGCAAGAGCGCGCAGATCATCGGCGTCACCGAGGAGACGACCACCGGCGTGCATCGCCTCAACGAGATGAGCGCCAAGGGCACGCTGCTGTTTCGCGCCATCAACGTCAACGATTCGGTCACCAAGAGCAAGTTCGACAACCTCTACGGCTGCCGCGAGTCGCTGGTGGACGGCATCAAGCGCGCCACCGACGTCATGGTGGCCGGCAAGATCGCCGTGGTGGCCGGCTACGGCGACGTCGGCAAGGGCAGCGCGCAGGCGCTGCGCGCGCTCTCGGCGCAGGTGTGGGTGACCGAGATCGACCCCATCAACGCGCTGCAGGCGGCGATGGAGGGCTTTCGCGTCGTCACCATGGACTGGGCCGCGGACAAGGCCGACCTCTTCGTCACCGCCACCGGCAACAAGAGCGTCATCGGCTTCGCCCACATGCAGGCGATGAAGCACAACGCCATCGTCTGCAACATCGGCCACTTCGACAACGAGATCGACGTCGCCGCGCTCGAGCAGCACTGCCGCTTCGAGGAGATCAAGCCGCAGGTCGACCACGTCGTGTTCGAGGGCGGCAAGCGCATCATCCTGCTGGCGCGCGGACGCCTCGTGAACCTGGGCTGCGGCACGGGCCACCCGAGCTACGTGATGAGCAGCTCGTTCGCCAACCAGACGATCGCGCAGATCGAGCTCTACACGCGCCGCGGCGACTACGAGGCCGGCAAGGTCTACGTGCTGCCCAAGCACCTCGACGAGAAGGTCGCGCGGCTGCAGCTGAAGACGCTCAACGCCGAGCTGACGACGCTGACCCCGGAGCAGGCGGCCTACATCGGCGTGCCGGTGCTGGGACCGTACAAGCCGGACAGCTATCGGTACTGACCATCGCGGCCGACCCTGGCGCCACGGCCGCGGCGGCTTGACCGCATCGCGGCCGTGGTTCCAGAATGAATCCATGGCGTCAATCCGGAGGCAAAACGTGGGTACCAACCTCTCGATCAAGGGCGTCCCCGAGGCGATCGCCGCGCGGCTGCGCGAGCGCGCGGCGCGCAACCACCGTTCGCTGCAAGGCGAACTGATGGCCATCGTCGAACGCGCGGCGGCCGAACCGCTGCCCGAGCCCGGGGCGGCGTCGTCCGCCATCACCGCAGACTCCTGGGTGCAGGGCTGGCAGACGATGGACGAACTGCTCGCCGAGCGCGAGGCGGCGGGCTGGAAGCCCGATCCCCGCATGGCCGACCTGCCCCGCGCCGTGGACATCATCCGCGCCGACCGGGACAGCCGCTGATCGTGCCGAGCAAGGCTTCGGCCGTCGCTGCGCCCACGCGCCGGCTCTACGTCGCCGAGCCGGCGCCGGGGTACAGGACGCGCACGCCGCTCGTCGTGGACTGCAGCGCCGTGGCGACCAGCCTCTTCGAGGAGGCCGAGGCGCCGCATGCCACGCAGGCGCTGTGCGCGCATGAGCTGCACGCGCCGTCGCTGCTTGCGTACGAGTTCGCCAACGTCGCGCGCACCAAGTCGCACGCCGGTGGGCCGGCCGAACGGGTGGCGATGGCCTTGCGGGCCTACGCCGGTCTGCGCATCGAACTGCATCCGGTCGACCCCGCGGGGCTGCACGCCTTGTCGCTGCTGCACGGCCTCACCGCCTACGACGCCGCCTACCTCTTCCTGGCGCTCATGCTGCGGGCGCCCTTGCTGACCTTCGATCGCCGTCTGGCCGAAGCGATGACCAAGGCCCAGGGCAACCCACGATGAGGCGCCCGCCGCGCCGCGATCCCTGCCGCACGCGGCGCATCACCCCCGATCTGTCCGCTGCCCCAGAGGCGGCCACGCCGAAATGACCTCCTCACAACCGATCAGCTTCGAGTTCTTCCCGCCCAACACGCCGGTGGGCAGCGAAAAGCTGAAGACCGTGGTCGCCGAACTCGCCGCCGTGCGGCCCGAGTTCTTCAGCGTCACCTACGGCGCCGGCGGCGCCACGCGCGACAAGACGCTGGCCGCGGTGCGCGCCATCGCCGCCGCCGGCCACGAGGCGGCGCCGCACCTGTCCTGCGTGGGCGCCACGCGCGAGGGCATCGCCGAGATCCTGGCCAGCTACCGCGGGCAAGGCATCCGCCGCATCGTCGCGCTGCGCGGCGACCTGCCCAGCGGCACCGCGGTCGCGGGCGAATTCCGCTTCGCCGCGGACCTCGTGCGCTTCATCCGCCAGACGCAGGGGGCGGACTGGCACATCGAGGTCGCCGCCTACCCCGAATACCACCCCGAGCAGCGCTACGCGCGGCGCGACCTGCAGCACTTCGCCGACAAGGTCGCCGCCGGCGCCGATGCGGCGATCACGCAGTTCTTCTTCAATCCCGACGCCTACTTCCACTTCGTCGAGGAGGCACAGCGCCTGGGCGTGGCCGTGCCCATCGTGCCGGGCATCATGCCGATCCACAACTACGCGCGCATCGCGCAGTTCGCCGCGCGCGACGGCATCGAGATCCCGCGCTGGGTGGCGCTGAAGATGGAGGGCTTCCTCGACGACGCCGCCAGCATCCGCGCCTTCGGCCTGGACGTGATGACGCGTCTGGCCGAGCGGCTGCTGGCCGGCGGCGCGCCGGGCTTGCACTTCTACACGCTCAACCAGTCCGCCCTGTCGCTGGAGATCTGCCGCCGGCTCGGGCGCTGAAGCGCCATGCGCGCGGCCTGCGTCTACAGGCCCTCGCGCTGCCAGTGCAGCCCCTCGTCGGTTAGCATCGCATCCAGCGGCACGTCGTGCGCCTGCGCCTGCAGCCAGGGGACAAAGGCATGGCTGTAGGCCAGCCCGACGGTCAGCGGGCGCGGCTGCAGCGCGGCCAGGGTGCGGTCGTAGAAGCCGCCGCCGTAGCCCAGGCGCAGGCCCCGGGGGCCAAAGCCGACGCAGGGCACGAGCAGCAGCTGCGGCGCGAAGGCCTCGGTGCCCTTGGGCTTGGGGATGCCGTAGGCGTCGTCCTCCATCGGGCAGCCGGGGTACCAGACGTGGAAGGTGAGCTGCCCCGAGGCGCGGTCGGACACCGGCAGGCCGATGCGGCGCTGCGCGTCGGCCTCGCTCCAGCGGTAGAGCGCCGGCAGCGCGTCGAACTCGCCCTTGATCGGCCAGTAGGCGCCCAGCGCCGTCTCTCCGCGCGTCAGCAGCCAGACGCGCAACACCTCCTGCAGCTGCACCGAGCGCGCGTGGCGGTCGACCATCGCCTGCCGCTCGGCCTGCAGCTGCCGGCGCAGCAGCTTCCTGTCGCCGGACGGCGTGATCGGCAGCTCGAAGGGTTGCGTCATGGCGGGGCGGGGCGGTGCGGGCAGCGGCGCCCAATGGCAACGGAAGCCGCATTGTCACCGCCGCCGGGCCACCCGGCGCCGCGGCGCTGGGCTACAGTGGCTCGCTCCATGGTCCGCGGCCTCCCTTCACCTCGCGGCGCGCGGCTGGCGCGCCTGTTGCTGCCGGCGCTGTTTGCGCTCATCGGCACGCTGGGCGGCGCTGCCGCCGTGGCCCAGGTCGGCGACGAGGCCGTGGTGCGGGCGCGCGAGGCCTTGGGCCAGAAGGACGGCGCGCGCCTGGCGGCACTGCGCGGGCAGCTGCTGGCGGCACGCCATCCGCTGGCGGTGTGGGCCGACTACTGGGAACTCTCGAGCCGCCTGACAACGGCCGAGCAGCCCGAGGTCGACGCCTTCTACGCGCGCTGGCGCGGCAGCTACCTCGAGGATCGCCTGCGCAACGACTGGCTGCTCGAGCTCGGACGTCGCGGCGACTTCGCCGGCTTCCTGCGCGACCATGCCGAGTACCGCATGCGCGACGACCCCGAGGTCACCTGCTGGGAGCAGCTGGCGCTGCAGCTCGGCGGCCAGGGCGCGCGCGCCGCGGCCGTGGCCGCGTGGATGGCTGCGCGCGATCCCGGCGAGGGCTGCCGCCAGCTCGGCAGCGCCCTCGCCGAGCGCCGCCTGCTGCGCTCGGGCGAGATCTGGCAGGCGATGCGCCTGGCGGTGGAGGCGAACCGGCCGCGCAGCGCGCGCCTGGCCGCCGTGCTGATCGGGCCGTCGACGGCGAAGGCGGTGGACGAGATGCTCGCCAAGCCGGCGCGCCTGCTGGAACGCCACGTGCGCGAGCCCAGCGCGCACCAGCAGGAGCTGGCGACGCTGGCCTTGATGCGCCTGGCCGGCAGCGACGTCGACGCCGCCGCCCAGGCGCTGCAGGCGGGCTGGGGCAGCCGGCTCTCGAACGAGCTGGCGGCCATTGCCTGGGCCGCCCTGGGCCGCCAGGCGGCATGGCGCCAGCAGGAGCGTGCGCACGGCTTCTTCGAGCTCGCCTGGCAGCACCAGCACGACGACGGCGCAGCGCCGCGCTGGAGCGACGAGACGCTGGCCTGGAGCGTGCGCGCCGCCTTGCGCACGCCGCGCCCGGACCGCGAGCGCTGGGGCGCCGTGCTGCGCGGCATCGAGGCCATGAGCGAAGGTGAACGGGCGGAGCCGGCCTGGGCCTACTGGCAGGCGCGGGCGCTGGCCGAACGCGCGCGCAGCGCGACCGAGCGCGCGCGCGCCACGGCCGCGTTCGAGGCCCTGGCGGTGGGCGTCGACTACTACGCGCAGCTCGCGCTGCAGGAACTGGGCCGCCCCTTCGTGTTGCCGGCGCCGCCGCCGCCGCCGAGCGCCGAGGAACTCGAGCAGGCGCGGCAGACGCCCGGCCTGCAGCGCGGCCTGGCGCTGGCGCAGCTCGACCTGCGCAGCGAAGGCCGGCGCGAATGGAACTTCACGCTGCGCGGCATGGGCGAGCGCGAACTGCTCGCCGCAGCGGAACTGGCCTGCCGCGCCGCCGACTGGCAGATCTGCATCAACACCAGCGAGCGCACGCGCGAGCAGCTCGACCTGGGCCAGCGCTACCCCATGCCACACGCCGGGGCGATCGGCGCCCAGGCGCGCGAGCGCGCACTCGAGCCGGCGCTCGTCTTCGGGCTCATCCGCCAGGAGACGCGCTTCATGGCCAGGCTGCGCTCGGCCGTCGGCGCCACCGGCCTGATGCAGGTGATGCCGGCCACGGCGCGCTGGACGGCCAAGCGCATCGGCCTGGAGATGAAGCCCGGGCAGCTCGAGGACATCGACCTCAACCTGCGCCTGGGCACGAGCTACCTGCGGCTGGTGCTGGACGACTTCGGCGGCTCGCAGGCGCTGGCCGCCGCGGCCTACAACGCCGGGCCCGGGCGGCCGCGGCGCTGGCGCGAAGGGCCGGTGCTCGACGCCGCGGCGTGGACCGAGAACATCCCCTTCGCCGAGACGCGCGACTACGTGAAGAAGGTGCTCGCCAACGCCAGTGTCTACGCCGCGCTGCTCGGCGAGGATCCCGCGCTGCCGCTGCGCGCGCGCCTGGGCCGCACCATCGGCCCGCGCGAGACCGACGCCCCGACGCCCGACGCCAACCTGCCCTGACCCCGCCACGCCCACCACGGAGGACGCCATGGCCCTGCAGCTCGTCATCGCCAACAAGAACTACTCCTCGTGGTCGATGCGCCCCTGGGTGCTGATGCGGCAGCTCGCGCTGCCCTTCGAGGAGCGGCGGCTGCGGCTGGACTTCCACGCCCCGGGCTCGAGCTTCAAGCGCGAGCTGGCGCAGCTCGGCGCGGCCGGGCGCGTGCCGGTGCTGCTCGACGAGGGCTTCGCCATATGGGACTCGCTGGCCATCGTCGAGTACCTGCACGAGCGCTTCCCGGCGGCCGGCGTGTGGCCCACCGCCGCGCGGGCGCGGGCGCGCGCACGCAGCCTGTGCGCCGAGATGCACGCGGGCTTCACGCCGCTGCGCAGCCATTGCCCGATGAACATCGAGGCCCGGTTGCCCGAGGTCGGCCAGCGCCTGTGGGCCGGGCAGGAAGCGGTACGCGCCGACGTGAAGCGGCTGGAAGCGATATGGGGCGCGGCGCTGGCCGACAGCGGCGGGCCCTTCCTCTTTGGCGCCTTCGGCGCCGCCGACGCCTTCTACGCGCCGGTGTGCATGCGCCTGCTGACCTACGCCCTGCCGATCGCGGACGTGGCCGGCGACTACGTCGAGCGCGTACGCCGCGCGCCCGCAGTGGCGGCGTGGATCGACGCGGCGCTGCAGGAGCACGACTGGATCGCCGAGGACGAGCCCTATCGGCAGCGCCCCGACGCCGGTCGCTGAGGCGCGGGGTCGGCGCCGCGATGCCGCGCACATGAAGTTCTACAGCGTCGGCGGCGCCGTGCGCGACGCCCTGCTCGGCCTGCCCGCCAGCGACCGCGACTGGGTCGTGGTCGGCGGCACGCCCGAGCAGTTGCTCGCCCTGGGCTATCGCCCGGTCGGGCGCGACTTCCCCGTCTTCCTGCACCCGGACACCGGCGAGGAAGTGGCGCTGGCGCGCACCGAGCGCAAGTCCGGACGCGGCTACCACGGCTTCAGCTTTCACGCCGCGCCCGAGGTCACGCTGGAGGAGGACCTGGCGCGACGCGACCTCACCATCAACGCCATGGCGCGCGACGCGGACGGCCGCCTCGTCGACCCCTACGGCGGCGAGCGCGACCTGCGCGAGCGCGTGCTGCGCCACGTCTCGCCGGCCTTTGCCGAGGATCCGGTGCGCCTGCTGCGCGTGGCGCGCTTCGCCGCGCGCTGGCCCGACTTCAGCGTTGCCGCGGAGACGATGGCGCTGATGCGCCGCATCGTCGACGACGGCGAGGTCGACCACCTCGTGCCCGAGCGCGTGTGGCAGGAGCTCGCGCGCGGCCTGATGGAGGCCCACCCGGCGCGGCTCGTCGAGGTGCTGCGCGAGACCGGGGCGCTGGCGCGGCTGCTGCCCGAGGTCGAGCGCCTCTTCGGCGTGCCGCAGCGACCCGAGCATCACCCCGAGGTCGACACCGGGGCGCACCTGCTGCTGGTGCTGCAGGCCTGCGCGCGCGTGCAGGCGCCGCTGACGGTGCGCTTTGCCTGCCTGTGCCACGACCTCGGCAAGGGCACGACGCCGCGCGCGCAGTGGCCGCGCCACCTCGGCCACGAGCAGCGCGGGGCGCGCATGGCGCGCGCCGTGGCCGAGCGGCTGCGCGCCCCGCTCGACTGCCGCGAACTGGCCGACGTGACCGCGCGCGAGCATGGCAACGTGCATGCAAGCCTCGCCCTCGCGCCCGCGGCGGTGCTGCGCCTGCTCGAGCGCTGCGACGCGCTGCGCCGGCCGCAGCGCTTCGAGGAACTGCTGCTCGCCTGCCAGTGCGACGCCCGCGGGCGCCGCGGCCGCGAGGACGACCCCTACCCGCAGCGCGCGCGGCTGTCGATGGCGCTGCGCGCCGTGCTCGGCGCCGACACCGCGGCGGCAAGCCGGCAGGCGCTGGCCGAAGGCCTGCAGGGGCCGGCGATCGGCGCGCGCGTGCACGCCGCGCGGCTGGCGGCGCTGCGTCAGGCCTTGGGCGGCGGCACGGGCGAAGGCGGCGGCGCCGGCGCCGCGCCGGACGCGTCCACCGGCACCGGCTTGCCGGTCAGGTAGCCCTGCACGAGCTGGAATCCCATCTGCCGGCAGATCTCGGCCTCGGCCTCGGTCTCGACGCCCTCGGCCAGCGGCACCGAGCCGAGCTCGGTCACCAGCCGCACGAGGTCGGCCACCACCTTCTGCTTGCGCTCGCTGGCGAGGTCGATGCCGCGGATGAGGCCCATGTCGAACTTGACGAAGTGCGCCGGCACCTCCCCCAGCTCGTTGAGCCGCGCCTGGCCGGCGCCGAAGTCGTCGTAGGCAAAGCGCACGCCGATGCCCTCGAGCCGCGCCGCCAGCTCCTTCATGCGCGCGACTTCCATCACCGCCGTCTCGTGCACCTCGACCACGAGCCGCGGCGCGCCCGGCTGCTCCTGCACGCGCGCAAGCGTCTGCAGGAAACCCTCGTCGAAGGTCTCCTTCGGATGCGTGTTGACGAACAGCGTCGTGCCCTCGCCGCGCGCGGCGACGATGCGGATGCCGAGCTCGCGAAAGGCCTGGCTGAGCTCGGACTCGCGGCCCAGGCGCGCGGCCATGTGGAAGAGGTGGATCGGCGACTGCGGCAGCTCCGGATGCCGGCCGCGCCCCAGCCATTCGTAGGCCTGCAGCGTGCGCGTGCGCATGTCGACGATGGGTTGCAGCGCGCCGCTCAGGCCCTGGCCGCGCAGCAGCTCCTTGAACTCGCGCTCGTGCGGCACGAAGTTCTCGCTCAGGGCGCGCCCCGGCGCCACGAGCAGGGTGCGCTCGCCGTCGCCGGCCGGCGCGCGCTGCAGGATCGTCAAGCCGTCGTCGCGGCGGCGGATGCGGAACTCGGCCTGCGCGAAGTGGATGACGTCGTCGTCGGCCAGCAGCACCGAGCCGTGGACGCGCTGGCGGTTGACGAAGCTGCCGTTGGTGCTGTCGAGGTCGGTGAGGCGCAGTCGCCCGGAGATGTCGGCGCCGAGCTCGGCGTGGCGCCGGCTCAGGCCCATCGTCGCCTCGACCAGATCGTTGGCCGGGTCGCGGCCGACCCGGTAGGGCAGGCTGCCGATCTCGTGCATGAGGCGCGAACCGTCGGCCGCCACGGTCTCGAGAAACCAGTCCGCATCCACATCGCGCCCCTTGCCACGCCGGCCTCACCCGGCCACGGTCTGTCGGTCGGTGCTTCCAATCGTGTCCGTCTGCGTCGCAATGTACCGCCGTTTGCCCTGCAGGCGGCCCCGGCCGATGCGCGGGGCAGGCCCGGCCGCAGCGCTACAGCGTGTGCGAGCGGTCGCCGGTGGCGAAGCCCATGGCCTCGAAGGGCGCGCCGGCCGCAAGGCCCAGCACCTTGAAGAGCTCGCCCATCTCGTGCTCCTGCACGAGCGGCTGCGCGGCCACCTGGGCGCGCGCATGCGCCGCCGCCATCAGCGCAGGCAGCCCGCAGTTGATGAGGAAGCGCGCCTGCGAGGTGTAGCCGAGCACGTGCAGCCCCGCGTCCTGCGCCGCCAGGGCGACGGCGCTGAAGTTGACGTGCGCCGTGATGTCCTTCTCGCCGAGCTCGACCAGCGGGTCGGTGTCGGCGCGGTGGCCGCGGTGGCACATCAGCGTGCCGCCGTGGCGCTGCGGGTGGTAGTACTCGTGCTCAGGGAAGCCGTAGTCGATGAAGAAGGCCGCGCCGCGCACGAGGCGCCCGGCCAGCGTGCGCACGAAGGCCTCGGACTGGGGATGGATCTCCGTCACCGCGCCGGGCAGGAAACGGTGCTCGCCCGGCGGGCGCAGCGCGGTCGGCCGCTCGGCCCAGGCCAGGCGCCCGTCCTGCACGCCGACGCCGCGCTCGAGCCAGTCGCGGCCGTCGAAGTGCAGCAGCTGCACCGGCATCGCGTCCAGCACCTCGTTGCCCAGCACCACGCCCTCGATGCGCACGGGCAGCGCGTCGAGCCAGCGCACGCGCTCGCCGAAGGCGGCCAGCGTCTGCTGCTGGCGCTGGCGCAGCGCCGCGGAGAGCTCGACGATGCGGTAGACCGCCGGGTCCGCGGCGGCGTCCTCGTCCAGGGCCGTCAGCACCTGCAGCGCCAGTGCCCCGGAGCCGGCGCCGAATTCCCAGACCTCGCGCGTGCCGGTGGTGCCAAGCGCCTGATGCACCTGCCGCGCCAGGGTACGCCCGAACAGCGGCGAGAGCTCCGGCGCGGTGACGAAGTCGCTGCCCGAGGACGGCAGCAGGCCGAACTGGCGCGCGTCGCGCGCGTAGTAGCCCAGGCCCGGCTCGTAGAGCGCGATCGCCATAAAGCGATCGAAAGGCAGCCAGTTGCCGGCCGCGGCGATGGCCGCGCGCAGGCGCCCGTTCAGCGCGCTCGATAAACTGCCGGGTCCGTCGTCCGGCACCCGGTCTTGCACCTGGTCTTGCACCGCGGCATTCTAGGTAGCCATGGCCTCCTGCAGCCCTTCTCCCGGCAATCGCCCGGTCGCTCTCGTCACCGGCGCGGCGCGGCGCCTCGGCCGCGCGATCGCGCTCGAGATCGCCGCGCACGGCTTCGACCTCGCGCTGCACTACCGCCACGCGGCCGTGGAGGCCGAAGAGCTGGCCGCGCGACTGCGCGCGCTCGGTGCGCAGGCGTGGCTGCTGCAGGCCGATCTCGCCGACGAGGCGGCGACGAACGCGCTCGTGCCGCAGGCGCAGGCCGTGGCCGGGCGCATCGACGCCGTCGTCAACAACGCCTCGCGCTTCGAGCACGACACGGTCGAGAGCTTCGGCCACGCGGCGATGGAGCGCCACTGGCGTGCCAACACCGCCGCGCCCATTCTGCTGGCGCGTGCGCTGCACGCGGCGGTGTCGCGGCCCGGCCACCCCACGGGCCGCGGCTGCGTCGTCAACCTGCTCGACCAGAAGCTCTGGAACCCGAACCCGGACCACCTCTCCTACACGCTCTCCAAGTTCGCGCTCGAGGGCGCGACGACGCTGCTGGCGCAGGCGCTGGCGCCGCGGGTGCGCGTCTGCGGCGTGGCGCCGGGGCTGACCCTGCCCTCGGGCGACCAGAGCACCGCCGAGTTCGAGACTGCACACCGGCTGACGCCGCTTGGCCGCGGCTCCGGCGCCGAGGACGTGGCGCAGGCGGTGCGCTTCCTGCTGCAGGCACCTGCCGTCACCGGCACCACGCTGCTCGTCGACGGCGGCCAGCACCTGCAGCCGCGAGCGCGCGACGTCATGTTCGAGCTGCGTGACGCCGCGGGCGCCGGCCAGGACGCGCGATGAACCTGCCTGCGATGCTCGTCGACCCGCGCCTGGCCGACTGCCGGCGCCTGTTCCTGCGCGGCTGCGAGCTGCCGGTGCAGATCGGCGTGCACGCCTTCGAGCAGGGCGCGCCGCAGCGCATGCGCTTTGACGTCGACCTGTGGGTGCCGCTGGCCCGGAGCACGCCGAGCACGGACGAACTCGCCGAAGTCGTCGACTACGACTTCGTGCGCGAGCGCATCCGCGCGCTGGCCGCGCGCGGCCGCGTGCAGCTGCAGGAGACGCTGGCCGACCAGCTCCTGCGCGCCATGCTTGCGCACCCCGGCGTGCGCGCCGCGCGCGTGGCCACCGAGAAACCCGACGTCTACCCCGACTGCGAGGCGGTCGGGGTCGAGGTCTTCGGCATCAAGCCGACCCAGGAAGATCGACGATGAATGCCCTGAACGACGCCGCCGCGGCGAAGAAGGCCGCCTTCGAGGCCAACAAGCTCTCCAAGAAGCTGCACCGCCAGGTCGGGCAGGCGATCGGCGACTTCGCCATGATCGAGGACGGCGACAAGGTCATGGTCTGCCTCTCCGGCGGCAAGGACAGCCACGTGCTGCTCGACATCCTGCTCGAGATGCGCCGCCGCGCGCCGGTGCGCTTCGACCTCGTCGCCGTCAACCTCGACCAGAAGCAGCCCGGCTTTCCCGCCGAAGTGCTGCCGGACTACCTGCGCTCGCGCGACGTGCCCTTTCACATCGAGAACCAGGACACCTACTCGATCGTCAGGTCGCACGTCCCCGAGGGCAAGACCATGTGCAGCCTGTGCTCGCGGCTGCGCCGCGGCATCCTCTACCGCGTCGCGCGCGAGCTGGGGGCGACGAAGATCGCCCTGGGCCACCACCGCGACGACATGGTGGTCACGCTGCTCATGAACATGTTCTTCGGCAGCCGGCTCAAGGGCATGCCGCCCAAGCTGGTCAGCGACGACGGCCAGCACGTCGTCATCCGCCCGCTGGCCTATGTCGCCGAGCGCGACCTCGAGCGCTGGGCCGAACACCGGCAGTTCCCCATCATCCCCTGCTCGCTGTGCGGCAACCAGCCCAACCTGCAGCGCCAGCAGATCAAGGCCATGGTGCGCGAATGGGAGAAGCAGTACCCCGGGCGCACCGACAACATGCTCGGCGCGATGGGCCGGGTCGTGCCCTCGCACCTGATGGACCGCCGGCTCTATCCCTTCCAGACGCTGCGCGCGCAGGGCGTGCCCGACCCGGAAGGCGACATCGCCTTCGACGACGAGGATCCGCATGCCCTCCTCGCGCCGATGGAGCCGCTGCGGCTGCAGAAAGGCAAGACATCATGATGAAGCGACGCTCCCTCCCTCGGGGCCTGCTGGCCGGTGGCCTGCTCGCCTGTGGCCTGCTGGCCGGCTGCGCAGGCCTCGGCACCGTGACCAGCGACGTGAGCAGCTTCGGGCAGTGGCCCGAGGGCCGCGCGCCGGGCCGCTATGCCTTCGAGCGCCTGCCCTCGCAGCAGGCGCGGGCCGAACAGGCGCAGGCGCTGGAGAAGGCGGCGGCCGGGGCCCTGGCCAAGGCCGGCTTCAACCCCGTCGAAGCCGGGCAGGAACCCGACGTGCTGGTGCAGCTCGGCGCGCGCCTCACGCGCATGGCGGCCTCGCCCTGGGACGACCCGCTGTGGCTGCGCGGCGGCTTCAGCCGCTACCACCGCGGCCCGTGGCTGGGCTCCTCCTGGTCGCTCGGCTGGACCTACAGCGCACCGCGCTACGAAACCGAGGTCGCCCTGATGCTGCGCGACCGCGCCAGCGGCCAGCCGCTGTACGAGACGCGCGCTTCCAACGACAGCAGCGGCCAACCCGACGCGGCGACGCTGGCGGCGATGTTCGAGGCCGCGCTGACCGACTTCCCGCGCCCGGCGATCTCGCCGCGGCGTGTCAGCGTGCCCATGGGCACGGACAAGCCCTGATTCATCCGGCATCAGGCGCGACCGTGACATGGCTGTCGAAGATCTTTACAGGTCCGATCGGTCGTTCCCAGGCGATTTCGGGCACCCCTGATCCGGCCGCCGGAGAAGCCCTGTGGTGACAAGGGCTTACACCCTCCATCCCACATTCGACGGGTAGGGCTGGCGCGCTTCCTGCTTGGTCATCCTCAGCGGTCGGCTGACGGCATCCCGCCGTGAAAACGCCACCTGCAGATGTTTGGAGGGTTCGACATGAGATCCGCAATGGTTTCCCCGTTCCGTGCCTTGGGCGCTGCCGTGCTCAGCGCGGGTACCCTGGCATTCGCCCCAGTGGCATACGCCGACACGATTTCGCCGACCAGCTTCGCCGCGGCGCTGGGCGTGGGCGAATCGGTCACCGTGCGCAAGACGGTCGTGGTCGAGAAGGCCGGCCCGACCGACGCCGTCGTCGACATCATGTTCGTCTTCGACACCACGGGCAGCATGGGCAGCGCGATCGCCGGTGCCAAGGCATCGGCCACGAGCGTGCTCAACGACCTCAACGCCACCTACGGCAACGTGCACAGCGGCGTCGTGCAGTACGACGACCCCGGCCGCACGATGCTCAACAACCTCACTGGCACGATCGCGACGACGCAGGCCTCGATCAACGCCCTCTCCGCCTGCTACGGCAGCTGCGGCGGAGACTGGGAAGAGGTCGGCTTCGGCGGCATCAAGCTGGCCGCCGACAGCGGCTCCTGGCGCGCGGGCTCCAACCGCTTCGTGCTCGTCTTCGGTGACGCGCCCTTCAAGACCGGGCCCGGCGCGAATGACAACCTGGCCGGGACGCAAACGTCGCTGACCAACACCAACATCAAGCTCTACGCCCTGGACTACGGCAGCATCAATTACTACAACGACATCACCAACCTCGGCGGCACCGTGCTTCCGGGCGGCTCGTCGCCAACCACCGTGGCCAATGCCATCAAGGCGGCCGTCTCGGCCGGCTTCGCGACCTACGGCTCGGTCACCGTCGACGACCTGGACACCGGCCTGCCCGAGATCGCGGTGAGCACGGTCTGCGTTTCGGCCGACATCGGGGCCTGCTCCGGCGCCGACGCCATCGGCGCATTCGACCGCACGGTCGATCGCAGCTTCGAGTTCGACGTCACCTTCACGCGCATGGCGGCAGGTACGGCGGCCTTCGACACCTACGCGCTGGTCGACCGCGGCATCGTTGCGCGCGAGGCCGACCGCTTCACCGACGGCGGTGGCACGGTCCCGGTCCCGGGTTCGCTGGCGCTGGCCGGTCTCGGGCTTTCGCTTCTCGGGCTGCGCCGTCGCAAGGCGCACTGAAGCCGTTCGCAGCGCGCCGCCGCAGCCTCCGTCCTGAGGACTTGCGGCGGCCCTGCCGGCACGCTCGACAACGCGGGCGCACCCCTTCGCGGGCGGTGCGCCCGCGCCATTTCCAGCGCAGGGAAATGCGCCTCAGAGCCTGGCCAGCAGTTCCTTGGCGGCCGCGGCCCAGGCCGCCTGCGGCGCGCTCTTCAGCGCCGCCTCGAGGCTGGCGCGCGCCTGCGCCTTGCGGCCAAGCTGCGCCAGGATCACCCCCTTGTGGTAGGCGTAGGTGGCGGGCTTCGGGTCGATGGCGAGCGCCCGCTCGACGCTGGCCAGCGCTTCGTCGGCCTTGCCGTCGGCGCGCAACGCCCAGGCCAGCGTGTCGTGCGCCTGCGGCCGCCCGGGCGCCAGTGCAACCGCCTTGCGCGCCAACGCGATGGCCTGCCTGCCGTCGCGGCTGCGCGTGACCAGCAGCATCGCCAGGTTGTTGAGCGCAGCGTAGGAATCGGGCTGCGCCTGCAGCACGCGGCGATA
The DNA here is from genome assembly GCA_001724995.1 of Rubrivivax sp. SCN 71-131. Classification (GTDB taxonomy): domain Bacteria; phylum Pseudomonadota; class Gammaproteobacteria; order Burkholderiales; family Burkholderiaceae_C; genus Rubrivivax. The sequence continues at coordinate 230,081 of MEFD01000013.1, forward strand.
CGCGGCCTCGGCCTCGTCGGCGCGCCCCTGCGCCTCGAACAAGGCGCCGAGGCGGAACTCGGCCACACTGACGGCGGCTCCGCCCAGGCCCGAGGCCCGGCGATAGGCCTCGACGGCACCGGCCGTGTCGTTCTTCATCACCAGCAGGTCACCCTTGTCGAGGTGAGCCTCGGGGGCATCCGGCACGACCGCGGAGAGGCGCTCGAGCGTGCCGATGGCGTCGTCGATGCGTCGCTTGGAGGCCTGGTAGCGCGCCAGGGCCAGCAGGGCGCGCGGATCCTTCGGCGCCTTGCGGGCGGCATGCTCGAAGGCCTGCAAGGCCTCGCTGTCCTTGCCCTGTGAAACCAGGGCCAGCGCCAGGCCCGTGAGCGCGCCCGCCTGCGTGGCCTCGGCCGCGAGCACGCTGCGAAACGCCGCCTCGGCCGCGACGCCGTCGCGCTGGGCCAGCAGGGCTTCACCCAGTTCGAGCTTGATCTGCAGGTCCGACGGCGCGGCGGCGGCGGCCTTGCGCAGGGCCTCGATGGCCGCGGGCAGTCGCCCCTGGCGCAGGTCCCACGACGCGATCGCCCGCAGCACCACCGGGTGCTGGGGTTGCAGGCTGCGCGCCTTGTCGAGCCAGCGTTCGACGGCGGCGACGGGCTCGCCGCGCTGCGCAGCCAGCTCCGCCATGCCGAGGGTCGCGGCCCAGGAGCGCGGCTCGAGCCGCAGCGCCTCCTCGAACGAGGCTTGCGCCGTCTCCCAGGCACGGTCCTGCAATGCCCGCAGGCCGGCGGCCACGGCCTGGGCACCGGCGCCCTGTGTCTGCACGTTCTCTTCCGGCAGCGACAGGACCGGCGCCGCGCCCGCCAGGCCTGCGCACAGCAGCGCCGCGGCAAGCAAGGGCAGGGCCGCGGATCGTGACCGCCTGCGGCCGCCACGCGACCCCCGCTCGAGCCGCCCGCGGCCCCGGATCTTCATCGACTCTGCCATCGGCTCGCTCCTCGTCGCCCGCATCGGCGCGTAGCCACGCACCCACGGGCCACACTCACCACACTCGGCGTGGCACGGATTGTCGACCGCTGCCGGCGCCGTGCGGCGGCAGCAGTGCAGCGCGCCGCGAAATGCTTGGGGGTCGGGGTGTCATTTCGCCACCGCGCCGCCAGCCCGCCGGCCGCAAGGCGAAGTTGCCGCTCAAGGCGGGTGCGCACGCGATGACGCCGCCAGCACCGCCAGGTCGTCCCGCCAGCCCTGCAGACGATCGTGCAGCACGCGGCGTTGCGCGGTGCTGGCGCTGTCGTGCAGGCGCGCGGCAAGTTCGCAGTTGAAGGCGCGCACGCGCTGCTGGTGCGCGCGGTAGGCCGGGTCCGGCGAGCGCTCGACGTCGGCGACGAGGCCGCGCAGCACCGCGGCCGCGCGGGGGGCATCGGCGCGTTCGGCGAGCAGCCGGCGCAAGGCCCGCAACGTCTGCTGCTGGCGCTGCTCGCGCTCGGCCAGCCAGCGCCGCGCATCCATCGGCGAGGCCCGCAGCATGCGCGACAGCAGCTCCCGCTGCGCACCGCTCAGGCGGCCGTAGAAGCGCTCGGCACGGTCCTGCAGGCGCTGCAGCGCCGCCGCCTGGCGCTCGGCGGCGTCGGGCTGCAGGTGCTCGCGCCGCAGTTCCTCGTTGTCTTCGGCGTAGCGGCGCGCGATGTGCTGCAGCTGCCCCTCCGACAGGCCGGCGACCCAGGGCGCGAGGGTGATGATCGCCTGCTGCAGCGCCGGCTCGAGCTGCTGGCGCGCCTCGTCGGCCCAGGCACACATCTGCGCCGGCGTGACCGATTCGGCCGACTTCGCCTGCACGCGCCCCAGCCAGGCCGCATAGCCGTCGAGCTCGGCCTTACGATGCCAGTCGAACCAGGACCGGATGCCGTCCTTGACGCGCAGCGCCTGCTCGCCGCCGAAGTCGCCCCAGCCGTCCAGCCACCACCAGGCCAGCATGGGGCCGTGGTCGTAGGCCAGGCGCAGCGCGCTGCAGCCAACGAGCAGGAACAGGCCGGTCGCCAGCAACCACGCTCTCAGGAACTTCGATCGCATGGCACTCCACGTCGTCGTCATGGCCGCGGGCAAGGGTACCCGCATGAAGTCGCAGCGCCCCAAGGTGCTGCACCGCCTGGGCGGACGCCCGCTATTGCAGCACGTGCTCGACACCGCCGCTGCGCTGCAGGCGGCGCGGACCCTGGTCATCACTGGCCACGGCGCCGGCGAGGTCGAGGCCGCCCTCGCCGGCCTGGACCTGCAGTGCGTGCGCCAGGTGCCGCAACTGGGCACCGGCCACGCCATCCAGCAGGTGCTGCCGCATCTGCCCGAAGGCGAGGGCACGGTGCTGATCCTCAACGGCGACGTGCCGCTGATCCGCGAGGCGACGCTGCGCGCGCTGGCCGCGGCCTGCGGCGGCCGGGCGCTGGCGCTGCTCACGGTCGAGCTGGCCGACCCCGGCGGCTACGGCCGCATCGTGCGCGCGGCCGGGGGCGGCGTGCGCGGCATCGTCGAGCACAAGGACGCCAGCCCCGATCAGCGCGCGATCCGCGAGATCTACAGCGGCATCATGGCCGCGCCGCTGCCCGCGCTCAGGCGCTGGGTGATGGCGCTGCAGAACGACAACGCGCAGCGCGAGTACTACCTCACCGACATCGTCGCCATGGCGGTGTCCGAGGGCGTGCCGGTGGTGGCGCAGGCGGTCGCCGACGACACCGAGGTGCTGGGCGTGAACAGCCCGCTGCAGCTGGCCGGGCTCGAGCGCCGCCTGCAGAAGCGCCTGGCCGAGGCGCAGATGGAGGCCGGCGTGCGCCTGGCCGACCCGGCGCGCTTCGACCTGCGCGGCGCGCTCTCCTGCGGCGAGGACGTCGAGATCGACGTCGGCTGCGTGTTCGAAGGCACGGTGCGCGTGGGCAGCCGGGTGTCGGTCGGCGCGCACTGCGTCATCCGCGACGCCGAGATCGGCGACGACGTGGTGATCCATGCCTTCACGCACATCGAGGGCGCGCGCGTGGGCCACGGCGGGCGCGTCGGCCCGTATGCCCGGCTGCGGCCCGGCGCCGAGCTCGGCGCCGAGGTCCACATCGGCAACTTCGTCGAGGTGAAAAACTCGACGCTCGGCCGCGGCGCCAAGGCCAACCACCTAGCCTACCTGGGCGACGCCACGGTGGGCGCGCGCGTCAACTACGGCGCCGGCAGCATCACCGCCAACTACGATGGCGCCAACAAGCACCGCACGGTGATCGAGGACGACGTGCACGTGGGCAGCAACTGCGTGCTGGTGGCGCCGGTGACGATAGGCGCCGGCGCGACGATCGCCGGCGGCTCGACGATCGCACGCCCGGCGCCCGCCGGCCAGCTCACCGTCGCGCGCGCGCGGCAGCTGAGCGTGCCGACCTGGAAACGTCCGGCGAAGACGAAGAAGGGCTGAACCCGCCGCGCACTGAGCGCCCGGATCGGGCGCTGCGCCCCCGAACGCCCGCATTCCCGGGGGTTATGGAGACGCTGCATGCTTTCATGGGCGGCGCGCCTGCACGCCGCCTAAGCTTCGCCGACGAGGACATCGGACACCGAGGGACGCTTGGCTGCATCGTCACGGCAATCGCGCAGCGCATGGGGACTGGGCATCGACGCCGGCGGCACGCGCACGCGCTGGGCGCTGGCTTCGACTTCGGGCGAACTCGTGGCCGAAGGCAGCCTGCCCGGCCTGAGTGCCCTGCAGGTGACCACGCGTGCAGGCCAGCAGGCCTGGCGGGAGGCGCTGGGAGCCATGGCCGGGCCGGTCCTGGCGGCGGGCCGCCCGCTGCGGGTGCACGCCGGAATCACCGGCTACGGAGGCGGGCGCGAACCGCTGGCGGCACTCATCGGCACGCCGCTCGGGCTGGCGGCCGACGCGATCACCCTGTGCAGCGACGTCGAGATCGGCTGCCTCGACGCCTTCGGTCCGGGCGAGGGCTATCTGCTGCACGCGGGAACGGGCGCCATCGCCGCCTACATCGATGCGCAGGGGCAGCTGCACCGCGTCGGCGGCCGCGGCAGCATCGTCGACGACGCCGGCAGCGGCTACTGGATCGCGCGCCGCGCGCTGCGCACCATCTGGCGGCGCGAGGACGAGGCGCCAGGGGCCTGGCCGCAGTCGGCGCTGGCGCGCGAGGTCTTCGAGCATGTCGGCGGCACGCACTGGGACGACAGCCGCGCCTTCGTCTACGGCGCCGATCGCGGCGAGATCGGCAAGCTGGCGCTGGCGGTGGCGGCGGCAGCGGCGACCGACCCGGTGGCGCTGCAGCTGCTGCAGCAGGCCGGGCACGAGCTGGCGCGACTGGCGCACATCCTCGTGCAGCGCTTCGGGCCGCGGCCGGTGGCACTGGCCGGGCGCGTGTTCGACCTCCATCCGGCGATCGAGCAGGCCTGCCGCGCCGGCCTGCCGCGCGGCGTCGCCGTGCAGCGCCGCCACAGCCAGGCCCAGCGCACGGCGGCACGCCTGGCCGCGCGCGCGCCGGCCGCGGCCGGCGCGGGAGTCGCGTCTTGAGTGCCGGGCGACGCGCGCTGCTCGCGGCATCGGCGGCCTGGCTGGCGGGCTGTGCCGCGCCGCGCATCGACACGCGCTTTGCCGCCGTCAGCCAGGGGCCACGCGTGGACCTGGTGGTCCTGCACTACACCGCGCTCGATTTCGACGCCTCGCTGCGCGTGCTCACGCAGCAGGAGGTCAGCAGCCACTACCTGGTCGACATCGATCCGCCGACCATCTACCGGCTCGTGCCCGAGGATCGGCGCGCCAATCACGCCGGCCAGAGCGCCTGGGCCGGTCGCACGCTGGTCAACATGTCGTCGATCGGCATCGAGATCGTCAACCCGGGCCGCGTCTTCACGCCCGAGGGCGAGCGCTACGCGCCCTACCCGCAGGCGCAGATCGACGCCGTGATCGCCCTGCTGCGCGCGATCACGGCGCGCTGGGGCATCCCCAGGGAACGCGTCGTGGGCCATGCCGACGTCGCGCCCGGGCGCAAGCAGGATCCGGGGCCGCTGTTCCCTTGGAAGCGTCTGGCCGACGCCGGCCTGGCGCTGTGGTTCGACGAGGGGCTCGCCGCGGCGCTGCGCCCGCACTTCGAGCAGGCGCTGCCGCCGCTGCCCTGGTTCCGCCAGCGCCTGGCCGCATTCGGTTACGCGCTGCCGCAGGGCGAGGGCGAACGGCTCGACACGCCCACGCGCGACGTGCTGGTCTCGTTCCAGATGCGCTTTCGTCCCGCGCGCTGGGACGGCCAGGCCGATGCCGAAACGGCCGCCATCCTCGTCGCGCTCACCACGTCCTAGGGCGCGCGGCCGGCAGCGGCGCGGGCCGGCTGCAAGGCGCGGCGCGAAGCGGGCCGCGGCCGCGCTCCCTAGAATGCCCGCTCCCCCCGAGACGACATGCGCCTGCGCCACATCGAAGTCTTTCACGCGGTGATGCAGGCCGGCACCATCAGCGGCGCGGCAAGGATGCTGCACATCTCGCAGCCGGCGGTGACCAAGGTGCTGCAGCACTGCGAGTTGCAGCTCGGACTGCCGCTGTTCGAGCGCATCCGCGGCAAGCTCTACCCGCGGCCCGAGGCGCACCGCCTGTTCGAGCAGACCGAGAAGCTCGCGCGCGAGCTCGCCGGCATCCGGCGCCTCGCGGCCACGCTCAAGCGCCAGTCGGTGGAGACGCTGCGGCTGCTGGCCACGCCGTCGCTGGCCTTCAGCGTGCTGCCGCCCGCGCTCTCGGCCTGGCGCGAGCGCTTCGCGCAGACGCAATGCGAGCTCGCGGCGATGGGGACGGCCGCCGCGGTGGAGGCGCTGCGGCTCTGCGAGGCCGATCTCGCGCTCTCGCTGCACGACCCGCGTCACCCGGGCATCGTCGCCGAGCCCCTGGCCGAGGCGCCGCTGGTGGTGATGGCCCGCGCCGGAACCTGGCCGGCCGCGCAGCGCGGCCGCCCGATCGAGATCGCCGCGCTGCCCGAGGACGTGATCGGCCTGCCCGCGGGCGACCCGCTGGGCGAATGCGTCGCCGAGGCCTACGAGGCGGCCGAGCGCACCGCCGTCTTTCGCACCGTCGTCCAGACCTATCGCCTGGCGCGCGCGCTGGTCGAGGCCGGGGGTGGCGTGGCGCTGGTCGACCCCTTCAGCGCCGCCCTGCCGGCGTCCACGGCGCTCGAATCCAGGCCGCTCGAGCCGCGGCTGCCGGTGCGCCTCTACGTCCTGAGCGCAAGCCACGCGCCGCTTTCGCACGCCGCGCGCACCCTGGTGGAGAGCGTGCGCGCGGTCGCACAGCAGGCCCTCGCCGGCGCCGCGCACTGAGGACGGCACGGCATCGCCATCGCCATCGCCATCGCATGGACAGGACGATCACCGTCGACGCGCTGGGCGCCGATCCCGAGTTCGTGCATCTGAGCGCGCTGCCGGGGCTGGCGATCGATCTGCGCTACGCGAGCCCGCGCAACCTGCTCGGCCGCGACCTGTACGCGCCGCACGACTGCGCCTGGCTGCACCTGCACGCCGCGCAGGCGCTGCAGCGCGCCACCGCCTGGCTGGCGCGCGAGCAGCCCGCGCTGCGCCTGCTGGTGCTGGACGCCGCGCGCCCGCAGCGCGTGCAGGAGCAATTCTGGGCGCTGGTCGAGGGCACCCCGATGCAGCCCTACTTCGCGCCGCCCGCGCGCGGCTCCATCCACTCCTTCGGCATGGCGGTGGACCTGACGCTGATCGACGCCGCGGGCCGCGAACTCGACCTCGGCACGCCCTTCGACGACACCAGCGAGCTGGCGCACCCGGCGCTCGAGCACGCGCACGCCGCGGCCGGCCGGCTGAACGCCGATCAGCTGGAGCGCCGCCGCCTGCTGCGCACGGCCATGCTGCAGGGCGGCTGGCAGCCGATCGCCAGCGAGTGGTGGCACTTCGATTGCGGTGACCGCGCCGAGGTGCGGCAGCGCTGGCGCCGCATCGTCTGACGCGCCGCGGCATCAGCGTGCAGCAAAGTGCTGCCGCGCGACCCATTCCGCGAGGGCGTCGGCCAGCGGGCGCAGCACCGCGGGCCTGGCCTCGTCGTCGTTGAAGATGGCGACGACGACGAGCGCCTGGCCAGCGGCGTCGTGCATCGTGCCCGCGAGCGCGACGACGTTGCGCAGCGTTCCGGTCTTCAGCCGCGCCTGGCCGCTGGCGGCGCCGTCGACGAGCCGGCGGCGCAGCGTGCCGTCGATGCCGGCGATCGGCAGGCTGGCGAGGAACTCCGGCGCCCAGCGGCTGGCGACGCCCGCGCGCACGACGGCAGCGAGCTGCGAAGGCGTGATGCGCTCGCGGCGCGAAAGCCCCGAGCCGTTGTCGAGCACCAGGCCGCGGTCGTCGATGCCCTGCGCGCCGAACCACGCGCGCACGGCCTGCTCGGCGCGCTGCAGCGTGGCTTCACCGGACCCCTGCGGCGCCCGCCAGGCGCGCCCCAGCGACAGGTACAGGGTCCGCGAAAGAACATTGTCCGAAGGCTTGTTGATCGCCCGCACGAGTTCGGACAGCGGCCGCGAGGCGTGCTCAGCGAGCAGCAGCGCCTGCGGCGGCGCCGCGCCTTCGCGCACCTCGCCGCGCCATTGCCCGCCCAGCTCGCGCCAGAGCCGGCGCACGAGGCGGCCGATGTATTCGTCACGATCCAGGACGTTGAGCGCCAGCGTGCGCTCGCACCGCACCGGCCAGCTGCCGCGCAACACCAGCTCGCGCTTGCGCAGCCAGCCCTCGGGGCGCAGCTGCGGCGCCTGCCAGCCGTCGTCCCAGCGGCTGCAGTCGCCGTCGACGAGCTGCATCGCGTGCGTCACGCGCAGCCCGGCCAGCGGCGTCAGCGGCACGACCTGCAGGCCGCGCTCGTCGACGAAGAGTTGCAGGTGCAGCAGGTTGTCGGCGACGAGCAGCGCGTCCGGGATGACGTTGTAGCCGAACTCGGGCGCGTCGTCGAAGGGCGGCGCACCGAGGTCCGTGCGCGCCGGCGCGAAGGCGCTGCGGTCGAGCACCAGCGCACCGCGGACCTCGACCAGGCCGCGTGCGCGCGCACGCTGCAGCAGGCTGCGCAGCGCGTCGACGTCGAGGTCGACGTCGCCCTGCCCCTGCAGCACGAGGTCGCCGTGCAGCACGCCGTGCTCGGGCGCAGCGCTGGCCAGCAGGCGCGTGCGCCCGCGCCAGGCCGGGCCGAGTTGCTCCAATGCCACAAGGGTTGTCACCAGCTTCATCGTCGATGCCGGCTGCAGCGCTCGCTCCGCCTGGTGGGCGACGAAGGGCTCGCCGCCGGCTGCCGGCGCGACCACCAGCCCGAGCGAGGCCGCCGGCACCCCGGCCGCGGCGAGGCGTTGCCGCAGCGGCGCCGGCATCTCGGCGCGCACCGTCGGCACCGTCAGCACGCTGCCCGCGAGCACGAGCGCCGCCAGCCCGCCGGCAAGACCGTGGCGGACCGGCATCAGGCAGCGGGCCAGGCGTCGAAGGAACATCCGCGATCGCTCGAATTCGCGCCCGACGATGCGCGCGCGGGCAATGGAAATGGCAGGGCCAGGGCCCGGGTCGAGGTGCGGGCACAGTCTATGCGCGCGGCGCGAGCACCGCACACGCGCGCCGCTCATGGCGGGGCGATCCGAGCAGGCCATTCCCCGCGGTTATGCGACGCGCATGCCTTTTCATTGGCCGCTGCGTCCGCCGCTGCCTACCCTGCCTCGAACAAACGATCGAGGAGAACCGGCGATGAGACTCACCCCCCTGGCCGCGGCGGTCGCCGTCCTTGGCCTGTCCTCGGCGGCGCTGGCGCAGACGGCGACGCCGCAGCGCGTCGAGATCACCGGCAGCAGCATCAAGCGCATCGCCGCCGAGGGCGCGCTGCCGGTGCAGGTGATCACGCGCCAGGACCTGGAGCGCCAGGGCATCGTCACCGCCGAACAGTTGATCGGCACGCTCAGCGCCAACGGCAGCGGGCTCGACAACCTGGCGGCCAATTCGGACGTGGTCGCGGGCGCCCGCCGCGGCGTCAACGGCATGAGCTGCGCCAACCTGCGCATGCAGGGCTGCGAGGCGACGCTGATCCTGCTCAACGGCCGCCGCGTCGCGGCCTACGGCCTGAGCGGCGGCATCGTCGACGTGCAGTCGATCCCGATGGCCGCGGTCGAGCGCGTGGAAGTGCTCAAGGACGGCGCCTCGGCGATCTACGGCACCGACGCCATCGGCGGCGTCATCAACTTCATCCTGCGCCGCGACTACCAGGGCCTGGAGGCACAGGCCTTCACCGACGTCACCGAACACGGCGGCGGCAACATCACCCGCTTCAAGCTCACCGGCGGCTTCGGCGACCTCGAGCGCGACGGCTTCAACGTGCTGGCTGCGCTCTCGCGCAGCGAGAACAAGGCGCTGCGCGGCGACCAGCGCGACTTCGTCGACACCTTCCAGCCCGACCGCGGCCTCTCGGTGGACACGCGCGGCACGCCGATCGCCACGCTGTTCACGCTCAGTTCGCTCTACACCGCACTCAGCCGCGACAACCTCGACAACACCGGGCGCAACACCGGGCCGAAGCTGCCCGGCGGCAGTCAGGCCTACAACGGCATCAACATCCTCGACCTGCCCGGCGGCGCGGGCTGCGAATCGGTCGACGGCATGGGCGCCTACGACGAAGCGCTGTGGGCCTCGCCGGCCGCGCGCTTCGGCTGCGCCTGGGACACCGGGCGCGCCGCCGTGCTGCAGCAGCCGGTGACCAACACCAACGCCGTGCTGCGCGGCACGCTGCGCCTGGGCGAGCACCAGGTCTACGGCGAATTCACCGGGGCCAAGGTCGAGTCGGAGAAGAGCTTCTCGCCCAACCAGATCTCGAGCAGCGCCTCGGCCACGCACGTGTTCCGCAACCTCGCGTATCCGAGCACGGGCGCCTCCTACGACCGCGTGTTCGACGCGCTGGTGGGCACCTTCCCGCAGCTCGAGGCCAACCGCGGCCAGCCGCTGGCCTTGCGCTGGCGCTGCATGCCCTGCGGCGACCGCGCCATCGACACCGAGAGCGACAGCTCGCGCTTCCTGATCGCCGCCGATGGGCCGGTCGCAGGCGACTGGAGCTACCGTGCCGGCGCCTCGCGCGCGACCAGCGAGTCGACCTCGACGCTGGCGGGCGGCTATTTCTACGGCCGCGAGTTCGCGAGCCTCATCAACACCGGCGTGCTCGACCCCTTCTCGCTGACACAAACGCCCGAGGCGCTGGCCGCGCTGCAGTCGGTGATGGCCGACGGCGTCACGCTCTACGGCGGCAAGTACGTGCTCGAGCAGGTCGACGCCACCTTCAGCGGCCCGGTGGCACGCCTGCCCGGCGGCGACGTGATGCTGGCCGTCGGCACCGACCTGCGGCGCGAGAAGTACCGCTTCAACGGCAACGAGACCGACCTCGCGACCCAGGCGCGCATCTTCAACGCCCCCTTCGACAGCACCAACACACTGGCGCCGGTCAAGCGCGACGTGAAGGCGGTGTTCGCCGAAGTGCAGGTGCCGGTGACCAAGCAGCTCGAGCTGAACCTGGCGGCGCGCTACGACGACTACAGCGGGTTCGGCAGCACGACCAACCCCAAGGCCACGCTGCTCTTCAAGCCGACCGGGCAGGTCGCGCTGCGCGCCTCCTACGGCACGGGGTTCCGCGTGCCGACCTTCAGCCAGCTCTTCTTCGGCATCACCGAATCGCCCTACTCGGGCAAGGACCTGGTGGACCCGACCCAGTGCCCCGACGGCAAGGTCAGCGCCACGCCCGGCTGCGAGCTCATCACGCCCACCATCCTCACCGGCGGCAAGCCCGACCTCAGCCCCGAGGAGAGCAAGCAGTGGACCGCAGGGATCGTCTGGGAGCCCAGCGCCAACTTCAACGTCAGCGTCGACTACTGGGACATCCAGCGCGAGGGCACGGTGCAGTCGCTGTCGCTGGCCGATCTGGTGAAGAACCACGCCCTCTTCCCGGCCAACTTCATCCGTGACCCTTCCGGCGAGATCACCGCCATCGACAACCGCTGGGTCAACGCCGGCCAGACCGCCACCCAAGGGGTCGACATCAACGCGCGGCTGCAGGGGCGGCTGACCGACGCGCGCTGGTCGGTGGTGCTGGATGGCAGCTACCTGCTGAAGAAGAAATCGCGCCTGCTCGCCAGCTCGCCCTTCGGCGCCAGCGAAGTCGGCGTCTTCACGCGCTCGGGCGACCTCGGCCTGCGCTGGAAGCACAGCCTCACCGGCAGCTACACGCGCGGCGCCTGGACGGCCATGCTGCAGAACCTCTACCGCAGCGGCTACACCGACCGCGTGCTGCCCGGTGTCGCCAACGGCAGCGTCGTGCCGCCGAACTGGAACGCCAAGGTCAAGGCCTACCAGCTCTGGAACGCAAGCGTCGGCTACGCGGTGATGAAGAACCTGAACGTCACGCTGGGCGTGAAGAACCTGCTCGACAAGGATCCGCCCTTCTCCGCCGCCTACGACGACAACACCGGCGCCGGCAGCTCCTGGGAGCCGCGCGTGGCCGACCCGCGCGGGCGCTCGTTCACGCTGCAGCTCGACTACAAGTTCTTCTGAGCATCCCCAGGGCCGGGCTGCGCCCAGCCCGCCCCCTCGCGGGAGTCGAGCAAAGTGGCGGAGCCACATTTGCTCGAGATCGACGCCACGCGCGGCTGGTGAGCTTTCACGCGCTGACCGGCAGCTCGGCGCGGGCGGCCTTCAGCGCACGGACGCTGCGCGCGGTGTGGATGCCGCCACGCCCGCAGCAGCCGCTGCGGCGCGACGCCGCCGTGGCGTGATCAGGCCAGCCGCCGCGCGCTCGGCTGCGCGAGGTAGTACCACTCCTGCCCCGGCTCGGCGCGGCTGTTGGGGAAGACGATGCGGCCGTCGGCCGCTGCCGCCAGCAGTTGGCCGTCGTGGCGCACGGCGATCGGCTCGCCGGCGCGGACGGCATCGAAGCTGGCCCACTCGCGCACGAAGCGATCGTCGCCATGCAAGCGGTCGACAACCTCGACCAGGCGCAGCCGTTCGTGGTCCTGGCGCGGCGGCTGCAGCTCGATCTCGGCCAGGCCGAGCAGCGCCAGCGTCTGCCGGATGGCGCGGTAGGCCACCTCGGGCGCCTGCGGGTCGCCGTGCGGGCCGCACTCCAGCGTCATCGCCCAGCCGCCGCGCGCACGCATGTACTCGGTCGTGCCGACGCCGTAGTTCGGGTCGGCATCCAGCGTGCGGCCCGAGGCCCGGGCACGCGCGCGCCGCCGCGCCACGCCCGACCCGTAGACGGCAAGCCAGCCGTCGACGACGCGCCGCACGCCCAGGTGCCGCGCCAGGCGCTCCTCCTTCGCGGCGTGCGCGAAGGGCTCGAGCGCGCCCTCGTTATCCTCGGGGCCGATCATCACGAAGGCCTCGCCCGCGCCATGGAAGGAATGCAGGTCCAGCAGCGCATCGTGCGCGTCCAGCAGCGGGCACAGCACGTTGGCCAGGCGGTCCTCGAAGTCCTGCGGCACGGCGCTCGGGCGCAGGTTGCGATTGAGGTTGCGCTCGCCCGCGCGCTGGCCCAGGGCGTAGGCCAGCGGGTTCGTCACCGGCACGAAGCTGACGCCGCCGCGCGCGATGCGCAGCGCGCCGGAGTCGAGCTCGGCGAGGATGCGCGCGATGCCGCGCGTGCCCGCGATCTCGTTGCCGTGCACGGCCCCCAGCACCAGCAGGCGCGGGCCGGGGCGCAGGCCGTGAAACGCGTGGACGCGCAGATGCTGCGGCGTTGCGGTATCGCTCATGGGACGTTCGTGCAGTCTCGTCGAAGCCGGCGAGCATAGCGGCGGCGCCGCCGCACCGCCGCTGAGCCCGGCTCAGGGCGCGATCACCAGCCGGTCGCGCCCCAGCCGCTTGGCTTCACCGAGCGCGTGCTCGGCGCGCCCGAGCGTGTCCTCGACGGACTCGCCCGCGTGATGCTCGGCCAACCCCGCCGACAGCGTCACCGCGAGCGCGCCGCCGGGAACGGCGATCTGCAGCGCGGCCACGCCGCTGCGCACGCGCTCGACGCCGCCCTTGGCCAGCGCGCCGTGGGCGTCGCACAGCAGCAGCACGAAGCGGTCGCCACCCCAGCGCGCGAAGGCGTCGGAGACGCGCACGCGGCGCATCGCCTCGTGCGCCACGCTGCGCAGCACGGCATCACCGACGCCGCGGCCGCGCGTCTCGTTGAGGGTCTTGAAGCGGTCGATGTCGAGCACCGCGAGGCAGAAGCTGCGCCCGGAGCGGATGCAGCGCTGGTGCTCCTGCTCCATCAGCTCGCGGATGTGGCGCCGGTTGATGAGGCCGGTCAGCTCGTCGCGCGTGGCCAGCTCGCGGATGCGCTCGAGCGCGGCCTGCAGGTCCTGCTGCTGGCGACGGCTGCGCTCGCGCATGCGCGCCATGCGCGCGCTGAGCACCGAGACCGCCGGCAGCATCGTCGCCACCAGCCCGAAGTGCACCAGCTCGACCCAGGGCGCGGCGTCGCCGCGCAGCACCAGCCACAGCATCGCCGCGCCGAGCATGGCCGCGGCAAAGACGCTGCCGCGGCGCATCTGGCGCGGCGTGGCCGAGAGCATGGCGGCCATCAGCACCACCATGAGCACGAGAAAGAGCCCGCCACGCGCGGCACCGGCCATCAGGTAGCCGCCGGCGCAGGCGAGGCTGCCGCCGACGATCTGCGCCATGGTCAGCGCCGGGTCGACGAAGCGCCGCGACCAGCCGCTGCGGATCGCCAGCTTCAGCAGCAGCGCCCAGCCGGGCGCCAGCAGCGCCCAGGCGAGCGCCGGGGGCAGCGGCGCCAGGCCCGCCAGCGCCAGCGCCAGCAGTCCCGCGGCGCCGACGAGCATGGCGATGACGACCATGGTCGCCTGCACCAGGCGCGTGCGTTGCACGGCCTCGGTCGTCAGCAGCACGTCAAGGAGGCGGCGCATCGACTCGATCGGACGACAGGAGGGGCCACAGAAGTGGGCAAGCGTAGCGCATGCCGCGCCCGCGCTGCGCCACGCCCATGCCACCTCGGCCCACGCGAAGCGGCGTCGCGGCCTACACTGCCCCGCAGCCCCCGCCCATTTGCCTGCCCTTTCGCGCCCGTGCCATGAACGCTCCACTGCCCGACGCCGTCCGCAAGGCCCTGGAATCCGTCACGCTCGACGACAAGTACACGCTCGAGCGCGGGCGCGCCTTCATGAGCGGCGTGCAGGCGCTGGTGCGCTTGCCGATGCTGCAGCGCGTGCGCGACGCGGCGGCCGGGCTGAACACCGCCGGCTACGTCAGCGGCTACCGCGGCAGCCCGCTCGGCGGCTACGACCAGGCGCTGTGGCAGGCCCGCACGCACCTGGCGGCGCAGAACATCGTCTTCCAGCCCGCGGTCAACGAGGAGCTCGCCGCCACCGCGATCTGGGGCACGCAGCTGCTGGACCTCTTCCCCGACAAGAAGAAGTTCGACGGCGTGTTCGGCATCTGGTACGGCAAGGGTCCGGGGGTGGACCGCAGCGGCGACGCCTTCAAGCACGCCAACATGGCCGGCACCGCGCGCCACGGCGGCGTCATCGCGGTGGCCGGCGACGACCACGTCGCCAAGAGCAGCACCGCGGCGCACCAGAGCGATCACATCTTCAAGGCCTGCGGCCTGCCGGTGTTCTTCCCGAGCAACGTGCAGGAGATCCTCGACCTCGGCCTGCACGCCTTCGCGATGAGCCGCTTCGCCGGCGTGTGGGCGGGCATGAAGACGATCCAGGAGGTGGTCGAGTCCTCGGCCTCGGTCGTCATCGATGCGCAGCGCGTGCCCATCGTGCTGCCCGAGGACTTCACCATGCCGCCGGGCGGCGTGCACGTGCGCTGGCCCGACCATGCGCTCGAGCAGGAGGCGCGGCTGTTCGACTTCAAGTGGTACGCGGCGCTGGCCTACGTGCGCTCCAACCGCCTCAACCGCGACCTCGTGCGCGGCGACCGGGACCGCTTCGGCCTCATCGCCAGCGGCAAGGCCTACAACGACATGCGCCAGGCGCTGCACGACCTGGGGATCGACGACGACGACTGCCGGCGCCTGGGCATCCGCGTGCACAAGGTGGCCGTGGTCTGGCCGCTGGAGGCGACGATCGCACGGCACTTCGCGCAAGGCCTGCAGGAGATCCTCGTCGTCGAGGAGAAGCGCCAGCTCATCGAGTACCAGCTCAAGGAGGAGCTCTACAACTGGCGCGACGACGTGCGCCCCAACGTGCTCGGCAAGTTCGACGAGGCCGAGGGCGACGTCAGCGGCGGCGAATGGAGCCGCGCCAACCCGAGCGCGAACACGCTGCTGCGCGCCAAGGCCGACCTCAACCCGTCCATCATCGCGCGCGCCATCGCCAGGCGGCTGAAGAAGCTCGGCGTGGACGCCGACACCGCGCGCCACCTGGACGCGCGCATCGCCTTCATCGACGCACGCGAGCAGGCGCTGGCGCGCATCCCCGCCGGCGGCGAGCGCACGCCCTGGTTCTGCAGCGGCTGCCCGCACAACACGAGCACGCGCGTGCCCGAGGGCTCGCGCGCGGCCGCCGGCATCGGCTGCCACTTCATGGCCACCTGGATGGACCGCCGCACCATCACCTTCAGCCAGATGGGCGGCGAGGGCGTGAGCTGGCTCGGGCAGGCGCCGTTCACCACCGAGCAGCACCTCTTCGCCAACCTCGGCGACGGCACCTACTACCACAGCGGCGTGCTGGCGGTGCGCCAGGCGATCGCCGCCGGCGTCAGCATCACCTACAAGATCCTCTTCAACGACGCGGTGGCGATGACCGGCGGCCAGCCGGTGGACGGCACGCTGCGCGTGCCCGAGATGACGCGCGAACTCGAGGCCGAGGGCGCGAAGAAGATCGTCGTCGTCACCGACGAGCCCGAGAAGTACGAGGCCGTGCAGAGCCGCCTGGCCCCCGGCGTGACGGTGCGCCACCGCGACGCGCTCGACGCCGTGCAGCGCGAGCTGCGCGCCGTGCCGGGCTGCACCATCCTGATCTACGACCAGACCTGCGCCACCGAGAAGCGGCGGCGCAGGAAGCGCGGCACGCTGGCCACGCCGGCGAAGACGGTGCTCATCAACGAGCTCGTATGCGAGGGCTGCGGCGACTGCAGCGTGCAGAGCAACTGCCTCAGCGTGGAACCGGTGGAGACCGAGTTCGGCCGCAAGCGGCAGATCAACCAGAGCACCTGCAACAAGGACTTCAGCTGCGTCAAGGGCTTCTGCCCGAGCTTCGTGACCATCGAGGGCGGCACGCGCAAGGCCGTCAGGCGCGAGCCGCGCGGCGACCTCGCGGCGATGCCGCCGCTGCCCGAGCCGGCGCTGCCGCCGGCCGAGCAGGCCTGCGCAATCCTCGTGGCCGGCGTCGGCGGCACCGGCGTCATCACCATCGGCCAGCTGCTGGGCATGGCCGCGCATCTCGAAGGCAAGGGTGTGGTGACGCAGGACGCCGGAGGCCTCGCGCAGAAGGGCGGCGCGGCCTGGAGCCACGTGCAGATCGCCGAGCGGCCCGAGGCCCTGTTCACGACCAAGGTCGAGACCGCCCAGGCCGACCTCGTGCTCGCCTGCGACGCGATCGTCGCCGCCACCCGGCCGACGCTGCAGGTGATGCACCCCGGGCGCACTTTCGTCGCGCTCAACAGCCACGGCACGCCCACCGCCGCGCTGATCGGCGACCCGAACTGGCAGTTCCCGGGCGCGCGCTGCGAGGAGGCGATCGCCGCCACCGTCGGCCATGCACGCCTGGCCACCTTCGACGCCGAGCAGGCGGCCGTGCAACTGTTGGGCGAATCGATCTACGCCAACCCGCTGCTGCTGGGCTATGCGTGGCAGCGGGGTCGCATCCCGCTGGCCCGCGAGTCGTTGCTGCAGGCGATGGCGCTCAACGGCGTGCAGGTGCACAACAACCAGGCCGCCTTCGAGTGGGGCCGCCACTGTGCGCACGACCTCGCCGCGGTGCAGGCGCGCTTCGTCGCGCAGCAGGCGATCCGGCAGGCGAGCCAGCCCTCGCTCGACGAACGGGTCGCGCGCCGCGTCGACTTCCTCACCGGCTACCAGGACGCGGCCTACGCCCGCACGTACGAGGCCTTCGTGCAGCACGTGCAGGCGGCGGAATCACGCCTGGGCGAAGGCCGCGCCTTGTCCGAGGCGGTGGCGCACAACCTCTTCAGGCTCATGGCCTACAAGGACGAGTACGAGGTCGCGCGGCTGCACACCGACCCGGCCTTCATCGAGAAGATCGAGTCGATGTTCGAGGGCGACTACCGCATCGTGCACCACCTGGCGCCGCCGCTCACGGCCAGGCGCAACGACCGCGGCGAACTCGTCAAGCAGCCCTACGGCCCGTGGGTGCGCAGGCTCTTCGGTGTGCTGGCGAAGATGAAGGGCCTGCGCGGCAGCGCGCTCGACCTCTTCGGCCGCAGCGCGGAACGCCGCAGCGAGCGCGCGCTGATCCAGGAGTACCGCGCCGGCATCGAGGAACTGCTGCGCGGCCTGAGCGCGGCCAGGCTGCCGCTGGCCGCCGAGATCGCGAGCATCCCCGACGAGATCCGCGGCTTCGGCCACGTCAAGGAGCGCAACCTGCTGGCGGCGCGCGTGAAATGGGACCGCCTGATGGCGCAGTGGCGCGGGGCCTGATCCGTCCTCAGTGCGCGATCACCGGCTGCTGCGCCAGTGCGCCGTAGCGGCCGATGAACTCGTCGAAGGCCTCGGGGCTCGGGTCCGAGTCGGCGATCGCCTGCACGCCGGACTTGAAGTGCTCGGCAAGAGCGCCTTCGATGAAGATCTCCTTGCGTGCCAGCTTGTCGACGATCTCGAAGCCGCCGCGACCGGGGCCGGGGCCGGGCGGCGCCTCGCCGCCGGCCTCCTGCGACAGGTCGACCTGCACGACCGCGTAGCTGTCCGAGTTGTAGAGCAGTTGCATGGTCGGGACTCCTTGGCACGCAGGTGGCGTCCGCATCGTGGATATCAAGGGATGAGCACGAACTGCAAGGCTTCGCCGTCGCGGCCGTTGCTCAGCCGCATGCGCACCGGCAGGTGGTGGCGCCCCGGGTCGAGCCAGACCTCGACTGCGGTATCGAAGGGCTTGCGCGGCTCGCGCTTCAGCGCCAGCGCCTCGAGCGTGCGGCCACCCACCAGCGCGATGGTTTCGAGCCCGGTGACGGTGAAGGTCCAGACGTCGCTGTCGCCGCGCGAGCCGCTGACCGCCATCTCGACCTGCGCGCCGGGGCGCCAGCGCGGCGGATCCGCCTCGACGATGGCCGCGAGCTGCGCCATCCACGACAGCCGGTCCTGCGCGCCCGGCACCAGCGGATGCTGGGCCTCGTCACCCGAATAGGTGATCAGCCCGCGCTCGCGCTGGAAGCTGGCGGCGCGCTGCTCGCGCCCGCGCCGACGATCGAGGAAGCGCTCGGGCGCGATCCCGGCGGCGTCGAAGCCGCCGCGGCTGGTCTGCCACAGCAGCGTCAAGCCGAACACCGTGCCCTGCAACTGCATCTCGTAGCGGTCGCCGTCGCGCTGCCAGCGCAGTTCGCCTTCGCCGCCGAGGGCGCCGCGGCGCAGGTCGTAGCGCAGCACGGCCGAGGGCGGTATGCGCGTGCGATAGGTCGGCGGCGCGGCCGCGGCACCCGCCGCTGCCGCAAGCTGGCGCACCGTGAGGGCGCGCGGCGGCTCGGATTGCACGCGCGGCACCACCGCGGTCCATCCGGCCAGCAGCACGCCATGCGCGGCGAGCACGGCAACGGCCCAGAAGGCCAGGCCGAGGACATGGGCGCGGGCGGCGCAGGCGCGCCGCCGGCCGTCGGGAGTCGCAGGGGTGAACACGGGACAATGGTGCCATCGACCGCCCGCCGGCGCCCGCCTGCACCCCATGAAGCTTGCCACTCTCGACGACGGCTCACGCGACGGCCAGCTCGTCGTCGTCTCGCGCGACCTCGCCAGCGCCCACCACGCCAGCGCCGTCGCCACCCGCATGCAGCAGCTGCTCGACGACTGGAACTTCCTCTCGCCGCAGCTCGAGGACCTGTACGCCGCGCTCAACGCCGGCCGGGCGCGTCATGCCTTTGCCTTCGATCCGCGCCGCTGCAGGGCACCGCTGCCGCGCGCCTTCTGCCGCGCCGGCGCGCCGGGGCACCGCCCCCCGGCGTCCGTGGGCGACGATGCGGGCACGGAGGCGATGGATGCCGCGGCCACGCCGCCGGAGTTGCGCCTGGCGCCCGGCGACGCGCTGCTCGGGCCCTGCGAGGACATCGTCCTGGTGCCCGGCGAGGCGGCAATCGACTGCGCCGCGGGGCTCGCGGTGATCAGCGGCGACATCGCCGCCGGCGCCACGCCGACGCAGGCGCTCGAAGGCGTGCGCCTGCTGGCGCTGGTCGGCGACTGGATGCTGCCCGAGCTCGTGGCGAGCGCCTTCGCGCCGCTGGCGGTGACGCCGGACGAGCTCGGCCCGGCCTGGCGCGACGGCCGCGTGCACCTGCCGCTGCAGATGCGCTGCCGCGGCGCCACAGGTGAAGCGGTCGACGCCGACGCGGCGATGACGCACGACTTCGGCGCGCTGCTGGCCGAACTCGCGCGCCGACGCGGCCTGCGCGCGGGCAGCCTCGTCGGCAGCGGGCCGTTGATCCACGCGGCAACGGCAGCAGCAGCCTGCGGGCCCGCCCTGCGGCGCGGCGATCGCGTGCGCATCGAGATGACTGCGCCGGGCGGCGGCAGCGTCTTCGGGGCCATCGAGCAGGAGGTTGCCGCCGCGGTCCCGGCGGCAGCGGACACGGGCACGAACTGAAGCCACGGCGCACAATGCCACGGCCTGCCCCCACCGGATGCCGCATGCCATGACCACGCCCGACTTCGCCCACATGGTCCCCGGTTTCGACTTCCTGCAGGGCCTCATGAAGAGCGCCGGCAGCAGCCTGCCCGGCGCGAGCCAGTGGATCGCACCGACGCTGGACGCCGAAGAAGTGGACAAGCGCATCCAGGAGCTGCGCACGGTGCAGTTCTGGCTCGAGCAGAACGCCCGCATGCTGGCCGCCACCATCCAGGCGCTGGAGGTGCAGCGCATGACGCTGGCCACGCTGCAGACGATGAACGTGCCGATGAGCGAGCTGCGCGAGTCGATGAAGATCGATCCGGCGGCCTTCGCGACGCGGACTGCAGCGCCACCGGCCACCGCGGCACCCGCGGCAACGCAGGCAAAGCCCGCAACACCTGCAACGCCGGCCACGGCAGCGCCCGCCGCGCCGCCCGCGGTCGACCCGCTGCAGTGGTGGGGGGCGCTCACGCGCCAGTTCACCGACCTGGCGACGAAGGCGATGCAGGAGATGCCGGCCGAGGCCGCCCACGCCTTCGCCAAGGCGACTGCAGCCACGGCACCAGCCGGCGCGGCGCGCGCTGCCGACCGCGCGTCCGGCAAGGCCGCGGCGACGAAGAAGAGGCGCGCTGCCGCGAAGCGCCCGGCCGCGAAGGGATCGCCCTAGGCGCGCGCTCAGCGGACCGGCGTCCTGGGCCGGGATCCTGGGAAGCCCTCGTTGTGGCGTCGATACAGCACCCGGATACTCGGGATGGACCATCCCCGGCCACCGTGTGTCGGCGAAGGGCGCCTTCATCCCATCTTCCGGAGAACCCATGACCCAGACCTCCAAGCCTGCCCCGCGTCGTCGCTTCCTGAAGAATGCCGCCGCGGCCACCGCCGGCGCCGGCGCGATGGCCGCTCCGATGCTCGCCCGCGCCCAGGCGGTGTCGCTGCGCTTTCAGAGCACCTGGCCGGCCAAGGACATCTTCCACGAGTACGCGACCGACTTCGCCAAGAAGGTCAACGACATGGCCGGCGGCAGGCTGAAGATCGAGGTGCTGCCCGCCGGCGCGGTGGTGCCGGCCTTCCAGCTGCTGGAAGCCGTGGCCAAGGGCACGCTGGACGGCGGGCACGGCGTCGTCGCCTACCACTACGGCAAGAACTCGGCGCTGGCGCTGTGGGGCTCGGGCCCGGCCTTCGGCATGGACCCGAACATGGTGCTCGCCTGGCACAACTACGGCGGCGGCAAGGCCCTGCTGGAGGAGATCTACAAGAGCCTGAACATGGACGTGGTGTCGTACCTGTACGGCCCCATGCCGACGCAGCCCTTCGGCTGGTTCAAGAAGCCCATCGCCAAGCTCGAGGACGTGAAGGGCACCAAGTTCCGCACCGTGGGCCTGGCGGTCGACATGTACACCGACATGGGCGTGGCCGTGAACCCGCTGCCCGGCGGCGAGATCGTGCCGGCGCTGGACCGCGGCCTGATCGACGGCGCCGAGTTCAACAACTCGTCCTCCGACCGCATCCTGGGCTTCCCCGATGTCGTCAAGAACTGCATGCTGCAGAGCTTCCACCAGAGCGGCGAGCAGTTCGAGATCCTCTTCAACAGCGGCAAGTACAACGGCCTGAGCGCCGAACTCAAGGCGATCATCGACTACGCCGTGCAGGCCGCCAGCGCCGACATGAGCTGGAAGGCGATCCAGCGCAACAGCGAGGACTACATCGAGCTGAAGAAGGCCGGCGTCAAGTTCTACAAGACGCCGGACGCGATCCTGCGCGCGCAGCTGGCCTCCTGGGACAAGATCGTCGCCAAGAAGGGCGCCGAGAACCCCTCGTTCAAGAAGGTCATCGACAGCCAGAGGGCCTTCGCCGAGCGCGCGGGCGCCTGGCAGAACGACTACTCGGTCGACTACAAGATGGCGTGGAACCACTACTTCCGCGCTCCGGCCAAGAAGAAGGGCTAGCAGGGCCGAACGCGCGGGCGGCGTCGGCCGCGCGGATGCACTCCAGGGGCGCCTGCGGGCGCCCCTTCTCGATCCACGGTTCGATGAAGGAAGCCCGATGCAGAAGCTGCTGCTGCAGGTGGACCGGTTCTCCACCTTCGTGGGCAAGCTGTGCGCCTGGACGATCGTCCTGCTGACGCTGCTCATCACCTGGGAGGTGTTCTCGCGCTACGTCCTCAACAAGCCTCACGCCTGGGTGCTGGACGCGCAGATCATGCTCTACGGCACGCTGTTCATGACCGCCGGCGCGTACACGCTGAGCAAGAACGGCCACGTGCGCGGCGACGTGCTCTACGGCTTCTTCCGGCCGCGCACGCAGGCGACGATCGACCTCGTGCTCTACATCGTCTTCTTCCTGCCCGGGCTGGTGGCGATGACCTGGGCCGGCTGGACCTTCGCGCAGGAGTCGCTGGCCATCCGCGAGCAGACCTTCAACGCCGACCCGCTGCCGGTCTACCCCTTCAAGTTCGTCATCCCCCTGGCCGGCGCGGTGCTGCTGCTGCAGGGGCTGGTGGAGATCGCGCGCTGCGTCATCTGCCTGCGCGACGGCGCGTGGCCCGCGCGCGAGGAGGACGTCGAGGAGGTCGACGTCGACAAGCTCAAGGAGATGGTGCACGTGAAGGACGCCGACATCGAGGCGGTCGATCGCCTGATCACCGCCCACGGGCCGGAGGGCCGGGCATGAGGCTGCGCAAGGAACTGTGGTTCGGCTTCAGCCTGATGGCCGTCATCATCGCCGGCGCGCTGGCGATCATCTTCAGCACCGAGACGCTGAGCAACGGTCACTACGGGCTGCTCATGCTCTCCCTGGTGGTGGTGGCCATCATGCTGGGCTTCCCCACCGCCTTCACGCTGATGGGCATGGGCATCGTCTTCGCCTTCTTCGCCTACCACTCGGGCGGGCAGACGGCTGCCGGCGCAGCGCGGCAGACGCTGGATCTGATGGTGCAGCGCACCTTCTCGGTGATGGGCAACGACGTGCTCATCGCGATCCCGCTGTTCGTCTTCATGGGCTACCTGGTCGAGCGCGCGAACCTGATCGAGAAGCTCTTTCGCAGCATGCACCTGGCGCTGGCGCGGCTGCCGGGCTCGCTCGCCGTGGCGACGCTGGCCACCTGTGCGCTCTTTGCCACCGCCACCGGCATCGTCGGCGCGGTGGTCACGCTGATGGGCCTGCTGGCCTTGCCGCAGATGCTACGTGCGGGCTACGACGTGCGCCTCTCCGCCGGTGCCATCACCGCCGGCGGCTGCCTGGGCATCCTGATCCCGCCCAGCGTGATGCTCATCGTCTACGGCGCCACCGCCGGGGTCTCGGTGGTGCAGCTCTACGCCGGGGCCTTCTTCCCCGGCCTGATGCTGGCGGGCCTCTACATCCTCTACGTCATCCTGTTGGCGAAGATCTCGCCGGCCAAGGCGCCGCCGCTGTCCGCCGAGCAGCGTGCCGTGCCGCTGCCCAAGCCGCTGCTGACCCTGGGCGTGAACGCCGCCGGCAACGCCCTGGGCGGACTGCTGCGCGTGCTCAAGGGGTCGAAGAACCGCGACGTGCCCAGCGCTTTCCTGCTGCGCCAGCTGACCATCTCGCTGCTGCCGGCGCTGGCCTTCGCACTCGTGACCACCCTCAGCTACCAGGCCGCGACGGCGCCGCTGCCGATCGAGGAGACCATCGAGGGCCTGGAGGAAATCGGCAGCAGCAGCCCCACGGAAAGCCTGGGCCTGGCCGAGCCACCGGGCAGCAGCGAAGAGACGATCGAGGACAACGGCCTGAGCGAGCCGCCGGGTGAAGCCGCCGACGAAGGCGACGCCACCGACCCGGGCGCGGAGCAGGGGACGCAGGCCGGCGGCCTGGCCGAACCGGCAGGCGCGCAGGCCGCGCCCCAGGGCCCGGACGACACGACCCAGGCGCGCGGGGCCGCAGCGGAGGAGCCGCGCAGCGCCGGCAGCGGCTGGTGGATCGGCACCGGCATCGGCGCCTTGGCGCTGGTCGCCTTCTACGCCGTGCTCAGCTTCACGCGGCTGGAAGTCTTCAAGATGCTGCTGACCAGCTTCTTCCCGCTGCTGGTCCTCATCCTGGCGGTGCTGGGCTCGATCGTCTTCGGTCTGGCGACACCGACCGAGGCCGCGGCCGTGGGGGCCTTCGGCGGCTTCCTGCTCGCCGCCGCCTATCGCCAGCTGACGCTGGACGTGGTGAAGGAGTCGGTCTATCTCACCGCGAAGACCAGCGCGATGGTGTGCTGGCTCTTCGTCGGCTCGGCCATCTTCTCCGCCGCCTTCGCGCTGCTGGGCGGACAGGAACTGGTCGAGCGCTGGGTGCTCGGCATGAACCTGAGCAAGACCGAGTTCATGATCCTGAGCCAGATCATCATCTTCATCCTCGGTTGGCCGCTGGAGTGGACGGAGATCATCGTCATCTTCATGCCGATCTTCATTCCGCTGCTCGACCACTTCGGCGTCGACCCGCTGTTCTTCGGCCTGCTCGTGGCGATGAACCTGCAGACCGCCTTCCTGAGCCCGCCGGTGGCCATGAGCGCCTTCTACCTGAAGGGCGTGGCGCCCAGGCACGTGACGCTGAACCAGATCTTCGCCGGCATGATGCCCTTCATGGGCATCCAGATCCTGGCCATCGTGTTCCTTTACCTGTGGCCGGGCATCGGCATGTGGCTGCCCACCGTGCTCTACCGCTGATCCCGGGCGGCGGGGGCCCGCGGCCGCGCGACGCGGTGTGGGCCCGCGCATCGCGCGACGTTGCGGCCCGTCGCAGCCGGCTGGCGCTTCGTCGCCCGCCGCTGGCGCCACGCAAGCCCCCTGCGTAGAGTGCAGGGCCGTCGAAGTCCCTGCCGCGATGAATCCCGCCCCCACGCCGAAGACGCCCCGAGCCGAGCTCTGGCAACGGCTGTACGCGACCCTGCTGCGCGCCTTTCACGGCTATGCCACCTGGCTCGTCGGCATCAGCTGGAAGCGCTTCATCCTGCTGTCGATCGGGCTGCTGGTCATCGCCAGCATCGCCGAGGGACTGCCGCCATTCACCTGGCGGGTGACGAAGACCATCGAGGGCGGCGCGCCGAAGGCGTCGAAGAAGGGCGAGACGGCGCCGCCCGCCGCGTCGACGCCGGCCGAGCCGGCGATCCGCATCGAGCGCCCCGGCGGCGCCGGCACCGAGGGCCTGGACATCTCGATCGACGCCAGTGGCATCCGCATCAAGTCGCGTCCGAAGCCGGCCGCCGGCTCCGCCCCGTCACCCGCATCGGCATCGGCATCGGCGCCCACGCCCGCATCCGCACCGGCAGCGGCGGCGTCCACGGCTTCGGCGCCCGCGCAGGACCCGGCCGCGGCCAGCGCCGCCTCAGCCGTCGCCCTCGACTCCGGGGCGGTGGACATCCGCCTGCCGGCGGGGGTCGACCGCGAAGCGGTCCGCACAGCGGTCGAGGAGGCGCGCGAGGCGATCGAGGAGGCCATCGCCGAGCAGCGCGAGGCCGAACGCGACGCGCGCACCGCCGAGCGCGAGGCCCGGGCCGCCGAGCGCGAGGCGCGCGAGGCCGAACGCGAAGCGCGCGACAGCGCTGCGGCCGACAGCACCGGTGCCGGGCGCATCAAGCGCATCCGCCGCGTGCAGTGGGGAGACTTCCTCGGCGACCTGGCGCTGCTGTGGATCATCGCCTCGGCGATCATCAAGGCCAGCTACAAGGGCCGCCTGCAGGCCGAGGTGCAGGCCGCACAGGCCACCGAGACGGCCGAGGCCGAGTCGCTCAAGCGCCAGCTCGCCGAAGCGCGCATGGCGGCCATGCAGGCACAGATCGAGCCGCATTTCCTCTTCAACACGCTGGCCTCGATCGACCACCTGATCGAGACCGACCCCGGGCGCGCCAGCCGCATGCAGAAGAACCTGATCGCGCTGCTGCGCGCGAGCATGCCCGACCTGCGCGAGAGCGCCGCCAACGGCGGCAGCGGCGCCCGCGACCTCGGTCGCGAGCTGCAGGTCATCCGCCCCTACCTCGAGATCCTGAAGGTGCGCATGGAGGAGCGGCTGCAGACCCGCATCTGCGTGCCCTCGGGCCTGCTCTCGGCGCAGTTCCCGTCGATGATGCTGCAGACGCTGGTGGAGAACGCGATCAAGCATGGCCTGGAGCCCAAGGCCGAAGGCGGCCGGCTCGAGGTGTGCGCGGAGATCGTGGACGGCAGGCTGCACGTCAGCGTCGCGGACACCGGCCTGGGCTTCGGCCGCGGCACGACCGCCGGCACCGGCGTGGGCCTGGCCAACATCCGTGAGCGCCTGCGGCTGCTGCACGGCGACCAGGCGACGCTGACCGTGACCGAGAATCCCGGCGGTGGCACGCTCGCCACCATTGCCGTACCCTATCGCAGCGTCGCGGCCGAGGCTGCCCAGGACGCCGCGCCAGGGGCCACGGGCGCCGCGGCGCCCGACCACCCCGACAGCGCGTGAACCGATGAACGAAGCCCCCGTGCGCCCGCGCGCCATCGTCGCCGACGACGAGCGCCTGATGCGCGAGCAGTTGCGCGCCCGTCTGGCGCAGACCTGGCCCGAGCTCGAGATCGTCGCCGAGGCGAAGAACGGGCTCGAGGCGGTGGAGCTGGTCGCGCAGCACCGGCCTGAAGTCGTCTTTCTCGACATCCGCATGCCCGGCGCCAGCGGCGTCGAGGCCGCGCGGCAGATCGCGCAGCTGCCGCCGCGCGAGGGCGTGGAGGACGAGCTGCTGCCGGAGATCGTCTTCATCACCGCCTACGACCAGCACGCCGTCGAGGCCTTCGAGCAGGGGGCTGCCGACTACGTGCTCAAGCCCGCCGAACCCGAGCGGCTGGCGCTCACCGTGGCCCGGCTGCGGCAGCGGCTGCAGGCGCGCGCGCGCGGCGAGATCGCGCACGAGGGGCCGACGCTGCCGCTGCAGCAACTCCTGCACCGGCTGGCCGGCCGGCTGGAGCCGGGCGCGACTGAGCCCTACCTGCAGTGGATCCAGGCCAGCGTCGGCAGCGGCATCCAGATGATCCCGGTCGACGACGTGCTGTTCTTCATCAGCGACGAAAAGTACACGCGCGTGCAGACGGCGCAGCAGGAGGCGCTGATCCGCAAGCCCATCAAGGAACTCGTCGACGAACTCGACCCGCGGCAGTTCTGGCAGATCCACCGCAGCACGCTGGTCAACGCGCGCGCCATCGCCGCCGTGACGCGCGACCTGCGCGGCCGCCAGATCGTCAGCGTCAGGGGCCACCCCGAGAAGCTCGAGGTCAGCCGCAGCTACACGGGGCTGTTCAAGGGCATGTGACGCGGATGAGCAGGCGAGCGGGCGAGCGGGCGGGCCGCTGCGGTGCTGCGCTCAGGCCTTGGCCGACACGAAGACGCCCTGGCTGCGCAGCAGCTGCAGCGTCAGCAGCTCGCCGTGCAGCAGCCAGCCATCGGCCTGGCGCTGGCAACCCACGACCACGGCCACGCCGTCGAAACCCGAGGTCATGACGCGCATCGCGCCGCGCACCGGCGCGGGCACCGGTGACACCAGGCTGAAGCCACCCAGCGAGAGGTCGCGCAGGCGCACCGCATGGTCGCCGGGCAAGCCCGGCAGCCGCAGCGTGGCGCCGATCGGCCGCGCATTGCGCGGGCTGCGGCGGCGGCCGAAGAGCTCGCCGCGCTCGAGCGCCGGCCGGCGCAACAGCGGGCTGTCGCAGCCGGCGCATCGCGTCTGGGCGGCCACCGCCGCCGGCAGCGGCTGGCGGCAGAACGGGCAGGCCCGGTCGGCCAGCCAGGCGGCCGGATCGTGTACGGCGAAGGTCTCGGCGGCGGCCGGGGCCGGGGCCGGGGCAGCCGCGTCGGCACGCGACGAGGACGCGCTCGCCGCCCGGCGCGCCGGGCCGGCCTTCAGCGAGAGGTCGTAGGCACGCCGCCGCTGCGGGTCGGAGAGGATCGCGTAGGCGGCGTTGATGCGCGCCGCGGCGTCCGGGTCGCCGCCGAGGTCCGGGTGCGCCCGCAGCGTGCTCATCAGCGTGCGGTAGCTGGCACGGATGACCTCCAGCGGCGCCTCCGGCTGCACGTGCAGGATGCGGTAGAGATTGCGGCGTTCCTGCGGCATCGACGGGCTCTCCAGGCGCCTTCCGGTTCGGGACGAGACGATCGGGCGCAGCGGCGCGGACTTTAGCTCCGCGACCGCGGCGGCGCCAGCCAGGAGGCGATGCAGGCCTGCGCCGTCCAGTAGGTGGCCAGCACCCACAGCGAGGCCAGCGGCAGCGGCCCGGCAAAGCGGTTGCTGGCCAGCAGCGCGTCGCTGACGAGGAAGAGCGCACCGCCGATGGCCAGCCGCCGCGCCGCGGCATCGCCGGGCGCGGCAAGCCACAGCACCGCCGCCTGTGCCGCCATCGAGGCCAGCGCCAGCACGTACAACACCACCGGCACGCGCAGCGCCGGCGGCACGCCCGGCCACAGCACGGCCAGCACCAGCGCGCTGACCAGCCCGTAGAGCGCGAACGGCAATGCCCGCGCGGCCAGGCGCTGCACGCGCATGAAGGCCACCAGGTAGGCCAGGTGCGCGAGCAGGAAGCCGACCAGCCCGGGCAGGAAGCCCTCGCGCGGCCACAGCAGCGCGACGTCGCCGACCAGGGACAGGCCCAGGCCGCCCAGCACCCAGCGCCGCAGCCGCGGCGTGCTGCGCCCGCGCGGCCAGGCCATGGCGATGACGAGCACCGTGGTCAGCGGCTTGAAGACGAAGTTCAGCCACGGCTGCCCGAGCGCCCAGGGGGCCGAGGCGATGGCCAGCAGCGCCGACATCGTCGTCGCCAGGAGCCAGAGGGGGCGATGAAGGGCCGGCATCGGAGCGTGCTCGTGCGGTGGCGCGATCAGGCCGTGGTCGACGGCGCGGCGTCCGCCAGCGCCGCCTTGGCGGCGAGCTCGGCGCGCAGCTTCTTCAGGCGCTCGCGCGGGTCTTCCTTCGGCCCGGCCTCGTGCAGCTTCATCTCGGCGATGAAGCGGCTGGGCACGCCGGCCACCGTCTCGCGGCCGCGCTTTCGGCGGCGCAGCGTGCTCACCATCAGCGTGCGGCGCGCGCGCGTGATGCCCACGTACATCAGCCGCCGCTCCTCCTGCAGACGCTCGGGCGTCATCGCGTCCTCGCCCTCGCTGCTGCTGCTGAGAAAGGGCAGCAGGCCCTCGTTGACGCCGACCAGCATCACGTGCGGCCATTCCAGCCCCTTGGCGGCGTGCAGCGTCGACAGCGTGACCACGTCCTGCTCGTCGCCGCGCTCGGCCAGGCTGATGATGATGCTGATCGTCTGCGCCACCTGCAGCACGGTCTGCGCCGGGCTCTCGAAGGTGGCGCCCTCCTGCGTGATCTCGCCGCCGCAGCGCCGCGCGATCCAGTCGACGAAGTCGAGCACGTTGGCCCAGCGCGCGGCGGCGAGCTTTTCGCTGTCCGCGCCGTCGTAGAGGTGCTGCTCGTAGGCGATCGCCTTCAGCCACTGCAGCAGCAGCGCGCGCGCATCGTCGGCGCCGTGGGTCTGGCCGGCGCGGTGCTGCAACTCGTTGACCTCGCGCCCGAACTCGTGCAGCGCGTCGATCGCCTTGCCCTTGAGCACCGTCGAGAGGCTCTGCGAGAACAGCGCCTCGAAGAGGCTCGTCTTCCACTTCGCCGCGAACTCGCCGAGCGCGGCCAGCGTCTGGTGGCCGATGCCGCGCTTGGGCGTGGTGACGGCGCGCAGGAAGGCGGGGTCGTCATCCTCGTTGACGAGCAGGCGCAGCCAGGCGCAGAGGTCCTTGATCTCGGCGCGGTCGAAGTAGCTGGTGCCGCCCGAGACCTTGTAGGGGATCTGGGCCGCGCGCAGCTTCTGCTCGAAGACGCGCGCCTGGTGGTTGGCTCGGTAGAGGATGGCGAAGTCCGAGAGCTTCGTGCCCGCGCCCTGCCCGCGCAGCGCCTGGATGCGCGCCAGCGCCCGCTCGGCCTCGTGCTCCTCGCCGTCGCACTCGAGCAGTTGCGCCGGCTCGCCGTCGCCGAACTCGCTCCACAGCTTCTTCTCGAAGAGCTTGGGGTTGTTCGCGATGACCGCGTTGGCCGCGCGCAGGATGTGGCCGGTGCTGCGGTAGTTCTGCTCGAGCGGGATGACCTTCAGCGCCGGGTAGTCCTGCGGCAGGCGGCGCAGGTTCTCCACCGTCGCGCCGCGCCAGCCGTAGATGCTCTGGTCGTCGTCGCCGACGGCGGTGAAGGGCGTTCCGCCCGGGCCGCCGACGAGCGCCTTCAGCAGCTCGTACTGCACGGCGTTGGTGTCCTGGTATTCGTCGACGAGCACGTGCCGCAGGCGCTCGCGCCAGCGCGCGCGCGCCTCCTCGTCGCGCTGCAGCAGCGCAAGCGGCAGGCCGATCAGGTCGTCGAAGTCGACCGCCTGGTAGGCCGCCAGGCGCTCCTGCACGCGGCGCATCACGCGCGCGGCCACGCGCTCGTCGTCGCTGGCCGCCGCGCGCTCGGCGGCGTCGACATCAAGGCCCTGGTTCTTCCACAGGCTGATCGTCCACTGCCAGCGCCGCGCCTGCGCGTTGTCGGTGCAGCCGCCGGCGTCGCGGATCACGCCCAGCACGTCGTCGGCGTCTAGGATGCTGAAGTTGGGCTTGAGCCCGACGCGCTCCCCGTCCTCGCGCAGCATGCGCACGCCCAGCGCGTGGAAGGTGCACAGCAGCAGCTCGCGCGCCGCGCGCGGCCCGACCAGCGCCTTGGCCCGTTCGCGCATCTCCGCCGCCGCCTTGTTGGTGAAGGTGATGGCGGCGATCTGCGCGGGCTCCACGTCCGCCTGCAGCAGCCGCGCGATCTTGTGCACGATGACGCGCGTCTTGCCCGACCCGGCCCCGGCCAGCACCAGGCAGGGGCCGGCGAGGTGGTGCACGGCCTGCATCTGGGCGGGGTTGAGGGAGGGGGGCGCTTCGCTCATCGCCTCAGCCTCGCAGCCGACGGGCCAGCGCCACCAGCGCACGCCGCAGCGGATCGGGCAGCCAGCCCACCACCAGGCGCTGCAGCCGTCCACGCAGGCCGAGGTAGGCGGCAGCGAAGGCCTCGCGCTCCTGCGTCGTGGCGGCAAGCCTGCGTTCGCACGCGGCAAGGGCCTGGGCGTGCTGCTGCACGGCGGCCTGCCGCTCGTTCGTCTGCTCACGCAGCGCATCCCGTTCGCGCTCGCAGCGCTCCAGTTGCTGCTGGAGGTCGGTCACCTCCCGGCGCAGGAACTGCGAGTCCAGGTGCTTCTGCGCCAGGCGCTGCACGCCGTCGTCGTCGGCCGGACGTGCCGCGCCGCTGGGCGGGAGTTCGGCGTACAAGGCCTCGAGCCGGCTCATCATCTCCTCCATCGTGGGCAGCGGTCGCAACAGGGGCAGCGCGCCCGGATGCCGGCGCGCCGCGGCCGCCTGCGCAACGACGAGCGCGCACCAGTCGTCGACCTCGATCGCCGGATCGTAGACGGTGCCGCCGCCATGGCGGCGGATGCGCTCGGCCAGCGCGCCATGGTCCGGGGCGAGGACCGGCAGGCCGCTCATCCAGGCGTCGCCCAGGGCATAGCAGTGACTCTCCGGCATGCCGGGCGGGAAAAGCGCCAGGCGCGCCCCGTAGTGCTGCGCCAGCCGCGGCAACTGGTCGGGGTGGAAGATGCCGTGCACCCAGATGCGGCCATCGGCCGTCCAGCCCTGGCGCAGCTGGCGCTCGGTGTAGCCCAGCACGACCACGCGCAGCGTCGCCGGCAGGCGCGCGGCCAGCACCTCCAGCGCGGCCAGCCCCTTGTGCGCGCCGATGGCACCGATGACCGCGATCGAGAAGCCGCGTGCGCCGCCGGCCTGCTCGGCGGCCGGCGAGATCGGCGTCTCGAAACCGGCATCGAAGGGCGCGGCGGCCAGCGGCCACTCGATCACCGGCGCGGCATCGGCGTCAGCTCCGAGCGCCGCGCGCGCGCGCCCGGCGATGAAGGCGCTGGGTGCGCAGCGCAGCGCGGCGCTGCGCACGAAGGCCAGGCGCTGCGCGCGCTCGTCGTCGGGCAGGCTCGGGTCGGCAAACCAGATGTCATGCAGCGTCAGCAGACGCGGCGCCGCGGTGGCCGCCGCCAGGCCCTCGCACAGGTCGCGCACCGCGGCCACCGTGCCGTGCGCATGCAGGATCAGCGGCGCGCCCAGGCCGCCCGCGGCGGCCCAGCCCAGCAGGTCGGCGTGCGCAAGCGGGACAAAGCGTGCCTGAGCATCGGCGCCCGCCGGGGCAGGCCGCTCGAGCACGCACTGCGCATCGGCGGTATGCAGGATGAGGTCCTGCGGGCGCTGGCGCACGATGTCGCGCACGCAGCGCTCGACGCCGCCGCCGCCCGGCGGAACGACGTGGATCACGCGCGCAGCGACAGCGGCCGTCACGACCACGCGTGCTCGAGCTTGCAGATGCCGGTCTCGCGCGAGACCCCGGCAACGTCGAAGCGCAGTTCGACGTGGTCGAACATGCGCATGCCCTCGGGATCCATCGCGTGGCTGCGCGCAACATAGGCCCCCGGCAGCAGCGGCAGGCAGGGCAGCGTCAGCGTGTAGGTGTAGAGCTGCGGCTCCTGGCGGTGCAGGGTGAAGCCGTCCATCTCCGAGTAGCAGCCCGCCACCGGCGTGCCGTCGAGCTTGACCACGCCCACGGCGATCTGCGGAATGCGGTCGTCGGGCGAGTAGACGCTGCCGCTGACGACCAGCGTGCCGCCTTCGGGAACCAGCACCGGCTCCTCCGAATGCATGTCGTTGAGCCGCATGCTGCGCACCTGGTAGATGCTGCCGCCGCCAGCGGCCGCCGCGCCCGGCTGCAGCTTGCGCGACTGCGCGGTTCGTTCGTCGTGCCAGGCCAGGTACTGGCGCGTGACCTCGAAGGCGTCGCCGATCAGGCGCGCGCGGCCGGCCTCGATCCAGATCGCCTGCCGGCACAGCTTCTGCACGTGGTACATGCTGTGCGAGCACAGCAGCAGCGTGCCGCCTTGCTCCAGGTAGTTCTCCATCCACGCGATGCACTTGCGCTGGAAGGATTCGTCGCCGACCGAGAGCACCTCGTCGGTGATGAGCACGTCGGGCGTGAGCGCGGTGGCGATGGCAAAGCCCAGCCGGATCACCATGCCCGAGGAGTAGTGCTTGACCGGCTGGTCGATGTGCGCGCCGATGTCGGCGAAGGCGACGATGGCCTCCTGGTGCTCGCGCGTGCGCGCCGGCGACAGGCCCATCAGCGCACAGGCCAGGGCGATGTTCTCGCTGCCGGTGTATTCGGGGTGAAAGCCCGCGCCCAGCTCGAGCAGCGCGCCGACACGGCCATGAATCGCGACCGTGCCGCTGCTGGCCTTGGCCACGCCCGCAATGACCTTCAGCAGCGTCGACTTGCCGGCGCCGTTGACGCCGACGAGCGCCGTCGACTCGCCGCGGCGAACGTCGAAGCTGATGCCGTCGAGCGCACGGAACTCGGAAGCCGCGTGCGGCACGCCGCGCAGCTTGGCCCACAGCGCAGCGATCCTGCTCGCCGCGCTGCTGTGCACCGGATACACCTTGCCGACCTCGCGCAGCGAGATCAGCGGCGGCTCGAGCCCCGCGGGATGCACGGTCGCCGTCACAGCTCCTCCTCGAAGTGCGGCGACAGGCGATGAAAGACCATGCGGCCCGCCAGCAGCACCGCCACGCAGGCCAGCAGCGCCAGGCCCTCGCTGGCGGCAGGCCAGGCGCGGCCCTCGATCAGCGCCTCGCGGCAGGCCTCGATCAGCACCGCCACCGGGTTCAGCAGCATCCAGCCGCGCATCCACTCCGGCACCATCGCCACCGGGTAGAGGATCGGACAAAGGTAGAACAGCATGCCCATCACCGGCGCCAGACCCTGCTCGATGTCGCGCACGAAGACCTGCAGCGCACCCAGCATCAGCGCCAGGCCGGTGGCCAGCGCGGCCAGGCCGAGCAGGCACAGCAGCACCAGCCCGAGCCCCGCCAGGTGCAGCGGCTGGCCGGTGAACACCATGAACGCGATGACCACGACGTAGCCGCCGAGCTGCACCGCGAAGCTGGCGGCGACCGCGGCATGCACCACCACCTCGTGCGCGAACGGCACCTTCTTGACCAGCGCCCCGTTGGCAACCACCGCCCCGGTGCCGCGCATCACCGCCTCCTGGAACGCCAGCCACGGCCACAGCGCCACCGCCAGGAAGACCAGGAAGGGCACGCTGGTCTCGGCCACCGGCCGCACCCGCAGCACCGTGGTGAAGACAAAGCTGTAGATCAGCAACAGCGCCAGCGGATGCACCAGCGCCCACAGGCTGCCCAGCAGGGAGCCGGCGAAACGGTTGCTCACCTCGCGCTGCGCGAAGCGAAGAAACAGCCACCAGGACGAGGGAGTCATGCGGTGCGGCGCATTGAAAGAGGTAGGGATGAGCGAGGCGGAATCGAACACACGGACGCCACCGAAGCTGCCCAGGCCCGGCAGGCCGCGCCACCGGGGCCGCGATGATATCGGCGCGGGAACGGGTGGGACGTGGCAGTGGCTTGCTATCGCAAGCCGCCCCAGACTAGACTTGACCAACTTTCTCGACCACGCTGGGCACCATGGACACCGTCAATATCTACGATGCCAAGACCCGCTTGTCGCAATTGGTCGACAAGGCCGCCGCAGGCGAGGACGTGGTCGTCAGCCGCAACGGCAAACCGCTGGCCCGCATCACGCGGCTCGAACAGCCCAAGCGGCCGATCCGCTTCGGCGTGCTGAAGGGCAAGCTGATCATCGCGACCGACTTCGACGCGCCGCTGCCCGCCGAAATGCTGGCCACCTTCGAAGGAACCTGATGCGGCTGCTGCTGGACACGCACGTCTTCCTGTGGGCGGTGGTGGCCTCGCCGCTGCTGAAGCCGGCGACGCGTCGCATCATCGAAGCCGCCGATGAAGTCCACGTGTCGGCGGCTTCGATTTGGGAGATCGCCATCAAGGTCCGGCTGGGCAAGCTGAGGGCCGATCCTGCCGAGCTGGTGACGGCCATCGACGCCAGCGGATTCGTCGAACTGCCGGTGCGTGCCGTGCACACCGCAGGCGTGGCCCAACTGGCCCTGCACCACCACGACCCGTTCGACCGGCTGCTCGTGGCACAAGCGCTGGCCGAGCCCCTGCGGCTGCTGACGGCCGATGCGGCTCTGGCCGCCTACGGGGACATCGTGCTTCCGGTGTGAACCCCTCCGGCGTCACCGCCGTGGTGGTGAGCTACCACCCCGAACCCGAAGCGCTGGCGCAACTGCTGGTGGCGCTCGCGCCGCAGGTGCAGGCCATCGTCGTCGTCGACAACGCGAGCCCCGCGCCGCCCCGGGTGCCGGCGCCGGCGCGGCTGATCCGGCTGGGCCGCAACGAAGGCGTGGCGCGCGCGCAGAACCTCGGCGTGCAGGCGGCATTCGAGGGCGACGCACAGTTCGTGCTGCTGCTCGACCAGGACAGCCTGCCGGCACCGGACATGGTGGCACAACTGCGCCGGGCACTGGATGACGCCAGCGCGCAGGGCCTGCGCGTGGCGGCGGCCGGGCCGCTGATCGTCGACCCGGCGGGGGGCAGCGAGGGCTTCGTGCGCTTTCGCGATGGCCGCTATGTCGCGGTGGCGCCCAGCGGAGCCGGGCACTGGATCGACTGCGACCTGCTGATCGCCTCGGGGACGCTGATCCCGCGCGCCGCGTGGCACGACATCGGGCCGATGGACGAGGGGCTGTTCATCGACAAGGTCGACACCGAGTGGTGTTTGCGCGCAGCCTGGCGCGGCTGGCGGCTGATCGGCGTGCCGGCGGGGCGCTTGCGGCATCGGCTGGGGCAGCGGCAGATCCGCGTGTGGTTCGGGCGCTGGCGCAGTCTGGCGCTGCATCAGCCGTTTCGCTACTACTACATCTGGCGCAACGGGCTGCTGCTTCGACGACGGGCGCATGCGACCGCGGCGTGGAAGCGCGCCGATGCGCGGCAGCTGCTGTCGCTGCTGCTCTACTTCGGCATGCTGGCGCCGGGGCGGTGGGCACGGCTGCGGATGATGGGGCGGGGTCTGGTTGATGGCTGGCGCGAAAGGCGGGGCGCCCTGGAGCCGTAACGGGGCGTCAGCCATGGGTCGCCACAAGCCATGGGTCGCCAGGTGCCGCAAACGTAAAATGGCCGGTTGACCGAGCGACGCCACGCCGCCCACTTCCCGCACCTTGCCCCCTCACGCC
Source organism: Rubrivivax sp. SCN 71-131 (assembly GCA_001724995.1). Lineage (GTDB taxonomy): Bacteria > Pseudomonadota > Gammaproteobacteria > Burkholderiales > Burkholderiaceae_C > Rubrivivax. The sequence continues at coordinate 266,019 of MEFD01000013.1, forward strand.
TTGCATCCGCTGGCCAAGCTGCAGTCCTACCGTCGGCGATTCGGTTGGCGGGCGACCCTTTCGAGACTGTGGATCGAGGCAGGTCGCCTGTTCGCTTCACCAGGGCAGGTCCTGCCACCGGGTGCGCCGCTGGATCCGCGCGCCAGGCTCGACTGGGCGCCGCCCATGCCGCCGCCGTCGCGAAGGCAATCAGCGCCGCTCTTCTACCGCATCCCGGGCGGTCACCGTCGACGTGTCACGCTGCTGTGCCAACGCCTCAACGCCGAGGATCCGTCCGAGGGGACGAGGGCCGCGTTGGCGCTCGCCGTGGCGGCCGCGAACCGCATGCGCGCTGACCTGCGCCTGATTGCCACGCAGCAGCCGATCGCGCCCCACGCGCTGAGCGCGCTGCTGGGCAGGCAGGGCCTTGCCGTACTCGGCGAGTGCAGTCTCTTCGGCCCGGTGACGTCGTGCTCGAGCGACGAGTTCGACCACTTCGACGGCGAACTGGTGCTCGCAGCGTCCTGCCGATGCGCCGCCGACGCCCTCGCCGAACTGCCCGTCGAAGACCTGGTTTGCCTGCTGCACGCCGATGACCCCGATCTGCCCGGCGCCGTCCCGGATCAGGCCGGAGCCGGTGCGCTGCTCGGACGCACGGACCTGCGCTTTGCGATCTGCACGCAGACCTTCAAGCAGCACCTGGTCGGCCGCGGCTTCACGCATCTGATGCGCCATGCCCCCAGTTTCGAACCGACGCCTGCGCTCGCTGTCGCCGTGCCGGAGCCGTCGAACGACCGGCGGCGCGCATTCCTCTTCGAGGTGACGGCGCCGGTGGATCGGGAGCGGTTCGCGATCGGCCTGCAAGCCATCGAACGGGCACTGGACCTGGGCGTCCTCGATGCGCAAGGCTGGGACTTGCTGTTCGCCGCGCCGGACCTGCCGCAGGTCATCCTGGGTAACGGCCAGCGACCGACGTCGTTCGATCATCTCGATGCATCCGCCGCCTGGCAGGCGCGGCAGCGTGCCGTCCTGGCCCTTCGGCTGCCGCTCCCCAACGCAGCGCAGCAAGCCCCCTTGGGCGTGGCGGCACCTCATGCCGTCGTCGTGCTCGCGAGCACGACCGGCGTCAACGACGCCGCGTCCGCCATGTCGCCTGCCGTCATCCGCTGCGCGCTCGAATGCGAGGCGATGGTGGAGGCCTTGCGCCGTGGCGTCGAACGACTGCGCGACGACGCGTCGCGACCCCAGCGCCCGGTCCCGCCCGAGAGCACCGGCAACGAATCGCTGAGCCTGGAAGACATGGCCGGGCAATTGACGGCCGTCCGCTGATGTTCGCCCCGACAGTTCCCGCGCAGCCCTACGCCGACCCGTGGCTGTCGCCGACTCAGGATCGGCTGGCCATGCTCGCCCGCGGCGAACGCCGGGTCGCCTACTACTACGAGGAGCCCAACACCAGCACGTTCCGCTACCGCGCCTACAACATGGCGCAGGTGCTCAACGCCCAGCCGGGTTCCCACTACGCGGCGAGCTACTTCTTCCGTCGCGATCTGGTGGCGATGCAGGAGATCGTCGACCACGCCGATGTTCTGGTCGTCTGCCGATCCGGCTACGAGCACCGGCTGGCGCGCTTGATGGAGCGGTTCACGCGTCTGCGCAAGCCCGTGCTGTTCGACGTCGACGATCTCGTGATCGACACCCGGCACGCCCACTTGTTGATCGGGACGCTGGGCCTGGACAAGGATGACCCCCGCATCTGGGACGACTGGTTCGGCATGATCGCGAGGATGCGCGCCACGCTGGAGCGCTGTGACGGCGTCATCACCACCAACGCTTTCCTGGCTGCCCGCATCCACGAGTTCACGGGCAAGCCGACGGTGGTCGCCCCCAACTTCATGAACCGCGAGCAACTGGCCATCTCGCAGCGCCTGTGGACCGCAAAGCATGATGCCGGATTCGCGACGACGGCGCCCCCGCTGCTGGGCTACTTCAGCGGCACGCCCTCGCACCAGCGCGACTATGCCACCGTCGAGCCGGCCATCGCACGACTGATGGCACGCCGGCCCGATCTCGGATTGACGCTGGTCGGGTTCATCGAGCCGGGGCCTGCGTTGGCGCCGTTCACCCGGCGCATTCAGCGCCAGCCCTTCATGGATTGGATCAACCTGCAACGACTCGTGGCGTCGGTCGAAGTCAACCTGATGCCGCTGCAGGCCAACGTCTTCACCGACTGCAAGTCGCCGCTGAAGTATTTCGAGGCTGCGGCTGTCGGCACGGTGAGCGTTGCGTCGCCGGCGGTCAACCACATCGCGTGCATCGACGACGGCGTCAACGGGCGCATCGCACGCGGCCACGACTGGGAGCAGCGGATCGAGGCGGTCCTCGAAGCGCCCGACAGCTATCGTGCAATGGCCGAAAGCGCCCGCGCCGACGCCGTCGTCCGTCACGCCTGGACGGAACAACTGCCGGCAATCCTGCAGGCCCTTGGATGGCACTGAGCCGCCACAGATCCCCGACATGAACGACACCGCCGCGCCGCTGGTCAGCATCATCATCCGAAGCATGGACAGGCCCAGTCTCGACGAGGCCATGCAGTCGGTGGCCGATCAGACCTACGCATCCGTCGAGATCGTCGTCGTCAACGCCAAGGGGCCGGGACACCGGCCGCTCGGCATCCATTGGGGTCAGCGCCCGGTGCGCTGGGTGGACCTCGACGTGCCCTTGCCACGCAGCCGGGCAGCAAACGCGGGGCTGGATGCGGCCGCCGGTCACTGGGTTGGCTTTCTCGACGACGACGACATCCTGTTCCCGGAGCATTTGCAGGAACTGACGCGGGCGCTGGCTGCGGATCCGTCGCAGCGTTGCGCCTACGCCAACACCCGTGTGGAGTTCTATCAGGACGGGGAGGATCGACCCAGCAGCGTCTACGAACAACGCCAGGCCTTCGACCGCTACAGGCTGTGGGGACGCAACTTCCTGCCCATCCATTGCGTCCTCTTCGAGCGCAGCCTGCTGGCGCAGGGCTGTCGCGTCGACGAGAGCCTGGACGTCTATGAGGACTGGGACTTCTGGAGCCAATTGTCCCGGCACACTGAATTCCTGCACGTCGATCGGACCACCTGCTGCTATCGCAACTTCGGACACTCGGGCTTTGGCGCCATCCCGGCCGAGGACCTGGTCCGTAAGGGCATGGCGCGCTACTTCGACAAGTGGCGGTCGCGCTGGTCGGGCGCGGAACTGCACCGGGTCGTCGACTGCCGTGAAGCCATCATGCAGGCTCGGGAACAGGATCTCGTCCAGCTGCAACGGCAACTGACGGACGAGCGGTCGGAAGCGGTGCTGCGTACGCAGGAACTGGTCGAACGGATCGATCTGGCGAGACGCGATCACGAGTTGGAACGAGAGGCCTGGCAACAGGCCTCCTCGACTCAGGAACGGCAGCTGCAGCAGGCCCACAAGCAGGTCGGTGAATTGACCCTGCAGCTGGGCAACCTGAACGACGAACTCAGGCAAGCGCACCTGGACACGACGCGAATCCAGGAACAACTTCAAGCCAGCCGTGGCGAGGTGCAGGGGATTCTGGCGTCCCGGTCATGGCGCCTGATGGCTCCGTACCGCGGAGCCGGCATGCTGCTCAGACAGGCACGACGCGCGCAGCAGCTCGGACGCACCTACATGCGCTCCCATGGTGGCGTGCTGCGCGGAGGCCTGCGGCTGTTGCGCGTCAGCGCCCGTGTCCTGCTCACCCAGGGCCCGCGTGGCGTGCTCGCCGCCGCCCGCTGCCGCGCTGCGGACGGAAGCACGCCAGCCCCCCCGCGCCCCGCCACGCCTCTGCTGTTGCCGTGCGTGCTCGGCCACAAACTGGTAATCCACCGGCAGCCGGTCGACATCATCGTCTGCGTGCACAACGCGCTGGACGACGTAAGGCGTTGTCTCGAATCGGTCCGCCTGCATACGCCTGCCCCTTACCGTCTGGTGCTGGTCGACGATGGCAGCGAGGCGCCGACACGCGACTATCTGGCCGCCTATGCCAGGCAACACGATGCCCGACTGCTGCGCAACGAGGTCGCGCAAGGGTATACGCTGGCTGCCAATCAGGGCATGCGGTGCTCGTCGGCGCCCTACCTCGTGCTCCTCAACAGCGACACGATCGTCGGCAAGGACTGGCTCGACCGCATGGTGATGTGCGCCGAGTCCGATCCGATGATCGGCATCGTCGGCCCGCTGAGCAACACGGCATCCTGGCAATCGATCCCCGAGATCGCCCGCAACGGCGACTGGTCGGACAATCCATTGCCGGCCGACATGGACATCGCCGACATGGCCCGATGGGTCGCGCAGTCCTCCAGCCAGTCGTACCCGCGCCTGAAATTCCTCAACGGCTTCTGTCTGCTCATCAAGCGTTCGCTGATCGAAAGCATCGGCCTGTTCGACGAGGAGGTCTTCGGCAAGGGCTTCGGCGAGGAGAACGACTACAGCCTTCGCGCCGGCAAGGCCGGGTTCAGCCTGGCCGTGGCCGACGACGTCTACGTCCATCATGCGCAATCGAAGAGTTATTCGAACGAGCGCCGGCGCCTGCTGGTCAAGGCTGCCGACGAGGCGCTGTTGCGCAAGCATGGCCAACCCCTGATCGACGCCGGCGTTCACGTGTGCCGGTTCGACCGCACGATGGAGGGCATTCGCAGCCACGCGGCCCAACTCCCAATCCGGCACACGCTCACGGAGCAGGCGCGCAGGCGCTGGGCGGGCCGCCGGGTCATCTTCGTGTTGCCTGTGCGGGATCCCGGCGGCGGCACCAACGTGGTGTTGTGCGAGGCGCGCGCGATGCAGCGCATGGGGGTCGAAGTCCACCTGATCAATTTCGAGGCCAATCGCGCCGCATTCGAGGCCGGGCATCCCGACCTTCCCTTCCCGCTTCTCTATGCTGCCGACGAAGCTTCCGTCGCCCGCCTGTGCCATGGGTTCGACGCGGTGGTCGCCACGCTCAATGTCTCGGTGTTCTGGATCGAGCCGCTGCGCCACGCCGATCCGCCGCCGGTGCTCGGCTACTACGTGCAGGACTTCGAGCCCAGCTTCTACCGCCTCGACTCGGAGGGTTACGAGGGCGCGCTGCGGTCCTACACCGCGATTCCCGACATGGTGTGCATCACCAAGACACGCTGGAACGCGGACATCGTGCGCCAGCGCACGGGCAGGCAGTGCACGGTGATCGGGCCTTCGCTCGACGTCGACATGTACGTGCCGCGGCCCCGCCGTCGCGAAGCCTGGCCGCAGGCGCCGCTGCGCATCACCGCCATGATCAGGCCGTCGACCCCGCGGCGGTCACCGCTGTTGACGATGCAGGTGCTTCGGCGCATCGCCACCGAGTTCGGATCCCGGGTCGAGATCATCCTGTTCGGCGTCGACGCGGCGGCTCCGGAGTTCAGAGCCTTGCCGTCCGACTTCCAATGGGCCAACGTCGGGGTGCTGGCGCCGCAGCAAATGGCCGTGCTGCTCAATGAAGTCGACATCTTCGTGGACTTCTCGCAGTATCAAGCGATGGGTTTGACGGCCATGGAAGCCATGGCCTGCGGCGTCGCGGTGGTGGTGCCGGAAGCAGGCGGGGCGGACAGCTTCGCGGTGCACGAGCGCAATGCGCTGTTTGCCGACACCACCCGTGCCAACGCCTGCCATGCCGCACTGCACCGCCTTCTGACGGATCATGCGCTGCGTCAGTCCTTGCAGCGCCAGGCCGCGCTCGACGTGGCGACGCATGTGCCGGAGCGGGCGGCATCGCGGCTGCTCTCGGCCCTGTTCGCAGACGCGACACCGGGCCGCCTCCCACTCGCAGCCGAGGACGCGCCTGACGGCCATGATGACCGCGGTGCTCCCTCACCCCCGCGCCTGCGGCCGTGGACGCCGCTGCACGTGTTCCACACCCCGGCGCGCGGACGCCGGCGCATCACGCTGGTGCTGGATGCCGTCGCCACCAGCAGCCCGTTCGATGCCGCCAACACCGCCATCATCCTGGGCCTGCTGCTGGCGCGACGCTGCGCGGCTGATCTGCGTCTGGTCACGCGCATCGAACCCGCGCAGCCGGCCGCTCTGCAGGCCTTGCTGCAAGCCTGTGGCGAAGCCCTGCAGGGTGAGGTGCAGGCTTCTTTCCTGCCCGCCCAGGACGCCAAGGTCGAGCTGGACCTGATCGACGGGGAATTGCTGATCACCGATGCGTGGTGGAACACCTCGGCCGCGCTCGCCGCCGTCGAGCCTGCACGCGTGGTCTATCTGCTGCAGTCGGACGAACGCCTGGCCGCTGCCGACGACGAGACCCGCCAGCGTTGCGAAGAGCTGCTGCGCCGCCGCGACCTGCAATGCCTGATCCGCACCGCCACGCTCAAGCATCACTTCGTGCACGGCGGCCTCCCCCACTTCGAGGTGCAGGCGCCGAGCTTCGAACCCGTGTCCGGCACTGCCGCGGCGAACAGGTCATGGTCGACCGCGCTCGCAACGGCCGTGGATCTGCTGGCCGGGAGGGTCTGATGTTCACGGCCCGAACGCCCGAACAAGCTTATGCCGACCCCTGGCTGCTCCCGTTGACGCAGCGTCTCGCGCAGCTGTGCCGGAGTCGGCGCCGCGTGGCCTACTACTACGAGGAGCCGAACACCAGCACCTTCCGCTACCGCGGCTACAACATGGCGCAGCTGCTCAACGCGGCTGACGAGGTCGGCGTGCAGGAAAACTCGGCCTGCTGGTTCCATCGTGCCGACCTCGAACAGGCCGGCGAGGAGATCGCGGCATCCGCCGACCTGCTGGTGGTCTGTCGTTCGGGCTACGAATCACGACTGCTGCGGCTGATCACCGCATTTCGCCGACGCGACAAGAAGGTGCTCTTCGATATCGACGATCTCGTGTTCGACACGCGCTACGCGCACCTGGTGATGAACACCCTGGACCAGGACATCGATGCGGCACATTGGTGGGATTTCTGGTTCGGCTACCTCGGCCGAATGCGGGCCACGCTGGACCTGTGCGACGGCGCCATCACCACCAATGCCTTCCTGGCGGCCCGGCTGGCCGAGTGCACGGATCAACCGGTGCGGGTGGTGCCCAACTTCATCAACCGCGAGCAGCGGGCGATCTCCGACCAGGTCTGGCAGGACAAGGTGGATTCGGGCTTCGCACGCAACGGCGAATTCACACTGGGCTACTTCAGCGGCTCGCCCTCGCACAACCACGACTACGGCCTCGTCGAGCCTGCCATTGCCGCCCTGATGGCGCGCCGGCCCGAGCTGCGTCTGCTGACTGCGGGCTACATCGCGCCGGGCCCGCACCTGGAGCCGTTCAAGAACCGGCTGCAGCACGCCCCCTTCCAGGACTGGGTCAACCTGCAACGCCTGGTGGGATCGGTCGAGCTGAACCTGATGCCGCTGGCCCCCAACGTCTTCACCGACTGCAAGTCCGCGCTGAAGTACTTCGAGTCGGCGATCGTCGGCACGCTGAGCATCGCATCGCCGTCAGCCAATTACGCGACCGCCATCCAGCATGGCGTCACCGGCTACCTGGCGCGCGGACATGAGTGGGAGCAGCAGATCGAGCAGGTGCTCGACACCCTGCAGCGCTACCCGGAAATGGCCGCCCAGGCACGCCAGGATGCGCTGGCTCGCTTCGACGGCCCGGCGCATCGCAGCGCCTTGCTGGCTGCCCTGGGTTGGGCCTGATTCTGCGCATCCGTTGACCACTTCATGAGCTGATTGGTGCGTCGGACGGTCGGCCGCGACGCACCCGCGGAGCCTACCGGGGCGATCGGGTTCCTCCCAGCAAACGCGGCCACCGTGACCTGACTCGCCTCAGCAGATCGAGAAAGCGCTGCAGGTCGCGCTGGGTGCCGCGCATCTCGGCGAGTTCCTGCCGCAGCGCCGTGACTTCGTGTCCAAGCTGCTGCAGGTGCAGAAGCACCACGTCCTCGCCGCAGGCCTGCGCCTGTTGCCCCCGCGCGAGCATCGGTGCCGCCGCGGGATGGTCGCCCACGGCGCACGCGACCTCTTCGGCCACCCGCCGCAACAGCCGGTGGCGCTGCTCATTCTGCACGGCCGCATCGGGTCGCGCCTTCGTCGTGCGCCGCAGCAGCACGACGAACTCATGCGGTGCCGTGGTCTGGCATGACTCGACCTCCCAGTCGATCAGACCCAGCAGCCACAGCTCAAGGATCAGCAGCTCAAAACTGGCGGGCGTGAATACCCAGCCATGCACATCGACGTAGTCGCGCCGGCCGCCGTCTTCGTAGCTGCCATACAGCTCGAACGCCTGCCCCAAGGTGTGCAGCAGGCGAGGCCGATCGACCGTCGGTTGCTGCCAGCAGGGAGCGTCGTCGACCTGCGCCAGGTAAGCCAGGTGGTCGAATACCGACGCGCCGCTGTGCCGTCCCCTCTTTTCCCGCCAGGCATCGAGCCAGTCGCCGGTGCTGGTCAACGGGCGAAACACATCGAAGCATTGCCTTTTATCCGGCACCGCCAGACACACGGTGCCGCTCTGCGGATGAGTCAGGCGGCTGGCCGCGACGAGAAAGCCGACAGGGTCGGGCAGATGCTCGATCGAGTGGCTGGAGATGACCCGCTGCACCCGACCCAGCAGCGGCGGCTCGAACAACGCGTCCAGCGGACCGCCTTGCCAGATGTGGTCGACCTTCTCGATGCGCTCAATGTCGACGCCCGGGAACTGCCCATACTTCGCGCGCAGATCTTCCTGCGATGCGTGGTCGACCACCACCGTCGCCCAGCCGTCGCGCTTGGCCGCGATCGGGGCATGGCTGGGCCCGATCTCGACGATGGGATCCGTCTTGTTGCAGCCGGCCAGGATCAGTTGATTGCGGTCCATCGAAGGGGGGCGCTTGCACACGGCCTCCGCCCTTCAGCCACCGCGGCTTGACGATGCCTTCGGCCGGCATGGGCGTGAGTATCCTTCAGCCTCAATCGACAAAGTGTGCCGCCGTCCGCTGCCGCCCCCTGCGCGGCGGCGTCGGCGCACCAGGTTACGCTCGCGCCCCGCCATGAGCAGCCTCGTCCCCATCACCGCCCCGTTCTTCGCCCTCGTCCTCTGCGGCTGGCTGGCGGGGCGGCTGCGCGCCTTGCCGGAGGCGGCCATCCCGGGGCTCAATGCCTTCGTCCTCTACTTCGCGCTGCCGTGCCTGTTGTTTCGCTTCGGCGCCGGCACGCCGGTGCTGCAGTTGCTCGATCCGACGATCCTCGCCGTCTGGCTGCTGGGGGCCGTGCTGCTGGGCGCGGCGACGGTGGTGCTGACGCTCGGGCCCGGGATCGGGCTGAAGGATGCGGCGTTCGGCGCGCTGGTGGCGGTGTTCCCCAACACCGGCTTCATGGGTGTGCCGCTGCTCGTGGCCTTGCTCGGGCCGCAGGCCGCGGGGCCGACGATCTGCGTGCTGAGCGCCGACCTCGTGGTCACGACGACCGCCTGCCTCGCCCTGGCCGAGGCGCAGGAGCACGGCCGGCACGGCGCGTGGACGGCGGCGCGGCGCATCCTGCGCGGCGTGGCGAAGAACCCGATGCCCTGGGCGATCGCGCTCGGTGCCCTCTTCTCGGTCATGGACTGGCGGCTCTGGGGGCCGGCGGATGCGGTGGTGAGGATGCTGGCCGATGCCGCCAGTCCGGTGGCCTTGTTCACCATCGGCGCCGTGCTCTGGCGCGCCGGGCAGCACGCGCACACGCGCACGCCGCCTGGGCTCTACGTGCCGGTGGCGGCGGCCAAGCTGCTGGCGCACCCGCTTCTGGTTCTCGGGCTCGGGCTGGCTGCGCAGGCGCTGGCGCTGCCGCTGGCGGACTTCGCGCTGATGGTCATCGTGCTCGTGGCCGCCCTGCCCAGCGCAAGCAACGTGGCCATGCTGGCCGAACGCTGGGGCGCCGACACCGGGCGCGTGGCGCGCATCATCATGAGCTCGACGGCAGCGGCCTTCGTCAGCTTCACGGCCATCGCCGCCGCCTGGGGCATCCAGTCGCGCTGATCAGATCGCCATCGGGTCCACGTCCACGGCCCAGCGCGCCAGTCCCTTGTGCGCGCGCCGCAGCGCGTGCAGGGTCGGCAACCAGGCGCCGAGGAAGCGCTGCAGCGCGGGGCGCGAGGGTGATTCGACGAGCATCTGCATGCGCTCGATGCCGGCCACGCGCGGCACCGCCGGCGGTACCGGCGGATACAGGCTCACCGCGGCGCCCTCGGCGATTTCGGCGGCGGCCGCTGCAGCCGCGCGCAGGAAGCCGGCGGCGACTGCGGCCTCGCGCGCCTCGGCGCGCAGCAGCGCCAGCGAGCTGAAGGGCGGCAGGCCGGCGCGGCGGCGCTCTTCGAGCTGGCTGGCGGCGAAGGCCTCGAAATCGTGCTTCACCAGCGCCTGGTAGAGCGCGTGGCCGGGGTAGGCGGTCTGGATCCACATCTCGCTGCGCGCGGCCTGCCGGGCGTCGCGACCGGCGCGACCGGCGGCCTGCATGAGCAGCGCGAACAGCCGCTCGGGCGCGCGGAAGTCGCTGCTGAAGAGCGCGCCGTCGGGGTTGATCGCCGCCACCAGCGTCATGCGGCGGAAGTCGTGGCCCTTGGTGACCATCTGCGTGCCCACGAGCACGTCGACCTCGCCCTCGTGCACGGCGGCGAGCTGGCGCTCCAGCGCGCCCTGGTGGCGCGTGCTGTCGGCGTCGATGCGGGCGATGCGCGCGCCCGGCAGCAGCCCGGCCAGCTGCTCCTCGAGCTTCTCGGTGCCGCGGCCCAGCGGCGCGATGTCGAGGTTGCCGCAGTCGGGGCAGGCGCGCGGCACGGGCTCGGTGAAGCCGCAGTGGTGGCAGCGCAGGCTGCGGTCGGCCTTGTGGAAGACGCGCCAGGCGCTGCAGTGCGGGCAGCCGCTCTTCCACTGGCAGTGATGGCAATGCAGCACCGGCGCGTAGCCGCGACGGTTGAGCAGCAGCAGGCTTTGCTCGCCGTGCGCGACGCGCTCCTGCACCGCTGCCTGCAGCGGCGGCGCCAGCGCCGGCAGCACGCCGCGCGTGCGCGGCAGGTTGGCGGTGTCGAGCAGGCGCACGCGCGGCATCGCGCCGGCGCCGATGCGCGCGGGCAGCGAAAGGCGCCGGTAGCGGCCTTCCTGCGCACGCTGCCAGCTCTCCAGCGAGGGCGTGGCCGAGCCGAGGATCACCGGCAGCTTTTCCAGGTGCCCGCGGTAGACCGCGAGGTCGCGCGCGGAGTAGCGCGCACCCTCCTGCTGCTTGAAGCTCGGGTCGTGCTCCTCGTCGACGACGATCAGGCCCAGCCGCGGCAGCGAGGCGAACACCGCCAGCCGCGTGCCCAGCACCAGATCGGCGCGTCCGAGATGCGCCAGCAGCCAGTGGTTGAGCCGCTGCGCCGGCGTGAGCGCGCTGTGCAGGCTGACGAGGCGGTGCGTCGGGAAGCGCGCCGCCACGCGCGCCTGCAGCTGCGGCGTCAGGTTGATCTCGGGCACGAGCATCAGCACCTGGCGCCCGGCGGCCAGCGCCAGCGCGGCCGCGCGCAGATAGATCTCGGTCTTGCCGCTGCCGGTGACGCCGTGCAGCAACGCGACACCCGGCTGCAGGTCCTGCAGCTGCGACACCACGTCCGCCTGGTCGGCGCTGAGCGCGGGCAGTGCGGGCGCCTCGCCCGCAGGCGGTGCGGCCGGCGGCACGGGCTCGCGCAGCAGGCGCTCCAGCCGCCGTCCGAGCTGTCGATCGTCGCTCTTGCGCAGCTCGGGGGGCAGCACACTCAGCGCCAGCTCACCGACCTGACGTTGATAGTAAGTGGCCGCAAACTCGATCATCCTGCGCCAGGGGTGCGTCAGTGGCGGCAGGCCCTCCAGCACCTCCTGGATCGGTCGCAGGCGGTCCGCGGGCGCGGCGTCGCGCTCGACGCCCTCGGCCCACACGATGCCGGCAACCTCCCGCTTGCCCAGCGGCACGCGGACCAGCGCACCTGGCGGCAGCGACTGCTCGCTTTCGTAGTCGAGGACGGCACCGATGCCGGCGTGCTGCGGCAATTCGACGGCAATGGCGAGGCGGTGCACGAGCGGGATGAATCGGGGCGATGAAGTTGCGTGCGATTTCTCGGCTTGGGCTCAACAATGCCGCTCAAGCTTTTGATTTCAGGCGGATTTTCGAGTAGTCCACGCAATCTGTGGATAACGTTGTGGGAAAGATGCGCCCAGATGCGCCAAGTGCTTGATTCTCCGTTGCCCGGTCGGATTGCCCGATTTCGCAGCAGGGTTTTCACACCCTATGAATCAAGCACTTAGCGCGACATACGGGTAAGCCCAGGGTCGCATGACCTAGGTCATCCGTCCGTTTTCGCGCGCCATCGAATTGGGGATAAGTCAAGCCCCCGCGGCGGAAATCACATTCCCCACACGATCACGGTGCGCGGCGAAGTGCTTGCTCACGCGCGATGCGAAGCACCCGGTTTCGGGGCCCCAGGGCCGCGTCCGTGGGCGCTCAGGACGCCTGCCGCAGTCGGCGCGAGTGGCTGTGCACCGCCTCGACCAGGGCGCTCACGTGCTCCGGCGGAGTGTGCTGGTTGATGCCGTGGCCGAGGTTGAAGACGTGCCCGTCCCAGCCGCCATCGGCGCGCCGGGGCGGGCCGAAGGCGTCGAGCACGGCCACGGCCTCGCGCGCCACCGCCTCGGGCGGGGCAAAGAGCACCATCGGGTCGAGGTTGCCCTGCAAGGCCACCTGGCCGCCCACCAGCGCGCGTGCACGGCCGAGGTCGGTGGTCCAGTCCAGGCCAACGACATCCGCGCCGCAGCCCGCGAGATCCTGCAACCACTGGCCGCCGCCCTTGGTGAAGACGATCAGCGGGATGCGCTGGCCGTCCTTCTCGCGCTGCACGCCGGCGAGCACGCGGCGGGTGTAGTCCAGGCTGAAGCGGCGGAAGACGCCGTCGGCGAGCACGCCGCCCCAGCTGTCGAAGACCATCAAGGCCTGGGCACCGGCGTCCACCTGCGCGTTCAGGTAGGCGATCAGCGCACGCGTGTTCACGTCCAGGATGCGATGCAGCAGGTCCGGGCGGGCGTAGAGCATGGTCTTCACCCGCCGGTAATCGCTGCTGCTACCGCCCTCGACCATGTAGCAGGCCAGCGTCCACGGGCTGCCCGAGAACCCGATCAGCGGCACGCGGCCGCCGAGCGCACGACGGATCGAGGCGACGGCATCGAAGACGTAGCGCAGCTTGCCGAGGTCGGGCACGTGCAGCGCGGCCACCGCCGCCTCGTCGCGCACGGGATGTGCAAAGCGCGGGCCTTCGCCGACGCCGAAGCTCAGCCCCAGGCCCATGGCGTCGGGCACGGTGAGGATGTCGCTGAAGAGGATCGCCGCGTCCAGCGCAAAGCGTTCCAGCGGCTGCAGCGTCACCTCGGTGGCGTACTGGACGTTGGTCGCCAGGCCCATGAAGCTGTTGCCGGCGTGCTCGCGCGTGGCGCGGTACTCGGGCAGGTAGCGCCCGGCCTGGCGCATCAGCCAGACGGGCGTGTGGGGCGTGGCCTGGCGCAGGCAGGCGCGCAGGAAGCAGTCGTTGCGAAGCGGGACAGGCATCGGGCGATTATCGGCGGCGCGCCGCGTTCGACTTCCCTGCGCCCGCAGCGCGCGCAACACGACAACGACGCAAGGGACCAGCGCTCGGCTAGCATCGTAGAACTCTCGGAGGGAGCACCATGAAGCGACTGCAGGAATGGACGACCGCCTGGCTGCTGGGATTGACGCTGCTGCTGGGCGGCTGCGGCTACAACGACTTCCAGCGCCTGGACGAACAGGTCAAGGCCGGCTGGAGCGAGGTGCTCAACCAGTACCAGCGCCGTGCCGATCTCGTCCCCAACCTCGTGGCCACCGTCAAGGGCGAGGCCAGCTTCGAGCAGGAGACGCTGACCAAGGTGATCGAGGCGCGCGCCCGCGCGACGTCGATCCAGGCCACGCCCGAGCTGATCAACGACCCCGCGGCGTTCCAGAAGTTCCAGGCCGCGCAGGGCGAGCTCAGCGGCGCCCTGAGCCGCCTGCTGGTGGTGGCCGAGAACTATCCCAACCTGAAGGCCAATCAGGGTTTCCAGGACCTGCGCGTGCAGCTCGAAGGCACCGAGAACCGCATCACGGTGGCGCGCAACCGCTACATCAAGGCGGTGCAGGAGTACAACGTGCTCGCGCGCAGCTTCCCGAGCAATCTGACGGCCATGGTCTTCGGCTACGAGCTCAAGCCCAGCTTCACGGTGACCAACGAGGCGCAGATCGCCGCGCCGCCCGCGGTGGACTTCGGCAAGCCGGCGGCACCCGCGGCCTCGCGGTAGAAGCCCGATGAGCGTACTGCGCTCGCGACCCCTGGCGCTGGCCGGGCTCGTGCTGCGCTGGCTCGCCGCCCTGCTGCTGGGCGCGTGGCTGCCGGTGGCGGCACAGGACGTGCTGCCGGTGCCGGCGCTGTCGGCGCGGGTGATCGACCAGACCGGCACGCTCAGCGCCGAGCAGCGCTCGGCGCTCGAGGCCAGGCTGGCCGCCTTCGAGGCGCAGGCCGGGCCGCAGATCGTCGTGCTGATGGTGCAGAGCACGCAGCCCGAGGACATCGCGGCCTACGCACAGCGCGTGGGCGACACGTGGAAGATCGGCCGCCGCGAGGACGGCGACGGCGTGCTGCTGGTGGTGGCCAAGGGCGATCGACGCATGCGCATCGAAGTCGCGAAAGCGCTCGAAGGCGCCATCCCCGACCTGGCGGCGCGGCAGATCATCGAACAGCAGGTGCGGCCGCACTTTCGTGCCGATGACTATGCCGGCGGCCTGGACGCGGCCCTCGATGCGCTCATCGCGCGCGTTCGCGGCGAGGACCTGCCGGCACCCGCGGGCGAGGCCGCGCCGCCCGCGTTCGACTCCGACGGGCTGGGCTTCTTCTTCGTCGCCACGCTCGTCGTCGGCTCGCTGATGACGAGCCTGCTCGGGCGGCGTGCGGGCGCGCTGGCGACTGCGGGCGCTGTCGGCGGCGTGGCCTGGTGGCTGGGGGCGGGGCTGCTGCTTGCGCTGGGCGCCGCGTTCGCGGCGCTGCTGCTGGTCGGCGTGCTGAACATCGGTGCCATGCGACGCCCTGGGCGCGGCCGGGGGGGCTCCTGGATCGGCGGCAGCGGCGGGGGTTTCGGGGGCGGCTTTGGCGGCGGCGGGGGCGGCGGCTTCTCCTCCGGCGGGGGGGGCGACTTCGGGGGCGGCGGCGCCTCGGGCAGCTGGTGAGGCAGAAGACGATGAACCGCTGGCTGCGTCTGCTCAAGCACCGTTGCTACGACGAGGCCGACGCGCGCCGGCGGCTCGACGAAGCCGCGCTCGACCGCCTGGCCGAGCGCGTGCGCCGCAGCGAGGCCGCCCACGGCGGCGAGATCCGCATCTGCATCGAAGCCGGGCTGCCCTTGTCCTACCTCTGGCGCGGTGCGCCCGCGCGCGAGCGCGCGATCATGATGTTCGCCAAGCTTCGCGTGTGGGATACCGAGGCCAACAACGGCGTCCTCATCTACCTGCTCTTGGCCGATCACGCCATCGAGATCGTTTGCGATCGCGCCGTGGCTCGCGCGGTGCCGCAAGCGCGCTGGGATGCGCTGCTCGCGCGCCTGCGCGGCGCGCTGCGCGGCGGCCATTTCGAAGACGGGTTGACGGAGGCCGTCGACGCCGTCGACGCGCTCTTGTCGGCGCACCTCGGGGCGCCCACCGATGGCGCGAAGGCCAACGAGTTGCCCGACCGGCCGCTGCGGCTGTGAACGGCGCCGCGGGGCGAGCCCGCGCTCGCCGTGGACGCGGCGCGGGCATAGCATCGCCCTGAGCCCATCCCCACCCCAATGCCGGAGACCGACGATGTTCAAGGCCTTGCTGCTGACCCAGACCGAGGATCGCAAGACACGCGCCGAACTGCGCGATCTGGACGAGGGCGGGTTGCCGGATCTCGACGTGACGGTCGACGTCGCGTATTCGACGCTCAACTACAAGGACGCGCTGGCGATCACCGGGCGCGGGCTGATCGTGCGCAACTGGCCGATGGTGCCGGGAATCGACCTCGCCGGCACCGTTGCCGCCAGCCGCGATGCCGCCTGGGCGCCCGGCGACAGGGTCGTCGTCACCGGCTGGGGCATGGGCGAGAACTGCTGGGGCGGGCTGACGCAGCGCCAGCGCGTCGACGCCGGCTGGCTGCTGCGCATCCCGGCACCCTTCACCCCGCGCACCGCAATGGCGGTGGGCACGGCCGGGTTCACCGCCGCCCTGTGCGTGCGCGCGCTGCAGCGCCACGGCCTGGCAGCAGGCGACGGCGAAGTCCTCGTCACCGGGGCGGCCGGCGGCGTCGGCTCGGTCGGCGTGGCGCTGCTGGCCTCGTTGGGCTACAGCGTCGTCGCGTCGACCGGGCGCCTGTCGGAGACGCCTTATCTCGAGAGCCTGGGCGCCGCGCGCGTGATCGACCGCGCGCCGATGATGGAGCCGGGCAAGCCGCTGCAGAAGGAGACCTGGGCCGGCGTGCTCGACACCGTGGGCAGCCACACGCTGGCCAACGCCTGCGCGGCGACGCGCTTTCACGGCGCGATCGCCGCCTGCGGCCTGGCGCAGGGCGGCGACTTCCCGGCCACCGTGATGCCCTTCATCCTGCGCGGCATCACGCTCTACGGCATCAACAGCGTGTTCATCGACAACCGGCAGCGCACCGAGGCCTGGGCGCTGCTGGCCGAGCATCTCGAGCCGAAGCTGCTGGAATCGATGACGACCGAGATCGGCCTCACCGAGGTCATCGACTACGCGCCCAGATTCCTCGACGGCAAGGTACGCGGGCGCACGATCGTCGACGTGCGCCGCTGATCGGGGGCCGCGCGGACGCCGACTACTTCTTGCGCAGCTTGGCGATGGCCGCGATCTGTGCGGCCATCATCGCGAACTCGCTCTGCGCGCGCGCGAGGTCGATGTCGTTCTTGGCGTTGCGGATCGCCTCCTCGGCGAGCTTCTTGGCTTCGCTCGCCTTGGCCTCGTCGAGGTCGCGGCCGCGGATCGCGGTGTCGGCGAGCACCGTCACCGTGCCCGGCTGCACCTCGAGGATGCCGCCGGCGACAAACACGAACTCTTCCTGCCCGTTGTCGGCGCGCTCGATGCGCACCGCGCCGGGCTTGATGCGCGTGATGAGGGGCGTGTGCCGCGGCAGGATGCCGAGCTCGCCGTTCTCACCCGGCAGCGCGACGAACTTGGCCTCGCCGCTGAAGATGCTTTCCTCGGCACTGACGACGTCGACGTGGATGGTTGCCATCTGCGCTCCTTACTGGATCTTCTTGGCCTTTTCGAAGGCCTCGTCGATGGTCCCGACCATGTAGAAGGCCTGCTCGGGCAGGTGGTCGCAGTCGCCGGCCACGATCATCTTGAAGCCGCGGATGGTTTCCTTCAGCGGCACGTACTTGCCCGGCGTGCCGGTGAAGACCTCGGCGACGTGGAAGGGCTGCGAGAGGAAGCGCTGGATCTTGCGCGCGCGCGCGACGGCCATCTTGTCCTCGGGGCTGAGTTCGTCCATGCCGAGGATGGCGATGATGTCGCGCAGTTCCTTGTAGCGCTGCAGCGTCGCCTGCACCGCACGCGTCGTGCCGTAGTGCTCCTCGCCGACGACGTTGGGATCGATCTGGCGGCTGGTCGAGTCCAGCGGGTCCACCGCCGGGTAGATGCCCAGCGCCGCGATGTCGCGCGAGAGCACGACGGTGGCGTCCAGGTGGGCGAAGGTGGTCGCGGGCGAGGGGTCGGTCAGGTCGTCCGCGGGCACGTACACGGCCTGGATCGAGGTGATCGAGCCGACCTTGGTCGAGGTGATGCGCTCCTGCAGGCGGCCCATTTCCTCGGCCAGCGTCGGCTGGTAGCCCACCGCCGAAGGCATGCGGCCCAGCAGCGCCGAGACCTCGGTGCCGGCCAGCGTGTAGCGGTAGATGTTGTCGACGAAGAAGAGCACGTCGCGGCCTTCGTCGCGGAAGGACTCGGCAATCGTCAGGCCCGTCAGCGCCACGCGCAGGCGGTTGCCCGGGGGCTCGTTCATCTGGCCGTAGACCATCGACACCTTGGACTGCGAGAGGTCCTCCTGCACGACGACCTTGGAGTCGCTCATCTCGTGATAGAAGTCGTTGCCCTCGCGGGTGCGCTCGCCCACGCCCGCGAACACCGACAGGCCCGAGTGCGCCTTGGCGATGTTGTTGATGAGCTCCATCATGTTCACGGTCTTGCCGACGCCGGCGCCGCCGAACAGGCCCACCTTGCCGCCCTTGGCGAAGGGGCAGATGAGGTCGATGACCTTGATGCCGGTCTCCAGCAGCTCGGTCGAGGGGCTGAGCTCGTCGTAGCTCGGCGCCTTGCGGTGGATCGACGCCGTCTGCTCGTGGCTCACCGGGCCGCGCTCGTCGATCGGGTTGCCGAGCACGTCCATGATGCGACCGAGCGTGGCCGTGCCCACCGGCACCGTGATCGGCGCGCCGGTGTTGCTGACCATCATGCCGCGGCGCAGGCCCTCGGAGGTGCCGAGGGCAATCGTGCGCACGATGCCGTCGCCCAGCTGCTGCTGCACCTCGAGCGTGAGCGCCGAGCCTTCCATCGTCAGCGCGTCGTACACGCGCGGCATGCGGTCCCGCGGGAACTCGACGTCGACGACCGCGCCGACGCACTGCACGATCTTGCCCTGGGTCTGGGTGTTGGCCATGGTTGTGTCCTTCAAACAGTATTCGGTGTGGCGTGGGCCGGGTTCAGCCGGGTCAGCCCGAGATGGCGGCGGCGCCGCCGACGATCTCGGAGAGCTCCTTGGTGATCGCGGCCTGGCGGGTCTTGTTGTAGATGAGTTTGAACTCGTCGATGAGGTTGCCGGCGTTGTCGGTGGCGGCCTTCATGGCCACCATGCGCGCGCTCTGCTCGCTGGCCATGTTCTCGGCCACCGCCTGGTAGACCAGCGCCTCGATGTAGCGCGAGAGCAGCTCGTCGATGACGCTCGGCGCATCGGGCTCGTAGATGTAGTCCCAGCCGTACTGCTTCTTCTCGGCCTCGGTCTGCTGCAGGCGCTCGGCCGACAGCGGCAGCAGCTGCTCGATCATCGGCTCCTGCTTCATCGTGTTGATGAAGTCGGTGTAGCAGAGGTAGACGGCGTCGAGCTTGCCGGCGATGAAGGCGTCGAGCATGACCTTCACCGGGCCGATCAGCTTCTCGAGCTGCGGCGCGTCGCCGAGCTGCACCGCGTGGCTGAGCACCGGCACGCCGAAGCGGTTGAGGAAGCCCAGGCCCTTGTTGCCGATGGCCACCGCCTGCACCTGCCCGCCGGCGGCCTGCACGTCCTTCATCCTGGTCGTGACGGCACGCAGGATGTTGGTGTTCAGGCCACCGCACAGGCCCTTGTCGGTGGTGACGACGATGAAGCCGGTGACCTTCGCGTTGCCGCCCGTGCGCATGTACGGCGAGCGGTACTCCGGGTTGGCCTGCGAGAGGTGGGCCGTGATGTTGCGGATCTTGTCCGCGTACGGACGCGCGGCGCGCATGCGCTCCTGCGCCTTGCGCATCTTGGACGCGGAGACCATCTCCATGGCCTTGGTGATCTTCTTCGTATTCTCGAAGCTCTTGATCTTGCCGCGGATTTCCTTGCCGACTGCCATCGCAGCTGCTCCTGACGGTCAGTTCAACACGGGCTTCAGGCGAAGCTCTTCTTGAAGGCGGCGATGGCGCCGGAGAGCTCTTCCTCGGCCGCCTTGTCCATCGCCTGCTCGCTCTCGAGCTTGGCCAGCAGCGCGGCGTGGCTGGACTTCAGGTGCTGGTGCAGGCCGTACTCGAAGGCCAGCACCTTCTTCACCTCGACGTCGTCGAGATAGCCCTTGTTGACGGCGAAGACCGAGGCCGCCATCAGGCTGATCGGCAGCGGGCTGTACTGCGCCTGCTTGAGCAGTTCGGTGACGCGCGCGCCGCGGTCGAGCTGCTTCTTCGTCGCCTCGTCGAGGTCGGAGGCGAACTGCGCGAACGCCGCCAGCTCGCGGTACTGCGCGAGGTCGGTGCGGATGCCGCCGGAGAGGTTCTTCACCAGCTTGGTCTGCGCCGCCGAGCCCACGCGCGAGACCGAGATGCCGGCGTTGATGGCGGGGCGGATGCCGCTGTTGAAGAGCGAGGTCTCGAGGAAGATCTGGCCGTCGGTGATCGAGATCACGTTGGTCGGCACGAAGGCGGAAACGTCGCCGGCCTGCGTCTCGATGATCGGCAGCGCGGTCAGCGAGCCGGTCTTGCCCTTCACGGCGCCCTCGGTGAACTTCTCGACGTATTCGGCGTTCACGCGCGCGGCGCGCTCGAGCAGGCGGCTGTGCAGGTAGAAGACGTCGCCGGGGAAGGCTTCGCGGCCCGGCGGGCGGCGCAGCAGCAGCGAGACCTGGCGGTAGGCGACGGCCTGCTTGGAGAGGTCGTCGTAGATGATGAGCGCGTCCTGGCCGCGGTCGCGGAAGTACTCGCCCATGGTGCAGCCCGAGTAGGCCGAGACGTACTGCATCGCCGCCGACTCGGAGGCGGAAGCGGCGACGACGATGGTGTACTCCATCGCACCGGCCTGCTCGAGCGCGCGCACGACGTTCTTGATCGAGCTGGCCTTCTGCCCGATCGCGACGTACACGCAGGTCATGTTCTGACCCTTCTGGTTGATGATCGTGTCGATCGCCACCGCGGTCTTGCCGGTCTGGCGGTCGCCGATGATCAGCTCGCGCTGGCCGCGGCCGATCGGCACCATGGTGTCGATGCACTTGAGGCCGGTCTGCACCGGCTGCGAGACCGACTGGCGCGCGATCACGCCCGGGGCCACCTTCTCGATGACGTCGGTCATCTTGGCGTTGATCGGGCCCTTGCCGTCGATCGGCTCGCCGAGCGCGTTGACGACGCGGCCGATCAGTTCGGGGCCCACCGGCACCGAGAGGATGCGGCCCGTGCACTTGACGGTGTCGCCCTCGGAGACGTGCTCGTACTCGCCCAGGATCACCGCGCCGACGGAGTCGCGCTCGAGGTTGAGCGCCAGGCCGAAGGTCGGCTGGCCGCCGGGGGTGGGCGGGAACTCGAGCATCTCGCCGGCCATCGCGTCGGACAGGCCGTGCACGCGCACGATGCCGTCGGTGACGGACACGACCGTGCCCTGGTTCTTGATGTCGGCCGAGGTGTCGAGGCCTTCGATGCGGCTCTTGATCAGCTCGGAAATTTCAGCGGGATTGAGGTTCATGTGTCTCTCCGGATTCGGTCAGGCGCGCGGGGGAGCGTCGGGCTCGCCTCACGCGGTCAGCGCGGCCTTCATCTGTTCCAAACGGGCCTTGACGGAGGTGTCGAGCACCTCGTCGCCCACGACGGCGCGAATGCCGCCGATCAGCTCGGGGTCGACCTGCACCGTGGCTTCGAGGCGGCGCGCGAAGCGCTTCTCGAGCGCGGCCATGACCTCGGCCAGCTGCGCGTCGGCCAGCGGGAAGGCGCTGTGGACGACGGCGTCCGAGACGCCGCTGGCGGCATTGACGAGCGCCTGGAACTGCGACGCGATCTCGGGCAGCACCGACAGGCGGCCGTTGTCGACCACCGCGCGCAGGAAGTTCTGCGCCGCCGCACTCAGCACCACGCCCTTGCGGCCGAGCACGTCGGAGACGACGTTGAAGATCATCGCGGGGCCGATCTTCGGGCTGTCCGCGAAGCGGCGCAGCGCCTCGTCGTCGGCCACCGCGCCCAGCGCGTTCACCTCGGCGGCGAGCGCTGCGCCGCCGCCGGTCTTGAACAAGGCCTCGGCGTAGGGCCGGGCGAGGGTGGCGAGCTCGGCCATCTTCAGAGCTCCGCCTTCAAGCGGCCCAGCAGCTCGGCGTGCACGCCGGCGTCGACCTCGCGGCGCAGAATCGCCTCGGCGCCCTTGACGGCAAGGCCGGCGACCTGCTCGCGCAGCACCTCGCGCGCCTTCACCGAGGCCTGCTCGGCTTCGGCGCGCGCTGCGGCGATGATCTTGTTGGCCTCCTCGACGGCGCGACCCTTGGCCTCCTCGACCATCTGCTGCGCCGTGCGCTCGGCGTCGGCGATGCGCTTGGTGGCGTCCTCGCGCGCCTTCGAGAGTTCGACCTCGACGCGCTTGTTCGCCGCAGCCAGGTCGGCCTTGGCCTTGTCGGCGGCCGAAAGGCCTTCGGCGATCTTCTTCGCGCGCTCGTCCAGCGCCGCCGTGATGGGCGGCCAGACAAAGCGCATCGTGAACCAGACCAGGATCGCGAAGACGATCATCTGGACGATCAGGGAGGCATTGATGCTCACGGCTGTGACCTCGTCATGGGGGGATCAGGGCAGCGGCACTGACCGCCACGCCCCGCGAACCGGCTGCGCGAAGGCTTACTTCGGCAGGTTGGCGATCTGGCCCAGGAAGGGGTTGGCGGTGGCGAACCACAGCGCGACACCGGTACCGATGATGAAGGCCGCGTCGATCAGGCCGACGAGCAGGAACATCTTGGTCTGCAGTTCGCCCATCAGTTCGGGCTGGCGCGCGGCCGATTCGAGGTACTTGCTGCCCATGATGCCGATGCCGATACAGGCGCCGATGGCACCCAGACCGATGATCAGGCCGGAGGCGAGGGCAACAAAGCTGATGACTTCCATGATGGCTCCTGTGGGTTGGAAGTTGGGTTGCAGAAAGAGACGAAGGGAGGAAGGGGCAAAGGACGCGAAACGCGGATGCGCAGGACGAACGGAGGCGACTCGGGGTTCAGTGCGCGTCGTGCGCCTGGCCGAGGTAGATCAGCGCCAGCATCATGAAGATGAAGGCCTGCAGCGTGATGATCAGGATGTGGAAGATGGCCCACACGGTGCCGGCGACGATGTGGCCGATGGTCAGGCCGATGCCGGTGGCCGACAGGCTCCAGGCACCACCCATCAGCGCGATCAGCATGAAGATCAGTTCGCCGGCGTACATGTTGCCGAACAGCCGCATGCCGTGCGAGACGGTCTTGGAGATGAACTCGACGATCTGCATCGCGAAGTTCACCGGATAGAGGAACCACTTGTCGCCGAAGGGCGCGGTGAAGAGCTCGTGCACCCAGCCGCCCACGCCCTTGATCTTGACGTTGTAGATCAGGCAGAGCACGAGCACCGAGACCGACAGGCCCATCGACATCGACAGGTCGGCCGTGGGCACGATGCGCTGGTATTGGATGCCCATGAAGCCTGCCAGCCAGGGCACCAGGTCCACCGGCAGCAGGTCGAGCGCGTTCATGAGGAAAGTCCAGACGAACACGGTCAGCGCCAGTGGCGCCACGAGCTTGCGGCTGTTGGCGTTGTGGATGATGCCCTTGGCCTGGTTGTCGACCATCTCGACGAGGAACTCGACCGCGGCCTGGAAGCGCCCGGGAACGCCCGAGGTGGCCTTGGAGGCGGCGCGGTAGAGCAGCCAGCAACCGATCACCCCGACCAGCACGGCCCAGAAGATCGAATCGAGGTTGTAGACGGAGAAGTCCGCCACCGCCGTCTGCTTCTGGTTCCGCAGATGCTCGAGGTGGTGGACGATGTACTGGCCGGCTGTCGTTTCGCCGCCTGTCTGACCGGTGCTTGCCATGTGACCTCTTTCGATCCCTCTCGCTTCGGCTCGAGCGCGCTCGTCAACTCTTCTTCGTGCCGCGCCACAGCAGCGCGACCCAGTACACCTTCATGCACAGCACCAGCCCGGCCAGCAGCGCCAGCCAGCTCAGGTGCGGCACCAGCCTCGGCGCGAGCATCAGCATCGCCACCGAGGCCGCGATCTTCACCATCTCCCACGACATGAAGCTGACGGCGCCGGCGCCGGGCGACATGCGGGAAAGAGGGCTGGTCAGGCCGCGCGCCATCAGGGCGCCCGGCACCACCACGGTGATCGCCCCATAGAGCAGCGACCACCCGATCTCCTGCCTGCCGGTGGCCAGTGCTGCGAGCAGCGCCGCCGCCACCCCGACTCCCAGTTGCACTGCAACGACACGCCACGGGTTCAATGGCGGGTCCTTCTGCCGCAGGGCCAGCGCCTCCTCCCGGGTCAGCGCCTTGAAAGCCGGTGCCTGTGCCGCATCTTCATCGTCATTCGTCGGCCCCCTTGGTGTTCGCCCGGGGCGCGCAGGCGCTGTCCGGGTCGGGTCCATCGAATTGCGCGGATGCGGTCAGCAAAGCCTCGGAAGTATACGAGAAAACCCGGGTGTTCCAAGAGTTCCCGCGCCGGCGCGCGCCGGGATGGCGTCGCGCGCCCGTCCCGCGCCGGTCACGCGCCGGCTTGCCCTGCACGAACCCGTGACGAGGCCGGATGTGGTCTCATCGCGTCTTCGCCTGTCCCTCGGCGGCCGGAACCGAACGGCCCGGCCGTCGCTCCAACGCCGATGTTCCGCTCGATCCTCCTCCTGTGCGCCGCGCTGGCGCTGGCGCTGCCTGCGGGCGCGATGGGTTCCAACGTCGTGACGACGCCGCAGGTGCGCGCCGAACTGCTGGCCCATGCGCCCGAGGGCGTGGGCCCCGGCAGGCCGTTGCAGCTCGGGCTGTTGATCGAGCACCAGCCGCAGTGGCATACGTACTGGAAGAACCCCGGCGATTCCGGCATGCCGACGACGCTCGCCTGGACGCTCCCCGCCCACCTGCAGGCCGGCGGGATCGAGTGGCCGACGCCGAAGCGGCTTCCCGTCGGTCCGTTGATGAACTATGGCTACGAGGGCCGCACGCTGCTGCCGGTGGCGGTCGACGTGACCCAGGCGCCTGCCGGCGCCAGCGTGCGCATCGCCCTCGATGCCGAATGGCTGGCCTGCAAGGAAGTGTGCATCCCCGAGTCGGGACACTTCGAGCTCGACCTGCCGGTGCAGGCCGCCACGGCCGCGCAAGGCGCGCTTTTCGCCGCGGCCGAGGCGGCGCGGCCGCGTCCCCGGCCCGAGGCGCAGGCGTCCGCGCGCCTGGAGGGCGAGGCGCTGGTGTTCGAGGTGCACGGGCTGCCCGAAGACTGGCGGGGCAAGGCCGTCGAGCTCCTGCCCGAGACCGCCGGCGTGCTGCTCAACGCCGCCCCGGTGCAGGCGAGCTGGAACGGCGGGCAGTGGACGGCGCGCGCAGCACTCGATCCGCAGCGCAGCGAAGGACCGCCGGCGATGCCGCTGGTGCTGGTCGGCGCCGGCTCGTCGGCGGGCGTGCAGCTGACGGCGACGGTGACGACGCCCTGGCCGGCGCTGGCTGCGCTGCCCACGCTCGCCGCCCCCGCGCCCGGGGAGGCGTTCGCGCCGCCCCCGGCAACCCCGAGTTCGGCCCCGGGCCCAGGCCTGGGTCTTGGGCTCGCCCTGGGCCTGGCCCTGCTCGGCGGCATGCTGCTCAACCTCATGCCCTGCGTGTTCCCGGTGCTCTCGCTCAAGGTGCTCGGCTTCGCCGCGCACGCCGAGGACCGCCGCGGCCTGCTGGCCGGCGGCCTGGCCTACACCGTGGGCGTCGTCGTCTCCTTCGTCGCCCTGGCCGCGCTGCTGCTGGGCTTGCGCGCCGGAGGCGAGCAGCTGGGCTGGGGTTTCCAGCTGCAGAGCCCGCTGTTCGTGGCCGCGCTGGCGGCCCTGTTCACGCTCATCGGGCTGAACCTCGCCGGCGTCTTCGAGATCGGCGCGGTGCTGCCGGCACGCTGGTCGGCCGCGCGCGCGCGGCACCCGCTGCTCGACTCGCTGCTCACCGGCGTGCTCGCCGTGGCCGTGGCCTCGCCCTGCACGGCACCGTTCATGGGCGCCGCGCTCGGGGCGGCGGTGACCTTGCCGACGCCCCAGGCGCTGGCGGTGTTCGCGATGCTCGGCCTGGGGATGGCGCTGCCCTACCTGCTGGCCAGTGCCTGGCCCGCGCTGGCGCGCGCGCTGCCGCGGCCGGGTGCCTGGATGGCGCACTTCAAGGTGCTGCTGGCCTTCCCGATGTTCGCCACGGTCATCTGGCTCGTCTGGGTGCTCGGCCAGCAGAGCGGCATCGACGGCGTCGCGGCACTGCTGGGCGTGCTGCTGGCGCTGGCCTTCCTCGCCTGGGCGCTGGGTTCGCCCGCGCTCGGCGCGCGCGCACGAACCGGCCTCGCCACGCTGGCGCTCGCGCTGGCCCTGCCGATCTTCGGCTGGGCCTGGCCGGCGCTGCATGCCGAGCCGTCGAGTGCGGCAACACCGCACGAAGCGGGCTGGGAGGCCTGGAGCCCCGAGCGCCTGGCCGAGCTCACCGCGGCCGGCCGGCCAGCCTTCGTCGATTTCACCGCCGCCTGGTGCGTGACCTGCCAGTACAACAAGCGCACGACGCTGGCCGACGCCGAGGTGCTGGCGGCCTTCCGCGCGCACGACGTGGCGCTGCTGCGTGCCGACTGGACGCGCCGCGACGCCCGCATCACCGCCGAACTGGCCCGCCTGGGCCGCAGCGGCGTGCCGGTGTACGCGCTGCATGCCGGCGACGGCGCGCCGCCGCGCCTGCTGGCCGAGATCCTGCGCGTCTCTGAGGTGAAGGCAGCGCTCGCCGGGCTGGACGCGGGCGCGCGCGCCAAGTCCGCGGCGCTGCGCTGAGCGCGCCGGCCGCGGCGGCCGTCGCGGCGAACGCGCAGCAGCTACCAGTGCGTAGCCGTCGAGCCGAGGTCGGCTTTCAGGTAATGAGCTCCGGCAATCGGGTTGAAGTAGTAGGGCGGGATCTCCTCGAAACCCAGCGACAGGTAGAGCCCGCGCGCGGCCTCCATCTCGTCCAGCGTGTCCAGCAGCAGGCTGGAGTAGCCGGCCTGCATCGCATGGTCGATCAGCACCTGCGCCATTTGCCGCCCGAGCCCGAAGCGGCGGAAGGCCGGGCGCACGTACAGGCGCTTCATCTCGCAGGCATTGGCGTAGTCGGCGTCGGGCAGCGGACGCAAGGCGCCGCAGCCGGCGGGCTGGCCGTCGACCAGCGCCAACAGCAGCACGCCTCCGGGCGGCGCGTAATCGGCGGGCAGCGCGGCAAGCTCGGCCTCGAAGCCCTGGAAGGCGAGGTCCACGCCGAGTGAATCGGCGTATTCGCGAAAGAGTCCGCGCACCGCGTCGAGCGCCGCCGCACCCTCGGCCTGGACGACTTCGATCGAAGGCTGGGTCTGCATGCCGCCCTCAGGCCCCCAGGCGCACCACCCAGGCAACCAGCGCCGCGCTGGCCGCCAGCAGCAGCAGGGCCAGCAGCCGCGTGGCGCCGCTATCGCGCGCGGCGGGCGCGCCCGCGCCGGGCAGCGTCTTGTCGCCGGTGATCATCGGCAGCACCAGGCTGCGCTGCCTGAACACGCGGTAGTAGACGATGGCGCCCACGTGCAACAGCACCAGCGCCATCAGCAGGGCGATGCCCGGGCCGGTGTGCCAGGCCGTGGCCCAGGCCGCCGTGGCCCCGCTGACGAAGCGATTGAGCGGGCCCACGCTTGCGATCTCGTCATCGGCCACCAGCCCCGCGCCGACCTGTGCCGCCAGCAGCAGCAGCATCGCCAGCACCGACAGGGCGCCCAGGGGGCTGTGGCCGACGTCGTGATGATCCTCGCGGCGCGAGCGCCCGCGCAGATAGCGCAACAGCGCGCCGGGGCCGGGGACGAAGTGCGCGAAGCGCGACCAATGCCCGCCGACGAGACCCCACGCCAGCCTGAACAGCAGCAGCGCGAAGACGAAGTAGCCGATGCGAAAGTGCCAGGTCATCGCGCCGCCGCCGATCTTGCCGGTGATCACCTGCGCCACCAGCGCCCCGGTCAGCAGCCAGTGAAAGGCGCGTGTGGGCAGATCCCAGACGCGCACGCGGGCGCCATCGGCGGGGCGGGGCGGATGGTTCATCGGTCGGATCTCCGTCGGTGCGGCGGGGTGGCGGTGCGACTCGGACCATACCGCGAAACCTTGGCCAGACGAGCGAGCGGCGGCGCTGGCGGCGGCGGCCGCGCAAGCCGAGCGCGGCCGCCGGGCTTTGGCCGAGGGCGAGGCAGCCGCGTGCGTCGATCCCTAAACTCGGCGCCGGCTCGCGCCATCCCGTGCCCGATGCCGCTTCCGGAGATGACCCGCATGAATCGCCTGCTCCCCCCCCTCGCCCTGATCGCCGGCCTGGCCTGCGCGATCCCTGCGTCCGCGCAATTCCAGAAGTCGGAAGACGCGATCAAGTACCGCCAGGGCGCCTTTCGCGTGATGGCCGAGCACTTCGGACGCATCGGCGCCATGGCCAACGGCCGCGTGCCCTTCGACGCCAAGGTGGCGCAGGAGAACATGGCCCTCGTCGTCGCGCTGCACAAGCTGCCGTTCAGCGCCTTCGCCGAGGGTACCGACAAGGGCGCGCCGCAGCGTGCCCGGCCGGAGGTCTGGAAGGACGGCGCCAAGTTCAAGGCTGCCATCGAGCGCATGATGAGCGAGGTGGCCAAGCTCGACGCGGCGGCCAAGGGCGGCAGCCTCGACGCCGTGAAGAGCGCCTTCGGCGCCACCGGCGGCGCCTGCAAGGCCTGCCATGACGACTTCCGCGCCCGGGACTACTCCAGCAACTGAGCGCCGCGGCCGCCGCGCGATCAGCCGGCGGCCGGCGCGGCAAAGCCGAGCACGACCCTGCGGGTCATCGCGCTCTTCTTCTCGATCTTGGTGACGAGCACGGCGCCGATCGCCGCCGTATTGGCGACGTGCGTGCCGCCGCAGGGCTGCAGGTCCACGCCTTCGATCTCGATCACGCGCACGCGCCCGAGACCGCGCGGGGGCTGCACGCTCATGCTGCGCACGAGACCCGGGTTGGCGTCGAGCTCGGCCTCGGCGATCCAGCGCCCGCGCACCGGATGCGCCGCCGCGACCAGCCGCGCCAGGCCCGCGGTGAGTGCGGCCTTGTCCAGCGGCTCCTGGGTGTGGAAATCCAGCCGCGCGTAGCCGGCGGTAATGCTGCAGCCGTCCACCGGGTGCGGCACCAGCGCGCACAGCAGGTGGGTCGCGGTGTGAAAGCGCATGTGCGCCTGCCGGCGCTGTCCATCGATGCAGGCATGCACGCGCTCGCCCGGCTGCAGCCTCGGCGCGTCCGCGGCCGGCACATGCGCGATCGCGCCTGGACGCCCCTTGTGCTTGCGCGTGTCGACGATGGCCACGCGCCGGCCGTCGGCGGTGACGAGATCGCCGGCGTCGCCGGCCTGGCCCCCGCCCAGCGGATAGAAGACGGTACGGTCGAGCACGATGCCTTCCTCGTCCACCGCCAGCACGGTGGCCGCGCAGGATTGCAGGTCCGCGTCGTCGCGAAAGAGTTCTTCGGTCACGCCAGGGTCTCCAGGGTCACGTCCCCGTTCGGGGTCGACAGCCGGGCGCGCAGCGCGGGTCCGGCATCGTCGACGGCAGTGACGCCGCGCAGGCGCAGCACCTCGCGCACGCGCGGCGGCAGGTGGTTGACAACGAGCGCCTGCAGGGCCACGCCGCGCGCGGGCATGGTCGCGGTCGGGTGCGCGCCCTGCCACTGGATGAGCGTGGGCAGCGCGCCCGCGTGGGCGAGCCGGCCGTCGCTGCGCACGAGGATCTGCCATTGCAGCAGCCCCTGCGGCGTCGGCCGGCTCGCGGCCACCGGGTCGCCCGGCGCCTCGCCGACGTTGATCAGCCCCCAGCGGTGCATGTCCAGCATCGGCGAGCGGCCCACCCAGTGGATCAGCCGCGGCCCGCCCGAAAGGTCGGTCTCGTCGAGTCCGAACCAGCGTCGACGCACCGGGGGCGGCGCTTCGGGGTCGATGGCGATGATCTCCAGGTAGGCCTGCGCATAGCCGGCGCCGGCGATGTTCAGCACGCGGTTGTGCGTGCCGAAGAGCGCATGGCGCCCGCCGGCCTCGGGGGCGGCGCCGAGCATGCGTTCGCACCAGGCCGCGCCCTCGGCCAGCGTGGCGGCAGCGACGACGAGATGATCGACGGCAACGAAGCTCACGACGACAAGGCCTCGGCAAGCACGCGGCCCAGCGCCGCCACACCCTGCTCGATGCGTGCCGGCGCGACGGTGACGAAGCTCAGCCGCAGCGTGCTCGCGCGCGCGTTGCCGGCGAAGAAGGCCGCGCCCGGCACGTAGGCCATGCCGGCCTCGACCGCCCTGGGCAGCAGCGCCGTGGCGTCCAGCGCGGCCGGCAACTCGACCCAGAAGAACATGCCGCCCGATGGCACGGCCCAGCGGCAGCCCGGCGGCAGGTGACGCTGCAGCGCGTCGCGCATCGCATCACGCTGGGCCTTGTAGCGCGCGCGCAGCGCCGGCAGGTGCTGCTGCAGGAAGCCGTCCTTGATCACCTCGTAGACCACGCGCTGGTTGAAGCCCGGGGTGTGCAGATCAGCCGCCTGCTTGGCCTGCAGCAACTTCGGGAAGAGCGACGGCGGCGCGACCACGTAGCCCAGCCGCAGCCCGGGCGCCAGCACCTTGGAGAAGGAGCCGAGGTAGATCGCCTCGCCGGCCATCGCCACGCTCACCGGCGGCGGCGGCGGCGCATCGAACCACAGCTCGCCGTAGGGGTTGTCCTCGACGATCGGCAGACCGATGGCCTGCGCGCGCGCCGCCAGCGCCTGCCGTCGGGCCGCACCCAGGCAGCACCCGCTCGGGTTCTGGAAATTGGGCAGCAGGTAGAGGAAGCGCGCGCCGGCCGCGACCTCGAGCTGCTCCGGGCTCGGACCCTCGTCGTCGCAGGGCACGCTGACGTAATCCGCCTCGTAGGGATTGAAGGCCTGCAGCGCGCCCAGGTAGGTGGGCGACTCCACCGCCACGCGGCTGCCCGGGTCGATCAGCACCTTGCCGACCAGGTCCAGCCCCTGCTGCGAGCCGGTGGTGATCAGCACCTGCTGCGCCTGCGCCTGCAGCCCGTGCGCCTCCAGGTCCGCCGCGACCCACTCGCGCAGCGGCCCGAAGCCCTCGCTGGACGCGTACTGCAGCGCCTCGCGCGGGTGCTCGCGCAGCACGCGCGCGCAGGCCTCGGCCATCGCCGCCACCGGGAAACCTTCGGCCGCGGGCAGCCCGCCGGCCAGGGAAATCACCCCCGGGCGCTCGGTGAGCTTGAGGATCTCGCGGATGGTCGAGGGTTCGAGCCGGGCCGCGCGGGCGGCCAATGTCCAGTTCATCTGCGGAAGTCTCCTGCGGGCGGCGGATCGGCGCCGTTCTTCATCGCGAGGCCTGTACCGGCATGCGGCGACCCACGAAAACGACGCCCAGCACTGCAAGCGCAAAGCCCACGGTGGCGCCGTCCAGGGGCTCGCCCAGCAGCGGCACGGCCAGCAGCAGTGCCGCAAACGGCTGCAGCAGCTGCACCTGGCTGACCCGCATGACGCCGCCCAGCACCAGCGCGCGGTACCAGGCGAAGAAGCCCAGCCACATCGAGAACAGCGAGACGTAGACGAAGCCGCCCCAGGCCGCGCCGCTGGCAGGCTGCAGCGGCCGCAGCCACCAGGCCAGCGGCAGCGTGAAGGGAAGCGAGAGCACCAGCACCCAGGAGATGACCTGCGGCGCCGGCAGCGCCACGGACACCTTGGCGCCACCGACGTAGCCCACCGCGGCCGAGGCCACCGCCAGCAGCAGCAGACCGTCGGCCCGCGTCGGCGCGCCGCTGCCCTGCCACGCCGCATAGCCGATCACCAGCGCGCAGCCGGCGAGCGCACAGACCCAGAAACCCGCCGGGGCGCGCTGGCGCAGCAGCACCGCCGCTGCAGCCGCGGTGGCCAGCGGCAGCACGCCGGTGACGACGGCGGCATGCACCGCCTCGACCTGGCGCAGCGCCAGCGCCAGGAAGAGCGGGAAGCCGAGCACGGTGCCGAGCGCGCTGACGGCCAGCGCCGGCCAATGACGCCGCGCGGGCGTCCGCGCGCGCAGCGCCAGCAGGTAGGCCAGGCTCAACACGCCGGCCACGGCGGCCCGACCCACGGTCACGAACGTCGGCGGCAACTGCGGCGCAAGCGCGTCGCCCACCGCCATGCGCGTGGCCGGCAAGGTGGCGGCAAAGATCAGCACGCCCAGCACGCCCAGCAGCATGCCGCGCGTGGCGTCGCGATCGGTCTCGGGCGGGCGGCTGGCCACCATGGCGACGAGTGTAGGGGCGCAGGCCGCGGGCGCTCGCGCTGTTCACAAGTGAAACAAGAACTGACCGCGACTCGACGTCAGCGTAGGATGCGCTGCGCTGTTCGCGCGCCCCTTCCCACGAGGAATCGATGTCGCTGGCTCATTTCGAATCAACGCTGCCCCTGGGAGCTGCCGAGCTGGTGCGCGCGAGCGCCTTCCAGCGCCACGTCGAGCTCGAGCGCGACAGCAGCGATGACCGCGTCAGCACGCGGCTCTCGGCGCTCGATCCGTCGCTGCACCAGGACCTCCTGCGCTTCGAACTCAAGGGCCGGCGCAGTGAACTGCTCGAGGTCCTGGCCGGCGCGGTGCGCCACGCCAGCGCCGTCACCGTACACCTGCAGCTGCACCAGCATGTGCTGGCGCTCACCGCCTACCCGGTGCAGCGCGTGGTGCAAGGCGTGCTGCCGATGTCGCAGTTGCTCGCGCTGCAGCTGACCGAGCTCGAAGTGCTGCGCGTGGAAAAGGCGCAGCAGGCGCTGCCGCAGGCGTCCCTGTCCGGCGCCGCGGCGCTGTCGGAGTACTGCGCGCCGATGGGCAAGGTGCTGTGGGAACTCGCGCTGCGTGGCGCGCGCGACGACCTGCTGCCCGAGATCGCCGGCCCGGCGGCCTACCGCATCACGCCGACGATGGACCTGGCCGTGCTCGAGCTCTCCGGCTCGCTCGCCTCGGCCTGCGAGCGCCTCAAGCGCCAGACGACCAGCCTGCGCGAGATCTCCGCGTGGCCGGGCTTCGACCGCACGCGCGCGATGCGCATGCTCAACGGGCTCTACCTGCAGCCCGGGCTGATGGTCAGCCGCACGCATCCGGCCGCCGCCCACGAAGGCTGGTTCAACGGCGGCACCCACTGAGCGCCGCCGCCGCGGGCGGCGCGCGCGTGGCCCCGGCGCCTAGCCGGCGCGGCTGGCCAGCGCCTCCCAGCGCTCGAGCGCCTGCATCAGCTCGCTCTCGATCGCCTCGTGGCGCGCCTGCAGCTCGGGCACGCGCTGCGGCTCGTTCAGGTACAGCTCGGCGCCGGCCAGGCGCGCGGCAAGCTCGCGCTGCTCGGCCTCCAGCGCCTCGATGCCCGCCGGCAGCGCCTCGAGCTCGCGCTGCTCCTTGTAGCTGAGCTTGGTTCGCGCCGCCGGCGCCCGCGCGGCCGCGGCGGCTGGCGCCAGCGGGTCCCGCGCCGCAGGCACCGCGGCGGCCGCGCCCGGCGCGGCCCCGGCGACGAGGGCGCGCGCGCGCTCGCGCTGCAGCTTCCAGTCCTCCCAGCCTCCCTCGTACTCGCGCCACAGGCCCGGGCGGCCGCCGAAGGCGGGATCGCCTTCCCAGGCGATCGTCGAGGTGACGACGTTGTCGAGGAACTGCCGGTCGTGGCTGACGAGGAAGACGGTGCCTGCGTAGGCCTGCAGCAGCTCCTCGAGCAGCTCGAGCGTGTCGATGTCGAGGTCGTTGGTCGGCTCATCCAGCACCAGCACGTTGGCCGGCAGCGCGAACAGCCGTGCCAGCAGCAGCCGGTTGCGCTCACCGCCGGAGAGCGTACGCACCGGCGCGTTGGCGCGCGCCGGCGAGAACAGGAAGTCGCCGAGGTAGCTCATCACGTGCTTGCGGCCGCCGCCGGGACCGGCGAGCTCGATCCACTCGCTGCCCGGGCTGATGGTGTCGGCCAGTGTGGCGTCGAGATCGAGCGCGGCCCGCATCTGGTCGAAGTAGGCGACCTGCAGCCGCGTGCCGGTGCGCACCCGGCCCGCGGTGGGCTGCAATTCGCCCAGGATGAGCTTGAGCAGCGTCGTCTTGCCGCAGCCGTTGGGGCCGATCAGGCCGACCTTGTCGCCGCGCAGGATGGTCGCGCTGAAGCGCTCGACCAGCAGCTTGTCGCCAAAGCGCATCGACACCTCGTCGAGTTCGGCGACGATGCGCCCCGAAGGTCGGCCGGCGTCGAGCTCGAGCCGCACCTGGCCGAGCTGCTCGCGGCGCGCGGCGCGCTGCACGCGCAGCTGCTGCAGCCGCGCCACGCGCCCGGCACTGCGCGTGCGCCGCGCCTCCACGCCCTTGCGGATCCACACCTCCTCCTGCGCCAGCAGCTTGTCGGCGCGCGCGCCGGCCACGGCCTCGGCCTCGAGCTCGCGCTCGCGCGTGGCCTGGTACTGCGCG
Organism: Rubrivivax sp. SCN 71-131; assembly: GCA_001724995.1. Lineage (GTDB taxonomy): Bacteria > Pseudomonadota > Gammaproteobacteria > Burkholderiales > Burkholderiaceae_C > Rubrivivax. The sequence continues at coordinate 300,137 of MEFD01000013.1, forward strand.
AAGCGGCCCGGGTAACTCGTGAGCCGGCCTCGATCCAGCAGCACGATGCGCGTGGCCACCGCGTCGATGAAGGCGCGGTCGTGCGAGACCAGCACGAGCGCGCCGGCCCACTCGACGAGCAGGCCCTGCAGCCACTCGATGGCGTCGATGTCGAGGTGGTTCGTCGGCTCGTCCAGCAGCAGCACGTCGGGCGCGGCGACCAGCGCCTGCGCCAGGGCGACGCGCTTTCGCGTGCCGCCGGAGAGCGCATCGACCGCGTCCTGCGCATCCAGGTGCAGCCGCTGCAGCGCCTCGTGCACGCGCCGCTCCCAGGTCCAGCCGCCCAGCGCCTCGAGGCGCGTCTGCAACGCGTCCAGGTCCTCCCCGGGGGCATGCGCCTCGTAGCGGGCACGCAGCGAGCGTGCCTCGCCGACGCCCTCGGCGACGGCATCGAAGACGCTGATGCCGGCGGCAAACTGCGGCTCCTGCGCCACGTAGACGATGCGCACGCCGGTCTGCACCTGCAGCAGCCCGTCGTCGGGCTTGTCGAGGCCGGCGAGGATCTTCAGCAGCGAGGACTTGCCCGCACCGTTGCGCCCGATGAGCGCCACGCGCTCGCCGGCTTCGAGCGCGAAGTCGGCGCCGTCGAGCAGCGGCACATGGCCGAAGGCGAGGTGCGCAGCAGCAAGGGTGAGCAGGGCCATTGGGCGGATTGTCCCAGTCCGCCGCGCCGGGGCCGACGCTGCCGCTGCGCAGGGTGGGCCTGGAGCGGCCCGCGGCCACGCCGTGGGAGCAGGTGCCGCAGCTCAGCGGCTGAGCGCTGCCTCCAGCGCGTCGACGAACTTGCCGGCGACGTCGAAGCCGGTCTGCTGTGCGATCTCCTGGAAACAGGTCGGGCTGGTGACGTTGATCTCGGTGACGTGCTCGCCGATCACGTCCAGGCCGACGAGCAGCAGGCCGCGCGCGGCCAGCACCGGCCCCAGGGACTGCGCGATGCGCCAATCGCCCTCCGACAGCGGCCGCGCCACCCCCTTGCCGCCCACGGCGAGGTTGCCGCGGATCTCGCTGCCCTGCGGGATGCGCGCGAGGCAATAGGGCACCGGCTGGCCGCCGATCAGCAGCACGCGCTTGTCGCCGTCGGCGATTTCGGGCAGGTAGCGCTGCACCATCAGCGTGCGCGTGCCGCCGGCGTTCAGCGTCTCGATGATCGAGCCCAGGTTGAGGCCGTCGGCGCCGACGCGGAAGATGCCCATGCCGCCCATGCCGTCCAGCGGCTTGAGCACGATGTCGCGATGCTCGTCGTGAAAGGCGCGTACGGCTTCGGCGCTGCGCGTGACGAGCGTGGGCGGGATGACCTGCGGGAACTCCAGGATGGCGAGCTTCTCCGGGTGCTCGCGCAGCGCCGCGGGCGCATTGAAGACGCGCGCGCCCTCGCGCTCGGCCTGACCGAGCAGGTGCGTGGCGTAGAAGTACTCGCTGTCGAAGGGCGGGTCCTTGCGCATCAGCACGGCTGCCGTCTGCGCGAGCACGACCTCGCCCTCGGACACGGTCTCGAACCAGCGCGGCTCCTCGCCGGTCAGGGTGATCGCCCGCGCCCGCCGGGCCACGACATGGCCGCCGCGACGCCAGGTCAGGTCGGCGCTCTCGCAGGCCCAGATCTCGTGGCCGCGGCGCGCGGCCTCGCGCATCATGGCGAAGGTCGAATCCTTGCAGGGCTTGAAGCTCTCGAGCGGGTCGGCGACGAACAGCAGTCTCACGGGCGCATCCTCCGGCAGCCTCGACTTTGGCACAGGCGGGCCCGCCGCGCTCAGCGGCGCAGCCGCTGCACGGTCAGCGCCAGGGCGCCGGCGACCACGCCCCAGAAGGCCGCGCCGATGCCGCCCAGCGTGAGCCCGCTGGCGGTGACGAGGTAGGTAATGAGTGCGGGCTCACGGCTGTGCTCGTCCTTGACCGCGATCGCCAGGCCGCCGCCGATCGTGCCCAGCAGTGCAAAGCCCGCCACCGCGAGCACGAGTTCGAGCGGAAAGGCGGCGATCAGCCCGACCACCGCGCTGCCGAGCAGGCCGAGCACGGCGTAGAAGACGCCGGCCACCACCGCCGAGGTGTAGCGGCGCGCCGGATCCTCGCTGGCTTCGCGACCCATGCAGATCGAGGCCGTGATCGCCGCCAGGTTCAAGGCATAGGCGCCGAACGGCGCGAGCACGAGTGTCGCCAGCCCGGTGGCGGTGACCGGCGGCGACACCGGCACGTCGAAGCCGGCGGCGCGCTGCGCGACCACGCCGGGCAGGTTCTGCGAGGCCATGGTGACGACAAAGAGCGGCAGCGCCACGCCGAGCGTCGCCGCGAGGCTGAACTCGGGATCGGTGAAGACCGGCGTCGTCCAGCGACAGTCGATCCCCGCGAGGCGCAACTGCCCCTGCGCGGCGGCCACGGCGAGGCCCGCGGCGAGCACCCCCGGCACGGCGTAGCGCGGCCAGGCGCGGCGCCCGAGCAGGTAGGCCAGCGCCATCGCCAGCACGAGCAGTGTCTGCGTGCGCAGCGCGAGGAAGGCGTCGAAGGCAAAGCGCGTCAGCACGCCGGCCAGCAGCGCTGCGGCCAGCGCCTGCGGGATGCGATCCATCACGCGCGCGAAGGCACCGCTGGCCCCGGCCGCGACGATGAGCAGCGCGCAGGTCATGAAGGCGCCGATGGCCTGCGCCATCGGCACGCCCGCTCCCGCGGTGACGAGCAGCGCCGCCCCCGGCGTCGACCAGGCGGTGAGCACCGGCATGCGGTACCACAGGCTCAGGCCCGCGGAGGTGAGGCCCAGGCCGAGCCCCAGCGCCCACAGCCACGAGGCCGTCTGCGCGGGAGTCGCGCCCAGCACCGCGGCGGCCTGGAAGACGATCACCACCGAGCTCGTGTAGCCGACAAGCACGGCGACGAAGCCGGCGACGACGGCCGGCAGCGAGAGGTCGCGCCAGAACGCGCGCGGCCCCACCTCAGATCTCCACCTTGGAGCCGAGCTCGACGATGCGATTGGTCGGCAGGTGCAGGAAGTCGCCCGCCGCCCCGGCGTTGCGGTGCATGCCGGCGAAGAGCTTCTCGCGCCAGAAGGCCATGCCGCCGCGCAGCGTGGGGATCACCTGGTCGCGGCTGAGGAAGTAGCTCGTGCGCATCGGGTCGAGCTCGATGCCGCGGCCCTCGAGCAGCTTCAGCGCCTCGGGCACGTCGGGCTCGTTCTTGAAGCCGAAGTGCAGCACCACCTGCCAGCAGTCGTGGCCCAGCGGCTCGAGATCGACGCGCTTGCCAAAGCCGATCCACGGCACTTCGTGGTGCCGCACGCTGACGAAGAGGTTCTGCGCGTGCAGCACCTTGTTGTGCTTGAGGTTGTGCATCAGCGCAAAGGGTGTGGCGCCCGTCTCGGCGGCGAGGAAGACGGCGGTGCCCGGCACGCGCAGCGGCGGGCTGGCAAAGAGCGATTCGAGGAACAGCGGCAGTTCGATCGCTTCCTCGTGCAGCCGCTGCAGCATCAGACGGCGGCCGCGCTTCCAGGTCGTCATGAGCAGGAAGAGCACGCCGCCGATGAGCAGCGGGAACCAGCCGCCGTCCAGCACCTTGAGCGCGTTGGCGGCGAAGAAGGTCATGTCGACGGCGAAGAAGACGCCGGTGCCCAGCAGGCACAGCGAGAGCGGCAGCTTCCAGGCGAAGCGGATGACGAAGAAGGTCATCACCGTGGTGATCGTCATGTCGATCGTCACCGCGATGCCGTAGGCCGAGGCGAGCGCGCTGCTGGAGCCGAAGGCCACTACCGCGGCGACGATGCAGGCACACAGCGCCCAGTTCACGAACGGCACGTAGATCTGGCCGCTGACCCTGGTCGAGGTGTGCATGATGCGCAGCCGCGGCAGGTAGCCGAGCTGGATCGCCTGCTTGGTGACCGAGAACGCCGCCGTGATGAGCGCCTGCGAGGCGATCACCGCCGCCGCCGTGGCGAGCACGATGAGCGGCAGCAGCGCCCAGGGCGGCGCCATCTCGTAGAACGGGTTCCTGATGTTCTGCGGCTCGCGCAGCAGCATCGCGCCCTGGCCGAAATAGTTGAGCACGAGCGCCGGCCAGACGAGCGCGAACCAGGCCAGCCGGATCGGCAGCTTGCCGAAGTGGCCGAGGTCGGCGTAGAGCGCCTCGGCGCCGGTCACGCACAGCACCACCGCGCCGAGCGCCGTGAACGCGATGCCCGGCTGCTGCGCGATGAAGACCAGCGCGTACTGCGGCATGAGCGCCCACAGCACCTGCGGCTCGCGCGCGATCTGCGCGATGCCCAGCACCGCCAGCGCCAGCAGCCACAGCGTCGTCACCGGCCCGAAGAAGCGCCCGATGCCGGCGGTGCCGAAGCGCTGCGCGGCAAAGAGCGCCAGCAGCACGGCAAGCGCCACCGGAACGATGAAGCGGTGCAGCCCGGGCGCCAGCACCTCGAGTCCCTCGACCGCACCCAGCACCGTGACGGCCGGCGTGATGACGCCGTCGCCGAAGAACACGGCGGTGCCGAAGATGCCCACCAGCAGCAGCACGCGGCGCAGCCGGGGCCGGTGCTTGACCGCCTGCGAGGCCAGCGCCAGCATGGCGATGAGGCCGCCCTCGCCGTTGTTGTCGGCGCGCAGGATCAGCCCCACGTACTTCAGGCTGACGACCACCGTCAGCGTCCAGAAGACGAGCGAGAGGATGCCCAGGATGTTCTGCGACGACAGCGGCACGCGGTCCTGCGCGAACACCTCCTTGAGCGCGTACAGCGGGCTCGTGCCGATGTCGCCGTAGACGACGCCGATGGCGGCCAGCGTCAGCGCGGCGAGCACACCGGAGCGGCGGGATTCGGGGGGCATGCTCATGGCAGCGAAGGGGCGGTGCGCATCGCCCCGGAGGCCTGCGTCAGGCGTAGTCCTCGGCCTCGGGGTCGGTGGCTTCGAGCTCGTAGGCGGCGGCGAGCATCGCCAGCCGGCCGATCACGCCGTACATGTAGAAGCGGTTGGGGGCGCTTGCCCCCGGCTTGGCGGCGCGCGCGGGCAGGACATGACTCTCGGCAAAGGCCAGCGGCACGTAGCGCGCGTCCGCGTCCGCCAGGCTCTCGTCGTTGCCGCGCCCGGCGTGCACGCGGTAGTAGCCGCCGACGACGTAGCGGTCGATGGTGCAGACCACCGGCTCGGCCATGGCTTCGCCGATGCGCTCGCAGGTCGGCACGCCTTCCTGGATGATGACCTCGCTCACCCCGGGCTCCCGCCCCGCCGGGCGCACGAGCGCCTGCTGCAGCCGCGCCGCGTCGAGCTCGCGCACGTCGCGCACCGTCAGCACCCCGACGCCCATGCTGCCGGCGTCCGCCTTGACGACGACGAAGGGACGCTCGGCGATGCCGTACTCCTTGAACTTGCGCCGCTGCTTGACGAGTAGGGTCTCGCAGTGCGTGCGCACGCAGTCCAGGCCATGGTCGCTGCCGACGTCGACCTCGCCGCAGTGCGCGACCATGGGGTTGATCAGCCAGTGATCCATGCCCATCAGCTTGGAGAACTTCTTCGCCACCTCTTCGTAGCTGCGGAAGTGGCGTGACTTGCGCCGCGTCGCCCAGCCCGCGTGCAGCGGCGGCAGCAGGTACTGCTCGTAGAGGTTCTGCAGAACGCGCGGCACGCCCGCGCGCAGGTCGTCGTTGAGCAGGACGGTGCAGGGGTCGAAGTCCTTGAGCCCCAGGCGCGTGCGCTGGCGCAGCAGCGGCTCGACCACCAGTTCGCCGCCGTCGGGCGCCTGCAGCACCTGCGGCGCGGCGAGCGCCGGATCGGCCGAGCCCAGGCGCACGTTCAGGCCGGCCTGCGTGAAGATCTGCACCAGGCGCTGCAGGTGCTCGAGGTAGGACGCGCGGCCGCAGTCCGCGCCGGGCACGAGCAGCAGGTTCTTCGCCTCGGGGCAGATCTTCTCGATCGCGGCCATCGCCGCCTGCACCGCCAGCGGCAGCATCTGCGGCGTCAGGTGGTTGAAGCCCTGGGGGAAGAGGTCGGTGTCCACCGGCGCCAGCTTGTAGCCGGCATTGCGCAGGTCGACCGAGCAGTAGAAGGGCGGCGTGTGCTCCATCCACTCGAGACGGAACCAGCGCTCGATCGCCGGCACCGATTCCAGCATGCGCTGCTCGAGTTCGTTGATCGGGCCGGTGAGCGCAGTGACCAGATTCGGGACCATCGGCGCATTCTAGGAGTGCGCACGCCGCCCTCGAAGCGCTCCCGTGTCGCAGCGACCCGGCCCGCGGCCCGCGGGCGGCGGCGCGGCTACTTGCCGTAGGCCGTCTCGCCGTGCGCGCTGATGTCCAGGCCCTGGCGCTCCTCGTCCTCGGGCACGCGCAGCCCGAGCGTCAGATCGGCGATCTTGTAGGCGACGCTGGACACGACGCCCGACCAGACGACGGTGAACAGGACGCTCTTGCCCTGCACCCAGAGCTGGTGGCCGATCGCGAAGTCCGCCGCCGCGGTGCCGCCGAGGCCCGGCGCGGCGAAGACGCCGGTGAGCATCGCGCCGACGATGCCGCCGACGCCGTGCACGCCGAACACGTCGAAGGCGTCGTCGGCGCCGAGGCGGCGCTTGAGGCCGTGCACGCCCCAGAGGCAGACCAGGCCGGCGACGAGGCCGATCACGATCGCGCCCATCGGGCCGACGAAGCCCGCGGCCGGGGTCACCGCCACCAGCCCGGCGACCGCGCCCGAGGCCGCGCCGAGCATCGAGCCCTTGCCCTTCGTCAGCGCCTCGCCCGCGATCCACGCCAGCGTCGCCGCCGCGGTGGCGAGCACGGTGTTGACGAAGGCCAGTCCGGCGAGCGCGTTCGCCGCACCGGCGGAACCGGCATTGAAGCCGAACCAGCCGACCCACAGCAGCGAGGCGCCGACCATGGTCAGCGTCAGGCTGTGCGGCGCCATCGACTCGCGGCCGTAGCCCAGGCGCTTGCCCAGCATGACGGCGCCCACCAGGCCGGCGACACCGGCGTTGATGTGCACCACGGTGCCGCCGGCGAAGTCCAGCGCGCCGTCCTGGGCCAGCAGGCCGCCGCCCCAGACGACGTGCGCCATCGGCACGTAGCCGAAGGTGAACCAGAGCACGCTGAACAGCAGCACGGCGCCAAAGCGGATGCGCTCGGCGTAGGAGCCGGCGATCAGCGCCACCGTGATCGCCGCGAAGGTGCCCTGGAAGGCGACGAAGACGTACTCGGGGACCGTCGCCAGCGCGCCGAAGGTCTGCGGCGTCACGCCCTTCAGGAACACCTTGTCGAAGGAGCCGAAGAAGCGGCCCTCGCCGACGAAGGCCAGGCTGTAGCCGTACACGGCCCAGAGGAGGCTGACGAGCGCGAAGAGCGTGAACACGTGCATCAGCACCGACAGCATGTTCTTGCCGCGCGCCAGCCCGCCGTAGAACAGCGCCAGCCCCGGGATCGTCATCAGGATCACGAGCAGCGTCGAAGTCAGCATCCAGGCGGTATCGCCGGAGTCGAGCGCCGGCGCCTGGGCCCAGGCGTCTGCCGTGAAGCCCAGGGCCGCCAGACCGGCCAGGACCGCCAGGCCCTCTCGGCCCGGGGCGAGGATTGCCGCGCGCGTCTGCGTCTTCATGGCCGTCTTCGGCAGGGTCTTGTTCAAAGCGCGCTCCTGCCGGTCTCGCCGGTGCGGATGCGCACGACCTCGTCGAGCGCGGCGACGAAAACCTTGCCGTCGCCGATGCGGCCGGTGCGCGCGGCGCTCTCGATGGCCTCGATGACGCGCGGCAGCAGCGCCTCCTCGACGGCCACCTCGAGCTTCAGCTTGGGCAGGAAGTCGACGACGTACTCGGCCCCGCGGTAGAGCTCGGTGTGGCCCTTCTGGCGCCCGAAGCCCTTCACCTCGGTCACCGTGATGCCCTGCACGCCGACGGCGCCAAGGGCCTCGCGCACCTCGTCGAGCTTGAAGGGCTTGACGATCGCAGTCACCATCTTCATGGCCGCTTCTCCTTGATGTGATACCTCCCTCTTGCAGCTTTCGTGCCACACCCGGACTGGGGAAATCGGCCCCCTGTTGGTGGGCCTGGCGGCGCAATGCGCCCCTGGCTGGTGCACTCTGTCGCCCAAGGGGTTCGGCCGCACCGGATCGGTGCGCAACCGAGGCGATGACGGTCGGACGGATGAAGGCCAGGAACAGGCGAGCGTCCGCAGGCCGCTCGCAGGGGGCGAGGGAGAAGCCATGTCGCTGGCCGTCGTCGCCAGTCGCGCACTCGACGGGCTGAGCGCGCCGCCGGTGCGGGTCGAGGTCCAGCTGGCCAATGGCCTGCCCAGCTTCACGCTCGTCGGCCTCGCCGAAATCGAGGTCAAGGAGTCGCGCGAACGCGTGCGCGCGGCCCTGCAGCAAAGCGGCTTCGGCTTCCCGCACAACAAGCGCATCACCGTCAACCTGGCGCCTGCCGACCTGCCCAAGGATTCCGGCCGCTTCGACCTGCCGATCGCGCTGGGCATCCTGGCCGCGCAGGGGATCATCGATCCGGCCGCGCTCGCCCCCTACGAGTTCGCGGGCGAGCTCTCGCTGGGCGGCGCGCTGCGCCCGGTGCGCGGTGCGCTGGCGCTGGCGCTGGCGATGCGCCGCGAGGGCCAGGGCAGGACGCTCGTGCTGCCCACGGAGAGCGCGACGGCCGCGGCACTGGTCCCCGGGCTGCTGATCCGCCAGGCCACGCATCTGGCGCAGGTCGTGCAGTCGCTGCTGTCGGCCGACGTCGCCGTGCCGCTGCCGACGCCGCGCCCCGCAGCCACAGGGCCCGAAGGCCCGGGCCCGGACCTGCGCGACGTCAAGGGCCAGGCCGAGGGCAAGCGCGCGCTCGAGATCGCCGCGGCCGGCGGTCACAGCCTGCTGCTGGCCGGGCCGCCGGGCAGCGGCAAGTCGATGCTCGCGCAGCGCCTGCCCGGCTTGCTGCCGGCGATGACCGAAACCGAAGCGCTGGCCAGCGCCGCCGTGCACAGCCTGCTGCCGGGCGGCTTCGACCCCGCGCGCTTCGGCCGCCGGCCGCTGCGCGCGCCGCACCATTCGGCGAGCGCGGTGGCGCTGGTGGGCGGCGGCTCACCGCCGCGGCCGGGCGAGATCTCGCTGGCCCACGGCGGCGTGCTCTTCCTCGACGAACTGCCGGAGATGCCGCGCGCGGCGCTCGAAGCCCTGCGCGAACCACTGGAGACCGGCCAGATCACGATCTCGCGCGCGGCCCACCAGGCCCAGTACCCGGCGCGCTTCATGCTGGTGGCGGCGCTGAATCCCTGCCCCTGCGGCTGGCTGGGCGCGCAGGCGGCCACCGGCCGCAGCTGCCGCTGCACGCCCGAGCAGGTGGCGCGCTACCAGGGCCGCATCTCCGGGCCGCTGCTCGATCGCATCGACCTGCGCATCGAAATGCCGGCAGTGCGCCCGGCCGAACTGCTGCGCCTGCCCGACGGCGAGCCCTCGTCGGCGGTCGCCGCGCGCGTGGCCGCGGCGCGCGAGCGCGCGCTGCAACGCCAGGGTCTGCCCAATGCCGAGCTCGAGGCCTCCGGCATCGACCGCCATTGCGCGCTCGACCCGGGCACCGAGGCCTTTCTGCGCAACGCGGCCGAGCGCCTGGGCTGGTCGGGCCGGCGCCTGCATCGCACGCTCAAGGTTGCGCGCAGCATCGCCGACCTGGCCGGCGCCGCCGCCATCGCCGTCACCCACGTCGCCGAGGCGCTGCAGCTGCAGCGCGCGCTCGCGGCGTAGGCGCGCCGGGTTCAGCCGATTCAGCCGAGGCTGGGCGCCAGGCGGCGACGCGCCTGCGCTTCGCTCAGGCCCTCGCGGCGCGCGAAGTCACGCAGCTGGTCCTCGCCGATGCGGCCGACGTTGAAGTAGCGCGCGTCGGGATGCGCGAGGTAGAAGCCGCTCACGCTGGCCGCGGGCATCATCGCCATGCTTTCGGTGAGGTGGATGCCGAGCTCTTCGGCGCGCAGCACGTCGAAGAGCGCGCGCTTGATGCCGTGGTCCGGGCACGCCGGGTAGCCGGGCGCGGGGCGGATGCCCTTGTAGGCCTCGGCGATGAGTTGCTCGTTGCTGAGCGCCTCGTCGGCGGCGTAGCCCCAGAACTCGGTGCGCACGCGCTGGTGCAGGCGCTCGGCGAAGGCCTCGGCCAGGCGGTCGGCCAGCGTCTTCAGCGTGATGACGCTGTAGTCGTCGTGCCCGGCAAGGAACTGCTCGATCTTCTTCTGCGCACCCAGCCCCGCGGTGACGGCGAACAGCCCCAGGTAGTCGGGCCGCACACCCTTGGGCGCGATCCAGTCGGCAAGGCTGCGATTGGGGCGCGGCACGCCCTCGATCACCGGGCGCACCGTCTGCAGTCGCAGCGGGTTCCAGCGCAGCGCCACCTGGCTTCGCGTGTCGTCGGTGTAGACCTCGATGGTGTCGTCGTCGACGCTGTTCGCCGGCAGCAGCTCGATCACGCCGTTGGCCTGCAGCCAGCGACCCTCGATCAGACGCTGCAGCATGCGCCTGCCGTCCTCGAAGACGCGGCGCGCCTGCTCGCCGACGACCGCGTCCTGCAGGATGTCCGGGAATCGACCCGCCAGGTCCCAGGTCTGGAAAAAGGGCCCCCAGTCGATGCAGGCGGCGAGCTCGGCGAGGTCCTGGTTGCGGAACTCGCGCCGGCCGATGAACTTCGGCCGCGGCGGCACGTAGGCCGCCCAGTCCACCGGCGTCTTGTTGGCGCGCGCGGCTTCGATCGTCACCAGTGGCGTCGCCTTCTTGTTCGCGTGCAGTTCGCGCACGCGGGCGTAATCGGCCTGCACCTCGGCGATGAAGGCCGCGGCGCGCTCGTCGGAGAGCAGCTCGCTGCACACGCCGACGCTGCGCGAGGCGTCGGGGACGAAGACCACCGGCCCCTCGTAGTGCGGCGCGATCTTCACCGCGGTGTGCACGCGGCTGGTCGTCGCGCCGCCGATGAGCAGCGGCGTCTTGCGCTGGCGGAACCAGTCGTCGCGCTGCATCTCCGCGGCCACGTGCTGCATTTCCTCGAGGCTGGGCGTGATCAGCCCGGAGACGCCGACGAGGTCCGCGCCCTCGTCCCGGGCCTTGGCGAGGATGTCCTGGCAGGGAACCATCACGCCCATGTTGACGACCTCGAAGTTGTTGCACTGCAGGACCACGGTGACGATGTTCTTGCCGATGTCGTGCACGTCGCCCTTGACGGTGGCGACGACGATGCGGCCCTTGGAGCGCACCTCGCCGCCGGCCTCGCGCAGCGCCTGCTTCTCGGCCTCGATATAGGGCAGCAGGTGCGCCACCGCCTGCTTCATCACGCGCGCGCTCTTCACCACCTGCGGCAGGAACATCTTGCCCTGGCCGAAGAGGTCGCCGACGACGTCCATGCCCGCCATCAGCGGCCCTTCGATGACGTGCAGCGGGCGCCCGCCGCCGGCCTGGGTGGCGCGCCAGCACTCCTCGGTGTCGGCGACGATGAAGTCGGTGATGCCGTGCACGAGCGCGTGCGTCAGGCGCTGCTCGACCGTGCCGGCGCGCCAGGCCAGGCGCGCGCTCTCGTCGCGCGCCGCGCCCTTGGCGCGCTCGGCGACTTCGAGCAGGCGCTCGGCGGCGTCGGCGCGGCGGTTGAGCACCACGTCCTCGACGCGCTCGCGCAGCTCCGGGTCGAGCTCGTCGTAGACGCCGATCATGCCGGCGTTGACGATGCCCATGTCCAGGCCCGCGCGGATGGCGTGGTAGAGGAAGACGGTGTGGATCGCCTCGCGCACCGGGTCGTTGCCGCGGAAGCTGAACGAGACGTTGCTGATGCCGCCGCTGACCTTGGCGCCGGGCAGGTTCTGCTTGATCCAGCGCGTGGCCTCGATGAAGTCGACGGCGTAGTTGGCGTGCTCCTCGATGCCGGTGGCGATGGCGAACACGTTGGGGTCGAAGATGATGTCCTCGGGCGCGAAGCCGACCTCATCCACGAGGATGCGGTAGGCGCGCGCGCAGATCGCGGTCTTGCGCGCCACCGTGTCGGCCTGCCCCTGCTCGTCGAAGGCCATCACCACGGCCGCCGCGCCGTAGCGGCGCACGAGCGTGGCCTGGCGGCGGAACGCCTCCTCGCCCTCCTTCATCGAGATCGAGTTGACGATGCCCTTGCCCTGGATGCACTTCAGGCCCGCCTCGATCACGCTCCACTTGGAGCTGTCGATCATCACCGGCACGCGCGCGATCGAGGGCTCGGTGGCGATGAGCTTGAGGAAGCGCTCCATCGCCGCCACCGAGTCGAGCATCGCCTCGTCCATGTTGACGTCGATGACCTGCGCGCCGTTCTCGACCTGCTGGCGCGCCACGCCGAGTGCGGCCTCGAAGTCGCCCGCGAGGATCATGCGCGCGAAGGCCTTGGAGCCGGTGACGTTGGTGCGCTCGCCGACGTTGACGAAGAGCGAGCCCTCGCCGATGGACAGCGGCTCGAGGCCGGAGAGGCGCAGCGGCAGCATGGCGATCGGGTCCTGCGGGGCGGAAGCAGCGGACATGGCTCACCTCGTCGGGGGAGGCGAGCGCCGTTCTCGATCCCGCGCGGCAGCGTGCTCACGCGGCGCGGGGCCCCGAGCCTGGCGGTCGAACGACCGTCGCAACGCTCCTCGGGAAGCGGCGGATTCTAGCGACGCGCCCGCGTTCAGGTGCAGGACTGCACCTTGAATTCCACACGGCGGTCGAGTGCATCGCGCATGTCGTCGGTGCCGGTGCCGACGATGTTCTCGTCCCAGCCCCGGCCTTCGGTGCGCACGCGCTGCGCACGCGCCAGCGCCGGCACCTCGCGCACCAGGCGCTCGCGCACGGCCTGCGCGCGCCGTTGCGAGAGCGCGCGGTTGAGCTGCTCGCCGCCGGTGCGGCTGGTGTGGCCGACCACCATCAGGCACATCGACGAGCCCTGCGCCGCGCGCGCGATCTGGCGCAGCCACATCGCGTAGGTCTCGGCCTCGCCGAGGAAGTCGGTCGAGCCGGGCCGGAACAGGATCTTCACCGCCAGGTTGCTCGTGGCCAGCCCCAGCGCCGCGATCTTGCCGAAGGCCTCCTCGGCCTCGGCGGCGCGCCCGAGCTTGACGTTCGCCATGTACAGGCCGTTGAAGGTGCGCAGCTGCTGGCCGTCCTCGCGCTGCGCGGCGGCGGCCATCAGCTTCTGCGCCTCGTCCCAGCGCTCCTGGTTGTAGGCCTCCTGCCCCTGGGCCAGCAACGCGGCGGTCGGGATCTGCTCGAGATAGAGCGCGTCCGCCGGCTGGCCGACCGGCTTCTCGGTGGTCTCGAGATAGCCCTGCACGGCACGGTCGCGCACGAGCGAGGGACTCTCGGCGTAGAAGCGCGTCGGCTCGAGGTCGAGCTGCGCATCGCGCACCGGCGCGACCCCGCGCGCGACCACCAGGCCGCTGACGCGGTTCGACAGCGCCACCGTCAGCCGGTAGCTGCCCGTGCGCCCGTCCAGCGCGGACAGCGTGCCGTTGAGCAGCCAGCCGGCGCCGCGCGTACCGGCCTCGTCGAAGGGCAGCAGGTGCAGACCCGGCAGCACCTTGGGCGCCGCCGCGGCCAGGGCCTGGGTCGTGCGCTCGGTGGCCTTGGTCTGCTGGCCGCTGCGGCCATCGAGCAGCGGATCGATGACGGCCACGCGCGCCACGCCGGCCTGCTCGCCGAGCTGGCGCGCGATGTCCAGCAAGGTCGCGTTGATGGCGCCTTCGAGCGTCTCGTCCACCGGGGGCGGCGGGGGCGGGGGCGGGGGCTTGGCGCAGCCGGCCACGGCCGCCGCCAGCAGCGCCAGCACGCCGCGCCGCGGCATCTGCTCGAGGTCGAGGTCGCGTCCGATGGGCTGGCTCAAGCTGTCCTCCGCAGGTCACGCCATCGCCGATGGCAAGCCGTGATTCTGCCCATGCGGACGTGGTTCGGGCACCCCCGATCGTGGCTTCGACGCCGCGGGAGGGCTTGCTATGCTGGGCCCGGACGCCCGGCCGGTGACGCCGCTCCTGCCCCATGCCATCGACCCTCGACCCCTGCTGCGGCCGCACCCTGGCCGCGCCACGGCTGCACTGGCGGCTGCTGTCGGCGCTCGTCCTCGCGCTGGCGGCGCTCGACGGCGCAGCCGGTCGTGCGGCAGCACCGGTCGAGGTGAAGGTGCTGGCGATCAACGACTTCCACGGCAGCCTGCGCACGCCGCCCGGCAGCCTGCGCCTGGCGGACGCGCACGACCCGGCACGCAGCGTCGACGTCCGCGCCGGCGGCGCCGAGCACCTGGCCACGCGGGTGCAGCAGCTGAAGGCGAAGAACCCGCATCACGTCTTCGTCGCCGCGGGTGACCTGGTGGGCGCATCGCCGCTGCTCTCGGCACTGTTTCGCGACGAGCCGACGATCGAGGCGCTGTCGCAGATGGGGCTGGAGTTCGCCGCCGTCGGCAACCACGAGTTCGACCGCGGCGCCGCCGAGCTGCTGCGGCTGCAGCACGGCGGCTGCGCCGAGGACGGCGGCTGCCGCGGGCCGCAGCCCTTCGCGGGCGCGAGCTTCCAGTACCTGGCCGCCAGCACCTTCGCGCGCCGCAGCGGCCGAGCGCTGCTGCCGGCCTACCGCGTGAAGCGCTTTGCCGGCGTGGCCGTGGCCTTCATCGGCCTGACGCTGCGCAGCACGCCCAGCATGGTCATGCGCAGCGGCGTGCGGGGCCTCGTCTTCCGCGACGAGGCCCGCAGCGTGAACGCGCTCGTGCCCGAGCTGCGTCGCCAGGGCATCGAGGCCATCGTGCTGCTGCTCCACCAGGGCGGCTTCCCCACCGGCGGCGCCAACGAATGCCCCGGCATCGCCGGGCCGGTCGTCGACATCCTGAAGAAGCTCGACCGCGCCGTCGACGTCGTCATCAGCGGCCACACGCACCGCGCCTACAACTGCCGCATCGACGGACGGCTGCTCACCAGTGCCGGCAGCCACGGCCGCCTGCTCACCGAGATCGACCTCGTGCTCGATCCGGCCAGCGGCGACGTCACGGCGGCGAGCGCACGCAACCACGTCGTCGATGCCGAGCGCACGCCCAAGGATGCGCGGCAGACGGCGCTGATCGAGGCCTACGAGCGTCTGGCGCAGCCGCTCGCGCAGCGCGTCGTCGCCCCGCTCGCCGCGGCGCTGCCGCGCGAGGCCAACGCGGCCGGCGAGTCGGCCATCGGGCAAGTGCTTGCCGATGCCCAGCTCGAGGCGACGCGCGCGGCCGGCGCGCAGATCGCGCTGGTGAACCCCGGCGGCGTCCGCGCCGCCCTCGTCCCGGGCCCGGACGGCCTGCTGCGCTACGAGCAGCTCTTCGCCGTGCAGCCCTTCGGCAACCGGCTGGTGACGATGACGCTCAGCGGTGCGCAGCTCGCCGCGCTGCTCGAACAGCAATGGCGCGGGCAGCCGCTGGCCGCCGGGCGGGTGCTGCACGTCAGCCGCGGCTTCACCTACACCTGGGACGCCGCCCGGCCCCCGGGGCAGCGCGTCGTCGCGGCCAGCCTGCGGCTGCAGGGCCGCCGTCTGGCGGCGGACGCGCGCGTGCGCGTGACGGTGAACAGCTTCATGGCCGAAGGCGGCGACCGCTTCGGCGTGCTGCGCCAGGGGCGCGAGCGCCAGGCCGGGCCGCTCGACGTCGAGGCGCTCGAGGCCTACCTGAAGGCGGCGCCGGCGCCGGCGCAGCCGGCGCAGCGGCGAATCAAGCGCCTGCATTGAGGCGGCAGCACCGCGCGGCGGATGCGCGCGCCGGCCTTCAAGCGCCCGTGAAGCGCGGCGTGCGCTTGTCGGCGAAGGCCGCGCGCCCTTCCTGCAGGTCGGCCGAGGCCAGCGTGCGCGCGACGTCCGCGGCCAGGGCATCGGCGTCGAGGCGGCCGCGCGCGATGCGGTTGAGGTGCTGCTTCATGCCCAGCACCGCCAGCGGCGCCCCGGCGGCAACGGCCGCGGCCAGCGCCGCGGCGCGCGCCTGCAGTTCTTCCGCCCGCACCAGGTGGGTGAGATAGCCGATCGCCTTCATCTCCTCGGCATCCAGGCGCTCGGCGGCAAGGAACAGGCGCTTGGCGACATCGACGCCCAGCCGGCTGACGAAGCGCTCGAGGCCGCCGCGATAGAAGTGCAGCCCCAGGCGTGCGGCCGGCATCCTCAGCTCGGCGGCGCTCGCGCCGAGGCGGAAGTCGCAGGCCAGGGCGAGGTCGGTGGCGCCGCCGAAGACGCCGCCCTGGACGACGGCCAGGGTCACCGGCCGCGCCGCCTCGACGCGATCGACCATGCGCTCGAAGGCCTCGACGCCGGCCGCGCCGACGCGGCCGATATCGAAGCCGCTGCAGAAGTGGCGCCCCTGCGCACGCAGCAGCAGCACGCGCAGCGCCGGATCGGCGTCCACGGCGTCGACGTGCGCCACCAGCGCCGCCAGGTCCTCGGGCTCGAGTCGGTTCGCCTGATCAGGGCGCTGCAGGGTGATGGTGGCCACGGCACCGTCGACGGCAAGCGTAGGAGAAGGCATGGGGCTTAGGGTCGCGCAGCGCCACGCCTGCGGCCAGGCGGCAACGCTACCTCAGCCGCACCGGGCAGAGGCCGGTGCCGCCGATTCGGCATGGAAACACCCGCCACTTCGCCGGTCCGCGGCTGCGACGGAGCCGGTACAACACGGCATCTCGTTAGACGTATGATGACCGGCATGTAACGATCCTGTATCGGGATCCGTCGGCCGGCAAGAGCCTGCTGTTCGCCCGCGACATCCCGACGGCGACGAACCCCAAGGAGACAGACGTGAAGAAGCTGATCGCCAACCTGACGCTGCGGCGCAAGTTCCTCGTGCTCGGCCTCATCGCCGCGCTCATGCTGGCGCTGCCGGCAACGCTGGTGTTGAACGCCAACCTGCACCAGCTCACCATGGCGCAGGCCCAGTTCGACGGACTCGCGCCGGCGCTCGCGACGAGCGAGTGGATCCGCCTCACGCAACAGCACCGCGGCCTGTCGGCGGTGCAACTGGGCGGCGACGCCGGCGTCACCGAACAGCGCCGGCGCGGGCGCAGCGAGGCCGACCAGGCGGCCGCGCGCGTGCAGGCGGCCGTCGACGCGCTGCGCGACGAGCCGCTGTCGGCCTCGGCGCGTGATGTCGCGCAGGCCTGGCGCGTGCTTGCCGACGAGGTCGACGCCGCCAAGCTGACGCCGGCCCAAAGCCTCGAGCGGCACACGGCACTCGTGCGCGCGCAGCTCGAACTGGTCAAGGACGTCACGCATGTCGCGCAGCTCGTGCTGGTGCCGGACGCGAAGACCTACTACCTGCAGGCCGGCGTGCTCGGCCAGCTGCCGCGGCTGGCCGAGGCGTTCGCGCAGGCACGCGGGCTCGGCACGACGCTGCTTTCGCAACGCCAGGCGAGTGCCGAGGACCGCGTGCGCATCCAGGAACTGCGCAACAGCGTGCACAGGACGCGCACCGATGCGCGCAAATACCTCGAGCTCGCCCTCCAGGATGACGCCGTCGCGCGCGCGAGCATCGGCCCCGCGATGCAGGCCGCGGCGAGCGCGGTCGATGGTGCCCTCGAGGCCACCGAGACGCACATCGTCCAGGCCGCGCAGCTGGAGTTCTCGCCAACGCAGTTCTACGAACTCGCCACGCGTGCCGTCGAACAGCAGTTCAAGCTTGTCGACGCGGCCAGCGACGTGCTCGCGGCCAACCTCGACCGCGACCGCCAGCGCGCCCTCGACGCGATCCTGCTCGTGGCCGGCGGCTGCACGCTGCTGGCGCTGCTGGCGATCTGGGTCATGTGGGAGGTCAGTCGCAGCACCACGCAGTCGATGGCCGGCGCGCTGCGCATGGCCAACGCCGTCGCCGACGGCGACCTCTCGGTGCAGGTCGAGGCCAGCAGCCGCGACGAGTTCGGGGCGCTGCTGCGCGCGCTCGCGCGCATGCGCCAGCGCCTGGCCGACGTCGTCGGCAGCGTGCGCGACAACGCCGAGTCGGTGGCCATGGCGAGCACGCAGATCGCGCAGGGCAATCACGATCTGAGCCAGCGCACCGAGGAGCAGGCGAGCGCGCTCGAGCAGACCGCGGCATCGATGGAGCAGCTCGGCGCAACCGTCAAGCACAACGCCGACAACGCGCGCCAGGCCAACCAGCTCGCGCAGGGCGCGTCGACGGTCGCGGCCGACGGCGGCGCCGTCGTCGCCCAGGTCGTGGGCACGATGAAAGGCATCAACGAGAGCAGCCGCCGCATCGCCGACATCATCGGCGTCATCGACGGCATCGCCTTTCAGACCAACATCCTCGCCCTCAACGCCGCGGTCGAGGCCGCGCGCGCCGGCGAGCAGGGGCGCGGCTTTGCCGTCGTCGCCGGCGAGGTCAGGAGCCTGGCGCAGCGCAGCGCCGAAGCGGCCAAGGAAATCTCGGCGCTGATCACGGCCAGCGTCGGCCAGGTCGAGGAGGGTTCGATCCTCGTCGACCGCGCCGGCACGACGATGGGGCAGGTGGTCACCGCCATCCAGCGCGTTACCGACATCATGGGCGAGATCAGCAACGCCAGCCTCGAGCAGAGCGCGGGTGTGGCCCAGGTCGTCACCGCCGTCAGCGAGATGGACCGCACGACGCAGCAGAACGCCGCGCTGGTGGAAGAGAGCGCCGCCGCCGCCGAGAGCCTGCGCATGCAGGCGATGCAGCTCGTCGACGCGGTGGCGGTGTTCAAGCTGGGCTCCGGCGCGGCGCCCGTCGCGGCGGATCTTGCATGAGCAGGCGGCTGCTGGCGCGGACGCCGAGCGCATGAGCGCGTCGGGCCGCTCCCGAGCGCTCATCCCGAAGCACGCCGTGCGCAGGGGAGTCCGGTGAGTCCGCCGTCGCTGCGGCGCGCCTCGCGCGCGCCCGGCCTCGCGCAGGTCTGCGCGCCCCGACGCGCGCGCAGCATCGCGGCCGCAGCGCTCGTCCTTGCCGTGGCGACCTCCTCGCTGGCCTTCGACCCCTCGCTGATCCAGGCCTTGATCTGGGCAGCGCTGGCCGGCGCCGGCATGCTCGTGCTGGGCTACGCCTGCCGCACGCTGCGCACCCGAGGCGCGGCGGCGTTCGACTCCTCGCGGCTGCAGTCGGTCGAGTCGGTGGTGCGCGAGGGCACCCTCAACTATCGTCGCGTGCGCCTCACGCTCTACGGCGTGCTGGCGGCGCTGTGCGGCAACTTCATGATCCAGAACTGGCATGCCCGGCAGACCGAGGAGAACCGCCGCATCGAGAGCCAGGCCATCGAGCTGGCGGCGACGCAGCGCTGGCTGAGCCAGCGCATCGCCCGGCTGGCGCAGGGGCCGGCGCCCGTCGACGACGATCCGAACACCTGGGACTTGCTGACCGCGCTCGCCGAGTCGCAGGCGCAGGCCCAGCGTCTGCAGGCGCTGCTGAACCAGCAGGGTCTGCTCTCGGGCGACGCCCATGCCGACCTCGCCCGCGCATGGCAAGCCTGGGTCGCCCAGCGAGCGCAGATGGAGGCCAGCGCCCGCGCGCTGGCCGCCGGTGCGCGGGCGGACCTGCCCGCGGCGACCGCGGCCCTGGCCGTGCGCGTGGGGTCCGACGCCGACGGGGCACTGGCCCGCGTGCAAACGCTGCTCGACGCGATGCATGCCACCGCCGCCCGCAGCCACGCCACGCGCGTGCGCCAGACGCAGGTCTGGGCGGCGCTGAACATCCTGCTGCTGTCGGTGCTGGCCCTGGCCGCCGTGGAGCCGGCAGTGCGCTCCATCCGCCGCCAGTACCGGCGCCTGGCGACGCAGGCGATGGACCTGCAGCGCCTGGCGCTCGTCGCCGAACGCACCACCAATGCCGTCCTGCTCATCGATGAGGATCGCTGCATCGCCTGGACCAACCAGGCCTTTACGCGCCTGACCGGCATCGCACCGTCGGAGGCGGTGGGGCGCGACGTCCTGTCCGTGCTCCTGCCCGCCGTCGATGACGGTCAGGCGACGACACGCCTGCACCGCTCGCTCGACGCGCAGGGCGGCGAGCGCTTCCAGATGCGCCACCGCGCCCGCGATGGGCTGGAAATCTGGCTCGACGTCGACATCCAGCCGCTGCAGGACGAGTCCGGATCGATGCGCGGCCACGTCGCGGTGTCGGTCGACATCACCCAGCTCAAGCAGGTGCAGACCGACCTGCGCATCGCCGCCATCGCCTTCGATTCCTCCGGCGGCATCGCCATCACCGACCAACGCGAGCGCATCCTGCGCGTCAACCCGGCATTCACGCGCATCACCGGCTTCACGATCGACGAGGCACGCGGGCGCACCATGGCCGAACTGCTGCGCTCGGGCCGGCACGGTCCGGTCTTCTACGCCGCGATCCACGCCGCGCTGGCGCGCGAGCACCACTGGCAGGGCGAGATCTGGAACCGCCGCAAGAGCGGCGAGATCTACCCGCAGTGGCTGAGCATCACTGCCGTGTGCGACGAGCAGGGGCAGACGACGAACTACGTCGCCGTCTTCACCGACATCACCGAGAAGAAGCGCGCCGACGAGACCATCCGCTCGCTGGCGTTCTTCGATCCGCTCACCAAGCTGCCCAATCGGCGGCTGCTGCGCGACCGCATCCACGAAGCGATCGCCGCCAGCGCGCGCAGTGGCCGCCATGCCGCCCTGCTCTTCATCGACCTCGACCATTTCAAGGAGCTCAACGACAGCAAGGGCCACGACGTCGGCGACCAGTTGCTGCAGGAGGTCGCCACAAGGCTGAGCGCGGGCGTGCGCAGCGACGACACCGTGGCGCGGCAGGGCGGCGACGAGTTCGTCGTCCTCGTCACCGGCCTGAGCGTGGATGCCGCGGGCGCCGCCACGCAGGCGCAGCGCCTGGCGGAGACCCTGCGCTGCGAGCTCAACCGGCCCTTCGCGCTGGGCAGCCTGCGGCACCACACCTCGCCGAGCATCGGCATCAACGTCTTCGTCGGCGCCGAACACGGCGCGGACGAGCTGCTCAAGCGCGCCGACAGCGCGATGTACGTCGCCAAGCGCGCCGGCCGCAACGCCCACCGCTTCTTCGATCCGGCGCTGCACGCCGAACTCGAGCGCCGCATCGAGCTCGAAGCCGACCTGCGCCGGGCGCTGGAGCTGCAGCAGCTCGAGCTGCACTACCAGCCGCAGGTCGACGAGCACGGCGCGTTGATCGGCGCCGAGGCGCTGCTGCGCTGGAACCACGGTACCCGGGGCAGCATTGCTCCGGGCGTCTTCATTCCGCTGGCCGAGGAAAGCGACCTCATCGTGGCCATCGGCACCTGGGTGCTCGAGACCGCCGCGGCCCAGTTGCGTGCCTGGAGCGAGCGCCCGGGCTGGCCGCCGCTACAGCTGGCCGTCAACGTCAGCGCGCGCCAGTTCCGCAAGGCCGGCTTCTGCGACACGGTACGTACGATCGTGCAGCCGCTCGGGCCGGCGGTCGACCAGCTCAAGCTGGAGATCACCGAGAGCCTGATCCTCGTCGACGTCGACGAGGTGGTCGCCACCCTGCGCGCGCTGCGCGAGCTCGGCGTTCGCCTGGCGCTGGACGACTTCGGCACCGGGCAGTCTTCGCTGTCCTACCTGACGCGCCTGCCGCTGGACCAGCTCAAGATCGATCAGTCGTTCGTGCGCAACCTCACCCAGAGCGGCTCCGACGCCGTCGTCGTGCAGACCATCATCGGGCTGGCGAAGAGCCTGGGCATCGACGTCATCGCCGAGGGCGTCGAAACGGACGAGCAGCATCGTCTGCTGGTGGCGATGGGCTGCGCATGCCAGCAGGGCTATCTCTTCGGCCGGCCGATGCCGCTGCGCGACTTCGAGTCGCTGGTGAGGCGCGGGTGAAGCCCCGCGCGCGGCCTTCCCTCAACCCGGTCCCTGCGGGCGCGCCCCGTTCGACAGCTCCACCAGCAGGTCCAGCAACTGCGCCGCCTTCTCCTGGCCAAGCGTATCCAGCAGCTGCCGGCTCGAGCTCGCGCACAGGCGCTCGGCCTCGCCCAGCAGCAGCCGCCCGGCGTCGCTCAGGCGCAGCCGCTTCTTGCGCAGGTCCGTGGGGTCGGCATGCTCGCGCACCAGGCGACGCTCGGACAACGAGCGCAGCACGACGGAGGTGGTCGAACGATCCAGCGCGACCATGCGCCCGAGCTCGTTCTGACTGGCGTCGCCGACCTCACGCAGCATGAACAGCACCGCATACTGCGAGGGCGTGAGGTCCAGATGACGGCAGGATTCCGAAAATGCCGCGACGGCCAGTTGATGCGCGCGACGAAAGAGGAATTCCGGACTGCCGAAGAGGGCGCCGGGCGACGCCAGGGACCTGGGCGCGGAGCGGGACGCGGCGGCGTCGACGCGCTGCGGCGAGTTGCCGGCGCGCCCTCGTCTCGCGTCCTCGGTCATCGGATTCGTCCCATGGTGCTGCAGCATCCTGAAGTCCGTGGCCTGCGCCCTGCCCGCAGACCCGCGAACGTCCGACGTCGGTCAGAATATCAGGCAAACGCCTGTTCGTGTGTCATCTCTTCGTATGCGTCTGCGCGTCATTGTCGTTGACGACGAACCGGCCTCGGCCGCCGCGCTGGCCGGGCTGCTGCGCCATCTGCGCTGCGAGGTCACCTCCTTCACCGGCGCGGCGCGGGCGCTGCCTTCGATGCTTGCCCCGGACGTCGACCTCGTCTGCCTGGACCTGCGCATGCCGGGCCTGGACGGCCGCCAGGCGCTCACCCTGATCCGCTCGCACGAGTACTCGGCGCGCTCGCCGAGCGTGCCGGTGATCGCGGTCAGCGGCCGTGTGACGTCGGACGAGCGCGCGCAGGCGCTGGCCGACGGCTTCGCCGCCTTCCTGGCCAAGCCGGTGCTCGTCGCGCGCCTGCGCGTCGTGCTTGGCCGCGCCATGCTGCTGCGCGACCATTTGCAGCGCACGCGCTACACGGTCGACCGGCACCGCCTCGAGGAGCGGCTGGGCGCGCTGCAGCGCGCGGGCACCCTGCCCGCGCTGCAGGCCGCGGCGGGCTTGGCGCTGGCGTTCGAGCAGGAGGGACGCACGACGCTGCTGCAGGCGCTGCAAGGCGCGCATGCCGGCGACCTCGCGTCCACGCGCCGCGTCCTGCTCGCCTTCGCGGCAACGTCCGAGAACCTGGGCGCATTGAAGCTCGCAGCGACGCTGCGCATCGCCGCGGACTGGTTCGAGCAGGGGTCCCAGGACGATGGCGTGACCGCGGCCGTGATGGCGCGAGCCGAGCTCGACCGCGTCGTCTTCACGCTGCGCGAACAGGTGCGTCCGGACCCGGATTGATCGCCGCCGGAAGGCACAGGTCGAACACGCTGCCGACGCCGGGCGTGCTCGAGACCTCGATGCTGCCGTCCATCATCTCCACCAGACGCTTGGTGATCGTCAGACCGATGCCGCTGCCCGGGATGCCGGAGCGCTCGGCGCCCAGGCGATCGAAGGGCTCGAAGAGGCGCGCCAGCTGCTGCGCGTCCATGCCGCGCCCGGTGTCCGACACCTGCAGCCGCCAGGCTTCACCTGCGGCCTGCGGCCCGCTGTGCTCGACGCGGATGCGCACGCGCCCGGGCCGCGCGGCGTTGTACTTGATCGCGTTTGCCACCAGGTTCAGCAGCGCCTGGCGCAGTCGGGCGTAGTCGGCGCGAACGACGGCATCCGCCGGGATGTCCTGGGCCTCGAGGACGACGCCCGCGGCCTGCGCCGCGGGGCGCAACATGCCGCAGCATTCCTCCACCAGCGCCGCCAGCGCCACCGCCTCGAAGCGCAGCGCGATGCGGCCCGACTCGACGGCGGCGAGGTCGAGGATCTCGTCGATCAGCGTCAGCAGCTGCTGCCCGGCGCGCATCATCTGCTGCACTTGCCCGGCGGCCTGGGCCGGCAGCGCGCTCAGCGCCAGCAACTGCCCGAAGCCGAGGATGGCATTGAGCGGCGTGCGCAATTCGTGGCTCATGGTCGAGAGGAACTCGCTCTTGGCGGCGTTGGCGCGCTCGGCCTCCTGCTTGGCCAGCGCCAGCGCCTGCGTGCGCTGCGCGATGCGCGACTCGAGCTCGCGGTTGAGCGTTTCGAGCTCGTGCTCGCGAGCCTTGAGGCGGCTGATGTCCTGCACCACGCCGGCCACGCGCAGCGGCCGGCCCTGGGCGTCCCGCGCGAGCACGCGCAGGCGTTCCTCGAACCACACGGTGTGCCCATCCTTGTGGATGGCGCGGAAGGTGCCGACCTCGTCGGACACCGTGCCTTCGTGCAGATGCGCCAGCCGTTGCCGGTAGCGCTCCTGGTCCCTTGCGTCCAGTCGCGCGCCCAGCCCGCGGCGGCGCCCCTCGGGCAGGTCGGAACCCGCGTGGCCGAGCAGCGCCAGCAGCACCTCGTTGCATTCGAAGGCGCCGCTGGCCAGCGAGTACTCCCACAGCCCCACGCCCACGCCCTGCGTCACCGCACTGACACGCTGCTGCGCCTGGCGCAGCTCGGTGATGTCGAAACCGAAGGAGTAGGCGTACTTCCTCGGCGGCGTGCCGTACTCCACGCAGTGGTAGCGCACCCACGACACGCGATCGCGGCCCTCGCCGTCGACGCCGACCCGCTCGGCCCAGAGATCGGGTTCGCCGGCCAGCGAGCGGCGCAGCATGTCCCAGCGCGAGGCGCTTTGCCGCATGCCCAGCACTTCATCGGCGGTGCGGCCGATGATCTCCTCTGCCGGACGCTCCAGAAGGCGGCAGAAGCTGGCGTTGACGTAGACGTAGCGCATCGCCTCGTCGACGCCGCAGACCCAGCTCGGATGGCTCTCCAGCATCGCGCGCAGCTGCTCGTCGCCGGCTTGCCGCCCGTCCGGCGTCGCCTGCGCGGAGATATCCGGTGCGCGTCTCTGGGCCATCGGCGAAGCTTAGGGCAAGTCGGCGGCGCCAGAGCTGCGGGGGCCGTCACCCCGGCCCGCCGTGCCCGTGCTCAAGTACCGCAGAAGGTCCGGTAGCGCGCGGTCAGCTCGGGCGCTGCGGATTCGGCCAGGTCCGCGCGCCCGGGCTGATCCTCGAAGGGGCGAAGCAGGGATTCGAGCAGGCGCTCGAAGGCGCGCAGGTCGTCTTCGTCGACCGCCGCCGCCAGCGCCTGCTCGACGCGGTGATTGCGCGGGATGATCCAGGGACTGGCACGACGCATCGCGGCCGCACGGGCCCGCGGCGCCGTGGCTTCGGTTGCGAGGCGCGCGCGCCAGCGCTCGAGCCAGGCCTGCAGTGCGTCCCGGTCGACGAAGAGCGCGCCCAGCGGCGCGTCATCGCCCGCCGCGGCAGCGGCCAGCGCGCGCCAGGCAAGGGTGAAGTCGACCTGCTGCGCCTGCAGCAGCGCGAGCCAGTCGTCGGCCAGCGCGGCGTCGCCGCCCTGCGCCCCCGCCAGGCCGAGCTTGGCGCGCTGGCCGGCGCGCCAGGCCTCGTCGAACCAGGCCGGAAAGGCGTCGATCACCGGCCGCGCCAGCGCCAGTGCCGCTTGCGGCTCGTCGGCCAGCAGCGGCAGCAGCGCCTCGGCCAGCCGCGCGAGATTCCAGCACGCAATGCCCGGCTGGTTGCCGAAGGCGTAGCGCCCGCCGTGGTCGATGGAGCTGAAGACGGTCGCCGGCTCGTAGGCCTCCAGGAAGGCGCAGGGGCCGTAGTCGATCGTCTCGCCGCTGACGGTCGTGTTGTCGGTGTTCATGACGCCGTGGATGAAGCCCAGGTTCATCCATTGCGCGACCAGCCGCGCCTGGCGCCGCGCGACCGCCTCCAGCAGCCCGAGGAAGCGATCCTCGCGGCCGACGAGTGCGGCGTCGTGCCGGGCGATGGCGTATTCGGCCAGGCGGCGCAGTTCGTCGCGCTGCCCGCGCGCGGCGAAGAACTCGAAGCTGCCCACGCGCAGATGGCTGGCCGCCACACGGGTGAGCACCGCGCCCGGCAGTTCGCGCTCGCGATGCACCGGCTCGCCGGTGGCGACGACGGCCAGGGCGCGCGTGGTGGGGACGCCCAGGGCGTGCATGGCCTCGCCCATCAGGGCCTCGCGCAGCACGGGCCCGAGGGCGGCCTTGCCGTCGCCGCCGCGCGCGAAGGGCGTGCGCCCCGAGCCCTTGAAGGCGATGTCGCGACGGCGGCCCTCGCGGTCGACGACCTCGCCCAGCAGCAGCGCGCGCCCGTCGCCCAGTTGCGGGCTGAAGCCGCCGAACTGGTGCCCGGCATAGGCCTGCGCCAGCGGTGTCGCGCCCGAGGGCACGAGGTTGCCGCCGAAGAGGGCAGCACCGGCTTCACCCTGCAGCGCCGCGGGATCCAGCCCGAGTTCCTCGGCCAGCGCCGCGTTCAGCCACAGCAGCCGCGGCGCGCGCACGGGGGTCGGCGGCCAGGGCAGGTACAGGCCCTCGAGCTCGCGCGCGAAGCTGTTGTCGAAGGCGAAGGGCGCGGACACGACCGCAGCACCTCAGCCGCCGCGCTGGCGCTCGCCGCATCCGGGGCAGTATCGGGCGGCGACCGGGACCGACGCGCCGCAGTCGACGCAAAACCGCTGCTCCGCGGCCGCGGACTGCGCGGGCATGGGCATCGGCGCGCGCGGCGGCCGGGGCGCAGGGGCAGGCGGCGGGCGCGAATCCTGCGCCTCCGCGACGTTGATCTTCTGCGCATAGCGCTTGACCTGCTGCGCGCTGCGCTGGGCCGCCGCCTCGTCGCTCGTCAGCTCGAGCAGCACGCGGCTGCCGACGCCATGCTCGGCCGCGGCGTAGAAGGCCGAGCGCGCGCGCGTCACCGCCCAGCGCAGCTGCACGGGCGCGCCCGCGGCCTCGCCGGTGCTGCAGTTCAGGGAGAACAACAGCGATTGCGCCTCGACCCGGCTCCACAGCAGATGCGCGACGCGGATCGCATACCCGCCGGCGAAAAAGAGCAGCACGGCCGCGCTGCCCATCTGCCAGGGGCGCGCCGCGCGCTGCAGCTGCTGCCATACCACCACGCCCCAGAGCAGCCCGCCGCCCAGGGTGAACAGCAGGCCCAGGGCCAGCAGCGCCAGCAGCCAGGGGCGGCGCACGCCGCCGCTGCGGTTGGGTTCGCCCGTGGCAAGGAGCAACGGCTGCGACTCCTCCAGCGACGAAGTTTCGAAGCCCGCTGCGCTGCCGCGGTCCCCGTCCGGCGGGCCCTGCCAGAGGTAGCGCCGGTTCGGCACCCCCTCGCTCCAGTAGCGGTGCAGTTCGCGCTCGACTTCCTGCTGCACGCTTTCGGCGTCGGCATCGATCTCGACGCTGCAGGCCGCCGGCGCCGGGCCCCGCGCCAGGGGCTGGTCGACGGCGACCCGTCCCGCCGCGAGCGCCACCAGCTCGGCCAGCAGCAGCGCCACCAGCATCACCGCCGCCCCCTGCGCCAGCCCGAGGGCCGACAGGGGCGCGCTCAGCGCCTCGGGCACCAGCAGGCCGCCTGCGAGCCCGGTGGCCAGCGTCAACGCCAGTTGCAGCGCCACCGTCCGCGGCCCCGGCGTGACCCGTCCCGGCTGGCGCGAGCGCAGCAGCACGAAGGCCGCCACGGCGACGCACAGGGCGCCCATCATCGCCACGCCCGACGGACGCAGCAGCAGCCACGCGATCAGGAGGCCGAGCGTCAGGCCTCCGATCCACGCCAGATGCGCCAGGCGCTGCGCCATCCAGGACTGCAGGCCAAGCGGCGCCTCGACCAGCCCAGGCGAGAGCCGCGCCAGCAGGGGCCAGCCCGTTGCCATCGGCGCGCGAGGTGCCGTGCCGCCGTCCAACAGGGCGACCAGCCCGGCCGCGTCCGGGTTCGGCGCCCTGGCCGAGCGTTGCGGCGTCAC
Source organism: Rubrivivax sp. SCN 71-131 (assembly GCA_001724995.1). Taxonomy (GTDB): domain Bacteria; phylum Pseudomonadota; class Gammaproteobacteria; order Burkholderiales; family Burkholderiaceae_C; genus Rubrivivax. The sequence goes on from MEFD01000013.1 coordinate 327,848, forward strand.
CAGCGAACCCGGCTGCCCGGGGAGCAGGCGCAGCGCACGCTGGCGCGTGGCGCGCAGCACGTCCACCCCGGCCAGCGCCAGCAGCAACAGTCCCAGCATCACATGCAGCATCCGGCCATCCTGCGGCAGGCGCAGCAGCTTGGTGGGCAACCAGCGCGGCAGGCTCGGATCGGCGAGCGCCAGCACCAACAGCAGCAGCGCCGGCACGCCCAGCAGCGCCGCGCGCGCGAACAGCGCGCGGTTCTCGCTGCGGTAGACCCCCTGGACCTCGAATGCAGGGCCCTGCGGGCCCCACTGATGCGACATGCCGACTCCCGCCCGAACACCGCCGGGCCACGAGGTGCGAGTTTTGCATGAAGCACGAACCCTTCGAGCCCATGCGGCGCGGCGCCGCGCACAATGCCACGCCCCCGCCCCCGCCCCCGCCCCCGCCGCCGCGCGACGCCCAGGCCCGGCAGCGGCTGCGCGTCAGCCCAGCTGCACGCGATCGCGCCCGCCGCGCTTGGCGGCGTAGAGCGCCGCGTCGGCGCGCTCGCTGAGCACGCGCAGATCGTAGGGCGGGGCGCTGGCCAGCCCGACGCTCAGGCGCACCTGCAGGCCCGGCGCCAGCGCTTGCCAGCCGTAGCGACTCACGCGTCGACACAGTCGTTCGCAGATCTCGAGCGCCCGTTCGGGCCCCGCCTCGGGCAGCAGAATGAGGAATTCCTCTCCGCCGGTGCGGATCACGAGATCGTCGCCACGGGTGTTCTCGCGCAGCAGCCGTGCCAGCGTCACCAGCACGGCGTCGCCGACGGCATGACCGAAGCGGTCGTTGACCTGCTTGAAGTGGTCGAGGTCCACCATGGCCAGCGCCAGCGGCAGCTGCCCCGCCTGCAGGCGCTGCGCCAGCGGCGGCCAGCGCTGCTCGAGCTCGCGCCGGTTGCCCAGGCCCGTGAGTTCATCGACACGCGCGTGCACTTCGGCGCGCGCGGCCCGCTCGGCGGCACGTGCGGCCTCCAGGCGCACCTGCTCGGCTTCGATCGTGGTGACGAAGAGCTGCGAGCGCCCGCGCAATTGCAGGAGCAGGCGTTCGTGCTCCAGCGCCTGATAGCGCTCGAGCTGCTCGAGGGCCTGCTGCGACCAGCCGAGCGCGCGGGCGGCACGCCAGGCGGCGTGGTGCAGGCGCAGCAGCGTGTTGCGGGCATTGCGCCCGGCGATCGCCTGCCGGGCCCATTGCAGATGCTCCCAGGCGCGCTCGGGCTGCGCGGCGCGCAGGCCGAGTTCGCCCAGCGACACCGCGATGCGCCAGGCCTGCGCATCGAAGCCCGATTCGCGGCACAGCCCCATGGAGGCCTCCAGCTCCGTTGCGGCCTCCTCGAGTCGTCCCAGGTGCACCAGCACCTCGCCCCGATTGCCCAGCGCGAAGACCAGCGGGTAGCGGTCACCCGAGGCACGCGCCAGCTTCAGCGCCTCGTCCGCGTGCGTCAGTGCGCGCACCATCAGCGCCTCGCGCTCGGCGGCGGGCCCGCTTTCGCCGACGAGGTAATAGGCCCCGAGGAGGATCGCCGCCAGATTGTTCCGCGCCGCGGAGACGGCCGCGGTGTCCCCGCTTTCCTGCGCCTGGGCGAGCGCATCCAGCAGCAGGTCCTCGGCATGCCAGGGGTCGCCGATGCGTTCGTACACGCAGCCCAGCGCGTTGATGGCCAGCGACATGCGGGCCGCGTCGCCCGCGTCGCGGGCGACGCCGTGCGCCTCATGCCCGAGACGCATCGCGTCCTCGAAGCGCCCGACGTCGGCAGCGCCGAGCACCAGCAGGCGCAAGGCGTCGAAACGCCGGGCTGCGGTGAGCGCACCCTGCGCGCGCATCAGCGGCAGCAGTTCCAGGCCCGCATCGACCAGCGCCCACAGCGCGCCGCTGCGGTAGCGCAGGCGCAGCAGGGCCAGTCCGGCACGCAGGCGCAGCGCCGGTGCGGCAGCGGCACTGCGCGCCCATGCCTGTTCGGCCAGGTGCAGGCCCTCGCCCGTGCGGTCGGCCCGCTCGGCCACCTCGGCCTGCTCGATCAACGCACCAAGCGCGGGCGAATCGGCAGCTTCCATCAGGGTCGGACTCGGATCAGGCGGCGGTGGATCGAGCGGGGGGGGGGGGCGGCATCAGCCGGCCGGCCCGGCCGCGCGCGGCGCCGAGGTCAGTCCCGCCACGGCCAGGAGCAGCGCGACCACGGCAACCGCCGTGGCCAGCGCCGGCAGCAGCGGCCAGCGGTGCGCATGCCACGGCAGCATGCTGGTCAGGGCCAGCGCAGCCACGAAGAGCACCGCCGCCGCGGCCGCGGCCAGCCGCAGCGGCTGCTGCGGCGGATCGAAGCGCGTCACGCGCGCGAGCTCGAAGACCGGCATGGCCAGCACGATGATCTGCGTGGAGGTGAACACGGTCTGGCCTGCAAGAAGAGGGGCGCGGGCCGGCACGTTCAGGGCCGCGGGCGCGGCACCCGCACGGCCGGTGCCAGGCCGCGCTCGACGAGCATGGCGCCCAGCGGATCGACGTGCGCCGGCCCCTGCGCGTCCGCGGCGTCCGCGGCGCGATCTTCCGCCCCCGCGCCGCGGCCGATGATCGCGTTCGTCAGCCGCCGCAGCTCGACCGGCGCCACGCCGGCCAGCAGTCCCAGGCGCCGCGCCGCGGCATAGCTGAGGTCGATCACCCGGCCGGCGACGAAGGGCCCGCGATCGTTCACGCGCACGATCACCTCGCGCCCGTTGGCCGGGTTGCGCACGCGCACGAAGCTCGGGATCGGCAGCGTCGGATGGGCCGCGGTCATCGCGAACATGTCGTAGACCTCGCCGCTGGCAGTGGCCCGGCCGTGGAACTTGCTCCCGTACCATGAGGCCAGGCCAACCTCGCTCCACGCAATGTCGCGGGTCGCCGGGACGTAGCGCCGCCCCAGCACCTCGTAGGGCTTGTTCGGCCCGCCGCTGCGCAGCGGCTCGACGCGCGGCACGGCGTCGGGCACACGGTCGATGTCGGGCGGGATCGAGGGCGGCAGACCGTCGCGCACGGGCGGCGTGCCGCACGCCGCGAGCAGCAGCAGTGCGACCGCGACCGCGACCACGGCCGCGCGCCGGCGCGGTGGCGGCGGTGGCCGCGAGCGGGTCGCCACAGGGTCGGCAAACGGCGGGGAAGGCATCGGCATCGACATCCTCATCGGCGACTGCAGCGAGGGCCTGCGGGCGCGGCACTGCGCCGTCGATGCGCGCCCTGGGTCCTATTCGAACTTCACCGAAATGCCCGTCGTCAGCAGTGTATCGGTGGACTTGCGCCCCAGGCCGGGTTCGCTGTTGTGCGCGAGCGCAAAGCCCAGGTTCAGGTTCATCGTCTTGCTCATCGCCACCGCGAGGCCGGCGTCCCAGTTCGCCCGGTACTCGCCGCGGTTCCTCAGATTCGGCACCAGGGCCAGGCGTTGCTTGAACGAGGTGCTTTCGCTCAGGCGGTGCGTCGACTCCTCGCCCAGCAGCAGCGAAGCGTAGCGGTACGACGCACGCACCCTGCCGTCGATCAGCGTCGGCTCGACGTAGCGGTCCTCGGACAGGCCGAGGCCGGCGAAGACGTCGAAGCCGTGGTCCTCGCTCTTCAGCAGGTGACGCCCCAGGCCCGCGCTGGCCAGCCCGCGCAGCTTCACGTTGGCGAAGCGGTTGCGCTCGAGGTCCAGCCCGACGAATCCGAACCAGTGCGCATCCAGGTCTTGGTCCCCGCGCCCCCCCAGGCGCACCTGGTCGCTCGTCGTGACGCCCTCGCTGCGCGCGTACTGGACGTTGCCGTAGAGGCTGATCTTGTCCCGTGCCGTGGCGCGCACGGCATCGGCATGGAGCGAGAAGCTCGCCTCGCGCGTGTTGCCGCTGGCGTGGCTGGCGCCCACGCCCAGGGCGGCACGCCACTGGCCGTCCTTCTTCACCGTGGCCTGGGCCGAGGCCGTGGCGGCGGCCGTCGAGAGCACGAACGCGCAGAGCGCATGGCAGGTGCATCGCATGAGGAACTCCTTTCCTGGCGGGTCGAGCGCAGGGCGGCCGGCGATCGACGATTCGCGAATCGGGCCGGCCGATGCAGGATCCGCGGCGGATGCGCCGCCGATCGATCCCTTGGGCTGGGCGGCAGGTGCCGTGACGCGCGCCCGCGGCCGAGGTGCACGGCGACACGCGCGATCTGCGGCGCCGCGAAACGCGGCCAGGATGTTCAGGCTGACCCGGGTGGCGCGACCGGCAAGAATCGAACTTGCGACGCGGCCTTCGGAGGGCCGCATGATATCCACTTCACCACGGTCGCCGGGCGAGCCGCGAATTGTATGCGCCTGCCTCATCGGGTTCTCCCGCGTGGCAAGCGACTTAGATCAAGCCACTATCCTTTTTTGCGCGATCGCCACCGGAGTCGCGCCCGAGCCAACCCCAACGCGAGGATCCCATGAGCGAGAACCCGGCCGAGGCCCAGCCCCATCACGAAGGCCCGATCAAGACGCCGAAGCAGTTGATCTGGACCCTGGTGGGATCCTTCCTCGTGCCGATCATCGTCATCATGATGCTCACGCGCTGCGTCGACCAGCAGGAGCGCACCGGCGCCGGCGGCACCGGCATGAGTGCCGAAGCCACGGCGCAACGCATCCAGCCGGTGGGCACGATCGAGCTGCACGACGCCTCGGCGCCGAAGGTCGTGCACACCGGCGAGCAGGTCTACCAGGGCCAGTGCGCCGCCTGTCACGGCACGGGCGTGGCGGGCGCGCCCAAGTTCGGCGACAGCGCGGCGTGGGGCCCGCGCCTGGCCAGCGGCTACGAGGCGCTGCTGCATTCTTCGCTCAAGGGCAAGGGGGCGATGTCGCCGCAGGGCGGCGGCCAGTATTCGGACTACGAGATCGGCCGTGCCGTCGTCTACATGGCCAACGAAGGCGGCGGCAAGTTCGCCGAGCCGGCGGCGCCGGCGGCCTCGGCGGCCGATGCCGCGAGCGCGCCCGGCTGAAGCCGCGGACTGGCGCCACCCTGCTCAGGACTGCGGCTGCGGCCGCAGCCGGTAGCCAAAGCGCTGCGGCATCGCCGCGAACGGCAACTCGGTCAGCGTCCAGGCGCCGGCCTCGAGCGCATCGGCGGCGAGCGCCATGTCCAGCGTGTGCACGAGCCCGAAGCCGAGGTCGGCGAGCAGAAACAGCCGCCCCTGCTCGTCCAGCCACGCCGATTGCACGGCCGCGGCGCGGCCGGTATGCGCGTGCACGGCCGGTCGCGCCGCATCGTCCTGCGCCTGCAGCCGCCATACCCAGGGCGCCGCTTCCAGCTCGACGTAGACGCGCTGCGGTCCGTTCTGGAAGTACCAGGCTCCGTCGGCGTCGGGTGCGTAGTTGCGGTGGATGAAGCCGAGCAGCTTCTCGTGCCGGATGCGGCTGCCCTTGACGCGCGGGAACTCGCCCGCGGCCTGCGCGCGTTCGTCGCGCATGTACCAGTCGCCGCGCGCATCCAGCGCCAGCCAGCCATGGCAGTGCGGCACGTTGGGCCACTTGCGCAGCGCGGCCCCGACGATGTCGTCCATCACCCCGCCCCGGCCCGCGCGGGGGTTTCGATGGCGCGGCGGGCGGGGGCCCGTGGCGCGCTCAATGCACGGTCGAGGGCCACTCCTGCACCATCGCAGGCGGCTCGGCACCGGCCGGGCTGGCGTGATGGGCGACCATGCGCCAGCCCTGCGTCGTGTGCAGGAACACATGGGTGACCATCACGTAGGCCTGGCGCGGCCCCTCGGGCGTGGCCACGCGCAGGCGCTCGACGAGATGGTGCACGGCCACCCCGGCTCCCTGCAGGCGGCGCACCTGCTCGGGCACGGCGGCGACGCCGCCACCGGCCAGCATGGCCTCGAAGCTCGCACGCACCGCCATCGGCCCGATCATGCGCTGCCCGCCGGGGTGGATGCAGACGATCTCCTCGTCGTCGGCCCAGGTCGCCATCAGGCGCTCGAGGTCGCCGTTCTGCAGCGCGTCGTAGTACTGCGCCTCGACGTCCTCGGCGCGCGCCAGCAGGACCGAGCGGGGCATCCTCTCGCGCGTCATGCTGCTGCCCTGTGCCGTCCGCCGTGCGTCAGTGCGCGGCGTGCAGCTGCTCGCCGGCCTTCAGCCGGTAGGCGGTGCCGCAGTACGGGCACGCCGTCGGCCCGTGCGTGAGATCGAGATAGACGCGCGGGTGGTTGCTCCACAGCGGCATCGCCGGGTTCGGGCAGTGCGTGACGCCCGGACCGAGCAGGTCCTTGGCGGCGAGTTCCACGACGGGGCCCTTGTTCTGGCTCATCGCGTGCTCCTTCAGACCTTGGTCAGCCACGAGGCGTACTTGGCGTTGCGGCCGCCGACGATGTCGAAGAAGGCCGACTGGATCTTCTCGGTGACCGGCCCGCGCTCGCCCGCGCCGATCTGCACGCGGTCGAGCTCGCGGATCGGCGTCACCTCCGCGGCGGTGCCGGTGAAGAAGGCCTCGTCGGCGATGTAGATCTCGTCGCGCGTGATGCGCTTTTCCACCAGCTTCAGGCCCAGGTCGGCGCAGATCGCGAACACCGTGTTGCGCGTGATGCCGTTGAGCGCCCCGGCCGAGAGGTCCGGCGTGTAGACGACGCCGCCCTTGACGACGAAGATGTTCTCGCCCGCGCCCTCGCTGACGAAGCCGGCCGCATCCAGCAGCAGCGCCTCGTCGTAGCCGTCCTCGGTGACTTCCATGTTGGCGAGGATGGAGTTGCTGTAGTTGCTCACCGCCTTGGCCTGCGTCATCGTGATGTTGACGTGGTGGCGCGTGTAGCTGCTGGTCTTGACGCGGATGCCGCGGCGCAGGCCCTCCTCGCCGAGGTAGGCGCCCCAGGACCAGGCGGCGACCATGAGGTGGATGGTGCAGCCGCGCGGGCTGACGCCGAGCTTCTCGTCGCCGATCCACAGCAGCGGGCGCAGGTAGCAGCTCTCGAGCTGGTTGGCCTTGACGACGTCGATCTGCGCCTGCATCACCTGCTCGGGGGTGAAGGGGATCTTCATGCGCAGGATCTTGGCGCTGTTGAAGAGGCGCTCGGTGTGCTCGCGCAGGCGGAAGATGGCCGTGCCGCCGCTCGTGTTGTAGGCGCGCACGCCCTCGAAGGCGCCGCAGCCGTAGTGCAGCGTATGCGTGAGCACATGGATCCGCGCGTCGCGCCACTCCACGAGCTTGCCATCCATCCAGATCTTGCCGTCGCGGTCGGACATCGACATCGGGGTTCCTCGAAAGCGGATGCAGAGGCGGCCGATTTTAGGTCGGGCGCGCCGTCTCGCCGGGCGCTGCCGCCGCCGCGCGCTCCAGTGCGGTCGCCACGAGGCGCCCGCCGCGCAGTTGCACGCGCACGAGGTCGCCGCCGACGTCGGTCCACAAAAAGGTCTCGGGATCGTCGCCCACCTTCTGGCCCAGGCTGCCCGCGAGCGGCAGGATCTGCAGCAGCCGCATGCCGGGGCGCAGCCGCGCGTGCAGCATGAGCGCGTTGTCGGTGGTGCCCAGCGGTCGCGCCGCGGCGTCGCGCATGGCGCGCAGCGCGCGCCCGAACTGCAGCAGCAGCCAGAACACGATCATCGTCAGCGCCAGCACCAGGCCCTGCCAACCGTACGCGAGGAAGCCCCCGACCACCGCCACCGCGGCGAGCCCCCAACCCAGCAGCGGATTCATGCCCGCCCCTCCTGCAGCAGCACGCTGCGGCGCGGCAGCGTCTGCCCGGTGCCGGCAAGCTGGCGGTTCCAGTCCTGGTTAGCCTGCACCTCGGCGGCGCGGCTGTACGAGCGCGGGTGGCCCAGGTGCAGCAGCACCAGCGAGTGGCGGGCGCGCAGCCCGCGCACGCCGGCGTGGTTCAGGCGGATGCCGAGGTTGCGGTCTTCGGCGCCGTAGCCCATGGCCTCGTCGAAACCGCCCACGCGCAGCAGGTCGGTGCGCCAGGCGGCGCTGCAGTTGCCCACGAAGGCGTCGCGCGGCGTCAGGCGGTCCAGCAGCCGGGGCAGCCAGCCGGCGCGAAGCAGCCGCAGGCGCGGGGTGCGCACGCCATGCGCAGCGAGGAAGGTGGGATCGAAGACGCGCTGGTCGGTGATCATCTCGGGGCGCAGGGTGTGCTGGTGGAAGGAGGCGGGCAAGTCGATGTGGCTGCCGGCCGAGACGAAGCGCCCCCGTCGCAGGCAGCGTTCGACCTGCTGCAGCAGGTCGGCGCGCGGCAGGCAGTCGGCGTCGGTGAAGAGCAGCGCGTCGCCCTGTGCCGCGGCGATGGCCCGGTTCAGCACCAGGCACTTGCGAAAGCCCTCGTCGGTCTGGTGCAGGTGCCGCAGCGGGAACGGCGCCTGGGCCGCGTGGCGAGCCACGACCTCGGCCACAGCGGGGAAGGTGCTGTCCTCGGCGAGGATCAGCTCGTCGGGTGCGCGGTTCTGCAAACGGTAGCCCAGCAGCGTGGCGTCGAGGCTGCGCCAGTTGTCGTAGGCGGAAACAACGACGCTGAGCTTCATGGTGGGGGCGCGAACATGGCCAGCGGCCCGTCGGCATCACAGCGAGCGCACTAGGTCCATCGCCTGCTCGATGCGCTCGACGGCGTGGATCTGCAGTCCTTCGAAGAGCGCCTTCTTCGGCGCGTTGGCCTTGGGCACGACGGCGATGCCGAAGCCCAGCTTGGCGGCTTCGCGCAGGCGCTCCTGGCCGCGCGGCGCCGGGCGCACCTCGCCGGCCAGGCCGACCTCGCCGAAGGCGATGAAGCCGCGCGGCAGCGCGCGCGCGCGCAGGCTGCTCTGGATGGCCAGCAGCACGGCCAGATCCGCCGCCGGCTCGCCGATGCGCACGCCGCCGACGGCGTTGACGAACACGTCCTGATCCATGCAGGCCACCCCTGCATGGCGATGCAGCACCGCCAGCAGCATCGCCAGGCGATCGCGATCGAGGCCCACCGAGAGCCGCCGCGGGTTGCCGCCGCCACTGTCGACCAGCGCCTGCACCTCGACCAGCAGCGGCCGCGTGCCCTCCAGCGTCACCAGCACGCAGGAGCCCGGCACCGGCGCGCCATGCGTGGAGAGGAAGATCGCGCTCGGGTTGCTGACGCCCTTCAGGCCCTTCTCGGTCATCGCGAAGACGCCTATCTCGTTGACGGCGCCGAAGCGGTTCTTGATCGCGCGCACGAGACGAAAGCTGCTGTGCGTGTCGCCTTCGAAATAGAGCACGGTGTCGACGATGTGCTCGAGCACGCGCGGCCCGGCGAGTGCCCCCTCCTTGGTGACGTGGCCGACCAGCACCAGGCTGCAGCCGCTGGTCTTGGCCACGCGCGTGAGCTGGGCGGCGCATTCGCGCACCTGCGCCACCGAGCCCGGCGCCGAGGCGAGCTGCTCGGAATACAGCGTCTGGATCGAGTCGATGACGCAGAAGGCCGGTTGCTCGGCCGCGATGGTGGCCTGGATGCGCTCGAGGTTGATCTCCGCCTGCACGCGCACGCCGGCGCCCGAGAGGCCCAGGCGCCGCGCGCGCAGCGCCACCTGCGCGCCGCTCTCCTCGCCGGTGACGTAGAGCACCTTCAGCTGCGCCGACAAGGCGTCCAGCGCCTGCAACAGCAGCGTGCTCTTGCCGATGCCCGGGTCGCCGCCGATCAGCACCACGCCGCCGGGGACGATGCCGCCGCCGAGCACGCGGTCCAGTTCGGGCAGCCCCGTGGGCGTGCGCTGCACGTCGGCGGCGTCGATCTCCGAGAGGGTGGCCACGGGCTGCGCCCGCGCCAGCGGCTGGAAGCGCTTGCGCGCCGCCGAGGCCACCTCGGCCGGGCCTTCGTCCAGCGTGTTCCAGGCCTCGCAGTGCGGGCACTTGCCGAGCCACTTGGGGCTGCTGCCGCCGCACTCGCGGCAGGTGTAGATGGACTTGGCCATGCGGGCAATTGTGCGCGGCGCCGGCGGCGGCGGGGCCTAGTCGACGACGCGTGCGCGCTGCGCCTTGAGTTCCCCGCGCTCGTGCTTGGCGTGCAGGCGACGCCGGCGCGCGGCCAGCGTGGGCTGCGTGGCCACGCGCCGGCGCGGCACGACGGCGGCGGCGTCGACCAGCGCCTGCAGCCGCGCCAGCGCCGCACGCCGGTTCAGCGCCAGGCTGCGATGATCCTGCGCCTTGACGACGACCTCGCCCTCGGCGTTGATGCGCCCGTCGGGCCAGGCCAGCAGGCGCTGCTTCACCGCCTCGGGCAGGGCCGAGGCGCGAATGTCGAAGCGCAGCTGCGCCGCGTTGCTGACCTTGTTGACGTTCTGCCCGCCCGCGCCTTGCGCGCGCACGGCGCTCCAGTGCACGTCGGCCTCGGTCAGGCGCAGCGGCTTCACGGCCGCGGCTGCGCCTACTTGGCGCCGCCGTCGCTGCCGCCGCCGGCGCGCAGCTTCTGCACGACGAAGAGCAGCACGATGGCGCCGATCACCGAGGCGATCCAGCCCGCGCCCTGGCCGGCGGCGTACCACCCCATCGCCTGGCCGGCAAAGCCCGCCAGCAGCGAGCCGCCGACGCCCAGCAGGATGGTGAGGATGACGCCCATCTTCTGCTCCCCGGGGAGCAGGAAGCGCGCGAGCACGCCGACGACGAGGCCGACGACGATGGTGCCGATGATTCCCATGAGCTTGTCTCCTTCGGTGGCCGTTGTTGGGTGGGCCGGGCTCAATCGACGACCCGCACCGGCACCCGCGGCGCCAGCGCACACATGAGCTCGTAGCCGATCGTAGCGGCTGCCTGCGCCACCTCGTCGATGGCCAGCACCGCCTCCCCCGGACCGAGGCCCCAGAGCGTGACCTCGCTGCCCACTTCGGCCCGGGGCAGCGGCTGCAGGTCGACCGCCAGCATGTCCATCGAGACGCGGCCGACGGTGCGCGTGCGCACGCCGTCCACCAGCACCGGCGTGCCGGTGCCGGCGTGGCGCGGGTAGCCGTCGGCGTAGCCGCAGGCGACGATGCCGATGCGCATCGCCGCCTCGGCGGTGAAGCGGCTGCCGTAGCCGACGCTGTCGCCGCGCTGCAGCTGCTGCGTGGCGATCAGGCGCGAGCGCAGCGTCATCGTCGGGCGCAGGCCCCAGTGGACGATGTCGTGCTCGGGGAAGTCCGGCGCACTGCCGTAGGCGAGGATGCCGGCGCGCACCCAGTCGCTGCGCACCCGGGCGCCGATCGGCCCGCCCGCGGCCGCGCCGTGACGCAGCATCGCCGCGCTGTTGGCGAGGCTGCGCTCGCCGGGCAGGTCCTGCGTCGCAGCCTCGAAGACGGCGAGCTGCGACGCGATGCCGCGCGGCCCGTCGGCGTCCGCGAAGTGCGTCATGAGCGAGATCTCGTCGACCTGCGGCAGCGCCTGCAGGCGCGCGTGGGCGCTGCCAAAGGCCTCGGGGCGAAAGCCCAGTCGGTTCATGCCGCTGTTCATCTTCAGGAAGACGCGCTGCGGCACCCGGGTCTTGTGCGCCGCCAGCCAGTCGATCTGCGCCTCGTGGTGCACGACATGCCAGAGGTTCAGGCGCGAGCACAGCTCGAGGTCGCGCGGCTCGAAGCAGCCCTCCAGCAGCAGCACCGGACCGCGCCAGCCCAGGGCGCGGATGCGCTCGGCTTCGGCCAGGTCCAGCAGCGCGAAGCCGTCGGCCCCGCGCAGGCCCTCGAAGGCGCGCTCGATGCCGTGGCCGTAGGCGTTCGCCTTGACCACCGCCCACACGCGTGCCTCGGACGCCGCCTGCCGCGCGCGCGAGAGATTGTGCGCAAGCGCAGCAACGTGCACGAGGGCTTCGATCGGGCGCGGCATGGGCGCGAATTCTGCCAGCGACCTCGTCTGTAACCGCGTGCTATAACCCGCGCGCCCCGGGGCGCTGACCCGGAGTGATGGCTGCGCTGCACCGTTCCCCCGGGGAGCCAGGCAAGCTGGCGAGCTTGTTCCGATTCGAGAGACTGGAGTGTGGGCGAGGGCGGGTCGGCCGCCGCGCCGGGTGCGCGCGATGCGATGAAAAAAGGCTTCTCGACGATCATGTCGGCGCAGTTCTTCAGCTCGCTGGCCGACAACGCCCTGCTCGTGGCCGCGGTCGAGCTGCTGCGGGAGAGCCAGGCGCCGCAGTGGCAGACGCCGGCGCTGGCGCCGATGTTCGCCCTCTTCTACGTCGTGCTCGCGCCCTTCGTCGGCGCCTTTGCCGACAGCATCCCCAAGGGCCGGGTGATGTTCATCTCCAACGGCATCAAGATCGCCGGCTGCCTGATGATGCTCGTCGGGCTGCACCCGCTGCTGGCCTACGCCGTGGTCGGGCTCGGGGCCGCGACCTACTCGCCGGCCAAGTACGGCATCCTCACCGAGCTGCTGCCGCCCTCGCAGCTCGTCAAGGGCAACGGCTGGATCGAGGGGCTGACGGTGGGCTCGATCATCCTGGGCATCCTGCTGGGCGGTCAGCTTGTCGGGCCACGGCTGGCGGCGCTCCTGCTCGGCCTGGATCTGCCCGTGGTCGACACCGGCATCGACACCCCGTCGGAGGCGGCGATCGTGGTGATCGCCGCCATCTACATCGTCGCCGCGCTCATCAACCTCTACATCCCGCGCACCAGCGCGCCGCTGATCCCGATGACCGGCAGCGTGTCGAACATGGTGCGCGACTTCGCCGTCTGCAACGCGCGGCTGTGGGCCGACAAGCTCGGCCAGATCACGCTGGCGACGACGACGCTGCTGTGGGGCATCTTCGGCAACCTGCGGCTGATCGTCTTCGCCTGGGCCGCCGCGGCGCTGGGCTACGGCACCACGCAGGCCTCCAATCTCGCCGGGGTGGTGATCGTCGGCTCGGTCGTCGGCGCGGTCGCGGCGTCAGCGATGACCAAGCTCGATCGCGCCACCGACGTGCTCAAGCTCGGCGTCGTCGTCGGCGGCCTGATGATCGCGCTCAACCTCATCAGCAGCGCCTGGACGGCCGCGCCCTTCCTCATCGCGCTGGGCGCGCTGTGCGGCTTCCTCATCGTGCCGATGAACGCGCTGCTGCAGCATCGCGGCCACAACCTGATGGGCGCCGGGCGCTCGATCGCGGTGCAGAACTTCAACGAGCAGGCCTGCATCCTGGGCCTGGGCGCGTTCTACGCCGGCATGACGCGCCTGGGCCTTTCGGCGTTCGTCGCCATCGCCGTATTCGGGCTGATGGTGGCCGGGACCATGGAGCTCATCCGCCGCTGGCACCTGCGCAACACGGTCGAGCACCGCGAAGAGATCGAGCGGCTGCTGGCGATCGCGCGCATCGACGGCGGGCACTGAAGACGCAATGCCCGCCGCCCGGCACCTCGCCGCGCTGCCGGTGCTGGCGCTGGTGGCCAACGCCTTCACCTGGGGCGTGTCGTGGTGGCCACTGCGGCAATTGCAGGGCGTCGGGCTGCACCCGCTGTGGTCGACCGCCCTGATCTTCGCGCTGGCCACGCTGCTCATCGCGCTGCGCCACGGAGCAGCCTTCGGTGAACTGCGGCGCACGCCCGGGCTGTGGGTGGTGCTGCTGGCCTCGGGGGCCACCAACGCCTGCTTCAACTGGGCGGTGGCCAGCGGCGACGTCGTGCGCGTGGTGCTGCTCTTCTACCTCATGCCGCTGTGGGCCGTGCTGCTGGCACGCCTGCTGCTGGGCGAGCGCGCCGGGCGGGTGGCGCTGCTGCGCGTGGCGCTGGCGCTGGCGGGCGCGGCCATCGTGCTCTGGCCGGCCGAGGGCGCGGGCCTGCCGCTGCCACGCACGCGGGCCGAAGCGCTGGGCCTGCTGGGCGGCGCGACCTTCGCCCTCAACAACGTCATGCTGCGCCGCCAGGCCGCCAGCGGCGCCGCCGCCCGGGCGCTGGCGATGTTCCTCGGCGGCATGACGGTGGCCCTGCTGCTGGCGCTGGCCGGCAGCGCGCCCTGGCCGCCGGCGCTGGCGCCGGGCTGGGTCGCGGGCATCGCGGCGCTTTCACTGGCCTTCCTGGTCGGCAACCTGGCGCTGCAGTACGGCGCCACGCGCCTGCCGGCCAACGTCACGGCGGTGGTCATGATCACCGAGGTGCTGTTCGCCGCGGTCTCGGCCTTCCTGCTTGGCGCCAGCGCCGCCAGCCCGGCGCTGCTGGCCGGCGGCGCGCTGATCGTGCTCGCCGCGCTGCTGGCCGCGCGCGGCTGAGCGGGTGCCGTGCGGCGGCGACGCGTATGCTTGCGCGCCCCGACCTCCCTTTACCCCCAGAGCGCGCAAGACCATGTTCCAGCACCTCGACGCCTACGCCGGCGACCCCATCCTCAGCCTCAACGAGGCCATCCAGAAGGACCCGCGGCCGCACAAGGTCAACGTCTCCATCGGCATCTACTTCGACGACGCCGGCCGCATCCCGGTGCTCGACTGCGTGCGCCAGGCGGAGGCGCAGATGCTCGCCGAAGGCAGCGCCAAGCCCTATCTGCCGATCGAAGGCGCGGCCGCGGCGCGCAGCGCCGTGCAGGCCCTGCTCTTCGGCGCCGCGCACGAGGCGGTGGCCAGCGGACGCATCGCCACGCTGCAGACCATCGGCTCCAGCGGCGGCCTCAAGGTCGGCGCCGACTTCATTGCGCGCTGGTTCCCCGGCAGCGGGATCTGGGTCAGCGACCCGACCTGGGACAACCACCGCGCCATGTTCGAAGGCGCCGGTCTGGCCGTGCACACCTACCCCTACTACGACGCGGCCACCGGCGGCGTGAAGTTCGACGCCATGCTGCAGACGCTGTCCGACCTGCCCGCGCGCAGCGTCGTGCTGCTGCACGCCTGCTGCCACAACCCCACCGGCGTCGACCTCTCGCGCGAGCAATGGCGGGAGCTCTGCGCGGTGCTGAAACAGCGCGCGTTGCTGCCCTACCTCGACCTGGCCTACCAGGGCTACGGCGACGGCATCGAGGAGGACGCGTTCGCGCCGCGCGCGCTGGCCGAGGCGGGGCTGTCCTTCTTCATCGCCAACTCCTTCAGCAAGAGCATGAGCGTCTACGGCGAGCGCTGTGGCGCGCTCTCGCTCGTCTGTCCCGACGCGGCGCAGGCCGAACGCGCGCTCGGGCAGCTCAAGGCGACGGTGCGCCGCAACTACTCGAGCCCGCCGCTGCACGCCGCCGGCATCGTCGCGCGCGTGCTCGGCGACCCGGCCCTGCGCGCCGGCTGGGAGGCCGACGTCAGCGCCATGCGCGAGCGCATCCTGGCGATGCGCCGCCGCCTGCACGCCCTGCTGACCGCACGGCTGCCCGGGCGCGAACTCGGCTACTTCCTCAGCCAGCGCGGCATGTTCAGCTATACCGGCCTGTCCCCCGCGCAGGTCGACCGCCTGCGCGAGGAGTTCGGCATCTACCTCATCCGCTCGGGCCGCATCTGCATCGCCGGCCTGAACAGCGGCAACGTCGAGCGCACGGCCGAGGCCATGGCCGAGGTGATGCGCTGAGCCCCGGGGCGGCGTGACCGATGCACGCATGACCCCATCCTGCAGTAGGCCTAGGGTTAACCCTATACTCCACGGCATTCCCTAGCCGGACACGCTCTGCAGGAATGGTCATGAACCTCTCGAACACCGTCGCCGTTCAGCGCCTCGAACCGGTCGCCACCCCCCGCATCGCTGCCCTCGTCGAATGGCTCTACGACGCGGTCGGCGGCCTCTTGCGCAGCACGGCGCAGGAGAGTCCGCGCATCACCGACGCCAGCATGGTGCGCCGCATGGCGGACCGCCTGATCTACAGCGATCCGACGCTGGCCGCCGACCTCTACGCCGCGGCCAGCCGTCACGAGCGCTTCAACGAGGACTTCCGCCCCGACTGAGGGCGCGATTTCCGGGGGCGTGCGCGCCGCCGCCGCCCCGGGCGGCGGCGGGTCGATGAGGCATCATCGCCGCCGATGGGCCCCTTCCTCCTCAAGCGCCTGGCCACCTTCGTGGCCACCCTGCTCGTGGCCTCGATGCTCGTGTTCGCGGTGCTCGAGCTGCTGCCGGGCAATGCAGCCGAGGTGATCCTCGGCGACACGGCCACGCCCGAGGCGATCGCGGCGCTGCAGGCCCGGATGGGACTGGACCGGCCGCCGCTTGCGCGCTACCTCGATTGGGTCGGCGGCTGGCTGCAGGGCCGCAGTGCCGAGAGCATCAGCTACGGCACGCCGACCGCGGAGCTGATCGCCGAACGCCTGCGCGTGACGCTGCCGCTGGCGGTGCTGGCAATGACGCTCACCGTCGCACTGGCGCTGGGCCTTGGCGTCTACGCCGCGGCGCGCCACAACCGCATCGGCGACTTCGGCGTCATGGCCGCCAGCCAGCTCGGCATCGCGGTGCCCAACTTCTGGTTCGCGATCCTGCTCATCCTGCTGTTCGCGGTGAAGCTGCAGTGGGTCGGCGCCGGCGGCTTCCCGGGCTGGACCGAGGACGAGGGCGGCAGCCCGGGTCAGGCGCTGCTGGCGCTGGCCCTGCCCGCGCTGAGCCTGGCGCTGGTGCAGGCGGCGATCCTCGCGCGCATGACGCGCTCGGCGGTGCTCGAGGTGATGCGCGAGGACTACGTGCGCACCGCGCGCGCCAAGGGCCTCTCGCGCCGCCAGGCGATGTGGCGCCACGTGCTGCGCAACGCCATGATCCCGGTGTTGACGGTGAGCGGGCTGCAGTTCGCCAACCTCGTCACCGGCACCATCGTGGTCGAGAACGTGTTCGTGCTGCCGGGCATCGGGCGGCTCGTGTTCCAGGCCATCAGCAACCGCGACCTCGTCGTCGTGCGCGACGTCGTGATGCTGCTGGCAGCGATCGTGGTCATCGTCAACTTCGTCGTCGACCTGCTCTACGCCGTCGTCGATCCGCGGCTGCGGCGGAGCCAGGCATGAGCTTCTGGTCACGCGCCCGGCGCCACCCGAGCTTCGTCGTCGGCGGGCTGCTGACCCTGCTGCTGGTGCTGGCGGCGTCGCTCTCGCTGGTGTGGACGCCGCATCCGGCAGCCGAGATCGACATGGCGCTCAAGCTGCGCCCGCCCGGCGCCACGCACTGGCTGGGCACCGACACCTTCGGCCGCGACGTCGCCTCGCAGCTGCTGGTCGGTGCGCAGGCCAGCATCCTCGTGGGCGTGATCGCGGTGGGCATCGGCGTGCTCATCGGCGTCGCGCTGGGCTGCCTGGCCGCCGCACGCCGCGGCTGGGTGGAGGAGCTGGTGATGCGTGCCGCCGACTTCACCTTCGCCTTCCCGGCGCTGCTCACCGCGATCATGCTGACCGCGATCTACGGCCCCGGCCTGGTGATGAGCATCGTCGCCATCGGCATCTTCAACATCCCGGTGTTCGCGCGCATCACGCGCGGCGCGGCCAACGCGGTGTGGGCGCGCGAGTACGTGCTGGCCGCGCGCGCCGCGGGCAAGAGCCGCTGGCGCATCACCCTCGACCACGTGCTGCCCAACATCGCCAACCAGCTCATCGTGCAGGCCAGCATATCGTTCGCCACCGCCATCCTCGCCGAGGCGGCGCTGTCCTACCTCGGCCTGGGCACGCAGCCGCCGCGCCCGAGCTGGGGCCGTATGCTCTCCGAGGCGCAGACTCTGCTCTTCCAGGCGCCGCTGCTGGCCGTGTGGCCGGGCGTGGCGATCGTGCTCAGCGTGCTCGGGCTGAACCTGGTGGGCGATGGCCTGCGCGACCTGATGGACCCCAAGCTGGCAAGGAAGCGCTGACTATGAAGATCGAATTCATCTCCGATGTCGCCTGCCCCTGGTGTGCCATCGGGCTGCAGGGCCTGGAGCAGGCGCTGGCCGCGCTCGGCGCCGCGATCCCCGTCGAACTCTCGTTCGAGCCCTTCGAGCTCAACCCCGACATGGGCCCCGAGGGCGAGGACACGGTGGCCTACCTCGCGGCCAGGTACGGGAGCACGGCGCAGCAGATCGCACAGACGCAGGAGGCCATCCGCGCGCGCGGCGCCGAGCTCGGCTTTGCCTTCGGCGAACGCGCGCGCGTCTGGAACACTTTCGACGCCCACCGCCTGCTGCGCTGGGCCGGCACGGTCGACCCCGCGCAGCAGCGCGCGCTCAAGCACGCGCTGCTGCGCGCCTATCACGGGGAGGGCCGCGACACGAGCGATCCGGCGCTGCTGCAGGCGCTGGCCGCCGCCGTCGGATTGGACGCGCAGCGCGCCGCGGCGATCCTCGCCAGAGACGAGTTCGCCGCCGAAGTACGCGAACGCGAGCGCTTCTGGCAGGAAGCGGGCATTCACTCCGTCCCGGCCGTGGTGATCGATCGCCGGCACCTGATCAGCGGCGGCCAACCGCCGCAGGTGTTCGAGGACGCGCTACGGCGCCTGGCGGGCAGGGCCGGCGGCTGAGCAGGCCACCCGACGCGCGGCCCCGGCCGGACCCAAGTTTTCGCCCCGCAGGCCGATAAGCCGTCGTGTCGAGCGAGCCGTCATCCTGTCCCGACCCGACCCCGGCGTCGGGAATGACATCGCCTGTCGGCCAGCGCAGCGTCGATCGCCGCTGCATGGCCGCGGCGATCGACGAGGACAACCTGCGCCGCATCCGCTGGGTGGCGCTGGCGATGCCGTTGCTGAACCTGCTCTTCCTCGCGGCGCTGCTGACCGCCACGCCCCGGACCGAGCCGCGCATGCTGCACTGGCAGGAGTCGCTGCGGCCGCTGCACATGGCGATGGCGCCGGTGTTCCTGCTGCTCGGGCTCGGAGCGGTGTGGCTGCTGCGCCGCCCTGCGGCGCCGGCCGTCCTGCGGCCGGCCTGGACGGCGCTGAGCGGCGCAGCCGCACTCAGCTTCGCGATCGCCTTCGTCGCCGCCGACCAACGCGTCAGCGGCAATATCACCACCTTCGTGCTCGGCGCCATCCTCACCGGGGTGGTCGTCGTGATGCCGCCGCTGCCCTCGGTCCTGCTCTATGGCGCAGCACTCGTGGCCTTCTGGATCGTGGTCGGCGCGACGCAGCCCGATGCGGTGCTGTTGCTGGCGGCACAGATCAACGGCACCACCGCCGCCGCGCTCGGTTGGGTGCTGGGGGTGATCACCTGGCGCCAGGCACTCGTCAACAAGCGCCTGACGCTGCAACTGCAGCGCGCGGCGACGACCGACAGCCTGACCGGGCTCCTCAACCGCATGGAGATGGTGCGCCTGGTCAACGAGGAGTTGCGCCGCGGTGCCCGCCAAGGCCACCCGACCAGCCTGCTGCTGCTGGACCTGGACCACTTCAAGAAGGTCAACGACCGCCTGGGCCATCCTGGCGGCGACCTCGTGCTGCAGCACACGGCCGCCGTGCTCGCGCAATCGCTGCGTGCGCAGGACCGCATCGGCCGGCTCGGCGGCGAGGAATTCCTCGTCCTGCTGCCCCAGACCGACGCCCCCGCGGCGCGACGCCTCGCCGAGCGCGTGCGCCAGCGCCTGGCCGCCGCCCTGGCCGAGCACGGCAAGGTCACCTGCAGCATCGGCTTCATCACCAGCGAGACGGGCGAGGAAACCGGTTTCGACCAGCTCTACGTGCAGGCCGACCACGCCCTCTACCGCGCCAAGGCGAGCGGCCGCAACCGCTGCGAGGTCGCCGCCTGAGGGCCGGTGGCGCGCATTCTCCACCCCGCGTTCGGGGGCATCGACGCCGAGGTAAAGCTTCGTTGCTGCGTCACCCCGTTGCGCGCGGGGGCCGTTCTACGGCTGTCGTCCCGACCTGAACGGAGGTGCCCATGTTCCGGACTCCCTGGCCGCCGCTGGCGGCCCTCGCCCTGAGCCTGGCCCTGAGCGGCTGCGTCATCGCGCCGCTGGGCCCCGGCGGCCACGACCACGAAGACGGCGATGGGCCGGTGGTCGAGGTCGCGCCACCGCCGCCGCGCTGGGAGCCGCGCCCGCCGCCTCCCGGTCCCGTCCATGTGTGGATCGGCGGCTACTGGTCCTGGCAGCTCGGACGCCACGCCTGGATCGGCGGGCGCTGGGCGCTGCCGCCGGCCCCCGGCCGCGTCTGGGTGCCGGGCCAGTGGCATCGCGCCGGGCACGGCTGGCGCTGGCGCGACGGGCACTGGCGAGGGCGCTGAACCGCGGCGGGCGCGGCGGCGCGTGCGCAGGCGCTGCGCCTGCTCGAACGCGTGCAGCTGCCGCAGGCGGCGCAGCGGCTGGACGCCTACCCGCACCAGCTCTCCGGCGGCCAGCGCCAGCGCGTGGTGATCG
>MEFD01000014.1 GCA_001724995.1 Rubrivivax sp. SCN 71-131
GGCTCCGGCTCCGGCTCCGGCTCCGGCTCCGGCTCCGGCTCCGGCTCCGGCTCCGGCTCCGGCTACGGCGACGGCGACGGCTCCGGCTCCGGCTCCGGCTCCGGCTCCGGCTACGGCGACGGCTCCGGCTACGGCGACGGCTCCGGCGACGGCTCCGGCTCCGGCTCCGGCTCCGGCTCCGGCTACGGCGACGGCTCCGGCTACGGCGACGGCTCCGGCTACGGCTCCGGCTCCGGCTCCGGCTACGGCTCCGGCTCCGGCTCCGGCTACGGCTCCGGCTACGGCTCCGGCTCCGGCGACGGCTCCGGCGACGGCGACGGCGACGGCGACGGCGACGGCTAACAGGAACCCCGAGCGGCGCGCGCCCCTCGCCCCATCACCTGATCACACAGGAGGATCGATGCACTACTCCGCGCTCCCCGCCCTCGGCCAGCCCCTCGAGGGCGGCATCTTCTGCGGCCTCACCACGCTGCCCGACGGCACCCACCACGCCGTCGTGCTGCTGCCCGACAAGCCCGACAAGGTGCTCACGTGGAAACAGGCCATGGCCTGGGCCAAGAAGCTCAAGGCCAGCCTGCCGAGTCGCGCCGTCAGCGCGCTGCTGTTCGCCACGCGCAAGGCCGATTTCGAGCCCGCATGGCACTGGACCTGCGAAGAGTTCGATGGCTCGTACGCCTGGAACCAGGACTTCGACAACGGCTACCAGGACGACTACCGCAAGAGCTTCGCCGGCCGAGCCCGAGCCGTCCGCAGATTGACCGTTTGATCCTTCGGTTCTTCTGAGTAACCGTCTTCCGAGTCAAGCGCCGTGAAGCGAGTTGTCCCAGGGTTTGTTGGTGCGGACCATGGCGTTGAGTGTGGTCAGCAGCTTGCGCATGCAGGCCACCAAGGCGACCTTGGGCAGCTTGCCGGCGGCGATCAGGCGTTCGTAGAAGGCCCTGATGGCAGGGTTTCGGCGGCTGGCAGTGAGTGCAGCCATGTACAGCACGCGGCGGATGTCGAAGCGCCCGCCCTGGATGCGCCGTCGCCCCTTGCTCGATCCGGAGTCATTGGCCATCGGAGCGATGCCCACCAGCGCGGCGATCTCCCGCCGGTTCAGCCGCGCCGCGAAGCGGCGTCGGCTTGAATGAATTGTTGGGCCGGCTGGCCCGTAACCGGAGAAACACATGAAAGCAACACTGGACATTATCCGCAGATTGCGTGACACCACCGGGCTTAAGGTCAATCGCAGTTTCGGTGGCTTCTTCGCCGACCGCCTGGTGCAGGCCATGAGCCGCGCTACCTTGCTAGATGCGGTTGAGCATCTAGCGCAGTCTCTGGATGCGCAGATCGAATACATCGGCGGGGCAAAGATCGCGCCGTTCGTCACCGAAGCCAGCGGGCCTCAGGCTCCAGCGATCTTGCATTGGATGCGCGAGCATCCCTCCATTGTCGCCATGATTGCAAGCTTGCGCGACGAGGGAGATTACGCCGATGCAATCGCATCGATCCCGCTCCAGCACGTCGAGACAGACGATTCCGTGGTTACCGCGCATCCGAGTTACGACATTCCCCTGCATTTGGATGTCCTGACCGGGTTAGCGCATGGTGCCGACCGCAAGGCGGGGAACGCCACGCTATTCAGGCGGCGCAGCGTCATCACAGCCACCGGCAAACATCTGGCCCTCCCGATCTATGCCGGTAACGCCGTGCGGGGGCAGATGCGAGATTTGCTGACTGACCATTTTCTGACATCGCTCGGACTGTCCACGGATCGCAGCAAGCCGGTACTGGCGCTGTGGGCGTTCCACGCTTTCTACGCGGGCGGCGTGCTGGAGGGCAACAGCAAGTTGGACAAGGAACTCGGCAACGCGGGCGCAGTCAAGGCCGACGCCATCCGCGACCTGCGCAATAGCATCCCCATGTTATCGCTGCTCGGCAGCGCGATGGGTAATCGCATCATTAGCGGCCGCGTGCAGGTCGGCGACTTTCGGCCGCGTTGCCGAGAGTGGGGCACCGGCGACGTGCGGGCAGATGAGTTGATTGAGTGGGTGTTTTTGACGCGGCGCGATGACTACGAAGGGCGACAGGAAGGCGACGATCATGCCGGGATGATCGCCACCAGCGAGGTGCTCAAGGCCGGAACGGTCATGGATGGCGGCATCGACGTAGGGGGACATGCAACGAGTTTGGAACGCGCGTGCCTGGGACGTGGTCTGCATTTGTTGGCGGATCGTGGCCTGCTCGGAGCCGATAACCGCCGCGGCATCGGTAAGGTGCGCCTCGTATCAGACGCCATCCCCGACCCTACCGAGTACGACACATATCTTGCGGCGAACAAGGCCGACATCCTCGCTTATCTGCATCGCCTTGGAGCGCTCTGTGAGCAGCCTTCGCTTTTTGGCTGAGGCGTTTCGCCGCCACGTCACGTATCGGCCAGAGCCATATCCGGAGCTGCCCGTGCCGGGCTTGTGCTGCATCACGGGCGATGTGGGCGACACCATCGCTCGCAAGCACTTACTGGGGCCGAGCTTCACCGATCTCGAACTTCTGGCGTTGCCGGATAGCGAGCGCATAGGAACACATGTGTGGGATGCCTTCACCGCAGGCGAATTGCGCAACGGCAAGACGCGGCGGTACTGCCCGGAACGAATGAGCAGCTGGCGGTGCACCGCCGACCACTTCGAGTCGCTGACACGGCAAGGCGTGCGCGATGCTGTGTTTGGCCCCGCTCCTGAATCACCGTGGGCTGGATACGTCACCACCAGCTATAAAAAGCATGGTGGTCTGCGTGCGCCCGTTAACACCGGGGACAGCAATGTCTGGCTGTGGGAATCCGTGCGCGTGGATTGCACGGACAGGGTTGCGTTGCAAGGCGTGTGGGATGCCTTGCGCCGCTATCAGGATGCAGGCATTCCGCGCCCGGTGCTAGAAACGGGTGAGATGGAGCCGCATCTGGTCGGCAAAGTAGGCGTGTCGAAGGCTCTGGATTATCAGCACTGGTCACGGCCACGCATCGAATCGGCGCTGTATCAGTTCTGCGTTTACCTGCTGCCGAGCGCGGATGAGCTGATGGAATTGCGCAGCATCACGCCGATGCCTGCACAGTCAGTGCGGGGCGAAACAGGAAGCCTATTCTGATGCGAGATAAGCTCTACCGCATTACGAACGCCGCGCGTTATCGCGCGGTACAGGACGATGCCCACGACATTATTCAAGAGACCATCTGCCGCGCAGCCGGCGGAGTGGTGGCCATAGGCGTCAGCGGCGGGAAGGACAGCATCGCCATGCTGCACATGGTTGCGCAACACGTGCACCCCCACGTGATCTACAACGACAGCGGCCTGGAGACGCCAGAAGCCATGCCGCTGGTGCGGGGAATGTGCGAGAAGTACGGCCTACCCATGACCATCGCGAAAGGCGATGCCATCTCCCTAGATTTGGCAGGCGCAGATACCAACCGCGCCATCGTCGGCCCGGTTCGCGCGGCGCTGCAATCGATTGACGCGGTGGCCGAGTTCGTTGGCTTGCGTTCGTCGGAAAGCAAAACCCGTCGAATCGTCATCGCCAAGCATGGGCCTATCCACGCAAGCAAGAGATACGGATGCCTCATCGCTTGGCCGATGCGCAAATGGTCGTCCGCCGATGTGTTTGCCTACATCCACGAGCATGCGCTGCCGTTACACCCGATTTATGACAGGGCCACCGACCAGGAACGCGATACCACCCGCGTCTCATGGGTCTACGACAGTGCTTTTGACCGATGGGGAGCTGTGGAAATCGTTCGCCGCCATTACCCGCAGGTGTATCAGCGTTTAAAAATAGCAGGAGTCATCCAATGAATTTCAGGATCACATTTCACCTTGACGGTACGGGCGTGTATTACGACCCGAACGAGCCAACCATGCTTGACGGATTGCTGGCATGGGTGCTTGGCCCACGGCAAGGTATTCGCGGCCTCGACCGAAGTGGCATCCCGCAAGACGTGCAATTGCCGCTCATGCGCGAGACATCGGGCGACACCTGGATCTGGCGAGCTTCCGCACTGTTTCCGACCGGGCCCCAAAGCGAGGGGCTGTGGCACTGGCGCAAGCGCCTTCGCCAATCG
Organism: Rubrivivax sp. SCN 71-131; assembly: GCA_001724995.1. Classification (GTDB taxonomy): domain Bacteria; phylum Pseudomonadota; class Gammaproteobacteria; order Burkholderiales; family Burkholderiaceae_C; genus Rubrivivax. The sequence continues at coordinate 4,088 of MEFD01000014.1, forward strand.
CGTATCGACGTGACAACCGGAAGCCCGAATCTGCAAAATGGCCAGTATCGGGACTGGCAAACACCACTCCCGTTATTGCTATGCACCCAGATGGTGGCGTATGCCAACGGAAACGGGAAAGAAATGCGCCGCATATTGCGCGAGGTGCGCTATGTAGGGAAGAAATCAGCGCATGGGCACGGCAAGGTATTGAGCGTTGATGTTGACCAAATCGAGCAGGATCACAGCTTGGTCATGGATGGTCATGCGATGCGCTGGCTGCCATCTAGCGAAGGGACAAGGCTTGTCAGACCTCGCCCGCCGTACTGGCACCCTCATGGGAGGATCGCAAGCTGCGAGATTGGATCACCGCGGCCCAACGTGCGAGTTCAGCGGGAGCCAACGGCGTGACCATGCTTGAAGAAACCCCCCTGGCGGATGCCGTTGGCTCTCCGCTGCAACGACCTGTTATGCGCCCGGTGGAGTGCTTACGCACCGTGGCAGCCCTCTACGTTGAGCCGAAGGGCTGCTATGTGGGCGCGCCAGGCGTTGACCCGTGGGACGAAGCCCGCGATGCGCGCACCTACGCAGGCCCTCACCCGGTGGTGGCGCACCCGCCATGCCAGCGCTGGGGTCGGTTCTGGCACGGCAGCACGCGCAAGCCACACCAGTACAAGCTGGGCGACGACGGCGGGTGTTTCGAGAAAGCGCTGCATGCGGTGCTGCGCTGGGGCGGCGTGCTTGAGCACCCGGCGCATAGCAAAGCGTGGGATGCTTTCGGGCTGCTGAAACCGACCGCCGGCCAGGGCTGGCAGACAGACTGGGCGAACGGCTGCGCAGTTTGCTACGTGGAGCAGGGCCACTACGGGCACGCCAGCCGCAAGCCGACATGGTTGCTGGCCGCTGGGCTGAACTTGGCCGAGCTGCCGCAACTGAACTGGACGAAGGGCGAGCAGCGCCTGCCCGCCTGGATGATCGAGCGCTACGGCTACGAAAAGGCCAGGCGCATCGGCGTGGTGGCGATGGTTGGCGGGAAGAACAAGACCGCGATTCGCAACGCCACGCCAGACCCTTTCCGCGACCTGCTGCTGTCGATAGCGAGGCAGGCGCATAACGTTCGAGCTAAGCGGGGCCAAACGGCGCCGAAGGAGTAGGAAGATGCAAACACTGTTGGCTGCCGTTTGGGCTCCGCTTGAGCGAGGGGTTAGGCGTCTCGCGTGCATGGTGGCGGGCCACGATTACCGCGTGGTGCGCGCGATGAACCCAGGATCGCGCAAGGTGGCGTGCGACCGCTGCGGCGGCGCCTGGGCCATGCACGACCCGACGCGGACCTTCGTGCCGTGGGATGACGAGTTTGAAGCGATGTATGCGCCCGGTGGCCCGCTTGACCCGGCGACAGACCCACGGTGGCGGAATGACGCCTAACGCAGAGCTAAGCGGACCGGGCCGGCGCAGATGAACTGTCAAGGAATGCTTGAGCGTTGCCCGCCGGCCTGGGTCCGCTTGAGCGCACTGTTGGGCGGCTGCCGCCCGGAGCGAGGAAGACTATGCACACAGCACCGATGTCAGACAGCCAAGGCGAGTTCGCCGAGTTCAAGACCCAGCCCGACGTGCCTTGCCGCAAGTGCGGCGTGCACGCGGTGAGCATGCGCGAGTGGGAAAGCTCGTGCGGCGGCTGGGAGGACTACCAGTACAAGTGCCACCACTGCGGCCATACGTGGTGGGTGGAAGGAATCGACGCATGACGTACTGGTGGCTCGTGGAGAACTTCGACCGCAAAGGGCAGTCCACAGGGCTCTATATGGAGTGCCAAGTGAACATGACCCTGACCGCCGACGTGCACAAGGCTCGCAAGTTCCGCCTCCAGCGCACGGCCGAGTTCCGCGCGTTGGATATGCGCGAAGCGAGGCGCGGCGACTGGCGGGCCGTGGAGCACGGCTTCGACGACAGCAAGACGCCCAACGCAGATTTAAGCGGCCGTACTCGGTCCGCTTGAAAGACGGGTTAGGCGCCTACCCACGAAGCGCGCCCGACAAAGGATTGATGATGGACAACCAAGTTACTGTTCTGCCGGATGGCAGCGCGTTTGCCACCGCAAGCTGGCCGCTGCAGAAAGACCACTGGCTGTACGCGCCGCGTGGCGAGTGGGACAGCACGCGCGACGACTACGCGGAAACGCCGCAGCCGATCTTGACCAACGCGCAGCGTCAGGCCGTGACCGCTGCCGGCCGCTACGCCGTGCGCGGCGCCACGATGTGCGGCACAGAGATGGACTTCGACCCCGACGCGCTGGTGCTGAACCTGTGCTACGCCCTGTGCGGGCCGGCTGGTGGCGCCACGCTCGCGGCAGACAAGCCGCGATTCACGGTGCATGTGGCAGGCCCGGATGACGTGGTGCCTTTCCATGACGAACTGGAGGCGCACCGCTACGCAAACTCTTTGAACGCCACCTACCTTGCCGACAGGCTGAAGAACCCCGAGAACGAGGTTCTGTGCGTGGCGACAGTGCATGCGGGCGCCTAACGCGAATTAGGCCAAATGCAGGAGAAGGCTCATGACGCAACGATGCGAATGCGAGCACTGGCAGCAATGCCCGACGTGCACGCCAGATGGGTTCGATGCTGCCGGAAATCGCAAGCCGCCAGAGCCGACGCCGCTGCAGGCCTGCCGCGCCGAACTCGACGAGTGGCGCAAGTTGCGCGACCCTGAGACGCTGCATGCCAACCTGCTGCGCGGTCAGCCGGCGCGGCTGTCGCGCGAGCAACTGCTGCACCTGCTTGGACCCGCGAAGCGCGACGGGACGGCGGAGATGTCCTGATGGCCGCTTGGCGCGCGATGTTCCTGGCCGAGCACTACGGTCTTGAGCCCTACCCTGAGGCGCCGGTGCGGGGGGAGACGTGGTGATGGCCGAGACGCCCATCACGATCACGGCCGCCGACCTCGAACGCCTTGTCGAGCGCGCGTGCACTGCGGCCGTCGAGCGAGCGCTCTTGCGCCAAGCCGGCGCCACCGGCGCAGAATGGGGCGTGGCAGATGTGGCGGCCCACCTCGGCGTGAGCGAGCGGACCGTATTGCGGATGGAGGGGCGCGGCGAATTGCCGCGGCGGACCGGCCGGCGCTGGCGCAAGGCCGATGTCCTGCGGTGGCGGCAGGACCGTTCAATTCAGCCGTCCGGCCCCGAGACGGCCCCGCCGATCAACGCAAGCACTTGATCCGCAACGATTTCCGGTGTCCTCTCCTGGGCACCAGATCAACGCACGGACCGCAAACGGTCCGCTGCAGCAAAGGCCGGCACACGATGCCGGCTTTTTCGTGGCCGGTTCCTTCGTGACCGGCTCCTCGCGACCAACCCCTTGGGGGCCTTTCCCGTCGTTGCGGGGTCCTCGGCGGTCACCCGCGTTCAGACGGTGAACTTGCGCGCCAGTCCGTCCGGGCGCAGGTTGTCGTACTCCTCGAACGGCTGGTGGATCCAGGGGCTCGTCGGCAGCGTCTCGCAGAAGTAGTCGGGCGTGTAGCTCGAAACGCCCTTGACCCACAGCACGGCACAGCGCAGTTCGCGGATCGCCGGCATGCCGCGCAGCCGCTCGACCACTGCGCGCAGCGTCACGCCGGTATCGGCCAGGTCATCGACGAGCAACACGCGACCCGCCAGTTCGCCCTTGGGCATGGTGATGTACTTGGCCATGTCCAGACGCCCCTGGATGGTACCGGCGTCCGAGCGATAGGAACTCGTCGACATGATCGCCAGCGGCTTGTCGAACACGCGCGAGAGCACGTCGCCCGGCCGCATGCCGCCGCGCGCCAGGCAGAGGATCTGATCGAACGCCCAGGCCGAGGCGTGCACCTTGAGCGCCAGACGCTCGATCAGCAGATGGTATTCGTCCCAGGATACGTACAGGTGCTTGCCGTCGTCGGTGAGCATGGGTTTCCTCGTGGTCCGGGTGGTGCCGCCGCCGTTCGGCGTCGTCGCGTGCGCTCAGGCGCGGAAAGGGTGGCGCAGCAAGATGGTGTGCACGCGATCCGGGCCGGTGGACACCATGTCGATCGGCGCCTCGATGAGCGTCTGCACGCGCTCCAGGTAGCGCCGGGCATTGAGCGGCAGCTGCTCCCAGTTGGTGAGGCCTGCCGTGCTCTGACTCCAGCCGGGCAGCGTCTCGAACACCGGCTTGCACGCGGCGATCTCGTCGGCGTCCAGGGGCAGGATGTCGAGGCGGCGGCCGTCGAGCTCGTAGCCGACGCCGATCTTGATCTCCGGCAGGCCGTCGAGCACGTCGAGCTTGGTGATGCACAGCCCGGAGACGCCGTTGATGATGATCGCGCGCTTGAGCGCTGCGGCATCCAGCCAGCCGCAGCGGCGCGCGCGACCGGTGACGGTGCCGCGCTCCTGCCCGACGACCGAGAGATGGTGGCCCACCGAGCCTTCCTGGTCGATCGGCAGTTCGGTCGGAAACGGACCGCTGCCCACGCGCGTGGTGTAGGCCTTGGTGATGCCCAGGATGTAGTGCAGCATCCCCGGCCCGACACCCGAGCCGGCGGCGGCGCTGCCCGAGACGCAGTTGCTCGAGGTGACGAAGGGATAGGTGCCGTGGTCGACGTCCAGCAGCGTGCCCTGCGCGCCCTCGAAGAGCAGGTTGGCGCCGTCGCGATGGGCCTGGTGGATACGGTAGCCGACGTCGGCCATCAGCGGGCGCAGCTGCTCGGCGGCGCGCATCGTCGCCTCGAACACCTCCGCCACGTTCACGGGCGCGGCCCCCAGACGCACGAGCTCCGCGTTGTGGTGCTCGGCCAGCTCGCGCAGCCGCGACTCGAAACGCTGCGGATGCGCGAGATCCTGCACGCGCACGGCGCGGCGTGCCACCTTGTCCTCGTAGGCCGGGCCGATGCCCTTGCCGGTAGTGCCGATCTTGCCGGCACCGGAATGATCGCGCCGCATCTCGCGCGCACGGTCGACCTCGACGTGCAGCGGCAGGATCAGCGGACAGGATTCGCTCAGGAAAAGGCGCGAACGGACGTCGATGCCGAGCACCTCCAGGCGCTCGATCTCGGAAATCAGGTGCACCGGATCGACGACCACGCCGTTGCCGATCCAGCACGCCACGCCTTCGCGCATGACGCCCGAGGGCACGAGCTGCAGCGCCGTCTTGCGGCCGCCGATGACCAGCGTGTGGCCGGCGTTGTGCCCCCCCTGGAAGCGCACCACGCCCTGCGCGTGGTCGGTCAGCCAGTCGACGACCTTGCCCTTGCCCTCGTCGCCCCACTGCGTGCCGACGACGACGACGTTGCGACCCGGGCCTGCCCGGTGTGCGATCTGCATGCTGCTCCTTCGAGAGTCCATAGTCACGTTCAGCTCCGCGCCGGCTCGACGGGCGCGCGCGAGCGCACCACCCAACGCCCGGCGGCCAGCGCCAGCTCGCGGTCGAACGACGGCGCCTGGCCCTCGTCCGCGTGGCCGGGCAGTGCGAACACCACCACCTCGCCGGCCTCGCGCAGGCGACGCACGGCGGTGCGCAGCGCCGCGTCCTCGCTCCAGGGCGCCAGGATGGCAGCGGCCGGCTCCTGCGGCCGCGCAAGCGCGGCCAGGGCCTTCAGGTCGAGGCTGAATCCGACCGCGGGCCGGTTGCGCCCGAACACCGCGCCGACCTCGTCGTAGCGCCCTCCGCGCGCCAGCGCGTCGCCGAAGCCGCCGCCGTACAACGCAAAGCGCGGGCCACTGTAGTAGGCGTAGCCGCTCATGTCCGAGAGGTCGAAGCCGATCTTCAGCTCAGGATCCGCCGCGCGCAGCCTCGTCGCCAGCCACCCCAGATCCTCCAGCGCCTGGCGCACCAGCGGACGTTCGGCGGGTAGCTCGCGCGCGGCCGCGGCCAGCACTTCCTGCCCGCCATACAGCCCGAGCAGTGCCTGCAGGGCATGCCGCGTCGCCTTGGGTGCGGCGCCAGCCAGGCAGGCGACGGCGGAGGCGTCCTTCTCGCACAGCGCCAGCGCGATCTCCTGCAGCTGTGCCGCGTCCATCGGCACGCCGGCCAGCACGCCGCGCAGCAGGCGTGCGTCGGCGAGATCGATGACCAGCTCGCGCACACCAGCCCCGCGCAGCGCCTCCAGCGCCAACTCCTGCGCCTCGAGATCGGCTTCCAGCCCGGCATGGCCGAAGATCTCGGCCCCGAACTGCAGCGGCTCGCGGCTGGCGCGCAGCCCCTGCGGGCGCGTATGCAGCACCGGGCCGCAATAGCACAGGCGCGTCACGCCCTCCCGGTTGAGCAGGTGGGCGTCGATGCGAGCGGCCTGCGGCGTCGTGTCGGCACGCAGGCCGAGCATGTGTCCGCTCAACTGATCGACGAGCTTGAAGGTGCGCAGGTCCAGCTCACGCCCGGTGCCCGAGAGCAGCGATTCCAGATGCTCCAGCAGCGGCGGGATGACAAGCTCGAAGCCGCAGCCACGCGCGCGGTCGAGCAGGTTGCGTCTGAGCTCCTCGATGCGCGCGGCCTCGGCAGGCAGGACGTCGGCAATGTGCTCGGGCAGGAGCCACGCAGAGAGCATGAAAAGCGCACCCGGGTTGAAAACGGCATTCTACCGGCGCCGCTGCACAGGCCCGGCGCGGTCGCACTCAATGCCAGATCGCCAGCAGCAGCAGGCCCGACAGCATGCTGGCGAGGCCGATGAAGCGGATCTGGCCGTCGCTCATGCGCAGCGCGCGCTCGAACACCTGACGCCAGGCCTGCGGGCTGAAGAAGGGCAACAGGCCCTCGAGCACGAGCATCAGCGCGAAGGCGCCCAGCAGCCAGTCGGCCATCGCCGCGACACGCTCCCGCTCAGCGCCGCGGCGCGGTCTCGCCGCTGCCGCGCATGGCCTTGAAGAACTCGTTGCCCGGATCGATCACCATGATGTCGGACTTGCTGCGGAAGGTCGCACGGTAGGCCTCGAGGCTGCGATAGAACTGCGCGAACTGGGGGTCGCGCCCGAAGGCGTCGGCGTACAGGGCCGAGGCCTTGCCGTCGCCCTCGCCCTTGATCTTCTGCGCGTCGCGGTAGGCCTCGGCGATGATCACCTCGCGCTGGCGATCGGCGTCGGCGCGGATCTTCTCGCCCTCGGCCGCGCCTTCGGAGCGCAGTTCGTTGGCGACCTTCTTGCGCTCGGACTCCATGCGGCGGTAGACCGAGTCGGTGATGTCGGCAACGAAGTCCACGCGCTTGATGCGCACGTCGACGATCTCGATGCCGAAGGACTTGGCCTCGTCGGCGAGGCGGCTGCGCACGTCCTGCATGATCTTGTCGCGCTCGCCCGAGAGCACGGCACCGACGTCGCGCTTGGTGATCTCCTCGTTGAATGCCGCCTGCACGACGGGGCTGAGCCGGCTCTCGAGGTTGCGGATATCGGTGCCGTTGGTGCGGATGAACTGCCGCGACTCGGCGATGCGCCACTTGATGAGCCAGTCGATCACCAGGCTCTTCTTCTCGGCAGTGAAGATGGGCCGCGTCTCCGGGCTGTCCAGCGTCTGGATGCGCTTGTCCAGGAACACGACGTTTTGGAACGGCGGCGGCATCTTCACCTTCAGCCCGGGTTCGGTGATGACCTCCTTGATCTCGCCCAGCGCGTAGACGGCGGCGAGCTGGCGCTGGTCGACGATGAAGAGCGTCGACGACGCGACCATGAGGGCAATGACGGCGGCGCCGACGATGAGTCCGATGCGATTCATGACGGGGATGGGTTGCGTTCAGCGGCCTTCGCGGTCGCGACTGCGGGCGTTGTCGCGCGAGCGCACGTCGCTCGGGATGACGAGCGGCGCCTCGGCCGCGGGCGGCGTCACCGCCGCCGCCGCGGGTGCGGCCAGGCCGCCCTGCAGCAGCCGGTCCAGCGGCAGGTAGAGCAGGTTGGAGCCGGCGCGGCTGTCGACCATCAGCTTGGTCACGCTGGAGTAGATCTGCTGCATCGTCTCGAGGTAGAGGCGGTCGCGCGTCACCACCGGGGCACGCTGGTATTCGGTCAGCACCGAGCGAAAGCGCTGCGCATCGCCCTCGGCCTGCGCGATCACGCGCGCCCGGTAGCCCTCGGCCTCCTCGAGCAGGCGCGAGGCCGTTCCGCGCGCCTTGGGCACGATGTCGCTGGCGTAGGCCTGGCCCTCGTTCTTGAAGCGGTCGCGGTCGGCTCCGGCCTTGACGGCGTCGTTGAACGCCGCCTGCACCTGGTCGGGCACCTGCACGTTCTGCACATTGACGTTGGCGACGATGACCCCGGCCTTGAGCCGGTCGAGCTGCGACTGGATCGACTTCACGAGGTCGGCGGCGATGGCGTCGCGCGCCTCGTAGAGCACCGAGTCCACCTTGCTGCGGCCGACGATCTCGCGCACCGCCGACTCGGCCGCCTGCAGCACCGCGTCGTCCGGGTTGCGGTTCTCGAACAGGTAGTCGCGCGCGTCGCTCAGCCGGTACTGCACCGTGAAGCGGATGTCGATGATGTTCTCGTCCTGCGTGAGCATCGACGAGTCACGCAGGCCGGTGGCCTGCACGACCGCGTTGCGGCCGACTTCGATCGAGCGCAATTGCGTCACCGAGACCGTCTCGTGCGCCTGGAAAGGGTAGGGCAGGCGCCACTGGAAGCCGGCGTCGACCGTGTGGCTGTACTTGCCGAAGGCCGTCACCACGGCCTGCTGGCCTTCCTGGACGATGAAGAAGCCGCTGCCGAGCCAGCCCAGCACGACGACGGCGCCGATCAGCCCCAGGCCGATCCCTGCGCTTTTCATGTCCGGCTGGAAGGACGAGGGCCCGCCCCCACGGCCCGGCGGCGGATTGCCCCCGCCACTGCCGCCACCGCGACTGCCGAAGAGGCCGCTGAGCTTGCGGTTGAAGTCACGCCACAACTCGTCGAGATCAGGCGGGCCTTCATTGCGGCCGCCGCTCAGGATCAGCGTATCGGCAGCCCGCTCGCCGCCTGGGCGGCGCAGCAGGCCGCGCGCCAGCGCAGCGGCGGCGCTCGCGCATTCGCTCAGACGCGCCTTCAGGGTCGGAAATGGTTCGGGGTGTCGCATGGTGTTGAATGCCGCCGGGACGAAGCCCGGACGGCGATAGGCACACGGGCAGGCTCGGGTGTCAGCGGGTCGCGCGAAGCGGTCGATTGTCCCCCACGACGGCATCGGCCAGCGCCAGGGGGTCGGCCGTCGCCGCGACCACGACGTCAGGTGGGGTGCCGGCGTCCGCATTCAAGCGCCCGGAGGCCGCCGCCGCGATCACCCGCCGCAGCGCATCCAGGCCCTGCCCGTCGCGCGCGCTCACGAACACGCGCGGCCGGCGCAGGCCCGGACGGACTTCGACCCAGTCGGCTGCCGCGCGCGGACACTGGCCCTCGTCCAGCAGATCGACCTTGTTGCACACCCAGACCTGCGGCACGTCGCCGGCGCCGATCTCCTCGAGCACTCGCTCGACGTCGCCGCGCTGCTCCGCGGCACTCGGGCTGGCCACGTCCATCACGTGCAGCAGCAGATCGGCGTCGGCGGCCTCCTGCAGCGTGGCCTCGAAGGCCTCGACCAGCTTGTGCGGCAGATCCCGGATGAAGCCCACGGTGTCCGACAGCGACACCGAGCAGCCGGCATCCTGCAGCCACAGCGAGCGCGTCGTCGTATCCAGCGTGGCGAAGAGCTGGTCGGCGGCGAAGGCGCGCGCCTTCACGAGCGCGTTGAAGAGCGTCGACTTGCCGGCGTTGGTGTAGCCGACGATGGAGACGCGGAAGACGCCGCGGCGTTCGCGCGCGCGGCGCTGGGTGCCGCGCTGGCGCTTGACGCGCACGAGGCGCTCCTTCACCGCCTTGATGCGATCGCCGATCATGCGTCGGTCGAGCTCGATCTGCGCCTCGCCCGGGCCACCACGGGTGCCGATGCCGCCGCGCTGGCGCTCCAGGTGCGACCAACGGCGCACGAGGCGCGTGGCCTGGTACTGCAGCCGCGCCAGCTCCACCTGCAGCTTGCCCTCGTGGCTCTGCGCGCGCTGCGCGAAGATGTCGAGGATCAATGCGGTGCGATCGGCCACCGGCACGCCCAGGTGCAGCTCGAGGTTGCGCTGCTGCGCCGGGCTCAGCGCCTGATCGAAGATGACGCCGTGCGCGGCCGTCTCGGCCAGCAGGGCCTTGATCTCGTCGGCCTTGCCGCGGCCGACGAAGAGCGCCGCATCGGGCGCCTTGCGCCGCACGACGACGCGTGCGGCGACGGTGTCCCCGGCCGATTCGGCCAGCTGCGCGAGCTCGTCCAGGCTGGCGTCGAAAAAGGGTCCGGACGCCCCCAGGTCCACGCCCACCAGCACGGCGCGCAGCGCGTTGTCATCGACTTCGCTCGCCTTCGGGCTGCCCCGACTCGCGGCGCGGTCGACCGGCGCGTGGGAGGTTGCCGCGCTCACGAAGCAGCCCTGCGCACTGCGCGCTCCGGGGTGAGCGCTTGGGAGCGGCCCTGCGCGCTCACGCGGCGTCCGGCGCCTCGTTGGCGTGGAAGTTCACCGCGCGACCGGGAACCACGGTGGAGATCGCGTGCTTGTAGACCATCTGCGTGACGGTGTTGCGCAGCAGGACCACGTACTGGTCGAAGGATTCGATGTGGCCTTGCAGCTTGATGCCGTTGATGAGGTAGATGGAAACCGGAACGTGCTCCTTGCGAAGCAGGTTGAGAAAGGGATCCTGCAGGAGTTGGCCTTTGTTGCTCACGATATGCTCCGTGATGACTTTGTGAAGCATTCCACCTTATCACAGCGCCTCGGCGCGCGTTCGCGGCGCGGCAAAGGCGTCCGGGTGGACCCTCGGTGGGCGCCGACACGCGCCGGCCGGTCCTCAGGCGTCGTCGAAGGGGTTGCGGCCGCTGCGCATCTCGATGCGCAGCGGCGTGCCCACGAGCTTGAAGTGCGCGCGCACGCAGCCCTCCAGGTAGCGCCGGTAGGCATCGGTCACATGCTCGAGGTTGTTGCCGTGGATCACGACCCGTGGCGGGTTCATGCCCCCCTGGTGCGCATAGCGCAGCTTGGGCCGGAAGCGTCCGGCGCGCCGCGGCGGCTGGTGCTGCACCGCCTCGTGCAGCAGACGCGTGAGCACCGGCGTGGGCAGCTTCGCGGTGGCCGAGGCGTGCGCCTGGGCGATCGCCTTCCAGAGCGCGGACAGGCCCTGGCGACGGATGGCCGAGACCTGCACCACCGGCGCGTACTTCAGGAACGCCAGCCGGCTCTCGATCGATCGCTCGACGAGTTGGCGCTGGTAGTCGTCGGTGGCGTCCCACTTGTTCACCGCCAGCACCACGGCGCGGCCCGAGTCGAGGATGTAGCCGGCGATGTGCGCGTCCTGATCGCTCACGCCCTGGGTGGCGTCGAGCAGCAGCACGACAACGTGCGCATCGGCGATCGCCTGCAGGGTCTTCACGATGGAGAACTTCTCGACCGACTCGAACACCCGCCCCTTGCGCCGCAGTCCGGCGGTGTCGATGAGCTCGAAACGCCGGCCGTCGCGCTCGAAGGGCACGTGGATGGCGTCTCGCGTCGTCCCCGGCTGGTCGAAGGCGACCAGCCGCTCTTCGCCGAGCCAGGCGTTGATCAGCGTCGACTTGCCGACGTTGGGGCGTCCCGCCACGGCCAGCCGGATGGGGCCATCGCCCGCGCCCTCCCCGCCCTCCTCGGGCTCGGCGACGTCGACGCGGCCCTCGAGCGCGGCCTCGAGCAGGCTGCGCACGCCCTGCCCGTGCGCCGCCGACACCGGATGCGGCATGCCGATGCCCAGTTCGTGGAACTCCGCCAGTTGCGGCGAATCGGCCATGCCCTCGGCCTTGTTGACCGCCAGCACCACCTTCTTGCCGCAGCTGCGCAGGTAGCGCGCGATATCGTGATCCTGGCCGGCGACGCCGCTGCGCAAGTCGGTGACGAAGATCACCGCATCGGCCTCGGCCACCGCCTGACGGGTTTGCCGCGCCATCTCGGCGACGACGCCGCTGGGCTTGTCGGGCTCGAAGCCGCCGGTGTCGACGACGATGAACTCGCACCCGCCCACGTGGGCGTCGCCATAGTGGCGGTCGCGCGTGAGGCCGGGAAAGTCCGCCACGATCGCATCGCGCGAGCGCGTGATGCGATTGAAGAGCGTCGACTTGCCGACGTTGGCCCGCCCGACGAGCGCGATGACGGGCTTCATCGCCGCGCCGCGCTCAAGGAGTGCGGAAGGCGAACAGCCCGCCCCCGCGCGTGGTGACGAGCAGCACGTCGCCCACCCGAGTCGGCGTGCCAACGATCGCCTTGCCGTCGGTGGCAAGGCGCAACTGCAGGCTGCCGTCGGCGGCGGCGAGGAAGTGCAGGTAGCCCTCGCTGTCGCCGAAGACGACCGAGCTGCCGAGCGCCAGCGCGCCACTGAGGCCGCGATGCAGCAGCGTTTCGTTGCTCCAGGCGAGCTCGCCGCCCGTGGCGCTCCACGCCGTCAGGCGATCGCTCGCGTCGCCGCCGAAAACGCGCTCGGCGTCGGCCCCCACCGCCTTGGCGCCGCCGGCATGACGCGCCCACAACAGCGCACCGCGGGAGAGGTCGACACATCCCACGGCATTCTGGAAGGCGCGCACGCAGGCGCGTTCGCCCTGTCGCGACGCCGGCCCGACGAGGTCGGCGAGCCGCTCGACCTCGTTCGTGCCGCGCGGCGTGCCCACGGCCACATCCCAGTTGACGCTGCCGCGCAGCGCGTCCAGCGCCAGCATGCGTCCGCCCTGGCCGACGATGATCTGGTTGTGCGCGGCCATCAGCACCCCCGGCTGCGCCAGCGTGAGCGCGTCGCCCGGCCGCTGGTGGCGCCACAGCCGGCGACCGTCCAGCGCGTCGAAGGCGTGCACGCTGCGGTCCACGGCGAGCACGAAGACGCGCTCGCCGGCCACCAGCGGCGGCGTCACGACGGTGGCCGGGACGCGCTGCTTCCACAGCAGCCTGCCCGCTTCGAAGGCGGCCACTTCGTTGTTGCGCGTGACGACCGCGGTGAAGCGTCCGTCGCTGCCGACGCCAGCGGTCAGCGCCGCGTCGGCCTGCGCGCGCCACAGCGGGAAACCCGTCTGCACGTCGAGCGCGACGATGCTCCCGGCCGACGAAGCCGCCACCACCTGCTCCTTGTGCACCGCCAGCGCGAGCGGGAAGTCGACGCCGCCAAGCTGCGTCGACCACAGCGGCCGCACCGCCAGGCTCGCCGTGTAGGCCTGCAGCGGCGCGGGCTTGGGCCTGTCGCTGGCGCACGCGGCCAGCAGCAGGGCCGTCAGCGCGATGACGAAGGCGCCTGCGGCGCGCGGCGGATGCGCCCTGGTGGATCCGCCTGCCCTCATCGGCCCGCTCCCGGCGCCGCGGCATCCGCCGCCTGGGGATTGCCACCCAGCGAGACCAGCTTGGCCTCGACCAGGCGCCTGTAGTCGAGCTTGCGGTCCATCGCCGCCCAGGCGGCCTCGTAGGCGCTGCGCGCCTCGCCGCGCTTGCCCTGCGCCAGCAGGACGTCACCGCGCCGGTCGGCCACCAGCGCCTCGAAGGAGGGTGCCTTGGCCTGCGCGAGCTCGGCCAGCGCCTCGTCGTACTGCCTGGCCTGCAGGAGCACGGCCGCCAGCCGCAGCCGGGCCAGCGTGCGGTACTCTTCGTCCGAGGCGTTCGCCGCCGCCCACGCCAGCGCTGCGCGCGCGCCTTCGTTGTCGCCCTTCTCGAGCTGCAGCCGGGCCGCCGCGAGCGCACCCTGCGGCGCGAACACGGTGCCGGCGTAGCGCTCCTTCAGGTCGGCGAAGACGCGCGCCACCTTGGCGGCGTCGCCGACGCTGGCCGCGCGGTCGAGCTCCTCGAACATCGCGCTCGCCTTGGTCGCCTGCTCGCGCTGCCACCAGTTCCAGCCGTTCCAGCCCGCGAAGCCGCCAAGCGCGAGGATGAGGACCCAGGTGATCAGGTTGCCGTACTGCTTCCAGAACGCCTTCAGCGCGTCGAGCTGTTCTTGTTCCTGCAAGTCGAGAGAGGTGGCCATGGGGCAAGGCGGGGTGCGGGTGAATCGGCGCAGCGCGAATCGGCGCGAGGTGCCCGGCGGACGCAGCGCCGCCGGGACACGCGGGCAAGCGCGTGATTATGCGTGGAGCAGTTCGCCCGCCCAGCTCGCCTCGGCGCCGAGCGTGCGCCGCACCTGTTGGGCCATGGCGTCGCGAAGTGGCTTCAGCGAGACCTCGCCGGCGGCGAGCTCGTCGCCGCCGAAGACCAGGGCCCAGCGCGCACCGCTGGCGTCGGCACGCTTGAACTGCGACTTCATGCTGCCCGGGCCTTCCCTGCCGCCGGCGTGCATCAGCACGCTGACGCCCGCCGCGCGCAGCGCCTCGATGCAGGCCACGGCGCGCGGCAGCGCCGACGCATCGGGCACCACGGCGTAGGCCGCGGGCGCCGGGCGCGGGGGCACCAGGCCCTGCTGCTGCAGCAGGTCGAGCACGCGCTCGATGCCCATGCCCCAGCCGACGGCCGGCGCAGGCTTGCCGCCGATGAGCTCGAACAGGCCGTCGTAGCGTCCGCCGCCGCAGATCGTGCCCTGCGCGCCGAGCTGCGTCGTCGTCCACTCGAAGACGGTGAGGTTGTAGTAGTCCATGCCGCGCACCAGGCGCGGGTTGAGGCGATAGGGCTGGCCGACGGCGTCGAGCACCGCGCGCACGGCGTCGAAGTGCGCAAGCGACGCTTCGCCGAGGAAGTCCATCAGCCGCGGCGCGCCTTCGACGAGGGCCTGCATGGCCGGGTTCTTGGTGTCGAGGATGCGCAGCGGGTTGCTGTGCAGGCGCCGCCGCGCCTCGGCGTCGAGCTCGCCCTCGTACGCCTGCAGGTAGGCCACGAGCGCCTGCCGGTGCGCCTGGCGCTCGTGGCTCTGGCCCAGGCTGTTGAGCTCGAGCTGCACGTCGACGAGGCCCAGCTCGCGCCACAGCGTGCGCGCCATCAGGATGACCTCGGCGTCGACGTCGGGGCCGCCATGGCCGAGCGCCTCCACGCCGACCTGGTGAAACTGCCGGTAGCGCCCGCGCTGGGGCTTCTCGTGGCGGAACATCGGGCCGATGTAGTAGAGGCGCTTGCCGCCCTCGTAGAGCATCGAGTGCTCGATGGCGGCGCGCACGACGCCGGCCGTGCCCTCGGGGCGCAGCGTCAGCGGGTCGCCGTTCATGCTGTCGACGAAGGAATACATCTCCTTCTCGACGATGTCGGTGACTTCGCCCAGGCCGCGCACGAACAGCGGCGTGGGCTCGACGATCGGCACGCGCACGTTGAGATAGCCGTAGCGGCGCATCAGCGTGCGCACCTTGTCCTCGAACCATTCCCAGCGCCCGGACTCGGGCGGCAGGATGTCGTTCATGCCTTTGACGGCCTGGATCGGTTCAGCCATGGGGTCGATCAGGAGGCGCCGAAACGGCGCTCGATGTAGTCCTCGACGAGGCGGTGAAACTCCTCGGCGATGTGCTCGCCGCGCAGCGTCATCGCCTTCTCGCCGTCGATGAAGACCGGGGCGGCCGGCACTTCGCCGGTGCCGGGCAGGCTGATGCCGATGTCGGCGTGCTTGCTCTCGCCGGGGCCGTTGACGATGCAGCCCATGACGGCGATCTTCAGGCGCTCGACGCCAGGGTAGCGCTCGCGCCAGCCCGGCATCATGGCGCGCAGGTGGTCGTCGATGCGCTTGGCCAGCTCCTGGAACACCGTGCTCGTCGTGCGCCCGCAGCCGGGGCAGGCGGTGACGCTCGGGTTGAAGGCGCGCAGGCCGAGTGCCTGCAGCACCTCGAGCGCCACGATCACCTCCTGCGTGCGCGCCTCGCCGGGCTGCGGCGTCAGGCTCAC
Organism: Rubrivivax sp. SCN 71-131; assembly: GCA_001724995.1. Taxonomy (GTDB): domain Bacteria; phylum Pseudomonadota; class Gammaproteobacteria; order Burkholderiales; family Burkholderiaceae_C; genus Rubrivivax. Next base: position 19,868 of record MEFD01000014.1, read on the forward strand.
GCGGATCGTGTCGCCGATGCCCTGCTGCAGCAGCAGCGCCAGCGCAACCGACGAGGCCACCGTGCCCTTGGTGCCCATGCCGGCCTCCGTCAGCCCGAGGTGCAGCGCATAGTCGCAGTGCGAGGCGAGCGCCCGGTACACGGCGACCAGATCCTGCACGCCGCTGACCTTGCAGCTGATGACGATCTGGTCCGGATCCAGCCCGAGCTCGCGCGCGTACGCCGCCGAGCCCAGCGCCGACTGCACGAGCGCGGCGTACATCACCTGCCTGGCGTCCCAGGGTTCGGCGCGGCCGGCGTTGGCGTCCATCAGCCCGGCCAGCAGTTCCTGGTCCAGGCTGCCCCAGTTGACGCCGATGCGCACGCACTTGCCCAGGCGCGCCGCGACTTCGATCATCTGCGCGAACTGCTTGTCCTTCTTGTCGCCCTTGCCGACGTTGCCCGGGTTGATGCGGTACTTGGAGAGCGCCTGCGCGCAGTCCGGGAACTCGGTCAGCAGGCGGTGGCCGTTGTAGTGGAAGTCGCCGATCAGCGGCACGTCGACGCCCATGCGGTCGAGCTGCTCGCGGATGCGCGGCACGGCGGCGGCGGCCTGCGGCGTGTTCACCGTGATGCGCACCAGCTCCGAGCCCGCCTGCGCGAGCTGCTTGACCTGGATCGCCGTGGCGATGACGTCGACGGTGTCCGTGTTGGTCATCGACTGCACGCGCACCGGCGCGTCGCCGCCCAGGGTGACGACGCGCGCACCCCAGACCACGCGCGCCTGGCGCGTGCGCCGCGGGGCCGGCGCGCTGCCGGCGACGAAGAGATCGGTAAAGTCGTTCATCGAGGAGCAGGGCGTCAGCGCAGCTCGAGCCGCGCGACGTTGACGCGGGTGTGGGGCGCGAGATCGACCGGCTGACCACGCAGAAGCAGGGTCGTGGCCCCGGCGTTGCCCACGCGCACCCGCAGGGGCGTGCGGCCGTCGAGCTGCACGGCCTCGCCGGCCTCGAGCACGCGCGAGATCAGCACGCGTTCCTGCGCGTCGACGACCTCGACCCAGCTCGGCGCCGTCGCACGCACGATCAGCAGGCCGGCCGCCGCGACAAGCGGCGCGTCGGCCCGGCCGCCGGCGGGCGCCGCCGCGGTCCCGGCCCGGGTCATGGCGGTGGCCGCTGCCGATGCCGCGACGTCGACGGGCGAAGCCGCCGCGGCCGGCGCAGCCGGCGACGCGGCAACGGTGGCCGCGCCCGGGGTCAGCGACAGCGGCGCTTGCACCGGGGCATCGACCGCGGCATCGGCTTCGCCTGCCGGGGCCATGCCCTCGGCATCGGCCGCAAGCGCGCCCACGTGCGCTCCCTCGTCCTCCGTCTCGCCCGCGCCTGCGTCCAAGGCACTTGCCGCCGGACCGGAGGCGGGCGTCGCCTCGCCCCCCGGAGCGCTCACCCGATCGAGCAGCGAGCTGGGCACGAGGCCGACGACCAGCGCCGCCAGCAGCAGCAGGCCCCCGGCCCAGAACATCGGCTTGCTGACGCGGGTCAGGCCCAGCCCCTCGGCACGGCCGCCGCGCTCCTGGAACGGGGCATTGAGCTTGCCGACCGCCGCCTCGAGCGCGGGCGCGTCGGGCTGCGGCAGCAGCGCCAGCACCGGCCGCGGGTCGATCTTCAGGCTGCGGCAGACCGACTGCGCAAGCGCGCGCGTGAAGGTCGCGTTGGGCAGTTCGTCGTAGCGGTCCTGCTCCAGTGCCTGCAGCTTGGCCGGCGTCACCTTGATGGTCGCCGCCAGCACCGCCAGGTGCAGGCCCTCGCGCTCGCGCGCCGCCTTCAGCAGCGCCCCCGCGCTCGACGGCGCCGCGGCGGCGGCATCCTCGGGCGCTGCGGTGCCCTGGATCTCGGGCAGGGGCTCGCTCATCGTTCAGTCGTCGAACTGGGCGCGCTGCAGGCGCGCGGTCTCGGGGGCGTCGGGAAAGCGCGCGCGCAACTGACGCCCCAGGGTCTCGACACCGCCCACGTTGCCCAGGCGTCGCTCGATGCGTGCCGCCAGCCACAGCGTCTGCGCATTGGATTGCTCGGGCTGGCTGTTGATGCGCCGCATGTAGAAGCGCGCACGCTCGTACTCGCCGCGTTGATAGAGGATCTCGGCGAAGGCGAAGGCGATCGCCGGATTCGCCGGATCGAGCTCGAACGCGCGCGACAGGTCGCCCTCGGCCTCGGCCCAGCGCCCCGCGCGCGCCTGGCAGACGCCGCGCGCCATCAGCGTGCGCGCGCTGTCGGCATAGCCCGGTGCCGCAAGGGCGGCGTCGAAGCGTTGCTGCGCGTCCTCGAAGCGCCGCTGCTGGCACAGGAACCAGCCGTGGTTGTGCAGCGCATTGCCGTTGCGCGGAGCGAGCTGCAGCGCGCGCTGGAAGCTCTGCTCGGCGAGAGCGGCCTCACCCATGCTGGCGTAGATCAGGCCGCGCAGGTTGAAGGCCTCGGACAGGTCGGGCTTGGCGGCCAGCGCCAGCTTGACCTCGTCCAGCGCCGTCGTCGTCTGCCCGCGCTCGAAATAGGCCGCCGCGAGCTCGAGCCGCACGCGCGCGTGCCTCTCGGCGCCGGTCTGGTCCGACTCGGTGCGCACCTCGCGCTCACCCTCGTTGGGCGAGACGGCACAGCCGGCCTGCAGCAGCGCAAGCGCCGCCATTCCCGCCGCCGCGATCCCATGCCGCAGACGCTGCAACCTTGGCCCTTGCCTCATGCACGCACTCCTTGGCCATGCCCGGCTGCGCCGGTCTCGGTTTCGCGGCGACGCTGCAGCCGCACGTGGACCCGGGTGCGGTCGCGCACCTCCCCGGCCAACTGGCCGCAGGCGGCGTCGATGTCGTCGCCCCGCGTCCTGCGGATCGTCGTCACCAGCCCGCCCCGCTGCAGCACGCGCGCGAAGGCCTGCACGCGCTCGTCCGGCGAGCGCCGTAACCCCGACTGCGGAAACGGATTGAAGGGGATCAGGTTGATCTTGCAGGGAATGCGCACGCCCGGCGCCGCAGCTCGCGAACGGCCGGCCACCAGCTCGATCACCTCGCGCGCGTGCGCATCGCTGTCGTTGACGCCGTCGAGCATGCAGTACTCGAAGGTGATGAAGTCGCGCGGCGCGCGCGCCAGGTAGTCGTGGCAGGACTGCATCAGCTCGGCCAGCGGGTACTTGCGGTTGAGCGGCACCAGCGTATCGCGCAGCGCGTCGTCGGCTGCGTGCAGCGACACCGCCAGCGCCACCGGACAGTCCTCGCGCAGGCGCTCGATCATCGGCACCATGCCCGAGGTCGAGACGGTGACGCGCCGCCGCGAGAGGCCGTAGCCGTGGTCGTCGAGCATCATGCGCAGCGCCGGCAGCAGGGCGACGTAATTCTGCAGCGGCTCGCCCATGCCCATCATCACGACGTTGGTGATCGCGCGCTCACCGGCCGCCAGGCCGAGCTGCAGCCGCAGCGCGTGCTCGGCGTGCCAGAGCTGACCGATGATCTCGCCGGTCGTGAGGTTGCGGCTGAAGCCCTGGTGGCCGGTGGAACAGAAGCGGCAGCCGACGGCACAGCCGGCCTGCGAGCTGATGCACAGCGTGCCGCGGTCGTCCTCGGGGATGTAGACGGTCTCGATCGCGTTGCCGCCGCCGACGTCGAAGAGCCACTTCACCGTGCCGTCGGCGGAACGGCGCTCGCTCGCCGGCACGAGCGCGCGCACCTCGGCGTGCCCCGCCAGCTTCTCGCGCAGCGCGCGTGCGAGGTCGCTCATGCGATCGAAGTCGCGCTCGCCCTTCTGGTGAATCCAGCGAAAGAGCTGCTGGGCCCGGAAACGCTTCTCGCCAAGCCCTGCACACCACGTCGCCAGGGCGTCGAGGTCGAAGTCGAGCAGGTTGACGGCGCTCATGACGAATGGGGCGGGGCGGGGCGGGGCGGCAGGCCGCCGCCGCTCGGCTCCTCAGCGGCTGTAGACGTTCATGCCGGGGAAGAAGAAGGCCACCTCGACGGCGGCCGTCTCTGCTGCATCCGAGCCGTGCACGGCGTTGGCGTCGATGCTGTCGGCGAAGTCGGCGCGGATGGTGCCCTTGTCGGCCTTCTTCGGATCGGTGGCCCCCATCAGCTCGCGGTTCTTGGCGATCGCGCCCTCGCCCTCCAGCGCCTGCACCATCACCGGCCCGGAGATCATGAACTGGACGAGGTCGTTGAAGAAGGGGCGGCCCTTGTGCACCGCGTAGAAGGCCTCGGCCTCGCCGCGCGAGAGGTGGATCATGCGCGCGGCGACGATCTTCAGCCCGGCGCCCTCGAAGCGCGCGTAGATCTGGCCGATGACGTTCTTCGCCACGGCATCGGGCTTGATGATCGAGAGGGTACGTTCGATCGCCATTCCTGGATTCTCCTGAAGGGGTCTTGAAAAACTTCGAATTCTAGTTCGTGCCCGGCACTCAAGCCCCCCGGTTGCCGCCCCGTCCGCCACGCTTGGCGCCACCGCCGCGCGGGCCGCCCGCTGCGCCCCGGCTGCTCTTGCCGCCCTTGCCGCCCTTGCCCGCCTTGGCATTCTTGCCGCCCTTGCCGCGCAGGGCGTTGGCGCCCAGGTAGCCCATCGTCGTCTGCATCGGATCGGGCTGACGTCCACCGGGGCCGCGCGCCCCGGTGCGCGCGCCGCGACCGCCGCCGCCCGCCGCACCGGACCCGCCCGACGCGCCCTTCTGCACGAAGCGCTTGTCGTAGGTCTGCTGCAGCGGGTTGGGGATCGGGCCGTCCTCGCTGTACTCGCGCTGGGGTGACCGTTCGCGTTGCAGCGCGCGCTTGTCGTAGGTCTGCTGCAGCGGATTGGGGATCGGGCCGTCCTCGCTGTACTCGCGCGGCTGCCGACGCGCCTGCTGGATGAAGCGCTTGTCGTAGGTCTGCTGCAGCGGATTGGGAATGTTCATCGGGCCGTCGTCATCGCCTTCGGGGCGCGGCGCGCGCTCGCGCCGGCCGTCGGGCATGGGTTCGCGCCGCGCGTCGCGCGCGCGGCCGCCCCGGCGCCCGCGACGGTCACGCCCGCCGCCCTCGTCGGCTGCGCGGGCATCGGCGCGCGGCCGCTCGGTCCCGGTGAGCCGGCGCAAGGCCTTGACGTCGGGTTCGGGCAGGTCGACCCAGTGGCCGCGCTTGAGGCCGCGCGGCAGCACGACGCAGCCGTAGCGGATGCGGATCAGGCGGCTCACCGCGTGCCCCACGGCATCGAAGAGCCGGCGCACCTCGCGATTGCGACCCTCGGTGATGACGACGCGGTACCAACGGTTGACGCCCTCGCCGCCGCCGTCCTCGATCGACACGAAGGCCGCGCGCTGGCCGTCGATCTCGACGCCCTCCAGCAGGCGCTGGCGCTGCTCGTCCTCCAGCACCCCCAGCGAGCGCACCGCGTACTCGCGCTCGACGCCAAAGCGCGGATGCATGAGCTGGTTGGCCAGTTCGCCGGAGTTGGTGAACAGCAGCAGGCCCTCGGTGTTGATGTCCAGCCGCCCGACCGATTGCCACTTGCCGTGCGGCAGCCGCGGCAGGCGACGGAACACCGTCGGGCGATGCTGCGGATCGTCGTGCGTGACGACCTCGCCGGCCGGCTTGTGATAGGCGAGCACGCGCGGCGGCGGCGGTGCGATACGCAGCTTGACCGGCTTGCCGTTGACGGCCACGCGGTCGCCGAAGGAGATGCGCTGCCCCGTGTGGGCCGGCTCGCCGTTGACCGTGACGCGACCTTCGAGCACCCATTGCTCCATGTCGCGGCGTGAGCCGATCCCGGCCTGCGCGAGCACCTTGTGGAGCTTGGGGGCATCGGGCTCGGGCGCCAGCACCCGGCGCGGGGCCTCGGCCGGGTCCACCGGCCCTTCCTCGGCCGGGGCTTCGGTGTCGAACGCCCCCGAGAGGACCTGGGCGAAGAGTTCGCCCGGATCGGTCACCGGCAGGGCCGGCAGGGCCGGCAGCGCCTGCCGCGCACCCTCGTCCCGCGCCTCGCCATCCTCGCCCGAAAAGGCGTCTGTCCCTTGCTCATCGCCGCTGGCGTCGGCACGCGCGGCACGCGGTTCACGCTCGGCGCGGTCGCGTCGGTTGCGACGCCGCTTGCGCCGGCTGCTCGGGCGCGGCGCGTCCGCGTTCGCGCTTGGGCCTTCGTCGGCGCCGGACGCATCCGGCGCCGCCGCGGTACGCGGCTCGTCGCCATCGCCGGCGCCGCCGTCCTCGCCCTGGCGTTCGCGATCGGAGCCGCGATCCGCCTCGCCGGGGCGGTCGCCCGGGCGCGCGGCATCGCGGTCCGTATGGCGATCACCCTCGTGGCGCTCGCCGGACGCGCCGGCGACAGCCAGCGTCACGGGTGGGGAAGCCTCGGGCATCGCCGCCAGTTCGCTCGCCGCCGGCTTGCGCGGCCGGCGCGCGCGCACCGGCTTGGGCGCGGCGAGCTCGACGGCCGGCAGCGCCGGATCGACCGGGGCGTCCGACTCTGCGGGCTGCGCTTGCGGCATGGCTTGGGCCTGGGCGACCGTGCGCCGACGCCGTGGTTTGGTCGGCGCCGCATTGCCGGCGTCGCCTGCGGGTGCGGCCTCGGCCGCGTCGAGTGCCGGTTCTTGGGGCTCGTGGACGTTCATGGCTGTTCGTCGGGCGGGAGTTCGTCACGGGTTCGTGGCGGGACGTCGTGCGAGTCGCCGCAAGCGGCCTCCCGCAGGGGCGGGGCCGCGTCGGCGGCCAAAGCGTTCTCGGGTCGTGCCGCATCCTGCGCGGCCGTCTCGGTGCGGGTGGTGGCGGTGGCAGCGCTGGCGGCGGCAGCGCGGTCGCCGTCCGGCGGCGCATCTTCCAGCGGCAGGCTCGCCTGGCCGTCATCGAGCAACGAGGCCTGGGCCTCGAGCGCCGACAGCGCCTGCGAGCCCGCGGCATCCCCTTCGCCGGACAACGGCGGCAACTGGTCCAGGGAGGCCAGGCCCAGGTCGGCGAGGAACTGCTGCGTCGTCGCGTACAGCGCCGGGCGCCCGGGGGCCTCGCGGTGCCCGATGGCCTCGATCCAGCCGCGATCCTCCAGCTGCTTGACGATCTGCGAACTGACGGTGACGCCGCGGATGTCCTCGATGTCGCCTCGCGTCACCGGCTGCCTGTAGGCCACGATGGCCAGCGTCTCCATCGCCGCACGCGAATATTTCGGCGGCTTCTCGGGATGCAGCCGGTCCAGGTACTCGCGCATCTCGGGCCGGCTCTGGAAGCGCCAGCCCCCGGCCAGGGCGACCAGCTCGATGCCGCGCTCCTCCCAGTCGCTACCGATGCGCTCGAGCAGCATGCGCAGCGAGTCGGCACCGACCTCGTCGTCGAAGAGCGTGCGCATCTCGCGCAGCGACAACGGCAGCTGCGCGCACAGCAAGGCGGTTTCCAGGATGCGCTGGGCTTCGGCGCTCGTCATCTCGGTCGTCGATACGCCACCTTCGCGGGCGGCGGTGAGGGGGCTTGACGCAGCCCGTGTTGCGGCCCTGCCGGCTAGCGGCGCCCGCGCGTTGCGCGGTCAGGGGCAAAATCTCGGCGTCGGGTCGGGATCGGCCTTGCCGCGACTGCGGACGCGGCCTCGTGGGCCGCTGCTGGCCCGGCGACGGCTTCAGGCACTGGCGTTGCGCCCGGGCGGCCGGAGCGGCGGTCCAAAGCCTCGTCCGGCCCACCGTTCGACGCCACTGGAGGCGCGAAGTGGTTCATTGTAGCGCGGACGATGGATCGGCAACGAACGCCCACGCTGCGGCCAGGTCCGCGGGCGGCGGGCGATGGAACGACATCGGCACGCGGCTGGCCGGATGCTCGAAGGCGAGCAGCGTCGCATGCAGGGCCTGGCGCTGCAGCCCGAGCGCCGCACGTCCGCCGTACAAGGCGTCGGCCACCAGCGGATGGCCGCGCGCGGACAGGTGCACGCGGATCTGGTGCGTGCGTCCGGTGTGCAGGCGGCAGCGCAGCGCCGAGAAGCCGTCGCGCACGGCCACGCGTTCGACCACGGTCTGCGCCGACCGGCCCGCGGCGACGATCGCCATGCGCGTGCGCTGCACCGGATCGCGGCCGATCGGCGCGTCGATGCATTGCGTGGCCGCCTGCACCTCGCCCCAGGCGATCGCCAGGTACTCGCGTCGCACGGTGCGCGCGGCGATGTCGCGCGAGAGCGCAGTCACCGCCTCCTGCGTCTTGCCGACCACCATCAGGCCCGACGTGTCCTTGTCGAGTCGGTGCACGATGCCGGCGCGCGCCAGGCGCGCCGCGCCCGCGTGGTGCGCCAGCAGCCCGTTGAGCAGGGTGCCGCTCCAGTGGCCGGCGGCCGGGTGCACGACCAGCCCCGCGGGCTTGTCGATCACCAGCAGATGCGCGTCCTCGTAGACGATGGCCAGCGCCATCGGCTGCGGCGTGAAGGCTCGGCTCTCGGCCGTGGGCACGAGCGTGATCTGCACCGCCTGCCCGCTGCGCAGCTTGCGCGCGTTGTGCGTGCAGGCGGCGGCGTCGACGAGCACATGCCCGGCGGCCACCAGCGTCTGCAGGTGGCTGCGCGAGAACTCCGGCGCCGCCTGCGCGAGCAGCCGGTCCAGGCGCTGGCCATGGCCTTCGAGGTCGACGACGAACGCGCGCCGCTCGGCGTCGCCGCTGTCCGGCTCGGCTGCCGCCTCGGGGTCGTCGATCGAGCGCTCGGGTGCGGCGGGCACCGGCGCCTCTCGGGTGCGGCTCATGGGCTTCCTATAATCCGGCGCCGTTTCACTGCAGGACACGTGCACCGCGACCGCGGCGCACAAGGACAGCCCCGATGCACCCGATCCGTTTCCGGACCCGCATGCCAAGCCGTCTTGCGGCGACCCTGCTCGCGGCAGTCGCCGTCGTCCTGACCACCGGCTGCGCCACCGTCAAGGACGAGTTCTCCGGCCGCAGCGCGGAGAAATTGTATGCAGAGGCCAGGGCCGCCCTGCTGTCGGGCGACTACGACCGCGCAGCCAAGGCGCTCGAGCGGGTCGAGGGCCTCGGCGCAGGCACGCTGCTGTCGCAGCAGGCGCAGCTCGATCTGGCCTACGCGCGCTGGAAGACCAACGACCGCCCGCAAGCGCTGGCGACGATCGATCGCTTCATCAAGTTCAATCCCTCGAGCCCGGCACTGGACTACGCGCTCTACCTGCGCGGGGTGATCAACTTCAACGACAACCTCGGGCTCCTCGGCAGCCTGGGCGGGCAGGATCTCGCCGAACGCGACCAGAAGGCCTCGCGCGACGCCTGGCAGTCGTTCAAGCAGCTCGTCGACCAGTTCCCCGCCTCGCGCTATGCCGCCGACGCGCGGTTGCGCATGGACTACATCGTCAACGCGCTCGCGGCCTACGAGGTCCACGTGGCGCGCTACTACTTCAACCGTGGCGCCTACCTCGCCGCGGCCAACCGCGCCAGCCAGGCGGTGACGGATTACCCGCAGTCGCCGACCATCGAGGAGGCGCTGCACATAATGGTGCGCAGCTACGACAAGCTGCAGCTCGACAAGCTGCGCGAGGACGCCGAGCGCGTGCTGCGCGCGAACTACCCGCAGAGCCGCTTCATTGCGGGTGCCAGGCCTGCGGACGACGCGGCCCGGCCGTGGTGGCGCTTCTGGTAGCGACGCCACCGCTGTCGTGACTCGAGGCCAGCAGGGCAAGCCACTGCAGCGCCTCGTCCTCGGTCTCGATCACCCCCATCGGCGGCAGCGCCGCCAGCAGCCGCCGGCCGTAGGCCATGCCACGCAGCCGCGGGTCGCAGATCACCAGCAGGCCGTGGTCGGTCTCCGAGCGGATCAGGCGCCCCGCGCCCTGCTTCAGCGCCACCGCGGCCTCGGCCACGTGCACTTCGTCGAAGGCGTTGCGCCCCAGCGCCTGCAGGCGCTTCACGCGCGCCTGCACCAGGGGATCGTCCGGCGGCGGGAAGGGCAGCTTGTCGATCAGCACGCACTGCAGCGCATCACCCGGGATGTCGATGCCCTCCCAGAAGCTGTGCGAGCCCACGAGCACGCGGCCGCGGCCGTCGCCGAATTGCTGCAGCAGCGCGCGACGCGGCTGTGAACCCTGCGTCAGCACCTGAAGCTCGGCACCCTGCCGCCCGGCCTCGCGCTGCAGCGCCTCGGTGACCAGCGGCAGCGCGCGCAGCGTGGTCGTCAGCACGAAGGTGCGCCCCTGCAGAGCGAGGGCGCAGCGCGCGGCCACCGTGCCAACCCCCGCCGGATGCGCGGCCTCGCCCGGCTTGGGCATGCGTGGCGGCACCCAGACACGCGCGTGCCCTGCGTAATCGAACGGGCTTTGCACGCGCAGCGTGCACGCATCCTCGAGCGCCGCCTGCTGCGTGAACCAGCTCAGGCGCTCGTCGTCGCCGAGCGTGGCCGAGGTGAAGATCCAGGCGCGCGTCGCGCGGCCGCGCTCCTCGCCGAGCATCTCGCGGATGTCCAGCGGCGACTCCACCAGGCGCGCCTGCTGTGGCGAGAGGTCGACCCAGCGCACGCGCTCGTTCGGCAGCGGCTGCCCGAAGACCTGCGTTCGCGCCAGCAGTTCCAGCGCGCGCTCGTGCAGGCGCACCAGGTCGGGGCCGGCGGCGGACTGCTCGCCCAGCGCGGCGGCCGCATCCTGCAGCGCAGCGGCCAGGGCCTGCCGTGCCTCCTCGAGCGCGGGGCGTCGCGCGCACTCCTCCCAGCGAAGCCTGCGCTGGCCGCGCAGCTCGCGCACGTCGCCGGTCAGGGCCAGGCGCAGCTCGCGTGCGCCCTTCTCCACCGCGGCGGCAAGCGCCTGCCAGGGCGCGAGACCTCGCGCCAGGCTGTTGCCCCCGGCGAGCACGTCGCGCGCGAACTCCAGCAGCTGCGCCGTGCCCAGCGTCTGCCCGAGGAACTGCACGCCGGCGTCGACGAGCTGGTGTGCCTCGTCGAACACCGCCGCATCGACGGTCGGCAGCAGTTCGGCCACGCCGCTGTCGCGCAGCGCCAGGTCGGCGAAGAAGAGGTGATGGTTGATGACCACCAGGTCGGCCGCCATCGCCTCGCGCCGCGCCTGCACCACATGGCATTGCTGGTAGACGGGGCAATCGGTGCCGAGGCAGTTGTCGCGCGTGCTCGTGACGAGCGCGATCACCGGCGAGCGCTCGTCCAGTCCCTCGACCTCGGCGAGGTCGCCGGTCCGCGTCACCTGGGCCCAGGTCTCGACCCGCGCCAGCTGCCGCAACGCAAAGCGATCGGGCAGGTGTGCCGTCAGTCGCGCCTGCTGCAGGCGGTGGCGGCAGAGGTAGCTCGAGCGACCCTTCAGCAGCGCCGTGCGCAGCGGCAGCCCGAGCCGCTGCAGCAGCCGCGGCAGGTCCCGCAGGAAGAGCTGGTCCTGCAGGCTCTTCGTGGCCGTGCTGACGAGCGCGCGGCTGCCCGAGAGTAGCAGGGGCACGAGGTAGGCGAAGGTCTTGCCCACGCCCGTGCCGGCCTCGGCGACGATCACCTGCCGCTGCTGCAGCGCCTGGCACACCGCCTGCGCGAGCTGCAGCTGCTGCGGCCGTTCGCGATAGCCCGGATCGGCCTGTGCCAGCGGCCCGTCGGCGGCAAAGACCGCCTGCACGCGCGTCCACAGGTCCATGCTCACGCGCGCCCCGGCAGGCGGGCGGACGACCACGCCGAGTCCGGCCGCGACACTCAGGCCGGCTCGTCGGGCTGCGGCGAGGCCTCGGAATTCAGCTCGCCCTCCAGCCGCGCGATCTCGTCGCGCAGGCCCAGGCGGCGTTTCTTCAGGCGCCGCAGCGCGAGCTCGTCCACCGACGGGTCCGCGATGCTGTGGTCGATCAGGTTGTTCAGGTCTGCGTGCTCGATGCGCAACTCGATCAGGCGACGCTGCGGGGAGTGGAGGTTGTCGGTCATTGCTGCACGCCGTGGAGCCCGGGCCTGAGTTTATATTCGCCGCCATGAGTCCGACAGCCCTGACGGCCAGCCAAGCCTTTCGCCTGACCGCGGCCACCGGCCTGCACAAGGGGGACCGCGCCTACCAGCAGGATCAGGTCGAGGTTCTCGCCCATCCCCGCGTCAAGGGCTGCGCGCTGGCCATCGTCGCCGACGGCATGGGCGGCAAGAGCGGCGGCCGCAAGGCCGCCGATCAGGTGCTGCTGACCGGCCGCCAGGTGTTCGAGCGCTACGTGCCGCAGCAGGACGAAGCTTCCGAGTTGCTGCGCCAGTTGGTGATGGAAGCGCACCTGATGATCAAGCTGACGGCCATCACCGCCGAGGAGGAGCCGCACAGCACGGTGGCCGCCATCCTCGTCAACCCGGGTCTGGACGCCTGGGTCGTGCACGCCGGGGACTCGCGCGTCTACCACTTCCGCGGTGCGGACATGCTGGGCCGGACCTCCGACCACTCCTTCGTGCAGCGCCTGGTCGACGAAGGCAAGCTCACCGAAGAGGCGGCCAATACGCATCCGCAGTCCAACCTGCTCACCGGCTGCCTGGGCACGCAGGCCGATCCTCCGGTGACGCTGTGGGCGATCGAGCAGCTGGCCTTCGGCGACACGCTGCTGGCCTGCAGCGACGGCCTGTGGCACTACTTCACGCCCAAGGAGATGGGGGCCATCGTGCACGCCCTGCCCCCGCGCGAGGCCGGCGAGATGCTGATCTCCAAAGCGCGCCAGCGTGCCCGCGGCGGCGGCGACAACCTCTCGGTGGCGCTGCTGCGCATCGATGCGCTGAAGTAGCGCGCCGCTTCAGGTCAGCGAGGTATCGACCTCGCGCCGCGCCAGCGCCAGGTACTCGGCGCTCTGCATCTCCGCCAGGCGCGAGACCGTACGCGGGAACTCGTGCACGAGCGGTCCCTCGGTGTAGAGCTGCTCCGCGGGCACCGCCGCCGAGAGCACGAGTTTCACGCAGCGGTCGTAGAGCACGTCGACGAGCCAGGTGAAGCGGCGCGCCTCGCTGGCCAGCCGCGGCGGCATCTGCGGCACACCCGAGAGCAGCACGGTGTGAAAGCGCGAGGCGATCTCGAGGTAGTCGTTCTGCGAGCGCGGCCCACCGCACAAGGTGCGGAAGTCGAACCAGACGACGCCGCCGGCGCGGCGCAGCGCGCGCAGTTCGCGGTGCTCGATGTGCATCACCGCGTCCTCGTCGCGCGCCTCGGCCAGTTGCTCGAAGGCCTGCCGCAGCGCCGCCTCGGCCGCGTCGTCGAGCGGCCAGTGATACATCTGCATCTGCTCGAGCGAGCGCCGCCGGTAGTCGTGCCCCGCGTCGACGTTGACGACTTCGAGCTTCGTCTTCAGCAGCTCGATCGCCGGCAGGATGCGGTCGCGGTGCAGGCCGTTGGGGTAGAGCTCGTCGGGGTGGAAGTTGCTCGTCGTGACGATGCTCACGCGGTTGTCGAAGAGCGACTGCAGCAGCCGGTGCAGGATCATCGCGTCGGTGACGTCGGCGACGTGGAACTCGTCGAAGCAGATCAGCCGGTAGCGGCGCGCGATGCGGCGGCCGAGCTCCTGCAGCGGATTGACCGTGCCCTTGAGGTCCTGCAGCTGGCGGTGCACCTCGCGCATGAACTCGTGGAAGTGCAGCCGCGTCTTGCGCAGGAGCGGCACGGCCTGGAAGAAGCAGTCCATGAGGAAGCTCTTGCCACGGCCCACGCCGCCCCACATGTAGACGCCGCGCGGGATCGGCGGGTGGCGGATGAGCTTGGTGAGCGCGTTGCTGCGCCGCGCCTTGTAGTCGGCCCACTCGTTCTCGCAGCGTTCGAGCGCGGCGATGGCCCGTCGCTGTGCCTCGTCGGCGACGTAGCCGCGCTCGGCCAGGGTCTGTTCGTAGAGCTGTCGAACCGGCATGGAAGCAGGGATCATAAAAGCGCGACGGCCAGGTCCTGCCTGGCCGCCGCCGCGGATCGCGCCCGTGGGATCGCGATCAGAAGTTGAGCGTGCGCTTGTCGACGGCCAGCGCCGCCTCCTTCATCGACTCCGACAGCGAAGGGTGTGCGTGGCAGATGCGCGCGATGTCCTCGGCGCTTGCCCTGAAGGCCATCGCGACGGCGGCCTCGGCAATCAGCTCGCTGGCCAGCGGACCCACGATGTGCACGCCGAGGATCTCGTCGCTCGCCGCGTCGGCGATGAACTTGACGAAGCCCGAGGTGTCGCCGAGCGCGCGCGCCCGGCCGTTGGCCATGAAGGGGAAGCTGCCGGCCTTGTAGGCGCGGCCCTCGGTCTTCAGCGCCTGCTCGCTCTGGCCGACCCAGGCGATCTCGGGGCTGGTGTAGATGACGAAGGGGATGAGGTTGAAGTCGACGTGCCCGTGCTGGCCGGCGATGCGCTCGGCCACCGCCACGCCCTCCTCCTCGGCCTTGTGCGCGAGCATCGGCCCGCGCACGACGTCGCCCACCGCCCACACGCCCGGCAGGTTGGTGCGGCAGTCGTCGTCGACGGCGACGAAGCCGCGCTCGTCGAGCTTCAGGCCCACGGCCTCGACGTTCAGGCCGACGGTGTTGGGCACGCGGCCGATGCAGACGATGAGCTTGTCGACCTCCAGCTCCTGCGCCTTGTCCTTGGCGTCGGTGTAGGCCACCGCGACGCCCTTCGTGCCGACCTTGACGCCGCCGACCTTGACGCCGAACTCGATCTTCAGGCCCTGGCGCGTCAGCAGCTTGAGTGCCTCCTTGGCGACCTGCTCGTCGGCCGCGGGCAGGAAGGCGGGCATCGCCTCGAGCACCGTGACCTCGGCGCCGACGCGCCGCCACACCGAACCCATCTCGAGGCCGATCACGCCCGAGCCGATCACGCCGAGCTTCCTGGGCACGCTGCCGATGCGCAGCGCGCCGTCGTTGCTCAGCACCTTGTCCTCGTCGAAGGGAATGCCCGGCAGCGGGCGCGGGCTCGAGCCGGTGGCGACGATGACCTGCCGGCCGACGATCACCTGCTTCTCGGCGCCGGCGACGGCGATCTGGAAGCCGCCGTCGGTCGCCTTCAAGAACGAGCCGCGGCCGTGAAAGAACGTGACCTTGTTCTTCTTGAAGAGGTAGAGGATGCCGTCGTTGTTCTGCTTCACCACCTGGTCCTTGCGGGCGACCATCTTCTTCACGTCGATGGTCAGGTCCGAGAGACCGATGCCGTGCTCGCCGAAGTGCTTCGCGGCGTGCTCATAGTGCTCGCTGGACTGCAGCAGCGCCTTGCTCGGGATGCAGCCGACGTTGGTGCAGGTGCCGCCGGGCGCGGGCCCTCCCTTGTCGTTCTTCCAGTCGTCGATGCAGGCGACGTTCATGCCGAGCTGCGCGGCGCGGATGGCAGCGATGTAGCCGCCAGGGCCGCCGCCGATGACGACGACGTCGAAGGTCTGGGTGCTCATCGTCCGGTCCTCAGATGTCGAACAGCAGGCGCGCCGGATCCTCCAGCGCCTCCTTCATCGCCACCAGGCTGAGCACCGCCTCGCGTCCGTCGACGATGCGGTGGTCGTAGCTCATGGCAAGGTAGTTCATCGGGCGCACGACGACCTGGCCGTTCTCGACGACGGCGCGGTCCTTGGTCGCGTGCACGCCCAGGATCGCCGACTGCGGCGGATTGATGATCGGCGTCGAGAGCATCGAGCCGAAGACGCCGCCGTTGCTGATCGAGAAGGTGCCGCCCGAAAGCTCCTCGATGCTGAGCTTGCCGTCGCGCGCCTTGACGCCGTACTCGGCGATCTTCTTCTCGACGTCGGCAAAACTCATCTGGTCGGCGTTGCGCAGCACCGGCACGACGAGGCCGCGCGGCGAGCCCACGGCGATGCCGATGTCGAAGTAGCCGTGGTAGACGATGTCGTTGCCGTCCACGCTCGCATTGACGATCGGGTAGCGCTTGAGCGCCGCCACCGCCGCCTTGACGAAGAAGCTCATGAAGCCGAGCTTGACGCCGTGCTCCTTCTCGAAGCGCTCCTGGAACTTCTTGCGCATCTCCATCACCGGGGCCATGTTGACCTCGTTGAAGGTGGTGAGGATGGCGTTCGTGGCCTGCGACTGCAGCAGCCGCTCGGCGATGCGGGCGCGCAGGCGCGACATCGGCACGCGCTGCTCGGGCCGCTCGCCCAGGCTCTGCGCCACCGGTGCGGCCACGGTCGCCAGGGGCCGGGCCACGGCCGCCGCGGCGGGCGTCGCGGCGCCGGCCACCGCCGCGAGCACGTCGCCCTTGGTGACGCGACCGTCCTTGCCGGTGCCGGGCACCGATCCGGCGGCGAGCTGGTGATCGGCCATCAGCTTGGCCGCCGCCGGCATCGCCACGCCGACGGCCTTGGCCGGCGCGGACGCCGGGGCCGCCGCGGTCGGCGCGCCCGCTGCCGCGACCGCAGGCGCGGCAGCGGGGGCCGCGGCACCGACCGTGGCCTCGGTGTCGATGCGCGCAATGAGCTGCTCCGCCGTGACCGTCTCGCCGTCGACGGCGACGAGTTCGGTCAGCACTCCGGCTGCCGGCGCCGGGACCTCGAGCACCACCTTGTCGGTCTCGATCTCGATCAGGATCTCGTCCATCGCCACGGCTTCGCCGGGCTTCTTCTTCCATTGCAGCAGTGTCGCCTCCGCGACCGACTCGGAGAGCTGCGGAACCTTCACTTCAACGATTGCCATGATGTTTCTCGCTTGTCTGGCTTGTCTGGCTTGTCTGGCTTGTCTGGCTTGTCTGGCTTGTCTGGCTTGTCTGGCTTTTCAGTCTGTCTCACCCGCGCACAGCGAAGCGGCGCCGACCCCTCGGCCCGTGCCTCTGGAGCGCGGCGCATGGACGCAGGACTACTTCGTCAGCGTGAATCCCTTGAGCTTGCCGAAGGCCTGGTCGAGCAGCGCCTTCAACTGCTCCTGGTGCAGGTGCGGATAGCCGACCGCGGGCGAGGCCGAGGCCGGCCGGCCGGCGTAGCCGAGCTTCTGCCCTTCCTGCATGTTCTCGAGCAGTTGGTGCTGGACGAAGAACCAGGCGCCCTGGTTCTGCGGCTCGTCCTGGCACCACACGCATTCACTCATGCCGGGATACTTCTTCAGCTCCGCGGCCAGGGCCTTGTGCGGGAACGGGTAGAGCTGCTCCACGCGCAGCAGCGCGACGTCGAAGGCCTTCTTCTCGTCGCGCCGCTTCAAGAGGTCGTAGTAGACCTTGCCCGAGCAGGCGATGACGCGCCTGACCTTCTCGGCCACGACCTCGCCGGCATGCTCGCCGATCACGGTGCGGAACTCGCCCCTGGTGAACTCGGACAGCGGCGAGGTCGCGTCCTTGTTGCGCAACAGGCTCTTGGGCGTGAAGACGACGAGCGGCTTGCGGAACTGGCGCACCATCTGCCGGCGCAGCAGGTGGAAGATCTGGCTCGCGCTCGTGGGCTGCACGACCTGCATGTTGTTGTCCGCGGCAAGCTGCATGAAGCGCTCGACGCGCGCCGAGCTGTGCTCGGGCCCCTGGCCTTCGTAGCCGTGCGGCAGCAGCAGCGTCAGACCATTGACACGGCCCCACTTGACCTCGCCGCTGGCGATGAACTGGTCGATCACCACCTGCGCGCCGTTGGCGAAGTCGCCGAACTGCGCCTCCCAGATGGTGAGCGTACTCGGATCGGCGCTGGCGTAGCCGTACTCGAAGCCGAGCACCGCCTCCTCCGAGAGGATGGAGTCGATGACGACGAAGGGCGCCTGGTTGTCGGCCACGTGCTCCAGCGGCACGTAGGTTCCGGTGTCCCACTTCTCGCGCTTCTGGTCGTGCAGCACCGCGTGCCGGTGCACGAAGGTACCGCGCCCGCAGTCCTCGCCCGACAGTCGCACCGCGTAGCCGCTGGCCACCAGCGAGGCGTAGGCCAGCGTCTCGCCCATGCCCCAGTCGACGTTGATCTCGCCGCGGCCCATGGCGGCGCGGTCGGACAGCACCTTCTGCGCCAGCGGGTGGACCTTGAAGTCCTCGGGCACCGTGGTCAGGCGCTCGGACAGCCGCCTGATCTCGGACAGCGGCAGCGCGGTGTCCGCAGCGTCGGTCCACTTGCGGCCCATGTACGGCGCCCAGTCGACCGCGTACTTGCTCTTGAAGTTGGTGAGCACCGGGTCGGCGGTGTGCTTGCCGGCGTCGAAGGCCGCCCGCAGATGCTTGACGAGTTCGTCACCGCCGCCGGCGGCGAGCACGCCCTGCATCTCGAGCTTGTCGGCGTACAGCTTGCGCGTGCCGGGGTGCACGGCGATCTTCTTGTACATCAGCGGCTGCGTCAGCGCCGGCGTGTCCTGTTCGTTGTGGCCGAGCTTGCGAAAGCAGACGATGTCGATGACGACGTCCTTCTTGAACTGCTGGCGGTAGTCCATCGCCAGTTCGGTGCACAGCACCACCGATTCCGGGTCATCGCCGTTGACGTGCAGCACCGGGGCTTCGATCATCTTCACCACGTCGGTGCAGTACAGCGTCGAGCGGCTGTCGCGCGGATCGCTGGTCGTGAAGCCGATCTGGTTGTTGATGACGATGTGCAGCGTGCCGCCGGTGAAGTAGCCGCGCGTCTGCGCCAGCGCCAGCGTCTCCATCACCACGCCCTGGCCGGCGAAGGCGGCGTCGCCATGCACGAGCACCGGCAGCACCTGGCTGCCGTCCTTGTCGCCGCGGCGGTCCATGCGCGCCTTCACCGATCCTTCGACCACCGGATTGACGATCTCCAGGTGGCTCGGGTTGAAGGCCAGGCTCAGATGCACCGGCCCGCCCTCGGTCGAGATGTCGCTCGAGAAGCCCTGGTGGTACTTGACATCGCCGGCCGGCAGGTCCTCGGGCGCCGTGTGGTCGAACTCGGCGAACAGGTCCTTGGGCATCTTGCCCAGCGTGTTGACGAGCACGTTCAGGCGCCCGCGGTGCGCCATGCCGATGACGATCTCCTGCACGCCGTGCCTGCCGGCACGCCGAACGACCTCGTCCATGCTGGCGATGAAGCTCTCGCCGCCCTCGAGCGAGAAGCGCTTCTGGCCCACGTACTTGGTGTGCAGGTAGCGCTCGAGGCCTTCGGCCGAGGTCAGCCGCTCGAGGATGTGCGTCTTCTGCTCGGCGGTGAAGCTCGGTTTGCTGCGGATCGACTCCAGCCGCTCCTGCCACCAGCGCTTCTCGGTGGGGTCCATGCAGTGCATGAACTCCGCGCCGATCGTGCCGCAGTAGGTCTCGCGCAGCGCCTGCAGGATGTCGCGCAGCGACATGTGCTCGGCCTTGCTGAAATAGGTGTTGGCCGCCGAGAACATGATGTCCATGTCCGGCTCGGTCAGGTCGTAGAAGGCGGGCTCGAGCTCCGGGATGCGCGCGCGCTCGGCGCGCTTGAGCGGGTCGAGGTCGGCCCAGCGGCTGCCGAGGTTGCGGTAGGCCGCGATCAGGCTCTGGACGTGGACCTGCTTGCGCGCGACCGCGAGGTCGGCTGCACTCGCCTTGAGCGCGAAGGCGTTGGCCTTGGCCCGCTGCGCGAAGGACTCGACGACCGCGGCATGCGGCAGGTCGCGCGCATCGCTGCCGTCCACGGCCGGGACGTGCTGCAGGTTGTCGAAGTACGCGCGCCAGTTGTCGGGCACGCTGCCGGGATTCTCGAGATAGGCCTCGTAGAGTTCCTCGACGTAGGGGGCATTGCCCCCGAACAGGTACGAGTTGGACCTGTACTGCTGCATCATCGCTCGCTCACCTTTCGCCTGCGGTCTGCGCGGGCTCCGATGGGTTGCCAAACCTTCCGCGACCCCGGCTTCACCGGGCTGGCGGATTGCGACCCGCCTTGCTGTTGTCTCGCTCGTTCAGCAAGGGGACGTGGAAGGACCACTTCTTCCGGGAGCGTGCACTCTAACACCGGGGGTCAGGAAGCACGCTCGCGTCATCACCACAGCCGCTATTGGGCCATGGGAACCCTGTTGTCTAGCTGACGGCGACGCGCCGCGGGCCCCGGCGTGTGGCGCCGATCCGACCCCGCGACGCCGCGCCGGGCGTCACCCGGCCGGTTCGGGTCGTGGCGCCGTCGCCAGCGTCGCCGCGCGCAGCCCGACCTCAGCTCACATGAGCCGACTGCTCGATCAGCCGCGCCCGCGCCGCCAGGTATTCGCGCTTCAGGCGGCGCACCAGTTCGGCCGCCGGCACCACCGCCTTCACGGGCGCGATGCCCTGGCCGCAGCCCCAGATGTCCTTCCAGGCCTTGCTCGTGTCGCCGCCGAAGTTCATCTTGCTGGGATCGCTCTCGGGCAGGCGGTCCGGGTCCATGCCGGCCTGGCGGATCGAGGGCTTGAGGTAGTTGCCGTGCACGCCGGTGAAGAGGCTCGAGTAGACGATGTCGTCGCTCGTGCATTCGACGATGCATTGCTTGTAGGCGTCGCTCGCCCGCGCCTCGTCGGTGGCGATGAAGGCCGAGCCGATGTAGGCCAGATCGGCTCCACAAGCCTGCGCGGCGAGCACCGCGTCGCCGGTGGCAATCGCGCCGGAGAGCGCGATCGGGCCGTCGAACCACTCGCGGATCTCGGCGACGAGCGCGAACGGGCTCTTCACGCCGGCGTGGCCGCCCGCCCCCGCGGCGACCGCGATCAGGCCGTCGGCGCCCTTCTCGATGGCCTTCCTGGCGAACGCGTTGTTGATGACGTCGTGCAGCACGATGCCGCCCCAGCCGTGCACCGCGTCGTTGATGTCGGTGCGCGCGCCAAGGCTGGTGATCATGATCGGCACCTTGTACTTGGCGCAGACCTGCATGTCGTGCTCGAGCCGGTCGTTGGTCTTGTGCACGATCTGGTTGATGGCGAAAGGCGCCGCGGGCTGCTGCGGATGGTCGCGGTTCCACGCCGCCAGGCCTTCGGTGATCTCGTGCAGCCATTCGTCGAGCTGCGCGGCCGGTCGCGCGTTGAGCGCCGGCATCGAGCCGACGATGCCGGCGGTGCACTGCGCGATCACCAGCCTGGGGTTGCTGATGATGAACAGCGGCGAACCGATGATCGGCAGCGGCAGGTTCTTCAGCACGGGGGGAAGACGGCTCATCAGAAGGCCTCCGGGGCAAGGGCGGTGACGGATGCGGCACCGTCCACGACGCTGTCGCGCAGGGCCGGTGCCTTGGTCAGGAGGTGATCGGCGAAGAAGCGGCAGGTGGCGATCTTGGCTTGCATGAAATCGGCATCGACGCCTTCGGCCAGAAGGTCCTCGGCGCGCATGAGCGCACGCGCCATCAGCCAGCCGGCGACCACCGTCCCGGTGAGCATCAGGTAGGGCACGCTGCCCGCGTAGGCCGCATTCGGGTCGGCCTTGGCCGTGGCCGCGAGGTAGTCCACCGCTTCCAGCAGCGCCTGGCGCGCAGCCTGCAGTCGCCGCGCCATCGCCGCACAGGCGTCGCCGGGGCGCGCGCGCAGTTCGGCTTCGGCCTGCTCGATGCGCGCGGCCACGGCGCGCACGCCCTGCCCGCCGTCGCGCACGGTCTTGCGGCCGACGAGGTCGTTGGCCTGGATCGCCGTCGTGCCTTCGTAGATGGTCAGGATCTTGGCGTCGCGCAGATGCTGCGCCGCACCCGTCTCCTCGATGAAGCCCATGCCGCCGTGCACCTGGATGCCCAGGCTCGCCACGTCCAGGCTCATCTCGGTGGACAGGCCCTTGACCAGGGGCACCATGAATTCGTAGAAGGCCTGGTTATCGTGGCGCACGTCGGCATCGGCGTGCGCATGCGCGGCGTCGTAGGCCGCGGCAGCCACCAGCGCCAGGGCGCGGCAGGCCTCGGTCCAGGCGCGCATGGTCATGAGCATGCGGCGCACGTCCGGGTGCTGGATGATGGGCGCGGCCTTGGGCAGCGAGCCGTCGACCGGGCGGCTCTGCACGCGCTCGCGCGCGTAGCCGACCGCCTGCTGGTAGGCACGCTCGGCCACCGCGATGCCCTGCACCCCGACGGCGAAGCGCGCCGCGTTCATCATCACGAACATGTACTCGAGGCCCCGGTTCTCCTGTCCGACCAGGTAGCCGACGGCGCCGCCATGGTCGCCGTACTGCAGCACGGCGGTCGGGCTGGCCTTGATGCCGAGCTTGTGCTCGAGGCTCACGCAGTGCACGTCGTTGCGTGTGCCGTCGGCCAGCCACTTCGGGCAGATGAAGAGCGAGATGCCCTTGACGCCCTCGGGCGCGCCCACCCCGCGCGCGAGCACGAGGTGGACGATGTTGTCCGCCATGTCGTGCTCGCCATAGGTGATGAAGATCTTGGTGCCGAAGATGCGGTACGTGCCATCGGCCTGCGGCTCGGCGCGCGTGCGCACCAGCGCGAGATCCGAGCCCGCCTGCGGCTCGGTCAGGTTCATCGTCCCCGTCCAGCTGCCTTCGATCATGCGCGGGATGTAGGCCTGCTTCTGCTCCTCGCTGCCGGCGGTGAGCAGGGCCTCGATCGCGCCGTCGGTGAGCAGCGGGCAAAGCGCAAAGCTGAGGTTCGCCGACTGCACGATCTCGATGCAGGCCGCGTGGATCAGCTTGGGCAGGCCCTGGCCGCCGTAGGCCAACGGGTGCTGCAGGCCCTGCCAGCCGCCCTGCGTGAACTGCTGGAACGCGTCCTTGAAGCCCGGCGTGGTGCGCACCTGGCCGTCCTGCAGCGACGAGGGGTTTCGATCGCCCTCGACGTTCAGCGGCGCGATCACGCCCTCGGCCAGGCGCGCGCACTCCTCGAGCACCGCGGCCGCCGTTTCGGCGCCGGCGTCCTCGTGGCCGGGAAGCTGCGCGACGGCGTCGATACCGGCCAGCTCCTTCATCACGAACAGGAGATCCTTGACGGGGGCTCGATAGCTCATGGTCGTGTCCTTGCAATTGAAGAAAGGGGCGCCCCGCAGAGCGCCCCCGTCGGTTCCAGCCCGTGCAGGCTGCGAAGAGGCGTGATCAGAGCGCGGCGACCAGTTCCGGCACCGCCGCGAACAGGTCGGCCTCCAGGCCGTAGTCGGCGACGCTGAAGATCGGCGCCTCCGGGTCCTTGTTGATCGCCACGATGACCTTGGAGTCCTTCATCCCGGCCAGGTGCTGGATCGCGCCCGAGATGCCCACCGCGATGTAGAGCTGCGGCGCGACGATCTTGCCGGTCTGCCCGACCTGCCAGTCGTTGGGCGCGTAACCGGCGTCGACCGCCGCGCGGCTTGCGCCCAGCGCCGCACCGAGCTTGTCGGCCAGCGGCACCAGCACTTCGTCGAACTTCTCGTTGCTGCCCAGCGCCCGGCCGCCGGAGACGATGACCTTGGCGCTGGTGAGCTCGGGACGCTCGAGCTTGGCGATTTCGGCGCCCTGGAACGCGGTCTTGCCGCTGTCGGCCACCGCCGCCACGCTCTCCACCGCGGCGCTGCCGCCGCTGGCGGGCACCGGGTCGAAGGCCGTCGTGCGCACGGTGATGACCTTGATGGCGTCACCGCTCTGCACCGTGGCCATCGCGTTGCCGGCGTAGATCGGGCGCTCGAAGGTGTCGGCGGAAATGATCTTCGTCGCGTCGCTGATCTGCGCCACATCCAGCAGCGCGGCCACGCGCGGCGCGATGTTCTTGCCGCTGGCGGTCGCCGGGAACAGGATGTGGCTGTAGGACCTGGCCATTCCCACCACCTGCGCAGCGACGTTCTCGGCCAGGCCGTGGGCCAGTGTCGCAGCATCGGCGTGCAGCACCTTGGCCACGCCGGCGATCGCCGCCGCGGCCTGGGCCGCAGCGCCGGCGCCCGTGCCGGCCACCAGCACGTGGACTTCACCGCCGCATTGCGCGGCGGCGGCGACGGTGTTCAGGGTCGCGGCCTTGATGGACGCGTTGTCGTGTTCGGCCACGACGAGAATGTTCGCGAGGGCGGCCATCTTCAGATCACCTTGGCTTCGTTCTTGAGCTTGGCCACGAGCGTGGCCACGTCGGGAACCTTGACGCCGGCGCCGCGCTTGGGCGGCTCTTGCACCTTCAAGGTCTTGATGCGCGGCGCAACGTCAACGCCCAGGTCGGCGGGCTTGACGACGTCGAGCTGCTTCTTCTTGGCCTTCATGATGTTGGGCAGCGTGACGTAGCGCGGCTCGTTCAGGCGCAGGTCGGTGGTCACGACCGCCGGCAGCGAGAGCGCCAGCGTCTCCAGGCCGCCGTCGACTTCGCGCGTGACGGTCGCCTTGCCGTCGGCGACCTCGACCTTGCTGGCGAAGGTGGCCTGCGGCAGCCCGGCGAGGGCCGCCAGCATCTGCCCGGTCTGGTTGCAGTCGTCGTCGATCGCCTGCTTGCCCAGGATCACGAGGCCGGGCTGCTCCTTGTCGACCAGCGCCTTCAGCAGCTTGGCCACGGCCAGCGGCTGCAGTTCGTCCGCGCATTCGACAAGGATGGCACGATCGGCGCCGATGGCCATCGCCGTGCGCAACGTCTCCTGGCACTGGGTGACGCCGCACGAGACGGCGATGACCTCGGTGGCCACGCCCTTCTCCTTCAGCCGCACGGCCTCTTCGACGGCGATCTCGTCGAAGGGGTTCATGCTCATCTTGACGTTGGCCAGATCGACCCCGGTGCCGTCGGACTTCACGCGAACCTTCACGTTGTAGTCGACGACACGCTTCACGGGGACCAGTACCTTCATGCGCGTGACTCCTGGTGGATGGACATGGATCGAAAGCGGGGAATTCTAGAGGGCGCCGCCACGCGGCCTCGGCCGGGCCCTGCGCGGCGCAGGCCTGCCCCTGAAACGAACGCTCGTGCTATTTTATGCCAGCGCAGCCGCCTTGCGTCCGCGCGCCATGTCGATCGGCGCCAGCAGCAGCAGTCCGCCGACGAAGAAGATGCCAGTGGCCAGGATCGCCAGCCGGTGGTTGCCGCCGCTGGCCCACGTGACGAGGCCGTAGCTGACGGGGCCGATCACCGCCGACAGGCGCACGGCGAAGGTCCAGAGCGCGAAGAACTCGGCGCGGCGGACCGGCGGCGCCAGCAAGCCGACCATCGCGCGCGCGGCCGACTGCGTCGAGCCCATGCAGAGCCCCGCGATCACGGCGGCCGCCCAGAAGAGCGGCGGCGTGGTCGCGGCGTAGGCCAGCAGCACCATCGCGATCCAGCCGACCAGCGCAATCGCCAGCGAGCGCCGGTGGCCGAGCCAATCCTGCCCGTAGCCGAAGGCGAAGGCGCCGACGGCCGAGGCGATGTTGACGAGGAAGACGAGCGCCATCGTCTGGCTCTGCCGGAAGCCCAGCACCTGCTCGGCGTACACCGCCGCCAGCGCGATGACCACTGCGATGCCCGCCTGGTAGCTGGCGCAGCAGGCCAGCAGCCAGGCGAAGTCCTTCAGCTGCCGCGCCTGCGCCCAGGTAAGCATGAGCCGCGCCCACGGCGCACCCCAGCCGCCCGCGCGCCCGGGCTGCGGCCGCGCGCGCTCGCGCAGCAGCCAGAAGGTCGGCAGCGCCGCCAGCAGATAGACCGCCGCGGTGATGAGCATCGTGCCCGGAACGAACTCGGCCGCGCCCTGCCCTCGCGCCTGCGCCGACAGCACCCACGCCAGGCTCAAGCCCAGCGTCAGCATGCCGCCGAAGTAGCCGAAGCTCCAGCCCCAGCCCGAGACCGTGCCCATCGCATCGGGCCGCGCGAGTTCGGGCAGGAAGGCGGCGATCAGCGACTCGCCGATGGCATAGAAGAAGTTCGAGGCCACGACCGCGACCACCGCCAGCCAGAGGTCACCGGAGCCGGCCAGCGCGAGCACGGCGGTCGCCGCCACGCAGCCCACGGTGGCCAGCGCCAGCAGCCGCTTCTTGGCGCCGTGCAGGTCGGCCAGCGCGCCGAGCCCCGGCATCAGCAGCATCACGAGCGCGTTGGAGAGGCCGAGCGCAGCCGTCCAGGCCAGCGTCGCCCAGTCCGCATCGCCCGCCACCACGCCGACGAAATAGGCATTGAACACCGCCGTCAGCACGACCGTGGTGTAGCCCGAGTTGGCGAAGTCGTACATCGCCCAGGCCCAGACCTCGCGGCGCTGCACGCCCTCGTTCAGCAGCGGAGGGGTCAGTTGGCGGCGTGGCGCTTCGGGCGGCAAGAGTCCCTCCGGTTCAGGTGCGGGTGTCGGTCGCGGATGCGGGGAGAAGGCGCCGCCCGCCCTCGGCGCGGGCGCTGGCCATTCGTCAGCCCCGTCGCAGCGCCTTGGCTCGCGGTGCGCGACGATGCCTGAGGTCTGCGGCCGGGGCAAGCGGAAGGACGACCGGGGCCGGGGGCCTGCGCCCAGGCGGCCGCGGCAAGCTCAGCGCACGCGGTCGATCGTCAGCGCCGCGCTGCCGGCGGGCGCCATCGGCGCCCCCTGGCCTTCGAGATCGCCGGGCTCGGGGTCGGCACGGCCCGAGCGCGAGATGCGGGCGCCGACGACGACGCGGGCGACGCCCGAGAGCCTGAACTGCGGCGCCATCGCCGTCGTGTCGTCCAGCGTCACCGCCACCGGCCAGCGCGTGCCCGGGCCGACGGCCTGGCGCGCAATCGCCAGCGGCATGCGCGGCCCCTCGGCGGCACGCGCGAAGACGAACAGGGTGTCGCCCTCGCGCACCTTGCCCGCCAGCGTCGGCGCCAGCGTCACCTGCACCGCCAGCGGCGCGGCAGCGCTCTGCGCCGCCGAAGCCGGCCCCGGTGCCGCGGCTGCCGCAGGCACCTGCGCGTTCACCGGCCTCGGCGCGGTCGTCGCGGCCGGCGCCGGCGGCAGCCCGGCGGCCGCGCGCGCCTGCTGCAGGCCGTCCTGCAGCCCGCTCACGTAGGGACTGTCGGGCGGTGCCACGCGCAGCGCGCGTTCGAAGTAGTCGGCGGCGGCCTTGGGCTCGCGGCGCAGCATCGCCGCCGTGCCCGCCAGGGCGAGCGCCTTCAGGTTGTCGGGATCGGCGTGCAGCGCTTGCGCGATCAGCTTCTCCGGCTCGCCCAGCAGATCCTGCCCCTGCGCCATCGCCGTGGCATCGGCGAGGTCGGCCAGCAGCTGCGCGTCACCGGGTTGGCGCTGCAGCGCCTGCGCCAGGGCGTCGCGGGCAGCGTCGAAGCGCTGCATCGCCATGTACGAGCGGCCCAGCAGCTGCCAGCCGTCGGCGTCGCTCGGGTCGGCCTTCATGCGCTCGGCCAGGCGTTCGACCATCGCATCGACATCCTGCGGGCTGAACTGCGACGGCGGCTGCGCCAGCATCGGATCCAGCGCCTGGCGATTGCCGAGCAGCGCGTAGAGCGCGGCAGCGATCGCCGGCACGGCGAGCAGCAGCAGCAGCATGGCGCCGCGCAGGCTGCGACCGCCGGACGCCGAAGCCGCAGGCGCCGCCTCGGCGAGGACGCGTCGCTGCAGCTCGGCGTGCGAGGCCTCGAAGGCCGCGGCGTCGATGGTGCCGGCATCGCGCTCGGCACGCAGCTCGGCCAGCTGCACGCGCAGGATGCGCACGTTGCTCGCCGCCTCGTCGACGTCGGGCGCGACATCGGCGCGGCGCAGCGCAAGCCAGAGGGCGGCCAGCACGACGAGCGTGAGCCCGGCAGCGGCGAGGACGAAGGTACTCATCGGACGACCCTGCGCACGGCGTGCTCCGGGATGAGGGCTTGGGGGCGGGCGGGCGCGCTCATGAGCGGCGCTGCGCCTTTGCTTTGTCTCGGGAACTCGCCTGAACGGCCTTCGCCTTGCCCTCGTCCTTCGGCGCGTCGGCCGTGACGCCGGGCTCGGTCGCCTCGCCGAGCAAGGCCCGCGCGCGGGTGCGCTCGGCCTCCTCCAGCGGTACCGCCGGGGCTTCGTGACGACGCGAGCGCAGCAGGCGGGCCAGCCACCACAGCATCACGAGCAGCAGCGCGAAGGGGCCGATCCACAGCGGCCAGGTCGTCGGGCGCACCGGTGGCGTGTAGAGCACGAAGTCGCCGTAGCGGTCGACCATGTACTGCTTGATCTGCGCCTCGCTGCGGCCCTCCTTCAGCTGCGCGCGGATCTGGTCGCGCAGGTCGTTGGCGAGATCCGCACGCGAGGCGGCGATGGTCTCGTTCTGGCAGACGAGACAGCGCAGGTGCTCGGCGATCGAGAGCACCTGCGCCTCGAGCACCGGGTCGTCGGCCAGCGGGCGCGCCTGCTGCGCGACCGAGGCGCCGACGGCCAGCGCCAGCACCAGCGCAGCCAAGGCGCTACGCATCGAGCTTCTTCACCAGCGGCAGCAGCACGTCCCGCAAGGCCTCGGGCGTGATCGGGCCGATCTGCTTGTAGCGAATCACGCCTTCCTTGTCGATGACGTAGGACTCGGGCACGCCATACACGCCGTAGTCCAGTCCGACCTTGCCCTCGCGGTCCACCAGCACCATGGCGTAGGAGTTGCCGTTGCGCGCCAGCCAGCGCGTGGCGTCCTCGTGCTTGTCCTTGTAGTTGATGCCGACCACGGGAACCGAGCGCGAAAGCTCGGTCACGAGCGGATGCTCGACCAGGCAGGGCACGCACCAGGAGGCGAAAAAGTTCGCCACCCAGACCTTGCCCTTCATCTGCGCCACGGTGCGCTGCACGCCCGGGTCCTCGAGCAGCGGCAGGCTGAACTCGGGCGCGCGCTTGTCCACCAGCGGCGAAGGCACGGCGCGCGGGTCGCGCTGCAGACCGACCGCCAGGAAGCCGGCCAGCACCACGAAGAGAACGAGGGGAACGATGTAGCGCAGCTTCATGGACACGGCGCCGCAGCGAACGCAGTTCGGTTGGACATCGGCATCAACGGGGCATCCATCAACGGGGCATCAGCCCGGCCGGCAATTCGATCGCCGCGCTGCGGCGCAGGCGGTAGCGCCGGTCGGCCACCGCGAGCACCGCGCCCAGCGCCATGAGCACGCAGCCGGCCCAGATCCAGTTCACGAAAGGCTTGACATAGAGGCGCACGATCCAGCTGCGGCCTTCGTCCAGCGATTCGCCGAGCGAGACGTAGAGGTCGCGCGTGACGCTGCGGGAGATCGCCGCCTCGGTCATCGGCATGCGGCTGGCGCGGTAGACGCGCTTCTCCGGCTCCAGCGTGGCGATCTCGCGTCCGTCCTTCGTCACCCGGAAGCGGGCGACGACGGCGTCGTAGTTCGGCCCCTGCATCGAAGACAGGCCCTGCAACGCGAAATCGTAGCCGCCCATGCTTGCCGCGCTGCCCACTTCCATGCGCAAGTCCTGCTCGGCTTCGTAGCCGCCCACCAGCGTCACCCCGACGACGAACACGCCGACGCCGGCATGCGCCAGCAGCATGCCGTACCACGCGCCGGTCTGCCCGCGCAGGCGCTGTGCCCAGGCGGAAAGCGGCCAGCCCTTGACGCGCTGGTAGAGCGGGATCGCGGTCGTCGTCAGCGCCCAGGTCGCCATCAGCATGCCGAAGCCGACCAGCGGCGTGAACTTCCCCAGCGCCAGCGGCGCCAGCACGGCCACGACCAGGCTCACCGCGGCCGCCCAGCGCAGCTGCACCGCCAGTTCGGGCAGCCGCGCGTGCTTCCACTTCGCGATCGGACCGACGCCCATGAGGAAGATCGCGGGCGCGATGATGGGCACGAACACCGCCTCGAAGTACGGCTCGCCCACGGAGATCTTGCCCACGTTCAGCGCATCGAGCAGCATCGGGTACAGCGTGCCCAGCAGCACCGCGGCGGTGGCCACCACCAGCAGCACGTTGTTGGCCAGAAGCATGCCTTCGCGCGAGACGGGATCGAAGCTCCCGCCCAGGCCGACCTTCGGCCCGCGCCACGCGAACAGCAGGAGCGAGCTGCCGATCACGGCGACGAGGAAGCCGAGGATGAAGACGCCGCGCGTCGGGTCGGTGGCAAAGGCGTGCACCGAGGACAGCACGCCCGAGCGCACCAGGAAGGTGCCCAGCAGCGACAGCGAGAAGGCGAGGATCGCCAGCAGCGCCGTCCACATCTTGAAGCCGCCGCGCTTCTCGGTCACGGCCAGGGAATGGATGAGCGCGGTGCCGACGAGCCAGGGCATGAAGGAGGCGTTCTCCACCGGATCCCAGAACCACCAGCCGCCCCAGCCGAGCTCGTAGTAGGCCCAGGCGCTGCCAAGCGCGATGCCCAGCGTCAGGAACATCCATGCCGTCGTCGTCCACGGGCGCGACCAGCGCGCCCAGGTGGCGTCCAGCCGGCCCGCCAGCAGCGCCGCGACGGCGAAGGCGAAGGCCACCGAGAAGCCCACGTAGCCCATGTAGAGCAGCGGCGGGTGAAAGGCCATGCCCGGATCCTGCAGCAGCGGGTTCAGGTCGCTGCCCTGCTCGGCGGCGGGCAGCAGGCGCTCGAAGGGGTTGGAGGTGAAGAGGATGAAGAGCATGAAGCCGATGCTGATCAGCCCCATGATGCCGAGGATGCGCGCGCGCAGTGCCGTCGGCAGGCCGCGCGAGAACAGCGCCACGGCCACCGTCCAGCCGGCGAGCACGAACAGCCACAGCAGGATCGAGCCTTCGTGGCCACCCCAGACCGCGGCGATGCGGTAGAGCAGCGGCAGGTCGGAGTTCGAGTTCTGCGCAACGTAGAGCACGGAGAAGTCGTTGCCGACGAATGCCGCCGTCAGGCAGCCGTAGGCCAGCGCGACCAGAAGGAAGTGCAGGATCGCCGCCGGGCGTGCCAGCGCCATCCAGCGCCGGTCGCCGCGCGCGCTGCCGACCAGCGGCACCAGCACCTGCGCCAGCAGGATGACCGCCAGGGCAAGCGCGAGCGCGAAATGACCGAGTTCGGGGATCATGGCTGCGGCTTCACGGTCCCGGCGAGCGAGGGCATCTCGCCATGCTGAGCGCGCTCGATCGCCTCGGCGGCTTCAGGCGGCATGTAGTTCTCGTCGTGCTTGGCCAGCACCTGCTCGGCGCGGAACACGCCGTCGGGCCCGAGTCGCCCTTGGGCGACCACGCCCTTGCCCTCCTGGAACAGGTCCGGCAGGATGCCCTTGTAGGCCACCGGGACCGTCTTCGCGGTGTCGGTGACGACGAAGTGCACCGTCAGCCCGTCGGCAGCGCGCCGCAGGCTGCCCTCCTCGACCATGCCGCCG
Source organism: Rubrivivax sp. SCN 71-131 (assembly GCA_001724995.1). Classification (GTDB taxonomy): domain Bacteria; phylum Pseudomonadota; class Gammaproteobacteria; order Burkholderiales; family Burkholderiaceae_C; genus Rubrivivax. The sequence continues at coordinate 50,677 of MEFD01000014.1, forward strand.
ACGCGAAAGGGGCGGTCACGCGGGGCCTCGTCGGCGGCGATCTGTGAAGGGCTGAAGAAGAAGACCAGGTTGCTCTGGAAGGCGTTGAGCACCAGTGCGGCGATGATTCCAAGCGCCGCCAAGCCGCCACCGATGATTGCTGCTCGCTTGCGTCTGGGCGTCATCCCTCGTCCTCCAGCCGTCTTCGACGCCCACGCAGCGCCAGGAGTTCCATCAGCAGCGCCAGCGCCGTGACGCCGAACGAGCCCCAGACGTAGAGGCCATAGCCCCCCATGGCAAGGAAATCCGAGGCGCTGGACCAGTAGGGCGCCAGCGTCACGGCAGCGCCCCCGCGGGGTGCAGCCCGCGCAGCCAGGCCGCGCCCTGCTCGCGCTCGCGGATGATCAGGCGCACGCGGGCGAAGATCACGGCGAAGGCATAGGCCCACATCGCCAGCGCCATCACGAGCATGCCCTGCAGCATGATCGCCGCCATCGTCGGTGCCCGGGTCAGGCTCACCGACGCGCCCTGGTGCAGCGTGTTCCACCACTGCACCGAGAAGTAGATGATCGGTACGTTGACCACGCCGACGATGGCCAGCACCGCGCTTGCGCGGTCGGCGCGGCGCTCGTCGTCGATGGCGCCGCGCAGCGAGAGGTAGCCGATGTAGAGGAAGAGCAGGATCAGCTCGCTGGTGAGCCGGGCGTCCCACACCCACCACGTGCCCCAGGTCGGCTTGCCCCAGAGCGCGCCGGTCCACAGCGAGAGGAAGGTCATGATGGCTCCGGTGGGCGCGATCGCCTGGGCCAGCATCGCCGCCAGGCGCGCATTGAAGATGAGGCCGATGGCCGACCAGAAGGCCATCGCCACGTACAGCACCATCGACATCCACGACGCCGGCACGTGGATGAAGATGATGCGGTAGCTGTCGCGCTGCTGGAAGTCGGTGGGTGCCACGACGAGGCCGATCCACAGGCCCCACAGCGTCAGCAGCGCCGCCGCTGCCGCGCACCAGGGCACGAGCCTGCCGGCCAGGCCATAGAAGCGGGCCGGCGCGGCGTAATAGAACCAATTGATTCGAGTCATGGATAGCCCGGGATTCTGCCCGATCCCGAGTCCCCATCCGGGCGCTCAGTCCATGCTGATGCGCAGCCCCGCCGCCGCCGCCCAGGGCGCGAGAAAGGCCGCGCCGACGAGCATCGCGCCCAGCAGCGAGAAGTGCCCGCCCGCGTCCATGCCGCCGGCCGCGGCCTCGACGGCGCCGGCGCCGAAGATGAGCACCGGTGTCACCAGCGGCAGCACCAGCAGCGACAGCAGCACCGCCGCTCCGCGCACGCCCACCGTGAGCGCAGCGCCGATCGCGCCCACGAGGCTGAGCACCGGCGTGCCCAGCAGCAGCGTCAGCACCAGCATGCCGATGGCCGGCCCCTGCATCCCGTACTGCAGCGCCAGCACCGGCGCCACCAGCGTCAGCAGCAGGCCGTTGGCGAGCCAGTGCGCGCCGACCTTGGCCAGCACGATCAGCGGCAGCGGCGTCGGCGACAGCAGCATCTGCTCGAGCGTGCCGTCGGCAGCGTCGTCGGCAAAGAGGCGCGGCATCGACAGCATCGAGGCCAGCAGCGCGGCAACCCAGACCACGCCCGGGCCGAGCCGGCGCAGCCAGGCCGGATCGGCCCCGAGCGCGAGCGGAAAGAGGCTCGCGACGATGACGAAGAATATCGCCGCGGCCAGCGTGTCGGCGCGCCGGCGCTGCGCCAGGCGCAGGTCGCGCAGGAACATGGCCGTCGCGGTCACAGCGTCACCACCGCGGTCTCGACCCCATCCAGCGGCAAGGTCTGGTGGCTGGTCAGCACGACGATGCCGCCGCCGCCCAGGTGCGCCTGCAGCAGTCCGGCCAGCCAGTCGACCGCGGCCACGTCCAGCGCATTGAAGGGCTCGTCCAGCACCCACAGCGGCTGCCTGCCGGCGAAGGCCAGCCGGGCCAGCGCCACGCGCCGGCGCTGCCCCGCCGAGAGCACGCGTGCGGGCAGGCGTTCGCAGCCGACCAGTCCGGCCGCGGCGAGCGCGCGGTCGGCCTGCGCCGGGTCACACCGGCTGCCGGCGATCGCCAGCAGCGACTGCAGGTTCTCGCGTGCGCTCAGGTCGTCCTTGAGCGCCGCCGCATGGCCGAGGTAGACCAGCGAACGATGAAAGCCGTCGCGGTCGGCGGCGATCGCGCGACCGTTCCAGGTCACCTGCCCGGCGCTGGGCAGCGTCAGCCCGACGAGCATGCGCAGCAGCGTCGTCTTGCCGGCGCCATTGGCGCCGAGCACGCGCAGCAGCCGTCCCGGCGCTGCGCTCAAGCCCAGGCGGCTGAACAGCACGCGCCGTCCGCGGCGGGCCTCGAGGTCGTGGGCGGCGAGCACGGCGCGGACTCTAACGCGGTCTTTGCGGCCGCATCCGGGCAGGCCCGCTTGATCTGGTGCAAGTCGCGCAGACGGCATCGATCGTTCAATCCGCACGACAGGCTGCAACGGGCGATGGCTGCGCGCACCGGAGGAGGCAGGAGTGTTCCGAGTCCCTCATCGCGTTCCCGAGCGCCGCACCGCGGATGAGCCGCAGCGTGGGGCGGGCGGCTTTGCGACGCACCCGTGGCTGTTCGACACCGACGCGATCCCCGTCGAGGACCGGCGCCGACTACTGGCGCCAGGCGATCGCCCAGGCGCTGCACGTGGACGTGAGCGTGGAGCCCGGCGCCGAAGCACCGTTCGGCATCCGCATGGCACTGCAGGACTGGCGCAGCTTTCGCCTCATGGGCGTGCAGGGCAGCGCGCACCGCTCCCTTCGTCGCGGCCCCGGGCGTGCGGACGAGCTGTGTCTGATGCTGCAGTTCGAAGGCATCTGCGAGATCGGCGACCGGCACACCAAGGTGACGCTGGGACCGGGCGACGTGGCCATCATGCCGCCCGACTTCGAATGCGTGCAGGCGCCGCGGGGAAGCTTCCGGCACGTGCTGATCGACCTCGGCCTGGACCTCGCCCAGGAGCTGCTGCCGCAGTGGCAGGGCCTGCGCGCCCAGCCGTTCCCGGCAGGCCATCCGGCGGCGATGGCGCTCGTCGGCCTGGCGCGCTGGATGCTGAGCCACGGCAGCAGCCTGCCGGAGGACGCGCGCGAGGGCCTGGCGAACTCGCTGCTGGCGCTGGTGCCCAATCTCGCCCAGGCGGACGGCGAGGCCACGGCCACGGACGCGCCCCAGGCCCTGCCGCCACTGGCGCGCGCGCAGCGCCAGCGCGTGGAAGCCTTCATCCGCGAGAACCTGGCCGACGCCGCACTCGACGTCGGCACGATCGCACGCGAGCTCGGGCTCTCGGTGCGCTATGTGCACAAGCTCTTTGCCGGCGGACCCAGCGTCATGCAATGGGTCCAGGAGCAGCGCCTGCAGGCGTGCCGCGACGAACTGGCCCGGCGCGGCACGCGCGCGGTGGCGTCGATCGCGTACAGCTGGGGCTTTGCCTGTCCCTCGCACTTCAGCCGCGCCTTCCGGCGCCGCTTCGGCATCAGCCCGAGCCAGGCCTGAGGCGCGCCCCGGACGCGAAGCCTGCGGGGGATAACCCGCTCCGGGGTGGTGCACGCCCAGACCATCCGCGGTGCACTTCGGGACCAGCGCCGCGCCGCGGTGCCGATAGGCTCGAAACCGCAGGAGAAGCCGGGATCGACCGGGATCGAGGAGCACCATGGGCGGCACAGCAGTCGGACGAATGCGAGCACTGGCAGCCCCCGCCCTGTGGGCGTTGGGGGTCTTGCTCAGCGGGTTGGCGGGCCCTGCCGCGGCGCAGCAGCAGCAGGCCACGTACATCGGCGAGAAGGCCTGCCTGGGCTGCCACAACCAGGAGAACCGGCACTTCAGCGAGACCTTGCACGCCAAGATCTTCCGCCTGAATCCGCGCACCGAACGCGAGAAGCAGGTCTGCGAAACCTGCCACGGCCCGGGTTCGCTGCACGCCAAGGACAAGGGCAACAAGGAGCTGATCATCGGCTTCACGCGCGGCTGGGGCACGCCGGTGCAGACGCAGAACGACACCTGCCTGAGCTGCCACCAGGGCGGCAACCGGCTGCACTGGCCCGGCTCGACGCACGCGGGCAACCAGCTGGCCTGCGCCGACTGCCACAACCCGATGGATCGCGTCTCGCTCACCAGCGCGCTCGCCAAGCCGACGATCAACGAGACCTGCCAGAACTGCCACCGCCAGCAGCGCGTGGAGTTCAACAAGCGCTCGCACATGCCGCTGCCCGAGGGCAAGATGAGCTGCGTCGACTGCCACAACCCGCACGGCAGCCCGACGCGACCGCTGCTCAAGGCCGAGAGCGTCAACGCGCTGTGCACCAGCTGTCACGCCGAGAAGCGCGGCCCGCTGCTGTGGGAGCACGCACCGGTGCGCGAGAGCTGCATGAACTGCCACCAGCCGCACGGCTCCAACCACGACAAGCTGCTGGTGGCGGCGCGGCCGCAACTGTGCCAGCAGTGCCACAGCCCTTCCATCGGCCACCCGGGGCAGTTCTACAACGCCAGCCAGACGGCGGCCAACGCGCAGCTGGGCGGTGTCGCCAGCCAGCGGGTCATCGGGCGCAGCTGCCAGAACTGCCACTCGCAGGTGCACGGCAGCAACCACCCGGCAGGCGCACGCCTGCAGCGCTGAACGGCTTTGGAGGAGGATCCGATGCGACACGCTTCTCGCACGCGACCGGCCGCCCGGCGCTTGTTCCGCACTCGCCGCGCCGCGCGGCCGGCGCCGCGGCTGGCGCTGCTGCCCGCGCTGCTGGGCATCGCCCTCGCGCAGGGCCTCGGCGGCTCGGCCTGGGCCGATTCGGGCCACGGGGCCGACACCGTGCTGGCCAACACGCTGACGCCGCAGGGCACCATCCCCGGTCGCGAGCGCGACCCCGACGGCCTGGGCCTGGCCGAGAACACGCGCACCCCCACCGGGCTGCTGCACGTCGACCCCTGGCAGGTGCCGGAGTGGAGCAAGGGCGCAAGCGGGTGGCTGACGCGCGGCGGCGTCGAATTCGGCGGCTTGAGCATCGGCGGTGACCGCAAGGCGGCCAAGTTCGGCGAGTACAAGTCGCCCAAGTCCGGCCTGGTGCTGAGCAACGCCTGGCTCGAGGCCGAGCGCCCGCAGGACGCGATCTTCTTCGACCTCAACGCCGGCAGCCTCGGGCGCCACGACCAGTACCTGGGCGTCAGCGGCGGACGCTACAACGCGTGGAAGCTCTCGGCCTTCTACAACGAGACCGATCACCTGTTCACGACGCGCTACCGCAGCCTCTGGAGCGGCGTCGGCAGCGCGCGGCTGACGTTGAACCCGCCGCTCGTGGCCGGGCCGACCGCACCGGCCACGGCGGCCTCGAACGACCTCGCCATCGGTGAGGCGGCGTTGGCCACGCCGTATGGCGCACTGAGCATGCTGCGCCAGAAGGGCGGCCTGCGCCTGGACCTGCGCCTGAACGAGGACTGGCGCGCCTTCGCCACGCTCACCTCCGAGAAGCGCCAGGGCGCCCGGCCCTTCGCCATGGTGATGGGCGGCGGCGGCGGCACCGGCGGCCTGGAGATCCCGGAGTCGATCGACTACGACACGCACGACCTGCTGGCCGGCGTGCAGTGGCATCGTGGCCACACGAGCCTGAACGTACAGGCCTCGGCCTCGCTGTTCCGCAACAACGTCGGCACGATGACGGTCGACAACCCGATGCTCCTCCCCCCCGCCAACGGCCTCACGAGCTTCCCGCAGGGCGTGATCGACCTCTACCCGGACAACGACGCCTACAACCTGAAGGCCGAGTTCGCGCACGCCATGCCCGAGTGGGCGCGCGCACGCTTCACCGCGCTGGTGTCGGCCACCAGCACGCGCCAGAACGACGCCCTGATTCCCTCGACGCCCTACGCGGGCGTGATGGTGGGCGGCATCGCAGGTGGCGCCTGGGACACGACGGCCTCGCTCAGCCGTCAGAACGCGGGCGCACGCATCGATACCCGGCTGGCCGACATCGGCCTGGCGCTGAGCCCGCTGAACGACCTCGACCTCAAGGCCAAGCTGCGCCACTACGACACCGACAACGACACCCGCTACTGGGCCTGCAACCCGCTCACCGGCCAGTGGGGACGGCTCACCAACGACGGCAGCGGCTCCTCGATCGCGGTGCCCAACGTGACGCCGGGCAACAACCCGCCGGGCACCTCGGCCACGGCCTTCAACGACGTGATGTGCAACCTGGAGGCGCTGAAGGCGCTGAACCTGGTGCCCGCCGCAGGCACCGTCAATATCGCGACCGTGCCCTACGCCTACTCGCAGACCAATGCCGGCCTGTCGGCGGACTACCGCCTCGCGCACAGCCAGAACATGACGCTGGCCTACGAGCGCGAGACCTTCCGGCGCGAGCACCGCGAACGCGACAAGACCTGGGAGGACCGCGTCAAGGTCGGCTACGTCAACCGCGCGCTGACGGGCGGCACGCTGCGCGTCTCGCTCGAGCATGGGCGCCGTCGCGGCAGCACCTATGTCGCCGATCCGTACGACGAGTTCTTCAGCGCCTCGTTCGGACCGACGCCGACGGCCGTCGGCACCAACGTCTCGAGCTGGATCCACGTCAACGATCTGCACCGCAAGTTCGACCTCTCGGACCGCGACCAGACGGCGCTGAACCTGCGCTACAACCACGCGCTGCGCGACGACCTCGACCTGATGCTGACGGCGCAGTCCAAGGAGCAGAAGTACCCCTCGGCGCAGTACGGCCGCAGCGGCAGGCAGCGCCAGCACACCGCCACGCTGGACCTGAACTGGCAGCCCGCGCCCGAGACCTCGGTCTACGGCTACCTGGCCACGCAGCGCTCGACGATGTTCCAGCGCGGCCTGCAGCAGAACGCCTGCGTGCTCGGCACCACCTACTACTTCTACAGCGACGGCTCGATCTCCGCGCTGGCGGCGCCGACCGCGGCGCAGGCGGCGGCGGGCATCACCGTGGTCGGCAACAGCGGCCCGGTCACCGCGGCGAACTTCCTCACCCTGTGCGGCAGCGCCTCAGCAACCAGCCCGCTCTATGCCACCGGCCGCACCTGGACGGCCGACCAGAAGGACCGCAGCAACTCGCTGGGCATCGGCGCCCAGCACGACTTCGGACGCGTGCGCACCGACGTCAACGCCAACTGGACGCGCGGTCGCACCAGCCTGGCCTACACCTACGACCCGGTGGCGCTGGGTCTGCTGACCAGCGGCGCGCCGACGCCGGCACAGCAGACGATCGTCGGGCTCATCGGCAGCGGCGTGCCGGACATGATCTACGAGCAGACGAGTCTGGACGCGAGCTTCCTCATCCCCGTGAACGCACGCACGACGGTGCGCCTGCTGCTGCGCCACGAGGCCGGCAGGATCCGCGACTGGCACTACGACGGCGTGGCCGAGAACCCCACTCCCTCGACCAACCAGCAGACCTACCTCGACGCCGGGCCGCAAAGCTACGACGTGACGAGTGTGGGCGTGTTCCTGCAGCTGTCTTGGTGATGGGGCAGGGGTCGAAGCGCGCGTCGGTGCGCCGGCGCACCGGCCGCGGGTCGGCATGGGCCCGGCTCGCCTGCGTCGCGGCCTGGGCTTTGGCGCCGCTGGGGGCAGCCGCAGCGGACGCGCCCGAGGTGGTGCAGACGGTCTGCGCGGCCTGCCATGGCCCCGACGGCAACAGCCTCGCGCCGACCTTCCCCAAGCTCGCCGGCCTGCAGGTCGAGTACCTGGAGAAGCAACTGCGCGAGTTCCTCAGCGGCAAGCGCAAGAACGATCTCATGGATTCCTCGCTGCCGGCGCTGAAGGCGGCGAACCTGGGTGACGTCGTTGCCTACTACGCGAGTCAGAAGCGCTCGGCCGGCACCGTCTCCGACGACAAGCTCGCCGCGGCCGGCAAGGCGATCTACGACGACGGCAACACCGGCAGCGGCGTGCCCTCCTGCTCCGGCTGCCACCAGCCCGAGGGCGAAGGCAACGCGCGCTACCCGCGGCTGGCCGGCCAGCACGCCACCTACACCATGGCGCAGATGCAGGCCTTCAAGGAAGGCACGCGCACCAACGACAAGGCGCGCGTGATGCGGGCCGTTGCCGCACGCATGACCGAGCAGGAAATCGCCGCGGTGGCGGAATACATCGCCGGACTGTGACTGCGGCCGGCGGCAAGGAGATGCTTTCGTGAGATCCGTCCAGCGCAGTCGCCGCGAGATCCGTGGCATGCGGGGCTGGCATGTTGCCGCCCTTGCCGCCCTTACGGCCCTCACGGCCGTCGTCAGCCTGGCTTGGCCTGCGGCCGCGCAGGCACAGGCCACCGGCAGCGGCGAGGAAGAAGGCGGCTACGTCTGGAACGCGACGCAGGGCGAGAAGCTGCAGGCGCTGGCCGCCCAGGGCGACGCCACGCGCGGCGAGATCAGCTTCGAGGTCTGCCAGGGCTGCCACCGCCGCGGCGCGCTCGGCCGCGTCGACGGCACCTACCCTCGCCTGGCCGGCCAGCACCGCAGCGTGCTCATCAAGCAGATGACCGACGTGCGCGCGGGCCGGCGCCGCAACGACACCATGCTGCCCTTTGCCGACAAGCACGTCATCGGGCCGCAGGACATCGCCGACATCGCCGTCTACCTGTCGCAGCTTCCGGTCCCCGCCAACAACGGCAAGGGGCCGGGTGGCGACCTCGCCGGGGCCGAGCAGCTCTACCGCTTCCAGTGCGCCGACTGTCATGGCGAGCGTGGCGAGGGCGACGCCGTGAGGTTCTACCCGCGCGTCAACGGCCAGCACTATCGCTACCTGCTGCACGAGATGATCGCGATCCGCGACGGCAGCCGCGGCAACGCCTACCCGAAGATGGTCGAGATCGTGAAGCCGCTCGCCAACGCGCAGCTCGACGCCCTCGCCGACTACATGTCGCGCCTGCCCTCGGGCCCGACGCGCTGAGTTCCCGCCGCAGGGACGGCGTGGCGGCCCGCGCCGCCACGCCCGGCCTTCAGTGCACCACGCGCTCGAAGCCGAACTCGCCGCCCTGCACGTTCACCGGAATCACGTCCTTGGGGCCGAACTTGCCCTGCAGGATGAGCTTGGAGACCGGGTTCTCGATGCGCTGCTGGATCGCGCGCTTCAGCGGGCGCGCGCCGAACACCGGATCGAAGCCGACCTTGGCCAGCTCGGCCAGCGCCTCGGGGGAGACCTCGAGCTTCATCTCCAGCTTGGCCAGGCGATCGTCCAGCACGCGCAGCTGGATGCGCGCGATGTCCTCGATGTGCTTGCGGTCCAGCGCATGGAAGACGACCGTCTCGTCGATGCGGTTGAGGAACTCGGGGCGGAAGTGCTGCTTGACCTCGGCCCAGACGGCGTCCCGGATCGCCTCGCTGCCCTGCCCGGCCATCTGCATGATGAGGTGCGAGCCGAGGTTGCTGGTCATCACGATGACCGTGTTCTTGAAATCCACGGTGCGGCCCTGGCCGTCGGTCAGGCGACCGTCGTCGAGCACCTGCAGCAGCACATTGAAGACGTCGGGGTGCGCCTTCTCGACCTCGTCCAGCAGCAGCACCGAATACGGCTTGCGCCGCACCGCCTCGGTCAGATAGCCACCCTCGTCGTAGCCGACATAGCCCGGCGGCGCGCCGATCAGGCGGCTGACCGAGTGCTTCTCCATGAACTCGCTCATGTCGACGCGGATCATGTGCTCCTCGCTGTCGAAGAGGAAGCCCGCCAGCGCCTTGCACAGCTCGGTCTTGCCCACGCCCGTGGGGCCGAGGAAGAGAAAGCTGCCCAGCGGGCGGTTGGGGTCGGAGAGGCCCGCACGCGAACGGCGGATGGCGTCCGCCACGGCCACGATGGCCTCGTCCTGACCGACCACGCGCTCGTGCAGCTTGCTCTCCATTTGCAGCAGCTTGTCGCGCTCGCCCTGCATCAGCTTGGACACCGGGATGCCGGTGGAGCGCGAGACCACCTCGGCGATCTCCTCGGCGCCGACCATGGTGCGCAGCAGCTGCGGCGCGCCCTCGCCCCTGGCCTTGCCGGCCTCCTTGGCCTGCGCCTCCTTCAGGCGCGTCTCGAGCTCGGGCAGCTTGCCGTACTGCAGCTCGGCGACCTTGTTGAAGTCGCCCTTGCGCTTGAGCTCCTCGACCTGGTGGCGGATGCGGTCGATCTCTTCCTTGACCTGCGCGCTGCCTTGCGCGGTGGCCTTCTCGGCCTTCCAGATCTCCTCGAGGTCGGCGTACTCGCGCTCGAGCTTGCCGATCTCGTCCTCGATCAGCGCGCGGCGCTTCTGCGAAGCCTCGTCGTGCTCCTTCTTCACCGCCTCGCGCTCGATCTTCAGCTGGATGAGGCGGCGGTCGAGCTTGTCCATCGCCTCGGGCTTGGAGTCGATCTCGATCTTGATCTTGGCCGCGGCCTCGTCGATGAGGTCGATCGCCTTGTCGGGCAGGAAGCGGTCGGTGATGTAGCGGTGGCTGAGCTCGGCGGCGGCGACGATCGCCGGATCGGTGATCTCCACGCCGTGGTGCACCTCGTAGCGCTCCTGCAGGCCGCGCAGGATGGCGATCGTCGCCTCCACGCTGGGCTCGTCGACCAGCACCTTCTGGAAGCGGCGTTCGAGCGCGGCGTCCTTCTCGACATACTTGCGGTATTCGTCGAGCGTCGTGGCACCGATGCAGTGCAGCTCGCCGCGCGCCAGTGCCGGCTTCAGCATGTTGCCGGCGTCGATCGCGCCCTCGGCCTTGCCGGCGCCGACCATGGTGTGCAGTTCGTCGATGAAGAGGATGATGCGGCCCTCGTCGGCGGCGACCTCCTTCAGCACGGCCTTGAGCCGCTCCTCGAACTCGCCGCGGTACTTGGCACCGGCGAGCAGCCCCGCCATGTCGAGCACCAGCACGCGCTTGTCCTTCAGGCTCTCGGGCACCTCGCCGTTGACGATGCGCTGCGCCAGCCCCTCGACGATGGCTGTCTTGCCCACGCCCGGCTCGCCGATCAGCACCGGATTGTTCTTGCTGCGCCGCTGCAGCACCTGGATGGCGCGGCGGATCTCGTCGTCGCGCCCGATCACCGGGTCGAGCTTGCCCTGCCGCGCGCGCTCGGTCAGGTCCAGCGTGTACTTCTTCAGCGCCTCGCGCTGCCCTTCGGCCTCGGCCGAGTCGACCTTCTGCCCGCCGCGCACGGCCTCGACCGCGGCCTCCAGCGCCTTGCGCGTCAGGCCATGGCCACGCACGATGCCGCCGAGGTCGCTCTTGGAATCGGCCAGCGCGAGCAAAAACATCTCGCTGGCGATGAACTGGTCGCCGCGCTGCGTGGCCTCCTTGTCGGCCTGTTGCAGCAACTGCACCAGGTCGCGCCCGGGCTGCACCGGCTGGCCGCCGCCCTGGACTTGCGGCAGGTTGCGGTTGGCCGTCTCCATCGCGGTGGCCAGCGCCGCGGTGTTGGCGCCCGCGCGATCGAGCAAGGCCTTCGGTCCGTCGGGCTGCTGCAGCATCGCCACCAGCAGGTGGCTGGGCTCGATGTAGGGGTTGTCGCGCGCGACGGCCAGGCTCTGGGCGTCGGCGAGGGCCTGCTGGAAGGCGGTGGTCAGCTTGTCGAAGCGCATGGGCAAGATCCTCCGGTCTGCGGGGGAAATGGGGCGCAGTGCCGCGGTTTCAAGCGCGGGGATGGACCGTCCCGCGGCGGCAGAAGAAGCTCTCCGGGCGCATCGAGGGCTTCGTGGACTTCCGGCTGGAGTGGTTCGCGACCCGGCGATCCAGCCGCTGACGGCGGGCGCACGACCGTCGTCACGGCACCGCCACCCTGCACGTCGGCCGCGTGCGCGTTGGGGGTGGGCCCGACCTGGGTGTTCCGGCCGGACGTGGCAACGGAACAAGACGCATCTTGCAATTCTTCAATCCATGTTGAACAATTGCATCATGGAAAAGGGGACGGCCATCGCGGTGTTCGAGTCGCTCGCCTCCGGCGTGCGGCTGGACGTGTTCCGTCTGCTGGTTCGGCATGCCCCCGAGGGACTCGTGGCCGGAGAGATCGCCGCCGCGCTCGAGTTGCCGGCGACCAATCTTTCCTTCCACCTCAAGGCGCTGACCCAGTCCGGCCTTCTGGGCGTCACTCAGGAAGGGCGCTACCAGCGCTACCGCGCCAACCTGGCGCTGATGGCCAGCTTGATCGGCTACCTCAGCGACGAATGCTGTGGCGGCAACCCCGGCGCCTGCCTGCCTGGGGCGGCGATGGCCGCCTGCACCGACTGCGATTGACGGCGCACGCGCCCACTCGTCACCCGACCGACCACCGCGCCTCTCCATCCGCCGCACCCCAACGCGCCATGCTCAACGTCCTGTTCCTCTGCACCCACAACTCGGCCCGCAGCATCCTGTCCGAGGCCTTGCTCAACCACCTCGACGCGCAGTGCGCCATGCCCGGGCGCTTTCGCGCGTATTCCGCGGGCAGCAGCCCGCGCGCGGACCAGCAGCCGCATCCGATGGCGCTGGAGGTGCTGCAAAGCGCCGGCGTGTGCACCGAAGGCCTGCACAGCAAAGGCTGGGAGACGTTCTCGGCACCCGGTGCGCCCTCCATGGACCTGATCATCACGGTGTGCGACAACGCCGCGGGCGAGACCTGCCCCCTCTGGCCCGGCCACCCGGCGACGGCGCACTGGGGCTACCCCGATCCCGCGCAGGGCGATGCGCCCGATGCCCGCAAGCGCGAAGCCTTTCGCCAGACCCTGCATGCCATCCACCAGCGCCTGAAGCTGCTGATGAGCCTGCCCCCCGAAATGCTGCACGGAAACCTGTTGCAGCGCGCCGCACGCAGCCTGCCGTCGCCGTCTTCGATCCACCCCTGAACCAACCGGAGATTCCCCATGACCACCATCCAGGTGTTCGACCCTGCCCTGTGCTGCAGCAGCGGCGTCTGCGGCACCGACGTCGACCAGAGCCTCGTCGACTTCTCGGCCGATGCCGACTGGGCGCGCCAGAACGGTGTCCGCCTGGAGCGCTTCAACCTGGCCCATCAGCCCATGGCCTTTGCCGAGAGCGCACCGGTCAAGGCCTTCCTGGAGCGCGCGGGCCAGGAGGCACTGCCGCTCACGCTGGTCGATGGCCAGGTCGTGCTGGCGGGTCGCTACCCCTCGCGTGCCGACCTGGCGCGCTGGGCCGGGCTGGCCGTGCCCGCGGCGGCGGGGGCCGAATCCGCCGGCAGTTGCTGCTCGGGCGGCAACTGCGGCTGAAGTCTGCAACGCCTGCCCGCCGTCCGGTCCCTGCACCCCGCCCCTTGCCATGCACTTTCTCGACCAGGCTCCCCGCTTCCTCTTCTTCACCGGCAAAGGCGGCGTGGGCAAGACCTCGCTCGCCTGCGCCACGGCCCTGCAGCTGGTGGCGCAGGGGCGTCGCGTGCTGCTGGTCAGCACCGACCCGGCCTCCAACGTCGGCCAGGTGTTCGGCCTCGCCATCGGCAACCATGTCACGCCCGTGCCCGGGGTGCCGGGCCTGGCGGCGCTGGAGATCGACCCGCAGGCCGCTGCGCAGGGCTACCGCGACCGCATCGTCGGCCCGGTGCGGGGCGTGCTGCCGGAGGCGGTGGTCAAGGGCATCGAGGAACAGCTCTCGGGCGCCTGCACCACCGAGATCGCGGCGTTCGACGAATTCACCGCGCTGCTGACCGACACGTCGCTGCACGCGCAGTACGAGCACATCCTGTTCGACACCGCGCCCACGGGCCACACCATCCGTCTGCTGCAGCTGCCCGGTGCCTGGAGCGGCTTCCTTGAATCGGGCAAGGGTGACGCCTCGTGCCTCGGGCCCCTGGCCGGACTGGAGAAGCAGCGCGAGCGCTACAAGGCCGCCGTCGACGCCCTGGCCGACCCGGCCCATACCCGGCTGGTGCTGGTGGCGCGGGCGCAGCCCGCAACGCTGCGCGAGGCTGCGCGCACCCATGCCGAGCTGGCCGCCCTCGGCCTGCGCCAGCAGTTCCTGGTGGTCAACGGCGTGCTGCCCCTGGCCGAAGGCGACGGCGACCCGCTGGCCGCTGCCGTGTGCCGGCGCGAGCAGGCTGCGCTGGCGGCCATGCCCGATGAACTGCGCGCCCTGCCCCTGGACCAGCTGCCGCTCAAGCCCTTCGACCTGGTGGGCATGGCCGCCTTGCGCCAGCTGCTCGATGCGGATTCGGCCATGCCCGCCGCCGCCGATGGCGGCGGTGACGGCGGCGGTGATGAAGCACCCGTGCCGCAGACGCCCCGCCTGTCCGCACTCGTCGACGAGGTCGCCCGGGACGGCCACGGCCTGGTGATGGTCATGGGCAAGGGCGGCGTGGGCAAGACCACGCTGGCCGCGGCAGTGGCCGTGGCGCTGGCGCGCCGGGGCCAAGAGGTGCATCTGACGACCTCCGACCCGGCGGCGCACCTGATGGCAACGCTCGATGGCACGCTCGCGCACCTGAGCGTGAGCCGCATCGACCCGCACGAAGTCACCGAGCGCTACCGCCAGCAGGTGCTGGCCAGCAAGGGCGCCGGGCTGGACGCGGCCGGGCGCGCGCTGCTCGAAGAAGACCTGCGCTCGCCCTGCACCGAGGAGATCGCGGTGTTCCAGGCCTTCTCGCGCATCATCCGCGAGGCGGGCAGGAAGTTCGTGGTGATGGACACCGCGCCCACCGGGCACACGCTGCTGCTGCTCGACGCCACCGGCGCCTATCACCGCGACATCGTGCGCCAGATGGGCGGCACGGGCGTGCACTTCACCACGCCCATGATGCAGCTGCAGGACCCGAAGCAGACCAAGGTGCTCATCGCCACCCTGGCGGAGACCACGCCGGTGCTGGAGGCGGCGAACCTGCAGGCCGACCTGCGCCGCGCCGGCATCGAACCCTGGGCCTGGGTGGTGAACAACAGCGTGGCGGCGGCCCGCGCCACCTCGCCGTTGCTGCGGCGGCGTGCGCGCAACGAGCTGCGCGAGATCGAGGCCGTGGCCACGCGCCATGCGCAGCGCCTTGCCGTGGTGCCGCTGCTGGCCGAGGAACCCGTGGGCGTGCGGCGCCTGCTGGAACTGGCGGGCGATGTCCAGCCGACGTCCGGGGAACGCCATGGGTCTGTTTGAGCGTTACCTGACCGTCTGGGTGGGCCTGGGCATCCTGGCCGGCGTCGGCCTGGGGCTGCTGGCGCCCGGCGCCTTCCAGGCCATTGCGGCGCTGGAGGTGGCGCACGTCAATCTCGTGGTCGCCGTGTTCATCTGGGTGATGATCTACCCGATGATGATCCAGGTCGACTGGCGCGCGGTGAAGGACGTGGGCCAGCGGCCGCGCGGCCTGCTGCTCACGCTGGTGGTCAACTGGCTCATCAAGCCCTTCACCATGGCGGCGCTGGCCGTGCTGTTCTTCCAGCACCTGTTCGCCGCCTGGGTCGATCCGCAATCGGCCCGCGAATACATCGCCGGCATGATCCTGCTGGGCGTGGCGCCGTGCACGGCGATGGTGTTCGTCTGGAGCCAGCTCGTGAAGGGCGACGCCAACTACACGCTTGTGCAGGTTTCCGTCAACGACCTCGTCATGGTGGTGGCCTTCGCGCCCATCGCCGCCTTCCTGCTGGGCGTGACCGACGTGACGGTGCCCTGGCAGACGCTGGTGCTGTCCACCGTGCTCTACGTGGTGCTGCCGCTGGCGGCGGGCATCGCCACGCGCAGCCTGCTGCAGCGGCGTGCGCGGGGCGCCGTGGGCGACTTCGTCGCCACCCTCAAACCCTGGTCGATCGCCGGGCTGATCGCCACCGTGGTGCTGCTGTTCGGCTTCCAGGCGCGCACCATCGTGGCGCAGCCGCTGGTGATCGCGCTGATCGCCGTGCCGCTCATCGTGCAGAGCTACGGCGTGTTTGCCATCGGCTGGTGGGGCGCACGCTGGCTGCGCCTGCCGCACGACATCGCGGGGCCGGCGTGCCTGATCGGCACCTCCAACTTCTTCGAGCTGGCGGTGGCGGTGGCGATCTCCCTGTTCGGCCTGCGCTCGGGCGCGGCGCTGGCCACGGTGGTGGGCGTGCTGGTGGAAGTGCCGGTGATGCTCTCCCTGGTGGCGCTGGTGAACCGGGCCGGACGGCGGGCGGCCGTGCCGGCCCATGCAGCCGGCCTGCAGCGCAAGCCGCATGCGGTGCAGGACGCGCCCTACGGCCAGCGACCTGGCGACGACAGCGTCTCGGGGACGAATTGACCGCCTACAGCACCGTCCCCAGTCGCCGGTAGCGCCCGCCCTGGAACAGCAGCGGCGGCTCGTGGCTGTCCGCGAAGTGCAGCACGCGGCCGATGAAGAGCACGTGATCGCCGGCCTGCTGCTGCGACACGGTCGCGCACAGGAAGGTCGCCGCAGCGCCGACGAGCAGCGGCACGCCGTCGTCGCCGCACTGCCATGCGCCCGCGGCAAAGCGGTGCGCGTGGCGCGAGGCGAAGACGCGCGAGAGCTCGATCTGCGACTCCGCCAGCACGTTGACGGCAAAGCGCGGTGCGGCACGGAAGGCGGACAGGGTGGGGCTGGCCTCGCGCAGCGACCACAGCACCAGCGGCGGCTCGAGCGAGAGCGAGGCGAAGGAGTTCACCGTCAGCCCGACCGGAGCGCCACTCGGGTCGGCGGCGGTGACGAGGGTGACGCCGGTGGCAAAGCGCCCGAGCGCGTGGCGCAGGCGGTGCGGGTCGCTCGCCTGGGCCTCCTCGGCATGCGCGCTGGACGCAATCGGCGCGCCCGGCGGCGTCGGCGCGGCGCTCACGAAGGGCTTGCCGGCCGTCATCGACCCGTTCGGGCCGACGCCGCCGCGTTGCCGGCGCGGATGCCCCAGCGCGCCAGCGCCTCGTCGTCCTCGACGCGGGCGTCGACCCAGCGCGCGCCGTCGGCCGTGGCCTCCTTCTTCCAGAACGGCGCCTGCGTCTTCAGGTAGTCCATGAGGAATTCGCAGGCCTGGAACGCCGCTCCGCGGTTGGCTGCCGTCACCGCCACGAGCACGATCTGCTCCAGCGGCTGCATCGGGCCCACGCGGTGGATGACGCGCACCGCGCGGACGTCGAAGCGCGCCAGCGCCTCGTCGATCATCGCCTCGATCGCCTTCTCGGTCATGCCCGGGTAATGCTCGAGCTCGAGCGCCTGCACCTCGCCCGCGCCACCGGCGTTGCGGTCGCGCACGGTGCCGACGAAGCCGACGACGGCGCCCACCGCCGCATCACCCGCGCGCAAGGCCGCGATTTCGGCCGCGAGGTCGAAGTCGGCGCGCTGGATGCGCACGCGGGCGCCGGGCTTCACGGCGGCTCTCAACCGCCGGTGACCGGCGGAAAGAAGGCGACCTCGGCACCTTCGTCGATGACGCGCGCCTCGTCCGCCATCGCCTGGTCGAGCGCGCCGCGCAGCGCGCGGTCGCGGCCCAGGCGCTCGGCGTGGGCACCGCCGCGGGCGATGAGCATGTCGCGCAGTTCGCCGAGCGTCGCTCCGGCGGGCATCTCCACGGTCTCCTCGGAGCCGAAGGCCTCGCGCAGCGAGGCGAAGTAGCGCACGCGCACCTTCATCCGAGCAGCTCCAGGAAGGGCAGGAAGCGCACCATGTCGCCGCGCGCGATCGTCTGCCCGGCCGGGTTGTCGATCAGGCCGTCGCCCCAGACCGCGGAGCTGAGCACGCCCGAGCTCTGGTTGGCGTAGAGCTCGAGGCCGCCGGCGTCGTTGAAGCGCGCGCGCAGGAACTCGCGGCGGCGGTCGGCGCGCGGCCAGTCGAAGTCGGCGCGCGCGCGCAGGCCGCGCGGCTGCAGGGCGGCGGCCCCCTGCATGGCGCGCAGCACCGGGCTCACGGTGACCAGGAAGTTGACGAAGCAGGAGACCGGGTTGCCCGGCAGCCCCATGAACAGCGCCACCGAGCCGTCGTCGCAGCGCACGCCGCCGAAGGCCAGCGGCTTGCCGGGCTTGATCGCCACCTGCCAGTTCTCGATCCAGCCCTGCGCCTGCACGGCGGGGCGGATGTGGTCCTCCTCGCCGGTGGAGACGCCGCCCGAGGTGAGGATGAGGTCGTGGCCGATCGCCGCCTCGCGCAGCGCGGCGATGGTCGCCTCGCGGCGGTCGGGAACGATGCCGAAGTCGGTGATCTCGCAGCCCGCGGCCTGCAGCAGTCCGCGCAGCAGGTAGCGGTTGGAGTTGTAGATGGCGCCGGGCGGCAGCGGCTGCCCGGGCATCACGAGTTCGTCGCCGGTGGACATCAGCGCCACGCGCGGGCGGTGCACGACGGTCAGCGTGGCCGCGCCGACCGAAGCCGCCAGGCCCAGCGCCGCGGCCGACAGGCGCGACCCTTGCGCGAGCACCTCGGCGTCGCAGCGTATGTCCTCGCCGCGGCGGCGGATCCACTGCCCCGCACGCGGCACGGCGTTCACGCGCACGGCGCCCAGGCCCTCGCCCGCGAGGGCCTCGCAGTCCTCCTGCATCACCACCGCGTCCGCGCCGGCAGGGATCTGCGCACCGGTGAAGATGCGCGCCGCGCTGCCGCGGGCGAGCGGCTGCCCGACAGAGCCCGCGGGGATGCGCTGCGCCACCGCCAGCACGGCGCCCGGAGAAGCGACGTCGGCGGCATGCAGCGCATAGCCGTCCATCGAGGTGTTGTCGGCCGGAGGCACGTCCAGCGCGCTGCTCACCGGCACGGCCAGCACGCGGCCCAGCGCGTCGAAGGTCGAGACCGTCTCGGTCGCGGTGATGGCGTGCGCGCGCGCGCCGGCCACCAGGCGCTCCAGCACCGCGTCCAGGGGCATCAGGGGGCGTCGGTCGGCCATCCTTGCCTCATCTACTCAGCTGCAATGCGTCTCAATGTAGCGCTTGACCCGCTGCGCGTCAGCCGGCAGCACGCTGAAGCGCCGCGGCAGCTCCTCCAGCCCCTGCAGCGCCGCGGGGCGCTCGGGCTCGCGCCCCAGCGCCTCGCGCAGGGTGTCGGCGAACTTGGCCGGCAGCGCGGTCTCGAGCACCAGCATCGGCACGCCCTTGCGGCGGTGCTCGCGCGCCACCTTCAGGCCATCGGCGGTGTGGGGGTCGATCATCACGCCCAGGCGCCGCCAGGCGTCACGGATCGTCGCCACGCGGTCGGCGTGGGTGCTCCTGCCCGAGACGAAGCCGTAGCCGGCCACGCGCGCGAACTCCGCTCCCTCGAGCGTGAAGCCCCCTTCGTGCGCGAGCAGGGGCCCGAAGAGGCCGGCGGTACGCACCGCGTCACGCTGCAGCAGGTCGAAGACGAAGCGCTCGAAGTTGCTCGCCTTGGAGATGTCCATCGACGGGCTCGAGGTCTCGAAGGTCTGGGCGCTGCCGCGCACGCGGTAGCGCCCGGTGCGGAAGAACTCGTCGAGGACGTCGTTCTCGTTGGTCGCCAGCACCAGCTGCTCGATCGGCAGCCCCATCATGCGCGCCACGTGGCCGGCACAGATGTTGCCGAAGTTGCCCGAAGGCACGGCGAAGCTCACGCGCTCGGCGTTGCCGCGCGTGGCCTGGAAGTAGCCAGCGAAGTAGTAGACCACCTGGGCCAGCAGCCGCGCCCAGTTGATCGAGTTGACGGTGCCGATGCGGTGCCGTCGCTTGAACTCGAGGTCGTTGCCCAGCGCCTTGACGATGTCCTGGCAATCGTCGAACACGCCTTCGATCGCCAGGTTGTGGATGTTGGCGTCCTGCAGGCTGAACATCTGCGCCTGCTGGAAGCTGCTCATGCGGCCGTGCGGGCTGAGCATGAACACGCGCACGCCCTGCTTGCCGCGCATCGCGTACTCGGCCGCGCTGCCGGTGTCGCCGCTGGTCGCGCCGAGGATGTTGAGCTCCTCGCCGCGGCGCCCGAGCTCGTACTCGAACAGGCGCCCGAGCAGCTGCATCGCCATGTCCTTGAAGGCCAGCGTCGGCCCGTTGGACAGGGCCTGCAGGTACAGGTCTTCCTCGAGCCGCACGAGCGGCGTGATGGCCTCGGTGCCGAAGGTCGCCTGGGTGTAGGTGGCGTGCGCGAGCCGCCGCAGGTCGGCCGCCGGAATGTCGTCGATGTAGAGCGCGAGGATCTCGTACGCGAGATCGGCATACGACAGGCCGCGCCAGCGCGAAAGCGTCGCCTCGTCGACCTGCGGGTAGTGTGTCGGCAGGTACAGGCCGCCATCGGGCGCCAGGCCCTCGAGCAGGATGTCGCAGAAGCCGCGCGGCGTGCCGTCGCCGCGGGTGCTGAGGTACTTCAATTCAACTCTTCCTTGCGGATGCGCACGATCGGCGCGAGCACCGTCGGCAGGGCCTGCATCAGCGCCAGCGCCTTGTTCATGCGCCCTTCGGCGGTGTCGTGCGTGAGGATGATGAGGTCGGTCTGGTTCTCGCCCTCGCCGCTCTCGCGCTGCAGCACGGCGTCGATGCTGATGTCGTGTTCGGCCAGGATGCCGGTGATGCGCGCCAGCACGCCGGCCTCGTCGGCGACCACCAGGCGCAGGTAGAAGGCGGTCACCACGCCCTCGATCGGCAGGATCGGCGTGGCGGCGAGCGAGCCGGGCTGAAAGGCCAGGTGCGGGACGCGGTGGTGCGGGTCGGCGGTGTGCAGCCGCGTGATGTCGACCAGATCGGCGATGACGGCGCTCGCCGTCGGCTCGCTGCCCGCGCCCTTGCCGTAGTAGAGCGTGGTGCCCACCGCGTCGCCGTGCACGACGACGGCGTTCATCGCGCCCTCGACGTTGGCGATCAGCCGCTGCGCGGGCACCAGCGCCGGGTGCACGCGCAGCTCGATGCCGCCGCCACCGGCCCCGGCCTCGGCCAGGTCGTCGCGGCGCTTGGTGATGCCCAGCAGCTTGATGCGGTAGCCGAGCTGCTCGGCGTAGCGGATGTCGACCGCCTGCAACGCGGTGATGCCTTCGACATGGGCCTTGTCGAACTGCACCGGGATGCCGAAGGCGATGGCGCTCATGATCGTCGCCTTGTGCGCCGCGTCCACGCCCTGGATGTCGAAGCTCGGGTCGGCCTCGGCATAGCCCAGGGCCTGCGCCTGCGCCAGCGCCTGCGCGAAATCCAGGCCCTTGGCGCGCATCTCGCTCAGGATGAAGTTGGTGGTGCCGTTGATGATGCCGGCCACCCACTCGATGCGGTTGGCCGTCAGGCCCTCGCGCAGCGCCTTGATGATGGGGATGCCGCCGGCCACCGCTGCCTCGAAGGCGACGATCACGCCCTTGGCGCGCGCGGCGGCGAAGATCTCGGTGCCGTGCACCGCCAGCAGCGCCTTGTTCGCCGTCACCACGTGCTTGCCGGCGGCAATCGCCTCCAGCACCAGCGCCTTGGCGATGCCGCAGCCGCCGATGAGCTCGATCACGATGTCGATCGCCGGGTCGGCAATCACCGCACGCGCATCACCGACGACGCGCGCCGCATCGCCGACGACCTCGCGCGCGCGCGCCTGATCGAGATCGGCCACCACGGTGATGGCGATCTCGCGCCCGGCGCGGCGGCGGATCTCCTCCTGGTTGCGCTGCAGGACCTTGAAGGTGCCGCTGCCGACGGTGCCGATGCCGAGCAGGCCGACCTGGATGGGTTTCATGAAAAGCCGTGGTGGGTGGAAGGAGGACTCTTGTGCGGCGGCGGCACGCAGCCGCTGCCGCGCGCGCGGTTCGGTTCAGCGGCCGTGGCGGCGGCGGTAATGGGCGAGGAAGCGCCCGATGCGGCCCAGCGCCTCGGTGAGGTCGTCCACGCTCGGCAGGAAGACGAGCCGGAAGTGATCGGGTTCGGGCCAGTTGAAGCCGGTGCCCTGCACGATCAGCACCTTCTCGTCGGCGAGCAGGTCGTACGCGAACTGCTGGTCATCGGCGATCGGATAGAGCTTCGGGTCCAGGCGCGGAAACATGTAGAGCGAGGCCTTGGGCTTGACCACGCTGATCCCGGGGATCGCACACAGCAGTTCGTAGGCGAGATCGCGCTGCCGGCACAGCCGCCCGCCGGGGGCGACCAGGTCCTTGATGCTCTGGTAGCCGCCGAGCGCCGTCTGGATGGCGAGCTGCCCGGGGGTGTTCGCGCACAGCCGCATCGAGGCCAGCATGTTCAGCCCCTCGATGTAGTCGCGCGCGCAGCGCTTGTCGCCCGAGACCACCATCCACCCGGCGCGAAAGCCGCAGGCGCGGTAGTTCTTCGACAGGCCGTTGAAGGTGACGAAGAGCACGTCGTCGGCCAGGCTGGCGATGCTCGTGTGCGTGTGGCCGTCGTAGAGCGTCTTGTCGTAGATCTCGTCGGCAAAGACGATGAGCTCGTGCCGGCGCGCGATCTCGACGAGTTCCTGCAGCAGGTCGTCGGGGTAGAGCGCACCGGTCGGGTTGTTCGGGTTGATGACGACGATGGCCTTCGTGCGCGGCGTCACCTTGGCGCGGATGTCGTCCAGGTCGGGCAGCCAGCCTGCGCCCTCGTCGCAGCGATAGTGCACCGGCGTGCCGCCGCTGAGCGAGGTCACGGCCGTGTGCAGCGGGTAGTCGGGGCTGGGAATCAGCACCTCGTCGCCGGCATCGAGCAGCGCGTTCATGCTCATCGCGATCAGCTCGGAGGCGCCGTTGCCGAGGTAGACGTCGTCCACGCCCACGCCCGCGATGCCCTTTTGCTGCGTGTAGTGCACGACCGCCTTGCGCGGCGCGAACAGGCCCTTGCTGTCGGTGTAGCCCGCGGCCTCCTGGCTCGGCAGGTTGCGGATCATGTCCTGCACGATCTCCTCGGGCGGCAGGAGCCCGAACGCCGCCACGTTGCCGATGTTCAGCTTGATGATCTTGTGGCCCTCGTCCTCCATCAGCCGCGCCTTGTCGAGCACGGGCCCCCGGATGTCGTAGCCGACGCTGGCGAGCTTGGCGGACTTGGTGATGATCTTCAAGACGAACCTGCGTGCTGCACTGCAAAACGTACAATTCTAGGCTGCCCGCCCTGGTCGCGCGCTGCAGTGTGGCAGCGCAGCAAGGCCGCTGCGGCCAGGACGCACCTGCCCTTGAAGTTCCAGCCCGAAACCGCCGCCGGCGTCAACACGATCAGCCGCCACGACCCCGAGCGCATCGTCATCGGGTCGACGGTGTTCGCGCACAGCCTGATCGTGCCCTGGCAGGGCGAGGTGCGCCGCTGGGAGGTCGCGCACTTCGACCAGTTGACGCCCGAGCACCTGGCGCCGCTGCTGGCGCTGCAGCCCGAACTGGTGATTCTCGGCAGCGGACGGCGCCTGCGCCTGGCGCCCGCCGCGCTCATGCGCGCGCTGATCGAGAGCCGCATCGGCTTCGAGTCCATGGACACTGCCGCTGCCTGCCGTACCTACAACGTGCTGGCCGGCGAACGCCGCCGCGTCGCGGCCGCGCTCATCCTCGAGCCGGGGCCTTGAAGCCCGCGGCCCGAAACACGCCGCAGGCGGTGTCTTAGGGGCGGCTTGACGCGCACTTTATAATGCGCGATTGAGTCGCTTGCGGCGCGACTTTTGCCGAGAACAGCCATCCATGACGCCTGTAGTCAACAAAGCCCTTCCGGAATTCGAAGCGCACGCCACCGGCGGCGTGAAGGTCACCCCGCAGTCACACCTCGGCCAGGCCGTGGTGCTCTACTTCTACCCGAAGGACGGGACGCCGGGCTGCACCACCGAGGCGATGCAGTTCCGTGACCGCTACAAGGACTTCCAGAAGGCCGGTGCCGTGGTCTTCGGTGTCTCGCGCGACAACATGGCCTCGCACGACAAGTTCAAGCAGAACCTCGAACTGCCCTTCGAGCTGATCGCCGACACGGAAGAGAAGCTCTGCCACATGTTCGGCGTCGTGAAGAACAAGATCATGTACGGCAAGAAGGTCAAGGGCATCGAGCGCAGCACCTTCCTCATCGACGCCGAGGGCGTGATGCGTGCCGAGTGGCGCGGCATCAAGGTCACCGGCCACGTCGACGAGGTGTTGAAGGCGGTGAAGTCGCTGAAGAAGGCCGCCTGACATCGACATCCCGACCTCCGGCCACCGCGGCGTGGCCTGCCCCGCCCCCCCGTGCCTTCCCAACGCCAGCCGTGCAGCATGCTGCACGGCTTTTTCGTCTCCGAGCCCACGCGACCATGCCTCTGCCCAAGCCCCCTGCCAAGAAGGGTGACCTGCTGCCCACCGCCGAACTGGACATGCCGGCGCCCGCGCGCAGCGACAAGCGCGCCCAGAAGGCGCGCGTGGCTGCCGCACCCGAGGACGCGCTCGCGCTTTTCGACGAGCGGCTGCAGCACGCTGCGGTGGCCCCGGCCGGCAAGGCCACGCGCTCGCCGGCGCCGGCGGCCACGACCGCAGCCGCGGTGACCGGCACCGCCGGCACGCGCACTGCACCCCCCGCACCGGTCGCGCCATCGCCCGCGATGCCGGCTGCCGCGTCCTCCGCACCCGCGTCGGCAGCGCGGCCCCGCGGCCGACGCATGCGCGACAACGCGACGGCCAAGCTCTTCGTGCTCGACACCAACGTGCTGTTGCACGATCCGACCTCGCTGTTCCGCTTCGAGGAGCACGACATCTTCCTGCCGATGATCACGCTGGAGGAACTCGACGGTCACAAGAAGGGCATGAGCGAGGTCGCGCGCAACGCGCGCCAGGTCAGCCGCGAGCTCGACGCGCTGGCGCGCCTGCAGGACCAGCAAGGCGCACTCGACGCCAAGGCCGGCGTCGCGCTGGCGATGACCGGCCACCGCGAGGCCGGCGGCAAGCTCTTCTTCCAGACCACGCCGCTGGACGGGCGGCTGCCTGCGGCGCTGCCGCAGGGCAAGGCCGACAACCAGATCCTGGCCGTGGTGCAGGCGCTGCGCGAGCTGCACCCCGCGCGCGAGGTGGTGCTGGTGTCCAAGGACATCAACATGCGCATCAAGGCGCGTGCGCTGGGCCTGGCCGCGGAGGACTACTTCAACGACAAGACGCTCGAGGACGGGGACCTGCTCTACACCGGCGTGCTGCCGCTGCCCGCCGACTTCTGGGAGCGCCACGGCAAGACGATGGAGAGCTGGACGCAGGGCGGCCACACCTTCTATCGCATCAGCGGGCCGCTGGTGCCGGTGCTGCTGGTGAACCAGTTCGTCTACCTCGAGGCCCCGGGCGCGGCACCGCTGTACGCGCGCGTGGCCGAGATCACCGGCAAGACCGCGGTGCTGAAGACGCTGCGCGACTACACGCACGGCAAGAACGCGGTGTGGGGCGTGACGGCGAGGAACCGCGAGCAGAACTTCGCCCTCAACCTGCTGATGGACCCGGAGTGCGACTTCGTCACGCTCGCCGGCACGGCGGGCACCGGCAAGACGCTGATGACGCTCGCCGCGGGCCTGGCGCAGGTGCTGGACGAGCGTCGCTACAGCGAGATCATCGTCACCCGCGTCACCGTGCCGGTGGGCGAGGACATCGGCTTCCTTCCCGGCGACGAGCAGGAGAAGATGGGCCCGTGGATGGGTGCGCTGGACGACAACCTCGAGGTCCTCGCGCGCACCGACAGCAGCGCCGGCGAGTGGGGCCGCGCCGCGACCAACGACCTCGTGCGCAGCAAGATCAAGATCAAGAGCCTGAACTTCATGCGCGGGCGCACCTTCCTCGCCAAGTACGTGATCCTCGACGAGGCGCAGAACCTCACGCCCAAGCAGATGAAGACGCTGGTCACGCGCGCCGGCCCGGGCACGAAGATCGTCTGCCTGGGCAACCTCGCGCAGATCGACACGCCCTACCTCACCGAAGGCTCAAGCGGCCTCACCTACGCCGTCGACCGCTTCAAGGGCTGGCCGCACGGCGGCCACGTCACGCTCGCCCGCGGCGAGCGCTCGCGGCTGGCCGACTTCGCCAGCGAAGTGCTGTAGCAGCCCCCGCGCGGGGGCCAGCCATGCACTTGCGCGGTGCGCAGGCGCGCGGGCGCGCCGCGACGCCTCAGGCCTGTCCCGGCGTCACCAGTTTGACGATCTGCTGCAGTGCGCCCGGGTCCTCGATCGTCGTCAGGTCGCCGGGGTCGCGCTGCTCGCACACGGCCTGGATCGCGCGACGCAGCAGCTTGCCCGATCGCGTCTTCGGCAGCACGGTGACGAAGCGCACGCGCGCCGGCCGCGCCACGGCGCCGAGCTGCTCCTCGACGACCTTCATGATCTCGCCCTCGTGCTTCAGGGCAAGTTCGGGCGTGGCGGCCTTCGTGCCGTCCTTGAGCACGGCGAAGGCCATCGCCACCTGGCCCTTGAGCGCATCGGCCACGCCGACCACCGCCACCTCGGCGACGTTGGCGTGGCTGGAGATGCTCTCCTCGATCTCGCGCGTGCCCAGGCGGTGTCCGGCGACGTTGATGACGTCGTCGGTGCGGCCGAGGATGAAGTAGTAGCCCTCCTCGTCGCGGATGCCCCAGTCGAAGGTGCTGTAGACCATGCGCCCGGGGATCGTCTTCCAGTAGGTCTCGACGAAGCGCGCATCGTCGCGCCACACGGTCTGCATGCAGCCCGGCGGCAGCGGTCCCTCGATCGCCAGCACGCCCTTCTGGTTGGCGCCGGTGAGCTCACGGCCGCTGGCCTCGTCGATGAGCTTGACGTCGTAGCCGAAGACGGCGCGGCCCGGCGAGCCGAACTTGGCGCGCTGTGGCTCGACGCCGTTGCACAGCGTCAGGATCGGCCAGCCGGTCTCGGTCTGCCAGTAGTTGTCGATGACGGGCTTGCCCAGCGCGTCGGCGATCCAGCGCGCCGTCGGCTCGTCCAGCGGCTCGCCGGCGAGGAAGAGCGTGCGCAGCGACGACAGATCGTGCCGGCTGAGCGCCGCCGGATCCTGCTTCTTCAGCACGCGCACCGCCGTGGGCGCGCTGAACATCACCGTCACCTTGTACTTCTCGACCAGGCTCCACCAGATTGCCGCGTCCGGGCGGATCGGCAGGCCCTCGTACATGAGCGTCGCCATGCCCGCGATCAGCGGGCCGTAGACGATGTAGCTGTGGCCCACGACCCAGCCGATGTCGCTGGTGCTGAAGTAGGTCTCGCCCGCCTGGCCGCAGAAGATGTGCTTCATGCTGGCGGCCAGCGCCACCGCGTAGCCACCGGTGTCGCGCTGCACGCCCTTGGGCCGTCCGGTCGTGCCCGAGGTGTAGAGCGTGTAGCTCGGGTGCGTGGCCTCGACCCACTCGCAGGGCACCTGCGCGTGCAGGTGGCGCTCGCGCAGCGCCGCCCAGTCCTCGTCGCGACCGGCGACGCGGTCGAAGGCGACGAGGCCGCGGTCGACCATCAGCACCTTGGCCGGCTTGTGGCTGGAGAGCTTGATCGCCTCGTCCAGCAGCGGCTTGTAGGGCACGACCTTGCCGCCGCGGCTGCCGGCGTCGGCGCTGACGATCAGCACCGGATCGGCGTCGTCGATGCGGCTGGCCAGGCTCACGCTGGCGAAGCCGCCGAAGACGACCGAGTGCAAGGCCCCGATGCGGGCGCAGGCCAGCATCGCGACGGTGGCCTCCGGGATCATCGGCATGTAGACGAGCACGCGGTCGCCCTTCTTCACGCCCAGGGCCTTCAGCGCTGCGGCCATGCGCTGCACTTCGTCATGCAGTTCGCGGAAGCTGTAGACGCGTTCCTGCCCGGTCTCGGTGGAGACGAAGACGAGCGCGTTCTGGTCGGCGCGCGCGGCCAGGTGGCGATCGACCGCGTTGTGGCAGAGGTTGGTCGTGCCGCCCACGAACCATTGCGCGAACGGCGGATTCGCGTAGTCGCACACCGTCGTGAACGGCGTATGCCAGTCGATCAGCTGCGCCTGCTCGCGCCAGAAGGCGTCGCGGTCCTCGATCGAGCGGCGATAGAAGTCGGCGTAGTGCGTGTCCGCGGCTTGCGTGATCGTCATGCTGCTGTCTCCTGGAACTCGCGGCCGGCGCGGCGGGTCGTCGGCGCCGGCCCGAAGCATTGGGGCCGAATGCGCTGACGCGCACCTGACGAGCGCCTTGCAAAGACGCTGCCTCCGCATCGTCGAAGCGGCAAGTATCGCGCCCGGGCACGCGTTGACATGGCCGCGACGCCCGACCTATCCTCTGCGGCTTGAAGCACAATTGGCCCATGCCCGCATGAGCTCCGCCCGGGCGTTCGACGCCCGGGCAACCCCACGGATGCCTATGCCTTGTCGCACGCGGCTTCGCCTGCCCATTCGCCTGCCTCTGCGCCTGTTCCTGGTCGCTTCGCTCGCCGCGGCGGCGGCAACGGTCGCGCACAGCGCCCCCGACGAAGGCAGCGTGGACGAGCGCGCCGACCTGGTCCTGCAGTTGCTTCAGGAGCGCGGCCTGCTGGCGCCGACCATGAGCACCGACACGCGCGTGCTCGCGCGTCGGGTGCGCGACGCCGCCTCCGATCTCGTCGTCTCGGCGATGAGCTTCCTCGGCGTGGCCTACCGCCGAGGCGGCAATTCGGCCGAAGAGGGCTTCGACTGCAGCGGCTTCACGCGCCACATCTTCGAGCTCAGCGTCGGCCTGGTGCTGCCTCGGCGCGCCGACGAGCAGGCCCGGCTCGCCGGACTGAGCCAGGTCGAGCGCGACCAGCTTCAGCCTGGCGACCTGGTGTTCTTCAACACCATGCGGCGCGCCTTCAGCCACGTCGGGATCTACGTCGGCGGCGGCAAGTTCATCCACTCGCCGCGCTCCGGCGCCCGCGTGCGTGTCGAGGACATGGGCGGCGCGTACTGGAGCCGGCGCTACGACGGCGCGCGCCGTGCGGCGCTGGATCGGGTCGGCGACCCCGAGGGCGCGTACCTCAAGCCCTGACGCCGCGAGGGCCGACCGAGGGCGGCACAATGGGCGCATCATGGGCGAACCCCTCAACCCGACGGCCGACCTGCGCTACGCCGCGAGCGTGCCGCCGGTGCCGGCCGAAGCACCGGCACCCAGCGGCGCCCTGCGTGACCTGCGCGGCCGGCCACTGCGCGATCTGCGCATCTCGGTCACCGACCGGTGCAACTTCCGCTGCACCTACTGCATGCCCAAGGAGCTCTTCGGCGCGAACTACAGGTTCCTGCCGCAGAGCTCGCTGCTGAGCTTCGAGGAGATCACGCGCACGGCCCGGCTCTTCGTCGCCCACGGCGTGCACAAGCTGCGCCTGACCGGCGGCGAGCCGCTGCTGCGCAAGAACGTCGAGCACCTCATCGCCATGCTGGCCGCGCTCCGCACGCCCGAAGGCCAGACGCCGGACATCACGCTGACCACGAACGGTTCGCTGCTCGCGCGCAAGGCGCCGGCGCTGAAGGACGCCGGGCTGCAGCGCGTGACCGTGAGCCTGGATTCACTCGACGACGCGGTATTCCGGGGCATGAACGACGTCGATTTCCCGGTCGCGGACGTGCTGCAGGGCATCCGCGTCGCGCAGCAGGTCGGCCTGGCCCCGATCAAGGTCAACATGGTGGTGAAGAAGGGCACGAACGAGCACGAGATCGTGCCGCTGGCGCGCCACGTGCGCGACGCTTTCGGCCCCGGCGTGGTGCTGCGCTTCATCGAGTACATGGACGTGGGCGCGAGCAACGGCTGGCGCATGGACGAGGTGCTGCCCAGCGCCGAGGTGGTGGAGCGCATCGACCGCGTCTTCCCGCTGCGTCCGCTCGAGCCCAACGCGCCGGGCGAGACCGCGCAGCGTTGGGCCTACCGCGACGGGGGCGGCGAGGTCGGCGTCATCAGCAGCGTCACGCGCGCCTTCTGCGGCGCCTGCAACCGCGCGCGCCTGTCGACCGAGGGCAAGCTCTTCCTGTGCCTGTTCGCCCACCAGGGTCACGACCTGCGCGCGCTGCTGCGCGGCCGGCACGAGGGCCGCGCGTACACCGACGAGGAGATCGCCGCGGCGATCGGCCTCATCTGGTCGCGACGCGACGATCGCTACTCCGAGCTGCGCGCGCGGCAGGCGCGGGAGGCCGGCCCGGCCGCGCCACGCATCGAGATGCACTACATCGGCGGATGAGCGGCGTTCTGCCGCGCCTCAGTCGGCGCCGGCGCCGCGCGGCTGCGGCTGCGCCGCCTCCGGCGTCGTGATCTCGCCGGGCACGGCGCGGCGCGCGAACAGCGTGTAGACCGTGGGCACGACGAAGATCGTCAGCAGCGTGCCCAGCGACATGCCGCCGACGATGACCCAGCCGATCTGCTGGCGGCTCTCGGCGCCGGCGCCGCTGGCCAGCGCCAGCGGCAGTGCGCCGAGCACCATCGCGCCGGTGGTCATGAGGATCGGGCGCAGGCGCAGGCTCGCCGCCTGCACCACGGCGTCCCCGACCGCCAGGCCCTGCTGGCGCAGCTGGTTGCTGAACTCGACGATCAGGATGCCGTGCTTGCTGATCAGGCCGACCAGCGTGATGAGCCCGATCTGCGAATAGACATTGAGCGTGCCGCCGGTGAGACGCATCGCGACGAGCGCACCGACCATCGACAGCGGCACCGACAGCAGGATCACGAAGGGATCGACGAAGCTCTCGAACTGCGCCGAGAGGACGAGGAAGATGAACATCAGCGCCAGCACGAACACGAGGCCCAGCGCCCCGGAGGAGTCACGGAACTCGCGGCTGACGCCGTTGAGCTCGGTCGCGTAGCCGGGCGGCAGCACGCGCGCGGTGGCCTCGTCCATGTATTGCAGCGCCTCGCCGAGCGAGTAGCCCGGGGCGAGGTTGGCGGTGATGCTGACCGCGCGGCGCTGGTTGAAGTGGTTGAGTTCGCGCGGGCTCACCGCCTCGCGCACCTTCACCAGCGAGGACAGAGGCACCATGACGTCGCCGCGCCCGCGCACGAAGAGGCGCTCGATGTCCTCGGGTGTCGTGCGCCCGCCGGCGTCCGTCTGCACGATGACGTCGTACTGGTCGGCGTCGCGCTTGTAGCGCGTGACGACGCGGCCGCCGAGCATGGTCTCCACGGTGCGCGCGACGGCCTCGACCGAGACGCCCATGTCGGCCGCGCGCGCGCGGTCGACATCCATGAAGATCTCGGGCTTGTTGAGCTGCAGGTCGATGTCGGGCTGCACGATGCCCGGGTTCTTCGCGATCTCGGTCAGCATCGCCTGTGTTGCGCGCGCCATGTTCTCCCAGCTGTCGCTGCTGACGATGACGACGTTCAGCGGCCGCGAGCGAAAGCCCTGGCCCAGGCTCGGCGGCGTGATCGGGAACACGCTCACCCCGGGCAGGTTCGCGAGCTTGGGGATGAGGTCCTGCTGCAACTCGACCGTCGAGCGCGTGCGCTGCTCCCAGTCCGTCGTGCGCAGGGAGCCGAAGGCGCTGGAGACCTGGCCGCCGCCGATGAAGAAGAAGCGGCGCTCGAACTCCGGGTACTGCGAGGTGATGGCCTCGATCGCGTCGAGGTAGCGTGCCGTGTACTCGAGCGAGGCGCCGTCGGGCGCGCGGATGGGCATGCCGATGACGCCGCGGTCCTCGATCGGCGCGAGCTCGCTCTTGGCGGTGCGAAAAAGCCACCAGCTTGTCGCCGCGGCGGCGAGCATCACCAGCACGACCAGCCAGCGCACCCTCAAGCTGGCGCGCAGCATGGCGGCGTAGTGCCGGGCCAGCGCGACCAGGACGCGCTCCATGCCGCGGTCGAAGGCGTTGGGGCTGGGGTTGTGGCGCAGCAGCTTGCTGCACAGCATCGGCGTGAGCGTGAGCGCGACGAATCCCGAGACCAGCACCGCTCCGGCCAGGGTGAGCGCGAACTCGCCGAACAGCCGCCCGGTACGCCCGGGCGTGAAGGCCAGCGGCGCGAACACCGCCGCCAGCGTCAGCGTCATCGCCACCACCGCGAAACTGATCTCGCGCACGCCCTTGAGCGCCGCCTGGAACGGCGCCATGCCCTCCTCGATGTGGCGGAAGATGTTCTCCAGCACGACGATCGCGTCGTCGACGACGAGGCCGATCGCCAGCACCAGCGCCAGCAGCGTGAGCGTGTTGATGGTGAAGCCCGCGAGCGCGATGAGCGCGAACGAGCCGATCAGGCTCACCGGGATCGTCACCAGCGGGATGAAGGATGCGCGCAGCGTGCGCAGAAAGACGAAGACGATCAACGCCACCAGCACCACGGCCTCGGCCACCGTCGTGTACACGGCCTTGATCGAGCGGTCGATGAAGACCGAGAGATCGGTCGCCTCGACCACCTTGATGGCGTCGGGCAGGTCGCGCTGGATCTGCGGCATGATCTCGCGCACGCCGGCGGCGACCTCCAGCGGGTTGGCGGTGGCGTTGCGAATGACGCCGGTGGAGATCGCGGGCACGCTGTTCAGGCGCACGCGCGAGCGCTCGCTGGCGGCGCCCTCCTCGATCCGCGCGACGTCGCGCAGGCGCACGACGAAACCGTTGACCGTCTTCAGCGCGATGTCGCCGAATTGCGACACCGTATTGAGGTCGGTGCGCGCAGTGACGCTGAACTCGCGCTGCACGCTCTCGATGCGCCCGGCGGGAACCTCGAGGTTCTGCCGCCGCATCGCGTCCTCGACATCCTGCACCGTCAGCTTGTAGGCGGCGAGCCGGTCCGGGTCGAGCCAGATGCGCATGGAGAACTGGCGGTCGCCGCCGATCTGCACGTCGGCCACGCCGGGCACCGTCTGCAGCCGCGGCTTGACGACGCGGTTGACGATGTCGGTGACCTCCAGCGGCGACAGCGTCTGACTCGTGTAGGCGAGCCAGATCGTCGGCGTGGCATCGGCCTCGACCTTGGCGATCACCGGCTCGTCGACCGCATCGGGGAGCCGGCGGCGCGCGCGCGCCGCGCGGTCGCGCACCTCGGCCGCGGCGGTGTCCGGGTCCTTGGTGAGGCGAAAGCGCACCGTGATGTGGCTGAACTCGGTGCGCGAGATCGAGGTGATGATGTCGACGCCGTCGATGCCGGCGATCGAGTCCTCGAGCGGCTTGGTCACCTGCGACTCGATGACCTCGCTGGACGCGCCGAGCAGCCGCGTGCTCACCGTCACCAGCGGCTCGTCGATGCGCGGGTACTCGCGCACCGAGAGCTGCTGGAACGAGACCAGGCCGATCAGGATCAGCAACAGCGACATCACGGTGGCCAGCACCGGACGGCGGATCGAGGTCTCGGACAGGCGCATCGCGCGGCCTCCTGGGCTTGGGCTCGGATCGGGTCGGTTCAGACGGCCTGCAGCGCGTGCGCTCAGGCCGGCAGCGGGCCGCGCACGCCCGACGCCGCCGAGGCGCCAGCCCCGGCAGCACTGCCTGCGCCGCCGCCGTTCGTCCCGGCCTTCGGACGGCCGCCCGCCGCAGGCTTCAGCTCGACCACGCGCACCGGCACGAGTTCCCCGCGCAGCCGGTCATGGCCGGCGATGACGACGCGATCCCCCGGCTGCACCCCCGCCAGCAGCTCGACCTTGCCCGGCTGGCGCAGGCCCAGGCGCGCTTCGATGCGCCGCGCCTGCTCGCCGCCCTTGCCGTCGGCCTCGATGCGATAGACGTACTGCCGGCTGCCCTGCGGCAGCAGCGCCTCTTCGGGCACCATCAAGGCCCCCGTGCGCACCGCGAACACGATGCGCGGGCGCGCGAACATGCCCGGCCGCAGCACGGTGCCGGCGTTGTCGATCTGCGCGCGTATGAGCAGCGAACGGCCGTCGGCGTCGACGAGCGCATCCAGCGCCACCACGCTGCCCGTGAAGGCGCGCCCGGGCAAGGCGTCGATGGCGATCTCCACCGCCTGCCCGACCTTCACCTGCGCGACGTAGCGCTCGGGCAGGCGGAAGTCGACCCGCATCGACGACAAGTCCTCGAGGTTGACGATGTCGGCGCCGTCCTTGAGGTAGTCGCCGAGGTTCACGAGCCGGATTCCCGCGGTGGCGTCGAAGGGCGCCAGCACCTTCATGCGCGCCAGCTGCGCGCGCGCCAGCGCCACCTGCGCCTGCGCCACCTGCAGCGCGGCGTCGTTCTGGTCCACCGCGCTCTGCGAGACGAAGCCCTGCGCCAGCAGCTCGCGACTGCGCTGCAGGTTGGTGCGGGCGATGGTCGCCTGCGCCTCGGCCTGCTGGAGCTGCGCGCGCTGCAGCGTGTCGTCCAGTTGCACCAGCAACTGCCCGCCCTTGACGCGCTGGCCATCGGCGAAATTGATCTGCACGATGCGCCCGGCCGCCTCGGGCCGCAGCATCACACCCCGGCGCGAGCGCAGCGACCCCACGGTCTGCACGTCGTCGCTGACGCGCAGCGCCTGCACCAGGCCCACCTCCACGGGGGCGGGGGCGCCGGCGCCGCCCGGGCCATGGCCGGGATTGCCCTTGCCGGCGGCCGACGGCCCCTGGACCGCCGCGGAGGCCGCCCCCCCGACCGCGCGGGGGATCGACGCGTCACCCTTGCGCTGCCAGAGCCAGGCGGCCGCGCCGAGGATGGCGATGCCGACCACGGCGATCACGAGATGAGTCTTCTTGGAAGGCATGCCAGACGTGCGGGGCGTTTCGTCGCATTCAACGCGGCCGGGTGGCGAACGGAAGCGGCACAGGGAGGGACGCGGACGCAAAAGCCTATGAATGTAGCGGCTATCGCCGCGATACGCGGGGGCGCTAGTCCTTGACCGAGCTCACGCCGCGGTTGGCCAGCGCGTCCGCGCGCTCGTTGCCCGGGTCGCCGGCGTGGCCCTTGACCCAATGCCACCGAACCTCGTGCTGCCGGCTGAGCGCGTCCAGTCGCTGCCAGAGCTCCACGTTCTTCACCGGCTTGCGGTCGGCGGTGGTCCAGCCACGCGCCTTCCAGCCGTGGATCCAGGTCGTGATGCCGTTGCGCACGTATTCGCTGTCGGTGTAGATCGCCACCTTGCAGCGCCTCTTCAGCGAGGACAAGGCCTCGATCACCGCGGTGAGTTCCATGCGGTTGTTGGTGGTATGCGCCTCGCCGCCCCACAGTTCCTTCTCGTGCGTGCCGCTGCGCAGCCACGCGCCCCAGCCGCCCGGGCCCGGATTGCCCTTGCAGGCGCCATCGGTGTAGATGAGGATCTCGTTCACGCTCGTTCCCGTTCACGGTGTATGGCGGCCCCCTCGCGCGGTGCCAGGGCCGCGTTGGACGCGCGCGCGGCGCGGCGCCGCTGCGATCGCGCCAGGCCTACCAGGCGCATGCCCTTGACCCGCTTCACGCCCTGCAGCAGGTAGGCGCCACCCAGCACCGGCCACCAGCGTTCGCCGATGCCGTCCATCCATTGCAGTCGCGCCAGCCAGCGCTCGCTGCGCAGCGGCGGCCGCCAGCAGCCGAACTGGCCGCCTTCGATGGCGAAGCCCAGCAGCCGCAGCCAGTCGCGCAGGCGCCAGTAGCCGATGAACTCGCCGGCTCGCGACGCTTGCGCCCCGCCCTCGGGTGCAGGCAGACCCAGGCGCAGGCGCGACAGGCGCTGCCGCAGGCCCCACAGGCTGGTCGGGTTGAAGCCCACGATGACCACGCGGCCCTCGGGCCGAAGCACGCGCTCGACCTCGCGCAGCGTCTGATGCGGATCGGCCGCGAACTCGAGCACGTGCGGCAGCACGACGAGGTCGATGCTGTCGGCGGGAAACGGCAAGGCGTCGGACTCGCACCTCAGCACGACCCTCGCGTCGCTGGAGCTCTCATCGGCGAGCCAGCGCTGCGGCATGCGGTTGGCGCGCAACGCGCCAATCTCGGGCAGGCCTAGCTGCAGGGCGTGAAAGCCGAAGGCATCGGCCACGGCCTCGTCCAGGCAGCGTTGCTCCCATTCAAGCAGACAGCGACCGGAAGCGGTCTGCAGCCACGACCCCATCCCTATAATCGAAACCTCGCGCGCCATGGATCTCGTCGCTCTGCCCGCCTTCGCCGACAACTACATCTGGATGTTGCACGATGGCGCGCAAGCCGTGGTGGTCGACCCCGGCGATGCCGCGCCCGTGTTGGCCGCGCTGGACCGCCTGCAGCTGCGTCTGGCGGCGATTCTAGTGACCCACCATCACCCCGACCACGTGGGCGGCCTGGCGGCGCTGCGCGAGCGGCTCGAGGGCCCCGTGCACGGGCCGGCGCGCGAGGTCATTGCCCCGCCCTTCGAACCGCGCCGCGGCGGCGAGCGCATCGAAGTCCTCGGCCATCGCTTCGAGGTCCTGGACGTGCCGGGGCATACGGCGGGGCATATCGCCTACGTCCAATGCGACGCCGAACAGGCGCCACTGCTGTTCTGCGGCGACACGCTCTTCTGCGCCGGCTGCGGCCGCCTCTTCGAAGGCACGCCGGCGCAGATGCTGGCCTCGCTCGATCGCCTGGCGGCGCTGCCGCCCGACACCCGGATCTGCAGTGCGCACGAATACACGATGTCCAACCTGCGCTTCGCCGCGGCGGTCGAGCCAGCCAACGAGGCCATCGCCGCGCATGCCGGGCGCTGCCGGGCGCTGCGCGAGGCCGGGCAGCCGACGCTGCCCTCGACGATCGCCCTCGAGCACCGCATCAACCCCTTCCTGCGCTGCCGCGAGCCGGCCGTGGTCGCGGCAGCACTGGCCCAGGGCGCCGACGGCGCGGACCCGGTGGCCGTGCTCGCCGCGCTGCGCGAATGGAAGAACCGCTTTCAATGAACCCCTTGCCTGCACTCCAGCGCGGCCGCCCGTGGCGAGCGCACACCGCCCGGCGCTCTGCGGGCGTCTTCGCGATCCTGACCGTACTGCTCGCCGTGCTGGCGGGCTGCGCCACCGTGACGCCGCCCGACGCCCCCGCGACAACCGAACCCGCGGCGGCCCAGGTTGCGGCGCCCGAGCCCGCTGTCACGGCCACGGCGGCGACCGCCGCCCCGCCGCCGCTGCCCACCGCCGCTGCACCCGCGGATCCGGCGGCCAGCGGCGCCGCGGCCACGCGCACGGCACGACGGGCACCGCGCCCGCGTCTGGACCCGCTGGCCGACGCCGCACGCGGCGACCTGTGGGCCCGCGTGCGCGAGGCCTACGCGATGCCCGATCTCGACAGCGAGCTCGTGCGCAAGTGGGAGCAGTACTACGCGCAGCGTCCCGACTACGTGCAGCGCATGACCGCACGCGGCGCGCGCTACCTCTGGCACATCGTCGAAGAGCTCGAGCGCCGCGACATGCCCGGCGACCTGGCGCTGCTGCCCTTCATCGAGAGCGCGTTCGACCCGCAGGCGCTGTCGGTGGCGCGCGCCGCCGGCATGTGGCAGTTCATGCCCGGCACCGGACGCGACTTCGAGCTCAAGCAGAACCTCTTCCGCGACGACCGGCGCGACATCCTCGCCTCGACGCGCGCGGCGCTGGACTACCTGCAGCGCCTGCACGAAATGTTCGGCGACTGGCACCTGGCGCTGGCCGCCTACAACTGGGGACAGGGCAACGTGCAGCGCGCCATCGTGCGCAACGCGCGTGCCGGGCGACCGACGGGCTACGAGGACCTGCGCATGCCCGAGGAGACGCGCAACTACGTGCCCAAGCTGCAGGCGATCAAGAACATCGTCTCCCGACCTGGGGACTTCGAGCTCGTGCTGCCGCCGCTGGAGGACCACCCCTACTTCACGACGGTGGACATCGAGCGCGACATCGACGCCGAGCTGGCAGCGCAGTTCGCCGGATTGACGCCCGAGCAGTTCCGCCAGCTCAACCCGCAGCACAACAAGCCCGTCATCCTGGCCGCGGGCACGCCGCAGATCCTGCTGCCCTACGACAACGCCAACCGCTTCGTGCGTGCGCTGCGTACGCATCGCGGGCCGCTGGCGAGCTGGACGGCCTGGGTCGCGCCGCGCACCGTCAGGCCGCGCGAGGCCGCGCGCCAGGTCGGCATGACCGAGGACGAGCTGCGCGAGGTCAACCGCATTCCGGCGCGCATGCTGGTGAAGGCGGGCTCCACGCTGCTGGTGCCGCGCAGCGCCAAGCACGAGGACGTCAGCGAGGAGGTGGCGGATTCGGCCCGCATCGCCCTGGCGCCGGAGTCCCGGCCGGGGCGCCGCCTGCAGGTCAAGGTGCGCGGGCGCAAGTCGGTCAGCGTGACCGCGCTGGCCAGGCGGCACGGCATGACGCCCAAGGCGCTGGCCGCGGCCAACGGCGTCTCGGTCGGCAGCAGCTTCAGGCCCGGCCAGCTCGTCACGGTGCTGCTGCCCGCGCGCTCCAAAGTCCGCTCCGGCCCACGACACAAGGTGCAGCAGGCCAGCGCGTCGGCGGCGCGCAAGACGCATGCGGCGGCGAAGAAGCCGGCGAAGCGGGCGGCCAAGCCGGCCGCCAGTGCGCGCCTGGCCACGCGCTGAGCGCGCCGCAGGCGCGGGCGGCCCGCGCGTCAGACCCGGAACGACTCGCCGCAGCCGCAGCGATCCTTCTCGAGCGGATTGCGGAACCTGAAGGCCTCGTTCAGCCCTTCGCGCACGTAGTCGAGTTCCGTGCCGTCGATGAAGGGCAGGTTCTTCGGGTCGACGAGCAGCTTGATGCCCTGGACCTCGTAGACCAGTTCGCCCGGTGTGACTTCGTCGGCGTACTCGAGCTTGTAGGACAGGCCCGAGCAGCCCGAGGCCTTGACGCCCAGGCGCACGCCCACGCCCTTGCCGCGCTGCGAAAGGTTGCGCGCGACGTGGCGCGCCGCCGCCTCGGTGATCGTGATCGCCATGCCGGTGTCCCTCGATTCGTCAGGTGGGAAATTGTCGTCCGCGCAGGCGTTTCACGCTGGTGTGCAGGTATTGCACCGTGGCGTCGACCTCGCGCTCGGTGGTGAAGCGCCCGATCGTCAGCCGCAGCGAGGCATGCGCCTGCTCGTCGCGAAGGCCCAGGGCGCGCAGCACGTGGCTGGGCTCGAGACGGGCCGAACTGCAGGCCGAACCCGAACTCGCAGCCACGCCCGGCAGGCTCTCGAGCAGCGGGCGGCCCTCGACGCCCTCGAACGAGAGGTTGAGGTTGTGGGGCACGCGCCGGTGGCGGTCGCCGTTGAGGCGCACGCCGCCGAGCGCCTCGATGCCCTGCAGCAGGCGCTGCTGCAGCGTGCGCATGCGCTCGCACTCGGCGTCCATCTCCGCTGCGGCGAGGGCGAAGGCCTCACCCATGCCGACGCACTGGTGCGTCGGCAGGGTGCCGCTGCGCAGCCCGCGCTCGTGACCGCCGCCATGCATCTGCGCGGCGATCTTCACGCGCGGCTTGCGGCGCACGTAGAGCGCGCCGATGCCCTTGGGGCCGTAGGTCTTGTGCGCGGTCAGGCTCATCAGGTCGACCGGCCAGCGGCGCAGGTCGATGGCCAGCTTGCCGCTGGCCTGCGCCGCGTCGACGTGCAGCAGCACGCCGCGCTCACGGCAGATGGCACCCAGGGCCTCGACGTCCTGCACGACGCCGATCTCGTTGTTCACCAGCATCACCGAGGCGAGCACGGTGTCCGGGCGCAACGCGTCGCGAAAGTGCTCCGCATCGAGCCGCCCGTCCGCACGCACGTCGAGCAGCGTGAGTTCGCAGCCCTGGCGCGCGAGCTGCTGCGCCGCATCGAGCACGGCCTTGTGCTCGGTCACCACGGTCACCAGGTGGCGTCCGCGCGCATCCTCGTGCTGCAGCGCGCCCTTGAGCGCCAGGTTGTCGCTCTCGGTGGCGCCGCTGGTCCAGACGATCTCCGCCGGGTCGGCACCGACGAGTGCGGCCACCTGCGCGCGGGCGCGCTCGACCGCCTCCTGCGCGCGCCAGCCGAAGGCGTGACCGCCCGAGGCCGGATTGCCGAACTCCTCGGCGAGCCAGGGAAGCATGGACGCGACGACGCGCGGATCCACCGGCGTCGTCGCACCGTAGTCCATGTAGATCGGGCCGGGCGCACCCGGCACGGCGTCGTGCGGCGCGCTCATTGCGCGCGGTCGCGACGGCGCGGGGCGGACCTCACTTGCGCAGCGCGGCACCCAGCGCGAACACCGAGTTCGGCGCCGTGATCTTGATCGGCTTGACCACCGGCTGGCTGGAGATGGCACGCTTGACCGGCGCTTCGTCGATGGAAACGCCCTTGGCGAGCTGCTCGTCGACCAGCTTCTTCAGCGAGATCGAGTCCAGGTACTCGATCATCTTCGTGTTCAGGCTCGTCCAGAGGTCGTGCGTCATGCACTTGCCCGTCTGGTCGCCCATGCAGTTTTCCTTGCCGCCGCAGCTGGTGGCGTCCATCGGCTCATCGACGGCGACGATGATGTCGGCCACCGAAATCTCCGCCGACGAGCGCCCGAGCGAGTAGCCACCACCGGGGCCACGCGTGCTCTCCACCAACTCGTGGCGGCGCAGCTTGCCGAAGAGCTGCTCGAGATAGGACAGCGAGATGTGCTGGCGCTGGCTGATGGCCGCCAGCGCCACCGGCCCGGCGCCGGAGCGCAGGGCGAGGTCGATCATCGCGGTCACGGCAAAACGCCCCTTGGTGGTCAGTCGCATCGTGAACTCCTGTCGGCAGTGATGGGCAACGCCTCCGTCGGCGGGGTCGGTTCGGACCGCCTCGGCCGGCATGGCCACAGTCGGCCAGGGAATACCCCCAGTCAAATTCCGACTGCTATTGTCAAGTATACACAAGCCCGAGTAAAACGATCAAGCTTTTTGTGCGGCGCCGGCCCGGCCTGGCGTCCGTGGAGGTGGCGTCGACGCACCCGCGTCGCCACTTGCGCCGACGAACGCCGCCTTCGCCAGGAACCCCTCCCCGCGCTCGATCAGGAAGTAGCGGAAGGCCTCGGCCGCCGGCGACAGGATTCGCGAGCCGACGTGCACGACGTTCCAGGCGCGCACCAGCGGCGTGCCGGCAATGTCGAGCACGGCCAGCAGGCCGTGCTGCACTTCGAGACTGATCGTGTGCAGCGACAGGAACGCCAGCCCCAGGCCGGCGATCACGGACTGCTTGATGGTCTCGCTGCTTTCCAGCTCCATCGCGATGGTCGGCGCGACACGGTGCTCGGTGAAGTAGCGCTCCATCGCCGCCCGCGTGCCCGAGCCGGCTTCACGCGCGATCACCGGGTAGCGCACCAGCACCTCGGGCGGCGCCTGCGGCACGGCCAGCAGGGGGTGGTCGGGCGGCGCGACGAAGGCCAGCGGATGCGCCGCGAAGGGCTCGGCCCGCAGCGCCAGCTCCCTGGGCGGCCGGCCCATGATGGCGAGGTCCGCTTCGCCGGCAGCGATCAGCGCGACGAGCTGTTCGCGGCTGGCAGCCAGCCGCAGCTTCACGTCGATGCCCGGATGATCCTCGTGAAAGCGCGCCAGCAGGTGCGGCACGAAGTAGGTCGCCGTGCTGACCATGGCGATCGTCAGCCGCCCGCGCTCGATGCGCTTCAGGCGCGCCATCGCGTCGTCGGCCTCCTTCAGCGCCGCCAGCAGCCGCTTCGCATGCACGAGGAAGTACTCGCCGGCGGTGCTGAGCGAAACCGCGCGGCCGTGGCGGTCGAACAGGGGCAGGCCCACCTGCGCCTCGACCTCCTTCACCTGCATCGACACCGCCGGCGGCGTGAGGTGCAGCGCCTCGGCGGCGCGGGTCATGTTGCCGGTCTTGGCCACCTCGACGAAGACCTGGAGCTGGCGGAAGGTGACATTCACGGCAAAGCCTTTGGTAGCACCTTCAGTAAAACCTGAAGACGAAGCAAAGAAGATCTGACTTCCACTGAAGGATAGGGCTTTCTACAGTGGTCGCCAAGCCATTTCCAACGCCACCCCCTTCAGGAGCCCGCGCCGTGAACAAACCCGTCGAGCCGGCCGTCGCAGCCGAAGCCGGCAGCAGCGAGATCCGCGACAAGAAGTCGCGCTACAGCGCCGGCGTCCTCGAGTACCGCCAGATGGGCTACTGGGACGCCGACTACGTGCCGCGCGACACCGACGTGCTGTGCCTGTTTCGCATCACGCCGCAGCAAGGCGTCGATCCGATCGAGGCCGCCGCGGCGGTGGCCGGCGAAAGCAGCACCGCCACCTGGACCGTCGTGTGGACCGACCGCCTGACCGCCTGCGACAGCTACCGCGCCAAGGCCTGGAAGGTGGAGCCGGTGCCCGGCCGGCCCGGCGAATACTTCGCCTGGGTGGCCTACGACCTCGTGCTCTTCGAGGAAGGCTCGATCGCCAACATGACGGCCAGCCTGATCGGCAACGTCTTCAGCTTCAAGCCGCTGAAGGCGGCACGGCTGGAGGACATCCGCATCCCGGTGGCCTACGTGAAGACCTTCAAGGGCCCGCCCACCGGCCTTGTCGTCGAGCGCGAACGGCTGGACAAGTTCGGCCGTCCGCTGCTGGGCGCCACCACCAAGCCCAAGCTGGGCCTGTCGGGCCGCAACTACGGCCGCGTCATCTACGAGGGTCTCAAGGGCGGCCTGGACTTCATGAAGGACGACGAGAACATCAACTCGCAGCCCTTCATGCACTGGCGCGACCGCTTCCTCTACGTGATGGACGGCGTCAACAAGGCGAGTGCGGCCACCGGCGAGGTCAAGGGCAGCTACCTGAACATCACCGCCGCGACGATGGAGGACATGTACGAGCGCGCCGAGTTCGCCAAGGAGCTGGGCTCGATCGTGATCATGGTCGACCTCGTCATCGGCTGGACGGCGATCCAGAGCATGGCCCACTGGTGCCGCCGGCACGACATGGTGATGCACATGCACCGCGCCGGCCACGGCACCTACACGCGGCAGAAGAACCACGGCGTGAGCTTTCGCGTCATCGCCAAGTGGCTGCGCCTGGCGGGCTGCGACCACCTGCACGCCGGCACCGCGGTGGGCAAGCTCGAGGGCGATCCGCTCACCGTGCAGGGCTACTACAACGTCTGCCGCGACAGCTACACGAAGCAGGACCTGCCGCGCGGCCTGTTCTTCGACATGGACTGGGCCGACACGAAGAAGGTGATGCCGGTGGCCTCGGGCGGCATCCACGCCGGGCAGATGCACCAGCTCATCGACCTCTTCGGCGACGACGTGATCCTGCAGTTCGGCGGCGGCACCATCGGCCACCCCGCCGGCATCCAGGCCGGCGCGGTGGCCAACCGCGTCGCGCTGGAGGCGATGGTCAAGGCGCGCAACGAGGGCCGCGACATCAGGAACGAAGGCCCCGGGATCCTGCAGCGGGCAGCCCGCTTCTGCACGCCGCTGGCGCAGGCGCTGGACACCTGGAAGGACGTGTCCTTCAACTACGCCAGTACCGACCAGTCCGACTACGCCGTCACGCCGGCCGTCGCTTGAGGAGTGCCACACCATGATGACCAACCCCACCGGCCGCCTGACGCAGGGCCAGTTCAGCTTTCTGCCCGAGCTCACCGACGCCGAGATCGCGCTGCAGGTCGACTACGGCCTGGGCAAGGGCTACGCCTGGAGCGTGGAGTACAGCGATGACCCGCACCCGCGCAACACCTACTGGGAGATGTACGGCATGCCGATGTTCGACATTCGCGTGCCCCTCCCCGAGGGGGCTGATCCGGCTCGGGAACGGCCCGTCGCCGGCTCCGACGCCGCCGTCGTGCTGGCCGCCCTGAACGAGTGCCGCCGCACCTTCCCGAACCACTACATCCGCTTGATGGCCTTCGACAGCACGCGCGGCGTGGAGTCGATCGCGATGAGCTTCATCGTCAACCGCCCGGCCAGGGAGCCCGGCTTCGGCCTTGCGCGCCAGGAGGCGGCGGGGCGAACGATGCGCTACACGGTGGTGAGCTACGCCACCGCCCGGCCCGAAGGCGAGCGCGACTAGGCCCACCCGCGAAGCGCCTTCGGGGCCGCGCCCGCGAGGAGGCGCAGTCCGCTGCCACAAGACCCCTGCCGCACACGCCGATGAACGCACCGACCTACGCCATCCCCGGATCACCGGCGCCGCCCCCCGCCTCGGCGCCGGCGGGCGCCGAGGCCCCGGCCGCACCGCGCACCGTCGCCGACGTGCTGCGTGCCAGCCAGGTCGAGGCCGTGCTCGAAGAGCTCGAGCGCGACCTGGTGGGCCTGGCGCCGGTCAAGCAGCGCATCCGCGACGTCGCCGCGCTGCTGGTCATCGACAAGCTGCGCCTGGCCCTGGGCCTGCAGGCACAGGCGCCGAGCCTGCACATGTGTTTCACCGGCAACCCCGGCACCGGCAAGACGACGGTGGCGCTGCGCATGGCGCAGATCCTGCACCGCCTGGGCTACGTGCGCAAAGGCCATCTCGTGGCCGTCACCCGCGACGACCTCGTGGGCCAGTACATCGGCCACACCGCGCCGAAGACCCGGGAAGTGCTGCAGCGTGCGATGGGCGGCGTGCTCTTCATCGACGAGGCCTACTACCTCTACCGGCCCGAGAACGAGCGCGACTACGGCCAGGAGGCTATCGAGATCCTGCTGCAGGTGATGGAGAACCAGCGCGACGACCTCGTCGTCATCCTCGCCGGCTACAAGGACCGCATGGACACGTTCTTCAAGAGCAACCCCGGCATGAGCAGCCGCATCGCGCATCACCTCGACTTCCCCGACTACGCCGCCGTCGAGCTGATGGCGATCGGCGATCGCATGCTCGCCGCGATGGCCTACCGCTTCACGTCCGAGGCACGCGCCGCGTTCGACGAATACCTTGCGCGGCGCATGGCGCAGCCGCACTTCGCCAACGCGCGCAGCGTGCGCAACGCGCTCGATCGCGC
The DNA here is from genome assembly GCA_001724995.1 of Rubrivivax sp. SCN 71-131. Lineage (GTDB taxonomy): Bacteria > Pseudomonadota > Gammaproteobacteria > Burkholderiales > Burkholderiaceae_C > Rubrivivax. The sequence goes on from MEFD01000014.1 coordinate 95,035, forward strand.
GCGGCTGCGCCAGGCGAGCCGCCTGTTCGGCGACGCCGCCGATCCGGCCGCGCGCGAACGCGTGCTCGACGAGACGGCACTGACGACGCTCGGCGAAAGCGACATCCGCGCCAGCCGCGTCTTCGCCGACTGATCCTGCCCCCGCCGATCCGGAAAACCCTCCCACCCGAAAGCCCACCATGCCGCTCAGTGGCCGCCGGACATTGACCCGCTACCTGATCGAGGAACGCCGCCGCTTCCCCGCGGCCAGCGGCGACTTCAACGCGCTGATCCTCGACGTCGCGCTCGCCTGCAAGGCCATCGCGCGCATCGTCGCCTTGGGCACGCTGGCCGAAGCCAACGGGCATGGCTCGCGTGGCGCAGGCACCAACGCCGACGCGGCGCCGTGCCCGCCACCGGGCGGCCGGATCAACGTGCAGGGCGAAGTGCAGAAGCCCCTGGACGTCGTGGCCAACGAGATCTTCGTGCGCATGAACGAGTGGAACGGCCATCTCGCCGGCCTCGCCAGCGAGGAGATGGACGAGCCCCGGCAGATCCCCACCCGCTATCCGCGCGGCAAGTACCTGCTCGCGTTCGATCCGCTGGACGGCAGCGGCAACATCGACGTCAACGTCGCGGTGGGCAGCATCTTCTCGATCCTGCGCGCCCCCGACGAGGTGATCGACAGCGGCCGCGACCGTCAACGCGACGTGTGCGAAGCCGACTTCCTGCAGCCTGGCGCGGCGCAGGTCGCGGCCGGCTACGCGATCTACGGCCCGAGCACGATGCTGGTGCTCAGCGTCGGCAACGGGGTCGCCGGCTTCACGCTCGACCCCCAACTGGGCGAGTTCGTGCTCTCGCACCCGGGCATCCAGGTGCCGCGCGAGACCCAGGAATTCGCCATCAACACCAGCAACAGCCGCTTCTGGGAGCCGCCCGTCAAGCGCTACGTCGACGAATGCCTGGCCGGCAAGACCGGCGCGCGCGGCAAGGACTTCAACATGCGCTGGATCGCCAGCATGGTGGCCGAGGCGCACCGCATCCTGATGCGCGGCGGCGTCTTCCTCTACCCGCGCGACACGAAGGATCCGGCCAGGCCCGGCCGCCTGCGCCTGCTGTACGAGGCCAACCCGGTCGGCTACCTGATGGAGCAGGCGGGCGGCCGCGCCAGCACCGGGCGCCAGCCGATCCTGGGCGTCAAGCCCTCGGCGTTGCACCAGCGCATCGGCGTCGTCTTCGGCAGTGCCGCCGAAGTGCAGCGCATCGAGCGCTACCACCACGAGCCGGTGCCTTCCGAGGCGCCGGCGCCCCTGTTCGCGCCGCGCAGCCTGTTCAGGGACTGACCGGGGACGATCGCCCATGTCGCAGAAGCATCCCATCATCGCCATCACCGGAAGCTCGGGCGCGGGCACCAGTTCGGTGACGCGGACCTTCGAGAACGTCTTCAGGCGCGAAGGCGTCAAGGCCGCCATCATCGAAGGCGACAGCTTCCACCGCTACGACCGAAAGGAAATGCGCGAACGCCAGGCGGCGGCCGAGAAGCAGGGCAACCGCCACTTCAGCCACTTCAGCGCCGAGAACAACCTGTTCCCCGACCTCGAGCAGCTCTTTTGCAGCTACGCCGAAAGCGGCACGGGGCGGCGGCGCAGGTACCTGCACGACGCCGGCGAGGCGGCGGCCTGGAAGCAGGAAGCCGGCACCTTCACCCCCTGGGAAGAGCTGCCGGCAGACACCGACATGCTGTTCTACGAGGGCCTGCACGGCGCCGTCGTCACGCCCGAGGTGAACATCGCCCGCTACCCCGACCTGCTGATCGGCGTCGTGCCGGTGATCAACCTCGAGTGGATCCAGAAGCTGTGGCGCGACAAGCACGTGCGCGGCTACAGCGCCGAGGCGGTGACCGACACCATCCTGCGCCGCATGCCCGACTACGTGCACGTCATCGTGCCGCAGTTCCAGCACACGCACGTCAACTTCCAGCGCGTGCCGGTGGTCGACACCAGCGACCCCTTCATCGCGCGCGACATCCCGAGCCCCGACGAGAGCGTGTGCGTGATCCGCTTCGCCAACCCCAAGGGCATCGACTTCCCCTACCTGCTGAACATGATCGACCACTCGTGGATGAGCCGTGCCAATACCATCGTCGTGCCGGGCGGGAAGATGGAGCTGGCGATGCAGCTCATCTTCACGCCGTTCGTCTGGCGCATGATGGAGCGCCGCCGCGCCGCGCTGGGCGTGCTGTGAGATGGCCGCGCCCAGCGTGACCCCGGCGCGCGCGGGCGCAGCCCTTCGCCGCCGCGCCACAGGGTTGAACGCAGCCCGGCATGCGCTGAGCGATCAGGCTTCCCGCGCGCCACCGCCCGGGCCTGCCGCCCCTGTCGGCAACTCCTGCGCCAGCGCAAGGACGAGCCCCTCGCAGGCGTCCTCGACCAGGTCCAGCATGTGCTCGAAGTCGCGCTGCGAGCCGTAGTAGGGGTCGGGCACGACGGGCTGATCGCGATGGCGCTGCGCATGCCCCATCAGCCGTTCGATGCGCGCGCGCGCCTGCGCCGGGGCCATGCGCTGCAGCCAGCGCTCGTGACCTTCGTCCATCGCGAGGATGAGGTCGAAGCGCATGAAGTCCTCGCCGACGACACGCCGCGCGCGCAGCGCCGAGAGATCGTAGCCGCGCGCCCGCGCCGCGGCGATCGCGCGCGGATCGGGCGGATCGCCCGCATGCAGGCCCTGCGTGCCGGCGGAGCCGACCGCGATGCGTTCGTCCAGTCCGGCGGCGCCGAGCATGGCGCGCAGCACGCCTTCGGCCGTCGGCGAGCGGCAGATGTTGCCCGAGCAGACCATCAGCACGCGCAGCGAGGGCGCGGCCAGGGGTGCGGCGCGCCCGCCGAGCAGCCGGCGCAGCGCCTTCATGGGCGGCCTCCGCTGGCCGCGGGCGCGCGCCGCGGCGCAGCGGGCGCCAAGGCATCGTGCACGCTGGCGCCGAAGGCCTGCTCGCGCAGCAGCGCGAGCTGGTCGCGCACGCGTGCCGCCTTCTCGAACTCGAGGTTGCGCGCGTGCTCCTGCATCTGCTTCTCGAGCGCCTTGATGCGCTTGCCGAGATCCTTCTCGCCCATGGCCTCGACCTCGGCGGCGGCGCGCGCGGCCTGTGCCTCCTCGCGCGCCACCTTGTCGGAGACGACGCCGTCGATGAGGTCGCGGATGCGCTTGCTCACCGTGCGCGGCGTGATGCCGTGCGCGGCGTTGAAGGCGATCTGCCTGGCGCGGCGGCGCTCGGTCTCGTCGATGGCGCGGCGCATCGAGCCGGTGATGGCGTCGGCGTAGAGGATGGCGCGACCGTTGACGTTGCGCGCAGCGCGGCCGATCGTCTGGATCAGGCTGCGCTCGGCGCGCAGGAAGCCTTCCTTGTCGGCGTCGAGGATGGCGACCAGGCTCACCTCGGGCAGGTCCAGGCCCTCGCGCAGGAGGTTGATGCCCACCAGCACGTCGAACTGCCCCAGGCGCAGGTCGCGCAGGATCTCGACGCGCTCGACCGTGTCGACGTCGCTGTGCAGGTAGCGCACCTTGACGCCGTTGTCGGCAAGATAGTCGGTGAGCTGCTCGGCCATGCGCTTGGTCAGCGTGGTCACCAGCACGCGCTCGTCGCGCGCGACCGTGTCGCGGATCTCCTGCAGCAGGTCGTCGACCTGCGTCGCCGCCGGGCGCACGATGACCTCGGGGTCGACCAGCCCGGTGGGCCGCACCACCTGCTCGACCACCTGCGCGGCATGCGTGCGCTCGTAGTCGGCCGGCGTGGCCGAGACGAAGACCACCTGGCGCATCTTGCGCTCGAACTCCTCGAACTTCAGCGGCCGGTTGTCGAGCGCGCTGGGCAGGCGAAAGCCGTATTCGACCAGCGTCGTCTTGCGCGCGCGGTCGCCGTTGTACATGCCGCCGAACTGGCCGATGAGCACGTGGCTCTCGTCCATGAACATGATCGCGTCGGCGGGCAGGTAGTCGACGAGCGTGGGCGGCGGATCGCCGGGTGCGGCGCCCGAGAGGTGGCGCGTGTAGTTCTCGATGCCCTTGCAGTGGCCGACCTCCTGCAGCATCTCGAGGTCGAAGCGCGTGCGCTGCTCCAGGCGCTGCGCCTCGACCAGCTTGCCCGCGGCGACGAGCTCGGCCAGGCGCTCGCGCAGCTCCGCCTTGATCGTCTCGACGGCCGCGAGCACGCGCTCGCGCGGCGTCACCCAGTGGCTGGAGGGATAGACCGTGAAGCGCGGGATCGCCTGCCGCACGCGCCCGGTGAGCGGGTCCAGCAGCTGCAGCGACTCGACCTCGTCGTCGAAGAGCTCGATGCGCAGCGCCAGTTCGCTGTGCTCGGCCGGGAAGACGTCGATGGTGTCGCCGCGCACGCGAAAGGTGCCCCGGGCGAAGTCGGTCTCGTTGCGCTGGTACTGCATGCGGATGAGGTGCGCGATGAGCTCGCGCTGCCCCATGCGGTCGCCGCTGCGCAGCGTCATCACCATCTGGTGGTAGTCGGCCGGATTGCCGATGCCGTAGATCGCGCTGACGCTGGCCACGATGACCACGTCGCGCCGCTCGAGCAGGCTCTTGGTGGCCGAGAGGCGCATCTGCTCGATGTGCTCGTTGATCGCGCTGTCCTTCTCGATGAAGAGGTCGCGCTGCGGCACATAGGCCTCGGGCTGGTAGTAGTCGTAGTAGCTGACGAAGTACTCGACCGCGTTCTTCGGAAAGAACTCGCGGAACTCGCTGTAGAGCTGCGCGGCCAGCGTCTTGTTGGGCGCGAAGACGATCGCCGGACGGCCGAGCTGCGCGATCACGTTGGCCATGGTGTACGTCTTGCCCGAGCCGGTGACGCCCAGCAGCGTCTGGTAGACGAGGCCGTCCCGCATCCCCTCGACGAGCGCGGCGATGGCGCCGGGCTGGTCGCCCGCGGGCGCGAAGGGCTGGCGCAGCAGGAAGGGCGAGTCAGGAAAGCTCACGAACTCTTGCGCCGCGGGCGCGGGCGACGGCGTCTTCGCCGTGGGGGCTTCGTTCATGGCGGCCTTCGCGAGGTGTCCGGTCGATAGAATCGCGCGCGGCAGGCAGGGCCTGCCGCCGGGCGAAACCGGCAAGCCTAGCGCATGCCCTGCCCCTGCACTTCGCCACGTCCCGACGAACGCCGCCGCCTTGACATCGATGACCGCAACCGCCTCCCTCTTCGCCGCCGTGGACATGGCGCCGCGCGACCCCATCCTCGGCCTCAACGAGCAGTTTGCCGCCGACCCCCATCCGGGCAAGGTCAACCTGGGCGTCGGCGTCTATTTCGACGACGAAGGCAAGCTGCCGGTGCTCGAATGCGTCGCCGCGGCCGAGAAGCAGCTCTTCGCCGCGCCGCGGGCCACGGGCTACCTGCCGATCGACGGCATCGCGGCCTACGACAAGGCGGTGCAAGGCCTCGTTTTCGGCGCCGGCTCGGCGCTGCTGGCTGCCGCTCGCGTCGCCACCGTGCAGGCCCTGGGCGGCACCGGCGGCCTGAAGCTCGGCGCCGACTTCCTGCGACGTCTGGCGCCGACGGCCAAGGTGCTGATCAGCGACCCGAGCTGGGAGAACCACCGGGCGCTCTTCACCCAGGCGGGCTTCGTGGTCGAGACCTACCCCTATTACGACCCCGCCACCCGAGGCGTGCGCAGCGCCGAGATGCTGGCCGCCCTGCAGGCCGCACCCGCGGGCACCATCGTCGTGCTGCACGCCTGCTGCCACAACCCGACCGGCTGCGACCTGACCCCCGCGCAGTGGGCGCAGGTGGTGGAAGTCGTGAAGGCCCGCGGGCTCGTGGCCTTCCTCGACATGGCCTACCAGGGCTTCGGCGAAGGCATCGCCGAGGACGGCGCGGTCGTCGGCCAGTTCGCCGCGGCGGGCGTGAACTTCCTCGTCTCGACCTCGTTCTCCAAGAGCTTTTCGCTCTACGGCGAGCGTGTCGGCGCCCTGAGCGTCGTCTGCAGCGACGCCGACGAGGCGCAGCGCGTGCTCTCCCAGCTCAAGATCGTCATCCGCACCAACTATTCCAACCCGCCGACCTTCGGCGCGCAGGTCGTGGCTACAGTGCTGAACACGCCCGAGTTGCGCGCACTCTGGGTGCGCGAGCTTGCCGCCATGCGTGAACGCATCCGCGCCATGCGCAGCGCGCTGGTGCAGAAGCTGCAGGCCGCGGGCGTGAAGGGCGATCTTGCCTACATCACGCGCCAGAAGGGCATGTTCAGCTACTCGGGCCTCGGGAAGGAGCAGATGCAGCGCCTGCGCAGCGAGTTCGGCGTCTACGGCGTCGATTCCGGGCGCATCTGCGTCGCGGCGATCAACAGCCGCAACCTCGACGCCGTGGCGAGCGCGCTGGCCCGCGTGATGGGCTGAGCGCCGGGGCGCCGGGGGCCGGGGCCTCGGGCGGGCGGACCCGGAACAAGCCGCGGGCAGGGGCGCTTTTCGGGGTTTGCCCGAGCCCCTGGCGGTGCAGCATGAATGTCAACGGTTGTATATTTGCTGCACTGCACCAAATGAGGGTGCGCCTGTCAGCCTCGTCGCAGGGTTTGACAAGCATCATCGCCCGGCGGCGTACCGCAGCCCAGGAGACCCGGATTGCTTTACCAGATCTATGAAACCCAGCGTGCGTTGATGGCTCCGTTCGCGGAGTTCGCCAGCGCCTCGGCCAAGCTCTACGACCACCCGCTCTCGCCGTTCGCTCACCTGCCTCTGGCGCAACGCATGTCGGCGGGCTTCGACCTGCTGCACCGCCTGGCCAAGGAGTACGAGAAGCCGCCGTTCGAGATCACGACCGCCACCGTCAACGGCGTCGAGGTCGCGGTGCAGGAGCAGGTGCGGGCGCGCAAGCCCTTCTGCCGGCTGCTGCGCTTCAAGCGCTTCACTGACAACCCGAAGGCGCTCGAGGTGATGAAGTCGCAGCCCACCGTGCTCGTCGTGGCGCCGTTGTCGGGCCACCATGCCACGCTGCTGCGCGACACCGTCAGGAGCCTGCTGCACGACCACAAGGTCTACATCACGGACTGGGTCGACGCGCGCATGGTGCCGCTGGAGGACGGGCCCTTCCATCTCGACGACTACGTCGCCTACGTGCAGGACTTCATTCGCCAGATCGGTCCTCACGTGCATGTGATCTCGGTGTGCCAGCCGACGGTGCCGGTGCTGGGCGCGATCTCGCTACTGGCCAGCAACGGCGAGCCCACGCCGCGCACCATGACGATGATGGGCGGGCCGATCGACGCCCGGCGCAGCCCGACCGCGGTCAACAACCTGGCGATCAACAAGAGCCACAACTGGTTCGAGCACAACGTCATCTACCGCGTGCCGCCGAACTATCCCGGCGCGGGCCGCCGCGTCTACCCCGGCTTCCTGCAGCACGCCGGCTTCGTGGCGATGAACCCGGACCGCCACGTCTCCTCGCACTACGACTACTTCCTCGACCTGATCCAGGGCCACGACGACAACGCCGAGGCGCACCGCCACTTCTACGACGAATACAACGCCGTGCTCGACATGCCGGCCGAGTACTACCTGGACACCATCAAGACCGTGTTCCAGGACTTCGCGCTGGTCAACGGCAGCTGGCAGGTCGCGGGGCAGTGGGTGCGGCCGCAGGACATCCGGGCGTCGGCCCTCTTCACCATCGAGGGCGAACTCGACGACATCTCCGGCGCCGGACAGACGCATGCCGCCCATGACCTGTGCAGCGGCATCGCCGACGAACGCCGCTTCCGCATGGACGTGAAGGGCGCGGGCCACTACGGCATCTTCTCGGGCCGGCGCTGGCGCGAGACGGTGGTGCCGGCGCTGCGTCGCTTCATCGCCCGCCACAACGAGCCGGCGGCGGCCCCTTCGGCCGCGCGGGGCATGCGTCGCGTGAAGTGAAGGCCGCGGCTGCGGCGCTGGCCGCCTTGCTCGCCGACGCGCTGCCGCAGACGCAATGCAGGCGCTGCGGCTTCGCCGACTGCGATGCCTACGCGCAGGCCATGGCCGAGGGCGGGGCCGACCTCGACCGTTGTCCACCCGGTGGCGCCGAGGGCATCGCGCGCCTCGCGCGCCTGAGCGGCCTGCGCCCGCGGCCGCTGGACCCGAGTCGCGGCCGCGAAGGGCCGCGCGGGCTGGCGGTGATCGACGAAGCCGCCTGCATCGGCTGCACGCTGTGCATCCAGGCCTGCCCGGTGGACTGCATCGTCGGCGCGCCCAAGCGCATGCACGCGGTGATCGACGATCAATGCACCGGATGCGAGCTCTGCGTGCCCGCCTGCCCGGTGGACTGCATCGCGATGCAGCCGGTCAGCGGCGCGCGCAGCGGCTGGCAGGCGTGGAGCGAGGACGAGGCGCATTCGGCCCGCGCGCGCTACGCGGCGCGGCGCAGCCGGCAGGCGCGCGCCGAGCGCGAGCACGACGAGCGCCTGGCGCGTCACGCCGCACGCACGGCGACGGCGACGGCGACGCTCGCCCCGGGCGCGGCGAGCCCAGGTCCGGCAGCGGCTGCGGCCACGGCGCCCCCGGCGACGCAGGACGACCGGCGCCGCGCCGCCGTCGAAGCCGCCCTGGCCCGCGCACGCGCGCAGCGCAGCGACAATCGCCCGCAATGATCTCTGAAGTCGATGCCGAGCGCCTCTTCGCCACCCTTGCCGCGGCCAACCCGCAACCGCTGCCCGAGCTGAACTACAGCAGCGTGTTCGAGCTGCTGGTGGCGGTGCTGCTCTCGGCGCAGGCCACCGACGCCGGCGTCAACAAGGCGACCCCGGCACTCTTCGCGCGCGCGCCCGGACCGCGCGCCATGCTGGCGCTCGGCCTCGAGCAGGTAAGCGAACACATCCGCAGCATCGGGCTCTACCGCACCAAGGCGCGCAACCTGCTGCAGACCTGCACCCTGCTCGTCGATCGCCACGGCGGCGAGGTGCCGCGCACGCGCGAGGCGCTCGAGGCCCTGCCCGGCGTCGGCCGCAAGACCGCCAACGTGGTGCTCAACGTCGCCTTCGGCGAGCCGACGATCGCCGTCGACACGCATGTCTTTCGCGTCGCCAACCGCACCGGGCTGGCCCCGGGGCGCACGCCGCTGCAGGTCGAGCAGAGGCTGCTGCGCCGCGTGCCCGCGGCCTACCTGCAGCACGCCCACCACTGGCTGATCCTGCATGGCCGCTACGTGTGCCTGGCACGCAAGCCGCGCTGCGGGCACTGCAGCATCAGCGCCTGGTGCGAGCACGGGCGACACCTACAATCGGCGCGTTCGTCGCAACGCCTGCCCGACGGCCCATGACCAAGCTGCACGATCTTGCCGAGCGCGTGGACCGCCTCGTGCTGCGGCACGAGGAGCTCAAGCGCACCCACCAGCTGATCGCACAGCAGCTACAGGCGGTGACCGCCGAGCGCGACAGCCTGAAGTCGCGCCTGGCCGCGGCGCGCGCGCGCGTCGACGCGCTGCTGGCGCGCCTGCCGCCCGACGGCGGCACGGAGGCCAAGCCGTGAAGCAGATCGAAGTCACGATCATGGGCCACGGCTACATCCTGGGATGCCCCGAAGGCGGCGAGGCGCTGCTCGCGCAGGCGGTGACCCGCGTCGACCAGGAGATGAGCCACATCCGCGACAGCGGCAAAGTCAAGGCGCGCGAGCGCATCGCCGTACTCGCGGCGCTGAATTTGGCCTACCTGCTGGCCGAGGCGGCGCAGAAGCCGGAGGCGGCCAGGCGTGCCTCGCCGCCGGCGCGGGAGTCCGACGGGGCCGAAGGGGGCGAAGGGGCGCAAGCTTCGCCCGCGATCGACGCCGACGCCGACGCCGACACCCTCGGCGCCATCGATGTCGAAGCCTTGATGCGGCGCGTCGATGCCGCGCTCGGCGGCGACGGCCAGCTGCTGTAGATCGCAGCCTGCCGTCGGTCCTAGAATGGCGGCGTCCGTCGTGCGCCGCGGGTCAATATTTCCTTGTTCCGATGCTCCATGAGCAGGGCTTGGAAAATCGCTCGGCTGGTGTGAGCATCTCGCGTCAGATGAACCCGAAGCCCTGCTGACCTCGCCCACCTGATCCTCTGCTGAAGGTTCAGGGACACGGCCCCGGCACGCGGCGGACACCTTTGGCCGGGCGCCGGAGATGCGCGCACCACGGAGCGCGCCGTGCGCTGGGGCCTGCAGAAGGGCCTGGCCCAGGGCGCCGTGGCCTGCGGCCTGCTCATCATCGCCGCCGCCAGCGTCAGCCTGGCGCCGTGGGGCGCCCGCGTCGCGCACCGCACCGACACAAGACGCCTGAAGCGCGTCTTCGCGGTCATTCGGGTCGGCCTTGCGCTCTATATGGCCTTGCAGTCGCAGCGCGGCTGATCAGGGCGCATCCAGTCGGATGCTGGCCAGCGTCACGTGATTGCCGCCGCGACGGCGCGCCTCGGCCAGCGCCGCCTCACATGCGCCCATGAGCTCGGGCAGGGTGTGCGCGGTATGCGGGAAGCTCGCCACGCCCATCGCCACCGTGAAGCCCAGTTCGCGCCCGTCGAGCATCACGATCTGCGTCGCGCAGCGGCGGCGCAGCCCTTCCATGCGCGCGTGCGCCGTGGCCAGGCCGACCCCCGAGAGCAGCACCGCGAAACGCTGGTCGTCGAGGCGGCACGAGGCGTCCATCGCCCGCGTGCCGCTGCGCAGCAGGCGCCCCACGGCCTCGAGGACGAGCGCGCGCGCGGGCTCCCCGGCCGCCTGGACATCCGGCGCGGCAGGATCCAGCTCAACCAGCACGAGCGCGAACTCGCGGTGCTCGCGCGCCGAGAGGTCGGCCTCGCGCCGCAGCTGGTCCTCGAAGTGCGCGCGTGTGTAGAGGCTCGTCGCCGGGTCGCGCAGGGCCTGGTCGGCGAGTTCGCGCCGCAACTCGGCGTTGCCGCGCTGCAACTGCTCGACCTGATCCAGCGCCGCCTGCAGCTGCCGCTGCCGCTGCCGCTCGGCCGCGCAGTCGATCCACAGCGCGCCGATCTCCGCGCCCTGCACCAGCCGCAGCACGCGGAACTCGCGCACCTGGCCATGGCGCTCGAGGCGATGCTCGCTCCACAGCGGCGCCGCCTGCGCCAGCGCCGTCTGCTCGGCCGCGCGCAGCGCGCTCGCCGTGGCGCCGTCGAACCACTGCGCATCGGTGTGGCCGATCACCTGCTCGGCAGCACGGTCAAGAAACGCCGCCATCGCGTCGTCCACCTGCAGATAGCGCCCGCTGGCGACATCCTTCACCGCGAGCATGCCGCCTTCGCGGGCCAGCAACGCGCCCAGCAGCCGCCCGCACAGGAATCCGCCCGGGGACGAGGCCGCCACGGCGGCACCCCGCATGTCGATCGTCCTCGCCGCGTCGGTCATGGCAGCAAGCTTAGTCCAAGTCGACGCGCCGCGATGCACCACGGACGGCTGCTTGGCGCGCTGCATCAAAACGCGCTAGAATTCGCCTTTTTCCGGCGCCTTCCCTCTTTTGAAGGACGCCGGGTCTGACTTCCCCGCCTACTTCGCCACCTCAACCCGCTCACGCATGACCACGATTCGCGTCAAAGAGAACGAGCCGTTCGACGTCGCCCTGCGCCGTTTCAAGCGCACCATCGAAAAGATCGGATTGCTGACCGAACTGCGCGCACGCGAGTTCTACGAGAAGCCGACGTCCGAGCGCAAGCGCAAGAAGGCGGCGGCGGTGAAGCGGCACTACAAGCGCGTGCGCAGCATGCAGCTGCCCAAGAAGTTGTACTGATCCGGGCGCCGGCGCGAACGCCGGGCCCCGAGCACGCACCCAAGCCCGCGCGGGCAACCGCAGCGGGCTTCGTCGTGTTTCCGTGCCCACGCGCAGGGGGCGCTCGCGTCCACCGCGCCGAGGCCTTTGCTGCCGCACCGGCAGCCCACCCCTCTCTCGACACCGCAGGGGCCAGACGATGAGCCTGAAGGACCGCATCACCGAGGACATGAAGGCCGCCATGCGCGCCAAGGACGCCGCGCGGCTTTCGGCCATCCGCATGCTGCTGGCGGCCTGCAAGCAGCGCGAAGTGGACGAGCGCATCGTCCTCGACGATGCCGCCGTCGTCGCCATCGTCGACAAGCTGATCAAGCAGCGCAAGGACTCGGTCGCCGCGTTCGAGCAGGCCGGTCGCAGCGAGCTTGCCGCCAAGGAGGCCGCCGAGATCGCGGTGCTGCAGGCCTATCTGCCCGAGCGGCTTTCGGCACAGGAAGTGCTTGCCGCGGTGGCCGCGCTCGTCGCCGAGCTCGACGCCGGCGGCGCCGGCGACATGGGCCGCGTGATGGCGGCCGCCAAGGCACGACTGGCCGGCAAGGCGGAGATGAGCGCCGTCTCCGCGGCGGTGAAGGCCGCACTCGCGCGATGAGCCGATGAGCCGATGACCATCCCCACCCACACCGCGCCGCTGCACCTGCGGCAGATCGGGCCCGAGGTCTACGCCGCCCCGCAGCTCGATGCGGCGGCCATGGCCGAGGCCGCGCGGCAGGGCTTTCGCGCCGTCGTCAACAACCGGCCCGACTTCGAGCACGGCCCGGACCAGCCGGAGAATGCCGACATCCAGGCCGCGGCACGCGCGCAGGGCCTCGAGTACCGCTTCCTGCCCGTCGATGGCGGCTACCAGTCGCCCGAGGACGCGGCGGCGATGGCACGATTGCTGGCCGAGCTGCCGCGGCCGCTGCTGCTCTTCTGCCGCTCGGGCGCGCGCTCCACGCGGCTGTTCCATCTCGCCCAGCAGACCTGAAGCCTGAAGCGCAGCGGCGCCGGCGCCGCCTGGCGCGATGCCCGCCGGCGCCTACTGTCCCGCGAGCTTCATGCGCTCGACGAGCACCGAACCGATCGTGCGCGTGCCCGAGGTGTAGGCGTCGGCTCCGACGGCCACGATGTCGCGCAGCATCCGGCGCAGGTTGCCGGCAATGGTGATCTCCTGCACCGGGTAGGCGATGCGCCCGCTCTCGACCCAGAAGCCCGCCGCGCCGCGGGAATAGTCGCCGGTGACGCCGTTGACGCCCTGCCCCATCAGCTCGGTGACGAAGAGGCCGCGGTGCAGGCGGCGGATCATGGCGTCGAGGTCGTCTTCCGCGGCGGTCAGGCGGCTCGTCAACACCAGGTTCTGCGCGCCCCCGGCGTGGCCGGTGGTCTTCATGCCCAGCTTGCGCGCCGAGTAGCTGGAGAGGAAATAGCCCTCGAGCAGCCCGCCGTCGACGACGCGCCGCGCGCGCGTGCGCACGCCTTCGTCGTCGAACATCGCGCTGCCCTTGCCCTTCGCGACATGCGGGTCCTCGAACACGTCGACATGCTCGGGCAGGACGCGCGTGCCCAGGCTGTCCAGCAGGAAGCTCGCCTTGCGGTAGAGCGAGCCGCCCGAGACCGCCGCGACCAGCGAGCCCAGCAGCCCGACGGCCACCGGCGCCTCGAACAGCACCGGTACTTCGGCCGTCGGTACCCGCCGCGGGTTCAGCCGCGCAAGCGCGCGCTCGGCGGCGTAGCGCCCCACGGCCTGCGGCGTGGCGAGATCCGCAGCGTCGCGCATCGAACTCGACCAGGCGTCGCGCTGCATGTGGCGCCCGCGGCCGGCGATCGGCGACACCGAGAGGTAGTGGCGCGAGCTCGCGTAGCCGCCGCGAAAGCCGCGCGAGTTGCCGGCCCAGAAGTGCGACTGCTGCGCCGAGACGCCGGCACCCTCGCTGTTGGTGATCCTGCGGCTCGTGGCCCGCGCGGCATCCTCGCAGCGCAAGGCGATGGCGGCGGCCTGCGCGGCGTCGATGGCCCACGGATGAAAGAGCTGCAGGTCGCGCGCCACCTCGTCCGGCCGCGCCAGGTCGTCAGCGTCGGGCAGGCCCGCGGCCGGATCCTCGGCCGTGAAGCGCGCGATGTCATACGCCGCCTGCACGGTGCGCGCGATCGCTGCCGCCGAGAAGTCGGAGGTGCTGGCGTTGCCGCGCCGCTGGCCGAGGTAGACGCTGACGCCAAGCGACTTGTCGCGGTTGCGCTCGACGTTCTCGAGCTCGCCCAGGCGCACCGAGACCGACAGGCCCACGCCTTCCGACACCTCGGCCCCGGCATCGCTCGCGCCGAGCCGTCGGGCCATCACCAGCGTGTCCTCGACCATCTGCTGGAACTGTTCGCGGCCAAAGGCAAAACCGGATTCGGGCTGGGAAGGGCTCATGAAGTGCGCCGTCGGGCGTGGGGGTGCCGGCCCGCAGCAAGGGCCGCGGCTATGATAACGAGCCCTCCCCCTCGCACTCGACCTGCTCCAGCCCGATGAACCGACGCGCCGCGCCGCACCGCGGCATCGATGTGCACTACGGCGACGGCGACGACGCACGCCCGAGCAAGACCCGGCTCAAGCAGCAGTCGCAGGAATTGCAGACCCTCGGGCAGGCGCTGGCAGCACTCGCGCCCGATCGACTGGCGGCCACCGAAATGCCCGAGTCGCTCCGCGAGGCGATCGACGCCTACCGCGGCACGCGCTCGCACGAAGGACGCCGGCGCCAGATGCAGTACATCGGCAAGCTCATGCGCAGCGTCGACGAAGCGCCGCTGCGCGAGGCGGTGGCCGCAGCGGCCCTCGGCACGGCGCGGGCGGCCATGAAGCTGCACGAGACCGAGCGCTGGCGCGCCGAGCTGATCGCCGACGACGAGGCGCTCACGCGCTGGCTCGACCGGCATCCCGACAGCGACGCCCAGCGGCTGCGCAGCCTGGTGCGCGCGGCGCGGCGCGATGCCGAGGGCATCGGACCCGAGGAGCGGCAGCCGAAATCGATGCGCGAGCTGTTCCGCTTCCTCGAGCCCTTCGTCCCCCTGCCCTGAACCCCGCCGAGGTGCTGCGATGAGCGACGTTCCGACCGACAACGACTTCGACCCGGTGACCATCGGCGTGGTCTCCGTCAGCGACCGCGCAAGCGCCGGCGTGTACGAGGACAAGGGCATCCCGGCGCTGAAGGACTGGCTCGGCCGCGCCCTGCGCAACCCGATACGCTGGCAGGAGCGCCTCGTCCCCGATGAGCAGGAAGGCATCGCCGCGGCGCTGCGCGAACTGGTCGACGAAGCCGCCTGCGCCCTCGTGCTGACCACGGGCGGTACGGGGCCCGCGCCGCGCGACGTGACCCCGGAGGCGACGCTCGCGGTCGCCGACAAGACGATGCCGGGCTTTGGCGAGCAGATGCGCCAGATCAGCCTGGCCTTCGTGCCCACCGCGATCCTCTCGCGCCAGGTCGCGGTGATCCGCGGCCGCGCGCTCAT
The DNA here is from genome assembly GCA_001724995.1 of Rubrivivax sp. SCN 71-131. Taxonomy (GTDB): domain Bacteria; phylum Pseudomonadota; class Gammaproteobacteria; order Burkholderiales; family Burkholderiaceae_C; genus Rubrivivax. The sequence continues at coordinate 110,230 of MEFD01000014.1, forward strand.
CATCAACCTGCCGGGCCAGCCCAAGGCCATCGCCGAGACGCTGCAAGGCCTGCCCGAGCGCGGCGCGCCCGGCGTCTTCGCCGCCGTGCCCTACTGCATCGACCTCATCGGCGGTCCCTATCTCGAGACCGACGAGGCGGTGTGCAACGCGTTCCGGCCGAAGAACGCGATCCGGCCGCCGAAGACCCGCTGACCCTGCTGCCGCCGCGCGGGCGGCGAGGTGCCGGCGCCGGGCCTTCGGCTACTTGACGAGCCGGTTCAGGCGCTCGGCGTCGAAGCGCTCGGTGGTGCTCGCGTCCTCGGGCACGCAATCCGCCGCGGGCAGTTCGCGCGAGCGGCTGGAGAGCTTCTCCACCGCGTGCCACAGCAGCGCGATCTGGTGCTCGTGCCCGGCGGTGCTGTCGATCAAGCCCTTCATCGCCTGCGACACCGGATCATCGCCCTGCGTCACGCCGTAGGCGGAGAAGCCCATGCGCGCGGCGGCGGCCTCGCGCGTGGCCTCGGCCTCGGCCTGCAGGATGCGCGCCGGGTTGCCGACCGCGGTGGCGCCCGCCGGCACCGGCTTCACGACGACGGCGTTGGAGCCCACGCGCGCGCCGTCCCCGACCGTGAAGCCGCCCAGCACCTGCGCATTGGCGCCGACGATGACGCCGCGCCCGAGGGTGGGATGGCGCTTGGTACCGCGGCCGAGCGTGGTGCCGCCGAGCGTCACGCCCTGGTAGATCGTGCAGTCGTCGCCGACCTCGGCGGTCTCGCCGATCACCACCCCCATGCCGTGGTCGATGAAGACGCGCCGGCCGATCGACGCCCCCGGGTGAATCTCGATGCCGGTGAAGAAGCGCCCGAGGTGCGAGACGAAGCGCCCGAGCCACAGCCATTCGCGCCGCCAGGCGGCCCGCGCAAGGCGATGAAAGAGCACGGCGTGCAGGCCGGGATAGCAGGTCAGCACTTCCCACGAGGAACGCGCGGCCGGGTCGCGCTCGCGGATGCAGGCGATGTCTTCGCGCAGTCGGCTGAACATGGGTCGTCCGGGAAGGGGGTGTCCGGCAAGCGGTTGCGTGCAGTGTAGTCGCGTGCTAGCGCGGCGGCGTCGTGGCCCCGCCGGCGTCGTGGCCGCGCCGACGATCCGCCTGCGCGGCACCGTCGATCGCGCGCGCGATGCCGCGCAGGATGTGGACCTCCTGCGTCGTCAGCCGCGCACGCAGCAGCAGCTGCTGCAGCCGCGGCATCAGCTTCTTCGGCGCCGCCGGGTCGAGGAAGCCGATCTTCACCAGCACCTGCTCCCAGTGCGCCAGCGTGGCCTGCACCGCCGCGAGGTCGGCCGCCGTCGTCGCGGCCGTGCGCGGCTGCACCGGGTACCCGCCCAGGGCCTGGCGCCACTCGTAGGCCAACAACTGCACCGCCTGCGCAAGATTGAGCGAGCCGTAGCCGGGGTCGGCCGGGATCGAGAGGCAGGCGTGGCAGCGGTACACATCCTCGTTGGCGAGACCGGTGCGCTCGGGTCCGAACACCAGCGCCAGGCGCGGCGCGGCCTGCGCGAGCCCTTCGAGATAGGGGCGCGGCGCGCGTGTCGGCGGGCCGAAGTCGCGCGGCGTCATGGCGGTCGCGCAGGCGTGGGTGCAGCCCTCGAGCGCCTGCGGCAGGGTGTCGACGACGCGCGCGGCGGCGAGCACGTCGGTGGCGCCGCTGGCCATCGCCCGTGCCTCCGCGCGACCGGCGATGTCGGCAAAGCGCGGACGCACGAGCACGAGCTCGGAAAAGCCCATCACCTTCATCGCGCGGGCGGCGGCGCCGACATTGCCGGCGTGGCTGGTGTGCACGAGCACGAAGCGTGTCGGATCGGACATCGGAACGGGCAGCACGGCTTGGCGGGCGGCCGGTAAAATGGCGGGCTTGCGACGCGCCATTGTCGTCGCAGCGTTCTTTCCTTCACCGCCACGTCCACGCCGAGCCCCTGCGGGCGCGAAGAGCCCCACTCATGTCGCAGAACCTTCACCCCATGCTCAACATCGCCATCAAGGCGGCTCGCGCAGCGGGGGCGATCATCAACCGGGCCTCGCTCGACCTGGACGCGCTCAAGGTCACGAGCAAGGGCCCCAACGACTTCGTGAGCGAGGTCGATCGCGCAGCCGAGCAGGCCGTGATCGAAACCCTGCTGGACGCCTACCCGACGCACGGCATCCTGGCCGAGGAGTCCGGGCGCACGCACGGCGCCAAGGACAGCGAGTTCACCTGGATCATCGATCCGCTGGACGGCACCACCAACTTCCTGCACGGCTTTCCGGTGTACGCGGTGTCGATCGCGCTCGCGCACCGCAACCAGGTGCAGCAGGCGGTCGTCTACGACCCCGCGCGCAACGACCTCTTCTTCGCCTCGCGCGGGCGCGGCGCCTACCTCAACGACCGACGCCTGCGCGTGTCCAAGCGCACGCGCATGGCCGAGGCGCTGATCGGCACCGGATTCCCCTTCCGCAAGGGCGACAACTTCAAGCGCTACGTGAAGATGTTCGAGGAGGTGATGCAGAACTGCGCCGGGCTGCGCCGGCCGGGCGCGGCGGCGCTGGACCTGTGCTACGTCGCCGCAGGCTGGTACGACGGCTTCTTCGAGATGGGCCTCAGCCCCTGGGACGTGGCCGCGGGCTCGCTGATGATTGCCGAGGCCGGCGGCCTGATCGGCAACTTCACCGGCGAGGCCGACTACCTCTACCAGCGCGAAGTCGTCGCCGGCACGCCCAAGGTCTACGGGCAGCTGGTGCAGATCCTCTCGCCCTACTCGCGCGTGATCGCGCACCCCGACGCGGGCGGGGCGCCACACTGAGCCGCTGCGCGTGGCGGCAGGTCCGCCACGCCGAGGACACACCCCCATGCCCGCGACCCTGCATGCGCTTGCCGAGAACATGCAGGCCGGCCGCACGAGCGCGCTGGCGCTCGCCGAAGCCGCACTCGCCCGGGCCGAGGATGCCGCCGGTGAAGGCACGCGCACCTTCACCGCGCTGCACCGCGAGCGCGCGCTGGCGATGGCGCGCGCCTCCGACACGCTGCGCGCGGCGGGCATCGTGCGCTCGCCGCTCGAGGGCCTCCCGGTCTCGATCAAGGACTTGTTCGACGTCGCCGGCGAGGTCACGCGCGCGGGCTCGGTGGTGCTGCGCGACCATGCGCCGGCGCCGCGCAACGCCACCATCGTGCAGCGGCTGATCGCGGCCGGCGCGGTCATCGTCGGGCGCACCAACATGACCGAGTTCGCGTTCTCGGGCCTCGGCCTGAACCCTCACTACGGCACGCCGCGCAACCCCTGGGACCGCCGCACCGGCCGCATTCCCGGCGGTTCCTCCTCGGGCGCGGCGATCTCGGTCACCGACGGCATGGCGGCCGTCGCCATCGGCACCGACACCGGCGGCTCGGTGCGCATCCCCTCGGCACTGTGCGGCCTCACCGGCTTCAAGCCGAGCGCGCGCCGCGTGCCCATGGATGGCGCGTTGCCGCTGTCGCGCGCGCTCGACTCGATCGGGCCGCTGGCGGCGTCGGTGCGCTGCTGCGCGCTCGTCGACGCCATCCTCGCCGGCGACGAACCCGGGCCGCTGGTTGCAGCCGAGCTCGACGGCGCGCGCCTGGCCATCCCCGAGGAGGTCGTCCTCGACGCACTGGACGACGACGTCGCACGGGCCTTCGACGCAGCCTGTGCGCGGCTCGCCGGGGCGGGCGCGCGCATCCGCCGCATCCGCGTGCCGGCGTTCGCGCGGTTGCCCGCGCTGCATGGGCGCGGAACGCTCGCCACCGCCGAGGCCTGGCAGATGAACCGCGGCCTGGCCGAATCCCGCGCCGAAGCCTATGACCCGCGCGTGCTCGCGCGCATGCGCCCCGGCGCGGCAATGGGCGCAGCGGACCTGCTCGACCTGCAGGCCGCGCGGCAGCAGTGGATCGCCGAGGTCAGCGCCGGCGTGACGGGGATCGATGCGCTGCTGATGCCCACGGTGCCCATCGTCGCGCCGCCGATCGCGCCGCTGCAGGCCGACGACGCGCTGTACACGCGCACCAACGGCCTCGTGCTGCGCAACCCCACGCTCATCAACTTCCTCGACGGCTGTGCGATCTCGCTGCCCTGCCACGAACCGGGCAGCGCGCCGGTGGGCTTGATGCTGGCAGCACCCGGGGGCCACGACGCGCGCATCCTCGCCCTCGGCCTGGCGGTCGAAGAGCGGTTGGCCGTGCCGCGTCGCTGACGGCGCGCCGCGCGGCCTCAGCGCACCACGCCGCGCGCCAGCAGGCCCTCGATGGCCTCGTCGGTGCAGCCCAGGTCCTGCAGCAGTTCGCGCGTGTGCTCGCCACGCCGCGGCGGCTGCAGGCGCACGGGCAGGCGCTGCCCATCCAGCGCCAGCGGCAGCAGCGTCGTCTTCACCGTCCCGCCGGCGCGTTCGCCGTCGGGCAGCACGAGGTCGGCAAGACCCCCGGTGGCCCTCAGGTGCGGGTCGTCCAGCAGATCCTGCGGGCGGCTGATGGGCGCGAACGGCAGGCCCGCGCGCTCGAAGATCGACGCCAGCTCCGCGGCCGTGTAGCCGGCCAGCCGCGCCGCGAGCACCGGCAGCAGCCGTGCGCGCTGGCGCACGCGGTCGTTGTTGGTCGCCAGGGCCGGATCGGCCTTCAGGTCGTCGAGCGCGAGCGCGTCGCACATCGCCTGCCACTGCGCGTCGCTCACCGCGGCGAGGAAGATCTGCCCGCCGTCCCTGACCGTGAAGACGTCGTAGATCGCCCAGGGGCTGTCGCGCGCGGGCATCGGCGGCGGCGCGCGGCCGGTGACCGCGTACTGCAGCATGTGCTGGCCGACGAGGAAGACGTTGTTCTCGAAGAGCGCGCTCTGCACGTGCATGCCGCGGCCGCTGACGCCGCGGCGCACCAACGCGCCGAGCACGCCGACGGCGCCGAAGATGCCGCCCATGATGTCGTTGACGCTGCTGCCCGCGCGCAGCGGGTCGCCCGGGCGACCCGTCATGTAGGCCAGGCCGCCCATCATCTGCACGACCTCGTCGAGCGCCGTGCGATGCTCGTACGGACCGGGCAGGAAGCCCTTGAGGCTGACGTAGACGAGGCGCTCGTTGCCGGCCGCGAGCGCCTCGTAGTCGAGCCCGTACTTCGCCAGCGTGCCGGGGCGGAAGTTCTCGGCCACGACGTCGGCCGTGGCCGCGAGCCGCCGCGCCAGCGCCGCGCCTTCGGGCTGGCGCAGGTCGATCGCGATGCTCTTCTTGTTGCGGTTGAACATCGGGAAGAAGCCCGCCCCCGAGCCCAGCAGCGTGCGCGTGGCCTCGCCCTCGATCGGTTCGACCTTGATCACCTCCGCGCCCAGGTCACCGAGCACGAGGCCGCAGGTCGGCCCCATCACCATGTGCGTGAACTCGACGACGCGCAGGCCGGCCAGCGGCAGCGCAGCGTCGGGCGTTGCGGGAGCCGGCACGGGGCTCGTCACGTCCTTCATCGTCATGGGTCGGGAACTCTACGCGCTGGCACCAGGGCGCGCGGCGCGGGCGGCACACCTGACCTAAGATCGCCCGCCTTATGCCCGAGCCGACCACCGCCGCCCCGCTTCGGCAGGGCGACCTCTCCGCCCACACGCCGATGATGCAGCAGTACCTGCGCATCAAGGCCGAGTTCCCGGACATCCTCGTGTTCTACCGCATGGGGGACTTCTACGAGCTCTTCTACGAGGACGCGCGGCGCGCCAACCGGCTGCTGGACATCACGCTGACCACGCGCGGCCAGAGCGCCGGCGAGCCGGTGGCGATGGCTGGCGTGCCGGTGCACGCGCTCGAGAACTATCTCGCGCGGCTGATCAAGCTCGGCGAGGCGGTGGCGATCGCCGAGCAGGTGGGCGACGTGGGCGCCGCCAAGGGGCCGGTCGAGCGCAAGGTGGTGCGCGTCGTCACGCCGGGCACGGTGACCGACAGCGAGCTGCTGGCCGAGCGTGCGGACACGCGGTTGCTGGCGGTGCACCGCGTGCGTCAGGACTTCGGCCTGGCGTGGCTGACGCTGGCCAGCGGCGAGCTGGGCCTGGCCGAATGCCGCGAGGAGCAGTTGCCGGGGTGGCTGGCGCGCCTGGCGCCTGCCGAGATCCTGCACGACGGCGGCGAGCTGCCGCAAGCCCTGCAGCAGGCCCGTGCCGCGCGCACCGCGCGCCCGGCGTGGCAGTTCGACGCCGCGCTCGGCGTGCGCAAGCTCGGCGCGCAGCTCGGCGTCGCGAGCCTTGCCGGCCACGGTGCGCAGGACCTGCCGCTGGCGCACGCGGCCGCCGCCGCGGTGCTCAGCTTTGCCGAGCACACGAGCGGCGGCAGCGCCGCGCCCGGCGAGCCCGGCGCGCGCGTGCTGCAGCACGTGCGCAGCATTTCGGCGGCACGCAGCGGCGAGCTGCTGGACCTGCCGCCGGCCACGCACCGCAACCTCGAGCTCGTGCAGACGCTGCGCGGTGAAGAGGCGCCGACGCTGCTTTCGCTGCTCGACACCTGCCGCACCGGCATGGGCAGCCGCGCGCTGCGCCGCTGGCTCACGGCGCCGCGCCGCGAACGCACGGACGCGAGCGCCCGCCACGATGCCATCGCCACGCTGCTGACCCAGGGCTCGGCGGCGCTGCGCGAGGCGCTGCGCGGCGTCAGCGACGTCGAGCGCATCGCCTCGCGCATCGCGCTGCGCCAGGTGCGCCCGCGCGAACTCGCCGGACTGCGCGCCACGCTCGGCGCCCTGCCGGCGCTGCGCGCGCAGGTGCCCCACGGTGCGCCGCTGCTGGCCGGGCTGAGCGAGGCGCTCTCGCCGGACGAGGCCATGGCCGATGCGCTGCGCGCCATCGCCGAGGAGCCCGCGGCCCTGCTGCGCGACGGCGGCGTCATCGCCGCTGATGTCGACGCCGAGCTCGACGAGCTGCGCGGCATCGCCAGCCATTGCGACGCCTTCCTGCTCGGGCTCGAGCAGCGCGAGCGCACGCGCACCGGCATCGCCAACCTGCGCGTGCAGTTCAACAAGGTGCACGGCTTCTACATCGAGGTCACCGCCTCCGGCCTCGACAAGGTGCCGGCCGACTACCGGCGCCGGCAGACGCTGAAGAACGCCGAGCGCTACGTCACGCCCGAGCTCGAGGCCTTCGAGGCCAAGGCGCTGTCGGCGCAGGAGCGCGCGCTGGCACGCGAAAAGTGGCTCTACGAGCAGCTGCTCGAGGCGCTGCAGCAGCATCTGGCCGGGCTCACGGCGCTTGCCCGCGCGCTGGCGAGCCTGGACGCGCTCGCCGCCCTGGCCGAACGCGCCGCCACGCTTGGCTGGTGCCGGCCCGAGTTCGTGCCCTACCCCTGCATCGAGATCGAGTCCGGCCGCCACCCGGTGGTGGAAGCGCGCCTGGCCGAGACCGGCGCCGGCCCCTTCATCGCCAACCACTGCCGGCTGGACGCGAAGACGCGCATGCTCGTCGTCACCGGCCCCAACATGGGCGGCAAGAGCACCTTCATGCGCCAGGTCGCGCTCGTCGTGCTGCTGGCGGCGATGGGCTCCTTCGTGCCGGCCGCCGCCTGCCGCCTGGGCCCCATCGACGCGATCCACACGCGCATCGGCGCGGCCGACGACCTGGCCAATGCGCAATCGACCTTCATGCTGGAGATGACCGAGGCTGCGGCGATCGTGCACCAGGCCAGCGAGCAAAGCCTCGTGCTGATGGACGAGATCGGGCGCGGCACCGGCACCTTCGACGGCCTGGCGCTGGCCGGCGCCATCGCCACCCAGCTGCACGACCGCAACCGCGCCTTCACGCTCTTCGCCACGCACTACTTCGAGCTGACCGAGTTCCCCGCGCGGCACGAGCGTGCGCTCAACGTCCACGTCGGCGCCGCCGAGAGCGGGCACGACATCGTCTTCCTGCACCAGATCGAACCCGGCCCCGCCAGCCGCAGCTACGGCGTGCAGGTGGCGCGCCTGGCCGGCATGCCGCAAGCGGTGATCCGCCAGGCCCGCGCGACCCTCGAAGCCCTGCAGGCCAAGGCGCAGGAGGGACAGGCGCAGGTGGATCTCTTCGCCGCGCCCGCGGCCGCCCCGACACCGGAGCCCTCGCGCGTGGAGACGGCGCTGGCGGCGATCGATGCGGATGCGCTCTCGCCGCGCGAGGCGCTGCAGGCGCTCTATCGCCTCAAGGACCTGCTGCCCGGCGCGCCCTAGGCCCGCAGCGCCACTCCGCCCGGCGCCCTCGCCGCGCGACCGATGCCCGCGAGCTGGGTGATCGCGGCGCAGAAGCGCTCCTGCAAGGCCTGCGCGCGCTGCAGATGCGCCGCAGCGTTGTCGAGATGCTCGGCGTGACGGCGGCTCAGGGTCTGCGACATCTCGATCAGCTTGGCGTTGCGCGTCTTCTCGCCCTGTTCCAGCAGCGTGCGCACCGCAGCGTCCGCATGACCCTTGAGCGACGCGCCCAGCGCCTGCTCGGCGATGCGGCCTATCTCGGCGTGGGCTTCGCGCACGAGCTCGATCGCCTGCGCATCGCCGTTGGCCGCGCCGACCAGCGTCTCGGTCGTGGCCTTGGAGACGGTATGGCGCAGGGCCAGGCCGCGCACCACGGCAGCCCGTTCGGCGGCGTCGACGACCGGTGCGGGCAGGCGCACCCACGCCGCCAGCGTCACCACCGCGGCCTCGAGGTCGAAGCCGCTCTCCTCGCTCTGCGAGGCCAGCGCGCGTGCCGCCTGCAGCGCCTCCTCGTCGCGGCGCGCCTGCGCCGCGGCAAGCAGGCGCAGCAGCCCGTCCATTCGCCGCAGCCGTGCCGAGCCGGCGTCCGCTGCGGCCATCCCGGCCACCTGCTCGGCCAGCGCTGCAAAGCCGCGCAACTCGCGCGCGTCGTGCTCGAGCAGGGCCAGCAGCAGCAGCGAGGATGGCGCAAGAAGCCGCGACTTGCGGCCCATGGCCATCGCCTGGCGGAGTTCCTGGGTCGCTTCGTCCCTGGCGCCGAGATAGAAGGCGAGCGCGCCGCGGTGCTGGCGCCGCAGCAGGCAGCCCGGCGTCAGCGCCGACGCGGTGCGCATCTCCTGCAGCGCGGCCTCGAAGTCACCCAGCTCGATCAGCGTGCGGGCGAGCAGTTCGTGCGCATCGGCGTCGCCGCCATCCTGGGCGACGCTGGCCTCGAGCTGCCGCCGCGCCGCGGCCAGCTCGCCCTTGGCCAGATGCACGCGCCCGATGCCCAGGCGGGCCCAGGACTGCGGCCCCTCGGCCAGCACGGCTTCGCAGACGGCCCGGGCGCGCTCGGGCTGGCCCGCGCGCAGCCAGAGCTCGGTCGCCACCTTGGCGGCATAGCGCCAGTAGCTGCGGCGCGCCGTAAAGCGCTGCTCGGCTTGCGCTGCCGCCTGCGCCGCGTCGCCGCTGCGCATCGCCTCGTACAGCGGCGCCAACTCGCGCTTGCGCCGGCGCACCTCGGCAAGGCGCTCGGCCAGCACTGCCGAGGAACAGGGTTTCACGAGACAGCCGTCGGCGCTGGACTGGGCGGCTTCGGCCACCCGTGCGTAGCTGGCGTTCGCGGTGACGAGGAGGAAGGCCGTGCTCGCCGGCAGCAGCTGCTCGCGGCGCAGTTCGTCCAGCAGCTCGGGGCCGGACATCGGCGCGCCCTCGAAGTCCATTTCGCAGAGCACGATGTCGTGCGGCTCGCGCTCGAGCAGCAGCCTGGCGTCCTGCACGCGCGCGAGCTGCCGCACCTCCTGCAGGCCGAGCGCGCGCAGCTGCGCGGTCATCACGCTGCGCGCGGTGGCATTGCCGTCGATGACCACGGCCCTGGCCTTCAGGATCTCGTTGTCCAGCAGTTGCATCGACACTCCACGCGGCTGATCCTGCGCTATCGGCGCCGCGGCACCCGGGCTCGAGCGGCCCGGCTCGGCAACGACGCCCGGGCGCGCGCACAATTCACGCTTCGATGAAGCCTGCCTGTCCTGAATTGCTGCCGAGCACTACCCCTCCGACCCTCGTCTTCGCCCATGCCAACGGCTTTCCGGCCGGCACCTACCGGGCGCTGTTCGAACTCTGGCAAGACGCCGGCTGGCGCGTGCTGGCGCCCGACAAGTTCGGCCACGACCCGACCTGGCCGGTGCAGAGCAACTGGCGTCCGTCGCGCGACGAGCTGATCCGCTTCATCGAGCGCGAGGCCCCGGGCCAGCCGGTGCAGCTCGTCGGCCATTCGCTCGGCGGCTATCTGAGCCTGCTCGTGGCCTGCCGGCGGCCCGACCTGGTGCGCGGCGTCGTCATGCTGGACTCGCCGGTGCTCGACGGCTGGCGCGCGAACGGGGTGCGCATCTTCAAGAGCGCCGGGCTGATCGGGCGCATGTCACCCGGGCGCACCTCGCGGCGAAGGCGCCATCAGTGGCCCGATCAGGACGCGGTGCACGCGCATTTCGCGCCCAAGCGCACCTTCGCCGGCTGGGACCCGCGGGTGCTGGCCGACTACGTCGAGGCCGGCTTCGAGCCCGATCCGGCCGGCGGCGTGCGCCTGGCGTTCCAGCGCGAGATCGAGACGCGCTTCTACAACACGCTGCCGCACCACATGGGCACGCTGCTGCGCCGCCGCCCGCCGACGTCGCCGGTGGCCTTCATCGGCGGCACGCGCTCGGCCGAGCTGCGCCAGGTCGGGCTGGAAGCCACGCGGCGCCTGGTGCGCGATCGCTTCGCGTGGATCGAGGGCACGCACCTGTTCCCGATGGAGCACCCGCAGCAGACCGCGCAGGCCGTGCTGTCGCTGATCGGCAGCCGCTGAGGGCTGCCTGCGCGAGGGCGGCGCGCCGTCCCGGCCTCGGTCGCGACTGGCCCTTCAGGCGGCGCGCACGCGCGCCCGGAAGGTGCGCCGGAACTTCTCCACCTTCGGTGCCACGACCGCGGCGCAGTAGCCCTGGTTCGGGTTGTGGGCGAAGTAGCGCTGGTGGTAGCCCTCGGCCGGCCAGTAGCCCGACAGCGGCATCAGCTCCGTGACGAGCCGCCCGCCGTGCGCGGCGTCGGCCTCGGCGCTGACCTCGCGCACCACCGCCTCGTGCGCCGGGTCGCTCCAGTAGATGCCCGAGCGGTACTGCGGCCCGAGGTCGTTGCCCTGGCGGTTGCGCGTCGTCGGGTCATGGATGACGTAGAAGATCTCGAGAATCTCGCGCAGCGCGATGCGCGCGTCGTCGAAGCGCACGCGGACGACCTCGGCATGGCCGGTGTCGCCGCGGCAGACCTGCTCGTAGCTCGGCTGTGCCACGTGGCCGTTGGCATAGCCCGACTCGACCTCGAGCACGCCCTCGCACTGCTCGTAGACGGCGTGCAGGCACCAGAAGCAGCCGCCGGCCAGGGTGATCGTCTGCATGCCCATGAATGCTCCTTGTCGCGCCGCGCAGGCGCCACGCGGCGCGGCGGCCACAATCTGCGCCTGACTTCCCGTCGCCCGCGGCCCGCCGCGTGCGACGGCACGATAGCCCAACTCCTGCATGAACGCCTGGATCCAAGCGCTCGGCCTTTCCGGCCTCAAGCCCCTTCTGCTCGCGCTCGTGCTGCCGCCGCTGCCGCTGCTGCTGCTGGCGCTGCTGGGCGCATGGTGGCTGCGGCGCCGGCCGGCGCTCGGCTGGGGCCTGCTGCTGGCCGGCAGTGGCCTGCAATGGGCCTCGTGCACACCGGCCGGGGCCGATGCCCTGGCCGAGGCGCTGCTGCATCCGCCGCGCGCGCTCGAACACGCCGAGCGGCTCTCCTCCCTGCCCCCGGGGCGCGGGCAGGCCTTGATCCTCGTGCTCGGCGGCGGTCGCGTCGAGGCGCCCGAGTACGGCGGGGTCACGCTCAACGCGCTGTCGCTGCAGCGGCTGCGCTACGGCATCCGACTCAGCCGGCAGACGGGCATTGCGCTGGCCTTCAGCGGCGGCCGCGGGCCGGGCATGGACGAAGGGCCAAGCGAAGGCGCGCTCGCGGCACGCATCGCACGCGAGGAGTACGGCCACGCGCTGCTCTGGGTCGAGGAGCGTTCGCGCGACACGCAGGCGAACGCAAGGCTTTCCGTCGAGCAGCTGCGCGGCCAGGACTTCGGGCGGCTCATCCTCGTCACGCACGACCTGCACCAGCCGCGTGCGCTGCGCAACTTCGAGCGCGCGCGCGACGCTGCCGGGCTTGCCTTCGAACTCGTGCCCGCGCCGGTGGACGCGCCGGAGCGGGACGCGGCGCTCGAGTGGGGCGACTTCCTGCCCTCGCCCGCAGGCCTGGCCCGCAGCCGCTACGTGCTGCACGAATGGCTGGGATGGCTCGCCGGCGCGTGAGCGACCGCCGGCGCCCTCACCAGATGAGCGCGATCACGAACAGGCCGACCATGACGAGGCTGAGCACCACCTTGGCGACGATGCCCAGCATGATGCCGACCCAGGTGCCCAGGCCCACCTGCAGGGCCCGCCCGTGGTCGCGGCGAGCCAGGTATTCACCCACGATGGCGCCGACGAAGGGCATCACGAAGATGCCGACGAAGCCCATGAAGAGCCCGAGCACGGTGCCGATCGTCGCCCCGGTCAGCGCCTGCGGGCTGGCGCCGGCGCGCTTGGCGCCCAGCAGCCCGGCGAGGTAGTCGAGCAGCCAGGACAGGGCGGCGAGCACGGCGACCACGGCCAGCGTCACCGGCCCGACGCGGTTGAAGTCCTCGACCCATGCGCCGACGACGATGCCCGCCAGCACCAGCGCCGGCCCCGGCAGGGCCGGCAGCACGGTGCCGGCCAGGCCGAGCCCGATCAGCAGCACGCTGCCGGCCCAACCGACCCAGACGATCCAATCGGCACCCATGTCTTCCTTCCCTGGCGGCTCGTGACCGCTTCAATCGGACCCGTGTCCGGCCCCGCCCCAAGATGGGGGCCGAGAACCACACTTCCAGCATGTACGATGCGCGTGCAAGGTCATCGGCCGCCCGGACACGGGCCGTGCCGCACACTCACCGACACTGCACGAAGCGCCGGCTCCCGGCGTCCGCTTTCCTCGACCCTCCGACTTGGACCGACTCCAACGATGAAGACCGCCTTTTTCGCTGCCCTCGGCCTGGCCCTTGCCACCGCCCTCGCTCCCCTCGACGCCGAGGCCAAGCGCCTCGGCGGCGGCAAGTCCCTCGGCATGCAGCGCAGCATGCCGCAGCGTACCGCGCCGGACGCGCCACCGCCCAAGCCCGCCGCCCCGGCCCAGCAGACCGCCACCGGACAGCAGGCTGCGCCGGCGGCCGCGCCCAACGCCGCGGCGGCGCAGGCAGCCGCCCCCAAGCGCAACTGGATGGGGCCGCTGGCCGGTCTTGCGGCGGGCCTCGGGCTGGCGGCGCTGATGAGCCACCTCGGCCTGGGTGAGCAGTCCGCGAGCTTCCTCATGATCGCGCTGCTGGCGATGGTCGCGATCTTCGTCGTGCGCATGCTGATGGCGCGCCGCGCGCAGCCGCAGCCGCAGCCGCAGCCGCAGGGCGTGAGCGCGCGAACCGCCGCTGCCGCGGGCGCCGGCGGCGCGCAGGTGGCGTGGCCGCAAGGCAGCGGCACGGTGCCGGCACCGTCCATCGCCTTGCCGCCCGAGCCGCACGCCGGGGTCGCTGCGGCCGCGGATGCGACGCCGACTCCCGCCAAGGCCTTCGTCCCCGCCGTCTTCGACGCCGAGGGCTTCGCGCGCACCGCGAAGATGATCTTCATCCGCCTGCAGGCGGCGCACGACGCCGGCGATCTCGACGACCTGCGCGCGTTCACCACGCCCGAGATGTTCGCCGAGCTGAGCCTGGACGTGCGCGAGCGCGGCAGCGCGGCCCAGCACACCGAGGTGCTGAGCGTCGATGCCGAGGTGCTCGACGTCGCCACCGAAGGCACGCGGCAGGTGGTGAGCGTGCGCATGCGCGGCCAGGTGCGCGAGGAAGCCGGCGCCGAGGCCGTCGCCGTCGACGAGGTCTGGCACCTCGTGAAGCCGGCGGACGGCAGCCGCAACTGGGCCATCGCCGGCATCGAACAGTGGCAGGGCGCCGCGGCCCACTGAAGCCGCCATGCCCTTTCGCGCGCTGGAACTGCCGCCGCAGCCGGGCCTGGGGCAGGTCTGGCTGGCGTCGATGCCGGGGCGCTTCGAGCCCTGGCCGGCCTTCCTGCAGGAGGCGCGCCAGCGGCAGCTCACCCAGGTGCTGTGCCTGAACCCGCTCTTCGAGGTGCAGCGCCTGTCCTCAGACTATGCCGCGGCCATCGCCGCGGGCACGCTGCCCTTTCGCTGGACGCACCTGCCGATGCAGGACTTCGGCCTGGCCGAGGCGCTGCAGACCTATCGCGCCGGCGTGGAGGCGGTGGGCACCACCGTGCGCGGCGGCGGCATCGTGCTGCTGCACTGCGCCGCAGGCATCGGCCGCACCGGCACCACCGCGGCCTGCCTGCTCAAGCATCTGGGCGCACCGACCGCGGTGGCCTTGCAGCGGGTGCGGGAAGCGGGTTCCAATCCCGAATCGGCGCTGCAGCAGGGGCTGATCGAGCGCTTCTGACCCACCCAGCTGCAGAGCCGCGGCGGCGGCCGTGCGACAACGAGCGGAGACGGCGCGATGAAGATCCGTGCGTTCCTCACCCACGCCGCGCGCTTCAGCTCGCTGGCGTTGTGCGTCCTGGGTGCCCTGCTGAGCCTGGCCTGGATGACCCTGCTCGGCGCCGGCTGGGTGAGCGTGCTGCTGGCCCTGGTGTTCGCCGCGCTGACGGTGGTCGGCGTCCGGGATCTGGTGCAGACGCGCCACGCCATCCTGCGCAACTACCCGGTCGTCGGGCATCTGCGCTTTGCGCTCGAGCTCATCCGCCCGGAAATCCGCCAGTACTTCATCGAAGGCGACGTCGAGCCCGGCGAGCCCTTCACGCGCGCGCAGCGCAGCGTCGTCTACCAGCGCGCCAAGGGCGTGCCCGACGTGCGCCCCTTCGGCACCAAGCTGGACGTGAGCGCCAGCGGCTACGAGTGGATCAACCATTCGCTGCAGACCACGCACATCGAATCGCACGACTTTCGCATCTGGATCGGCGGCCAGCCGGGCGTCGCGCGCGAGGGCCGCTCGCCGTGCACGCAGCCCTACAACGCCAGCGTCTTCAACATCTCGGCGATGAGCTTCGGCGCGCTGGGCGCGAACGCGATCCAGGCGCTGAACCTGGGCGCGAAGCTGGGCGGCTTCGCCCACGACACCGGCGAGGGCGGCATCAGCCGCTACCACCGCCAGCACGGCGGCGACCTGATCTGGGAGATCGGCTCGGGCTACTTCGGCTGCCGCAACGACGACGGCAGCTTCAGCCCCGAGCGCTTTGCCGCGCAGGCAGTCGACCCGCAGGTGAAGATGGTCGAGATCAAGCTCAGCCAGGGCGCCAAGCCGGGGCACGGCGGCATGCTGCCCGGCGCCAAGGTGACGGCGGAGATCGCCGCCGCACGCGGCATCCCGGTCGGGCAGGACTGCGTCTCACCCTCGGCGCACAGTGCGTTCTCCACGCCGATCGGGCTGATGCACTTCATCGCCCGGCTGCGTGAGCTCTCGGGCGGCAAGCCGGTGGGCTTCAAGCTGTGCATCGGCCACATCTGGGAGTGGTTCGCCATCGTCAAGGCGATGCTGGAGACCGACATCACGCCCGACTTCATCGTCGTCGACGGCGCCGAAGGCGGCACCGGCGCGGCACCGATCGAGTTCGCCGACCACATGGGCTCGCCGGTGCAGGATGGGCTGAACCTGGTCAGCAACACGCTGATCGGCGTGGGCTTGCGCCACCGCGTCAAGGTCGGCGCCGCCGGCAAGGTCATCAACTCCTTCGACCTCGCGCGCATGTTCGCGCTCGGTGCCGACTGGTGCAACTCCGGCCGCGGCTTCATGATGGCGCTGGGCTGCATCCAGGCGCAGGTCTGCCACACCGGGCGCTGCCCGACCGGCATCACCACGCAGGACCCGCTGCGCGAGCGCGCGCTCGTCGTCGCCGACAAGGCGCCGCGCGTGGCCCAGTACCACGCCAACACCCTGCACGCGCTGAGGGAACTGCTGCAGGCCGCCGGCCTGACGCACCCGGACCAGCTCTACACGCACCACATCGTGCGCCGCATCGACGCCACGCAGGTGCGCCTGCTCTCCGCGATGATGCCGACGATGCGCTTCGACGCCATCCTCGAGGACCTCGAGAACCAGCACAACACCTACCGTCTCTACTGGCCGCTGGCCGATGCGCGCAGCTTCGCGCCGCGACCGCCCAGCGCCGAGGAACTGGCGGCCAGCCCCGGCATCCGGCCGACTGTCGCCGGACGCCCGGCCTCGGCGGTGCAGATCGCGGAGGAACTGACGCGCCGGCCCCTGCCGGCCCCGGCCCCGGTGAGCGCATTGGTGCCCACGCAGGCAACGTCCTTTCGCACGCCGACGGGATCACCCTCCCAGGTGCCGCCCGAGTGGACGCGCTCGGGCAGCGACCTGCTCGCCGCCGCCATGCAATTCGAGGACGAGCACGAGCACCCGGGCCGCAGCCGGAACCCGCCGGATCAGCCCTCCTGACCCGCGGCGTCGCGCGCGACAAACCGTCCTTCGCGCTCCAGCCCCGCCGCACGGTTCGGTTTATTTTTACAAATCAAGCGCTTGTTTTAATTCAGCAGGCGTGGAATGCTTGCGGCATGGATCAGGCCGCAAGCCCGCCCGCCGCGCGACCCGCCCGGCGCGGGCGTCCGCGCAAGAGCGAGCAGGAGCGCAGCGAGAACCCGCGGCACGCGGAACTGCTGCGCGAGGCCGCGCGCCTCTTCCGCGCGCAGGGCTTCGACGCGACGAGCATCCGCGACATCGCCGCCGCCGCCGGCATGCAAAGCGGTTCGCCCTTCTATTACTTCGAGAGCAAGAGCGCGCTGCTGGTCGCGGTGATGCGCGACGGCATGGCGCAGGCCTTCGAGAGCCAGACGCAGACGCTCGCGGCGCTTGATCGCCGCGCGAGTGCGCGGCAGCGGCTGCAGACGCTGATCCGCCATCACCTGGGCGTGGTCGTCGGCGCCGAGAGCCACTTCATCCCGGTGATGCTCTACGAGTGGCGCGCGCTCACGCCCACCCAGCGCGCCGACATCCTCGTGCTCAAGGACGCCTACGAGGCCGCCTGGATGCCCAGCCTCGAGCGCCTGCACCGCGCCGGCGAGCTGAAGGCGCGCCCGGCGGTCGCACGGCTCTTCATCTTCGGTGCGCTGAACTGGGCCGCGCAGTGGTTCGCCCCTGCCGGGCCGCTCTCGCTCGACGAGCTGACCGAGCAGGCGCTGCGCCTGTTCATCCACCCCCGGCCGACCTCCCGATGATCCCTTTCGAATCCCGCTGGAACCCCGCCAGCGCCCAGGCCCAGGCGCGGCGCGCGGTGATGCTGGAGCGCATCGCCGCCTGGCACGAGCTGGAGCAGCGCGCCGAAGCCAAGTCCGGCGCCGCCGCGGCGCGCTTTGCCAAGCGCGGCCAGCTGCTGCCGCGCGAACGCGTCGCGCTGCTGCTGGATCGCGGCACGCCCTGGCTGCCGCTGGCCGCGCTTGCCGGCTACCTGCGCGACGTGCCCGATCCCGCGAGGTCGGTGCCCGGCGGCGGAATGGTCGCCGGCATCGGCTTCGTCGCGGACACGCGCTGCATGGTGGTCGCCAGCGATTCCGGCATCGACGCCGGCGCGGTCCAGCCCGGCGGCCTGGACAAGATCCTGCGCGTGCAGGAGATCGCCCTCGCCGAGCGCCTGCCCTTCCTGCATCTGGTGGAAAGCGCTGGCGCCGACCTGATGCGCTACCGCGTCGAGACCTTCGTGATCGGCGGCACGCTCTTTCGCAATCTCGCGCGCCTGTCGGCCGCCGGCATCCCGGTGATCACGGTGCTGCACGGCTCGGGCACCGCCGGCGGCGCCTACATGCCGGGGCTCTCCGACATCGTGATCATGGTCGAGGGCCGCTCGCGCGCCTTCCTCGCTGGCCCGCCGCTGCTCAAGGCCGCGACCGGCGAGGTCGCCACCGAGGAGGAACTGGGCGGCGCGCTGATGCACAGCACGGTCTCGGGCCTGGGCGAATACCTGGCCCGCGACGACCGCGAGGCGCTGGGCATCGCGCGGCGCGTCGTCGACGCGCTCGAATGGCCGAAACGCTCGGCAGCAACACCCGTAGCGACACCCGCAGCGACACCCGATCGGACACAGGCGGTCGATGGGGAAGCCGACGAGCCTGCATTCCCGACCGACGAGCTGCTGACGCTGATGCCGGCGCACCATCGCGAGCCGGTGGACATGCGCGAGGTCGCGGTGCGGCTGGTCGACCGCGGCGAGCTGCTCGAGTTCAAGGCCGGCTACGGCATCGCCACCGTGTGTGCGCAGGGGCGCATCGGCGGACACGCCGTCGGCCTCATCACCAACAACGGCCCGATCGACAACCCCGGCGCCAACAAGGCCACGCACTTCATCCAGTGGATGTGCCAGCTCGGCCATCCGATCGTCTACCTGCAGAACACTACCGGCTACATGGTCGGCAAGGACGTCGAGCAGGCCGGCATGATCAAGCACGGCAGCAAGATGATCCAGGCGGTCACCAACGCCACGGTGCCGCAGCTCACGATCCAGTGCGGCGCGAGCTTCGGTGCGGGCAACTACGGCATGTGCGGGCGCGGTTTCGCGCCGCGCTTCCTCTTCAGCTGGCCGGGTGCAACGACCGCGGTGATGGGTGGCGAGCAGGCGGCCGGCACCATGCGCATGGTCAGCGAGGCGGCGCTGCGACGCAAGGGCGTCGAACCCGACCCGGCGAAGATGCAGCAGCAGTTCGACGCCGTGGTGGCGATGTTCGAGCGCCAGCAGGACGCCTTCACCACCAGCGGCCTGCTGCTCGACGACGGCGTGATCGACCCGCGCGACACGCGTGCCGTGCTGCGCTTGTGCCTGGACACGATGGCCGAGGGCGCCGCGCGCGCGATGCGCCCGATGCAGTTCGGCGTCGCGCGCATGTGACGCGCGCGCTGCGCAGCTCACGCCTATTCGAATCTGCCGGAGACCTGCGATGCAACTGACGCACGAACACGAACAGATCCGCGACACGCTCAGGCGCTACATCGCCGAGCAGATCAACCCCTACGTGGACGAATGGGAAGACGCCGGCATCTTCCCGGCGCACCAGGTGTTCAAGGGCCTGGGCGAGCTCGGGCTGCTCGGGCTGACCAAGCCGGTCGAGTACGGCGGCATGGGACTCGATTACTCGTACAGCATGGTGATGGCCGAGACCCTGGGCCTGATCCGCTGCGGCGGCGTGCCGATGGCCATCGGCGTGCACACCGACATGTGCACCCCGGCGCTGGCTCGCTTCGGCAGCGATGCGCTCAGGCGCGAGTTCCTCGCCCCGGCGATTGCCGGCGACATGGTGGGCTGCATCGGCGTCTCCGAGCCGGGCGCGGGCAGCGACGTCTCGGCGATCCGAAGCCGCGCGCGCAAGGACGGCGACGACTACCTGATCAGCGGCCAGAAGATGTGGATCACCAACAGCCTGCAGGCCGACTGGATGTGCATGCTGGTCAACACCGGCGACGGCCCGAGCGGAGCGGGCAACAATCCGCACAAGAACAAGAGCCTCGTGATGGTGCCGATGCGCGAGGGCCGCAACGGCCGGCTGACCCAGGGCATCGAGGTCGCGCGCAAGATCCGCAAGATCGGCATGGACAGCAGCGACACGGGGCTCATCCACTTCGACGAGGTGCGCGTGCCGCAGCACAACCGCATCGGCGAGGAAGGCCAGGGCTTCATCTACCAGATGCAGCAGTTCCAGGAGGAACGGCTGTGGGCGGCGGCCAACGCGCTCACCGCGCTGGACGAGTGCATCCGCGAGACCGTCGAATGGGCACGCGAGCGCCGGATGTTCGGCAGCACGCTGCTGGACCAGCAATGGGTGCAGTTCAAGCTGGTCGAGCTGCAGACCGAGGTCGAGGCGCTGCGCGCGCTCACCTGGGCCGCAGGCGAGCGCTACATCACGGGCGACGACGTGCTGCAGTGGGCGAGCATGGCCAAGCTCAAGGCCGGGCGCCTGATGCGACAGGTCGCCGACACCTGCCTGCAGTTCTGGGGCGGCATGGGCTACACATGGGAGAACCGCGCCGGTCGCCTCTACCGCGACGGCCGTCTGGCCTCGATCGGCGGCGGCGCCGACGAAGTGATGATGGGCATCATCGCCAAGACCATGGGCATGGCCAGGCGACCCGGGCAAGCGGCATGAAGCGCATCCTGGTCGCCAATCGGGGAGAGATCGCGCGCCGCGTCATCGCAACGGCACGGCGCATGGGCATCGAGACCGTCGCGGTGCACTCCGACGCCGATACAGACGCGCTGCACGTGCGCGAGGCGACCGTCGCCTTCGGGCTCGGCGGCAACAACTCGGCCGAGAGCTATCTGCGCGTCGACAAGCTGCTCGAAGCCGCGCGTGCCGCGGGAGCCGACGCCGTGCATCCGGGCTACGGTTTCCTGAGCGAAGACGCCGGCTTCGCCCAGGCGGTCCAGGATGCGGGGCTGATCTGGATCGGTCCGCCGCCCGCGGCGATCCGCGCGCTCGGCGACAAGGCCGCCGCCAAGGCGTTGGGCATCCAGCAAGGCGTGCCCTGCCTGCCCGGCTACGCCGGCGACGACCCGTCCGATGCGCGCTTCGCCGCCGAGGCCGAGCGAATCGGCTATCCGGTGATGGTCAAGGCGGTGGCCGGCGGCGGCGGGCGCGGCATGCGGCTCGTGGCGGAGCCCGGAGAGCTCGCCGGCGCGCTGGCCAGCGCCCGCTCCGAGGCGCTGGCGAGCTTCGGCAACGGCGATCTGCTGATCGAGCGCGCCGTGATGCAGCCGCGCCACGTCGAGATCCAGGTGCTGGCCGACGCCCATGGCGAGGTGCTGCACCTGGGCGAGCGCGACTGCTCGGTGCAGCGGCGCCACCAGAAGATCATCGAGGAGGCGCCCAGCCCCGCGGTCTCGCCCGAGCTGCGTGCACGCATGGGGGCCTGCGCGGTGGCACTGGCACGCGGCGCGGGCTACGTCGGTGCCGGCACGGTCGAGTTCCTGCTCGAGGGGCAGGCCTTCTTCCTGATGGAGATGAACACGCGGCTGCAGGTCGAGCATCCCGTCACCGAAGCCCTCACCGGGCTCGATCTCGTCGAGTGGCAGATCCGCGTCGCGCGCGGCGAGGCGCTGCCGCTCACCCAGCCGCAGGTGCAGCTCCAGGGCCACGCGATCGAAGTGCGCCTGTGCGCCGAGGACGAGAACCACGTGCCGCACGCCGGGCGCATCCTGCACTTCGCCGCGCCGGCCACCGCGACCTTCGCGCGCGGCGCGCTGCGCCTGGACCACTCGATCGCCGCCGGCACCGAGGTCACGCCCTACTACGACGCGATGCTCGGCAAGCTGATCGTCCATGCGGCCACACGCGACGAGGCGATCGACGCGCTGCTTGCGGCGCTGGCCCGGACCGAGCTGCTCGGGCTGCCGAGCAACCGCGGCTTCCTGATGGAATGCCTGGACGACCCGCGCTTTCGGCGCGGCGAGGCGCTGATCTCCTTCCTCGCCGAGCATGGCGACACGCTGCGCAAGCGGCTGCGCGACAAGGAGCAGCGCGCGCACGCCGCCTGCGCGCTCGCGGTCGTCTTCCCGCGGGGAGGCAGCGCGTTGCCGTGCCGTTTCGCGCTGCCGCTGCGCCTTGCGCATCGCGATCAGGTGCTGGCGCTCTCGGTGCGGCCCGATGCGGGCGGCGTGCAGGTCAGCGGCCAGGGTGTCGATGCGCCGGCACGCACGCTTGCGCTGCAGGCCCTGCCCGACGGCGGCGTGCGTTGCACCGAAGGTGGAAGCAGCCAGCTCGTGCGCGCGGTACGCGTGCCAGCAGCGCAGGACGCAGCGCGCTGGCACGCACAGGCCGGCGGCGTGGACTGGTGGTTCGACGACGTCTCGTTCGAGCCCGTCACGGCCGGCGGCGGAGCGAGTGCGGCGACCGAGCTCAAGGCGCCGTTCAACGGCCGCGTGGTGCGCGTGGCGGTGCAGGCCGGGCAGCTGCTTGCCGCCGGGCAGACCGCGGTCGTGATCGAGTCGATGAAGCTCGAGCACAGCCTCGCACCGCGCGGCGCGGCGACCGTGGCCGAGGTGCTGGTCGGCGAGGGCCAGCAGGTCGCACCGGGACAGGTGCTGCTGCGCTTCGCGCTCGAGCACGCGAGCGCACCCGCCGCACGCGCACAGGAGGAGGCCGCCGATGCCTGAACTCGATCGCGACGAATTGCGCGCGGCGCGCAGCGCGCTCGTGGACACGGTGACGCGCTTTGCGCGCACCGAGATCGCACCGCACGTCACCGCGTGGGACGCAGCCGGCGAATTTCCGCGCGCGCTGTATCGCCGCGCGGCCGAACTCGGCCTGCTGGGCCTGGGCTACCCCGAGGCCTACGGCGGCACGCCGGCGCCGCACGCGCTGCGCCTGGCCATGTGGCGCGCGCTGTGCCGCCACGGCGCCTCGGGCGGGGTGCAGGCGAGCCTGTTCTCGCACAGCATCGGGCTGCCGCCGGTGCTGCGGCTCGCGCGCGAGGACGTGCGCCGCGAGGTGGTGCCCGCAGTGCTTGCCGGCGAGCGGATCTCGGCGCTGGCGATCACCGAGCCCGGCGGCGGTTCGGACGTCGCGGCGCTGCGCACCACCGCGCGCCGCGAGGGCGACGAGTACGTCGTCGACGGCGAGAAGGTCTTCATCACCTCGGGCATGCGCGCCGACTGGATCACGCTCGCAGTACGGACCCGTGACAGCAGGGGCGCCTCGGGCATCAGCCTGCTGCTGGTGCCGGGCGACAGCCAGGGACTCTCGCGCATGCGCCTGGACAAGATGGGCTGGCTCTGCTCCGACACCGCGCAGCTGCGCTTCGACGGCGTGCGCGTGCCGGCGCACTACCTGCTGGGCGAGGAAGGCCAGGGCTTCAAGGCGATCATGGCCAACTTCAACGGCGAGCGCCTGGGCCTGGCCGCGGGCGCGATCGGCTACGCCGAAGCCTGCTTCGACGAGGCGCTGGCCTGGGCAAAGCAGCGCCAGACCTTCGGCCAGCCGCTGGTTGAGCACCAGGTCATCCGGCACAAGCTGGTCGACATGCGCCAGCGCATCTGCGCCAGCGCCGCCTGGCTCGAGGACCTGGCCGCACGCGCCGACGACGGCGAGGCCTCGCCCGACTGGGTCGCCGAGGTCTGCACGCTGAAGAACCAGGCCACGCAGACCCTGCAGTTCTGCGCCGACGCCGGCGTGCAGATCCTCGGCGGCATGGGCTACATGCGCGGCACCGTGTGCGAGCGCATCTACCGCGAGGTGAAGGTGGTCACGATCGGCGGCGGCACCGAGGAAATCATGAAGGAACTGGCCGCGCGCCAGTGGGGCATCCTGTAGCGCCATCGGTGCACCAGCGGCCCCATGCACCGATAGCGCGCAGCACGAGACGACACAAGACGAGACAAGACGAGACAAGGAGACGAGACCATGATCGACATGCCCGACACCGACGCGCTGCGCCGCATCCGGCGCGTGAGGCTCGCGTGATCCACCTCTACCACTGCATCAACGCACGCTCCTTTCGCCCGCTGTGGACGCTCGAGGAGATGCAGTTGCCCTACGAGCTCACGCTGCTGCCGTTCCCGCCGCGGGCGGTTGCGCCCGAGTACAAGCAGCTCAACCCGCTGGGCACCGTCCCGCTGCTGCTCGACGGCGCGACGCGGATGACCGAGTCGGCCGCGATCTGCCATTACCTGGCCACGCGCCACGGGCCGAGCCCGCTTGCGGTGGGCGTGGACGAAGCCGACTACGGCGCCTTCCTCAACTGGACGCACTTCGGCGAGGCCACGCTCACCTTCCCGCAGACGCTGGTGCTGCGCTACTCGCGCTTCGAACCCAGGGAGCGGCGCCAGCCGCAGGTCGCGCAGGACTATGCGCAGTGGTTCCTCGCGCGGCTGCGCGCGGTCGAAGCGCCCCTCGCCGACGGGCGCGAGTTCCTGTGCGGGCAGCGTTTCACCATCGCCGACGTCTCGGTGGGCTACGCACTGCTGCTGGCGCACAGCATCGGGCTGGACGCGGACTTCGGGCCCCACGTCGCCGCCTACTTCGAGCGTCTGCGCGCACGCGAGGGCTACCAGCGCGCGCGCCGGGCGCAAGACGCCGCGGCGCGGGCCGCCGGAATCTCGGCGCCCGACCTCGGCGTGCCGCGACGGAGCAGGCCGTGAGCACAGCATCCAGGTGCGTGCGCATCGGCGGCGCCTCGGGCTTCTGGGGCGACTCCAGCGTCGCCGCACCGCAACTCGTGGCCAGCGGCCAGGTCGACTACCTCGCCTTCGACTACCTGGCCGAGCTGACGATGTCGATCCTCGCCGCGGCGCGGATGAAGAAACCCGAACTCGGCTACGCGACCGATTTCGTGACGGTCGCGATGAGGTCGGTGCTCGCGGAGGTGGCGGCGCGGGGCATCTGCGTCGTCAGCAACGCGGGCGGCGTCAACCCCGAGGGCTGCGCCGACGCGCTGCGTGCGCTGGCCAGGGATCTGGGCGTCGAGGTCCGGATCGCCACCGTCACCGGCGACGACGTGATGCCGCTGATTCCCGAGCTGCGCAGCCGGCAGCCGCCCGTTACCGAACTGCAGAGCGGCGCGCCGCTGCCGGCCAGGGTCGTCACCGCGAACGCCTACCTGGGTGCGCTGCCGATCAAGGCGGCGCTCGACGCCGGCGCGCAGATCGTCGTCACCGGCCGCTGCGTCGATTCGGCGGTGACGCTGGGCATCCTGATGCACGAGTTCGGCTGGTCGCCGAGCGATCACGACCGGCTGGCCGGTGGCAGCCTGGCCGGTCACATCATCGAGTGCGGCTGCCAGGCCACCGGCGGCCTGCACACCGACTGGCAGGACGTGCCCGACTGGGCGCACATCGGCTACCCGATCGTCGAGTGCGAAGCCGACGGCAGCTTCAGCGTCACCAAGCCGGCGGGCAGCGGTGGCCTGATCGCGCCGCAGTGCGTGGCCGAGCAGCTCCTCTACGAGATCCACGACCCGGCGCGCTACCTGCTGCCCGATGTGGTGTGCGACTTCACGCAGGTCACGATCACGCAGGCCGGGCCCGGGCGCGTACGCGTGCAGGGCGCGCGCGGCCTTGCGCCGAGCGACAGCTACAAGGTCAGCGCAACGTATCTCGACGGCTACAAGACCTCGGCGCAGCTGACGATCGTCGGCTTCGATGCGGTGGCCAAGGCGCAGCGCAGCGGCGAGGCGATCCTCGAGCGCGTCGGCGAGCTGCTGGCGCAGCAGGGCCTGCCGCCCCTCGGCGCAACGCGGGTCGAGGTGCTGGGTTCGGAGACACCCTATGGCCCGCACGCACACCCAGCGGCGGCGCAGATGCGCGAGGCCGTGCTGCGCCTTGGCGCACACCACCGCGAGAAGGCCGCGCTGGAACTGCTGGCGCGCGAGGTCGCGCCGGCCGGAACCTCCTGGGCACCCGGCACCACCGGCGCGGGCGGTCGCGCGAGCGTCTCGCCGCTGATCCGCCAGTACGCCTTCCTGCTCGACAAGGCACGCGTAACGTCGGTGGTGACGCTGGACGGCGAATCGGTGCCGCTGACGCTGCCGCCTCCGCCCGCGACGTCGCTTTCGCCGGCTGCGCGCCAGGCGCGGGCAGAACCCGGGCCGTCACCGGCCGCCAGCGCGGGGCCGGCAGGCTCCCCTGCGGTGAGCGGGCCGATGGTCGAGGTCCCGCTGATCCGGCTGGCCTGGGCGCGTTCGGGCGACAAGGGCGATACGTCGAACATCGGCGTCATCGCGCGCCGCCCCGAGTGGCTGCCGTGGCTTGGCGAGCAGCTCACCGAGGCGCGCGTGAAGGACTGGCTCGCGCACCTGGTGCAGGGCAAGGTCACGCGCTACGAGGTCTCCGGCATCCACGCCTTCAACTTCGTCTGCGAACAGGCCCTGGCCGGCGGCGGCATGGCCTCGCTGCGCAACGACGCGCTCGGCAAGGGCATGGCGCAGATCCTGCTGGCGATGCCGGTGCGCGTGCCGCAGACCCTCGAACTCACCCCATGACCCGCCTCGCGTTGCGGAACATGCGCAGCCACGGGCTTTCCGCACCGACGTCGCCGCCGCTCCAGCTCATCTGCACGTTGCGCAGCACGCGCTCGGGGTGGGGCATCAGTGCCGTGATGCGGCCGTCGGCGGTGGTGACGCCGCTCAGGCCGTCGGGGCTGCCGTTGGGGTTGTGCGGATAGGCCTCGGTCGGCTGCCCGTGGTGGTCGACGAAGCGCAGGGCGCGATGGACCTGCGCGGCATCGCCGCGTCGCGAGAAGTCGGCGTAGCCCTCGCCGTGCGAGACGGCGATGGGGATGCGGCTGCCGGCCATGCCGGTGAAGAAGAGACTCGCGCTCTCCAGCACCTCGACCAGCGCGAGCCGACCCTCGAACTGCTGGCTGCGGTTGCGCGTGAAGCGCGGCCAGTGCTGCGTGCCGGGGATCAGCGGCGACAGCGCAGCGAGCATCTGGCAGCCGTTGCAGACGCCCAGCGTCAGCGTCTCGGGGCGCTGGAAGAAGGCGGCGAAGGCCTCGGCCAGCTTCGGGTTGAAGAGGATGGAGCGCGCCCAGCCTTCGCCGGCACCGAGCGTGTCACCGTAGCTGAAGCCGCCGCACACGACCATGGCCTGGTATTGCGCCAGCCGCGTGCGCCCGGCCTGCAGGTCGGTCATGTGCACGTCGAAGGCGTCGAAGCCCGCGCGCGCCAGCGCCCAGCTCATCTCGACGGCCGAGTTCACGCCCTGCTCGCGCAGGATGGCCACCGCGGGCCGCGCGCCCGTGGCGATCATCGGCGCGGCGACGTCCTCGGCGGGGTCGAAGCTCAGGTGCAGGTGCAGCCCGGGGTCGTCGGTGGCGGCCACCGCGGCGTGCTCGGCGTCGGCCAGGTCGGGATGGTCGCGCTCGCGCGCGATGCGCCAGCTCACCTCGTCCCAGGCCTGCAGCAGCGTGGCCAGCGGCGCGCTGTAGTGGCACCTGGCGTCACGCCAGACTTCCATCACGGCGCGGTCGTTGGTCTTGCCGACGACATGGGCGTGGCGCGAGAGGCCGTGGCGGCGCAGCGTGGCGATGACCTCGTCGCGGCGCGCGCTCTGGACCTGGATGACGACGCCCAGTTCCTCGTTGAACAAGGCCTCCAGCGTGTGCTGCTGGCGGCGCTGCCCGACCTGCGCCGCCCAGTTCTTGGAGTCGCCGTGGTCGGCGCGGCTGTCGCTGATGCCGTCGCCCTCGGTGACGAGGATGTCGACGTTCAGGCTCACCCCGCGGCGGCCGGCAAAAGCCATCTCGCACACCGTGGCCCACAGGCCGCCGTCGCTGCGGTCGTGGTAGGCGAGGATCGCGCCCTGTGCGCGCAGCTCGTTGATCGCCGCCACCAGCGCGACGAGCTGCGCCGGATCGTCCAGGTCCGGCACCTCGTGGCCGAACTGACCGAGCACCTGCGCCAGCATCGAGCCGCCCATGCGGCGCCTGCCTGCGCCCAGGTCGACGAGGATCAGCGTCGTGTCGCCCGGCTGCAGCTGCGGCGTCAGCGTGCCGCGCACGTCGGCCAGCGTGGCGAAGGCGGTGACGATCAGCGACACCGGCGCCGTCACCTGGCGCGGCTGCCCGTCCTCGCTCCAGCGCGTGCGCATGGAGAGCGAATCCTTGCCCACCGGCACGCCGATGCCGAGCGTGGGGCAGAGCTCCATCGCCACCGCCTGCACGGTGTCGTAGAGCGCGGCGTCCTCGCCGGGCTCGCCGCAGGCGGCCATCCAGTTGCACGAGAGCTTGACGCGCGCGAGCTCGATCGGCGCGGCCAGCAGGTTGGTGATGGCCTCGCCCACCGCCATGCGGCCCGAGGCCGGCGCATCCAATGCCGCCAGCGGCGTGCGCTCGCCCATGCACATGGCCTCGCCGGCAAAGCCCTCGAAGTCGGCCAGCGTCACCGCGACGTCGGCCACCGGCACCTGCCAGGGGCCGACCATCGGATCGCGGTGCGAGAGGCCGCCGACGCTGCGGTCGGTGATGGTCACGAGGAAGCGCTTGCTGGCGACCGTCGGGTGGCGTAGCACCGAGAGCATGACCTCCTCGAGCGCCACGTCGGTGAGATCCAGCGGCGCCTCGCGGCGCGCCACGCGCTGCACCTCGCGGTGCATGCGCGGCGGCTTGCCCAGCAGCACCTCCATCGGCATGTCGATCACGCGCGCGCCGCCCGGGCCGTCTTCCAGCACCAGTTGCGGCTCGTCGGTGGCCACGCCGACGATCGCGAACGGGCAGCGCTCGCGCGCGCACATCTGCCCGAACAGCGGCAGCAGGTCGGGGTCGATCGCCAGCACGTAGCGCTCCTGGCTCTCGTTGCACCAGGCCTCCTTGGGCGCGAGGCCGGTCTCCTCCAGCGGCACGCGCTGCAGGTCGAAGACCGCGCCCTTGCCGGCGCCGTCCACCAGCTCCGGGAAGGCGTTGGAGAGGCCCCCGGCACCGACGTCGTGGAGGGCGAGGATGGGGTTGTTCGGCCCGAGGCCCCAGCAGTGGTCGATGACCTCCTGCGCGCGACGCTGGATCTCGGGGTTGCCGCGCTGCACGCTGTCGAAGTCCAGGGCCGCGGTGTTGCTGCCCGCGGCCATCGAGCTGGCCGCGCCGCCGCCCATGCCGATGCGCATGCCCGGCCCCCCGAGCTGCACCAGCAGCGCGCCCTCGGCAAAGGGCAGCTTCTGCGTCTGCGTGGCGCTGATGCTGCCCAGGCCCCCGGCGATCATGATCGGCTTGTGGTAGCCGCGCTGCACGCCGGCCACCGACTGCTCGAAGACGCGGAAGTAGCCGCCCAGGTTCGGGCGCCCGAACTCGTTGTTGAAGGCTGCGCCGCCCAGCGGCCCCTCGGTCATGATCTGCCGCGCGCTGGCGATGTGCGCGGGCTTGCCGAAGGGATCGCGTTCCCAGGGCTCGTCGGTGCCGGGCAGGTGCAGCCTGCCCACCGAGAAGCCGGTGAGGCCGGCCTTGGGCCGCGCGCCGCGGCCGGTCGCACCCTCGTCGCGGATCTCGCCGCCGGCACCGGTCGAGGCGCCGGGGAAGGGGCTGATGGCCGTCGGGTGGTTGTGCGTCTCCACCTTCATCAGCACATGCGCGAGCTCGTCTCGCGCGCCGTAGCGGGGCGCGTTGGTGAAGCCCTCGGGCAGCCAGCGCCGGATCGGCCCGCCTTCCATCACCGCGGCGTTGTCGTTGTAGGCGACGATGGTGTGCCTGCCGCCGACGCGCTCGGTGTGGCGGATCATCTCGAACATCGAGCGCTCCTGCGCCACGCCGTCGATGGTGAAGCGGGCGTTGAAGATCTTGTGCCGGCAATGCTCGCTGTTGGCCTGGGCGAACATCATCAGCTCGACATCGCTCGGGTCGCGGCCGAGCTTGCCGAAGGCGGCGACGAGGTAGTCGATCTCGTCCTCGGCCAGCGCCAGGCCCCAGTCCGCATTGGCCTGCACGAGTGCGTCGCGGCCGCGGCCGAGCACGTCCACATGCTCGAGCGCGGGAGCCGGCTGCGGCACGAAGAGCGCCCGGGCGGCGTCGCGCTCGAAGGCCACGCTCTCGGTCATGCGGTCGTGCAGCAGCGCGGCAAGCTGCTCGCGCTCCTCGCCGGACAGCGGCCGCGCCGCACCGAGCAGGCGCTTCTCCAGCGTGAGCCGGTATTCGGTGACGCGCTCGACGCGGCGCAGGTCGAGGCCGCAGTTGCGCGCGATGTCGGTGGCCTTGCTCGCCCACGGCGAGACGGTGCCCAGCCGCGGCATCACGAGCACGCACTCGCCTGGCGCGGGCGCCGCCGCGCGCGGACCATCATCCAGCAAGGCGGCGAGCCGGTCGAACTCGGCCGCTTGGGGCGGGGCGTCGAATGCCGCCCAGTGCACATGCCGCGCCGCCACCGCCGTGACGCGCGGGCAGGCCGCCTGCAGGCGGGCCAACAGCGCTTGCGCGCGGAAGGCGGGAAGCGCGTCGCTCCCCTCGAAGTGCAACAGGTGAAGACTCGTCGGGGGCATGGCATCCCGGCAGCGTGGCCAAGCGTAGAGGGGAAACCCGGATTCTAGGCTTGCGATGGGATAATCCCGCGATGGCCATCCCCATCAAGAACGCCGCCGAAATCGAAGCGATGCGCGTTGCCGGACGCCTGGCGTCCGAAGTGCTGGACATGCTCGAGCCGCACATCCAGGCGGGCATCACGACGCGCGAGATCGATCGCCTGGCGCACGAGCACATGGTGCAGGTGCAAGGCGGCGTGTCGGCAACGCTGGGCTACCAGCCACCGGGCTACCCGGCCTACCCGGCCTCGCTGTGCACCTCGCTCAACGACGTCGTCTGCCACGGCATCCCCGACGAGCGGCCGCTGAAGAACGGCGACATCCTCAACGTCGACGTCACCATCATCAAGGACGGCTGGCACGGCGACAACAGCCGCATGTTCGTGATCGGCGACGCCAGCATCGCCGCGCGGCGCCTCTGCCGCATCACCTTCGAGGCGATGTGGAAGGGCATCGTCAAGGTGCGCCCGGGCGCGCGCCTGGGCGACATCGGCCACGCGATCCAGACCTTCGCCGAGCACCACGGCTATTCGGTGGTGCGCGAGTTCTGCGGCCACGGCGTCGGCGCGCGCTTCCACGAGGAGCCGCAGGTGCTGCACTACGGGCGCCCGAACACGCTCGAGGAACTGGTGCCGGGGATGATCTTCACCATCGAGCCGATGATCAATGCCGGCCGGCGCGAGATCAAGGAGGACCGCAAGGGCGGCCGCCCCTACGACGGCTGGACCATCGTCACGCGCGACCGCTCGCTGTCCGCGCAGTGGGAGCACAGTGTGCTCGTCACCGAGAGCGGCTACGAGGTGCTGACCGTCTCGGCCGGCAGCCCGCCGCCGCCGGACTTCGCGCCGCTCGGCTTCGGCGGCGCGCACGCCGCCGCGCACGCGCCCGCGGCCGCCGACTGAGCCACGCGCTCGCCATGCGCGCATCACCGGCGTCGGCGCCCGCCGCGCTCGAGGCGGGCGTGCCGGCCGCTCCAGCGGCACTCGTGGCCCCGCCGGCGGCAGGCGCAGCGGCGTCCCCCTCGGCCGCCGAGTTCGACCCGGCGGCGCTGCGCCGACGCTTCCTCGACGGCAAGGCGCAGTTGCTGGCGGCCTTTGCCGCCTCGCCGCCACGCGCCGCGGCGGCGACGCGGCTGCTGCGTGCCCTCACCCGCCACGTCGACCAGACACTGTGCGCGCTGTGGCAGCACGCCGGCATGCCGGCGCAGGCAGCGCTCGTGGCCGTCGGCGGCTACGGACGCGAGGAGCTCTTCCCCGCGTCCGACGTCGACGTCATGATCCTGCTCGAATCGACCGCGCAGGAAGATCTGCCGCAGCAGGCGATCGAGCGCTTCGTCACCGCGTGCTGGGACAGCGGCCTGGAGATCGGCTCCTCGGTGCGCAGCATCGACGAGTGCCTGGTCCAGGCGCAGCGCGACATCACCGTGCAGACCGCGGTGCTCGAGGGCCGCCTCGTCTGCGGCGAGCGCACGCTCGAGCAGCGGCTGCGCCGCGCGCTCGAGGCCGCCACCGAGCCGCTTGCCTTCCTGCGCGCGAAGACGCTCGAGCTGCGCCAGCGCCACGTCAAGTACGAGGGCACGCCCTACGCGCTCGAACCCAACTGCAAGGAAAGCCCGGGCGGCCTGCGCGACCTGCAGGTCGTGATCTGGGTGGCGCGGGCCGCCGGCCTCGGGCGTACCTGGCGCGAACTCTGCGCCAAGGGGCTGGTGACGCCGTTCGAGGCGCGCCGGCTGCACCAGCACGAGGGCCTGCTCAAGCTCATCCGCGCGCGGCTGCACCTGGTGGCCGGGCGGCGCGAGGACCGCTTGCTGTTCGACCTGCAGACCGCCGTGGCCGCAGGCTTCGGCCTGCAGTCGAAGCACGAGCAGCACAGCTCCGAGCAGCTGATGCATCGCTACTACTGGGCGGCCAAGGCAGTGACGCAGCTCAACCAGATCCTGTTGCTGAACATCAAGGAGCGCATCACCGACACCGAGCGCGCGCCGATGCGGCCGATCAACGACCGCTTCCTCGACCGCGGCGGCTTCCTCGAAGTCGCGCGCGACAGCCTGTACGAGGAGGATCCGCACGCCATTCTCGAGACCTTCCTCGTCTTCCAGCAGACGCCGGGCCTGCGCGGGCTGTCGGCGCGCACCTTGCGCGCGCTCTACAACACGCGCACGCTGATGGGTGCGCAGTTCCGCCGCGACCCGCGCAACCGCGAGCTCTTCATGCAGATCCTGCGCCAGCCGCAGGGCCAGACGCACGTGCTGCGGCAGATGAACGCCACCAGCGTGCTCGGGCGCTATCTGTGGGTCTTCCGCCGCATCGTCGGGCGCATGCAGCACGACCTGTTCCACGTCTACACCGTCGACCAGCACATCCTGATGGTGGTGCGCAACGTGCGCCGCTTCCTGATCCCCGAGCACGCGCACGAGTACCCCCTGTGCAGCCGGCTCGCCGCGGGCTTCGACCGTCCCTGGGTGCTGTACGTCGCCGCGCTCTTTCACGACGTCGCCAAGGGTCGCCGCGGCGATCACAGCGAGCTCGGCGCGCGCGAGGTGCGGCGCTTCTGCCGTGCGCACGGGGTGGCGCCTGCCGACGCGCGCCTGATCGAGTTCCTGGTGCGCGAGCACCTGAACATGAGCCGCGTGGCGCAGAAGGAGGACCTCTACGACCCCGAGGTGATCATGCGCTTTGCCGCGCTCGTGGGCGACGCGCGCACGCTCACCGCGCTCTACCTGCTGACCGTGGCCGACGTCCGCGGCACCGGACCGACGGTGTGGAACGCCTGGAAGGGCAAGCTGCTCGAGGACCTCTACCAGCTCACGCTGCGCGCCCTCGGCGGCGCGCAGCCGGACCTGCAGGCGCAGATCGAGGCGCGCCGGCAGCAGGCGCGCGCGCAGCTCGCGCAGCGCGGCGCCCCGCCCGGCTGCGAGCAGCCGCTGTGGCAGACGCTGGACGTGGGCTACTTCGCGCGCCACGACGCCGAGGAGATGGCCTGGCACGCGCAGTCGCTGGCCGGGCATGTCGGCGTCGGCGTCGGCGCGGCGGTGGTGCGCGCGCGCCGCTCGCTGAGCGGCGACGGCCTGCAGGTGCTGCTCTACGTACATGACCAGCCGGACCTGTTCGCGCGCATCTGCGGCTACTTCGACCGCCACGGCTTCAGCATCCAGGATGCGCGCGTGCACACCACGAGCGACGGCTTCGCGCTCGACACCTTCCAGGTCGTGGGCCCGCTGCCCGACCCCGACGACGAGGCCGAAGGCTATCGGCTGCTGGTGGCGCAGGTGCAGGCACAGGCGCTCGCCGCCATCCAGCGCAGCGGCCCGCTGCCGCCGCCGACGCGCGGCCGTGTCTCGCGGCGCGTGCGCTCCTTTCCGGAGACGCCCAGTGTCACGCTGACGCCGGACGAGCGCGCGCAGCGCTGGCTGCTGACGGTCACCGCCAGCGACCGGGTCGGCCTGCTCTACGCCATCGCGCGCGTGCTGGCGCAGCACGGCATCAACCTGCAGCTGGCCAAGGTGACCACGCTCGGCGAGCGCGTCGAGGACGTCTTCCTCATCGACGGCGACATGCTGCAGCAGCCCAAGGTGCAGTTGCAGATCGAGAACGAGCTGCTCGACGCCATCGGCACGCCGGCCTGAAACCGCCCACCCCGCCCGAGCCCCGCGCCCCATGGCCCAGTCGCCCCAGCCCGTCAGCATCGAGGACGCCCTCGCAGGCGACGCCTTCGACGCGCTGATCGACGCGCGCTCGCCGGCCGAGTTCGCCGAGGACCACCTGCCCGGGGCGCTCAACTGGCCGGTGCTGGACGACGCGCAGCGGGCGCGCGTGGGCACGCTCTACGTGCAGGATTCGCCCTTGGCGGCGCGCAAGCTCGGCGCAACACTGGCCTGCCGCAACATCGCCGCGCACCTCGAGGCGCAGCTCGCGGACAAGCCGCGCGAGTGGCGGCCGCTCGTCTACTGCTGGCGCGGCGGGCAGCGCTCGGGCAGCCTGGCGCTTGTCCTGGCGCAGGTCGGCTTTCGCACCGGGCAGCTGCGGGGCGGCTACAAGGCCTTTCGCGCCCATGTGCGCACGCAGCTCCAGACGTTGCCCGCGCCGCTGCGCTTCGTCGTGTTGTGCGGGCGCACCGGCAGCGGCAAGACGCGGCTGCTGCAGGCGCTGCGCGCGGCCGGCGCCCAGGTGCTGGACCTCGAAGGGCTGGCGCATCACCGCGGCTCGGTGCTCGGTGCGCTGCCCGGTCTGCCGCAGCCGACGCAGAAGCAGTTCGACACGCGGGTATGGCACGCGCTGCAGAGCCTGGACCCGGCGCGCGCGGTGTTCGTCGAAAGCGAAAGCGCGAAGATCGGCCGCCTGTCGGTGCCGCCGGCGCTGCTGGCGCACATGCACGACAAGGGGCAGCCGCTGCGCCTGCGCACCGCCGACGCCGCACGCGCGGAGCTGCTGCTCGCCGACTACGCGCAGAGCACGCTCGCGCCCGAGGCGCTGTGCACGCTGCTGGAGGGCCTGCGCGCGCTGCGCGGCGGCGAACGCGTCGAGCGCTGGCAGGCGCTGGCGCGCGCGCGGCAGTGGCCGCAGCTCGTCGCGGCGCTGCTGCACGAGCACTACGATCCGCTCTACGAGCGCTCGATGCAGCGCAGCTACGCTGGCCTGGCGCAGGCGCCGCAGCTGCAGGTCGAGCGCGGCGATGACGCGGAGTTCGCCGCGCTCGCCGCCACGCTGCGCGCGCAGGCCGAGGCCGGGATCGAAGACCATGGCCTGGACTGCCCGGCCTGAAGCCACGCCACCGCGACCATGCCCCCCATGCTGCAGCGCAACCACCAGGCCCTGATCGAATCCCGCGTCTTCGCCGACCGCCGGGTCCCGCTGCTGCGGCCGCTGGCCTGGCTGGCGCGCGGCTGGGTCGACTTCACGCACTGCCCCGGCCCGGGCCTGCTGCACGGCCTGGCCGCGTTCGCCTTCGGCATGCTGCTGCTGACGCTGGCACGCGAGCGCTTCTGGCTGCTGGCGGGCGCCTTCACGGGTTTCCTGCTCGTGGCCCCGATCCTCTGCACCGGGCTCTACGCCGTCAGTCGCGATCTCGAGCAGGGACTGCGCCCGGGCGTGGCCACGGCGCTGCGCCTCTGGCATCCGGGGCATCGGCGGCTCGTGCTCTTCGGCAGCCTGCTGGCGCTGGCCGGCAGCGGCTGGGTGCTGACCTCGGCGGCGCTGATCACGCGCTTCGCGGCGGTCCCCGTGGCCCGTCCCGAGGACTTCCTGCGCGGCGTCGTGCTGGCACCGCAGGGCTGGCTGTTCGAGGCCTGGCTGGCGCTCGGCGCGCTGCTGGCGGCGCCGCTCTTCGCCTCCAGCGTGGTCACCATCCCGCTGCTGCTCGAGCGCGGCATCGGCGTGCTTGGCGCCGTGCTCACGAGCTGGCGCGTGGTGCTGGCCAATCCGGCGGTCCTGGCGCTGTGGGCGGCGCTGCTGCTGGCGCTCACGCTGCTGGCGATGGCGCCGCTGCTGCTGGGCCTGGTGGTCGTCGTGCCCTGGCTCGCGCACGCGAGCTGGCACGCCTACCGCGACCTCGTCGACCCGCCGCACGCGCAGCCGCACCGCTGAGGGCGCGATGTTCGGCTACACCGAGGAGCAGATCGCGCAGTTCGGCCTGACGTTCGGCGTCAGCGCCTTCATGCTCTACATGGTGTTCATCATCTTCCAGCTCGCGCGCGAGTCCAAGGCCGGGCGCTTCGGCACCTTCGTGCTCTTTCTCGCCCTGGGCTTCGGCATGGTCGGCTTCGCGGCCAAGGGCGTCATCAAGTACTTCCTCGCCGGGGTCGGCGAATGACGTCGGCGCAGGCGCCGCGCCACAGCCTGCTCGAGGACGCGCAGGCGCTGGCCACCGGGACGCTCTTCGTCGCCCTGGCGCTGGTGCTGTTCAGGCAGGTCGGCATGATCACGGGCGGCGTCACCGGCCTGGGGCTGGTGATCCACTACGCCACCGGCTGGCCCTTCGGCGCCGTGTTCTTCGTCCTCAACCTGCCCTTCTACCTGCTGGCCTGGCGGCGCATGGGCTGGCGCTTCACGCTCAAGACCTTCCTCGCCGTGGGCCTGCTCGCGCTCCTGACCGAGGCGCTGCCGCATTGGCTCGTGCTCGGCCCGGTCAACCCGATCTTCGCGGCGGTGGCCGGCGGCCTGATGGCCGGAGCGGGCTTCCTGATCCTCTTTCGCCACGAGTCCAGCCTGGGCGGCGTGAACGTGCTCGCCCTGTGGCTGCAGGAGCGCCGCGGCTGGCGCGCGGGCAAGGTACAGATGGGCATCGACGTCGCCATCCTGCTCGCCGCCATGCCCTGGGTGCAACCGGCGCTGCTGGCGCTCTCGGTGCTCGGTGCGCTGGCCCTGAACTTCGCCCTCGCCGTCAACCACAAGCCCGGGCGTTACGTCGCCGTCTAGATCCCCCGCCATGCCCACCCGCAAGACGCTGCACCTGCAGCCCCGCGCCGCAGCGCGCGCGCCCGCCGCGCCGCGGCCGCCCGAACCCGCGGCCGCGTCCGCGCAAGGGCAGCGCGTCTCCAAGCTCATGACCGAGCGGGGCCTGGCCTCGCGCCGCGAGGCCGATGCCTGGATCGAGGCCGGCTGGGTGACGGTCGACGGCCAGGTGGCGCAGCTCGGACAGCGCGCCGCGGCGGACGCCGTGATCGGCATCGACGAGCGCGCGCGCACGCAGCAGGCGCGGCGCGTGACGATCCTGCTGCACAAGCCGATGGGCTACGTCAGCGGCCAGGCCGAGGACGGCTACGCGCCGGCCTCGGTGCTGATCCGTCCCGAGAACCACTGGAGCGGCGACCGCTCGCGCGAGCGCTTCCATGCGGGGCAGCTGCGGGGTCTTGCGCCGGCAGGGCGGCTGGACATCGATTCCACCGGCCTGCTCGTGCTGACGCAGGACGGGCGCGTGGCCAAGCTGCTGATCGGCGACCAGACGCGCGTGGAAAAGGAGTACCTGGTTCGCGTGGCCTGGCGCGGCCCGGGCCGGCTGCCCGACGCCGATCTCGAGCGCCTGCGCCACGGCCTGGAACTCGACGGCGTGCAGCTGCGCCCGGCGCGCGTGAGCTGGCAGAACGAGGACCAGCTGCGCTTCGTGCTGCGCGAGGGCCGCAAGCGCCAGGTGCGCCGCATGTGCGCGCTCGTCGGGCTCGAGGTGCTGGCGCTCAAGCGCGTGCGCATCGGCAGCATCGTTCTCGGCGCGCTGCCGCCGGGGCAATGGCGGTACCTCGATGAGCACGAGCGCTTCGTCTAGCGCGACCGCCCCCGCTCGCCCGGGCAAGGCACGCGTCGCGCTCGCGCTGTCGCTGCTGCTCGGGCTGCAGCCGGTCACCACCGACCTCTACCTGCCGGCGCTGCCGCAGCTCACGCAGGCGCTGGGCGCGTCGATGACGATGGCGCAGCAGACCCTGGCCGCGCTGCTGCTGGCCTTCGGCCTGGCGCAGCTCGCATGGGGGCCGGTGGCCGACCGCGTCGGAAGGCGACCGGTGCTGCTGTGGGGCCTGTCGATGTACGCGCTGGCCAGCCTGGCCTGCGCGCTGGCGCCGAGCGTCGAGCTGCTCGTGCTCGCGCGCTTCGTGCAGGGCCTGGGCATGGGCGCGGCCGTGGTCTGTGCCCGCGCCCTGGTGCGCGATCTCTACGACCCGCTGGAAGGCGCGCGCGTGATGGCCTGGGGCATGACCGGCCTGGGCGTGCTGGCGATCAGCAGCCCCTTGATCGGCGGCGCGGTGACGGCGCTGGCGGGCTGGCGCGTGGCGCTGGCCGTGGTCGCCCTCGTCGGCGCCGCGGTGCTCGCCTTCATCTTCTGGCGCATGCCGGAGACGGCGCCGCTGCTGCGCCCAGACGCGACACGGCCCGGCGTGCTGCTGGCCAATCTGCGCCGCATCGCCGGGCACCGCGTCTTCATTGCCTGGGCGCTGCTGACCAGCTCCAGCTACGCCGGACTGTTCACGATGCTGGCGAGTTCGTCCTTCGTCTTCATCGACGTGCTCGGCGTGAGCCCGACCGCCTACGGGCTGCTGCTGGGCAGCTATTCCATCGCCTACATCGCCGGCACCTTCGTCTGCCGGCGCTGGGTGCTGCGCTTCGGCCCGATCGGCGCGGTGCAACGGGCGGCCATGCTGACGCTGGCCGGCGGCGCCAGCATGGCCGGCCTGACGCTGCTGGGCGTGCAGTCGGTGTGGGCGATCGCGCTGCCGCAACTGCTGTTCGCGGTCGGCCACGGCGTGCACCAGCCGGTGAGCCAGACGGCCGCGGTCGGGCCCTTCCCGGACCAGGCCGGCACCGCTTCGGCGCTGGCCGGCTTCATGGTCGCGGCGCTCGCCTACGCCAGCGGGCTGTGGCTGGGCGTGGCCCTGGACGGCACCGTGCGCCCGTTGACCTACGGCGTGGGCTTCTGGTCGCTCGTCATCAGCACCGCGGCCTGGACGCTGGTGCGGCGCTTGCAGCGGACGTGAAGGGTGGCTGAAGTCCGCGTCGCGCTGCAGGGCCTGTGCCTGGCCGGTCCGACGGCCTCGGGCAAGACGCAGCTCGCGCTGGCGTTCGCGCGCGCGCTCGCGAGCCGGCAGCGCATCGAGGTCATCAGCGTCGACTCCGCGCTCGTCTACCGCGGCATGGACATCGGCACCGCCAAGCCGAGCGCCGCCGAGCGTGCCGAGCTGCCGCATCACCTGGTCGACATCCTCGATCCGACCGAGGCGTACTCGGCCGCGCGCTTCGTCGTGGAGGCGACACGGCTCGCCGCCGAGATCCGCGCGCGCGGTGCGCTGCCGCTGCTGGTGGGCGGCACCATGCTCTACTTCAAGGCCTTGCGCGAAGGCCTGGACGCCATGCCGCCGGCCGATGCGGCGCTGCGGCAGGCGCTGGATGCGCGCGCTGCGCGCGAAGGCTGGCCGGCGCTGCACGCCGAGCTCGCGCGCGTCGATCCGGTCAGCGCGGCGCGGCTGGCGCCGCACGACGCGCAGCGCATCCAGCGCGCGCTCGAGGTCCACGCCGCGAGCGGCCGCCCGCTCGCCGACTGGCAGCGCGGCGCGCGCGAAGCCGACGCCGCCGCCTGGCCGATGGTGGCGCTCGAGCCCGCCTCGCGCGCCTGGCTGCACGCGCGCATCGCCGAGCGCTTCGAGGCCATGCTGGCCGCCGGCCTGCTCGACGAAGTGCGCCGCCTGCGCGCGCGCGGCGACCTGCACGCGGGCCTGCCCTCGATGCGCTGCGTCGGCTACCGCCAGGCCTGGGAGGCGCTCGAGCACGGCGACACCGCCACGCTCGCCGAGCGCGGCATCGCCGCCACGCGCCAGCTCGCCAAGCGCCAGCTCACGTGGCTGCGCGGCACGGCGCGCACTGTCGTCGACTGCGACGGGCCGGACGCGCTGCAGCGCGGCTGCGCGGCGCTGACCGCGCTTGCCTCTATGTGAAGATGCCGCACATGCTGCAGGTCGAGGGTCTTGGCAAGCGCTGCGGCACGGTGCCGGTGTTCAGCGACGTCGACTTCGCGCTCGCGGGCGGCGAGTTCGTCGCCCTCGTCGGCGAGTCGGGCGTGGGCAAGTCGACGCTGCTGAACTGCATCGCCGGGCTGGACGAGGCGGACACGGGACGCATCACCGTGGACGGCGTCGAGGTCACGCGCGCCGACGCGCGCGAGCGTGCACGGCTGCGCCGCGTCGTGCTCGGCTTCGTCTTCCAGGCCTTTCACGTGCTGCCGCACCTGAGCGTGGCCGAGAACGTGGCGCTGCCGCTGCTGCTGCAGGGCCGGCCCGATGCGGCGCGCGTGCAGGCGATGCTCGAGGCCGTCGGCCTTGGCGCCCTCGGCGCGCGGCAGCCGGCGCAGCTCTCGGGCGGCGAGCTTCAGCGCGTGGCGATCGCGCGCGCCTGCGTGCACCGGCCACGCCTCATCCTCGCCGACGAGCCCACGGGCAACCTCGACCCGGCCACGGCCGCACGCGTGCTCGCGCTGCTGCACGCGCAGGTGCGCCAGGCCGGCGCAGCCTGCCTGCTCGTCACGCATTCGCAAGCGGCGACGCAGCACGCTGACCGTGTGCTCCGTCTCAGTGCCACGGGGATCGACGCGCCTGCAACGGGGTTCGAGCGCGCTGCGGCGACGTCGCGATGAGGCGCGCGCAGGCGTCGCTGCCGCCGCTGTCGCCGCTGCGGCATCTGCTGCCGCTGGTGTGGCGCCAGTGGCGGCACCAGCCATGGCGGCACGCCCTCGTCGCGCTGGCGGTGGCGCTGGGCGTGGCGCTGGCCTTCGCGGTGGCCTTGATCAACCGATCGGCGCTGGCCGAGTTCAACGCCGCGGTGCGCGCCACCGGCGGCGAGCCGGACCTGGTCCTGCGCGGCGGCGCCGCGGGCCTGCCCGAGGCGCTGCTGGAGCGCATGCGCCTGCACCGGGACGTGCGCCTGGCCAGCCCCGTCGTCGAGGCGCAGACCTACGTCCGCGCCCACGACGGAGGCGAACGCGTGGCCGTGCGCGTGCTCGGCGTCGATGCGCTGGCGCTTGCCGAACTGGCACCGCAGCTGCTGCCACGGCCGGCGGCCGGGGAGGACCGGCTGGCGGCGCTGGACCCCGACGCCGTCTTCGTCAACGCCGCAGCACGCGCCAGGCTCGGTCTCGCCGACGGCGCCACGCTGCAGCTGCAGCACGGCAGCCGCTGGCAGGCGCTGCGGCTGGCCGGCAGCGTCAGCGCGGGCGGTGCACCGCTGCTGGTGATGGACGTCGCCGCGGCGCAGCAGCGGCTGGGGCCAGGCGGCAGGCTCTCGCGCATCGACCTGCGGCTGCAGCCCGGTGTCGACGCCGCGACGCTGGCGGAGGTGCTCGCGCTGCCCGCAGGCGTGCGCGCGGCGCGCCCCGACGAGGCCGAGCGGCGCCAGGCCGCGCTCTCGCGCGCCTACCGTGTGAACCTGGCCGTGCTCGCCCTCGTCGCGCTCTTCGTCGGCGGCTTTCTCGTTTACGCGGTGGTCTCGCTGTCGATCGCGCAGCGCACGCCGGCGCTTGCGCTGCTCGCAGTGCTGGGGCTGTCGGCGTCGCGACAGCGCGCGCTGGTGCTGGCCGAATGCGCGCTGCTCGGGCTGCTGGGCAGCGCCCTGGGGCTGCTGCTGGGGGCGGCGATGGCCGCGGCGGCGCTGCGCTTCGTCGGCGGCGACCTGGGCGGCGGCTACTTCGCCGCCTCGACGGCACCGCTGCGCGTGCCGCCGGGCATGGCGCTGCTCTACGCGCTGCTGGGCGTCGTCACCGCCGTCGTCGGCGGCTGGGTGCCGGCGCGTCGGGCCGCAGGGCTTGCGCCGGCGCAGGCCCTCAAGGGATCGGGCGGGTTGGGGGGGTTCGGCGGCGAGGGACGCAGCGCGCGCACGCTGGTGCTCGGCCTGGCCCTGCTGCCGGCGGCCGCGCTGCTGGCGCTGCTGCCCGCGGTGGCGGGGGTACCGGTGGCAGCCTATGCCTCGGTCGCCGCGCTGCTGCTCGGCGGCGTGACGCTGGTGCCCGCGGCCGTGCAGGGGCTGCTGCGACTGCGCGGCGGCGAACAGCACCCGCTGCTGCTGTTGGCGCGTCGACGCGCCGCGCACGAGCGTGCCGCCGCCGGCGCTGCCGTGGGCGCGGTGCTCACCAGCCTCGCCCTGGCGGTGGCGATCACGGTGATGGTGGCGAGTTTTCGCCACAGCATCGCGGACTGGCTCGAGACCATGCTGCCGGCAGACCTGTACGCACGCATGGGCAGCAGCGCCACGGCCGAGCAGGCCTGGTTCGGCGCCGATCTCGCCGCCGCCGCCGCGGCGCTCCCCGGGGTGCGCCGGGTGCAGGCGCAGCGCGTGCGGCTGCTGGCACTCGACCCCGCGCTGCCGGCGCTCACGCTGCTGGCGCGGCCGCTGCAGGATCCCGCGCGCGAACTGCCGCTGCGGGGCGCGACCGTCGCGCCCGCACCGGGGCAGATCGGCGTCTGGATCAGCGAAGCGGGCGCGGCACTGCATCGCCTGGCGCCGGGCGACGTCTTCGTGCTGCCGCTGCCCGAAGGCGCGGTGCAAGTCCGCGTGCGCGGCATCTGGCGCGACTACGCACGCCAGTCGGGCAGTCTCGTGATCGACCATGCCGATTACCTGCGGGCAAGCGGCGACGCCCGGTTCAACGAGCTTGCCCTGTGGCTCGAACCCGGGGCGATCCCGAGTGCCGTGCCGTCGGCGCTGCGCGCGGCGCACGAGTCGGCGGCACTGCTGGACTTCGCGACCACGACCGAGCTGCGCGCGACCTCGCTGCGCATCTTCGAGCGCAGCTTTGCCGTCACCACCTACCTGCAGGCGGCGGCGATCGCCATCGGCCTCGTCGGCGTCGCCGCCAGCCTCGCGGCGCAGGTGCTGGCGCGCCGGCGCGAGTTCGGCCTGCTGGCGCACCTCGGGCTCACGCGCGGGCAGGTGCTGGCGGTCGTCACGGGCGAAGCCGCGGTCTGGCTCCTGGTCGGGACGGTGCTCGGCCTAGTGCTCGGGGTCGCGATCGGCGCGCTGCTGGTGTTCGTCGTCAACCCGCAGAGCTTTCACTGGACGATGGAGCTTGCGCTGCCGGGCGCGCGGCTGGCGGCACTGGGCAGCGTCGTCCTCGTCACCGGCATCGCCGCCGCGGCGTGGACGGCAAGGCTGGCGCTGGCGCGCTCCGCGGTGCTCGCGGTGAGGGAGGATGGGTGAGCGGCGCGGCACGGCCTGCGCCGGCCGCCTCAGGCTGGCTCGCAAGCGCGCAGCGCCGCCGGCTGCTGCTGGCGCTGGCCTGTCCGTGGAGTGCGCCTGGCGCAGCGACCACGGCCCGCGCGGATGGCGCCGCAAGTGGCGCGGACGGCGTGCGGCGCGGCCGGGTGCTGCGGTTCCCGCGCGACCACGGCGCGCATGTCGGCAGCCGCACCGAGTGGTGGTACGTCACCGCCTGGCTTGGCCCGGCCGAGGCCCCGAGCCATGGCGTGCAGCTCACCTTCTTTCGCAGCCGCACCGGCCTCGCCGCGGCGCTGCCGGGCCGGCTGGCCCCGCGGCAGATCCTGTTCGCGGACGCGGCGATCACCGAGCTCGGCACGGGAGCGGCCGGCGGGCATCGCCACGCCGGGCGCATCGCACGCTGGAATGGCGAGGGCGCGGTGCCGGGCCAGCCGCAGGCCGTCGGCGCCGCGCGCGACGACGCGCGGGTGTGGATCGGCGATTGGCAGCTGCGCCGCGAGGGCGAGGCCTGGCGCGCGAGCGCGCGCCAGACCGTCGCGCGCGAGCCCTGGGCGCTGCACCTGCGCCTCTTGCCCACGCAGCCGCTGCTGCTGCAGGGCGACCGTGGCTTTTCGCGCAAGGGCCCGCAGGAGATCCACGCCAGCCACTACGTCAGCCTGCCGCAACTGGCCGCACAGGCCACGCTCGAACTCGGCCGCCGCCGCATCGAGGCCACGGGGCGCGCCTGGCTGGACCACGAATGGAGCGAGGCCTTGCTCGCGCCCGAGGCGGTCGGCTGGGACTGGGTCGGCATCAACCTCTTCGACGGCCGCGCGCTCACCGCCTTCCAGCTCCGGCGCACCGACGGCAGCAGGCTCTGGGCCGGTGGCAGCCTGCGCGAGGGCGGCAGCGTGGCGGCGCAGGCCTTTGCGCCGCAGCAGGTGCGCTGGACGCCCGAGCGCCGCTGGTCAAGCCCCGCCACCGGCGCCGACTACCCGACCGTGTGGCGCCTGGCCACCCCGGCCGGCGAAATGCGCGTGCGCGCGCTGCTCGACGCCCAGGAACTGGATGCCCGCCGCAGCACCGGCACGATCTACTGGGAAGGGCTGTCCGAACTGCTGGACGCGCGCGGCCG
The DNA here is from genome assembly GCA_001724995.1 of Rubrivivax sp. SCN 71-131. GTDB lineage: Bacteria > Pseudomonadota > Gammaproteobacteria > Burkholderiales > Burkholderiaceae_C > Rubrivivax. Next base: position 154,035 of record MEFD01000014.1, read on the forward strand.
GCGCATCGGCCTGGGCTATCTCGAGATGACGGGCTACGCGGGAAGGCTGCGCCTGTAGCCCGCGCCGCGCAGCGGCACGGGGCCGCCAGGCAGGTGCCTCAGGAGCCCGCCGCCTGGTTGTCGCCGACCGAGGGACCGCGCCAGCCCTGCGGCAGGCGGCGACGGTCGACCGGCGCGGCACGCACGCAGTTGCCGCCGGCCTGGCGGGCGGCACCGAGTGCGGCTTCCGCGTCCTCGATCACTGCCTGCAGCGACAGATGGGCCGGACGCATCAGCACCACGCCCACGCTCACGGTGGCGCGCAGGCGCTGGTCGCGGCAGGCGATCTCGAGCTGCTCCACGCGCTCGCGGATGCGCTCGGCCACATCCAGCGCGCCCAGCGCATCGGCGTGGGCGACGAACACCGCGATCTGCGCAGAGCCGAAGCGCGCCAACGCATCGGCGCCCCGCAGCGTGAACTGAATGCTCGCCGCCACCTCGCGCAGCACGAGTTCGCCGGCGGCGCGCTCCGGCTCGTCGATGAGGCGGCGGAAGCGGTCGATGTCGACCAGCAGCAGCGCAGCGCCGATGCCGTAGCGGCGCGAGCGCGCGAACTCGCGCTCGGCCAGCGCCAGGAAGGGCCCGCGCCCGGAGATGCCGGTCAGCGGATCCAGCGCCCCGGCGGCCAGGGCCACCGCGCGCGCGCATTCCAGTTCGCGCGACGCCTTGAGCAGCAGCAGCGCCGGCAGACCGCTGGCTGCCAGGGCGGCGGCGAGCACGGCCAGCGACGCCAGGCCCGACAAGGCGTGCAGCTGCAGCATGAGCCAGCCCAGCCCGCCGCCCGCCAGCGTCGACGCCGCCACCAGGGCCAGCGCCAGCCTCGGCGTCAACGGCCACAGCCGGCCCAGCCAGGTCGGTGACGGCACGGCACAGGTCGCGGCATGCGCCACGGGAGTCGGCTCGGACAGGCGCGACATGGACGGCAGGCGGGGGTTGATGGAGCGCGAGGGCACGGCAGCGCAATGCACGTATTCGACCACATCCACCCCACCCTTGAGTAGCGCCACGAATGCGGGATGGCAGGCCCCCGGGGCTTGTGCGTATTCGAGACGCAATCCCTGCCCGTACGGGGCCGGATTCATCCCCCGGGCGCGGGATCCGGAGCGCATCGCCTGGCGCCGGATACGGACAATCCCCGGGGCCGCCGCCCGGCGTCGCGCGGCGGCTGCCTAAACTTGCCGCATGAATGCCCCTGCCCTGCCGGCCGACGCCGCACGCCAGAACGCCCGCCCCGCCGACAAGCGCCCGGTGCGCGCCCTCGCCGGCCTGCTGCCCTTCGTGCGGCCCTACCGCGGGCGCATCGCGCTGGCGGGCCTGTTTCTCGTGCTGGCCGCACTCACCACGCTGGCATTCCCGGTGGCGCTCAAGGCGCTGATCGACCACGGCCTCGTCGCCGGCGACCCCGGCCAGCGCGTGATGGCCCTGCGGGGTTATTTCCTCGCGCTCTTTGCCGTCGGTGCGGCGCTGGGCCTGTTCTCGGCGGCGCGCTTCTACGCCGTCACCTGGCTTGGCGAGCGCATCACCGCCGACCTGCGCAACGCCGTCTACCGCCACGTGCTGCGGCAAAGCCCCGAGTTCTTCGAGACCACGCGCACCGGCGAGGTGCTCTCGCGCCTGACGACCGACACGACGCTCGTGCAGACCGTGGTCGGCAGCAGCCTGAGCATGGGCCTGCGCAACACGGTGATGGGCATCGGGGCGCTGATCGCCCTCGTCGTCACCAACCCCTACGTGATGACGCAGGTGCTGGGCATCCTCGTGCTGGTGGTGCTGCCCAGCCTCTACTTCGGCCGCCGCGTGCGGCGCCTGAGCCGCGCCAGCCAGGACCGCGTCGCCGACAGCAGCGCCATCGCCGCCGAGGTGCTGGCGGCGATTCCCGTCGTGCAGGGCTTCGTGCAGGAGCCGCGCGAGGCGGCGCGCTTCGACGCCGCCACCGAGTCGGCCTTCGAGGCGGCGCGGCGGCGCACCACGGTGCGCGCGGTGCTCGTGGCCTTCATCATCAGCGCCACCTTCGGCGCGCTGCTCTGGGGCCTGTACCAGGGCACGCAGGCGGTGATCCGCGGCGACATCAGCGCCGGTCACCTCGGGCAGACAGTCGTCTTCGTCATCATCCTCGTCAGCTCGGTCGCGGTGCTCTCGGAGGTCTACGGCGACCTGCTGCGCGCCGCCGGCGCCACCGAGCGGCTGATGGAATTGCTGGCCGCGCAGAGCCCGGTGGCCGACCCGCCGCAGCCGCGCGCGCTGCCCGCCACCCGCGGCGGCTCCGCGGTGCGGCTGCACGAGGTCAGCTTCCACTACCCCTCGCGGCCGCAGACGGCGGCGCTCTCACACTTCGACCTCGAGGTGCGCCCGGGCGAGACGGTGGCCCTCGTCGGCCCGAGCGGCGCCGGCAAGAGCACCGTGCTGCAACTGCTGCTGCGCTTCTACGACACCGAGCGCGGCCTCGTCGCGGTCGACGGCGTGCCGGTGCGCGAGGCGGCGCTGGCCGACCTGCGCGCGCGCATCGGCATCGTGCCGCAGGACAGCACGGTGTTCTCGACCAGCGCGCTCGAGAACATCCGCTACGGCCGGCCCGAGGCCAGCGACGAGGAGGTCTTCGCCGCGGCCAGGGCGGCCTTCGCCGACGACTTCATCCGCGCGCTGCCCGAGGGCTACGGCACCTACCTCGGCGAGCGCGGCGTGCGCCTCTCGGGCGGGCAGCGCCAGCGCATCAGCATCGCGCGCGCGATGCTGAAGAACCCGCCGCTGCTGCTGCTGGACGAGGCCACGAGCGCCCTCGACGCCGAGAGCGAGCGCGCGGTGCAGGCGGCGCTGGAGACGGCGATGAAGGACCGCACGACGATCGTCATCGCGCACCGCCTGGCCACCGTGCTGCGCGCCGACCGCATCGTCGTGCTGGAGGCCGGCGGCATCGTCGACCAGGGCACCCACGCCGAGCTGGTGGCGCGCGGCGGGCTGTACGCGCGGCTGGCGGCGATGCAGTTCCAGACCGACATCGCCGGTGCACGGAGCCTCACGTGAGTGCCCCCGCGGCACAATCCGCCCCTTCCCGTCGTTACCCTTGCCGTTGACCGTGGCCTCCACACCTTCTCGCCCCGTGCGCCAGCAGTACGAGGACTTCATGCGTCACGTGATGGAGCACGGCGTGGCCAAGAGCGACCGCACCGGCACCGGCACGCGCAGCGTGTTCGGCCACCAGATGCGCTTCGACCTCACCGAGGGCTTCCCGCTCGTGACGACGAAGAAGGTGTTCGTGAAGGCGGTGATCGTCGAGCTGCTGTGGTTCCTGCAGGGCGGGCGCAACGTCAAGTGGCTGCAGGAGCGCGGCTGCACGATCTGGGACGAATGGGCCGGCCCCGACGGCGACCTGGGGCCCGTCTACGGCGTGCAGTGGCGATGCTGGCCGACGCCCGGGGGCGGCCACGTCGACCAGATCGCCCAGGTCGTCGAGCAGCTCCGCACCGACCCCGACAGCCGGCGCATCGTCGTCAGCGCCTGGAACGTGGCCGACCTGCCGCGGATGGCGCTGATGCCCTGCCACGCCTTCTTCCAGTTCTACGTCGCAGAGGGACGCCTGAGCTGCCAGCTCTACCAGCGCAGCGCCGACGTCTTCCTCGGCGTGCCCTTCAACATCGCCAGCTACGCGCTGCTCACGCACATGCTGGCGCAGCAGTGCGACCTGGAGGTCGGCGAGTTCATCTGGACCGGCGGCGACTGCCACATCTACCGCAACCACGAGGGTCAGGTACGCACGCAGCTCGCGCGCACGCCCTACCCCTACCCGCGGCTGGCCCTGCGCCGCCGCCCGCCGTCAATCTTCGACTACGCGTTCGAGGACTTCGAGATCCTGGACTACCAGCACCACCCGGCGATCAAGGCGCCGGTGGCCGTCTAGCGCCCGCCTCGATCACGCGCGCAGGAAGAACGCGATGCCGCAACTCGTGCTCATCGCCGCAGTGGCCCGCAACGGCGTCATCGGCCACGCCGCGGGCATGCCCTGGCACCTGCCCGAGGACCTGCGCCATTTCCGCGCAGCGACGATGGGCGCGCCGGTCATCATGGGCCGCACCACCTGGGACACGCTGCCACCGCGCTTTCGTCCGCTGCCGGGCCGGCGCAACCTGGTGCTGACGCGCCAGCCCGGCTGGCAGGCCGAAGGCGCGCAAGGCGTGGCCACGCTCGACGAAGCGCTCGCGCGCACGGCCGATGCGCCGCGCGTGTTCGTGATCGGCGGCGCGCAGGTCTACGCGCTGGCACTGCCGCGCGCCGACGAGCTGCAGCTCACCGAGATCGAGCGCGACTTCGAAGGCGACACCCGTTTTCCCGCCTGGTCGCGCGCCGACTTCGCCGAAGTCGCGCGCGAGCATCACCAGGCCACCGCGCCGAACGACTTCGGCTTCAGCTTCGTCACCTACCGCAGGCGCTGAGGCGCCAGGCCGTGGCGCCCGGCCGAGGCGTCAGAGAAGGCGCGCGATGGCCTCCACGTCCTCGGGGAAGAGCTGCCCGGCCTCGCTCATCACCACGCGACGCTCGCGCGAGAGCACGACGGTCACCGGCAGGCCCCGCGGCTTGGGCAGCCAGCGCTGCACCGCGGGCGTCACCCAGGCGGACGGAAAGGCGTAGCCGCGCTTGCTCAGGTAGGCCACGGCGTCCTCGGGCTTCCTGTCGATCGACAGGCCCAGCAGCACGAGGCCGCGCGCGCGCTCGGCCTGCCAGAGCTTGTCCATCAGCGGCGTCTGCACGGCGCAGAACGGGCACCAGCTCGCCCACCAGTAGAGCACGACGACCTGCCCCTGCACGTCCGCGGCGTGCAGCGTGCGGCCATCGAGCAGCGGCAGCGCGGGCACCTCGATGCGCGTGCCCAGGGCCGGCGGCGGGCCGGCCCTGGCCTCGTCACCGGAAGGCACCTGCGCCCGCGCGGCGAGCGTTGGCCAGCCGGCGAGGCCCGCCAGGCCGGCCAGCACCAGGCGTCGGGGCAAGGCGATGCGCGTCATGGTGGCACGCATCGTAGCCAAAGCGGCGCTGTAGCCAAAGCGGCGCTGCGCCGTTGGAGTACAACCGCCCGATCGCCGGCTGGCCGAAGGACGCGACATGACGCCGACCCCGCTGCCCACGTATTTCATCTCGCACGGCGGCGGGCCGTGGCCGTGGATGAAGCACGAGATGTCGGGCCAGTACGACCGCCTCGAGGCGGCGCTACGTGACATGCCGCATCAACTCGGCGCCGCGCCGCGCGCCGTGCTGATGCTGTCGGCGCACTGGGAGGAGCGCGACTTCACCGTCATGACGCACCCGTCGCCGCCGATGATCTACGACTACGGCGGTTTTCCGGACTACACGTATCGCATCCGGTACCCGGCGCCCGGCGCGCCCCAGGTCGCGCAGCGTGTCGTGGCGCTGCTCGAGGCGGCGGGCATCGGCGTTGCCGTCGACGCCCAGCGGGGTTTCGACCACGGCCTGTACGCACCGATGGCCGTCATGTACCCGGGCGCCGACATGCCGGTGCTGCAGCTGTCGCTGCGGCGCGGCCTCGATCCGCGCGAGCATCTGGCGCTCGGGCGCGCGCTGGCGCCGCTGCGCGGCGAGGGCATCCTCATCGTCGGCAGCGGGCTGAGCTTTCACAACCTGGGCATGTTCGGCCCCGCCGCCAAGGGGCCGTCGGCGGCCTTCGACGACTGGCTGCAGCGCACCCTGGCCGCGGACGATCCGAACGCGCGCACGGCCGCCCTGGCCGACTGGGAACGGGCGCCTGCCGCGCGCCAGGCACACCCGCGCGAGGAGCACCTGCTGCCGCTGATGGTCGCCGTCGGTGCGGCCGAACAGGACGTCGCAACGCGCGTCTACCATGAGCAGGACTTCTTCGGCGGCATCAGCGTGTCGAGCTACCGCTTCGGCGGCGGCTGAGGCCGCCGATCACGGCTTGCGCAGGCGCATCCGAACACGGTGACGGGGTTCCTGATCGCGTCGAAGGCGATGGCGTCGGTGGCTTCCGATGCGATCGCAGGACCGCTGGCAGCGCGTGGTCGCTGCGACGGCATCGCTGCTGCCGGTCGAGTGGCTGCTCTGCATCTGGGCGGCTTTCGGGCCGTGAAGCGCTTGCGTATGATCGCCCGGACTCAGGCCGCGTGGCGGGGTCGCCGTCACCGTCCTCACCGCAGCGCCAGAGGCCATTCATGCAACGCCACTTCGTCCTGGTTCTCGCTGCATTGCTTGCCCTCTGGCTCGTCAGCCTGCCACCCGGCAGCCTGACGATTGCGACGCCGGGCAACCACTGGGCGCTGCGCGGCACGCTGATTCTCGGCACCGGCTATCTCGCCATCGGCTGCATGTCGCTGGCGATCATCCTCGCGGCCCGGCCGGTCCGGCTCGAACGATGGCTCGGCGGCCTCGACCAGTTCTACCGCCTGCACAAGAAGCTCGGCATCGCCGGCGTGCTGCTCGGTGTGGCGCACTGGCTGCTCGAGATCCTGCCCAAGTGGATGGTCGGCCAGGGCTGGCTGGCGCGACCGCAACGCCGCCCCGGCGGCGACGGTGCCGCCGCGGTGCCGTTGCAGGCCTGGCACGAGCCTGCCAAGGAACTCGGCGAGTGGGGCCTGTACGTGATCATCGTGCTGGTCGTCGTCGCGCTCTGGAAGCGCATTCCCTACCGCCATTTCGCGCGGCTGCACCGGCTGACGCCGGTCGCCTTCCTGCTGCTCGTGTTCCACTCGGTCGTGTTCATGCCGCCTGGCTACTGGACGGCAGCCGCGGGCCCGGTCGCGGCGCTGCTGATGGCCGGCGGGGTCGTCGCGGCGGTCCTGTCGCTGAGCGGGCGGATCGGATTCACGCGACGCGCGCTTGGGCACGTCGAGTCGCTGCATCTGCACGAGGACCGCGTGCTCGAAGTGCAATGTCAGCTCGAGACGCCCTGGGCCGGCCACGAGAGCGGGCAGTTCGTCTTTGCCACCTTCCACCGCGACGAAGGGGCACACCCCTTCACGGTCGTCTCGAGCTGGGCCGGCGACGGCCGTCTGGTGCTGGCGATCAAGGAACTCGGCGACTACACGCGCGCGCTGCCCGAGCGGCTTGCGCTCGGCGACCCGGTCACGATCGAGGGGCCTTACGGGCGCTTCAGCTTCGAGGGGCCGCGCGAGCGCCAGGTCTGGGTCGCCGGGGGCATCGGCATCACGCCGTTCATCTCGCGCATGCAACTGCTCGCGCAAGGCGGCGCGAGGCAGCGTCCGGTCGACCTCTTCTTCTCGACCGACGAAGAGCCCGAGCCGCTGATGACGCGGCTGCGCGAGCTCGCGCAGGCAAGCGGCGTCACGCTGCATGTCGTCGTGCCGCCGCGCGAGGGCTACCTGACGGCCGAGCGCATCAGCGAGGCGGTGTCCAACCCCGAGCAGGCCGAGTTCTGGTTCTGCGGCCCGAACGCGTTCGGCGATTCGCTGCGCGGCGGGCTGCAACGCCTGGGTCTGCCGTCAAGCTGCTTCCACCAGGAAGCGTTCGAGATGCGGTGACGGCGAAGCATCGCGGACGCCGGCTGCCGCGTCTCGAGGAAATGGGGCTCCGCCACCGTGCTCGACCCCGCCGGGGGTGGGCTGGGCGCAGCCCGGCCCTGGATGTGCTCAGATCGCGTCGAGCGGGATCTTCAGGTAGCGGATGCCGTTGCCCTCGGCGGCTGGCAGCCGGCCGGCGCGCATGTTGACCTGCACCGACGGCAGCAGCAGCGCGGGCATAGCCAGCGTGCGGTCGCGCGCGGTGCGCATGGCGACGAACTCGGCCTCGCTGACGCCGTCGTGCACGTGCACGTTGCCCGCGCGCTGGGCGGCCACCGTCGTGACGTGGCGCGGCGGCGTCGCCTCGGGCCGGTAGTCGTGGCAGAGGTACAGCCTGGTCGACGGCGGCAGCGCGAGCAGCTTGCGGATCGAGCGGTACAGCGTTGCCGCATCGCCACCGGGAAAGTCGCAGCGCGCGCTGCCGTAGTCGGGCATGAACAGCGTGTCGCCGACGAAGGCCACCATCTCGTCGCCGTCACGCAGGACGTAGGCCATGCACGCCGGCGTATGCCCCGGGGTGTGCATCGCGGTGGCCTGCAGCCCGCCGATCGCGAACGCTTCGCCGTCGTCGAACAGGTGGTCGAAGGGCTGGCCGTCGCAGGCGAAGTCGGCGCCGGCGTTGAACAGCCGGCCGAAGGTGTGCTGCACCGTCGTGATGCGGCTGCCGATCGCGATGCGCCCGCCGAGCTGCCGCTGCAGGAACGGCGCGGCCGAAAGGTGGTCGGCGTGCACGTGGGTTTCGAGCAGCCACTGCAGGCTGGCGCCGAGCTCGCGCACGCGCCCGACCAGCCGCTCGGCGCTCGTCGTGGCAGTGCGTCCCGACGCGCCGTCGTAGTCGAGCACGCTGTCGACCAGCGCAGCCTGCATCGACGCACGGTCGAGCACGAGGTGGCTGAAGGTCGAGGTGGCCGGGTCGAAGAACGACTCGACCTCGAGGCGGGCGGCGGCCGGCGTCGGCGGGGGCATCACTGGCGGCAGCAGGGTCAGCGGTCGCGCCGGCACAGCAGGCGCAGGTGCATCGGGCGCGTGAAGGCGGCACCGTCGGCACCCCGATGCGGCTGAAAGCGCGCGCGCACGGCGGCGCGCGTCGCGTCGTCGAGGTGGTGCTCGGCGAAGGTCACGTCGATCATGCGGCGCTCGAAGTCGGCGAAGTCGCGATAGTGCACCGGGGCGTCGAAGCGCCGCTCGAGCACCGCGTTCCAGCCGCCGCCGGCCAGCGCGCGGTCGAGCGCGGCCTGCGCCGCGGCACGCACCGCGCCCTCGTCGTTGAACAGGCGCACGATCTCGTTGAGCGCGCCGGCATACACCGGCTCGGACACGAGCAGCCATCCCTGCGGGCGCAGCACCCGCCGCACCTCGGCCAGCGCGGCGTCCATCGCCTCGACCGGCACGTGGTGCAGCGACTTGAGCATGAGCGCCAGGTCGAAGCTCGCGTCCGGGCGCGGGATCGCCTGCGCGCCGGCGGCAACGAACTCCAGCCCGGGCTGCGGGTCGGCCAGGTTCTTCGCGTGCTGGCGGGTGTCGACCTCGAGCCCGGTGACGCGACAGCCCGGAAAACGCCGCAGCAGCGCGCGTGCCAGCCGCGCGTTGCCGCAGCCCAGCTCGACGACGTCGAGGCCGCGACCGAGCGGCAGCAGTTCGGCGAACAGGTCGAGCTCGTCGTCGACGAGTCGCGGCGGTGCAAGAGGGGTCGTCATGGCGTCGATGCGGATCGCGGGGTCGGAGTGGCCTGCAGCGTGCGCGGCCGGCTGGCCCGCGACGCGACGCTGAGCATACTGGCGTAGAGTCGGTCTTCCCGCGCGCCCGGCGCTACGCCTTCTTGTCGCCGCGTTGGCGGCAACACCCAAGGAGAGACGTATGAGGTTGGCTTGGCGGTATGCGTGTGCGCTCGCGGCCTCCGGTGCGATGGCGTCGCTGGCCGCGGCGCAGACCGGTCCTTCGCGCTGGGGAGCGGGCGACGAGATCGGGATGGCGAACACACTCGGGTCCGCCACCTGGCAGCGCTGTGCGCAGTCGCTCGCGAACCCGAAGGCCAAGGCGTACGAGGTTTCGCATTTGCGCTCGAACACGATGCCGCAATCGCCTTTCGGCACGCCGTTGCGCGACAAGTATAGGCCGACGGTCGGCATCCCCGGCACCGTCCATGCCTTCAACGGCGAGGAGGCCGTCAGCGGCGAGGCCGGCGCCCAGGGCACCCAGATGGATGCCATCGGACACTTTGCCGTGCTGCCCGAGCCCTGGGACGGCAAGGGCGCCTTCCCTGCCGACAAGGCGCGCTACTACGGCGGCTACACGCAATCCGACATCAAGCCCACGCCCGACTCGCCGTTGCAGAAGCTCGGCATCGAAAAGGTGCCACCGATCGTCACCACCGCCGTGCTGCTCGATGCAAAGACCTTTCTGGGCAAAGGCCAGGCGATGAAGCCCGGCGAAGCCGTCAGCGCCAAGGACATCGAGGCGATGCTCGCGGCACAGGGACTGCAGAATCGCGGCCTGCTGCCCGGCGACGTGCTCTACATCTACACCGGCTGGGGCGACCACTGGAACGACCCCGACACCGGGAAGTCCTACTACACGAAGGGCCCGGGGCTTGCCTATGACGCCGCCAGGTACATCGAAGACAAGCAGATCGTCCTGATCGCACTCGACAACCCGTTCACCGATCCGGTGGCCGAAGGCTTCCTCCAGGGCAAGGCCGCGCCGCCGGCCGGCGCACCGCCGAACACGCCCTTTGCCATCCACCATCACGACCTGACGCAGGCAGGCATCTATCAGATTCAGAACGCCAACCTGGGCGCACTCGCCAAGGACAAGGTCTGGGTGTCGTGCACGATGATCCTGCCGCTGCGCGCGAAGGGCAGTTCCGGTTCGCCGATCCGCCCGGTCGCCATCGGCGTGCCGGGGCAGTAGGCATTCGTACCCTCATGCGTCTGGCCACCTGGAACGTCAACTCCCTCTCGGTGCGGCTGCCGCAGGTGCTGGATTGGCTGGCGACGCAGTCGCCGGACGTGCTGGCGCTGCAGGAGACCAAGCTCACCGACGAGCGCTTTCCGCACGAGGCCTTCGCGGCGGCGGGCTGGCAGGCGCAGTGCTTCGGGCAGAAGACCTACAACGGCGTGGCGCTCGTCAGCCGCGCGCCCATGGCCGACGTGGTGCGCAACATCCCGGGCTTCGAGGACGAGCAGGCGCGCGTGATCGCGGCGACGATCGGAACCCTGCGCGTCGTCGGGGCCTATTTCCCCAACGGGCAGGAACCCGGCAGCGCGAAGTTCGCCTACAAGATGCGCTGGCAGGACGCGCTGCGCGAGTGGCTGCGCGGCGAACTGGCCGCACAGCCGCGCCTCGTGCTGATGGGCGACTTCAACGTCGCGCCCGAGGACCGCGACGTGCACGACCCCGTCGCCTGGGCCGGTCAGATCCACTGCACGCCCGAGGAGCGCGCGCAGTTCCAGGGGCTGCTCGCGCTCGGCCTGCACGACGCCTTCCGCCTCTTCGAGCAAGCGCCGAAGAGCTGGAGCTGGTGGGACTACCGCAACCTGGCCTTTCGCCGGAACCAGGGCCTGCGCATCGACCACATCCTCGTCAGCGACGCCCTGCGCGGGCAGGTGCGCGCCTGCAGCATCGACAAGGCCCCGCGCCGCAGCGAGCGTCCGAGCGATCACGCGCCGGTGCTGCTGGACCTCGACGCCGGCTGAAGGCGCGGCGGCAGCGCCGCGGTTGCCGCCGCGACCTCACTCGTCCAGCCCGTAGTCCTGGATCTTGCGCGTGATCGTGTTGCGCCCGATGCCCAGGCGCTGTGCGGCCTCGATGCGGCGGCCCTCGCTCAGGGCCAGTGCCGTGCGGATGAGTCGCGTCTCGAACGCGCGCGCCAGGGCCTGCCAGGGCTCGGGGTCGCGCGCCGCCAGGCGCCGACGCAGTTCCTGCTCGAGCGGGCCCAGCCAGTCCTGCTGCGCCGTCGCGGCGGGGTCCGCCTCCTGCAGCGTCGGCGTCGGCGTCGGCGTCGGCGTCAAGGCCGCTGGCCCTGGGGCGTCGTCCCGCGCGCGGGCCGGCTGCACTTCCGGCGGCAGGTCGGTCGCGGTGATCGTGCGGCCGGGCGCCATCACGGTGAGCCAGTGGCAGATGTTCTGCAACTGGCGCACGTTGCCGGGGTAGTCGAAGGCCTGCAGCGCCTGCAGCGCAGCGTCGCCGATGCGCTTGGGCGCCAGCCCCAGCTCGCGCGCGCTGCGGGCGAGGAAATGGCGCACCAGCAGCGGCACGTCCTCGCGCCGCTCGCGCAGCGGCGGCAGGCGCAGGCGAATGACGTTCAGCCGATGGAAGAGATCCTCGCGGAAGGCGCCGGCGCGCACGCGCTGCTCGAGGTCCTGGTGCGTGGCGGCGATCACCCGCACGCGGGCGCGCAGCGGCTGGTGGCCGCCGACGCGGTAGAACTGTCCGTCGGAGAGCACGCGCAGGAGTCGCGTCTGCAGCGCCAGCGGCATGTCGCCGATCTCGTCGAGGAAGAGCGTGCCGCCCTCGGCCTGCTCGAAGCGGCCACGGCGCATCGCCTGCGCGCCGGTGAAGGAGCCGCGCTCGTGGCCGAAGAGCTCGCTCTCCAGCAGCTCGTGCGGGATGGCGGCGGTGTTGATGGCGACGAAGGGCCCGGGCGTGGCGCCCGCGCCGCGCGCGCCGTGGCGGTGCAGCGCCTGCGCCACCAGCTCCTTGCCGCTGCCGCTCTCGCCGGTGATGAGCACGGTCGCCTGGCTCTGCCCGAGGCGGCCGATGGCGCGGAACAGCTCCTGCATCGCCGGCGCCTGGCCGAGCAGCGGGCCGGCCTCGTCGGGCAGGGTGTCGGCGGCCTGCTCGCGCCGGCTTTCCTCGATGGCGCGGTGCACCATCTCGACCGCCTGCTGCAGGTCGAAGGGCTTGGGCAGGTAGTCGAAGGCACCGGCCTCGAAGCTGCCGACGGCGCTGTCGAGGTCGGAGTAGGCGGTGGTGACGATCACCGGCAGGCCCGGCAGGCGCGCCTTCACCCGCGCCAGCAGCTCCAGGCCCGAGACGCCGGGCATGCGGATGTCGGTCAGCAGCACCTGCGGCTCCTCGTGCCGCAGCGCGGCCATGAGCTCGGCGGCGTCGGCAAAGCTGCGCACCTGCAGCTGCGCGCGCGCCAGCGCCTTCTCGAGCACGTAGCGGATCGAGGCATCGTCGTCGACGATCCAGACGGCGTTCATGGGGAGATGGCGGTCATGGGAAACGAAGCGGCCGCGGCGGGTCGGGCGTGCCGGCTCAGTTCAGCGGAATCGACAGCGTGAAGACGCTGCAGCCGGGAGCGGCTTCGCATTCGATCGTGCCCCGGTGCTGCTGCAGGATCGCGTGCGCCAGCGTGAGCCCGAGCCCGCTGCCACCCTCGCGGCCCGAAACCAGCGGATGGAAGATGCGTTCGCGCATCGCCTCGGGCACGCCGGGGCCGTTGTCCTGCACCTGCAGCGCCAGCGCCAGGCGGTGCCGCCGGCCGCCCAGGGTGACCTGGCGCCGCACGCGCGTGCGCAGCACGATGCGCGGCTGCGGCGTGGCCGACGCGGCAAGCGCCTGCGCGGCATTGCGCACGACGTTGAGCACCGCCTGCACGAGTTGCCCGCGATCGCCGCGGAACTCGGGGATCGAGGTGTCGTAGTCGCGCTCGATCACCAGCGCCGGCCCGTACTCCGCCTGCACCAGGGCACGCACATGCTCGCAGACCTCGTGCAGGTTGACGTCGCCCACCCGCAGCGCCCCACGGTGCGGCGCCAGCAGACGATCGACGAGGGCGTGCAGGCGGTCGGCCTCGCGCACGATGAGCTGCGCGCACTCGGCCAGCGCGGGCGCGGTCGGCTCCATGAGCAGCAGCTGGGCCGCGCCGCGAATGCCACCCAGCGGGTTGCGCACCTCGTGCGCGAGATTGCGCAGCAGCTCGCCATTGGCCTGCGCCAGCTCCTGGATGCGGCGCTCGCGCTCGCTGCGCAACTGCAGATCCAGCGCGCTCATCTCGAGCAGCACGCCGCCTGCCGGCGCGTCCAGCGCGCTGACGCTGAGCTGCACCGCGCGCTCGAGCGGCTGCGGGCCGGCCTGGACGCTTCCTGCGGGCGGGTGCAGCTGCGCCAGCAGGCGGCTGCTGGCGAGCTCGCCGCGATCGAGCTGCGCCAGCACCTCGTGCAGGGGTGCCGGATCGACCAGCCAGCCGCGCACGTCCTCGCCCACGAGGCTGCGCCGGGGCAGGCCGAGCGCCGCCTCGAGCGCGGCGTTGGCGTGCAGGCAGTGCCCCTGCCGGTCGACGACGGCGACCAGCGTCGCCAACTGATCGAGAGCGGCGAAGTCCGCCGCACCGAAGGCACAGGCGGCGCCGACGGCGCCGGGGCGCTGCGGGGGAGCCGTGTGGGCCGGCCGCGGCCTCATCAAGGCGCCAGCGAGCGGTCAGCGCCGCGCCATCACGGCGCCGGCAGCTTGGCGATCTCGCGCTTGAGGGCGGCGATGTCGGCCTCCTTGCGCGTGATCGCCGCCTTCATCTCGGCCACGCGGTCCAGGTAGCGCTGGTAGTTGCGCTCGTCGCCGCGCCGCTCGGGCTCGCCCTTGTTGTAGTCCTTCTGCAGCACCGCGAGCTTCTCCTCCTCGCGCCTGAGCTCGTCCTGCAGGATGCGGCGCGCCTCGCTGTCGCGCTGGCGCTGCGCCGTGGGCTCGACGCGGGCCTCGGCATTCCCCGCCCGCGCCGGCGCGGACGCCCCGGCCGCGGCGCGCGGGCGCGGCGCCTGGATGATGGTGATCGGCGTGCCCTCGATGGTGCGGCAGCCGCGCTCGGCCGCCTCCCTGGGCGAGATGGCGTCGGTGTAGAGCACGGGCGGCCCCGGGCAGCGGTAGACCTGCGACGCGGCCGTCCCCGCCTCGCCCTGCGCCCGCGCCGCGGCGCCGGGCAGCAGCAGGGCGAACAGCGGCGCCAGCAGCGCAGGCCATGAGGGTCGGACCCGAAGGCGCAGTTTCATCGGCTCGATAGGGCAGGTGCGGGTCTGGGACGAGGTCCGGGTCGGGGTCGGCGCCGGACCACGGGCGCAAGGCGCCCGCGCCGACATGCGCCGTCATTGTCACCCAGACCCGTACCACCGCGGACCCAGCCGTCACAGTGTGTAGTACATCTCGAACTCGAGCGGATGCGTGGTCATGCGCATGCGCGTGACGTCCTGCATCTTCAGCTCGATGTAGGCGTCGAGGTAGGCATCGCTGAAGACCCCGCCCTTGGTCAGGAAGGCGCGGCCGCGGTCGAGGTACTCGAGCGCCTGCTCCAGGCTGTGGCAGACGGTGGGGATCTTCGCGTCCTCCTCGGGCGGCAGGTGGTAGAGGTCCTTGGTCGCCGCATCTCCCGGGTGGATGCGGTTTTCCACGCCGTCCAGGCCCGCCATCATGAGCGCCGCGAAGCCGAGGTAGGGGTTCATCAGCGGATCGGGGAAGCGCGCCTCGATGCGGCGGCCCTTCGGGTTGGCCACGTACGGGATGCGGATCGAGGCCGAGCGGTTGCGCGCCGAGTAGGCCAGCTTGACCGGCGCCTCGAAGCCGGGCACGAGGCGCTTGTAGCTGTTGGTGCCGGGGTTGGTGATGGCGTTCAGCGCGCGGGCGTGCTTGATGATGCCGCCGATGTAGTACAGCGCGAATTCGCTCAGGCCGCCGTAGCCGTCGCCGGCAAACAGGTTCTTGCCGTCCTTCCAGATCGACTGGTGCACGTGCATGCCGCTGCCGTTGTCGCCGACCACGGGCTTGGGCATGAAGGTCGCCGTCTTGCCGTAGCTGTGGGCGACGTTGTGGATGACGTACTTCTGCAGTTGCAGCCAGTCGGCGCGCTGCACCAGGGTGCTGAAGCGCGTGCCGATCTCGTTCTGGCCCTGGCCCGCGACCTCATGGTGGTGCACCTCGACCGGGATGCCCAGCGCCTCGAGCACGAGGCACATCTCCGAGCGCATGTCCTGGAAGGCGTCGACCGGCGGCACCGGGAAATAGCCGCCCTTCACGCCCGGGCGGTGCCCCTTGTTGCCGCCCTCGATGGCCGCTCCGCTGCTCCACGACGCCTCCTCCGAGCCGATGGAGACGAAGCAGCCCGACATGTCGACGTTCCACTGCACCTGGTCGAAGATGAAGAACTCGGGCTCGGGGCCGAAGTAGGCGACATCACCGATGCCGCTGCTCTTCAGATAGGCCTCGGCGCGCCGCGCCAGGCTGCGCGGGTCGCGGTCGTAGGGCTTGCCGTCGCCGGGTTCGAGCACGTCGCAGCTGAGGATCAGCGTCGGCTCGTCGAAGAAGGGATCGATGTTGGCGGTGTCGGGGTCGGGCATGAGCAGCATGTCCGAGGCCTCGATGCCCTTCCAGCCGGCGATCGACGAGCCGTCGAATGCGTGCCCGTCGCTGAACTTCTCCTCGTCGACGTGCGAGACCGGCACGGTCACGTGGTGCTCCTTGCCGCGCGTGTCGGTGAAGCGGAAGTCGACGAACTTGACTTCGTTCTCCTCCATCATCTTCATGACATCGGCAACGGTCTTGGTCATTGAGGTTCTCCTGGAAATCGCGGCGGATGCAGGTGCCGCCTCGCGGTTGGGGATCGATCGGGTTCGGCTTCGCGGGCGGCGATTCCGCCCGGGGTCCGGGTCATGACAAGCACGCGCCATGCCAACCATGCTCTTCCCGGCGACGCCAGGGCAGGATGACACAACGCACCATCGCGGCTCACGCGGAACCTGCTCCGCGCACCATTTCAGTGCCAAGGCGTGCACCAAGGCGATCCAGGCCGCGCTTCAACTCGGCGTAGGCGGCGTCGACTTCGGCGCCTCGCCCCTTCACGCCCAGCTCGATGTGGCGCCCGAGGACGGGATGGTCGACGCTGGGCAGGCTGAACACCTTGACGCCCGCATGCGCGGCCTCGAGCTGCTCCATCAACGGCGTCAGCGCAGCCTCCATGCCGTCGTGCACGATCACCGAGCGCTCGCGCTGCGCGCTGCGGCCGTGCAGCGGGGCATAGCGCCCATCGAGCAGGCTCTCGATCATCGGATGCGCCATCACCGGAAAGCCGGGCACGAAGTGCACGTCACCGATGGAGAAGCCGGGGATCTTGTTGTAGGGGTTGGCGATCAGCGCCGCCCCCTGCGGGAACACGCCCATCTGCAGGCGCTGCAGGTTGTCCGCGCGCCCGGGCTCGAAGGGCAGGCCCTGTTCGCGCGCCATGTCCTGCATGCGCTCCTCGATCAGGCGTCGCGCCCCGGGGTGCAGCCGCAGCGGGCGCTGCAGCGCCGCCGCGGCGCTCTGGCGCGTGTGGTCGTCGGGGGTCGCGCCGATGCCGCCGCAGCAGAAGACGATGTCGCCGCTGGCGAAGACCTGCTGCAGCAGCGCGGTGATGCGCGCGCGCTCGTCGCCGACGACGTGCGCCCAGTCCAGCGCCAGCCCGCGCGCGCCCAGCAGCTCGATCACCCTGGGCAGGTGCTTGTCCGCACGCTTGCCGCCGAGGATCTCGTCTCCGATGACGACGAGGCCGATGCCGGGGACGTTCATGGCATGGCGACTGCCCCCGCCAGGGCAGCGAAGTCCTGCCGCAGCTGCTGCAGCGCGGCCAGCAGGTAATGCGTGAACCACAGCGCGGCGAAGGCGAACAGCACCGTGTAGAGCCACAGCAGCAAGGGCATCAGCAGCGGCGCCAGCACGAGCGCGGAGGCGCCCAGCGCCCACGCCAGCGTCGGCAGCGCACAGGCCAGCCCGCACAGCAGCGCAGCACCGCGCAGCGCCCAGCGGCGCCGGTGCAGCACGAGGCGGCGCTCGTCGGCGCTGGCGTGGCGCGCCAGCGCGGCAAACGAGAACACGCGAAAGCACAGCCAGCCCCAGACCAGCGGCGGCAGCACGAAGACCAGCGGCGGCAGCAGCCACAAGGGCATGCTCAGGAGCAGGGCCGCCAGCGCCGCCAGCGCGCACAGCAGCGACCACGCCAGCGCCCGCCAGCGGCCGGCCGCGGCAGGGCTCCTCACGAGATCGGGAAAGCGCCGCCGCGCCACCAGCCCGATCATCGCCGGCGCCAGCAGCCAGGCCACCAGCAGCAGCGTCAGCAGCACCAGCAGCGGCATCGTCAGCGCCACCACCAGCAGCGGCGCGAGCACCGGCCGCAGGTCGGGCAGGCCCACGGCCTGCAGCCACTCGAACAGCGCCGCCAGCAGCTCGGTGCGCTCGAGCAGCGCGCGCGCCTGCGCCACCGCGGGCTCCCAGCCGACCCAGCCCAGGCCGAGCGCGCCACCGGCGGCCAGGGCCAGCGGCAGCAGCCCCCACAGCAGCGCCAGCGGGTGCCAGCAATAGGCTGCCGCGCGCCAGCTTGCGTCCAGCATGTCACGCATCCGCGTTCGTCGCACCGGGCCAGAGCGCTCGCGTCACCCCGGGCCCGGCGTCACTCGTCGTCGCCCATCAGCAGCCCGCCGAGCAGGCCGCCGCCGGCCAGGCCGCCGAGCACCGAGCCCTCCTCGCGCGAGCCGCCGCGCTGCGGCGCCGCGGCGAACACGCGCGAGGCCAGGCGCGAGAACGGCAGGCTTTGCAGCCACACGTGGCCCGGGCCGCTCATCTTCGCGAAGAACAGGCCCTCGCCGCCGAAGAGCGCGGTCTTGATCTTGCCGACGTACTGGATCTCGAAGCTCACGCCCGGCGTGTAGGCGACGACGCAGCCGGTGTCCACCAGCAGCGTCTGACCGGCCTGCAGTTCGCGCTCCAGCAGCGTGCCGCCGGCGTGCACGAAGGCCAGGCCGTCGCCATCCAGGCGCTGCATGATGAAGCCCTCGCCGCCGAAGAAGCCCGCCGAGAGCTTCTGCTGCAGCGCGATGCCCAGCTGCACCCCGCGCGCGGCGCAGAGGAAGGCGTCCTTCTGGCACATCAGGGTGCCACCCAGCCGGCGCAGGTCCATCGGCAGGATCTTGCCCGGATAGGGCGCGGCAAAGGCCACGCGGCGCTTCTCGCGCGCATTGTTCGTGTAGACGGTGGTGAACAGCGACTCGCCGGTGACGAGGCGCTTGCCGGCACCCAGCAGCTTCCCCAGCAGGCCGCCCTGCGCGTTCGAGCCGTCGCCGAAGACGGTGTCCATGGCGATGCCGGCCTCCATGAACATCATGCTGCCGGCCTCGCCGACCGCAGCCTCGCCGGGATCGAGCTCGATCTCGACGAACTGCATCTCGGAGCCCTTGATCTCGTAGTCGACCACGTCCATCGCCATCGCTCACCCGCCCTCGAGCCTCCGGCCCGAAAAACCGGGGATCGTAACAAGAGCGCCCTGCCCTGCGCGGACCGTGCGCGGTCGGGCCGCGCCCGGGTGTTGCATGCCGTTGCAGGCGCTGCGTCCTGCGACGCCGGGAAGCCGCGTGCCGCTTTCACAATGCCGCTCATGAGCGAGGTCGCGAGCACGCTGTGGGTGGCTGCCGGCGCCAGCGCCGTCGCGGCGACGGCGCTGGCCCTGGCGGCGCCGTCGCCGCGCCCGCGCGGCTGGGGGCTGTGGCAGGCCGCGGCGGCCATGACGACCGCGGCCATCGCGCTGGCGGCCGCGCTGCCGCGGGTGCCCGGCGCCCTGCTCGCGGCGCAGTTGCTGCTGCTGCCCTGGCCGCTGCTGGCGCTTGGCGGCATGCGGCGCTTTCATGCGCGCCTCGACTGGCCAGGCAACGAACGGCACGACCGCGCGGTGCTGGCGCTGTGCGCGCTGCTGCTTGCCGTCGGCGGCCTGTGGCGCGAGCATTCGCCGTCGATGGCGGTGGGCGTTCCCGGCGGCACGCTGCTCGCCCATCTGTACGCGGCCAGCCTGCTCGTCTGCGCCGGCGCCAGCCGCTCGCTGCGCCCGGTGCACCTGCTCGGCGCGGTGATCGCGCTTGCCGCCTGCGCGCCGATGGCCGCGGCGCTCGCCGGCCTGGAGCACGAGGGCTTCTTCGAGGCCAGCGCCATCGCCACCGCCCTGGCGGTGTCGGCCCTGGCCTTCGTCGCCGTCACCCTCGTGCACGTGCGCCACGAACACCGGCTCCAAGGCACCCAGCGCCAATGGCAGGCGCTGGCGCGCACCGATCCCCTGACGCGGCTGCCCGGCTGGCGCCCGTTCGAGCGCCTGGCCGCGCGCATGCTGGCGAGCGATCCGCCGGCCAGCTGCGTCCTGGCGGTGTTCGACTTCGACCCGCCGCCCGCGGGCGCGGCATCCCCGCCGCCGCAGGAGCCAGAGCGCGTGCTGCGGCTCGTCGCCCGCAGCCTGCGCGGCGTGCTGCGCGCACACGATCTGGCCTGCCATCACGGCCGCGAGGGCTTCACGCTGCTGCTGCGGCGCACGCACCCGCAGGAAGCGATGCGCGTGGCCGAGCGCCTGGCCGAAGCCGTGCGGCAGGCGTCGGCGCCAGCCGCGGCCACGCCGCCAGCGGTGCCGACGCTGAGCTTCGGTCTGGTGCAGGTGGGCCCCGGCGAAGAGTTCCAGCGGGCGCGGCAGCGCGCCCTGCAGGCGCTGGCGCTGGCGCGAGGGCAGGGTCGCGCCCGCATCGTCGCGGCCGGCGGCAGCGAGCGGGAGCCCCGGCTCATCGAGAGCCGGGGGCTGGACCTGCGCCACGCCTGAAGGGGCCCGAGGCACGCACGCCCTCGGGCCGCGACGACCTCGCGGCGACGTACCCGAGGAAGCCGCGCTAGCATGGCCCGTTGGACGCGTCGGCGTCCCCATCCGCCGGAGACCCCTGCATGAACGCCCCGCTGCCCTTGCCTGCGCTCGAGGAGATCCGTACCCACGAGGACGAGATGGTCGCCATCCGGCGCCGGATCCACGCCAACCCGGAGCTGGCCTACGAGGAGCACGCCACCGCCGACCTCGTCGCCGAACGCCTGCAGCGCTGGGGCTGCGAAGTGCACCGCGGCCTGGGCGGCACGGGTGTGGTCGGCACGCTGAAGGCCGGCCGCTCGACGCGTCGCATCGGCTTGCGCGCCGACATGGATGCGCTGCCGATCGCCGAGACCAGCGGCAAGCCCTGGGCGAGCAAGGTGTTCGGCAAGATGCACGCCTGCGGCCACGACGGCCACACCGCGATGCTGCTCGCCGCGGCGCGCCACCTGGCGGCCACGCGCGACTTCGACGGCATTCTGCACTTCGTCTTCCAGCCGGCCGAAGAGGGCCAGGCCGGCGCGCGCAGGATGCTCGAGGACGGCTTCCTCGACCTCTTCCCCTGCGAGGCCATGTTCGGCATGCACAACATGCCGGGCAAGCCGGCAGGCAAGTTCGTCGCCGTGCCGGGCTTCGCGATGTCGAGTTCGGACAGCGTCACCATCACCGTGCGCGGCAAGGGCGGGCACGGCGCCATGCCGCAGGCCGCGGTCGACCCGGTGGTCGCCGGCTCGGCGATCGTGATGGCCTTGCAGACGGTGGTCAGCCGCAACGTGCCGCCGCTGGAGATGGGCATCGTCAGCGTCGGCGCCTTCCACGCCGGCGAGGCGCCCAACGTCATCCCCGAGACCGCCGAGCTGCGGCTGTCGGTGCGCGCCTTCCGCCCCGAAGTGCAGGACCTGCTGGAGCGCCGCATCACCGAGATCGCGCACGCGCAGGCCGCGGTCTACGGCGCCAGCGCCGAGGTCGACTACCAACGCCGCTACCCGGTGCTGAACAACGACCCCGGGCACACCGACTTCTGCAAGCAGGTGATCCGCGACTGGCTGGGCGAAGACGGCCTGCTGCCGATCAACGAACCCGTGACCGGCAGCGAGGACTTCGCCTTCTTCCTCGAGAAGGTGCCGGGCTGCTACGTCTTCATCGGCAACGGCGAAGGCAGCGAAGGCGGCTGCATGGTGCACAACCCCGGCTACGACTTCAACGACGCCGTGCTGCCCACCGGCGCCAGCTACTGGGTGCGCCTGGCCGAGACCTACCTGAAGAAGACCGGCTGAGGGCCGCGGGCGCGCGCCGCGCCGGCCGCCCTCGCCCTCGCCCTCGCCCTCGCCCTCGTCACGCCCGCGCCATCTGCAGGCTCTCGCGCACGGCCACCGGCAGGTCGCGCCGGCCCTCGCGCATCCAGGTCTCGAGCCCGAGTTCGGCCATCAGCTCGAGGAAAGGGCGCGCCGGCAACTGCTCGACGTTGACCATGCGCCGCACGTCCCAGCGGCCCTCGGCCACGAGCAGGGCCGCCGCCGCCGCCGGCACGCCGGCGGTGTAGGCGATGGCCTGGCTGCCGACGTCGTGCCAGCTCTCGACGTGGTCGGCGACGTTGTAGATGAAGACCTCGCGCGGCTTGCCGTGGCGCACCCCGCGCACGAGGTTGCCGATGCAGGTCTTGCCCTTGTAGGTGGGCGCGAGCGACGCCGGGTCGGGCAGCACCGCCTTCACCACCTTCAGCGGCACGACTTCCTGGCCTTCCGCGGTGCGCACCGGCTTCTCCGACAGCAGGCCGAGGTTCCTCAGCACCGTGAAGACGTTGATGTAGTGCTCGCCAAAGCCCATCCAGAAGCGGATGTCGGGCACGTCCAGGTGCTGCGAGAGCGAGTGCAGTTCGTCGTGGCCGGTGAGGTAGGCGGCCTGGCGGCCGACCACCGGAAGATCCCACTCCTGCTTGCGCTCGAACATGCGGCCGGCGACCCACTTGCGTCCCTCCCAGGACCACACCGTGCCGGTGAACTCGCGGAAATTGACCTCGGGGTCGAAGTTGGTGGCGAAGTAACGGCCATGGCTGCCGGCGTTGATGTCGATGATGTCGATCGAGTCGACGCGGTCGAAGTACTCGTCGACCGCCAGCCTGGCGTAGGCGTTGACGACGCCGGGGTCGAAGCCCGCGCCGAGGATCGCGGTGACGCCGGCCTGCTCGCAGGCCTCGCGGCGCTTCCACTCGTAGTTGGCGTACCAGGGCGGCGTCTCGCAGACGATCGCCGGGTCCTCGTGGATCGCGGTGTCGAGGTAGGCCGCGCCGGTGTGGATGCAGGCCTGCAGCACCGACATGTTGACGAAGGCCGAACCGAGGTTGAGCACGATGCCGGCGCGCACGCGCCGGATCAGCGCCTCGGTCGCCGGCACGTCCATCGCATCGAGTGCGTGCGTGTGCAGCGGCACGGCCGGGTAGCGTCCTCCCTTGGCGTGGATCGAGGCGACGATGGCGTCGGCCTTGCGCACGGAGCGCGTGGCGATGTGGATCTCGCCGAAGCGGCCATGCTCGGCCAGCTTGTGCGCCGCGACGTGGGCGACCCCTCCGGCACCGATGATGAGGATGTTGCGCTTCATGGCTCTTCTCCTTGCCTCCTGCGAATGCCGCCTGCCTCAGGACAGGCTGTCCAAGTAGTCCCGGTAGCCGAACTGCCGCACCAGGCGCTGCGTGCCGTCGAGCTCGCGCACGGCGATCGAGGGCATGGTCAAGCCGTTGAACCAGTTCTTCTTCACCATCGTGTAGGCCGCCGCCTCGCGCAGCGCGATGCGGCTGCCCACCTGCAGCGGCTCCTCGAACGCGAACTCGCCGAAGACGTCCCCGGCCAGGCAGGAGCGGCCGCACACCAGGTAGCGGTGCGGCCCGCGGTCGGGCAGCACCTGCGCGCGCTCGCGGTAGATCAGCAGGTCCAGCATGTGCGCCTCGGTCGAGGCGTCGACGATCGCCAGCGGCTTGCCGTTGAAGGACAGGTCGAGCACCGAGACCTCGAGCGTCGCGGCGTCGCTCACCGCGGCCTCGCCGGGCTCGAGGTAGACCTGCACGCCGTGGCGCCCGGCGAAGGCGCGCAGGCGCGCAGCCAGCGCCTCCAGGGGGTAGCCGGGCGCCGTGAACTGGATGCCGCCGCCCAGGCTCACCCAGCGCACGCGCGAGAACAGCGGCGCAAAGCGCGCCTCGAGCTGCGCGAGCATGGCGTCGAAGCGCTCGAAGTCGCGGTTCTCGCAGTTGTTGTGGATCATGAAGCCATCGAGCCGGTCGATCACCGCCTCGATGCGCGCCACATCGCCCTCGCCCAGGCGGCTGAAGGCGCGCGCGGGGTCGGCCAGATCGAAGTCCGACGAGCTGATGCCCGGGTTCAGGCGCAGCCCGAGCGGCTTGCCGCGGGTGCGCGGCGCGAAGCGCTGCAGCTGCGAGAGGCTGTTGAAGATCAGCTTGTCGGCATGCGTCACGACCTCGTCGAACTCGTGATCCGCATAACCCACGCTGTAGGCATGCGTCTCGCCGCCGAACTTCTCGCGCCCCAGGCGCACCTCGTAGAGCGAGGACGAGGTCGTGCCGTCCATGGACTCGCGCATGAGGTCGAACACCGACCAGGTCGCGAAGCACTTGAGCGCCAGCACCACCTTCGCGCCCGAGGCACGGCGCAGCCGCTGCATGACCCGCAGGTTGGCCAGCAGCCGCGTCTTGTCGATCAGGTAGTAAGGCGTCTGGATCATCGCTCTCGAAACACTCTCGACGTGCCCTCGCGGCGCACTCGGCGCGCGCACGAGGCACGCAGATGGCTCCACGGCATCGGCGGGGCCGATTCGAGCCGCAGGAACCCGTCGACATGCACCCGCCCTGCCGCATCGGGGCAGGCACGCAGGCAGCGTCGATCGACGGGAAGAAACGGAAAAAGCGGCGGGTGAGGCTGCGATCAGCGCACAGGCAGGCGCGCGCGCAGCCACGGACTTCGCTCACGCCTCGGTTTCAACGAGGCGGTGCAAAGTGAGCATTCCGTTTGGGAGCTGTTCAGAAAGACTGAAACTATCCCCAATTGGAACAGGGCGTCGTCAGACATGGCGTCCTCTCCAACCAGCAGATGAGTACCCCTTGCAGGGTGTGGCGGATTGTAAGGCCCCCTGCCGCTTCGCGCGACTCCCCGGAGCGCGAACGGGAGCGATCCGGGGACTGCGCCAGAATGACACCTCCCCCTTCGCCCCTGGCCGGCCATGACCGAACCCGCTTCCACCGTCACCCAGGCGCTGCGCGCACGGCGTTCGACACGTGCCTTCCTGCCGACGCCCGTACCCCGCGCCGTGCTCGAGGAGGTGTTCGCGCTCGCGCTGCGGGTGCCCTCCAACTGCAACACCCAGCCCTGGCGCGCCTACGTCGTCTCGGGCGCGCAGAAGGACGAACTCAGGCAGGCGCTGCTGGACGAGGCCGGCAGCGGCCGCCCGCCGAACGCCGACTTCGACTGGGACGTGCGCTTCGAGGGCGAGCATCGCGAGCGCCAGTTCGGGGCCGCGGCGGCGCTCTACGGCACGACCGGCATCGAACGCCACGACCGCGCCGCGCGTCAGCGTTCGCTGCTGCGCAACTGGGGCTTCTTCGACGCGCCGCACGCCGTCTTCTTCACCATGCAGCGCTACCTGGGCATGGTCGGCGCGGTCGACCTCGGCATCTTCGCGCAGGCGGTCTCGCTGCTGCTGACCGAGCGCGGCATCGCCAGCTGCTTCCAGGGCGCGCTGGGCATGTACCCGGGCCCGGCGCGGCGCCTGTTCGCGCTGCCCGAGGAGGTCGGCATCCTCTTCGGCATGTCCCTGGGCTATGCCGATCCCGATGCCCCGGCCAACCGTACCTGCACCGGGCGCATCGGCCTCGACGCCGCGGTGAGCTTCGTCGGTTGAGGTGATGGCCGCGCCACGCCTGCCGCGCTGAACGCCACGACGGCCGAGAACGCCCATGAGCTTTCGCCTGACCTACGCGAGCATGTTCGACCCGCCGGCCTCGATGCACGAGGCCTTCGAGGCTGCGCTGTCGCACCTGCGCCGCCAGCTCGGCGCAACGCACGGCCTCTACCTGCAGGGGCAGGACGAGCCGCACCGCCCCACGCAGCGCCTGCTCTCGCCGATCGACACGCGCCTCGAGCTCGGCCGCTTCGCGATCGCCGGGCCCGAGGACGTCGAGCGCGCGATGCAGGCCGCGCGCGCCGCGTACCCCGCCTGGCGGGCGACGCCGCCCGCCGCGCGCGTGGCGCTGCTGCGCCGCGTCGCCGAGCTGATGCAGCAGCGCGTCTACGCCATCGCCGCGGCGCTGGCGCTGGAGGTCGGCAAGACCCGCATGGAGGCGCTGGGCGAGACGCAGGAGACGGTGGACTTCTTCCGCCAGTACGCCGACGACTTCGAGCGCGCACGCGACTTCGACGTGCCGCTGCCCGATGACCCGCTGGCCGGCGTGCGCGCGACCAACCGCTCGGTGCTGCGGCCGCATGGCGTGTGGCTGGTGATCGCGCCCTTCAACTATCCGCTGGCGCTGATGGGCGGGCCGACGGCAGCGGCCCTCGTCACCGGCAACGTCGTCGTGGCCAAGGGCTCACCGCACACGCCCTGGGGCGGGCGCCTGCTGGCCGACTGCCTGCGCGACGCCGGCGTGCCGCCGGGCGTCTTCCAGTGGCTGCACGGCGACACGCACGAACTCGGCACGGCGCTGGCCGCGCATCCCGACGTCGCCGGCATCACCTTCACCGGCTCGGTCGCCGTCGGGCGTGCGCTGCTCGCGCAATGCGCGGGCGGCCGCTGGCCGCGCCCCTGCATCGCCGAGATGGGCGGCAAGAACCCCTGCATCGTCACCGAGCACGCGGACCTGGACGCCGCCGCCGCCGGCATCGTGCGCTCGGCCTACGGGCTCTCCGGGCAGAAGTGCTCGGCGCTGTCGCGCCTGTACGTGCACCGCCGCGTCGCCGATGCGCTGATCGAGCGCGTGCAGGCGCAGACGGCGGCCTTGTCCGTCGGCGACCCGACCGAGCGGCGCCACGGCATGGGCCCGGTCAACAACGCCGCCGCGCGCGCGCGCTTCGAGCACAGCCTGCAGCAACTGCGGCAAGGCGGCGCCACCCTGCTGGCCGGCGGCACGCAACTGCTGGAGGGCATGTACGCGCACGGTCATTTCGTCGCCCCGACGCTGGTCGAGGCGCCCAGCGCGCATCCGCTGTGGCGACAGGAACTCTTCCTGCCGCTGCTCATGCTGCAGCGGGTGGACTCGCGCGCACAGGCGATGCAACTCGCCAACGACAGCGAAGTCGGCCTCAGCGCCGGCTTCTACGGCGCTGCCGACGAGGTCGCCTGGTTTCACGAGCACATCGAGGCCGGCGTCACCTACGCCAACCGCGCCCAGGGCGCGACCACCGGCGCCTGGCCCGGCTACCAGCCCTTCGGCGGCTGGAAAGGCTCGGGCAGCAGCGGCAAGGCGATCGCCAGTTTCTACTACCTGCCGCTGTACCTGCGCGAGCAGTCGCGCACGGTGGTGATCACCTGAGCCTGCACGCGGCGGACTGCACCAGGGGGCCTGCGCCAGGGGTCGGTCCGGGCGCTACAGTCGGCGGCGGAGGATGACGCGATGTCGAGTTCGAGGAACCAGGCCGGCGCGACGCTTCGCGCCTACAAGGCGCTTGCCGCACTGGCAACGCTGGGCGCGCTGACGACGCTTGGCGGCTGCGCGGTCGAATGGCAGAACCGGCAGGCGGCGAAGGAGCTGGCCGAGCAGGCGAAGCCGCCGGGATCGCTGTACGCGGGCTGGCGCGTGTTCCAGGAGCGCTGTGCCGGCTGCCACGGCGCGGACGCCACCGGCACGCGCGGCGCGCCGGATCTGCTGGCGCACATGCGCGAGATGGGTCAGCGCCGCTTCGTGAGCCTGGTGCTGCAGCGCTACGACTGGCCCGCCTCCATCGCCGGCGGTCGCGGCGATGGCCCGGCGCGCGAAGCGCTGCTGACCGAGATCGAGCAGCGCCGCGCAGGCGGCCTGACGATGCCCGCCTGGCAGGGCGAACCCACTGTGCAGGCGCACATCGTCGACCTCTACGCCTGGCTGTCGGCGCGCGCCCAGGGCACGCAGGGGCCGGGGCGTCCGCCATCCTGACGCCGTCGGCTCGATCCCGCGGCGCAGGCTCACTCTGTGAGCCAGCACCGTGGCAGGCTGGAGCGACAAGGCCGCTTGCCCGATCCGGGTGCGGCCAAGCCCGGGCCCGACGATGCTGAACCTGCACTTCTCCAACCGCACCGAGGCGCTGGCCGAGCGCCTGCTGGCCACCCTCACCGAGCACGAAGACGACCCCTTCGCGTTCACCGAGCTGATCGTTCCCAGCGCGGCGATGCGCCGCTGGCTGACCCTGGCGATCGCGCGCGCGCAGGGCATCGGCGCCAACCTGCGCTTTCACTTCCTCGCGCAGTGGCTGTGGCGGCTGCTGGCCACGCAGCGCCCTTCGGCGCCGCAGGAATCGCCGCTGGCCACGGCGGTGCTCGGCTGGCGCGTCTACGCAGCTTTCGGCGATGCTGCCTGGATCGCCGCCCACCCGCGCCTGGCGCACTACCTGGCGCAGGCCGACGCGGTGATGCGCGCGGAGCTGGCGCAGGACGTGGCGGCGCTGCTGGAGCAGTACACGAGCTGGCGCCCGGACTGGCTGCAGGCCTGGGGCGAGGGCCGGCGGGTCCTGCCCGCGCACCCGGACGAGGCCTGGCAGGCCGCGCTGTGGCGCCGACTCGCCGCCGAGCTCGAGCTGCCCGAGCGCCAACCCGTGGCCGCCTTCGTCGAGGCACTGCGCCGCGACGGCGCCGCGGGCGCGCGCGCCGCCGGCCTGCCCGCGCGCGTGCACGTCTTCGCGCCGCCGGCGATGCCGCCGCTGCACCAGCAGCTGCTGGCGCAGCTCGGCGGCGTGATGGAGGTCGACGTCTACATCCTCAACCCCTGCCGCGAGTACTGGTTCGAGCTCGTCGACCGCAGGCGCCTGGCGCACCTGGCCGCGCGCGGGCAGGCCGCGGCGCACGAGGAGGGCAACCCGCTGCTCGCCGCCTGGGGCCGGCAGACGCAGGCGCTGGTCGACGGCCTCGTCGACCTCGGCGGCGAGGCCCTCGTCGACGACGGCGACTACCGGCCGCACCCGGGCAGCAGCCTGCTGGCGCAGCTGCAGAACGCGCTGCTCGACCTGCAGCCGATCGAGCCCGGCTCGATCACGCTTGCCGGCGAGGACCGCAGCCTCGAAGTGCACGTTTGCCACTCGCGCACGCGCGAGCTCGAAGTGCTGCAGGAGCGCCTGCTGGCGCTGTTCGCGCACGATCCCGGGCTGCAGCCGGGCGACGTGCTCGTCGTCCTGCCCGACCTCGAGGCCGCGGCGCCCCTGATCGAAGCCGTCTTCGGCAGCACGCCCGCGCCGCGGCGCATTCCGTTCACCATCACCGGCCGCGCGCGCAGCGCGGTCGACGCGCCCGCGCGCGCGCTGCTCGGCCTGCTGGACCTGCTGGCCTCGCGCCTGCCCGCCAGCGCCATCGTCGGCCTGCTGCAGCAGCCGGTGGTGGCGCGGCGCTTCGCCATCGACGACGACGAGCTGGAGCAGGTGCACGCCTGGCTGCACGCGGCCGGTGCGCACTGGGGCCTGGACGGCGCACACCGCAGCGGCTTCGGCGTGCCCGCGCAGGAGCGCGGCACGCTCGCCGACGGCATGGCGCGGCTCTTCCTCGGCCATGCGCTGCCGCCCGGGCTGGCCGAGCCCTTCGCCGGACTGCTGCCCGGCGCCGACATCGCCGGCAGCGACGCCGCCCTGCTCGGACGGCTGTGGAGCTTCGTCGAGGCGCTCACGCACTGGCACGCCGCGCTGGCGCAGGCGCAGCCGCCGGCGGCCTGGGCGACGCTGCTGCACGCGGCCTGCGACCGCTTCATCGCCGCCGCAGGCGACGAGCGTGCCGACCTGCGCGAGCTGCACGCCGTCATCGCGCAACTCGCCGACGAGATGCAGCAGGGCGGGCTCACCGAGCCGCTGCCGCTGCCGGTGCTGCGCCAGGCGCTGCAGCAGCGCCTGGACGACCCGGCGCGCGGCGGCGTGCCCGGCGGCGGCGTGACCTTCACCGCGATGAGCAGCCTGCGCGGCCTGCCCTACGGCGTCGTCTGCGTGCTCGGCCTCGACGACGGCCTTTTCCCCGGCCCGGCGCGCAGCGTCGAATTCGACCTGCTGGCCGCGATGCCGCGCCGCGGCGACCGCCAGCGGCGGCTCGACGAGCGCAACCTCTTCCTCGACCTGCTGCTGGCCGCGCGCACGCACCTGCACCTCAGCCACACCGGCCGCAGCGTGCGCGACAACGCGCCGCTGCCGCCGTCGGTGCTGGTGGCCGAGCTGCTCGACCTGCTCGTGCCGGCGATCGCGGGCGAAGCGGCCGGGTACGAGGGCCTCGCCGCGGCGCGCGCGCGGCTGGTGGTCGAGCACCCGCTGCAGCCCTTCTCGCCCGTGGCCTTCCAGGTCGACGGCGACCCCCGGCGGCGCAGCCACGACGAGGCCCTGGCCGAAGCCTTGCGCCAGGCGCTCGCGCCGCGGCCGGCGCCGGGCAGCACGCGCGGCAGGCCGCCGGACGCAGCGAGCCCGGCTGCAGCCGGCGCAGGCGCGGACGACGGCGCCGACGAAGGCACCGAAGACGAGGACGCGAGCCCGTGGCCCGACCTGTCGCAACAGGCGCCCTTTCTTGCCGCGCCCCTGCCCGCGCCGGGCCCCGAGTGGCGCCGCGTGGCGATCGAGCAGCTCGTGCAGTTCTTCCGCCACCCCAGCCGCGCGCTGCTGCGTCGGCGCCTGGGCATCGAGCTTGCCTGGGACGGCGAAGAGCTGGAGGACGACGAGCCGCTGCACGCCGATGCGCGCACGCAGCGCCGGCTGGCCGAGCGCCTGCTGCCGGCGCTGCTGGCCGGCGCCGATCGCGAGCGCGCGCTGAGGCTGGCGCAGGCGGGCGCCGACTGGCCGGCCGGCGCGCTCGGTCAGGTGCAGCTCGAGCAGGCGCTGCCGCCGCTCGAGCGCTTCGCGCAGCGCGTGCGCGAGGCCACGACCACACCGCCGATCGATCCGCGCGTCGTCGAGCAGGCGTTCGATCTCGACGGCGAGAGCTGGACGCTGGTGATCACCCTGGCCGGCCTGCGGCTCGAGGGGCAGACGCGCTGGCGCGCCGGCAGCCTGCGCGCGCAGGACCGGCTCGAAGCCTGGATCCAGCACCTCGCCCTGTGTGCCGCAGCACCCGCCGACGTGGCGCGGCGCACACGCTGGATCGCGCTCGACGAGGCGCTGGCCCTCACGCCGGTGCCCGAGGCATCCGCGGAGCTCGCGCGGCTGCTGCGCCACTACCGCCGCGGGCTCACCGAGCCGCTGCACTTCTACCCGCGCACCTCCTGGACCTTCGTGCACACCCAGGGCAATCGCGACCAGGCGCGCGCGGCCTGGACGCCGGGCCCGTACAACGCGCATGCGGAGGGCGCGGACGCCGCCCATCGCCTGGCGCTGCGCGGCTGCGCCGAGCCGCTGGATGCGGCCTTCGAGGAGATCGCGCATGCGGTTTTCGGCCCGCTGCTCGCGCATACCGATGCCGAGGCCGATGCCGAGGCCGATGCCGAGACCGACGCCGCGGGCGGGAACGGGGAGCCGGCATGACGCCACAACCGCTCGACGTCTTCGAAGACCCGCTCGACGGCACGACGCTGATCGAGGCCTCGGCCGGCACCGGCAAGACCTGGAACCTGTGCGGCCTGGTGCTGCGCCTGCTGCTCGAACAGGGCCTGGAGCTGCCGCACATCCTGGTCGTCACCTTCACCAAGGCGGCGACGGCGGAGCTGCGCGCACGCATCCGCGCGCGCCTGACCGACACGCTGGCCGGCCTGCACGGCGGCGCGGCCGGCACCGATCCGTTCGTCGCCGCGCTGCTGGGCGCACTGCGTCGGCGCGGCGTCGACGACGAGACGATGCGCCGGCGCCTGCAGCTCGCGCTGCAGACCTTCGACGAGGCGTCGATCTTCACCATCCACGGCTTCTGCCAGCGCGCGCTGGCAGAAGCGCCCTTTGCCGCGGCGCTGCCCCTGAGCAGCGAGCTCAGCCCCGACGATGCCGAGCTGCGCCGGCAGGTGACGAACGACTTCTGGCGCTGTCACGTCGTCGCCCCGCCGGCCCAGGCGCTGCCGGCCGCGCTGGCCGCGCATCTCGTCGAGCGCAAGGACACGCCCGAGCGCTGGGCCGAGCTGCTGCAGCGGCGCGTGGCGCGGCCGCTGTCGCGCGCGATCTGGCCCGAGACGCTGCCGCCCCCCGCCGACGAGGCGCTGCTGCGCGAGTGCTTCACGCGCCTGCAGGCGATGTGGGCGCAGGAGGGGCGCGCGATCGTCGACCTCGTCGCCGCGGCGCTGCCGCGCCTGCCGGCCAACGTCTACAAGCCCGCGACGCTCGCCCTGGCCGCGCAGGGCTGGGAGCGCCTGCTGCTCGCCGCCGGGGTCGACTGCGCGAACTTCGCCCTGCCCAAGCTCGATCTGCTGACGAGCACGCGGCTGCAGGCGAAGAAGGGGCATGCCCCGATCGAGGCGCACCCCTTCTTCGCCGCCGCCGACGCGCTGCTGGCGCTGGCCGCGCAGCGCCAGCACGCGCTCGAGGCGCAGCGCCTGCAGCTGCTGCGCACGCTGCTCGAGGAAGGCCCGCCGGCGCTGCGTGCACTCAAGCGCCAGCAGCGCGTGATGGCCTTCGACGACCTGCTGCACGACCTGCACGAGCGCCTTTCCTCCGCGGCCGGCGCGCGCCTGGCCGCGGCGCTGCGCGCGCGCTGGCCGGTGGCCCTGATCGACGAGTTCCAGGACACCGACCCGCTGCAGTGGGCCATCTTCGACGCACTGCACGGCGCGGCCGGTGCGCCGCTGTTCCTGCTCGGCGACCCCAAGCAGGCGATCTACAGCTTCCGCCACGCCGACCTGCACACCTACCTGCAGGCGCGCTCGCGCGCCCGCACGCTGCGCTCGCTGACCGAGAACCAGCGCTCCACGCCGGCGCTGCTGGCGGCGCTGAACGCGCTCTTCGGCCGCCACGCCCGCGCCTTCGTGCTGCCGGGGCTGGACTACCTGCCGCTGCGGGCCGGCGCCAAGCCGCGGCCGGGCTTCGTCGACCGCAGCGAGGCGCGCGCGCCGCTGCAGCTGTGGTCGCTGCCGCGCGCGCCCGACGGCCAGCCGCTGCCCAAGGGCCAGGCGCGCGCGCTCGCCGCGCAGGCGGTGGCCGCAGAGATCGCGCGCCTGCTCGCCGCCGCGCGCCGCGGCGAGGTCGAGTGCGCCGCACGGCCGCTGGCGGCGAGCGACCTGGCGGTGCTCGTGCGCACGCACGCCGAAGGCGCGCTCATGCGCCGCGCGCTGGCGGCAGTCGGCGTCGGCTGCGTCGAGCTCTCGCAGGCCGACGTGCACCACAGTGCCGATGCCGAGGAGCTCGAGCGCGTGCTCGCGGCGATGCTCGCGCCGCGGCGCGAAGGCGCACTGCGCGCCGCCCTGGCGACCGGGCTGATGGGCCTGGACGCCGCGGCGATCGAGGCGCTGGCGCACGACGAGGCGGCACTGCTCGGCCACGTCATGCGCTTTGCCGCCTACCGCGAGGCCTGGGTCCGGCACGGCGTCGGCCCGATGCTGCGCCGCTGGCTGCAGCAGGAGCAGGTGGCGCCGCGCCTGCTGCAGCGCGAGGACGGCGAGCGGCGCCTGACCAACCTGCTGCACCTGGCCGAGCGGCTGCACGAGGCCGCGGTGCAGCACGCCGCGCCCGAGTCGCTGCTGCGCTGGCTGCAGCAGCAGCGTCGCCACGGCGACAACGGCGACGCCGCGCAGCTGCGCCTGGAGTCCGATCGCGACCTCGTCGCCATCGTCACCATCCACAAGAGCAAGGGCCTCGAGTACCCGCTGGTGTTCTGCCCCTTCCTCTGGGACGGCAGCCTCGGCCGCAGCGACGCGCTCTGCGCCGGCATCGATTACCACGACGAACACGGCGCCGCGGTCAGCGACTTCCGCCCCGACGCCGCCCGTGCCGAGGTGAAGGCGCAGTTGCGCCTGGAGCGCCTGGCCGAGCACGTGCGCCTGATCTACGTCGCGCTCACGCGCGCGGTGCAGCGCTGCGTCGTCGTCGTCGGCCCCTACCGCAGCGGCAACTCGACCGCCCAGGCCGGCACGGCGCCGCTGAACGGGTTGCTGGCCGGGGAGGGCGACGCGCTCGCGCTGCCGAAGAAGCCGCTCGAGCCGGCGCGGATCGATGCCGCCTGGGCGGCCTTCGCCGCCGCAGAGGCGCCGCAGGTCGGCCTGCAGGCCCTGCCGCTGCCGCCCGCGCCCGCGTTGGCGCCGCGCCTCGTGGCGCCGCAGTCGCTGGCGGCGCTGCCAGCGCCGGTGGAGCGCGCGCCGAGCTGGACTCTCGGCAGCTTCAGCAGCCTGGCGCGCGGCTGGCGTCACGAAGCCGCGGCGCGCGACCACGACGACGCCCTGCCGGACGCCGAGGAGGTCGCCGCCGCGGCCACCGGCGGGGCGGAGACGGCGCGCCCGCGGGACGAGGACGACATCCTCGCCTTCCCGCGCGGGCCCGAGGCCGGCGAGTGCCTGCATGCGCTGTTCGAGCGCGTCGACTTCGGCGACGCCAGCACCTGGCCCGCTGCCGCCGCACGCGCGCTGCAGCTGCATCCGCAGCCGCTGGTCGACGCCGCCCAGGCGCAGCGCCAGCCGCGCCAGTTGCTGCGGCTGCTGCAGGACGTGCTTCATGCGCCGCTGCCCCTGCTGGCGCCGCAGGGGTCGCTGGCCGCGGTGCCCGCGACGCGGCGGCTGGTCGAGTGGGAGTTCAACCTGCCGCTGCAGCGCCTGACGCCCGCGGCGCTCGCGGCCGTGCTCGCGCGCCACGGCCTGGCGCTGCCGCTGCCGGCGTTCGCGCCGCTGTCGGGCTTTCTGCGCGGCTTCGTCGACCTCGCCTTCGAGCACGGCGGACGCTGGTTCGTCGTCGACTGGAAGTCGAACCACCTCGGCGACACGCCGGCCGACTATGCCGGGCAGGCCCTCGCCGAGGCCGTCCACGCCCACGGCTACGGCCTGCAGGCCCTGCTCTATGCGCTGGCGCTGCACCGCCACCTGCAACGCCGGCTGCGCGGCTACGACGCCGCGCGCGACTTCGGCGGCGCCATGCTGCTCTTCGTGCGCGGCCTGCGCCCGGCCTGGCGCGGTGCGGATGGCGCGCCCTGCGGCGTCTTTGCGCTGCAGCCCAGCGCGGCGCTGCTCGACGACTTGTCGGCACTGTTCAACGGGGAGGCGCTGCCATGAAGCCCGCGACGGACGAGGACGCGCTCGCGCGGGGCCTGGCCGCGCACCTGCAGCGCTGGGCGGCCGCGCTCGGCGCCGACGCGGCGCTTGCCCAGCAGCTCGCCGCGCTCGGCCTCGCGCTTGCGCGCGCCACGCGCCAGGGCCACGTTTGTGTGCCGCTCGCGCAGGCCTTGCCGGGCTGCGAGGACGCGCTGCCGCAAACGCTGCAGCGGCTGCGCGCCTCGGGCGTCGTCGGCTCGCCGCAGGTCCCCGGTGCCTGCCCGCTCATCGTCGACGACGAGGGCCGCGTCTACCTGCACCGCGACTTCGACCTCGAACGGCGCCTGGCGCAACGCGTCGTGCGCGCGGCGCGTTTCGATCCGCAGCCGCTGACGAGCGAGGTCGCGGCGCAGCTTGGCGCGCTCTTCAAGGCGGACGCCGATGCCGACGCCGTGCCCGACTGGCAGCAGATCGCCACCGCGCTCGCGCTGCGCCAGCGGCTGCTCGTCATCAGCGGCGGCCCGGGAACGGGCAAGACGACGACCGTCGTCAAGCTGCTCGCCTGCCTGCTCGCGCAGGCGCCGCAGGCACGCATCGCGCTGGCCGCGCCCACCGGCAAGGCGGCAGCGCGCCTGGTCGAGGCGGTGAACGCGCGCGCCACCAACCTGCCCGCGGCGCTACGCGAGCGGCTGCCGCAGACGGCCAGCACGGTGCACCGGCTGCTGGGCGTGACGCCACAGGGCTTCGTGCACCATGCCGGGCGGCCACTGGCGCTGGACGTCGTCGTCGTCGACGAAGCCTCGATGCTGGACCTTGCCCTGGCCACGCAACTGCTCGAAGCCGTGCCCGCCGCGGCGCGCATCGTGCTGCTCGGCGACCAGCACCAGCTCGCGGCGGTGGAATCGGGCGCGGTGTTCGCGGAGCTTGCCGTCGACCCGGGCCTGAGCGAGAGCTGCCGGGTCGCGCTCGAGGCCGCCTGCGCCCTGCCCGCGGGCAGCCTGCGGCCGCCCACGCCGCTGCAGCGCGGCGCGCTGCAGGACAGCGTGGTCTGGTTCGAGCGCAACTACCGCTTCGCCGCCAGCTCGCGCATCGGCCGCCTGGCCGCGCAGATCAAGGGCGGCGAGGGCGACGCCGCGCTGGCGACGCTGCAGGAGGCGGCGCAGCCCGACACCGCCGACGGCGAGCTGCTGTGGTGCGACGACGCCGACACGCCGCCCGCGCCCCGCGTGCGCCAGGCCTGGCTGCAGGGCCACGGGCCCTATCTGCAGGCGGTGCAGCAGGCGGTGCAGCAGGCACTGCCCGCGGGGCCTGAAGCGGCGGCGGCGCTGGCGCACGCCTTCGCGCGCTTTCGCGTCCTCTGCGCGCACCGCGAAGGCGCGCGCGGCATGGCGGCCGTCAACGCCGCGCTGGACGCGCACGCACGGCAGCGGCTCGCCCTGCTGCACGCGCAGCACCCGAGCCCGCCCGGCAGCGCGTTCTACGTCGGGCGCCCGGTGATGGTGCTGAAGAACCAGCCGCTGCTGCAGCTCTTCAACGGCGACATCGGCATCACGCTGCCGCCCGCGCCCGGCGAGTCCGGCCTCGTCGTCGCCTTCGCGCAAGCCGGTGGCGAAGTCCGGCGCGTTCCCGCGCAGCGACTGCCCGAGCACCAGAGCGCGTGGGCGATGACGGTGCACAAGGCGCAGGGCTCGGAGTTCGACGCCGTGCTCGTGCTGCTGCCCGAGGCCCGCAGCCCGGTGCTCACGCGCGAGCTGCTCTACACCGCCGTCACGCGCGCGCGCCAGCGCGTGCTGCTGGCCGGCAGCGCCGCCGTGGTCGCCGCGGCCATCGCGGCCCCGACGCGGCGACACTCGGGCCTGGGCGCGCGGCTGCGCGAGGCCCTGGCCGCCCTCGTCCCGTCCGAACCATGACCCTGTTGCTGCACACCGCCGACTGGCAGATCGGCCGCACCTACGCGCGCTTCGCGCCCGACGACGCCTTGGCCCTGGCCGAGGCGCGCATCGCCACCGTCGAGCGCCTGGCGCGGCGCGCCGCCGAGCGCGGCGCCGACGCGGTGCTGGTGGCCGGCGACGTCTTCGACGCCCAGGCCGTCTCGCCGCGCACCATGCGCCGGCTCTTCAACGCCCTCGCCCCCTACCCCGGGCCCTGGGTGATGATCCCCGGCAACCACGACGCCGCCCTCGCCGAAGGCGTATGGGCGCAGGCGCGCCGCCTCGAGCTGCTGCCGCCCAATCTGCACCTGTCGCTGCAGCCGGCAATCGTCGAGTTGCCGGAGCTGCAGCTGGCCGTGCTGACCGCGCCGCTGACGCAGCGCCACACCTACGACGACGCCACCGCCTGGTTCGATGAGGCCGCCACCCCTGCGGGCTGGCTGCGCGTGGGCCTGGCACATGGCGCGGTGCAGGGCCTGCTGCCCGAGGACGTGGACGCGACGAACCCGATCGCACCGGATCGCGCCGCGCGCGCGCGGCTGGACTACCTCGCGCTCGGTGACTGGCACGGCGCCCGGCGCATCGACGCGCGCAGCTGGTACGCCGGCACGCCCGAGCCCGAGCGCTTCAAGGACAACGATCCCGGCCATGTGCTGTGGGTGCGGCTGCAGGGTGCGGGCGCCGCGCCGCAGGTCGAGGCGGAGGCGATCGCGCGCCACCGCTGGCGCGAACGGGCGCTGTCGCTGGCCGTGCCGAGCGACGTCGACGAGGCCATCGCGCTGCTGCAGGCCTGCGGCGCCGACGAAGTGCTCAGCCTGCTGCTCGCGGGTCACGTCGACCTCGCCGCGCACCAGCGCCTGCAGCGCGCCCTGCAGGCGGCGCAGGCGCGGCTGCGCGCGCTGGTCGTCGACGCCGCGCAGCTGCGGCTGGCACCCACCGCCGAAGACATCGCCGCGCTGCAGGCGGACGGCTACCTCGGCGCCGTGATCGCCGAGTTGCGCGACGCTGCCCCCGAGCGCCGGCGCACGGCCCAGGATGCGCTGGCGATCCTCGCCACGCTGCTGGCCGAGCAGCGCGAGGCCGGCGCCGCCGCGCAGCGCGCATGAAGCTCACGCGCCTGGCGGTGGCCGAACTGCGCCAGTTCAGGACGCGCCTGGAGCTGGCGGCGCTGCAGCCCGGGCTCAACCTCTTCGCGGGCGCCAACGAGGCCGGCAAGAGCACGCTCGTGCGCGCCATCCGCGCCGCCTTCTTCGAGCGCTACCGCTCGTCCGCGGTCGAGGACCTGCGCCCCTGGGGCGACAGCGCTGCGACCCCCACCATCGAGATCGACTTCTCCATCGCGGGCACCGACTACCGCCTGCGCAAGGCCTTCCTGAAGAACAAGCGCTGCGAACTGCAGATCGGCGCGCGCCGGCTCGAGGGCAACGAGGCCGAGGAGCATCTGGCGGCACTGCTGGGCTTCCAGTTCGCGGCCAAGGGCGCAAGCCGGCCCGAACATGGCGGCATCCCCGGCCTGCTGTGGATCGAGCAGGGTGCCGCCCAGGAGCTGCACGACGCCGTGCGCCATGCCGCCGGGCACCTGCAGCGCGCGCTCGATGCGCAGCTCGGCTCGATCGCCGCCAGCGGCGGCGACGCGTTGCTGGCGCGCGTGCGCGAGCAGCGCGGCGAGCTGCGCACCCACACCGGCAGGCCGCGCGGCGCGCTGGAGGACGCCCAGGCCGCCGCCGACGAAGCCGACGCGCGCGTGCAGGCGCTGGCCGCCGCGGCGCAGGCCTATCGCGAGCAGGTCGACGCCTTGCGCCTGCTCGGCGAACAGCATGCGACCGAGGAGCGAACCAGGCCCTGGGAGCCGCTGCGCGCACAGCTTGGCGCAGCCGATCAGGCGCTGGCGCAGGCGCAGGCCTTGAGCGCGCAGCGCAGCACCCAGGCCGCCGCGCTCGCGCGCGGCGAGGAGCTGGGCGCGCTGCTGCGCACGCAACTGGCGGCCGACGCCCGGCAGGAGGATGCGCTCGCCCAGCGCAAGGCCGCGCTGCAGCTGGCGCAGGCGGCACTCGAGGCGGCGCGGGGCGCGCAAGCCGTCGCCGCGCGCGGGCTTGCCGAGGCCCAGGCGCGCGCGACCGCCGCGCACGCCAGCCTGGCGCTGGCCCGCCAGGAAGCCACGCGCGCGCAGCTGCAGCGCCAGCTCGAATCGACCCGGGCGCATGCGGCCGCGGTCGCCGAGCTGCTGCAGCGCGCCCTCGCCGAGGCCGAGCGCGAAGCCGCACTGCGCCGCCAGGCGCGGGCGCTCGCGCTGCCGCCCGACGATCTGCAGCAGCTGCGCACGCAGGACGAGCGCCTGCGCGACCTCGGCCTGCAGCTGCAGGGGCTGGCGACACGCCTCGTGCACGAACTGCAGCCGGGTGCAGCCGTCCTGCTGGACGGCCGTGCGCTGCCGCGCGAGGGCGAGCAGCTGCTCGCCGCGCCCGCGCAACTCGAGGTCGAGGGCGTCGGACGCTTCACCATCGCCCCGGGCGGCAGCGACCTGGCCGCGCGCCGCGCCGAGCAGGAGCGTCTGCAGGCCGAGCAGCGCGCGCTGCTGCAGCGCCTGGGCCTGGCCAGCCGCAGCGAGGCCGAGGCGCGCGCGCAGGCCGAGCGCGCGCAGCTCACCCACGCCGACGCCGCCGCCAAGGCGCTGCTCCTGCTGGCGCCTCGGGGGCTGGCCGCCCTGCAGGCCGAAGCCGAACGCACCGGCGCCGAGCATGCGCAGGCGCAGGCCACGCTGGCGCAACTTCCCCCGGCGCCCCAGGCAACGGCACGCACGCCGTTCACTCCCGTGGCGCCGGTGGAAGTGGCGCTGGCCGCGGCCGAGGACGCGCAGCGCGTCGCCGAAGTCGCCAGCCAGGCGCTCGACCGATCGCGCCAAGCCCAGGCCGGCGCGCACGCCGCGGTCGAGGCCGCCGCGCGTGAGCACGACGCGCTGGCGTCGCTGCGCGCCGACGCGGGGCAGCGCGCGCAACGCGCGCAGGCGCAGCGGCGCCTCGTCGACACGCAGGCCGAGCTCGAGGTGAAGCAGCGCGAGCTGCAGGCCCTGGACGCGCGGATCGCCGCCGCGCGCCCCGACATCCTGGCGCAGGACGTGCAGCGCCTGCGCCGCAGCACCGAGGAGGCCGAGCGCGTGCACCGCGAGCGCAAGCTGCAGCTCGTGCAGCTCGAGGCGGGCCTGGTCGCGGCGGGCGCGCAGGGTGTCGACGAGACCCTGGCGCAGGCGCAGCAGCAGCAGGCCGCCGCCGCGCGCCGGCGCGACGAGCTGCAGCGCCGCGCCGACGCCCTCGTGCTGCTGGAGCAGACCCTGCAGGCGCACCGCCAGGCGCTGACGCAGCGGCTGCGGGCGCCGCTGCAGCGCCACCTCGACCACTACCTCGAGCTGCTCTTCCCCGGCGGCAGGCTGGCGGTGGACGAGCAGCTGCAGCCCGGCGAGCTGTCACGCCCGCAAACCGGGCAGGCCCGCGACGCGGCTGCAGCCGGCTCCCTCCCGTTCACGGAACTGAGCTTCGGCGCGCGCGAGCAGCTGGGCATCATCAGCCGCCTGGCCTATGCCGACCTGCTGCGCGAAGGCGGGCGCCCGACGCTGATCATCCTCGACGACGCCCTGGTGCACAGCGACGCCGAGCGCCTCGGGCGCATGAAGCGCGTGCTCTACGACGCCGCGACGCGCCATCAGGTGCTGCTCTTCACCTGCCACGCCGAGCGCTGGCGCGACATGGGGGTGGCGGTGCGCGAGCTGCGGGCGGCGTAGAGCCTGGTGCCGCTGCCAAAGCCCCGCCTTGCAGAAGGCGCCGGTCGGATCAATCATCGCGTGCACCGGGCTGCGGCCGCGGGGACGGCGCGGCGGCGACCCAAGACCGTGCTGGCGATGGGGAATGGGCTTCGTCAGGCCCCGCGGGACGCCAACAGGCCTTGAACCAAGGGATAACCCTATGTGCACTTCAATTCCTGTTTGCGCCAGCTCAAAGATGCATATTCTTGCCTGTAGCCACGTCGGCTACCCCGTTCTAAATCGGTATTCCAGTACCATAATGCGCATACACCTCGGCAGGAGAAGCTCATGACCACCGCATCCCCCCCCGTGCTCAGCGGCGACCTCGACGAAATCTTCGAGTACTGCAATTCGCTGCGGCAAGGGCCCGTGCCCACCGACGACCAGCTGCCCGCGGGCTTCGTCGGCACCATCGGGCATTTCCCCGTCTACTTCCCCGAGGAGCTCGCGCACTCGGTGGGCCTGTTGCCGGTGAACATCCTCGGCGGCGGCAACAAGCTCGAGCTCAAGCACGCCGACGCGCACATGGGCTCGTTCATCTGCTCGATCTGCCGCTCGACCACCGAGATGGGCCTGAACGGCTCGCTCAGCACGCTCAAGGGCTTCGTCACGCACCCGATCTGCGACGCCGCCAAGCACCTCGCCGGCATCTGGGCGCGCAACTTCCCCGACCAGCTCGGCCAGATCCTCTACACGCCGCAGAACCCGAACTCGCCGGGGGCCGCGCGTTATGTGGCCGCCGAGTTCCAGCGGCTGCGCGCCGACATGGAGAAGCAGGCCGGCGTGAAGTCCGACGACGAGCGCCTGCTGGCCAGCATCCGCGTCTACAACGAGAACCGCCGCCTGCTGCGCGAGATGTACCGCATCCGCCGCGACGAGCCCTGGAAGCTCAGCTGCACCGAGTCCTACCTGCTGCTGCGTGCGCGCACCCGCATCTCCTGCGAGGAGCACAACCAGCTGCTCGCGCTCGCCCTGGCCGGCATCAAGGCGCGCAAGACCAGCCCGCAGGACAAGCCGCGCGTGGTCTTCGTCGGCGGCTTCTGCGAACAGCCGCCGCTCGAGATGCTCGAGGCCATCGACGACAACTGCTACGTCGTCGACGACGACCTGCTGGTGGGCCTGCGCTGGATCATCGACGACGTGCCCGAGACCGGCGACCCGGTGTGGGCGCTGGCCGAGAGCTTCGTCGACCGCTCCGACGCGAGCCCCGTGCAGCACGACGAGCGCAAGTCCAAGGAGCAGTACCTGACGGACATGGTCGAGAAGTCCAAGGCCGACGCGGTCATCGTCACCGCCGCCAAGTTCTGCGAACCGGGCCTGGACGAACAGGTGGCGTGGTCCAAGCACCTCGACCACGTGCACGTGCCGCACCTCGTGCTCGAGTT
Organism: Rubrivivax sp. SCN 71-131; assembly: GCA_001724995.1. Classification (GTDB taxonomy): domain Bacteria; phylum Pseudomonadota; class Gammaproteobacteria; order Burkholderiales; family Burkholderiaceae_C; genus Rubrivivax. Next base: position 195,648 of record MEFD01000014.1, read on the forward strand.
CGAGGAGAAGATGAATTCCTTCGAGCAGATGGCGATGCAGCTCGAGACGTTCGCCGAATCGCTGCTGTTCACCAATGCCTGAGCTGACAGGAGACCGCAAATGACGACTCAGAACACCCCGGCGCCCGCCGACGAGTTCAACGGCCACCTGGAAGGGCAGAAGCTCTTCAAGCAGTGGTACGCACAGCTGGAGGCCGGCCGCGAGCGCGGCGAGAAGGTCGCCAACGTCTTCGTGATGGGCAACGCCATCGAGATCCTGCGCTGCTTCGACTTCAACCTCGTCTTCCCCGAGATCAACGCGCTGCAGACCGGCGTGCGCAAGGTCTCGGAGGACTACCTGCGCGACTCGGAGGACTACGGCTACTCGCCCGACGTCTGCTCCTACGTGAAGGCCGACGTCGGCCTCATCCTGCGCGAGCAGAAGCACCCCGCCGGCCTGATCCCCAAGGCCGACATCGCCATCATGTCCAACATGTGCGCGACCTTCATCAAGTGGGGCGAGATCTGGGAGCGCATGCTCAACACGCCCACCTTCTCGCTGGACCTGCCGGGGCAGCGCGCGGGCAACTGGAAGGTGCGTCCGGGTGACGCGCAGCACATCGCCGACGCGCAGTGGGTGGAGTCGCAGTTCCGCGACCTCATCGAGCGCTGCGAGAAGATCACCGGCAAGCGCTTCGACATCGACCGCCTCGCCGAGGTGCAGGACCGCGTCAACCGAATGGTCAAGCACTGGAACAACGTGATGGCGCTCAACCGTGTCTCGCCGGCGCCGTACAACGCGATGCTCGACGGCCTGACCTACATCGGCATCATGAACGTCTACCGCGGCACCGAGGAGGGCGTGGAGTACATGCGCCGCCTCGAGGAGCAGCTGCGCGCCAAGGTCGCGCGCGGCGAGGGTCGCGTGCCCAACGAGAAGTTCCGCCTGCTGTTCTCGGGCACGCCCTGCTACGTCTCGATGCGCCGGCTGGTCGAGCTGTTCGAGAGCTGGGGCGGCGTCTTCGCCTACTCCGACTACCTCACCTTCGCGGCCGGCGGCATGGATGCCGGCGAGATGTCCTACGACACCTCGCGACCGCTCGAGAGCCTGGCCGAGGTCACGGCGCTGGCGGCGCACCGCGGCCTCTCCAACCAGTTCTTCGCGCACGAGCGCCTGGCGCAGCAGATCCGCGACTACGACGTCGACGGCATCGTCTTCCACGGCATCAAGAGCTGCCGCTTCGTGTCCTCGGGCATGGCCGACACGCGCAACTTCCTGACCAACAAGATGGGCACGCCGAGCCTCTACATCGAGTCCGACCTCATCGACCCGCGCTACTGGTCCGACGCGCAGATCAAGAACCGCGTCGACGCCTTCTTCGAGTCGCTCAAGCAACGCGGCGGCTCCGCACTCACGGCCGGCAAGGAAGCCGCCACCACCCATGAGGAGAGCCAATCATGAAATATTTCGGCGGTGTCGACGTCGGATCCACGCAGACCAAGGCGGTGATCCTGGACGAGGAAGGCAAGATGGTCGGGCGCGCCCTGCTCGACATGGAAACCAGCATGATGACGATCGCGCAGGACGCGTTCGACAAGGCGCTGGCCGACGCCGGCCTCACGGCCGACCAGGTCACGCGCATCGGCAGCACCGGCTACGGCCGCTACAACGTGACCTTCGGCCACCAGCAGGTGACGGAGATCAGCTGCCACGCGCGCGGCGCCGTCTACCTGTTCCCGGGCACGCGCACGGTGATCGACATCGGCGGCCAGGACACCAAGGCCATCGCCGTCAAGCCCGACGGCCAGGTCGCCGACTTCACGATGAACGACAAGTGCGCCGCGGGCACCGGGCGCTTCCTCGGCGCGGCGTCCTACGCGCTCGAACTGTCGCTGGGCGAACTCGGGGCGCTGGCGCTGAAGTCGCAGAACCCGGTGCGCATCACCACCACGTGCACGGTGTTCGCCGAGTCCGAGATCATCAGCCACCTGGCCAAGGGCATCCTGCCCGAGGACGTGCTGATGGGCGTGCACCAGGCGATCACGGCGCGCTGCATCTCGCTGGCCCGCCGCGTCGGCGTGAACGCGGAAGTCACCTTCACCGGGGGCGTGAGCCGCAACGTCGCGATGGTCAAGCTCATCGAGCAGGAAATCGAGATGCCGCTCAACGTCAGCCCGGACGCGCACTTCTGCGGCGCCCTCGGCGCGGCGCTGATGGCGCGCGACTACGTGTTGAACGGCGGCGAGACGGCCGAAGCCGCCGCGGCCGTGGCCGCCTGAGGAGATTGGCATGAGCAAGATCTACGCTGCCGGTATCGACATCGGCTCCACCTACACCAAGGCCGTGCTGCTGGACAGCGACCGCAACGTCGCCGGCAAGGCGGTGCGTCGCACCGGCTTCAAGGTGCAGCAGGCGGCCGAACTCGTGTTCGAAGAACTGCTGAAGAACGCCGGCGTCGAGCCCGCGCAGGTGACCTACGTCGGCGCCACCGGCTACGGCCGCTTCTCGGTGCCCTTCCGCCACGCCCAGATCACCGAGTTGACGGCGCACGCCCACGCCGCGGTGCAACTGTTCCCGGACACGCGCACGATCCTCGACATCGGCGGCCAGGACATCAAGGCGATCAAGGTCGACGGCGCGGGCCGCGTCAAGTCCTTCCGCCTCAACGACAAGTGTGCCGCCGGCACCGGCGCCTTCCTCGAGAAGACCGCGCGCTACCTGGGCCTGACGACGCAGGACATCGGCCCCTACGCCATCCGCTCGACCAACCCCAAGACCATCAGCAGCGTGTGCGCGGTGTTCGCCGAATCCGAGGTCATCAACCACCTCGCCAACGGCGTCCCGGCCGAGGACATCATGATGGGCGCAATGATCTCGCTGGGCGGACGTGCGATCCAGCTCATGCGCCGCGTCGGCCTCGAGCCGGGCTACATGCTCACCGGCGGCATGACGCACAACGTGGCGATGATCAAGGCGCTGGAAACCGCGCTCAAGGCCCCCTTCAGCGTCGCCCCCGACGGCCTGGGCCAGCTCAACGGCGCCTACGGTGCGGCCTACCTCGGCCTGCGCCGCGCGCAGAAGCTGATCGCCGAAGGCAAGCCGATCCCGCCGACGGCGGCCCAGCTCGGAGGCGAGTCCGGCGCCAAGCCGATCCGCCGCTGGTCGGCGATCGGCGCCACGAAGCCGCGCTACGAGAGCAACAGTGCCAACAGCCCGACGACGGCGCAGTTCACGATCTCCAAGCGCGCGCCCGACCTCGCGCCAGCAACCGCCGCCTGAGTGCCCCGCGGGCGCCCGGGCTGCCCGGGTGCCCGCAGCCGACGAACCCCAGACGAGAAGAGACCCAAGATGACGGTCATTTCCGACTTCATGCAGCAGGACCACGTCGACATCGACGCCATCGCCGAGCGCGCCACGGCGGCCGCCGCGGCTGGAGACGCCACGACCATGGTGCGCGAGGGCGCCGAGTTTCTCAAACGCCTGCAACGGCACATCGACCAGGAGGAGCAGTTGCTCTTCCCGGCGTTCGAGGAGCGCACCGGCATGCGCGAGGGCGGCCCGAGCGTGCAGATGAAGATGGAGCACGACGACATGCGTCCCATCCTCGAGCAGATGCACGCCGCCGTCGCGGCCAAGGACGCCGCGGGCTACCAGAAGGCCTCCAAGGCCCTGTTCGACATCCTGGTGCCGCACAACCAGAAGGAAGAGCAGATGATGTACCCGATGCTCGACGACACCATGGGCGCCGACGCCGGCGCACTGCTCGCCGACGTGAAGGCCCTCGGCGCCTGAGGCTGCACCTCCCCACCCGCGCGCTGCGGCCCGATGCCGCGCGCCCGGGCGCGCAAAGCCCGCACGGGCCCGCATGGTCGGGCCCGTTTCTCTTGGTCGAGACGCTCGCCCCGGCTTGCAGCGGGCGAGTGACGCGGGCGCGCAGCCAAACCTAGAATCGTGGGCTTCGTCTGGCCTTCGGAGCCCTGCATGGACACCCGCACCCCGCTCGTCCGCCTGCGCCTGCAACGCCTGCGCGAGGCGATGGCGCGAGCCGGCGTGCAGGCGCTGCTGGTGCCCTCGGCCGACCCGCATCTCTCGGAATACCTGCCCGGGCACTGGCAGGCGCGCGAGTGGTTCTCCGGCTTCACCGGCTCGATGGGCACGCTGGTCGTCACCGCCGATGACGCCCGCCTCTTCGCCGACAGCCGCTACTGGGACCAGGCCGAGCGCGAACTCGCCGGCAGCGGCATCGCCCTGGAGAAGATCCCCACCGGCACCGCGGCGGCGCATGTCGACTGGCTCGCCGCCAACGTCCGCGCCGGCAGCAGCGTCGCCGTCGATGGTCAGGTGCTGGGCCTGGCCGCGGCGCAGGCCTTGCAGGCCGCGCTCGAGAAACCCGGCGTGCGCCTGCGCACGGACCTGGACCTCGTCGACGCCGCCTGGCCCGAGCGCCCCACCCTGCCCTCGGCACCGGTGTACGAACATCGCCCACCCGAGGCCTGCACGCCGCGCGCGGCCAAGCTCGCCGCGGTGCGCGAGGGCATGACGCGCCACGACGCCACGCACCACTTCGTCAGCACCCTCGACGACATCGCCTGGATCACCAACCTGCGCGGCAGCGACGTCAGCCACAACCCGGTGTTCCTCGCCCACCTGCTCATCGACACCGTGAGTGCCACGCTCTTCGTCGGCGTCGGCAAGGTCGACGAGGCGCTGGCGCGCGCGCTCGCCGCCGACGGCGTGCGCCTGGCGCCCTACGCGCAGGCGGCGCGAGCGCTGGCCGACCTGCCCGAGGGCAGCGTGCTGCTGCTGGACGGCAGGCGCGTCACCTACGGGCTGCGCCAGGCCGCCGCCAGCCAGGTTCGCGTCGTCGAGGCCATCAACCCGAGCACCCTGGCCAAGAGCCGCAAGAGCGAGGCCGAGGCCGCGCACGTGCGCCAGGCGATGGTCGAGGACGGTGTCGCGATGTGCGAGTTCTACGCCGAGTTCGAGGCCTCGATGGCGCGCGGCGAGCCCTGGGACGAGTTGCAGGTGGACACGCGGCTCACCGAGGCGCGGGCGCGCCGCCCCGGCTTCGTCGGCACGAGCTTCTCCACCATCGCCGGCTTCAACGCCAACAGCGCGCTGCCGCACTACCACGCCACGCCCGAGGCCTTCTCGCGCATCGAGGGCGACGGCCTGCTGCTCATCGATAGCGGCGGCCAGTACCTCGGCGGCACCACCGACATCACGCGCGTGTGGCCGATCGGCGCGGTGAGCGCGGCGATGAAGCGCGACTACACGCGGGTGCTGCAGGGCACGATTGCGCTCTCGCGCACGCGCTTCCCGCGCGGCACGCTGTCGCCGATGCTGGACGCGATCGCGCGCGCGCCGCTGTGGCAGCACGGCCTGGACTACGGCCACGGCACCGGCCACGGCGTGGGCTGCTTCCTCAACGTGCACGAAGGCCCGCAGAGCATCAGCCGCGCCGTGCCCACGCCCGAGATGGCGATGGAGCCGGGGATGATCACGAGCATCGAGCCCGGCCTCTACCGCAGCGGCCAATGGGGCGTGCGCATCGAGAACCTCGTGCTGAACGTCGCCGCGACGCAGGATGTCGACGGCGGCTTCGGCGAGTACCTGGAATTCGAGACGCTGACGCTGTGCCCCATCGACACGCGCTGCATCGAGCGCACGCTGCTGCGCGCCGACGACATCGCCTGGCTCGACGCCTACCACGCCACCGTGCGGAAGCGGCTGGCCCCGCGCCTGCAGGGCGCAGCGCTCGCCTGGCTCCAGGAACGCACGCAGCCCCTGTGACGACCGGCCGGCACGAGTCCGCGCCGCGGGCGCTGGGCATCGACCTTGGCGGCAGCAAGATCGAGGCCTTGCTGCTCGACGCCGAGAACCGCGAGCACTGGCGCGAGCGCGTGCCCACGCCGGGCGCCGGCTACGACGCCATCCTCGATGCCATCGTCGCCCTGGTGCGGCGCGCCGAAGACGCGAGCGCCCTGCCCTTCACCCTGGGCCTCGGAACCCCGGGCAGCCTCACGCCCGAAGGCCTGCTGAAGAACAGCAACACGACCTGCCTCAACGGCCGCGCGCTGCAGCGCGACCTGCAGGAGCGGCTGCAGACGCCGCTCGTGATCGCCAACGACGCCAACTGCCTGGCGCTGAGCGAAGCCACCGACGGTGCCGGGGCCGGCGCCGAAGTCGTCTTCGCCGCGATTCTGGGCACCGGCGTCGGTGCGGGCATCGCGGTGCACGGCCGCGTGCTGCGCGGCGTCAACGGCCTGGCCGGCGAGTGGGGCCACAACCCGCTGCCCTGGGCGGTCGTCGGCGAGGACCCGGCCCCAAGCTGCTACTGCGGGCAGGCTGGCTGCATCGAGACCCTGCTCAGCGGCCCGGCGCTGGCACGCGACCACGAGGCGCACACCGGCCGCAGGCTCGGCGCCGAAGCCATTGCAGCCGCCGCGGGCGCGGGCGATGTCGCCTCGCAGGCCACGCTCGAGCGCCATGCCTCGCGCCTGGCGCGGGCCCTGGCCGGCGTCATCAACCTGCTCGACCCCGACGTCATCGTGCTCGGCGGCGGCCTCTCCCGGATCGCGCAGCTCTACGAACGCGTGCCGGCGTTGTGGAGCCGCTGGGTCTTCAGCGGCGGCCACCGCGACCCGGTGCGCACGCGACTGCTGCCGGCACGGCACGGCGACGCCTCGGGCGTGCGCGGGGCGGCGTGGATCGGGCGGCGGTACGGCGCGGCGCGAGCCCTCGACGCGAGGCTCGAAGGGCCCGAATCCGGGGCCGTCACACCGGCCGGTTGATGCGCGCGTTCAGGCCCTGGCGCAGCAGTTCGGCGACGTCGGCGAGGTGCGCGCGCGCCTCGGCGCTCAGGCCGCGGCGGCGCTGCGTGCCTTCGATGCGCGCGAGCAGTTCGCGCGCCTGCTGGCGCAGCAGGCTGCGCTGGTCGGCGCGGCCCTGCGCGGTCGGGCGCAGCAGCACGGCGGCCAGGCGCGCGGCATGCTCGCGCTGCAGCTCGCGCCGCGGCGCGCCGATGTCGCCCGACTTCGCGTCGAGCTCGCTCCAGACGTCGCGCGCAAGCTGTTCGTAGAGTTCGGACAGCGCCAGCGCCTGCCCGGGCTCGGCCTTGCCGACGCCGTCGAGCACGCGCTGCGCCACGCCGTCGCTCATCAGCTGCGCCAGCAGCGCACGCTGCATCTCCAGCAGTTGACCCGTCGGCGAAAAGTCGGTCGCCAGGTTCGTCTCGCCGCCGAAGAGGGCGTCGGTGCGCTCCATGTAGTCGGGCGCCAGGCGCCGCTGCAGCGCCGGCGGCAGCTGCAGCGCGTCCGCGGTGAGGAAATCGCGCGAGAGCGCCTGCAGCGCTGCGCGCTGCTGCGCGGGCGCCACGGGCTGCAGCGGGTCACGCCCGCTGCCGGGGAAATCACGCAGCGTGCGCACGCCGCCGATCTGGCGCGCGAGCACGCCCGCCGCGCGGCCCATCTCGCGGATCGCGTAGCCGACCGAGCGCCGCAGCACGGCGTAGTCGGCCTCGGGATCGAGCTCGCGCGTGACCTGGCGCTGCAGCAGCTCGCGGGCGATCGCGATGCGCTGCTCGGCAAAGGCCACCGGGTCGTCGCCGAGATCGAAGATGAGCGACTCGGGGTCGATGCCCAGGCCGTTGTCCTCGTCGGTGCCGTAGGCCAGCTGCGGCTCGGCGCTGCGTGCAGCGATGCGCTGCAATTCGGCTTCCTCCTGCTCGGCCGTGGCGCCCGGCGGCATGGGCTTGTACGCGTACTCGATGGCCCAGTCATCGTAGGGCCCGAGGTTCTTCTGGAAGGCGGGCACCGCGGGCGCGCCGGGCACGGCCAGGTTCAGCGGCGCGTACTCCATCACCGAGCCGGCGAGGCCGTTGGCGCGCACGAACTCCGGGTCGTTCATCTGCGCCAGCGAGTAGGCGCGCGAGCTGCGGAAGTTGTGGCGCAGGCCCAGCGTGTGGCCGACCTCGTGCATCGTCACGTCGGTGAGGTAGTCGAGGACGAAGGCTTCGGCCTCGGGGCTGTCCGGATCGATCTCGCCGCGCGCCTCGAGCACGTCCAGCGCGTAGGCCAGCTGCTCGGCGGCGAAGTCCGCGTGATCGCAGGCCGCCACGGCGGCGGCGTCGACGCCTTCAGCGTCGTGCGCCGCGGCGCCGAACTGCATCAGGCGCGACCAGTCGTGCGACTCGCGGCTGGCCAGCACCTGCGAGCGCAAGGCACGCAGATTGCGCGAGGACAGGCTCTCGATGCCGATGTCGGCATCGAGGATCTCGCCGCTGCGCGGGTCGACCTGGCTCGGGCCGATGGCGCCGAAGGTCGGGCTGGCGTTGGTCATCCAGCGCAGCGAGGCAGCGGCGACGTCGAGCGTGTCGAAGGCGGCGTCGTCGGGCTGGATCCTGGCGACGATGGCGTTCTTGAAGCCGATCTTCTCGAACGCCGTGTTCCAGTTGAGCACGCCGCGCAGGACGGCGTCGCGATACTTCAGCGGAATGCTGCGGTCGAGCCAGAAGGTGATCGGCTTCACCGGCTCGGAGAGCGCGGCCGCCGGATCCTTCTTCTCCAGGCGCCAACGGTTGACGTAGCGGCGCTGCGGCGTGCGCGCGAGGTCGTTCCCGAAATCTGCGACGTTGGTCGTGAAGTGGCCCACGCGCGGATCGGCACGGCGCCGCGCCATCGGCTGCGCCGGCAACTCGGCGAAGGCGTAGTGCAGGCCGAGGAAGAGGCTGCGCGCGTCGGGCAGCGAGCGCGGCTCGCTCGGCAGCAGTGCCGCCGGCACGGGCGTGGGCGTGGGCCCGGGCTGGGCCAGCACCGCGGTGGCGAAGTGCGCCTGCACCTCGAAGACGGTTTCGCCGGCCTGGCCGCGCGCCGCGGTGATGGCCGAGTTCGCGCGGTCCATGGCGTAGTTCTGGCGGTAGGTCCGCTGCAGCCGCATGCCCAGGCCCAGCAGATCCGCCAGCAGCATCGGGTTGGCTTCGACGAGCACGCTCTTGCGGTCCGGGTGCGGCTGGCTCGCCACCGCGCTGCTTCCCAGCAGGCTGGCCGAGAAGCCTGCGCCGACGGCGCGGCCCTCGGGCGTGCCGTCGGCGGCGTCGAAGGAGGTGTTGCGCGCCAGCAGCTGCACCTGGTTGTGCACGCGCCGGAACTCGACCGTCTGCTGGCGCCCGAAGCTGCCCCAGCGCCCGATCATGGTGCCGCCGAAGAGGCCACGCTCGCCGATGCCCTGCGCGATCTTGGGGCCGAAGAAGAGCGGTTTGCCGAAGTCCTCGGGCCGCAGCTCGAACCAGAACTTGTCGTCCTTCTGCCAGACGGTGATGAGACCGTCGATGCGCCGCGCGTCCTTGACGACGGTGCCGAAGGCCTGCGGCTGCCCGGGCGGCGCGGGCGCGGCGCCGGGCGCCCGCGCCGCGACGCTTGCCGAAGCGGTCGCGGACGCCGCGCTCGCCGCCGTCGCGGCCACGGCCGGCGCCGCCGCGGCAGTCCCGGCGCCGGACGCGGCGCCGGGCAGGTTGGCGCAACCGGCGGCAGCCAGCGCGGTGGCCAGGGCAAGCACGCCCGGGAAGAGTGTTCTGCTCATGGTGTCGAAGCCCGAGGACCCGGGCGCGTCAATGGATGCCCTTGAAGCGCACACGCTTGGGACGCGCGCCCTCCTCGCCCAGGCGCTTGACCTTGTCGGCCTCGTATTCCTGGTAGTTGCCGGCGTAGAAGAACCACTGCGAGTCGCCCTCGGCGGCCAGGATGTGCGTGCAGATGCGGTCGAGGAACCAGCGGTCATGGCTGATGACCATCGCGCTGCCGGCGAACTCGAGCAGCGCTTCCTCCAGCGCGCGCAGCGTCTCGACGTCGAGGTCGTTGCTGGGCTCGTCGAGCATCAGCACGTTGCCGCCGCGCGCCAGCGTCTTGGCCAGGTGCAGGCGCCCGCGCTCGCCGCCGGAGAGGTTGCCCACCCGCTTCTGCTGGTCGTTGCCCTTGAAGTTGAAGCGCCCGAGATAGGCGCGGCTGGGCATGACGAAGGGGCCGACGACGATGTTGTCGAGGCCGCCCGAGACGTCCTCCCACACCGTCTTCTCGTTGGCCAGGCTCTCGCGGCTCTGGTCGACGAAGGCCAGGCGGGCGGTCTTGCCGATCAGCACCTCGCCGGAGTCGGGCTGCTCGACGCCCTGGATCATGCGAAAGAGCGTCGACTTGCCCGCGCCGTTGGGGCCGATGATGCCGACGATGGCGCCCGGCGGCACCTTGAAGCTGAGGTTGTCGATCAGCAGGCGCTCGCCGAAGCTCTTGCTCACGCCCTTGAACTCGATCACCTCGTTGCCCAGGCGCTCGGCCACCGGGATGAAGATCTCGTTGGTCTCGTTACGGCGCTGGTAGTCGGTGTCCGAGAGTTCCTCGAAGCGCGCCAGGCGCGCCTTGCTCTTGGTCTGGCGGCCCTTGGCGTTGGAGCGCACCCACTTCAGCTCCTCCTTCATCGCCTTGATGCGCGCGTCCTCCTTCTTCTGCTCGACCTCCAGGCGCTTCTCCTTCTGCTCCAGCCAGTCGGAGTAGTTGCCCTTCCAGGGGATGCCCTGGCCGCGGTCGAGCTCGAGGATCCACTCCGCGGCGTTATCGAGGAAGTAGCGGTCGTGGGTGATCGCGACCACCGTGCCCGGGAAGCGCTGCAGGAAATGCTCGAGCCACTCCACCGATTCGGCGTCGAGGTGGTTGGTCGGCTCGTCCAGCAACAGCATGTCGGGCTTGCTCAGCAGCAGCCGGCACAGGGCCACGCGGCGCTTCTCGCCGCCCGAGAGCAGGCCGATCCTGGCGTCCCAGGGCGGCAGGCGCAGCGCGTCGGCGGCGAGCTCGAGCTGCAGGTCGGTGTTCTCGCTGCCGGCGGCGGCGATGACGGCTTCGAGCTCGGCCTGCTCGGCGGCGAGGGCGTCGAAGTCGGCGTCCTCCTCGGCGTAGGCGGCATAGACCTCGTCGAGGCGCTTCTTGGCCGCCAGCACGCCGCCGATGCCCTGCTCCACCGCCTCGCGCACGGTCTGCCCGGGGTCGAGCTCGGGCTCCTGCGGGAGGTAGCCGATCTTCAGGCCGGGCATCGGCACCGCCTCGCCCTCGATGTCCTTGTCCAGCCCGGCCATGATCTTCAGCAGCGTCGACTTGCCCGAGCCGTTGAGGCCCAGCACGCCGATCTTCGCGCCGGGGAAGAAGGACAGATTGATGTCCTTGAGGATCTGCCGCTTCGGCGGCACGATCTTGCCGACGCGGTTCATGGTGAAAACGTACTGGGCCATGGCGATGCAGGACCGCGGTCCTGGAGGAAGATCGGGAAACGAGGGAACGCGCGGGCCGTCGCGGCGCCGCAGGGCGTGGGCGTGGGCGCGTACGCGGACGCGCCGAACCGGGCATTATCGCCGGTCATCCGCCCGCGCACCTCGGCCCGCGCAATCGCCGCCCGGTCGCACGGCGCCTTGAAATCGGCCGGCGCCGGTGCAAGATCGGGGGCGTCGGGAGGTCCGGCATCGGGAGGACGCATTGAACGGTTCCGTCATCACCACCAGCGGGGACGAAGGCTCGCTGCTGCGCATCACCCACATCGTCTACGGCCTGCACGCGCTGGGCCTGGCGATCGGCGCCTTCGGCGCGGCCACCGTCGTCGGCGCCTTCCTGTTCGGCTGGCCGTCCATCGTCGCGGTGATCATCAACTACGTCTACCGCGGGCAGGCGCGCGGCACCTGGCTGGAATCGCACTTCAGCTGGCAGATCCGCACCTTCTGGTATGCGCTGCTGTGGGCACTGATCGTCGGTGTCATCTCGCTGCCCTTGACGCTGGTGATCATCGGCTTCGGCACCTGGGTGCTGGGGCTGCTCGTCCTCGGCGCCTGGGCGATCTACCGCATCGGGCGCGGCTGGATCCGCCTCAACGACCGCCAGCCGATGCCGATGGGTTGAATCCCGCAAAGCGGCCGCGACGCGGGCAGAAGTCGCGGCCACGGGCTTCAGTTCGCCCGTGTGCGGCCGATGTCCCGGGCAAGCCCCGAGCATCGGCCGCCATGCAGACCCAGACCCACGCCCCCAAGCGCGCACTGATCGTCGACGACCAGTTGCTCGTGCGCGCCGGCGTCGCGGCCTTGCTGGAAGCCATGCCCGAGTGGCAGTGCGTCGGCACCGCCGCCAGCGCCGAGGCCGCGGTGCAGGCCTGCATCGAACAGCGGCCCGACCTGGTGCTGCTCGATCTGCACCTGCTGCCTCCCGCTGCTGCGGGCAGCACCCCCGGCGGCGGCGCGGCGATGCCGCAGGAGCTCGAGGGCCTGGCGCTGGCGCGCGCGCTGCTCGACCTGCAGCCGCGGCTGCGCATCCTCGTGCTGTCGGAGCGCACGCAACCCGAGGTGGTCCGAGCGGCCCTGCGCGCCGGCGCCTGCGGCTTCATCGGCAAGGACTTCGTGCACGAGGAACTGCAGCAGGCGCTGCAGGGCGTCGCCGCCGGCCACCGCTGGCTCAGCCCCGCGATCGCCGCGGCGCTGCGCGAGCAGGAGCGCACGACGCCGGCACTGACCGGGCGGCAGCGCGACGTGCTCACGCTGCTGGCGCGCGGGCAATCGAACAAGCAGATCGCGCGCAGCCTGGGCGTGAGCGTGAAGACGGTCGAGTACCACCGCGCCGAGCTGATCGCCCGCCTGGACCTGCACGACGTGGCCAGCCTGACGCGCTTTGCCGTGGCACAGGGACTGGCGCACTGAAGCCGGCGCGCGGCGCCTCTTCCCCTGGCGCGAGACGCGCGGCAAGCGGCAGATGCCGGCTTGCACCTACAATGCCGGCTGCGCACCGAAGCCCAGTCTGCCGGCGCGCAGCCGAATCCGGCTCCCCCTCGTCCCTCGCGGCCTTGGACTGGAACGCCCCCTTGCGGGCGACCGCGCGCCGCGAACGCTGGTCCGACACGGACCCCTTTCCGACATGAACTTCAAGGACCTCGGCCTGTCCGAGCCGATCCTGCGCGCCGTTCGCGAGCAGGGCTACGACACGCCCACGCCGATCCAGGCGCAGGCGATTCCCGCCGTGCTCGGCGGCGGCGACCTGCTCGCCGGCGCGCAGACCGGCACCGGCAAGACCGCCGGCTTCACGCTGCCGCTGCTGCAGCGGCTGTCCGAACAGAAGCCCGTGCGCGATGCGCGCGGCCGCGTCGCCATCCGCGCGCTCATCCTCACCCCCACGCGCGAGCTCGCCGCGCAGGTCGAGGAGAGCGTGCGCACCTACGGCAAGCACCTGCCGCTGTCCAGCATGGTGATGTTCGGCGGCGTGGGCATGCAGCCGCAGATCGACAAGCTGCGCCGCGGCGTCGACATCCTGGTGGCCACGCCCGGGCGCCTGCTCGACCACCACGGCCAGGGCACGCTGGACCTCTCGCACGTGCAGGTGTTCGTGCTCGACGAGGCCGACCGCATGCTGGACATGGGCTTCATCCACGACATCAAGAAGGTGCTCGCCGTCCTGCCGGCGAAGAAGCAGAGCCTGCTCTTCTCGGCCACCTTCAGCGACGACATCAAGGCGCTGGCCGACCGGCTGCTGAACCAGCCCGCGCTGATCGAGGTGGCGCGGCGCAACGCCACCGCCGACACCATCGCGCAGAAGGTGCACCCGGTCGGGCGCGAGCGCAAGAAGGAACTGCTCGCGCACCTCATCCGCAAGGGCGACTGGCACCAGGTGCTCGTCTTCACGCGCATGAAGCACGGCGCCAACCGCCTCGCCGAGTACCTGAACGGCCAGGGCATCAGCGCGATGGCGATCCACGGCAACAAGAGCCAGGGCGCGCGCACCAAGGCCCTGGCCGACTTCAAGAGCGGCGACTTGCAGGTGCTGGTGGCCACCGACATCGCCGCGCGCGGCATCGACATCGACCAGTTGCCGCACGTCGTCAACTTCGAGCTGCCCAACGTGCCCGAGGACTACGTGCACCGCATCGGCCGCACCGGCCGCGCCGGCGCCAGCGGCGAGGCGGTCTCGCTGGTCTGCCTGGACGAGGAGATCTTCCTCGCCGACATCGAGAAGCTCACGCGCAACCGCATTGCGCGCGAGATCGTGCCGGGCTTCGAGGCACCGGCCGGGGAGCGCGCCGAGCCCATCGTGCTCGGCCGCATGACGATCGGCGTCGGCGGCACCAAGCGCCACGCCGGCGGCGGTGGCGGCAGGCCGGGCGGTGGGCGTGCTGGAGGCGGCGGCGGCGGCAGGACGGCGCCTCGGCCGGCAGGGGCTCGCGCCCCGGCGCCGGCCGGCCCGCGCACCGCCGCACCGCGCCGCGACGGCGCGCCGCGTGGCCCGCGCGCCGGCGGCGGCAGCCCGCCGCGCGGCCGCGGCTGAACGCTCGCTGCGCGTCGCGACCCACGCGCTAGCGGTCGCTGCGCAGCAGCACCTCGCCTTCGATCTCCACCGGGATGCCGAAAGGCAGCTCGGCCATGCCCACGGCGCTGCGCGCGTGCGCGCCGCGCTCGGGGCCGAAGACCTCGAGGATGAGATCGCTGAAGCCGTTGATGACGGCGGGCTGGCGCTGGAAGCCCGGCGCCGAGTTGACCATGCCGAAGACGCGCAGCCAGCAGGCGATGCGGTCCAGGCTGCCCAGGGTGCGCGCCAGGCTGCCGAGCATGGCAAGGGCGGTGAGCCGCGCCGCCCGGTAGGCCTGCTCGGGCGTCACCGCCGCACCCACCTTGCCCAGCGGCTGCGCCAGCGAGCCGTCGGCCTCGGTCGGACCGTGGCCGGAGATGAAGGCGCGCTCGCCCGCGACGCGCACCCAGGGGAAAGGCAGGCTGGCGCCGGGGGGCTGTTGCAGCGGCGCAGGCAAGCTCAGGCCAAGGGCCTGCAGGCGGGCTTCGATGCTCGACACGGGAACCTCCATCGTGGGACGGCGATGGCGCATGGTAGGGCGCATGGTCGAGACTGCGCGCCGTCTACACTGCGCCGCTGTCTTGCCGCGCCCGCGCCTGCGCCCGCCCCGAACCTCGCCATGGACTACCTCAGCAGCCTCGCCGCCGTTGCCATTGCCTACCTGATCGGCTCGCTGTCCTTTGCCGTCATCGTCAGCCGGGTCATGGGCCTGTCCGACCCGCGCAGCTACGGTTCGAAGAACCCGGGCGCGACCAACGTGCTGCGTTCGGGCAACAAGACCGCGGCGGTGCTCACCCTGGCCCTCGACGCGCTCAAGGGCTTCGTGCCGGTGCTGGCAGCGGGCCTGCTGGCGCCGCGCCTGGGCTTTGGCGAAGCCACGGTGGCCTGGGTGGGCTTCGCGGCCTTCCTCGGCCATCTGTTTCCGGTCTTCTTCCGCTTCCAGGGCGGCAAGGGCGTGGCCACCGCGGCCGGCGTGCTGCTCGGCCTGAACCCGCTGCTTGGCCTGGCCACGCTGGCCACCTGGCTGATCATCGCCGCCTTCTTTCGCTACTCGTCGCTGGCGGCGATCGCCGCGGCGGTGTTCGCGCCCTTCTACCAGATGCTCATCTGGGGCGGCGGCGCCGCGCTGCTGCCGCTGATCGCCATGAGCCTGCTGCTGCTGTGGCGCCACGGCGGCAACATGCGCAAGCTGATCAACGGCACCGAAGGCCGGATCGGCCAGAAGGCAGCGAGCGCCGCGCCAGCGGCGCGTGCCGCTGGCGCGAACATCGCGCCGGCCGCGGGCGCCTCGATGCCGCATCGGGGCACGGGCAAGAAGAAGCGCGCGCGTCGACGCTGAGCCCGGGCTCGACGCTTCGGCGGCGGGGTGCGGCCGTCTACAAGCCCAGCCGCGCCGAATCGCCCCGCCCCTGGCGCATGAGCACCGGCTCGCTGCCGGTGAGGTCGATCACGGTCGTCGGCGCCATCGGGCAGGCGCCGGCGTCGACCACCGCCTGCACCAGCTTCTCGTAGCGCTCGCGGATCTGCTGCGCATCGTTCAGCGGCTCGGTCTGCCCGGGCGGAATCAGCGTCGTGCCCAGCAGCGGCGCGCCGAACTCCGCCAGCAATTCCTGCAGCGCCTCGTGCGCCGGCACGCGCAGGCCGATGGTGCGCCGCGACGGGTGGCTCAGGCGGCGCGGCACCTCCTTGGTCGCCTCCAGGATGAAGGTGTAGGGCCCGGGCGTGCCGAGCTTGAGGATGCGGTACTGGCGGTTGTCCACGCGCGCATGGCTGGCGAGCTCGGAGAGGTCGCGGCACAGCAGCGTGAGATGGTGCTTGTCGTCGACGCCGCGCACGCGCCGCAGCTGCTCGGCGGCGGCCTTGTCGTCCAAGCGGCAGACGAGCGCATAGCTCGAATCGGTGGGCACGGCGGCCAGGCCGCCGGATTGCAGGATCTGGGCCGCCTGGCGCAGCAGCCGGGGCTGCGGGTTCAGCGGGTGGACTTCGAAGTACTGGGCCATCGCAAGGGTCGCGCCTTCGCGCCACGGACGTGGACGCGAGCGGCGCGCGGTTCAGCGCGTGAGCTTGATGCCGCCACGCATCTTCTCGCCCTCGGGCAGGACGGCGGCGGCCTCGGCGGAACCGGCGGATGGCGTCGAGGCAGGCGCCCCTGCCGCCGCTCCGAGTCCGGCGAGATCGAGGAACAAAGCATACTGCCGCGCCCACTGCCGCGGGCGCTCGTGCAAGCCGGCCTCACCGTCGTGACCGGCATTCATCTCCACGTGCAGCAGCACCGGGTTGCGGCCGGTCTTGCGCGCGCGCAGCCGCGCGACATAGCGCGCCGGGCCGTCGAAGGGCACGCGGGTGTCCCACAGCGCGGTCGTCACGAGCATGGCCGGGTAGTCGCGCGCGGCGATGTTGTCGTAGGGCGACCAGGCCGCCAGCGCCTCGTGGCCGGCGCGCTCGCGCGGGTCGCCCCACTGGCTCCACTCGGGCGCGGTGAGCGCGAGCGTCGGGTCGAGCATCGCGCCCAGCACGTCGACGAAGGGCATCTCCAGCACCATGCCGCGGTAGCGCGCGCCCGCCCGGTTGGCGACCGCGGCGACCAGCAGGCCGCCGGCCGAGGCGCCCTGGGCGAAGACCTTGCCCGGCGCCGCCCAGCGTTCGGCGACGAGGTAGTCGGTCACGTCGACGAAATCGTCGAAGCTGCGCGGCTTGGCCGCACCGCGCGCGGCCTCGTACCAGGCGCGGCCGAGCTCGCCGCCGCCGCGCACATGCGCCAGCGCGATCACGAAGCCGCGCTCGAGCAGCGACAGGCGCTGCACGCCGAAGAGCGGCTCGAGGCTCTCGCCGTAGGCGCCGTAGCCCTCGAGCAGCAGCGGCGCGCTGCCGTCGCGGCGCACGCGCCCTTCGCGCCAGGCGACGGTCACCGGCACGCGCGCGCCGTCGCGCGCCGTCGCCCACAGCAGCTCGCTGCGGTAGGGCGAGAGATCGTGCCCCGGCACCGGCTCCTGCCGTCGTGACAGCTCGCGCCCCTGGCTCAGGCCGAGCTCCAGCGTCACGGGCGCCTGCACGAGCGACTGCTGCACCACCTGCACGCGCGTGGCACGCGCGTCGCGGCTCTCGCTCAACGCCACGGTGCCGCCGGCCGCGGCGTCGATGACGCGGCGTTCTTGCCCTTCGAGGTCGAGCACGCGCACGCGGCGCCGTGCCTGCACGCGCTCCTCGACGACGATCGCCGCTTCGAAGGCCTGCACGCCTTCGAGCACCACGCCCGGGCGCGCCGGCAGCAGCTTGCGCCAGCGCTCGGGCCTGCCGAGGTCGTCGGCCGCCAGCAGCTCGAAGTCGGGCGCCGCGGCGTTGCTGCGCAGCAGCCAGCGCGCGCCGACATGCTCGGCCTGGATGCGCACCCCCGCGCGCCGCGGCAGCAGCACGCGCGCGGGCTCTGCCGGCGCATCGGCGGGCACCGCGCGCAGCTCGGTGCTGTCGGCGCCGAAGATGTCGATCAGCACCTGGCGCCGCGAGGCGCTGGCGCGCACGCCGACGAACATCGCCGCGTCGTCCTCGTCGTGCACCAGCACGTCGGCGGCAGCGTCGCTGCCGCGCTGGTGGCGCCAGACGGCGCCGCGGTGCAGCGTCAGCGCATGCTGGCGCACGTAGAACAGCGTGCGGTTGTCGGCGGCCCAGGCAAAGCCCTCCTGCACGCCGCGGATGCGCTCGGGCAGCAGGCGCCGCGTCTGCAGGTCCTGGATGTAGAGGTCGAAGCTGCCGCGCCCACGCACATCCTCGGTCCAGGCGAGCCAGCGCCCGTCGGGGCTCGCCTGCACCTGGCCGAGGCTGTAGCTGCGCTGCGCGATCGCGTGCTGCGGCAGGTCCAGCAGCACTTCGGCACGGGCCGCCGCGTCGGGGCCCGCGGGCGTGCCGCGCCGACGCATCACGCGCGGGTGGTCGACACCGGCGGCGTACTGCCGCCAGATCCACCAGCCGTTGTCGTACACCGGGACGCTCGCCTGCTCGGGCACGATGCGCGCCAGCATTTCCTGCTGCAGCTTCTCGCGCAGCGGCCGCAGCGGGGCGAGCACGGCCTCGGTGTAGCGGTTCTCGGCCTCGAGGTGGCGCAGCACGTCCGGGCGCTTGGCGCGCGCGTCGTCGTCACGCAGCCACTGGTACTCGTCGTGCCGCTGGCCGGCGGGCGCGGCCGCGGCGCCCCCCCGGCGCTCGGCCTGCGGCGGCGCGACCGGGGGCGTCGTGCCCAGGGACTGCGCCGGCGCCTGCGCCGCCGCGCAGCACAGCAGGAGCGGCAGGAAGCGCAGCCAGGGCATGCCCGGCATCATAGGCGGCGGCGTTGCGGCCCCGGGCTCAGCGGGGGTTGCCCGACGCGGCATCTGCACGCGGCGAAGCGGCGCGTGCATGGTGCCAGTAGCGCGCATCGAGCTCGCGCTGGCAGTGCATCGAGCCGTCGGCGCGCCAGCTCCAGGCGCCGCAGCGGTCGCTGCGCACCAGCGCCACGCCGTGCGTGACATAGCGCGCCACCACCTCCGGCGCCGGGTGGCCGAAGCGGCTGCGGTACGCGGCCTGCACCAGCGCCACCCGCGGCGCCACGGCGACGATGAAGTTGCCGCTGGACGAGGTGCGGCTGCCGTGGTGCGGCACCAGCAGCACGTCGGAGCGCAGCCGGGGTCCCAGCCGTTCGACCAGCGCCAGCTCCTGCGCGCGCTCGATGTCGCCGGCCAGCAGCGCCGAGCCCTGCGCGCCGCGCACCTGCAGCACGCAGCTCAGGGCGTTGGGCTTGGGCGCGGCACCCGCGGCACCCGCGGCATCACCGTCCGGGTGCAGCAGCTCGAAGTCCACGCCGTCCCACTGCCAGGCCTGGCCGGCACGGCAGCGCTCCTGCGGGACGGGGACGGCGCGCAGCGGATGCTCGTCGGCAAGCGAGCTGCTGAGCGCCCGCACCGGCACGCGCTGCAGCAGCGAGGCTGCGCCGCCGACGTGGTCGGTATCGCGATGGCTGAGCACCAGCCGATCGATGTGCGGCTCGCCGCGCGCGCGCAGCAGCGGCACCAGCACGCGCTCGCCGGCATCGGCTTCGATGCCGTACTGCGGCCCCGTGTCGTAGACCAACAGGTGGCCGTGCGTGCGCACCAGCACCGCCGTGCCCTGGCCGACGTCGAGCGCCAGCATCTCGAAGCGCCCCGGCGGCGGACGCTCGACGGCCGGCGCCAGCAGCGGCAGCAGCAGCGGCAGCCCGAGCAGGCGCAGCCGCCAGGGCAGCGGCAGCACCAGCACCAGCCCGCCGGCCACGCCGAGCAGCGCGGCCCAGGCCGGCGCCGCCGGCACCGTCCACTGCGCCCAGGGCAGTGCGGAAAGCGCGCCCAGGCCGTGCAGCAGGGCGCCCGCCAGCAGCGCGTCGAGCCGCCACAGCGGCGGCAGCAGCACGCCCAGCAGCGACAGCGGCATCACCAGCAGCGTCACCAGTGGAATCGCCACCAGGTTGGCGACGAAGCCCACCAGCGAGACCTGCTGGAAGAAGAGCAGCGACAGCGGCGCCAGCCCGACGGTGGCCACCGCCTGCGTGCGCAGCCCCTGGCGCAGCGCCGCGCCGACGGCGCCGAACCCGCGGCCGGCGGCGGTCTCCTGCGGCGGGCGCGGATCGGAGACCATGAGCAGCGCCACCGCCACGAAGGAGAGCCAGAAGCCCGGCTGCAGCAAGGCCCAGGGGTCGACCAGCGTCACCGCGACCGCCGCCGCCAGCAGCACCAGCGGCCCCGGCCAGCGCCGCCCCGCACTGCGCAGCAGCACGACGACGGCCAGCATCAGCACCGTGCGCTGCGCCGGCACGCCCCAGCCGGCCAGCACCGCATAGGCCGTGGCCAGAAGCAGCCCGCCCCAGCGCGCGGCCTGCGGCGCCGGCAGGGCCAGCATCAGCCGCGGGAAGCCGCGCCAGGCCCGGCCGACGAGCGCCGACGCCAGCCAAGCGAACAGCGTCACGTGCAGGCCCGAGATCGACATCAGGTGCGCCACGCCCGTGACCCGGAAGACCTCCCACTCGGCGCGGTCGATCGCGCCCTGGTCGCCGATGGCCAGCGCCGCCAGCATGCCCGCGGCGACCGGATCGGGCACGGTGGCCTCGATGCGCTCCCGGATCGTCTGTCGCGCGCGCTGCACCGGGTAGCCGGCCGCGGCATCCAGCCGTGTCGCCCCGCCGCCGCGACGCGCGCGCACGTAGCCGCTGGCGCGCAGGCCCTGCTCGAAGAGCCAGAGCTCGGCATCGAAGCCGCGCGGGTTGACCTGGCCGTGCGGCTGCCGCAGCCGCAGCGTGAGGCGCCAGCGCTCGCCGGCGCGCAGCGCCGCGGGCCCCGCCGCGTCGGCCGAGGGCTCGCCCTCGTGCCACCAGCCCAGCGAAAGCCGGCGCGGGATCGACACCGGCTCGTCCTGCCACGCCGCCGACTCGACGGCGAAGACGAAGCGCGTGCCCGCCGCGCTGCGCTTCGGCAGCGAGGCCACGACGCCCACCACCTGCAGGTCCTGCCCCTCGAGCGCCGGCGCAAGCGCCTGCGCCAGGCGCTGCCCCGCGCGCCAGTCGGTGCTGCCGAAGGCGATCGACGCCAGCGCCAGCGCGCCCAGCGCCGTCCCGGCCGCGCGCGGCAGCCGCCGCCACCCGAGCACGCCGAGCAGCGCCGCCACCCCGCCGCCCACGAGCGCGGCCTGCACCGGAAGCGGCCACAGTGCCGACTGCTGCAGCTGCAACCACACGCCCAGCAGCCAGGCCAGCGCCCACGTCACCACGCGATGCAAACGCGTTGCCTCCCCTGTGTACGCGCGCCCGTCGGCACCGGCCGCTGGCACTTGTCTTGGCCGGACAGTGTAGAGGGCCGCCCTGACGCCACGCACCATGACGCCACGCACCGCCCCGGGCGTTACCATGCGGGCCGAACCGCGCAGCACGCGCCGCGTCGTCGACTCGTTCTCGAGGAACCCCACCCATGTCCATTTCCGCCCGCCTGCAGGAGCTCGGCATCACGCTGCCGCCCCTGGCCACGCCCGCTGCCGCCTACGTGCCCTTCGTGCGCACGGGCAACCTCGTCTTCATCTCCGGCCACATCGCGCGCAAGGACGGCAAGCCCTGGGTCGGGCAGCTGGGCCTCACGATGACGACGGCGGAAGGCCAGCAGGCCGCGCGCGCCATCGCCATCGAGCTGATGGGGACGCTGGCGGCCGCGGTCGGCGGCGATCTCTCGCGCGTCAGGCGCATCGTCAAGGTGATGAGCCTCGTCAACAGCGTGGCGACCTTCACCGAGCAGCACCTGGTGACCAACGGCTGCTCGGAACTGCTCGTGCAGGTCTTCGGCTCCGAGGTCGGCGCGCATGCGCGCAGCGCCTTCGGCGTGGCGCAGATCCCCACCGGCGCCTGCGTCGAGATCGAACTCATCGCCGAGGTGCAGTGAACCCCGCGGCACTCCGGCGCCTGGCGCTGCTCGCGATCGCCGTGCTCTGCCTGGCGGCCGTCGGCGCGGCGCTCTTCACGCAGTACGCGTGGGACCTGCAGCCCTGCCCCTGGTGCGTGCTGCAGCGGGCGATTTTCTGCCTGCTGGCGATCGTGGCGCTGCTGGGAGCCCTCATGCCCACCGTGCTGCAGCCGCTGTTCCTGCTGCTGTCGCTGCTGACCGCGGGCCTGGGCCTGGCGGCCGCCACCTGGCAGCACTTCGTCGCCGCCGAGCAGGCCTCGTGCTCGCTGACGCTGGCCGACCGCATCATGAGCGGCCTCGGGCTGGACGCGCTGTGGCCCGAGGTCTTCATGGCCACCGCCGCCTGCGCCGACAAGCCGCGGCTCTTCGGCCTGCCCTATGAATACTGGAGCGGCGCGCTCTACGCGCTGCTGGGCCTCGCCGCGCTCGTGCTGCTGGTGAAGGGCGGGACCCGGGAACGCTACCGGTTCAGGCGCTGAGGACGGGCGCGCAGGCGGAGGGCAGGCAAGGGGATGCACAGGCGCATGTCTGAAGAGGACGCCTTCGACGCCGACGTGCTGGTCGTCGGCGCCGGCCCCGCGGGCCTGGCCCTCGCCGCCGCGCTCGGTGACCTGGGTCTGCGCGTGACGCTGCTCGAGCAGCAGCCGCTGGCCACGCTGCAGCAGCCGCCCGCGGACGGGCGCGAGATCGCGCTCACCCACCGTGCGCGGCGCGCGATGACGGCGCTCGGCCTGTGGTCGCACCTGGGCGAGGCGGACGTGTCGCCGCTGAACAAGGCGCATGTCGTCGACGGCAGCTCGCCGCTGGTGCTGCACTTCGGCCAGCGCAGCGGCGCCGACGAGGGGCCGCTGGGCTGGCTGGTGCCCAACCACCTCATCCGCCGCGCTGCCTGGCAGGCGGCGCAAGAGCGCGCGGGCGTCACGGTGATCGCCGAGGCGCGCGTGGTCGGCATCGAGCGCGACGCGCGGGCCGCGCGGGTGACGCTGGCCGACGGGCGACGCCTCGCCGGCCGCCTGCTGGTGGCCGCCGACAGCCGCTTCTCGACCATCCGCCGCATGGCCGGAATCGGCGCGGCGATGCACGACTTCGGCCGTAGCGTCGTCGTCGGCCGCGTGCGCCACGAGCGCGACAACGAGGGCGTGGCCTGGGAGTGCTTCCGCTACGGCAACACGCTGGCGATGCTGCCGCTGCTCGGCAACATCAGCTCGGCCGTGGTGACGGTGGGCAGCGAGCGCGCGCCCGAGTGGCTGGCGCTGTCCGACGAGGACTTCGCCGCGCGCATCCAGGCCCAGACCGAGGGGCGCCTGGGCGCGATGCAGGCGGCCGGGCCGCGCCACCACTACCCGCTCGTGGGCGTCTACGCGCAGCGCTTCGCGGCGCCGCGCCTCGTGCTCGTCGGTGATGCCGCGGTCGGCATGCACCCGGTGACCGCGCACGGCTGGAACTTCGGCATCTACGGCGTCGAGCTGCTCGCGCGCGAACTCGGCGCCGTGCACCGCCGCGGCGGCGACATCGGTGCGCTGGCGCCACTGCTGGCCTACGAGCGCCGGCACCGCGCGCACACGCTGCCGATCTGGGCCGGCACCAACGCGATCGTCAGCCTCTTCACCGATGAGCGCCGCGTGCCCCGGCTCGCGCGCCGCGCCGTGCTGGCGCTGTCCGAGCACGCGCCGGGACTGAACCGCGTCATCAAGGCCGGCATCGAGTACCAGCTCACCGGCGGGCGCAGCAGCCTTGTAGCGCATGAACTGAATCCGTGACGCGCTGGAGCAGGCGCTGTAGGTGCGGCGTGCCGAGCGTGATGGCAAAGCGAGTGGAACCAGGAAAGGCTGGTGGGGCTTGCGTAGCGGCAGGCGCAGGCTGCCTTCGCATCTGTTATGCCATATCTGGCCCGCAAATAAAGATTGCGGGCCAGATATGGCCGTTGTGCTTGCGGTGTTGGTTGGTGATATGGCATGCTTTGGCCTATTACCCAGCATAACGGGTCAAATATGGCTCACGAAGTCACCCAACTGCTTCCTCTGGAAGTTCTGAAATCCGTCGAGTTGCTGGGCGAGCGCATCCGCACCGCCCGGCTGCGCCGGCACTTGGGCATGGACGAGCTGGCCAAAGCCTGTGGCATCGGCCGTCGCACGCTGTACCGCATCGAGAACGGCGAGCCTGGCGTGGCGATCGGCTCCATGCTGGCGGTGCTGTGGAAACTCGGCTTGCTCGACACCGTTCGCGCGGTCGCCAGCCCGGACGACGATGAGCACGGGAAGATTCTCGAAGCGGCCCGGCGGCCGCAGCGCGTGCGTGCGCCCGCGTCCGACAACGACTTTTGATGCGGGGCACCCATGGCTGCCCAAGAAGAATCCTGTTACGTCCATGTCCAGTTGCCCGGCACCTTCGAGTGGGTGCCGTGCGCCTCGTTGAAAGTCCGTGAAGTCGGTGCCGGCGCGTTCCAGGGCACCTTCACCTACGGCAGGCGCTATCTCGAACGGCCGAACGTCATGGCGCTGGACCCTTACCACCTGCCTCTTTCGGGAAAGCCGCGGTACTTCACGAAGCTCGAGGGCATTCCCGGCGCTCTGCGCGATGCCAGTCCCGACGCCTGGGGCCGCCGCGTCATCCAGGCCCGTCTGGCACGGCCCGAGGCAGACCTCACCGAGATGGCGTATCTGCTCAACGGCCCCGACGATGGCGCCGGGAACCTGCGCTTCGGTCTTTCCGTCGAGCCCCCAGGCCCCGCGCGACCGTTCAACCGCACACACCAACTGCGAGCGCTCACCGAGGCCGCCGAACAACTGGAAGAGACCGGCAAGCTGCCGCACGAGATTCTGGAGCGCCTGGAGCCTGGCACCAGCATGGGTGGCGCGCGTCCGAAGGTCACGGTGGAGGACCAGCAGCGCATCTACCTGGCCAAGCTGCCCGAGAAGCGGGACCAGCACAACATGCAGCGCATCGAGTACGCCACGCTCGAGCTTGCCCGCGCGGCGGGCCTGCGCGTGTGCGGCACCCGCCTGGAAGCCGTCGGCAAGGCCGAGGCCCTGATGCTGTTGCGCTTCGACCGCGAGTGGAATCCAGACGCCCAAGCCTATGCACGCCACGGCCTGGTCTCGGGCCTCACGGTCCTGGATGCCGAGGACGGCTACACCGGCCGCGAACGGTGGTCCTATCGCCTGCTGGCCGACGAACTGCGCCGGTGGTCCATCAAGCCCGACGAGGACCGGCGCGAGCTGTTCATGCGCATGGTCTTCAACGCGATGGTGACCAACAACGACGATCACCCGCGCAACCACGCCCTGTTGCACACCTCTTCCGGCTGGCGACTCTCCCCGGCCTACGACATCGTGCCGGTGCCACTCATGTCGCAGGAGCGCCGCGACCTGGCGCTGGAAGCCGGGCGATTCGGTCGCGTGGCCAGCCTCTACAACCTGTTGTCGGACTGCGGTGCCTTCGGGCTGTCCGCCCAGGAAGCCCAGGCGCTCATCGACAACATGCTCGGCGTCGTCAAGGGTTGGCGCGAGTTCTTCGCCGGGCACAACGTGCAAGCCCGCTCCATCGACATGCTGGAGCAGGCCATCCTGCCGGACTGCTTCTACCGCACCGAGCCGATCTCGGCGCTTTGACGGTGAGCGCGTTGAACGAACCTCGCTTGGGGTTCGCTCAACGTCGCACAGGGGCGCAGCGCTGGAGGAAGGCGCGGTGGCGCATGGCGCCAGTCATTCAGAAGGTCTCGTCATCTTCGCCGGATCGACCCACGCGTCGAAGTCCTCGGCGCTGACGAAGCCCAGCGCCAGCGCCGCGGCGCGCAGCGTCGTGCCCTGGTGCAGCGCGGTCTTGGCGATCGTCGCGGCCTTGTCGTAGCCGATGTGGCGGTTCAATGCCGTCACCAGCATCAGGTTGTCGGCGAGGTGGCGCTCGATCACCGGCCGGTTGGGCTCGATGCCGCGCGCGCAGTGGATGTCGAAGGAGGCGCAGGCGTCGCCGAGCAGGTCGATGCTCTCGAGCACGTTGTGCAGCATCACCGGCTTGTAGACGTTCAACTGGAAGTTGCCCTGGCTGCCGGCGAAGGCGGTCGCGGCGTCGTTGCCGAAGACCTGTACGCAGACCATGGTCAGGGCCTCGCACTGCGTCGGATTGACCTTGCCCGGCATGATCGACGAGCCGGGTTCGTTCTCAGGAATCAGCAGCTCGCCGATGCCGCAGCGCGGACCGCTAGCGAGCCAGCGCACGTCGTTGGCGATCTTCATCAGCGCGCCGGCGAGCGTGCGCAGCGCGGCCGAGGCCGTCACCAGCGGGTCGTGCGCCGAGAGCGCGAAGAACTTGTCGGGCGCCGACCGGAACGGTGATACGGTCTGCTTGGCGATGTGCGCGGCGCAGCGCTCGCCGAAGCGCGGATGCGCGTTCAGCCCCGTGCCGACCGCGGTGCCGCCGATGGCGAGATGGTGCAGTTCGGGCAGCGTGCGGCGCAGCGCCTCGAGCGCGTAGTCGAGCTGCGCCACCCAGCCGCCGATGGCCTGACCCAGCGTGATCGGCGTCGCGTCCTGCAGATGGGTGCGGCCGGTGCTCACGACGTCGGCGTGGAGCGCCGCCTTGTCCGCCAGCGTCTGCCGCAGTTGCTGCACGCGCGGGAACAGGTGGGCGTCGAGCTGCGCGACGACGGCGATGTGCATCGCCGTCGGGAAGGTGTCGTTGGACGATTGCCCGCGGTTGACGTGGTCGTTCGGGTGCACCGGGGCCTTGCTGCCGAGGGTGCCGCCAAGAAGCTCGCTGGCGCGATTGGCGATGACCTCGTTGGCGTTCATGTTCGACTGCGTTCCCGATCCGGTCTGGAAGACGACGAGGGGGAAATGGTCGGTCCAGCGCCCGGCGATGACCTCGTCGGCGGCCTGCACGATGGCCGCACCCAGGCGCGCATCGAGCTGCGCGAGCTCGACGTTGGCCTGCGCCGCCGCCTTTTTCAGAATGCCCAGCGCCTTGACGATGGGGAAGGTCCAGCGAAAGCGCTCGACGCCGATCGCGAAGTGCTCGAGCGAGCGCTGCGTCTGTGCGCCCCAGTAGCGGTCCGCCGCGACGGGCACGGGGCCCATCGAGTCGGTTTCGATGCGGGTGGCGGTCATGGCGTGGCGCCCTTTCTACCGCTCGGTTCATTCCCTCTCCCGCGCGGCGGGCGAGGGAGTTTTCGCGTCAGCGCAGCGTCGCGTTGATCTTCTCCAGCGCCGCGCGACCTGGGCAGAGTTCGGCGTCCTGCAGCGCGTTGAGCGGGCGCTGCACGGTGTCCAGCGCCGCGTGCAGGTCGCGCGGTTGCGGGTCGACGTAGAGCAGGCCGGTGGCGATCTCGCCCTGCTCGGCCAGTTCCTGCACCAGGTTCATCGCCGCGCGGCGGTCGGTCGGGTCGTAGGCCTCGTACAGCTTGCGCAGGCGCATCACGCTGCCGTCGGCCTGCGGCAGCTCGAGCACTTCGTCGGGCGCGGGCTCGGCGATCACCTCCTTGGCGAGGTCGATGAAGTCGATGCGCCCCACCGCCTCGTTGTGCGCGCGCACATGGTCGTAGCTGCGCGTGCTCCCGGCGTGGTTGTTGAAGGCCACGCAGGGGCTGATGACGTCGAGCAGCGCCGCGCCGCCGTGCGCGATCGCACCCTTGATCAGCGGCACGAGCTGCGCCTTGTCGCCGGAGAACCCACGTGCCACGTAGGTCGCGCCGAGCTGCAAGGCCATGCCGATCAGGTCGACCGGGTTCTCGGTGTTCTCTACGCCCCTCTTGCTCTTGCTGCCGCGGTCGGCGGTGGCGCTGAACTGGCCCTTGGTGAGGCCGTAGACGCCGTTGTTCTCGACGATGTAGACCATGCGCACGCCGCGGCGCATGGCGTGCGCGAACTGGCCCAGGCCGATCGACGCCGAGTCGCCGTCGCCGCTGATGCCGAGGTAGAGCAGCTCGCGGTTGGCCAGCGCCGCGCCGGTGAGGACGCTGGGCATGCGGCCATGAACGGTGTTGAAGCCGTGGCTGGCGCCGAGGAAGTAGTCCGGCGTCTTGCTGCTGCAGCCAATGCCCGAGAGCTTGGCGACGCGGTGCGGCTGGATGTCCAGCTCCCAGCAGGCCTGCACGATGGCGGCGCTGACGCTGTCGTGGCCGCAGCCCGCGCACAGCGTGCTGACCTTGCCTTCGTAGTCGCGCCGCGTGTAGCCGACCTTGTTGCGCGTCAGCGAGGGATGGTGCAGCCGCGGCTTGGCGATGTAGGTCATGTCGTCGTCCTTTCGCGGCGCGGCGCGACGGCCAGCGCGTGCACGTGCTCGACGATGGCCTCGGTGATGAAGCGCGCGGTGATCGGCGTGCCGTCGAAGTGCAGCACCTTGACGAGGCGCTCGGGGTCGATCTCGAGCTCGCCCACGAGCAGCGCGCGCATCTGCGCGTCGCGGTTCTGCTCGACGACGAAGACATGGTCGTGGCCGGCGATGAAGTCGGCCACCGCCTGCGGGAAGGGGAAGGCCCTGAGCCGCATCGCGTCGAGGTGGATGCCCTGCGCCGCGAGCCGCGCCAGCGCCTCCTCCATCGCCGGCGTCGTGCTGCCGAAGTGGATCACGCCCAGGCGCGTCTGCTTCTCGGCGCTCTTCAGCTCGGGCGGCGGCACGAGCTCGGCGGCGGTGGCGAACTTCTTCAGCAGGCGCTGCACGTTGTAGACGTAGTCGCTCCCGGCCTCGCTGTAGACGGCGTAGGGGTTGCGCGTGGTGCCGCGCGTGAAGTAGCTGCCCTTGCTCGGGTGCGTGCCCGGCAGCGTGCGCCAGGGGATGCCGTCGCCGTCGACGTCCTTGTAGCGGCCGAAGTCGAAGCCGGCCTCGAGCTGCTCGGCCGACAGCAGCTTGCCGCGGTCCATGCGCCGCGCGTCGTCCCAGGCAAAGGGCTTGCACAGGCGCTGGTTCATGCCGATGTCGAGATCGGTCATCACGAACACCGGCGTCTGCAGGCGATCGGCCAGATCGAGCGCGGTCGCCGTGTGCTCGAAGCACTCGGCCGGATCCTGCGGCAGCAGCATCACGTGCTTGGTGTCGCCGTGGCTGGCGTAGGCGCAGCTGAGGAGGTCGGCCTGCTGCGTGCGCGTGGGCATGCCGGTGCTCGGGCCGCCGCGCTGCACGTTGATGATCGTCACCGGGATCTCGGCGAAGTAGGCCAGGCCGATGAACTCGGTCATCAGGCTCACGCCCGGGCCGCTGGTGGCGGTGAAGGCGCGCGCGCCGTTCCAGCCCGCGCCGGTGACGATACCGATCGCGGCGATCTCGTCCTCGGCCTGCACGATGGCGTAGCGCGCTTCACCGGACTGTGGGTCGTGCCGCAGCCGCTTGCAGTAGCTCGTGAAGGCCTCGGCCACCGAGGTGCTGGGGGTCAGCGGATACCAGGCGCAGACCGTCGCGCCGCCGTAGACGGCGCCGAGCGCGGCGGCGCTGTTGCCGTCGACGAAGATGCGCTCGCCCACCGTGTCGGCGCGCCGCACCTTGAGGCCGATGCCGGGGTGGCGCGGCGGCTGCAGGTGGTCCTTGGCGAAGCCGCGGCCGGACTGCAGCGCGCGCAGGTTGCTCTCCAGCAGCCGCTCCTTGCCCTTGTACTGCTCGGCCAGCAGTTCCTCGAGCACCTGCGCGTCGATGTCCATCAGCGCCGAGAGCGCGCCCAGCACCATGATGTTCTTGAACAGCGTGCGCTGGCGCGGGTCCTCGTAGGTGGCGTTGCAGATCGCCGTCACCGGCATGCCGATCACCGTGATGTCGCGACGGAACGCGCTCTCGGGCATGGGGCGCGTGCTGTCGTAGAACAGGTAGCCGCCGGGCTCGATCTCGGCGAGGTCGCGCTCCCAGGTCTGCGGGTTCATCGCCACCATCATGTCGACGCCGCCGCGCCGGCCCAGCCACCCCTCCTGCGAGACGCGCACCTCGTACCAGGTCGGCAGGCCCTGGATGTTGCTCGGGAAGATGTTGCGCGGGCTCACCGGCACGCCGGTGCGCAGGATGGCCTTGGCGAAGAGCTCGTTGGCCGAGGCCGAGCCGGAGCCGTTGACGTTGGCGAACTTGACGACGAAGTCGTTGACGGCCTCGATGCGGTTGATCGTCATGTACCGGCTCCCACGCGCTTGTTCGCGGGCGTGCTGTCGCGGCAGGCCGGGCCTGCCTTGGGGGTGATGAGCAGGAACTTCTGCATGTCCCAGGCGCCGGTTGGGCAGCGCTCGGCGCACAGGCTGCAGTGCAGGCAGACGTCCTCGTCCTTGACCATCACGCGCGTGGTCTTCAGCGGCCCGCTGACATAGAGCGCCTGGTCGAGGTTTCCCGCCGGCGCCTTCAGCCGCGTGCGCAGATCGGCCTCGTCGCCGTTGTGCGTGAAGGTGATGCAGTCCATCGGGCAGATGTCGACGCAGGCGTCGCACTCGATGCACAAACGGTCGGTGAATACTGTCTGCACGTCGCAGTTGAGGCAGCGCTGCGCCTCCTTCCACGCCGTCTCGAGGTCGAAGCCGAGCTCGACCTCGACCTGCATGCTGGTGAGCGTCTGCTCGGCCGGCGCCCAGGGCACCTTGAAGCGCATGTCGTTCGTCGGCGCGTTGTCGTAGCTCCACTCGTGGATGCCCATCTTCTGCGACACGAGGTTGGTGTAGGGCGGCGGGCGCTGCCTCACGTCCTCATCGTGGCAGAAGCGGTCGATCGACACCGCGGCCTCGTGCGCCTGCGCGACCGCCGTGATGATGTTCTTCGGCCCGAGCGCCGCGTCACCGGCGAAGAAGACGCGCGGCAGCGTCGACTGGAAGGTCGTCTCGTCGAGCACGGGCAGGCCCCAGCGGTTGAACGCGATGCCGGCGTCGCGCTCGATCCACGGGAAGGCGTTCTCCTGGCCGACGGCGATCAGCACCTCGTCGCAGGGCAGCTCGACGTCGGGCGCGCCGGTGGGCACGAGGCTGCGCTGCCCTTTCCCGTCGTAGCGCGCCTCGACGATCTGAAAGCGCATCGCCACCAGCCGCCCGCCCGCGTGCACGAAGGCCAGCGGCACGTGGAAGTCGAGGATGGGGATGCCTTCGTGCATCGCGTCCTCCTTCTCCCAGGGGCTGGCCTTCATCTCCGCGAAGCCGCTGCGCACGACGACCTTGACGTCCTCGGCACCCAGGCGCCGCGCGCTACGGCAGCAGTCCATCGCGGTGTTGCCGCCGCCGAGCACGAGCACGCGCTTGCCGACCGACTTCACGTGGCCGAAGGAGACCGAGGCCAGCCACTCGATGCCGACGTGGATGTGCTCGGCCGCCTCCTGCCGGCCCGGGATCTTCAGATCGCGCCCGCGCGGCGCGCCGCTGCCCACGAACACGGCGTCCCAGTCCTCGGCCAGCAGCGCCTTCAAGGAGTCGATGCGCTGGCCCGCGCGCAGCTCGACGCCCAGGCCCAGGATGAGACCGACCTCCTCGTCGATCACGCCCTCGGGCAGGCGAAAGCGCGGGATCTGGCTCCACATGAAGCCGCCGGCCTTCCTCTCCGCCTCGTACACGGTGACGGCGTAGCCCTGCAAGGCCAGGTCGCGCGCGACGGTGAGGCTGGCCGGCCCGCCGCCGACGCAGGCCACGCGCTTGCCGTTGCGCGGTTCGGGGCGCGGGATCATCGCGCGGATCTCCTGCCCCTTGAAGTCGGCGGCGACGCGCTTCAAGCGGCAGATCGCCACCGGCTCGGGCTTGCCGAGGTTCTTCTCCTCGACGCGCGAGCGGCGGCACGCCGGCTCGCAGGGCCGGTCGCAGGTGCGACCGAGGATGCCCGGGAAGACGTTGGCGACCCAGTTGACCATGTAGGCGGCGTCATAGCGCCCCTGGGCGATCAGCCGGATGTATTCCGGCACGGGGGTGTGGGCGGGGCAGGCCCACTGACAATCCACGACCTTGTGGAAGTAGGCCGGATCGGCCACGTTCGTCGGCTGCACGGGCTTGCGTCTCCTTGCGGCGTACCGCGACGTGGCGCGGCGTCAGGCGCGGGCACCCGACCCCGACGACGGGCCCGGGCTCCACACGCCGCCATGCGTTCGGGCCAGTCTATGCCACGCCTGCGACCATCGGTACCGGGTCAAACCATGCGAGCGACGCAGGCATGGCCTGCCCCAGCTCACACCGACTGCATGCGCATGTGGGGATGAACGGCGTCGCGGATCGCCCGGTCCCACCGCACCGCCAGCGCCAGCGCCACGCACAGCGCGCCGAAGACGCCGGCCGTCCACGCCGAGCCGCCGTGCTCCAGCAGCCAGCCGCAGGCGGCCGCACCCACCGGGTTGAGCAGGAAGGCGAAGAGCCGGAAGCTGCTGTTCACGCGACCCTGCAGCGGGTCGGGGATCAGCGCGATGCGGTAGCTGAACTGCACGACGTCGTAGAGCGGCCCGAAGAGGCACGCCAGCGCGTAGACGGCGCCGAGCGTCCACGGCCCCGGGCACAGCAGCAGCAAGGGGATGCAGAGCGCGCGCACGCCCACGCTCAGCAGGATGGCGTGGCCGAAGGACAGGTGCCGGGCCATCACCCCGCCGAGCAGCGCGCCGACGATCGCGCCGACGCCGCCGAGCGAGAACACGAGGCCGATCTGCGCGGCGCTGGCGCCGCGCTCCTGCGCCAGCACGATGAGCAGCAGCGGCAGCGCGGCGTTGATGCCGTTGAGCACGCTGGTGACAAGCGCCATGTCGCGCACCACGCGCTGCCCCCACAGCCAGCGCATGCCCTCGGCGACCTCGGCGCGCAGCGGGCGCGACTGGCGCGCGCGCGCCGGCGCGAAGGAGCCGCGCAGCCGCCACACCGCGATCGCCCCCAGCAGGTGGCTGACCGCGTCGACGATGAAGGGAAAGCCGCGTCCCACCGCCTGATAGAGCGCGCTGCCGACCGCCGGCCCGACGATTGCCGCCGCGGCGAAGCCCGCCTGGTTCTGCGCCGTGGCCTGCGGCAGCTGCCCCGGCGGCACGACGCGCGGCAGGGCCGCCGTCTCGGCGATGTTGAAGAAGACGTGCAGCGCGCCTTCGACGATGGCCACGAGGTAGATGTGCGCGACGACGAGGTGGTTGAGGGCCATCGCCACCGGCACGCTGAGCACCGCGGCGAAGCGCGCCGCGTGGCAGACCAGCATGACGCGGCGGCGATCCCAGCGATCGATCAACGCCCCCACCGGCAGGCTCAGCAGCAGGTACGGGATCATGCGCAGCGCCGTGGCCCAGCTCGCCAGCAGCGGCGAGCCCGTCAGCGCGAGGATGAGGATCGGGTAGATGATCCCCGAGGCCTGCGCACCGACGTTGCTGAGCAGCTGCCCGCTCCACAGCAGCATGTACTCGCGCTGCCGCCACAGCGGCACGGAGGGCGCCGTGGCCGCGTCCGCCTTGCTCACACGACCCGCATCGGCTTCGGGAAGCCGTCGATACGCCGCCCCTTGCGCGCGCGCCTGCCCCGGTGCGGTTCGAGCGCCGCGCCCTTGAGGCGCTCCTCCTTGTCCTTGCCGCCGCGGCCCTGGCCGAGCACGAGCAGGCTCTCGCCGAAGGCGGTCACCGAGACCAGCGGCAGCTTCGCTTCGACGTCCATCAGCGTGAGGCCGCGCCCGCCGCCGGGCTGCAGCTTCAGCTCGTCCAGACCGAAGATCAGCAGCCGCCCGTCCAGCGCCAGGCAGGCCACCTGCGTGCTGCCCGGCCGCAGCGCCACCGGCGGCAGCGGGCGCTCGGCCGCGTCCAGCGTCAGGAAGGCCTTGCCGGCCTTGTTGCGGCCCTGCAGGTCGGCCGCGCGCGCCAGCAGCCCGCAGCCGCCGGTGCCCGCGAGCAGCAGCATCTGCTCACCCTCCCCGGCCCAGTAGTGCGCCACCTGCGTGCCGGCCTCGAGGTCGATCAAGGTCGTGATCGGCACGCCGTCGCCGCGGCCGCCCGGGAGCTGCGACACGGCCACGCTGTAGACGCGCCCGTTGCCGCCGAAGACGAGCAGCGTGTCGACGCTGCGACAGGCGAAGGTGCCGTAGAGCGCATCACCGGCCTTGAAGGCGAGCGCGCCGGTGTCGACCTCATGGCCTTTCAGCGCGCGCACCCAGCCCTTGAGGCTGGCCACCACCGTCACCGGCTCGTCGACGACCTTGATCTCGAGCGTCGTGCGCCGCTCCTCCTGGATCAGCGTGCGGCGATCGTCGCCATGCTGCTTCGCGTCGGCCTCGATCTCCTTGATCACCGTACGCTTCAAGGCCGCGGCGCTGCCGAGGATTTCCTCGAGCTTCTTCTGCTCGGCGCGCTTGTCGACCAGTTCCTGCTCGATGCGGATGGCCTCCAGCCGCGCGAGCTGGCGCAGCCGGATCTCGAGGATGT
This sequence comes from Rubrivivax sp. SCN 71-131, assembly GCA_001724995.1. Lineage (GTDB taxonomy): Bacteria > Pseudomonadota > Gammaproteobacteria > Burkholderiales > Burkholderiaceae_C > Rubrivivax. The sequence continues at coordinate 229,731 of MEFD01000014.1, forward strand.
CCTCCGCCTGGCGCTCGCTCAAGGCAAAGCGTTCGATCAGCGCCGGCTTGGGCTCGTCGGCGTTGCGGATGATGCGGATCACCTCGTCGAGGTTCAGCAGCACGAGCTGCCGGCCCTCGAGCACGTGGATGCGCTCCAGCACCTTGGCCAGGCGGTGGCGCGTGCGCCGCGCCACCGTCGCCTGCCGGAACTCGAGCCACTCCGCCAGCAGCTGGCGCAGGCTCTTCTGCACCGGCTTGCCGTCCAGGCCGATGGCCGTCAGGTTGACGCTCACGCTGGTCTCGAGGCTGGTGTGCGCGAGCAGCGTGTTGATGAGCTCGGCCTGCCCGACGCTGCGGCTCCTGGGCTCGAACACCAGGCGCACCGGCGCGTCCTTGCTCGACTCGTCGCGCGCCGCCTCCAGCACCGCCAGCACCGCGGCCTTGAGCTGCTGCTGCTCCTGGGACAACGCCTTCTTGCCGAGCCGCACCTTGGGGTTGGTGAGCTCCTCGACCTCCTCCAGCACGCGCGCCGCACTCGTGCCATGCGGCAGCTCGGTGACGACGAGCTGCCACTGCCCGCGCGCCAGGTCCTCGATCGTCCAGCGCGCGCGCACCTTCAGGCTGCCGCGCCCGCCGGCGTAGGCCGCGCGGATGTCGGCGCCGCTGCTGATGAGCTGCCCGCCGCCGGGGAAGTCCGGACCCGGCAGCAGCGCGAACAACGCGTCGTCGTCGAGCCGATCGTCCTTCAGCAGCGCGACGGCCGCCTGCGCCACCTCGCGCAGGTTGTGGCTGGGCAGCTCCGTGGCCATGCCCACCGCGATGCCGCTGGCGCCGTTGAGCAGCGCGAACGGCAGTCGCGCCGGCAGCAGCCGCGGCTCCTCGTGCGAGCCGTCGTAGTTGGGCTGGAAGTCGACCGTGCCCTCGTCGAGCTCGTCCAGCAGCAGGCGCGAGATCGGCGAGAGGCGCGCCTCGGTGTAGCGCATCGCCGCCGCGCCGTCGCCGTCGCGGCTGCCGAAGTTGCCCTGGCCGTCGATCAGCGGGTAGCGCTGCGCGAAGCCCTGCGCCATGCGCACCAGCGCGTCGTAGGCCGCCTGGTCGCCGTGCGGGTGGAACTTGCCGAGCACGTCGCCGACGACGCGCGCGCTCTTCACCGGCCGCGCGCCGCCGGGGGACGTGAAGCCCAGGCCCATGCGCTGCATCGCGAACAGGATGCGCCGCTGCACCGGCTTGCAGCCGTCGGCGACGTCGGGCAGCGCACGGCCCTTGACGACCGAAAGCGCGTATTCGAGGTAGGCACGCTCGGCGTACTCGGCCAGCGCGATGGCGTCCGCCGGATCGGCCGGCGGCGGGGAGAAGAGGTCAGGCGTCACGAAGGAGACTCAGGCCGGCCCAGGCGGCTGGGCGCGGCTGCGGTGCAAAGCGGGGGATTTTCGCGCACCCCGCCCGCTCGACCCGGGCGCCCATCCTTGTCGCCGCGAGCACGGCACCCGCATCGGGTGCGTGCTTCCGCAGGCGGCCCTGGGGCGCAGATCAGACCTTCGGCTCGCTCTCGCGGCTCGTGCTCCAGCACGCAAGCACCTCGAGGGTGTTGCCTCGCTGCCGGTAGTAGAGGAAGTGCCCCAGGCGCCCGAGCAGCCAGCGCCGCGTCTGCGCGTCGCGTGCGTTCTCCACCCTGGTGCCTATTCCCGGGAACACGGCCAGCAGTTCCAGCGCCTCCTGCAGGTCGGTCTCCACCGCAGCGCGGGCAGCCGTCCGGTTCGAAACCCACCAAGCCGCGAGGGCGAGGATCTCCCGCCTGGCACGGGGCTTGATCCGGACCGTCAGCGTCAAGTTCGGCCGATCTTCCTGAGTTCGGCCAATAGCGCGTCGACCGAGATGCCCTCGACCCGGTCGGCTTCTTCGAGCGCGCTCTCGAGCTCGCGCTGAAGATGCGGCGAAAGACGCACCGAGCGTTCCTGGCGCGCAACGAGCACGGCGACCTCGGTTCCATCGGGCAACGCCTGTCCCTCGAAGACGACCTTGCCGCCGACCACGGTGCCCTTGACTGCTTCCACGGCGAAATCCTACACCGGTGGGCCGCGTCTCGTGCTCCGATCGCGCGCTGGCAAGCGGCCAACCCGCGCTCACCCCTCCTGCCGCAGCCGAAAGCGCTGCAGCTTGCCCGTCTCCGTGCGCGGCAGCGAGTCGCGGAACTCGATGGCACGCGGGTACTTGTAGGCGGCGATGCCCTGCTTGCAGAAGTCCTGCAGCTCCTTCACGAGTGCCGCGCTGCCCTCGTGCCCGGGCTCGAGCACGACGAAGGCCTTGGCGATCTGCCCGCGCGCCTCGTCGGGAACGCCGACGACGCCGCACTCGGCCACCGCCGGGTGCTGCAGCAGCACGCTCTCGATCTCGGGCCCGGCGATGTTGTAGCCGCCGGTGATGATCATGTCGTCGGTACGCGCCTGGTAGACGTAGTAGCCGTCCTCGTCGACGAGGTAGGCGTCGCCGGTGAGGTTCCAGCCGTTCTGCACGTACACCGCCTGGCGCTCGTCGGCGAGGTACTTGCAGCCCGTGGGCCCCTTGATGGCCAGGCGACCGACCTGGCCCGGCGGCAGCGGCCGGCCCTCGTCGTCCAGGATGCAGGCGCGGTAGCCCGGCACCGGGACGCCGGTGGCGCCGGGCTTGGCGTGCGCCTCGTCGGCGCTGATGAAGATGTGGAAGAGCTCGGTGGAGCCGATGCCGTCGATGATCTCGATGCCGGTGGCGTCCTTCCACAGCTTGCGCGTGGCCGCGGGCAGAGCCTCGCCGGCGCTCACGCACTTGCGCAGCGAGGACAGGTCCGGCCGCGGCGACATCGTCGGCAGCGCCAGCGCGATCGCCCGGTACGAGGTCGGTGCGGTGAAGCAGACGGTCACGCGGTGGCGCTCGAGGGTGGCGGGCAGCGAATCCGGCGAGGTGCGCTCGATCAGCACCATTGATGCGCCGACCGAGAGCGGGAACATCAGCAGGCCGCCCAGGCCGAAGGTGAAGGCCAGCGGCGGGCTGCCGAAGAAGCGGTCCTCGGCGGTGGCGCGCAGCACGTGCCGCGGCCAACAGCGGCAGCCGGCGATGACGTCGCGGTGGAAGTGCATCGTACCCTTGGGCACGCCGGTGGTGCCCGAGGTGAAGGCCATCAGCGCCGTATCGTCGGCGGCGGTGTCCACGCTCGCGAACGCCGCCGGCTGCGCCGCCATCTCGGCCTCGAGCGAACCCTCGCCCTCGTCGCCGTTGAAGAGCAGCGGCGCGCCGAGTTGCGGGCACTCGGGCCGCACCGCCAGCAGCGCATCGGCGATGCGTGCGTCGCACAGCGCGTGCGTGATCTGCGCCTTGTCGATGATGGCCTTCAGCTCGCGCTCGCGCAGCAGCGGCATCGATCCCACTGCGATGCCGCCGGCCTTCATCACGCCGAGCCAGCAGGCCGCGTACATCGGCGTGTTGGCCCCGCGCAGCAGCACGCGGTTGCCGCTCACCAGCCCGAGGCGGTTGACGAGCACGCCGGCGATGCGGCAGGCGCGCGCGTGCAGCTCGGCGTAGGTCCAGGAGAAGGCCTGGCCATCGCGCTCGCCGATGAGCGCGATGCGCTGGCCATGCCCGCGCTCGATCCAGCGGTCCAGCAGCTCGGCGGCGACGTTCAGGCGCTCGGGCAACTGCAGGTCGGGCCCCTCGAAGATGAACTCGGGCAGGGCCGAAGCTGGCGGCAGGTTGTCGCGGGCGAAGGTGTCGAGGTGCGCGGTCGTGGCCATGGGGGACGTTCCTGCGGGGCAAGGGCGGCGATGCCGGTGGAGCGGCGCCGGGAAAGAGCCGATGCCAACGCCATTCTTTGAAGATACATTTTTGCCGTCACTTGTTGGAAACCCTTCCAGGGTGGGTGCGGCATGCGCGGCATGCGCGGCGGCCTGGGGCGTCCCTACAATCGTGCGCCATCGCAATCGGCCGAACGCCATCGGCGCGCCCTGCCGAGCGGGGGCCCCGGGCAGCGACGCCATCCCAGCCGGAGCTCCTCCCCGATGCAAGCACTGCTGAGCCTCTCACGCGCCATCGACCGCGTGAACGCCATTGTCGGCCGCTGGGCGATCTGGCTGATCATGGCCGCGACGGCCATCAGCGCCCTCAACGCGGTCGTGCGCAAGCTCTTCAACTACAGCTCGAACGCCTATCTCGAGGTGCAGTGGTACCTGTTCGCGTGGTCCTTCCTCATCGCCGCGGGCTACACCCTGCTGCACGGCGAACACGTGCGCATCGACGTGCTCAACCACCGGCTCCCCAAGAAGGCGCGCGTGTGGATCGACATCCTCGGCTACGGCCTCTTCCTGACGCCGCTGTGCCTGGTCATGCTCTACCTCGGCACGCCGCTGCTGATCGAGCGCTTCGTCTCCGGCGAGATGTCGCCCAACCCCGGCGGGCTCGTGCGCTGGCCGGTGTGGGTGGCGGTGCCGCTGGGCTTTGCGCTGCTGCTGCTGCAGGGCTGGTCGGAGCTGATCAAGTGCATCGCCTTCCTGCGCGGCCAGGGACCTGACCCGACCGAGTCGCGCAAGCGCAAGACCGACGAAGAGGAGCTTGCCGAGGCCCTGCGCCGCGAGCAGGCGGCCGCGGGCGGCCGCGCCCCGACCCCGCTCGCCCCCTGAGCACGAGGCCCGGGCCGATCATGGAGTTCATCGCCGTGAATTTCGCCCCCGTCATGTTCGGGGGCCTCATCGTCTTCCTCATCCTCGGCTTTCCGGTGGCGTTCAGCCTCGGGGCCTGCGGCCTGCTGTTCGGTGTCGTCGGCGTCGCGCTCGACGTCTTTCCCTCGGCCATCCTGGCCGTGCTGCCGCTGCGCCTCATCGGCATCATGAGCAACGAGACGCTGCTCGCGGTTCCGTTCTTCACCCTGATGGGCCTGATCCTCGAGCGCAGCGGCATGGCCGAGGACCTGCTCGAGACCGTCGGCCAGGTCTTCGGTCCGCTGCGCGGCGGCCTGGCGCTGGCGGTGGTGCTGGTCGGTGCGATGCTCGCCGCGACCACCGGCGTCGTCGCCGCGTCGGTGATCTCGATGGGCCTGATCTCGATGCCCATCATGCTGCGCTACGGCTATTCGCGCAGCCTCTCCAGCGGCGTCATCGCCGCTTCGGGAACGCTGGCGCAGATCATCCCGCCCTCGCTGGTGCTGATCGTGCTTGCCGACCAGATGGGCAGGAGCGTGGGCGACATGTACAAGGGCGCCTTCATCCCCGGCTTCGCGCTGATGGGCCTCTACATCCTGTGGGTGGTGGTGCTGGCGGTCTTCAAGCCCGCCGCGGTGCCCGCGCTGCCGCCCGAGGCGCGCACCTTCCGCGACGCCAAGGGCCACACCGGCTACACCTCGCTGTCGGTTCTTGCCCTGCTCTCCGGGGCCGTGGGCTACACCCTCGGCGCGCACATGGAGGCAGTGCACAGCTGGTGGCTCGGCGAGGTGGTCGACTCGGTGCCGACCGACGAGCGCATCGTGGTGGCGATGTGCGGCGGCGTCTTCGTCGCCTGGCTCATCGCCGTCATCAACTCCCTCGCCAGGCTGCACCTGCTCTCGAAGCTGGCCGAGCGCGTGACCTTCGTGCTGATCCCGCCGCTGCTGCTGATCTTCCTCGTCCTCGGCACGATCTTCCTCGGCGTGGCCACGCCGACCGAGGGCGGCGCCATGGGCGCAATGGGCGCGCTCATCATGGCCGTGCTGCGGCGGCGCCTGGGCTGGGCCCTGCTGAAGCAGGCGCTGGCGACGACGACCAAGCTCTCCTCCTTCGTGCTCTTCATCCTCATCGGCGCCACCGTCTTCAGCATGGTCTTCCAGGCCGCCGACGGCCCGGTCTGGGTCGAGCATCTGCTCGCCAAGCTGCCCGGCGGCCAGATCGGCTTCCTGATCTTCGTGAACGTCATGATCTTCTTCCTGGCGTTCTTCCTCGACTTCTTCGAGCTTTCGTTCATCGTCGTGCCGGTGCTCGCCCCGATCGCCGAGAAGATGGGCATCGACCTGGTCTGGTTCGGCGTGCTGCTGGCGGTGAACATGCAGACGTCGTTCATGCATCCGCCCTTCGGCTTCGCGCTCTTCTACCTGCGCTCGGTGGCGCCGGACAAGCCCTACGTCGATGCGGTGACGGGCAGGACGATGGCGCCGGTGACGACGATGCAGATCTACAAGGGCGCGATCCCCTTCCTGCTCCTGCAACTGGCGATGGTGGCAGTCCTGATCGCCTTCCCCGGCCTCGTCACCCGCGACCTCGACAAGCCGTCCAACGTCGACATGGAGGCCGCCGGCACGCAGATCCTGCAGAACCTGGAAGGCGCCCCGGGCTTCGGCAACCCGGCGGAAAGCGACGCCGACGCGCCGACCGGGGCGGACACGAAGAACCCGTTCGAGTAGGTCGAAGAACCAAAAAAAAGGCCGCGCAACGGTGCCGCGGCCTTGTTTCCCGGACGGGCCGCCCGACGCGGCCCGGGTCGGGTTCTCAGATCTTCAGCGCCGCCATCGTCTGCGTGAACTGCAGTTCGGAGACGCGGTTCCAGAGGATCTGGTCGCGCTGGAAGGCACGCATGTCGTCGAAGACGCGCTTGAAGACCTCGGACTTCGCGCGGTGCTCCTCGTACACCTCCTGCGCCGCCTTGAAGCCGGCCTCGACGACGCTCTTCGGGAAGGGCTTGAACTGGATGCCGCTGGCGACGATGCGCTTGAGCGCCGGCGGGTTCAGCGCCAGGTACTTGGTCGTGCCGTCGTTGTAGGCGACGTCGGCCGCGGCGCGCACGATGGCCTGGTTCTCCGGCGACAGCTTGGCGAAGGCCTTCCTGTTGATGAAGAACTCGAGGTCGGCACCGCCCTCCCACCAGGCGTTGTAGTAGTAGAACTTGGTGACCTTGTTGTAGCCGAGCTTCTCGTCGTCGTAAGGGCCGACGAACTCCGCAGCGTCGAGCGTGCCCTTCTCCAGCGCCTGGTAGACCTCGCCGCCGGGCATGTTCTGCGCCACGACGCCGAGCTTGGCCATCGACTCGCCGAAGACGCCGCCGCCCAGGCGCATCTTCAGGCCCTTGAGGTCCTGCGGCGACTTGATCTCCTTGCGATACCAGCCGCCCATCTGCGTGCCCGTGTTGAGTGCGCTCAGGGTGAAGAAGTTGTACTTCTCGAACACCTCGTTGAGCAGCTTGCGGCCGTTGCCCTGCTCCTTCCAGGCGAGGTTCTGGTTCGCCGTCAGCCCGAACGGGGCCGCGCAGCTGAGGGCGAACACCGGGTCCTTGCCGGTGTAGTAGTAGGCCGCGGTCTCGCCCATCTCGAGCGCGTCGTCATTGAGCGCATCGACGATGCCGAACGGCGGCACGAGCTCGCCGGCCGCGTGCACCGAGATCTCGAACTTGCCGCCGGAGAGCGCCTTCACGGTCTCGGAGAATTTCACGGCGCAGCCGTGCAGCGTCTCCAGGGCCTTCGGGAAGCTGGTGGCCAGACGCCAGCGAACGGCGGCCTGAGCGTGCACTGCGGGCGCGGCACCGGCGGCCAGGACACCGGCCACGCCGGCATGCTTGATGAGGGAACGGCGATCCATGGGCTGTGACTCCTCCAAATGGGGATCCAAGGATAAACGGTTCAGTGCCGGAACCCGATCGAGCGCACCGCCATCAGGGATTCACGGGTCGCGCCGGGTCGAGGGGGGGCACCGCCTCACCCCGCCGGCCGTTCCTGCAGCCAGCCGCCGCCCAGAGCCTTGTAGAGCTGCACGTCGGCCACGCGCTGCGCCAGCTGCGCCAGCGCCAGGGCCTGCTCGATGGCGAACAGCGAGCGCTGCGCGTCCAGCAGTTCGAGGTGGCTGGCCACGCCGTTGCGGTAGCGCAGATCGACGAGCGCCACGCGCGCGCGCTCGGCCTGCGCCTGTTCCCCCGTCGCCGCGAGCTGCGCCTGCAGCGTGTCACGGCTGGCCAGCGCATCGGCGACCTCGCGGAAGGCCGACTGGATCGCGTGCTCGTACTGTGTCACGGCGATGGCGCGGCCGGCCTGCGCGGCCTCCAGGTTGGCCTGGTTGCGCCCGCCATCGAAGATCGGCAGCGTGACGCTCGGCCCGAAGGACCAGGCGCCGCTGCCGCCGCTGCCGAGCAGCCCTTCGAGGTCCCTGCTGACGCGGCCAAGGCTGGCGGTGAGCGTGATGCGCGGGAAGAAGTTCGCGCGTGCCGCGCCGATGTTGGCGTTGGCGGCGATCAGCCGCTGCTCCGCGGCGCGGATGTCGGGGCGGTGCAGCAGCAGGTCCGAGGGCAGGCCCGCGGGCAGCGGGGCAAAGCCCGGCAACGCCGGCAGCACCGGCAGCACCGTCTGCGCCTGCGCCTGCGCCTGCGCCTGCGCCTGCGCGGCCTCGGCCTCGGCCGGCGGCAGCGCGGGGATCAGCCGCTCGGGCGGGGTCGCGCCGACCAGCAACGTGAGCAGGTTGATGTCCTGCGCGCGCAGGCGCTGCTGCTGCGCGCGCGCGACCTGCGCGGCGGCGACCAGCGACTCGGCCTGGCGCAGATCCAGCGCCGACGATGCCCCATGCTCGAAGCGCAGCCGCACCAGCGACAGCGACTGCCGGCGCGTGGCCAGCGTGCGCTCGGCCAGGGCGAGCAGTTCGGTATCGGTCTTCAGCTGCAGCCATGTGGCGGCGACGCTGGCGATGACGCTGATCTGCACCGACTTGCGCGCTTCCTCGCTCGCCAGATAGGCGGCCAGCGCAGCATCCCCGAGCGCTGCCACGCGGCCGAAGAAGTCGAGTTCCCAGCCGACGACGCCCAGGCCCACGGTGTAGAGCGCGTTCACCTTCGGGCCGTCGTCCCCCGCGCTCGGGTTGGGTTCCGAGCGCTCGCCCGACAGCGCGCCGGCCACCGTCGGCAACTGGTCGGCGCGCCGGATCCGGAACTGCGCACGCGCCTGTTCGATGGACTGCACCGCCACGCGCAGGTCGCGGTTGTTGGCCAGCGCGAGCTCGATCAGCTCGCGCAGCGCCTGGTCCTGGACGAAGTCCTGCCACGGCAGATCGGCCGCGGCGCGCTCGCCGGCCACGGCCGCAGGCCGCGCCGCGGCCGCCGGCCAGTCGCGCGCCACCGGCGCGGCGGGGCGCTCGTAGGGGGGCACCAGCGAGCAGCCGGCAAGCACCGCGGCCAGCGCGACCAGCCCCAGGGCCTGCGCTTGCCGCGGCGGCCGGACGAAAGAAGGGGACGGCTTCATGAAGGATCCTTGGCGGGAGGAGGCGCGGCGGCGGCGTCTGCGGCATCGAGCGCGCGGATCTCCGACTCGGGCAGCCCCTGCTCGGCATCGTGCAGGATGCGCGCCGCGGTGTCGCCGCTCATGCCGGCGTGCGCGGCGTGCTCGGCAAAGCGCTCGCGCTGGCGCGCCGAACCCTTGAAGAAGCGCCGCACGACGACGAAGAACATCGGCACGAAGAACACCGCCAGCGTGGTGCCGACGAGGATGCCCCCCATGACGCCGGTGCCGATGGCGCGCTGGCTGGCCGAACCGGCACCGCTGGCGATGGCCAGCGGCAGCACGCCCAGCGAGAAGGCCAGCGAGGTCATGATGATCGGCCGGAAGCGCAGGTGCGCCGCGGCCAGCGCCGATTTCACGGCGCTCATGCCCTGCGCCTGCAGGTCCTTGGCAAACTCGATGATCAGGATCGCATTCTTCGCCGACAGCCCGATGATGGTGATCAGCCCGACCTGGAAGTAGACGTCGTTGGTGAGGCCGCGGCCGGTCACCGCCAGCAGCACTCCCAGCACGCCCAGCGGCACGACGAGGATCACGGCAAACGGAATCGACCAGCTCTCGTAGAGCGCCGCCAGCGCCAGCACCACCGCCAGGATGGCGAAGCCGTACAGGATGAGCGCCTGGTTGCCCGCCAGCTTCTCCTCGCGCGACTGCCCGGTCCACGCGAAGCCGAAGCCCTCGGGAAGCTTGGCGGCGAGCATTTCCATCTCGCCCATGGCGTCGCCGGTGGAATAGCCCGGCGCCGCGCCGCCGGCGATGCGCATCGCCGGGTAGCCGTTGTAGCGGATGGTCTGCATCGGCCCGGTGACCCAGCGCGTGCTCGCGAACGCCGACAGCGGCACCGCCTGGCCGCGGTTGTTGGGCGCCGTCAGCCGCAGGATGTCCTCGGGCTGCATGCGCGCCGGCGCGTCGGCCTGGATGACCACGCGCTGCAGCCGGCCGCGATTGGGGAAGTCGTTGACGTAGGCCGAACCGAGCGCGGACGAGATGGTGTGGTTGATGGCGGCGAAACCCACCCCCAGCGCCGCCGCCTTGTCGCGGTCGATGTCGATCTGCAGCTGCGGCGCGTCCTCCAGGCCGTCCGGGCGCACGCCGGCCAGCACCTTGCTCTGCATCGCCATGCCCAGCATCTGGTTGCGCGCGGCCACCAGCGCCTCGTGGCCCTTGCCGGCGCGGTCCTGCAGGCGGAAGGTGAAGCCCGCGCTCACGCCCAGCTCCGGGATCGGCGGCGGGTTCAGCGGGAAGATGAAGGCGTCCTTCACGCCCGAGAGCGCGCCCATCGCGCGGCCGGCGACCACGGTGGCGCCGTGCTCGGGGCCCTGGCGCTCGTCCCAGGGCTTGAGCGTGACGAAGGAGATGCCCGCGTTCTGCCCCTGGCCGGAGAACGAGAAGCCCATCACCGCCACCATGCTCTTCACCTCGGGCTGCGCGAGCAGGTAGCCTTCGACCTGCTCGACCACGCGCCGCGTGCGCTCCTGCGTGGCCCCCGGGGGCAACTGGATATTGACGAGGATGTTGCCCTGGTCCTCCTGCGGCAGGAAGGAAGTCGGCAGCCGCGTGTACATCCAGCCGGCCACGGCCGCCAGCGCGACGTAGACGAGCATGAGCCGCCCGGCGCGCCGCAGCAGCGTCGACACCACGCCTTCGTAGGCGCGCGTGGCGCGCGTGAAGCGGCGGTTGAACCAGCCGAAGAAGCCGCGCTTCTCGTGGTGATGACCGGCCGCCACCGGCTTCAGCAGCGTGGCGCACAGCGCCGGCGTGAGCGACAGCGCCATGAAGGCCGAGATGAAGATCGACACCCCCATCACGGTGGCGAACTGGCGGTAGATGTTGCCCGTCGATCCCGGGAAGAAGGCCAGCGGCACGAACACCGAGATCAGCACCACGGTGACGCCGATGATGGCGCCCGAGATCTGGCTCATGCCCTTGCGCGTGGCCTGCAACGGCGGCAGGCCTTCCTCGCTCATGATGCGTTCGACGTTCTCGACCACCACGATCGCGTCGTCGACGACGATGCCGATCACCAGCACCATGCCGAACATGGTCAGCACGTTGATCGACATGCCCAGCGCCAGCAGCGCGCCGAAGGTGCCCAGCAGCGCCACCGGCACGACGATGGTCGGGATGATCGTGTAGCGCCAGTTCTGCAGGAACAGGAACATCACGAGGAAGACCAGGCCGATCGCCTCCAGCAGCGTCACCACGACCTCGCTGATCGAGATGCGCACGAAGTCCGAGCTGTCGTAGGGAATGCTCCAGCCGACCGTGGGCGGGAAGAACGGCTGCAGTTGCGCGAGGCGCTCGCGCACGGCCGTGGACGCCGCCAGCGCATTGCCGGTGGGCGAGAGCTGGACACCGATGCCCGCGGCCGGCTTGCCGTTCAGTCGCGCCGAGGTGGCGTAGCTCTGCGCGCCCAGTTCGATGCGCGCGACGTCCTTCAGGTACACCGCCGCGCCCGCGGCGTCGGCGCGCAGCACGATGCGCCCGAACTGCTCGACCGTGCCGAGCTGGCCCGGCACGACCACGGTGGCCGTGATGCCCTGCCCGGCCACCAGCGGCAGGTCGCCGATCGCGCCGCCCGAGACCTGCGCGTTCTGCTGGCTGATCGCGGCGGCGACGTCGGCGGTCGACAGGTTGTAGCTCTGCAGCCTGGCCGGGTCGATCCAGATGCGCATCGCGCGCTCGGCGCCGAAGAGCTGCGCCTGGCCGATGCCCGGCAGGCGCTGCAGCTCGGGCACGATGTTGCGCGAGGCGTAGTCGGTCAACTCGTTGATGTCGTAGTCGGGATCCGACGACGACAGCATCGTGAAGAGCAGGAAGTTCGAGCGCGCCTTGTCCACGCGCACGCCCTGCTGCACCACCGCCGGGGGCAGCCGCGGCGTGGCGCGCGAGAGGCGGTTCTGCACCTCCACCTGCGCCAGGTCGGCGTTGGTGCCGGGCTCGAAGCTGATGGTGATCGAGCCGCTGCCGTCGGCCTGCGCGACCGACTCCATGTAGGCCATGCCGGGCGCGCCGTTGATCTCGCGCTCGATCACCGAGAGCACCGCGTCTTCCAGCACCTGCGCCGAGGCGCCCGGATAGAAGGTGCTCAGCACGATGGTCGGCGGCGCCACCGGCGGATACTGGGCAATCGGCAGCTGGGTGATCGAAGTCGCCCCCAGCACCATGATGAAGAGCGCGACCACCCAGGCGAAGATCGGGCGATCGATGAAGAACTTGGCCATGCGTCGGTCCTGCTTCGGTCCTGCGGTTGCCGCTCAGCGCGACGCGGCCGAGGCGGGCGCGGCCGCGGCGGCCGCCGAGGCCTGCGCGGGTGCCGCACCGGCGCCGCCCGCCTTGGCGGGGTTCCAGGGCACGGCCTTGACCACCTTGGCGCCGAACATCAGCTTCATCGCCCCTTCGACCATCACCTGCTCGCCGGGCGCCAGGCCCTCGGTGACGATCCACTGCCCGTCCTGGGCGCCGCGGATCTTCACCGGCCGGGGCGTCACCTGCCCGTCCGCGGCCACGACGAGCACGCTGTCGCCGCGGCTGCCGCGCGTCACGGCCTGCTGCGGCAGCAGCATCACGCCCTCCATCTGCGCCTGCTGCAGCCGCGCGCGCACGTACATGCCGGGCAGGAGCAGCCCGCGCGGATTGGGCACCTCGGCGCGCAGGCTGACCTGCCCGGTGGCCGGGTCGACCGTCAGGTCGGTGAACAGCAGGCGGCCGGCTTGGGCATGGGGCTGGCCATCCTCGAGCAGGATCTGCACGCGCGCCGCCTCACCCTGGCCGGCGCGCACGAGCTGGCCCGCACCGAGCGCCTGGCGCAGCCGCAGCACCTCGTTCGCGGACTGCGTGATGTTCAGGTAGAGCGGGTCGATCTGCTGCACCGTGGCCAGCTGCGTGCCTTCCTGGGCGCTGACGAGCGCGCCTTCGGTGACCAGCGAGCGGCCGATGCGCCCGCTGATCGGCGACGTCACGGTGGCGTAGCCGCGCTGGATGCCGGCGCTGCGCACCGCGGCCTCGCCCGCCGCCACCTGCGCCTCGGCTGCCCGCTGCGCCGCCACCGCCGCGTCGTACTCCTGCGGGCTCACCGCCTGCACGGCCACGAGCGGCTTGTAGCGCGCGGCCAGCGCGCCGGCCTGCGCGAGCTGGGCCCGCGCCTGCGCCAGCCCGGCCTGCGCGCTCTGCAGCGCGGCCTCGTAGGGCGAGGGGTCGATCTGGTACAGCGCCTGTCCGGCACGCACCTCGCTGCCCTCGGTGAAGAGGCGCTTCTGCAGGATGCCGGTGGCCTGCGCCCGCACCTGCGCCACCCGCGAGGCCTCGAGCCGCCCCGGCAGCTCCGCACTCAGGTTGACCGTTCCCGGCTGTACCGCAAGCACCGCCACTTCCGGCGGCGGCATCTGTCCGCCCGGCCCGCCCGGCGCACCCGCGCCGGCGCCCTGCCCGTCGCCATTGCCGCAGGCGGCAAGCCCCAGGGCGAGCGCAGCGGCGGTACCGAGGAGCACCCAGCGGTGCGAGGCGGGCGGGCGGTGGGTGTGGAGCTGTGACATGGGGTCCAACGGGCTCGGGCATCGGGCAGCCATGCGCGCCGGAGCTGGGCACGGCCGGGAATGGGAGGAGGTGCAGGTGGTCTGGCCGACCACAGCGGCGCGGATTCTACATACATCCGCGAATGTATGTCATAGAATCGTTGCCGGTATTTTCGTTGCGCGGGCCCCTGCCCGCTTGTCGCGGCCCTCTCGAGAAACATGGCTAGACGCACCAAGGAAGAAGCCCTGGCCACGCGCGAAGCGTTGCTGGACGCCGCCGAGCGCGTGTTCCAGCAGCGCGGCGTGGCGCGCACCTCGCTGGCCGACATCGCGCAGGCCGCAGGCGTCACGCGCGGTGCGCTCTACTGGCACTTCAAGGACAAGGCCGCCCTCTTCAACGCCATGATGGACCGCGTGACGCTGCCCCTTGGCACCGAGAGCGAAGACGCGCTGGACACGCCGGGCGACCCCCTTCCGCCCCTGTGCCAGCAGCTCGCCCGCGCCGTGCAGCAGATCGTGCACGACGAGCGCACGCGGCGCGTGTTGCGCATCGCCATGCAGAAGGTCGAGCACGTCGAGGAACTCGGGCCGGTGATCGCCCGCCACATCCGCATCCACCGCCTGAACACGGCCCTCGAGCGCCAGGTCCTCGAGCGCGCCGCCGCGCTGCGCGGCTGCACGCTGCCGGCACCCTCCGACCAGCTCGCCCACGGCTTTCACGGCATGGTCCACGGCCTGATCTACAGCTGGCTGCTGGACGAGGGCTTCGACCTGCAGGCCACCGCCGACGCCTCGGTGCGCGCCTTCATGCAAGGCATCGGGCTGCCGCTGCCGCTTCTCGCGCCCGACGCGGCCGTGCCATAGCCGCGGCGCGTGGGCTTGCGGGCCGGCGCCCCTGCGCATGACCCGCCCACCGGTACGCATCCGCCCCGCGACCCGTTGCGCGAACCGATCGACGCCCTCATCCGCGCCGGTCTGGCGGCGGAAGACGGTGTTTATCGAGCGCTGGCCGCTAAGCGTGAGCGTCCAGCCGCGCCACCTTGACGGCGGGTCACTGCTCAGGCAGTCGCTGGCACCCAGCGATATGGCAGCAGTTCTTCGATGCGCCTGTTGAGCTGCGTGGGCAGCCGCCGCAGCACATCGCTGAGGTAGGCGAAGGGGTCGTGGCCGTTGATCCGCGCGGACTGCACCAGGCTCATCACCATCGCTGCGCGTTGCCCGGCCAGCTCGCTGCCGACGAACATCCAGGCCTTGCGCCCCATCGCCCAGGGCTTGATCTGCCGCTCCAGGTGGTTGTTGTCGATGGGCACGGCGCAGTCTTCGAGGTGGCACGTCAGCGCCTTCCAGTGCCGCAGCGTGTAGTCGATGGCCGCAGCCGCCGGCCCTCCGTCGACACCTAGCGCTGCAGCTGCTAGGCGCCCAGTTGCGGCAAGAAGGGCCGCTATGCAGTTCATTTCCCGCGTTCAACGCCCGGCTTGGCCCAGGATCATCGCTGCACGAGCTGGTTAGATCCCGGCCACGCGGAGATATCGATGAGCATCCCAAGCGCCCCGTTGTATGTCACGCGCCCCGACCTGCCGCCGTTGGAGGAGTTCCTGCCCTACCTTCGCGAGATCTGGGACAGCCGGGTGCTGACCAATGGCGGCCCCTACCATCGGCGCCTCGAACAGGCTCTGTGCGAATACCTCGGCGTGCGCCACATCGCGCTCTTTACCAACGCCACCATTGGTCTCGTCACGGCGCTGCAGGCGCTGCGCATCCGCGGAGAAGTCATCACCACGCCCTACTCCTTCGTAGCCACCGCACACGCGCTGCAGTGGAATGGCATCCGCCCGGTGTTCGCGGACATCGACCCGGTGACTCACAACCTCGACCCGCACTCGATCGAGGCGGCCATCACGCCCGAGACCACGGCGATCATGCCGGTGCACTGCTACGGCGCGCCCTGCAACGTGAAGGCCATCGAACGCATCGCCACAGCGTACAACCTCAAGGTCGTGTATGACGCCGCGCACGCGTTCGGCGTGCGGCTCAACGGCGCGAGCGTGCTCGCCGAAGGCGACCTGTCGGTGCTGAGCTTCCACGCGACCAAGGTGTTCAATACCTTCGAAGGCGGCGCCATTGTTTGCCCCGACGCGCGCGTCAAGCAGCATATCGACCACCTCAAGAACTTCGGCTTCGTCAACGAGACAACGGTGGTGGCCACGGGCATTAACGGCAAGATGAGCGAGTTCAACGCCGCATTGGGCCTGCTGCAGCTGCAGCACGTCGATCAGGCGATCGCGAGGCGGGGCCAGATCGATGCGCTGTACCGGTCTCTCCTCGACGGCGTGGAAGGGCTGCGTCTACCCGCCTCGCCGGTAAACGCCCTGTCCAATCACTCCTATTTCCCGATCCTCGTCGACGACGCCTTCCCCGTCTCGCGCGACGCGCTCTGCCACCGCCTGCGCGAACATGGCATCGTCGCGCGGCGCTACTTCTACCCCCTGATCTCCGAGTTCCCGATGTATCGCGGGCTTCCCTCGGCACAGCCAGAGCGGCTACCAGTGGCCGCCGACACCTCACGCCGGGTCTTGTGCCTGCCCATCTACCCCTCGCTGGCCGACGCGGACGTGCACCGCGTGGCCAAATTGATTCACGATGCCGCCGTGTCGAGCCGCCGCCTGCCGGTGCGTCGGGCGGCCACGGCCACGCCGCGCATGGCCGCGATCTGAGCGGGCGCGCCATGGCAGCACCTTTGCCCCGACTGTTCGGTCTGTATGGCGCCGGCGGCTTTGGACGCGGCGTAATGCCGCTGGCCCAGGCCCAGTTGAGGGGAGCGAGCGACGGTCCTCCCTGGCAGATCGTGTTCGTGGAGTCCCTCCCTGCCCGCCTGCATGTCAACGGCGTGCCGCTAGTGTCGGAGGACGAATTCTTCGCGCTGCCCTGCTCCGAGCGGCGCTTCAGCGTCGCGATTGCCGATGCTGCGAGCCGCGCACGCATCGCGGCTCGCTGCGAAGCGCGTGGCGCACGTCCGCTTACCTTGCGAGCGGCCGACGCCCTGTGCTACGACGACGTCAAGCTTGGCGATGGCGCGGTACTGTGCGCGCGCGTGGTGATCACGTCGAACGTCAAGATCGGCCGGCACTTCCATGCCAACCTCTTCTCCTACGTCGAGCACGATTGCGTGATCGGCGACCATGTGACCTTCGCGCCCCGCGTGAGCTGCAACGGGCACGTGCACATCGGCGACGACGTCTACGTGGGCGCCGGGGCCTTGATCAAGCCGGGGGTGCCCGGCGGTCTGCCCCGTCGCATCGGCGAAGGCGCGGTGATTGGCATGGGCGCCGTCGTGACGCGGGACGTCGAGCCTTACACCACCGTCGTGGGCAACCCGGCACGCCCTTTGCGCAGGGGCGCAGCGGTACCGTCGGTCAGTCGATCTCTGGCGGGAGCGGCGCCTCGCACAACGCCACATTGACAAGCTGGCGCGTGCGCGGCCGCTGCACGTCCCGACCGATCATCGCCATCACAGCGCGACGCTGCGTGACCCGCTGGGCCGCGTCGAGTGGGTCCATCTTCAGCGCATCGAGGTCACCCACGAGCAGACCCTGGCGCTTCAGCCAGCCGTGCATGGGGCAGCGCCGATTGAGGAACACGCGCGCACCCAGCTGCGCACTGATGTATACATTGCCCAGCGCTTGCTGGCGCAGGGTGTTGAGCACCAGCGTGCCGCAGCGCGACAGCGTGTCAATGTACTGCGCCTTGTCGACGTAGTCGGTCAGCGCCACGAACGCATGGCCGAACAGCTCCTGGCCGCGCCTGGCCACCGCGCGGCCGTAGACCGAATCGCCATAGCTCAGCGGCGCCACCAGCCGGCGTCCGTCGAGGTTCACCTGCTTGCGGATCGACTCGAACAACTCCAAGTGGTTGTTCGTGGGTGTCGCACTGTTGCCCACCAGCAGGTCGGGGCCGGGCGCCTCCGCCACGGGTCCGCCTGGGCCGAAGTCGTCCTCGGCAGTGCCGTAATTCCAGCGCAGGTAACGCGCCTTGAAGCCGGGCTGGTGCTGCCGCACCAAGCGGTACTCCACGTCCATCACCGGGCAGAACAGGTCCACGCGCTGCAAGGCGGCACGCTCGTCGGCCGTGGGCTTGCGGTAGGGGCGCGCGGAAGCTAGCACCGAGACCACAGGGTCATGTGGCAGAGTCGGCCGCAGCTTGGCCAGCAGCGACGCCGTCGCCGGCTGGATCAGGCCCTCGGGGAAGGCATCGTTGATCAGCCCGTAGTAGTCGTAGCCCCAGCCGAGCCAGATGACCAGGGGACCCGCCGGCAACCGCCCCAGCACCTGGAGATGTGCCCCTGGCAGACCGTGGAAGATCACCGACCGCACGTCGGGCGCCATCGCAGCGCGCACGAGGCCTTCGACGTCCACCGTGCGCGGCCGCACCTGTGTCAGGTAGCGGAACGGCGCCCGGGCCCCGAGGATCACGGTCTCATGTGATCCAGGTGCCACCGCCTCGAATTCGCGCAAGGCCATGTCGATGAACTTGTCGTCAAGCACCACGTGCAGGATCTTCATCGCGGGGCCCCGCACAGCGCACGACCGTCGAAGCCTTTGTCGATGAAGGACAGGTCCGGCACCAACTGGCCCCATAGGTCGCGGGCGCGCTGGCGCACGGCCATGTCGTCCGGGGCCCAGAGCACGACGCGGAACCCGGCGCGATCCAGTTGCGAGGCCGCCAGTGGCAGGCATAGCGCCGCTGCCTGGCCGCGCAGCCTTGCCACGTCGCTCGACACCAGGAGCACGTTGAAGCCATCGGCGTCATCGGGCAAGGCTGACAGGTCGGGCAATTGCGCCGTCAAGGTGTCGAAACCGACGTCGGCGTCTTCAAGATGCACCACCTCGGCATCGACGCCCGCCTGCGCTAGACGAGCATAAAGCGCCACCGCCCGCTCGCGCTCGCCGGTCACGCTGAGCATGCGGCCGCCCAGGACGTGGACCATAGCC
This sequence comes from Rubrivivax sp. SCN 71-131, assembly GCA_001724995.1. GTDB lineage: Bacteria > Pseudomonadota > Gammaproteobacteria > Burkholderiales > Burkholderiaceae_C > Rubrivivax. The sequence goes on from MEFD01000014.1 coordinate 248,455, forward strand.
TGCAGCGGGGCCGCCAGTTCGCCGGCACCCAGTTCCAGCACGCGAAGCGGCTGCGTGCCCGCCTGCAACCAGCGCCACCAACGCCAGGCGGTGCACAGGTCCGGACTCTCGCCCTGCCCGTCCATCGCCAGCTCCAGCAACGCGGGGCACTGGCGGGTTAGGGCGGCGGCGGCGGCCTGCAACCACGGGTCGGCCGGACTGCGCGCCGTGTCCGGCGCCGCTACCACCGCCAGTTCGGCCGGCTGGCTCTGCAACCGCGTGAGCATCGAGGCGAAGGCTTCATCCGCCGCGGGATGCTCGCCAAACACCCAGCGACGGCAAGGCAGCGGCGGCTTCGCCAGTACCTGGCGCGCGGCGGCCATCTGGCGGGTAGAGTTCAGGCCCTGGGCCTGCGGATCGCTGTTGTGGTGCGACGCTGGATTGCTCGCGGTGTAGCGATAGGCCACCAGCGGCAGGTGTTTGTAACGCCGCGTCTGGTCAAGCACCGGGTAGGCGATCGCGAAGTCGCAGGCGGCACGGAACCATTCGCCCTGGTCATCCCGCAGATAGGACTCGGGCACCGACTCGAACAGCGGGGCCCGGAAGCTAAAGAGGTGGCTGGTCTTCCAGCCTTGAATGCGTGGCGCGTTGAATGGATCGAGCGGACCGGTCTTGCCGACCGCGCCGGCATCGGTCTCGTAGCGCGTCCAGACAACGTCATGCCCGCTTTCGTATTCGGTGGCCAGCAGGGCAAGGGCATCGGCACGCGCGAGCTGGTCGTCGGCGTCGACGATCGCGACGAAGTCGCCCTTCGACAGCACCGCCCGCAGGTGCACGTGGGCGTTGCGCGCCTTGCCCCAGGACTCCAGGTTGCGCACCATCGTGTGCCGCCCCGGGAAGTGCGCGTCGAGCGCAGCCTGGGCAAGGTCAGCGGTCGCATCTGTCGAGGCGTCGTCCACGAACAGCACGTGAACGGCCGGGTGAGTCTGCCACATCAGGCTGTCGATCGCCGCGGGCACATAGCGCTCGCAGTTCCGGCCGGACATGTACACGAGCGCTCTTTGCATGGCAGTGTCGCGCCGGGCGCGAGGATGGGGTTGCAGGGGGGCCAGGCCGCCCGAGGCGGGCCCGGCGCGGAGCCGAACACCCGGCACCTGCACTCTAGGAGCTTGGCACGGGCAAGGTGCTGCGAAAAACGCGACCTTGGCCGGCCACTTCGGCCGGTACCGCGGGCGGCGCGGTCAGCGCCAACGCACGGTGCCGACGAACACCGGCATCATGTCCGCGCGCGCTAGGTTGCGGCAGTGATGCAGCATCGAACGCTGCAGGCATTCGGGAGAGCACTGGCCGTGCGGGCCGACCAGCACCAGCAGATTACCCAGCACATGGCGACCAGGCACTCGTCACCGCCGATCGGGTCCATGGCCTCGACCTGGAAGCTGCCAGGCTCAACGCCAGCGTCAGACCGCGGATCGGACTTGACGGCGGCCTGCGCTGCCATGCAGATCGGAAGGTGGTGGATCGAGACATCGAAACCTCCAGAAGGCGCGTGAACCAAAATGGCGGCAGGCGCCGCCGATACACAAGCGGAGCATCCCGCAGAAACCCGCGAACAGGGGACTGCGCGACTCCCCCACGCTCGACACCGACGTGGCGATGATCGACACCGCGCAGTCACACTGGCCCGTGGTGAACGGCTTTGCACGGATCCTCGGCGTGGATGTGCTACGGGCCCGGCATGCTCTCGGTGTAGGCGCAGTCGCCGAATTCGGTCACGCGCCCCACCGGGCGCCGCGCCTCGAGGTAGCGACGCGATCTGTGCGTTGCCATCGGGTCGCGCGGCGCGGCACGCCGCTTCTCACCGGAGAACATGGCCCGCAGCGATTTCGGAACCTCGCCGATGCGCATGAGCTGCGTGCTCGGCGCCTTGGCGTGCGGCCATCCGCGCTTGGCGTCGCGGTCCTCGTGGCGGAAGTGCGCGAATCATCTACGCCTCGATTGAGAGACCATTCCGCCCGCGTCGTCGATCATGCAAAGATTGAAGCCCGCGCGCATCGCATCGCGGAGATGATCGAGCGCGGCGCCACTGGCCGCGCCTGCCACGCGCCCTTGAGCATCACGGTGGCGCAAGCGCTCGCCATGCGCCGCCCGCCGCCGCTCAGGCCGCCTGGGCCGCAAGCTCCTGGTTGGCGGCCACGCTGCTTGCGGTCACGCGGGCGATCTCGAGGCGCGCGCTGTTCAGCGCCTCGGCCCTGGGCGCCTCGCCCAGCGCCACGCCCTCGGCGCGCACGAAGCGCACGTCGGTGATGCCGAAGAAGCCAAAGACCACCTTCAGATAGCTCTCCTGGTGTTCCATCGCCCGGCCGCCGTCGCTGGTCGAGTAGAC
>MEFD01000015.1 GCA_001724995.1 Rubrivivax sp. SCN 71-131
CGATGCCTGCCGTCAGCCCGCGCTTGCCTACGAAGTCGTGAGCTACGGGTCGATGGAGAGTGGCTACCGGCAACTCTGCGGCCGATGTTTCAACGAGGCTGCCGCCAGTCGACTCGGGCTGCAAGGATTCGAGCAAGTGGGCTTCGAACCAGTCTGCATGGTCGACGCGCGTGGCGCCGAGCACGAGTTCAGGTTTCGCACCCGGCTGTTCGGGGCCGGCGTAGCGATCGACGCCTTCGAACTGCGCGATGGCTGCCCGGCCGGCTATGAGTTTCAGGTGATCGGCGAACCAGACGACGACCCTCTGGAGTTGCTGGGCAAGCTCATTGGCAAGATGCGCCGGGCCTTGGCTCTCACGCATCTGGAGGACACCGACTACGGACTGCAGGTGAACGATCGCCGGATCCTGCGCGGCACCGTCGACAGCGATCCCGACGAGAACCATCGTGTGCCGATGGTGGTCATCGATGGTCGCGAGGTCTCCTGGGACGAACTCGGCCGCATGGTGGCGACGTTCGAGGGCTGGCAGTTCAAGCTGGAGTTTCGCGACCGGAGCGAAGAGGTCTGACCAAGCGGATCGCGGGAAACCGCAGGGTACGGCCTCATAGGGGTGCCTGGGGCGAAGCGCACCAATCTGCACGAAGAATACGGAGCGCCCGAAAGTGACGGGAACGTAAGTGCTTGTCGTGCAACGCATTTTCGAAGCAAAGCGCACCAATCTGCACGAAAAGTACGACTACCCCGGGTCGGCCCAGTGCGCGCTCGAGCAGGCCGCGCGCGACCAGCCGCCGGGCGACGATGAACGGCGGCAGGCCTTCGTCGCCGTTCCCCAGCAGGCGCGCGGCGCGCGCCGCTTGTCCGAGCTGCAGCCAGAGCACGGCCAGGTGCGCCTGGGCGTTGCCCGCCCACAGCGCGTTGCCATCGGCCTCGAAGGTCGCCAAAGAGCGCTGCAGCCGGTCGAGGGCCTGGCCGAAGTCCCCGGCATCGCGGCACATGGCACCCAAGGTCATGTCGAAGCCGGCAGCGAGTCCGCCGAGACCGTCGGCCTCGCTGCGCAGGCGCAGGCCGGTCTCGGTGGCCTTCACCGCGGCCTCGGCGTCGCCCCAGTAGACGCGATTCACGCCGAGGTTGACGTGCATGGTGGCGGCGGTCCCGACATCGCCGGCCGACAGCGCCAAGGCCAGCCCGCGCTGCAGCACCTCGAGGCCTTCGCGCCGTCGATTGCAGCGCTCGAGCACCGTGCCGTACTCGCCCAGGAATTCGTATCGCGGACGCATGGACGACAGCGTCTCCAGCGCCGGCAATCGCGCCTCGAGCACCCTGGCCGCATCGATCTGGCGACCGAGGTACACCAGCGCGACGGCCTGGCGGCGGGCCGCCAGCAGTGCCAGCTCGACGTCGTCGGCGTCCACGGCCGCCGCCACCGCAGCCGGCATGGCCTGCACGACCGCTTCGAACTCGCCGAAGACGATTTGCGCCTCGGCGCACGTGGTCGCGCGCAGGGCGGCCTGGACGGCGCCTGCGGGCAAGCGCCCGAGTTCGGCCAGGGCCGCCCGCAGGGTGTCGGCATCGGCGTACTGGACCAGTGAGCCGATGCGCTCGCAGAGCGTCGCGAACCGGCGCCCGGCCAGGCCGGCGCGATCGAAACAGTCGGCGGCAGCCACCAGCAGTTCGGCCTCCTCGCGCCGACGGCCCGCATGCAGCGCCGCGTTGGCGGCGGCGAGGAAGGCAGGCGCGGCCGCGGCCCAATGGCCGGCGATTCGCCAGTGCCCGGCCACGTGTGCCGGCGGTGCCCCGGCCTCAGCGGCTGCCGCCGCGATTTGCGCATGCAGCTCGCGCGCCACCGGCCGCGGCACGCTGTCGCGGCAGGCTTCCCGCACGAGATCGTGGACGAAACCCTGTGCACTGGTGAACTGCGCTGCCTCGAGCTCGGCCCAGGGGTCGGCGAGGTCGATCAGGTGCACGCCGAGCACGCGCGCCGCCAGCGGCAGGCTGAAGTCGGCACCGGCCAGCGCCGCCAGCTGCGCGAGTCGACGTGCCGCCGCGCCCAGCCCGCGCAGACGCAGATCGACGAGACGCCCCACCGAGGTCGGCACCGGCAGAGGCAGCGTCGGCCGCGGGGTCAGCACCCCCTGCGCAACGCAGGCGGCGCGCAAGGTCTCCAGCAACGCCATCGGGTTGCCGCCCGCGTGCCGGTAGAGCGGCTGCGCCCAGGCACTGACGACGACACCGGGCAGCGCCAGGTCGCTCAGGAGTTCGGCGATCGCGCCGCCGTCCAGGGCATCGAGCCGCACCTCCTCGACGCGACCGGAGTCCTGCTCGGCCAGCCACTGCTGCAGGACGAAGGGGCGCTCGCCGTCGCGCGTCGAAAGCAGCCATCGCACGCGGGTGTCGGGGGCCATCGCGCACAGCCGCAACAGCAGTTCGAGCGATGCATCGTCGGCATGGTGAAGGTCGTCGATGCAATGCAGCCACAGGCCCGCCGCCGCGGCTTTCTCCAACAGGTGTCGTGCCGCCATAGCCAAGCGTTGAGGACGAAGCACGTCGGTCGCCTGCGCAGCGCTTTCGCCCAACAGGCCGGAGAGATCGTCGGCTTCGGCTGCGCCGGCCGGCATGCCGAGCCGGCGCCGCAACGACGCCAGCCAGCGCGCAGCCGTCGCGTACGCCACGTCGCGATCGCCCGCGATGGCGCCGCCAGCCGGGGCGGCCGCGGGCAGCGACGTCCACTCCGCCATCAGGCGCGACTTGCCGATGCCGGCCGCTCCGCACAGCAGCACGACACGCCCAGCGGCCAAGGCGGCATCGATGGCGCGATGCTGCAAGTCGCGCCCGACCACCCGCGGCGGCCGCAGCAGCGCCACCGGAGGGGCCGCGGCCAGGTCCAGCGCGGGCGGCGCGCTGCGCGCGATCAAGGCCACCAGGGCGAGGGTTTCGGCGCCGGGCGGCTGAACCAGCAACTCGAGGAGCTGGATGCGGCAACGTTCGAACGCGGCGATCGCTGCGGCGCGATCGCCGCGCAGATAGTGCAGCCGCATCACGCGCCGGTGTGCGTGCTCCGCACTCGGATCGTCGTCGACGAGCCGCATCGCCAGCCCCAGGGCATCGGCCAGACGGCCGGCCGCCTCGTGCCGCTCGCACAGCGCGACCCAGCGTTCCCGTCGTTCGCGCAGCCAGCGCAGGCGCGCGCCACCCAGCCAGTCCGCGAAGAGATCCAGACCGGTGTCGTCCAGACCGGCGAGCAGTTCGTCGGCCGGCGGTACCTCGCCGTCGGCATTGCCGTCACCGAGATCGTGAGCAACGTTGGGGGACAGTGCGATCAGCTTGTCGCCCTGAACGACGTCGCAGCCGGCGCCGCGCCGCAGGCGGTGCAGGCGCTGGCGCAGATTGAGCGCCGCGTGCCGGGCATCGCTGTCGGGCCACAGCAGCGCCGCGGCACGCCGTCTCTGGAGCGGCCCCTCCAGGGCGAGCAGCGCCAGCAGCGCGGCGTCATGGCGCGACAAGGGCACCAGGCGTCCGTTGTCCAGGCATAGCCGAGGCACGCCCAGGAGGTGCAGTCGCAGACGGGGCGTCGGCGGTTCAGATGAGCAATCCATGGCCGGGGTGCGTACGACGGCGCGCACCGTAGCACGCCGTGCCACCGTGCCACCGCGGCGCTGCCGGCGTGACGGGGCAGACACCCCCCCGACCTGGGGGAGGGCGAAGGGCTGCATCCAGCCTGCGCATTAACGCCCCGGTAACGCCTGACCCGTCCAATGGGTCACCTGCAACCCTCGACCCGGAGAAGCTGATGACCGTCCGCCATCGCGCCGCCGTACGCATGTCCTCGTGGTTTCCCGCGGCACTGTTGGCCGCCGCGGTCTTGCCGGCCACGGCTGCCCCCGTGAGCCACTGGTCGGCACGCCATCTGAGCTCCAACGAATACATCCGCAGTGCCGAGCACGACTCGACCGACAGCGGCTCGGTCAAGGACTACAGCGGCAAGGCGACCGAGGGCGCAGCCGCCGGCAGCCGCGACTTGGCCTATTCCGTGCCCGGCGGCGGCTTTGTCATACGCACCGAAACCAGCGACGTCCAAGCCAGGGCCGACCTGGCCACGGGGGAGCTCAAGGCGCGCGCGGTGCTCGGGCTCAGCGGCAACCTCGCCGGCAGCACCGGCGTCACCCCGGCCTTTGGCGAACGGGCGACGACGGCGCGCGCCGAGGCCTCATTCGCCGATCGCTTCTCGATGGTCGATCCGGCGGGCAATCCCTACGCCTGGCTCCCCGGCGACCGCTTCACGTTCAGCTTCGCGGCCGACGGCGTGGTCAGCATCCCGGGCGCCTACGCCACACCGCTGAGCAGTTCGCTGATGAACTGGGCCTCGCTGCGATTCAACGTCTACCACGTCGGCGGATTGCAGGCCATCGAAGACTTCGCAAGCTTCGACTACTTTGCCTACGCCGGCCTGCACGGCTGGGATGCCGCGTCGGCCGAGTTCGCTCGCCTGATGAACGAGGTCGACAGCCGCAAGATCACCAGCACCGGCTGGTGCCTCGGCGACAACCGGACCATCGCGGGATTCTGTGGCGGGACCGGCTTTGCCCAGGTCGCGCTCGCCGGCGAGCCTGTGGACTTGAGCTTCGAGTTCGACCCGGGGGGCGACTTCGAGTGGATCGCCAGCCTCGAGATGGACGTGGCGATGGACTTGTTCTACGAGAACCAGATCGTCGGCCTGGACTTCTCGCATACCGTGACCGCCGGCTTCGTCGCCCCGGAAGGGGTGCAGGTGCGTTCCGCGTCAGGGCTGTTCCCGGGTGCGACCGCGCCAAGCGACACGGTGCCCGAGCCGTCCACGCTCGCCCTGCTGCTGGCAGCCGGCGCCCTGCTCGGTCGGCAGCGCTCGCGTCCTCGAAGCGTGACGGCGGCCTGACCGCCAGCATCATCGAGCGCGCTGGCAGCGCCGGTCGGCGCCAAGGTGGCTCAGGCCCCGCGGGCGGCGCGCTGCTTGACCTCGCGGTTCTCGATGATGATCAGGGCTTCGGCCAAGGTCTCCACCGACAGGCCCTGCGCCCGCAGCACCTCGAGTTGCCGCACCGCAAGATCGACCGGCGTCTTCGGCATTACGTCCTGCGGCACGGCGTTGCTCGTGGTCGCGCTCCCGGCCGCGGGCTGACGCGGGTTGCCGGCGATCAGCGCGTCGATCCGGCCCTGCTCGGCCTGCACCGCGGCCCGTTGCGCGTTGCGCGCGGCGTCCGTGCCGAAGGCCTGCTGCGCGAACTTCGCCAGTTCGTGGCCGTCGCGGGTGTTGAGGAACTCGGTCTCGACCGGCGTCCGCCGGCCGCCGGTGCGGTCGAACAGCCAGGCCTTCAGCAGCTGGAAGGCGCTCAGCCGGCCCCGGCGCGGCGCGCTGCTGTCGTCGATGGGCGGCATGGTCGTGTGCTCCGAGGAGCACGCATTCTGACACCGGGGCGCGCCCTGCGGCCGGCGTTGCCGCGCCGGCGCGCCCTGCATGCGCCGGCTCAACCCATGTGCAGGCCGCCGTTGCAGCTCAGCTCCGCGCCGGTGGTGAAGCCCGAATCGTCGCCCGCCAGCCAGGCGACGATGGAACCGATCTCGCCCGGGGTGCCCAGGCGCTTGACCGGGATCGTGGCGACGATCTTGTCCAGGATCTCCGGCTTGATCGCCCGCACCATGTCGGTGCCGATGTAGCCCGGGGCCACGGTGTTGACGGTCACGCCCTTGCTGGCCAGTTCCTGCGCCAGCGCCATCGTGAAGCCGTGCATGCCGGCCTTGGCGGCCGAGTAGTTGGTCTGCCCGGCCTGGCCCTTCTCGCCGTTGACCGAGCTGATCTGGATGATGCGGCCCCAGCCCTGCTCGACCATGTCCGGCACCACCTGCTTGGTGACGTTGAACATGCTGTTGAGGTTGGTGTCGATGACCGCGTCCCAGTCCTCACGCGTCATCTTCACGAACATGCGGTCACGCGTGATGCCGGCGTTGTTGACGAGCACGTCGATCGGACCATGCTCGGCCTTCGTCTTGGTGAAGGCCTGCACCGTCGAGTCCCAGTCGGCCACGTTGCCGACCGAGGCGTGGAAGTCGAATCCCAGCGCCTTCTGCTCGTCGAGCCACTTCTGGAAGTCGCGGCTGGGTCCGCAGCCGGCGATGACCTTGAAGCCCTCCTTCGCCAGGCGTTGGCAGATCGCCGTGCCGATGCCACCCATGCCGCCGGTGACGTATGCCAGTCTTGCCATTGCTCGCTCCTTTTCGTGGTCGTGGGCCGATGCCCTGATTGCTAGCGTGGTTGCGCCGCCTCCGGCCGTCAAGCAGGGTTCCCCCGTGGCCGTGGCGCCGCTTCAGACCTTCACCTTGACGTAGCGCCCCGGCGCGGCCTCGATCGCCTTGAACTGGCGGTTGCCCGGGGTCCTGGGCGCCGGGACCAGCTTGCCGCCGTGGCCGGCCAGCCACTCGCTCCAGTCGGTCCACCAGCTCCCCGGGTGCTCCACGGCGCCTTCCAGCCAGGCCTCGGGGCTGGCCGGCAGCTTCTCGTTGAGCCAATGGCTGCGCTTGCCCTTGGCCGGCGGGTTGATGACGCCGGCGATGTGGCCCGAGGCGCCGAGCACGAAGCGGCGCTTGCCGCGCAGCAGCCTCGTGGAGCCGTAGGCGGAGGTCCAGGGCACGATGTGATCCTCGCGCGAGGCGTAGATGTAGGCCGGCGCCTCGATCGCGCCGAGGTCGACCTTCTGGCCGCACACGGTGGTGGCGCCGGGCACCTTGAGCTTGTTCTCGAGGTAGGTGTTGCGCAGGTACCAGCAGTACATGGGCCCGGGCAGGTTGGTCGAGTCGCCGTTCCAGTACAGCAGGTCGAAGGGCGGCGGCGCCTCGCCCTTCAGGTAGTTGCCGACGACGTAGTTCCAGACGAGGTCGTTGGGGCGCAGGAAGTTGAAGGTCGTCGCGAGGTCCTTGCCCGACAGCAGGCCGGGCCCGGTGGGCGACTTGTCGCCGATGGTCAACTCGCGCAGGCGCACGGCGGCCTCGTCGATGAAGACGTCGAGGATGCCGGTGTCGGTGAAGTCGAGCAGCGTGGTGAGCAGCGTGATCGAGTTCGCCGGCTGCTCGCCGCGCGCGGCGAGCACGGCCAGCGCCGTACCGAGGATGGTGCCGCCGACGCAGAAGCCCAGCATGTTGAACTGCTCGACGCCGCCGATCGCCTGCACGGTTCGGATGGCCTGGATCGCCCCCTGCTCGATGTAGTCGTCCCAACTCGCGCCGGCGAGGCTCTCGTCGGGGTTGCGCCAGCTGACGACGAAGGTGCGATGGCCCTGGTCGACGCTGTAGCGGATGAAGGAGTTGTCCGGCTGCAGGTCGAGGATGTAGTACTTGTTGATGCACGGGGGCACGAACAGCATCGGCCGCTCGTGCACCTTGGCCGTGCTCGGCCGGTACTCGATGAGCTGGAAGAACGCGTTCTCGAACACCACGCTGCCCTCGGTGGTGGCCACGTTGCGCCCGACTTCGAAGGCCGACTCGTCGGTCTGCGAGATGTGGCCCTTCTGCACGTCCTCGAGCAACTGGCGCATGCCGGTGGCGATGCTCTGCCCCTGCGTGGCCACGGCCTTGGCCAGGGCCTCGGGGTTGAGCGCGAGGTAGTTGCTCGGCGCGGTCGCGTCGACCCATTGCTGCACCGCGAAGCGGATGCGCGCGCGCGTCTTCGCGTCGCCCTGCACCGACTCGGCCAGTTCCATCAGCGTGCGCGCATTGAGCAGGTACATCTGCGCGGTGAAGGCCGCCGCCGGGTTCTCGAGCCACTCCTTGCCGGCAAAACGCCGGTCGCGCGGGGCCTTGGGATCGATCTCGCCGCCGCGCAGGCGGTCGAGCTGCTGGTTCCAGATCTCGGCGGCGCCCTGCACGTAGTCCGCCTGCAGCTTGCACAAGGTCTGCGGCGGCACGCCAAGGCCGGCGAGCGACTTCATCAGCCCCTCGACCGCGGGCAGCACGGGATTGGTCGAGGGATCGAACGCAGGCAGGGAGGGGAAAGCGTCTTGCACGATGTCTCCTGTCGTGGCTGTCTCCGGTCACGCCGGCCGGTCGTCGAAGGCGGCGCAAGCGGCCCGGGCACGCGAGTCGCACAGCTTAGGGCATATCGCTTACCCTGCCATGACATGATGCGTGCGCCGCACGCTCCTGCCGGCGGCCGGCTCCTCCCATCGTCCGCAAAGCCATGCATATCCACCTGGTCGTCGCCGCCTGGCTCTACGTCGTCCTGATGATGGCGGTGGCCGAGGCGCTTTCCAGCCAGGGCAGCGTGCTCGGCGCCATCGTCACCTTCGTGCTCTACGGGCTGCTGCCCTTGTCGGTGCTGGTCTACATCCTGGCCACACCGGCGCGCCGACGCGCGCGCCGCGCACGCGAGGCGACGCGGTCCTCAGCCGACGAGGCTGATGGCCGCGGCCATGCGTCCGAGGGCGCCGTCGCGGCGAAACGAGAAGAAGCTTGAGGCGTCTTCCACCGTGCACCAGCGGCCGCCCCGGGTGCGTCCGACGCCCGCGCCGGCCAGGCGCTGCCGCGCCAGCGCGGGCAGGTCGGCCAGCCAGCGCGGGCTGCCGTCGGCGCGGTCGCGGCGCGTGAAGTGGGCCGCTGCCGGCGTGCCTGTCGAGACGGCGGGGTCGACGCCGAAGGCCTGCAGCACGTCTTCGCCGACCTCGAAGCGGCGCGGCCCGATGCAGGGGCCGAGCCAGGCCTGCAGCGCCTGAGGTTGGCAGTGCGCCGCCTCGCACAGCATCGCCACGCTGCGCTCGAGCACGCCTGCGGCCAGGCCGCGCCAGCCCGCATGCGCCGCGGCGACCGCGCGGCCGGCGTCATCGCACAGCAGCACCGGCAGGCAGTCGGCAACGAGCACCACGCAGGCCACGCCCGGGCTGGCGCTGACCGCGGCGTCGGCCACCGGCGGCGTGTCTGCCGTCCAGCGGTCGACGCGCACGACTTCGGCGCCGTGCACCTGACGCAGCCAGCGCGGACGCACACCGAGCGCCTGTGCGATCTGCTCGCGATTGCTGCGCGCCGCCGCGCCGGCGCCGTCGCGGCCCGGGTCGAAATCGGCGCCCTCGAATGCCGGCCGGCTGCGCCGCGTGCTCATCAGCGCGCGCACACGAGCGCCCGTGCCCGGCTGGGGCCAGTCCGGGCGCAGCCAGCCCAGTGCGTCGAGCTCAGACCGCATCCGGGCACTTCTCCGGGCGCGTCTGCTCGAACGCCGGCAGCTGCATGCAGGCCTCGAAGACGCGCATCACCTGCGGCAGGTGGTCGAGGCGGCAGTCGAAGCGCTGCGCGTTGAAGATCTGCGGCACCAGCACGCAGTCGGCCAGCGTCGGGGTCTCGCCGTGGCAGTAGGTCGCGGGCGCGATGACCAGCTGGCGCTCGACCGCTTCGAGACCGGTCTCCACCCAATGGCGGTACCAGCGGTTCTTGTCCTCCTCGGGCAGGCCCATCGGCCCGACCAGGTACTTCAGCACGCGCAGGTTGTTCAGGGGATGAATCTCGCAGGCGATGTCCAGCGCGATCGCGCGCACCCGGGCCCGTGCGGCCGCCTCGCGCGGCAGCAGCGGCGGCTCGGGATAGGTCTCCTCGAGGTATTCGATGATCGCCAGCGACTGCCACAGGGGCTGGCCGCCGTCGACGAGCAGCGGCACCAGCCGTGCCGGGGCCCGCGTCACGAAGGGCTCCTGCAACTGCTCGCCGCGGACCAGGTGCACGGCGCGGTAGTCGTAGTCGAGACCCTTGAGCGCGAGCGCGATGCGCACGCGGTACGAGGCGCTGGAGCGGAAGTAGTTGAAGAGTTCCATGCGGCGTGCCCTGCTCTGCGCGGCGCTTCAGCGCACCGCCACGTTCAGCGCGGGCAGGCCCTCGATGCGCGCCTGGATCACGTCGCCGCGCACGACGGCGCCGACGCCGGCCGGCGTGCCGGTGAAGATGAGGTCCCCGGGCTGCAGCGTCCAGGCCCGGCTGAGATGCGCAATGGTCTCGGCCACGCTCCAGATCAGCTCGCGCAGGTCGCCGCTCTGGCGCGGTTGGCCGTTCACCGCCAGCGTGATCGCGCCCGACGTCATCGGGCCGCGGCCCTGCGCCGCGAGAATGGGCCCGACCGGCGCCGATTGCTCGAAGCCCTTGGCGATGCACCACGGCCGGCCATCCTTCTTCATCTGCGCCTGCAGGTCGCGGCGCGTCATGTCCAGGCCGACGGCATGGCCGTAGACATGCTGCGCGGCGTCGCTGGCCGGGATGTCGCGCCCGCCCTTGCCGATCGCCACCACCAGCTCGACCTCGTGGTGCAGGTTCTGCGTCAGGCCGGGATAGTCGATCTGGCCCGTCTGCCCCTCGGCGACCGCGACCAGGGCGTCGGCCGGCTTCATGAAGAAGAAAGGCGGCTCGCGATCGCTGAAACCCATCTCGCGCGCGTGCTCGGCGTAGTTGCGGCCGACGCAATAGATGCGGTGCACCGGGAACAATCCGCCGCCGTGCACGGGAACGGCCGCAGGCGGTGCGGGGGGAATGACGAAGTTCATCGGGGCCTCCATCGCTGCCGCCGCCGACGACATGCCGGCGTGCTCGAGGAACGCAGGGGTGGCGACGATGATGCCACGCGCATCGACGCACATCGACGCGCATCGGCGCCTGGGGTCGGCGGCTAAACTCGGCGCGATGATCGTGCCCCAGCGCATCAAGCATTGCCGACGCTGCGGCAGCGCGGTCGACTACCTGATCCCCGAGGGCGACAACCGCGAGCGCGCGATCTGCCCCGCGTGCGGCGAGATCCACTACGAGAACCCGATCAACGTCGTCGGCACGGTGCCGGCGTGGGGCGATCAGGTGCTGCTGTGCCGGCGCAACATCGAGCCGCGCAAGGGCCTGTGGACGCTACCGGCGGGATTCCTGGAACTCGGGGAGAGCACCGCCGAGGGCGCCTGCCGGGAGACCGACGAGGAAGCCGGCGCGCGCATCGAGCTCGAGGGCCTCTTCACCATCCTGAACGTCGTGCGCGCGGGGCAACTGCACCTCTTCTACCGCGCGCGGCTGCTGGACACGCAGTTCGCGCCGGGCCCCGAGACGATCGAGGCGCAGCTCTTCGCCGAGCATCAGGTACCCTGGGCCGAGATCGCCTTTCGCACCGTGCGGCAGACGCTGGAGCACTATTTCGCGGACCGTCGGCGCGGCCGTTTCGAGATTCACGCCGGCGACATCGCCTGATCGCGGCACGCCGCCGCGTCGCTGCCCGGCGCGACAAGCGCTTCTGCCGTGCCCTGCCGGCCGGCCAGGCGTCCGGTGGCGCCGTCGAAGCCGAGCGCCCACAGTGCGTCCAGGTCGGCCTGCTCGTCGACGCCTTCGGCGATCACCCGCGCCCCCATCTCGTGCACGAAGGCCACCAGGCCCTGCACGCGCTCGCGCTGCACCGCGTGCTCGGCGACGCCGCGCACGAAGTCGGACGCGACCTTGACGTAGTCGAGCTCCAGCTCGGAGAGCCGCACGAGGCTCAGCAGCGCTGCGCCCGCGTGCTCGATGCCGACGCGGGCGCCGCAGCGCTGCCATACGGTGCCGGCGTTGCGCAGGCGCGGCGGCAGGCGCTCCAGGGAGACCTCGGCGATCTCGATCCACAGCAAGGCGGCAGCCTGCGGGGTGGCCTGCAGCCGACTGCGCACTGCGCTCACGAAGCCCGCGGCGGAAAGCGATTCCGCGGCCACGTGCACGCAGCGCGACAGGCCGTCGCGCGCACTGGCGGCAAGCGCCATCTCGATGCCTGCGAGCTCGATCTGCGTCGTCAGGCGGTAGCGCATGGCCACCGGCAGCCAGGCTTGCGCCGGCGCCAGCGGCTGCCCCGGCGACAGCCGCAGGCGCATCGGGCACTCCAGGTGCAGCAGGTCGCCCTGCGCGTCGACCACCGGGAAGGCGGCCAGTTCCATCGCGTTGGCGCGCAGGGCTTCGACGATCTGGCGGCGCAGCGCGCCCTCCTCCTGCGGCGTCGCTTCCTCGCGATGCGACGTACGGCAGACGAGCGCGCCGACGCCTGCGGCCTCGGCCTCGGCCGTGGCCAGGTCGAGCTGGGCCAGCGCGCCACCAAGCGAGACGCCGCCGAGATGGTCGGCGCATCCGACCACGCAGTGCAGGCGCTCGGGTCCGCTGCCGAGTGCGGCGATGAGGCTGTGCGCACTTTCGGCGACCAGGTCGTGCGCCGGAAGGCACAGCGCGAGATCGCTTTCGCAGAGACGGCCGACGAAGGCGCCCGGGACACGGCGCGAGAACAGATGCAGCATTTCGGCCGCGGCGGCGAGCGCGCGCGGATCGGGCGCCAGCCCGGGCTGCACCGGCAGCAGCCGCAGGGCGAGCAGCGCAGTCTGCGCACCGCCGCGGTCGGCCAGGCGCTCGGTCAGGCGCGCGATGAAGGTGAAGCGGCTGTCGAGCCCGGTCGCGGCATCGCGGCGGGCGGTGCGGCGCAGCGCCTGTGCGCCCTGTCCCGGCGCCTCCTCGATGGCGCTCTGCAGGCGGCGCACGGCGGCGTTGAGGCTTCGCGCCAGAGGCAGCGCCTCGGCCGCCGGCGGATCCTCGACGACGACGAAGCGTCCCTGCTCGAGCGCCTGCACCTGCTGGCGCAACAGCGCCAGGCTTTGCTGCAGCGGCTGGCCGCTGCGCTGCAACTGCCAGCCGACGGCTGCGGCGAGAACGAAGGTCCAGGAACCCTGGACGAGCAGCGGCATCCACGACGACGCCGCCGCCGACCCCGGGTCCAGGGCACCCGCTGGCGCCACCCAGGCGAACCAAAGCCAGCCGGCATGCGCAAGCCCTGCGGCCAGCACGCCCACGGCACCCAGGATGCCCAGTCGAAAGCTCACGCTCATGGCCAGCCGCCGTTGATCGAAGAGGACGCGGCGGCTCCGGGATGGGCCGCCATCCCGGATTCTTCGACGCCTGGCGCTGGAACTTGAGGCCGGTGCGTGCGGCTTCAGCGCCGCGGCGGCGGCAAGTCGGTGCAAGTGCCGTGGGCGGCCTCGGCGGCCATGCCGATGCTCTCGCCGAGCGTCGGATGAGGGTGGATGGTCCTGCCGATGTCGATTGCGTCGGCCCCCATCTCGATGGCCAGGGCGACCTCGCCGATCATGTCGCCGGCATGCGTGCCGACGATGGCGCCGCCGAGGATGCGGTGCGTCTGCGCGTCGAAGAGCAGCTTGGTGAAACCTTCGTCGCGGCCGTTGGCGATCGCCCGGCCCGAGGCGGCCCAGGGGAAGAGCCCCTTCTTCACCGCGATGCCCTTGGCCCGGGCCTCGTCCTCGGTCAGGCCGACCCAGGCGATCTCGGGGTCGGTGTAGGCCACGCCCGGGATCACGCGGGCGTCGAAGCGCGAACGCGCCAGCGCCTCGTCGCCGCGTGCCGTGCCCGCCGCGACCTCGGCGGCCACGTGCGCCTCGTGCACCGCCTTGTGCGCGAGCATGGGCTGGCCGACGATGTCGCCGATGGCGAAGATGTGCGGCACGTTGCTGCGCATCTGCACGTCCACCGGAATGAAGCCGCGCTCGTCGACGGCCACGCCCGCCCTCTCGGCGCCGATCTTGCGGCCGTTCGGGCTGCGCCCCACGGCCTGCAGCACGAGGTCGTAGACGCCGTCGCTGCGCGTGCCGTCCAGGCCCTCGAACTGCACGCGGATGCCTTCGGCCGTGGCCTGCGCGGCCACGGTCTTCGTCTGCAGCAGGATGCGCTCGAAGCGCGGCGCGTTCATCCTCTGCCAGACCTTGACGAGGTCACGGTCGGCGCCCTGCATCAGGCCGTCGAGCATCTCGACCACGTCCAGGCGCGCGCCCAGCGTCGAGTAGACGGTGCCCATCTCGAGGCCGATGATGCCGCCGCCGATCACCAGCATGCGCCTGGGCAACTGGCGCAGCTGCAGCGCGCCGGTGGAGTCGACGATGCGCGCATCCTGCGGCAGGAAGGGCAGCCGCACGGCCTGCGAGCCCGCGGCGATGATGCACTGCGCAAAGCGCACGCGCGAGGTCTTGCCGGTCTTCTCCTGCCCGTCGCCGGTGGTCTCCTCGACGCTCAGGTGATGCGGGCCGGCGAAGCTGCCGTAGCCGCGCAGCACCGTCACCTTGCGCGCCGTGGCCATGCCGGCCAGGCCGCCGGTGAGCTTGCCGACGACCTTGTTCTTGTGCGCCAGCAGCCTGGCGGCGTCGACCGTGGGCGCCCCGAACTCGACGCCGAGTGCGGCGAAGTGCCTGACCTCGTCCATCACCGCGGCCACGTGCAGCAGCGCCTTGCTCGGGATGCAGCCCACGTTCAGGCAGACGCCGCCCAGCGTCGCATAGCGCTCGACGAGCACGACCTTCAGGCCGAGGTCGGCCGCGCGGAACGCGGCCGAGTAGCCGCCGGGGCCGCCGCCGAGGACGAGGACCTCGCAGTCATGGTCGACGCTGCCAGAAAAGCCTGCAGCTGCAGGTGTGGCCGGCGCTTGCGCGGCAGGCCCTGGCGCGGGAGCCGGTGCCAGGTCCGGCGCGGGAGCCGGAGCCGGAGCCGGAGCCGGAGCCGGAGCCGGAGCCGGAGCCGGAGCCGGAGCCGGGGCCGGGGCCGGGGCCGGGGCCGGGGCCGAAGCGGCATCGGCGGTTTCGAGCACGAGCAGCGTCGAACCCTCGCTCAGCTTGTCGCCAAGCCCCACCTTCAGCGCCTTGACCACGCCGGCGTGCGACGACGGAATCTCCATCGAGGCCTTGTCGCTCTCGACGGTGACCAGGCTCTGCTCGACCCTGATGGTGTCGCCGGGCTTGACGAGCAGCTCGATGACGGCCACGTCCTTGAAGTCGCCGATGTCCGGCACGAGGATGTCGATCTGGGCCATGTCAGACTTTCGGCTGAAGGGTTCGCAGGCACCCCGCCGGGGCGAAGGGCGGGTCGAAGATGCGACCGCGGGTCACAGCAGCGCCCGGCGGAAGTCGGTCAGCAGCGCCCCGAAGTAGGCGTTGAAGCGCGCCGCCGACGCGCCGTCGATGACGCGGTGGTCCCAGCTCAGCGACAAGGGCTGCACCAGGCGCGGCTGGAAGCCCTTGCCGTCCCAGCGCGGCTCCATGCTGCTCTTGCACACGCCCATGATCGCCACTTCGGGCGCGTTGATGATCGGCGTGAAGTAGCGCCCGCCGATGCCGCCCAGGCTGCTGATGCTGAAGCAGCCGCCGCTCATCTCGGCGGGCGAGAGCTTGCCCTCGCGGGCCTTCCTCGCCAGCTCCGACATCTCGGTGCTGATCTGCAGGATGCCCTTGCGGTCGGCATCCTTGATCACCGGCACCATCAGGCCGTTGGGGGTGTCGGCGGCAAAGCCGATGTGGAAGTAGCTCTTCAGCACCAGATGCTCGCCGTCGAGCGAGGCGTTGAACTCGGGGAACTTCCGCAGCGCGGCGACCGCAGCCTTGATCATGAAGGCCAGCAGCGTCACCTTGACACCGGCCTTCTCGTGCTCCTTGTTGAGCTGCAGGCGGAAGGCCTCGAGCTCGGTGATGTCGCAGTCGTCGTGGTTGGTGACGTGCGGGATCATCACCCAGTTGCGGTGCAGGTTGGCGCCGCTGATCTTCTTGATGCGCGCGAGCTCGCGCCGCTCGACGGGACCGAACTTCGCGAAGTCGACCTGCGGCCACGGCAGCAGGCCGGGAAGGCCGGCGCCCGCGGCGCCTGCGCTCGCGGCCGGGGCGCCGGCCTGTTGCGCGGCCGTGCGAACGCTGCCGCTCATCACCTGCTTGACGAAGGCCTGCACGTCCTCCTGCGTGATGCGCCCCTTGGGTCCGCTGCCCTTGACCTCGGCCAGCGGCACGCCGAACTCGCGCGCCAGCTTGCGGATCGACGGCGAGGCGTGCGGCAGCGCGGCGCTCACCGTCACCGCGGCGTGTACCGCAACGGGTGGCGCAGGGACCGTGACGGCGGCGGCTGCCAGTGGCGGCGATGGCGGCGATGGCGGCGCGGGCGGCGTTGGCTGTGCTTGCAGGGGTGGCGGTGGCGGTGGCCCCGCCGCTGCGACTGCAGCCGTTGGCTCAGGGACGGGTGCAGCGGCGGGCGTGACCGCAGCGCCGGCCTCCTGCAGCAGCAGCAGCGGCGTGCCCTGCGAGACCTTGTCGCCCAGCTTGACCTTGACTTCCTGCACGATGCCGGCGTGCGTCGACGGGATCTCCATCGACGCCTTGTCGCTCTCCACCGTGACCAGGCTCTGCTCGACGCGGACCTTGTCGCCCGCCTTGACGAGCAGCTCGATGACGCCGACGTCCTTGAAATCGCCGATGTCGGGGACCTTGACTTCCACCAATGCCATGTCGCGCTCCCCTCAGGCGTGCAGCGGGTTGATCTTGGCGACGTCGATGCCGTACTTGCCGATCGCCTCGGCCACGCGGGCGAGCGGCAGCTTGCCTTCGTCGGCCAGGCCCTTGAGCGCCGCCAGCGCGATGTAGTGGCGGTCGATCTCGAAGTGCTCGCGCAAGCGGTAGCGGAAGTCGCTGCGGCCGAAGCCGTCGGTGCCGAGCACGGTGTAGCTGCGCCCGCGCGGCACGAAGGGGCGGATCTGCTCGGCGTAGTTCTTCATGTAGTCGGTGGCGGCGACGATCGGCCCCGCGTGCGGCGCGAGCTGGCGCGCGACGAACGGCAGTCGCGGCTGCTCGAGCGGGTGCAGCAGGTTCCAGCGCGCGGCGTCCTGACCCTCGCGCGTGAGCTCGTTGAAGCTCGGGCAGCTCCACACGTCGGCCTGCACGCCCCAGTCGGCGGCGAGCAGCTTCTGCGCCTCGAGCGACTCGCGCAGGATCGAGCCCGAACCCAGCAGCTGCACGCGCCGCTCGCCCTCGGCGCCGGGCTTGCACAGGTACATGCCCTGCAGGATCTGCTCCTCCGTGCCCGGCGCGAGGCCGGGCATGGCGTAGTTCTCGTTGAGCAGGGTGATGTAGTAGAAGACGTCCTCCTGGCGCTCGACCATGCGCTTGAGGCCCTCGTGCAGGATCACCGCGACCTCGTGCGCGAAGCTCGGGTCGTAGCTAATGCAGCTCGGGATCGTGCCCGCCAGGATGTGGCTGTGGCCGTCCTCGTGCTGCAGGCCCTCGCCGTTGAGCGTCGTGCGTCCGGAGGTGCCGCCGAGGATGAAGCCGCGCGCCAGCATGTCGCCCGCCGCCCAGGCGAAGTCGCCGAAGCGCTGGAAGCCGAACATCGAGTAATAGATGAAGAACGGGACCATGATGCGGTTGTTCGTCGAGTACGACGTCGCCGCGGCGATCCACGAGCACATGCCGCCGGCCTCGGTGATCCCTTCCTGCAGGATCTGGCCGTCGGTGGCCTCCTTGTAGTACATGACCTGGTCGCGATCGACCGGCGTGTAGAGCTGCCCCTTGGGGTTGTAGATGCCGATCTGGCGGAACAGGCCCTCCATGCCGAAGGTGCGCGCCTCGTCGACGAGGATGGGCACGACGCGCGGCCCGAGCGCCTTGTCGCGCAGCAACTGCGTGAGGAAGCGCACGTAGGCCTGCGTGGTGCTGATCTCGCGCCCTTCGGCGGTGGGCTCGAGCACCGCCTTGAAGGTCTCGAGCGCGGGCACGGTGAAGCTCTCGTCGGCCTTTTCGCGGCGCACCGGCAGGTAGCCGCCCAGCGCCTGGCGCCGCTCGTGCAGGTAGCGCATCTCGGGCGTGTCGTCGGCAGGCTTGTAGTAGGGCAGCTTGTCGAGCTCGCTGTCCGGCACGGGGATGTTGAAGCGGTCGCGGATGTAGCGGATATCCTCTTCGTCGAGCAGCTTGGTCTGGTGCACGGTGTTCTTGGCCTCGCCAGCCTTGCCCATGCCGTAGCCCTTCACCGTCTTCACCAGCAGCACCGTCGGCTGGCCCTTGTGCCCGTTGGCGGCGTGGAAGGCGGCGAAGACCTTCTCCGGGTCGTGGCCGCCGCGGCGCAGCTCCCAGATGTCCTCGTCGGTCAGGTGTTCGACCAGCTTGGCGGTCTCGGCATGGCGGCCGAAGAAGTGCTCGCGGATGTAGGCGCCGTCCTTGGAGCGATAGGTCTGGTAGTCGCCGTCGAGCGTCTCCATCATGAGCTGGCGCAGCTTGCCGTCCTTGTCGCGACGCAGCAGGTCGTCCCAGCCCTTGCCCCACAGCAGCTTGATGACGTGCCAGCCGGCGCCGCGGAAGTCGCCCTCCAGCTCCTGGATGATCTTGCCGTTGCCGCGCACCGGGCCGTCCAGGCGCTGCAGGTTGCAGTTGATGACGAAGATGAGGTTGTCGAGGTTCTCGCGCGCGGCCAGCGTGATCGCGCCGCGGCTCTCGGGCTCGTCCATCTCGCCGTCGCCGAGGAAGACCCAGACGCGGCGGTTGTCCGTCCTGGCGATGCCGCGCGCGTGCAGGTACTTCATGAAGCGCGCCTGGTAGATCGCCATCATCGGCCCGAGGCCCATGCTGACGGTCGAGTACTGCCAGAAGCCCGGCATCAGGTGCGGGTGCGGGTAGCTGGACAGCCCCTTGCCGTGCACCTCCTGGCGGAAGTTCTCGAGCTGCTCCTCGGTGATGCGCCCTTCGAGGTAGGCGCGCGCGTAGATGCCCGGCGCGCTATGGCCCTGGAAGTAGATGCAGTCGCCGCCGTGGCCCTCGCTCTCGGCGTGCCAGAAGTGGTTGAAGCCCGCGCCCCACATGCTGGCCAGCGAGGCGAAGGAGCCGATGTGCCCGCCCAGCGTGCCGCCGTCGGCGGGATGGATGCGGTTGGCGCGCACGACCATCGCCATGGCGTTCCAGCGCATGTAGGCGCGCAGGCGCTTCTCGACCGCGATGTTGCCCGGGCAGCGGGCCTCCTGCTCGGGCTCGATCGTGTTCACGTAGGCGGTGTTGGCCGAGAACGGCAGGTCGATGCTGCTCTGCCGTGCGTGCTCGAGCAGGTTCTCGAGCAGAAAGTGGGCGCGCTCGGGGCCTTCCTTCTCGATCACCGCCGACAGGGCGTCCAGCCACTCGCGGGTCTCCTGGGCATCGGTGTCGTTGGCCGCGAAGCCGGGGACGAACGGGGGCACGGCGGACATGCTTGTCTCCTGATCGGTTCGGTCGTGAATCGGGATGAGTGTGACATAAGGCGGCGAATTTCCAAATTATGCGTACAAATTTCACATTATGGTTTTCGCCTCCTGGATAGCCGGAGCCAGACCGGCTCGGGATAATTCCGCCCATGTCACCGCCAGTTCCCCCGGGCCCTGCGGCCGCCACGCCCCATCCCGCCACGCGCAGGATCTTCGGCCTGTGGTGGCGACGGCAGTCCCCGGCGCGCCAGGACCGGCTGGCGACCCTGGCGCCCCTGATCTCGGTGCTGCTCTTCCTCGCCGCGATCATTTCCGCCTTTTGGTACCTGCGCAACGAGGAATTCGAGCGCGAGACCGACCTGGTGCGGCGGGACACCGAGATCACGCAGCAGCAGATCAACCTGGGCCTGCTGCAGAACGTCGAGCAACTCACGCGCCTCGCGCGGGAACTGCTGACGCGCCAGGTCGACGCCGCGAGCTTCGCCACCCTGGCCGACGAGTTCGCGCGCGAGCGCCCGGAGATTCGCCACCTGAGCTGGCTCGACGCGCGCCGCCGCGTCAAGGCGAGCCACTACCCGCTGCTCTACCTGCCGGAAGCCCTCACGGGCGCGGCTTCGCCGTTGGCGAGCTTCCCGCGCCAGGGCGAGGACAGCGCGGCCGAGCGTGCCTTTCGCGAAGCGATCCGCAGCCGCCAGCCCACGTATTCGCGCGCCTTCGACTCCCCGGCCGGGGAGCCGGTGTTCCAGCTCTACCTGCCGCTGCGGGACCGCCAGGGCTTCGCCGGCACGCTGCTCGTCGAGTACGCGGTCCGCACCTTGCTGCGCCAGTACGTGCCGCCCGACGTCGCCAAGCGACGCGCGATCACCGTGGTCGACGACGACCAGCAGGTGCTGGCCAGCATCGCCGGCGACGGCCCGGCGCTGTTCGGCAGCGGCGCCTCGATCCTGGCCACGGCGCCGCTGGGCCCGCAGGCGCTGGGCCTGACGCTGCGCGCGCAAGGCTGGCGGACTTCGATCGGCCTCATCGGCAACACCCTTTTCTGGATGGTGGTGGCGCTGTCGGCGCTCACCGTGTGGATGCTGCTGGGCGCCTGGCGCCACATGCGCCGCCGCGCCCAGATCCAGTCGGCCCTGGTGCAGGAGACCAATTTCCGCCGCGCGATGGAGAACTCCATGCCCACCGGCATGCGTGCGATGGATCTCGAGGGCCGCATCACCTACGTCAACGCCGCCTTCTGCCAGATGACCGGCTACGCCGAGCCCGAGCTCGTCGGCTGCCAGCCCCCCTACCCCTACTGGCCCTCGGAGCGGACCGAGGAGAACACGCGGCTGCTGCACCAGGAACTGCTCGGCCGCAGCCCGGCCGGCGGCGTCGAAGTGAGGCTGCGGCGCAAGGACGGCAGCCGCTTCGATGCCCGCATGTACGTCAGCCCGCTGATCGACCCGCGCGGCCAGCAGACCGGCTGGATGACGAGCATGACCAACATCACCGAGGCCAAGCGCATCCGCGACCAGCTCTCGGCCAGCCACGAGCGCTTCACCACCGTGCTGGAAGGGCTGGATGCCTCGGTCTCCGTGCTTTCGGTGCAGCAGGGCGAGCTCCTCTTCACCAACCGCAGCTACCGGCTGTGGTTCGGCGGCAGCGCCGAGGGCCATGCGCTGCTGGCCGGCAACGAAGCGCAGGACTACGACGCGCGCAGCGAGGACGGCATCGACCACCTCTCGGGCCTGCCCACGCACGCGCTGACCGAGGTCGGCACGCACTCGCGCGAGGTCTTCGTCGAGGGCATGAACAAGTGGTTCGACGTGCGCGCGCGCTACCTGCAGTGGACCGACGGACGCCTGGCGCAGATGCTCATCGCCACCGACATCAGCGCGCGCCGTCGCGCCGAGGCCCAGGCCGCGGCGCAGGCCGAGAAGGCGCAGGTCACGAGTCGCCTGGTAACGATGGGAGAGATGGCGAGCTCCGTGGCGCACGAGCTCAACCAGCCGCTCACCGCCATCACCAACTACTGCAACGGCATGGTCTCGCGTGTGCAGGGCGACACCATCGAGCGCGAGGACCTCGTCGCCGCCCTGCGCAAGACGGCGCACCAGGCCGAGCGCGCCGGGCAGATCATCAAGCGCATCCGCGCCTTCGTGAAGCGCAGCGAGCCGCAGCGCCAGCCCGCGCACGCCGGGCAGATCATCGAGGACGCGGTCGATCTCGCGGGCATCGAGCTGCGCCGGCGCAACGTCAGGATCCAGACCTACGTCGCGCAGCATCTGCCCGAGCTGCTGATCGACCCGATCCTGATCGAGCAGGTCGTGCTCAACCTGCTGAAGAACTCGGCCGAGGCGATCGACGCCGCCGGCCTGCCGAGCACGCGCCGCCAGATCGAGCTGCGCGTGGTGCCACGCCATACCCCCGACGAGGGCGGCGTGATCGAGTTCAGCGTCACCGACTCGGGCCCCGGCCTGAAGGAGGAGGTCGTCGGCCGCCTCTACGAGGCCTTCTTCTCGACCAAGGCCGAGGGGCTGGGGATCGGGCTGTCGCTGTGCCGCTCGATCGTCGAGTCGCACCGGGGCCGGATGCGCGCGCAGAACCTCTACAATTCCGGCACCGTCGTCGGCTGCCAGTTCACCTTCACCCTGCCGGTGGAACGCGCGGCCCGCCCCGAGGCACCCACGTCGCCCGTCGGCGCTGCCGTCAACCCAGCCCTCACTCCGGAATGAGCCTGATCCCCAAGAAAGGCACCGTCTACGTGGTCGACGACGACGAGGCGGTACGCGACTCCCTGCAATGGCTGCTGGAGGGCAAGGACTACCGCGTCAAGTGCTTCGATTCCTCGGAATCGTTCCTCGCCCGCTTCGATCCGCGCGAGGTCGCCTGCCTGATCGCCGACATCCGCATGGAAGGCATGAGCGGTCTGGAGTTGCAGGACCGGCTGCTCGAGCGCAAGAGCCCGCTGCCCATCGTCTTCATCACCGGCCACGGCGACGTGCCGATGGCGGTCACGACGATGAAGAAGGGCGCGATGGACTTCATCGAGAAGCCCTTCAAGGAAGCCGAGCTGCTGGGCTTGGTCGAGCGCATGCTCGAGCAGGCGCGCAACGCCTTCAGCCAGCACCAGGAGCAGGCCAGCCGCGACGCGCTGCTCTCGCGCCTGACCACGCGCGAGGCGCAGGTGCTCGAGCGCATCGTCGCCGGCCGCCTGAACAAGCAGATCGCCGACGACCTGGGCATCAGCATCAAGACCGTGGAGGCGCACCGCGCCAACATCATGGAAAAGCTGAACGCCAACACCGTGGCCGACCTGCTGAAGATCGCGCTCGGCGCCACGGCCAAGAGCTGAGCCGCCGAGGCGCCGAGGCGGCGCACACGACGCCGCTCGCCACCGGGCTGCGCCCGCGCGACGACGGCGGCGGTCATCGATCGACCCCTGGGAACAAGACCATGACGGCCCGACTCATCGACGGCAACGCGCTCGCCAAGCAGACGCGCGCCGAACTCGCCACGCGCGTGCAGGCCCTGGTCGCGCGCGGCCTGCAGCCGGCGCTGGCCGTCATCCTCGTCGGCGACGATCCGGCCTCGCAGGTCTACGTGAGGCACAAGGTCGCGGACTGCGATGGCGTGGGCATGCGCTCCATCCTCGACCGCCTGCCTGCGCAGCTGCCGGAGGACGCGCTGCTGGCGCGCATCCGGGCGCTGAATGCCGACCCCGCGGTGCACGGCATCCTCGTGCAGCTTCCGCTGCCCGCGCACATCGACACCCACAAGGTCATCGCGACGATCGCGCCATCGAAGGACGTCGACGGCTTTCACCTCGCCAACGCGGGCGCGCTGATGGTCGGGCAGCGCGGCTTCCGCCCGTGCACGCCCTATGGCTGCATGCGCATGCTGCAGTCCGCGGGCATTGATGCGCGTGGTCGCCACGCGGTCGTGGTCGGACGCAGCAACATCGTCGGCAAGCCCATGGCCATGCTGCTGCTGCAGGCCAACGCCACCGTCACCATCTGCCACAGCGCCACGCCGGACCTGGGCGCCTTCACGCGCCAGGCCGACATCCTCGTGGCCGCCGTCGGCCGTCGCGACACGATCACCGCCGAAATGGTGAAGCCCGGCGCCGTCGTCATCGACGTCGGCATGAACCGCAACGAGGCCGGGAGGCTCTGCGGCGACGTCGACTTCGAGGGCGTGCGCAAGGTCGCCGGCTGGATCACGCCCGTGCCCGGCGGCGTCGGTCCGATGACGCGTGCGATGCTGCTCGTGAACACGCTCGAGGCGGCGGAGAACACGGCGCCGGCAGCGGCCGCGGCCGCCCGATAATCGCCCCATCGCCTCGAAGGAGCGCTTCATGCACCCGGGAAAGCTGCTGCTCGCCGCCTGGGCCGCCGTTCTGGTCGCGCCGGTGGTGGCCCAGTACAAGATCATCGACGCCCAAGGGCGCGTCACCTACACCGACAGGCCGCCGGCCACCGAGGGCTCCAAGGTGTTGCCGATGAGCGGCGGCGTCGCGGCAGCGGCCGCCGCCGGCAACAGCGCCCTGCCCTACGAGCTGCGGCAGATCGTCGCCCGCTACCCGGTGACGATCTATACCGGCCCCGACTGCACGCCCTGCGAGGCCGGGCGCCAGTTGCTGCGCCAGCGCGGCGTGCCCTACAGCGAGCGGGAGATCCTGAACGAAGACGACAGCGCCGCGCTCGAGCGCCTCAGCGGCGGCCGCGTCCTGCCCTCGCTCGCCGTCGGCTCGCAGGCGCTGCGCGGCTTCGGCGCGACGGACTGGTCGAGCTATCTCGATGCCGCCGGCTATCCGCGCGAATCGCGCCTGCCGCGCAACTGGCAGCCCCCGGCGGCCAGTCCGCTGGTGGCGCGCGCAGCGGCAACGCCGGCGTCGACCCCCGCTGCCCGTGCCGAGCGCCCGGCGCCGGACGCGGAGGCGACCGCGCCGCCGGTATCGACGATCAGGTTCTGACGCGCGCGATCCGCCGCGTCAGCCAGGCACCGCCGCCGACGAGGCCGCCGACCCCCCAGAACAGCACCGCTGCGCCCGCGGCGCTGCCAAGCGCGCCGAAGAGCAACGGCATCAGCGTGCTCGAGGTGTTGATCGCCATCGAGCGGAAGGCAAGCGCTTCGCCATGCCGTCCGTCCGGCGTCACCTGGTGCAGCGTGGTCATGATGATCGGCTGCGCGACCCCCAGCGTCACCCCGAGCAGCGCCGCGCACACGCCCATCACCCAGGGCTGCGTTGCCAGCGGATAGGCGGCGAAGACCAGCGCCGAGCCGAGCATCGCCGCACCCAGCAGCCTGACCCCCTCGATGCTCTCGGCGATCAGCGGCACCAGCAGCCGGATGACGGTGACGGAGAGCGTGAAGGTGCCGAGGATGAAGCCGATCGTGCTGGCGCTGAAGCCACGCTCGTGCCCGAGCACCGGCACGGCAAAACCGTGCACGTCCCAGCACATCGAGAACAGCCAGTTCACCGCCAGCAGGCGCTTCATGCCCGGAGCCGCGAGCAGCTCCCAGGCGGTGCGCGGGCCGCGCGGCGAAGCCGGCGAGGGCGGCAGCACCGGCACGCGCCGCGCGCTTGCCAGGGTGGCCAGCGGCAGCAGCATCAGCAGCAGGTAGGCGCCGGTGAAGCCGCTGACGTCGATCATGACGCCGGTGACCACCGGGCCGACGACGTTGCTGAAGGCCGGCGCGACGCCGAGCCAGCTGAAGACGCGCATGCGTTCGCTGGCGTCGCGGGCGGCCAGCCCTGCCGTGCGCTGGATGGTGAGCATGCCGATGTTGGCGGCGCTGCCGCTGAGGGTGGCGGCCACACACATGGCGGCGATCGCGAAGCCGCCCTGCAGGCGCGTCGAGACCACGGCCACGGCCATGCCGCAGAGCGCCAGGGCCGCGGCCAGACGCACCGGCCGGTGGTAGCCCAGCCGGTCGGCGAGTCGCCCGGCGTAAAGCGCCAGCAGCACGGGAGCGGCGGCAAAGAGTGCCAGCAGCACGCCCACCGTCCAGGCACTGGCGCCCATGCGCAGGGCCTGCAGCGGTGTGGCCATGCGCAGGCCCGCCATCGCGGCATGCAGGCCGAGCTGGCCGACGATCAACGCCACCAGCACGCGGTTGTCGAGGATGACGGCGACGGCTTTCGCGCGCGGCGGCGCGGGGCCCGAGTCAGCCACCGCCGATCTCGGGCAGGGTCTGCACGCGCTCGAGCTGGCGTGCCATCGCGCGCGTGCGCGTCTGCGCCGCGTCGATCGACGCGCCGGCCTCGTCGAGCTTACGCCGCGTGCGCACGAGCACCTCGCCGAAGCGGGCGAACTCGGTCTTCACCGCGCCCAGCACCTCCCACACCTCGGTCGAGCGCTGCTCGAGCGCGAGCGTGCGAAAGCCCATCTGCAGGCTGTTCAGGATCGCCAGCAGCGTCGTCGGTCCGGCGATCACGACGCGGCACTCGCGCTGCAGCGCCTCGACGAGGCCCGGGCGGCGCAGCACCTCGGCGTACAAGCCCTCGGTGGGCAGGAAGAGCAGCGCGAAGTCGGTGGTGTGCGGCGGTGCCACGTACTTGTCGCGGATCATCCGCGCCTGCTGGCGCAGCCAGGTCTCGATCGCCCTGGCCGAAGCCTCCACCGCCGACGCGTCGGCGCGCTCCTGCGCGTCCAGCAGCCGCTCGTAGTCCTCGCGCGGGAACTTGGCGTCGATCGGCAGCCACAGCGGCGCGCCATCGCTGCGCTGGCCCGGCAGGCGCAGCGCGACCTCGACGCGCTCGCCGCGGCCCGGCACCGGCGCCACGTTGGTCGCGTACTGCGCGGGGGTGAAGACCTGCTCGATCAGCGCCGCCAGCTGCACCTCGCCGAAGACGCCGCGCGCCTTCACGTTGCCGAGCACGCGCGAGAGCGAGCCGACGTCGCGCGCCAGGCCCTGCATCTCGCCCAGGCCCTGGTGCACCTGCTCCAGGCGCTCGGCCACCAGCCGGAAGCTCTCGCCCAGGCGCTGCTCGAGTGTCGCGTGCAGCTTCTCGTCGACGGTGGCGCGCATCTGCTCGAGCTTCTTCTCGTTGCCCTCGTGCAGCGCCGACAGGCGCGCCTCCACCGTGCCGCGCAGCTCGGCGGCGCGCCGCTCATGTTCCTCGGCGAGATGGCGCAACTGCTCGAACTGCGAGCGCGAATGCTCGCCCGACTGAGCCAGCAGCAGCGCCTGCAGCGCCGCCAGGTCCTGCCGCTGGGCCCGGCCCACGCGCGCCAGCTCCTCACGCAGCTCGCGCTCGAGCGTGCCGGCGTCGTTCTGCAGCGCCAGCCGCAGCGCCGCGAGCGTGGCGTCGAGCCGCCCTGCACCGTCGTCGCGCAGCAGCAGCCAGGCGAGCAGCAACAGGTTCAGCGCGGCCAACGCCAGCAGCGCTGCGAGCGTCCAATCGGGCATCGCGGGATTGTCTCAGGGCCGCCATGCCCGTGCAGGCGCGAAGCCTGCACGCTGCACGCACGCGCTCAGCCGAGCACCTCGGGATTGAGCAGCGAAGGCGGCCGCCCGGCCTGCGGCCCGCAGCCGAGCGCGGCGATGAGGTTGTCGGCCGCCAGCTCGGCCATCGCGCGGCGCGTGGCCAGGCTGGCGCTGCCGATGTGCGGCGTCAGCGCGACGTTCTCCAGCGCCAGCAGCGCGGGGTTGACGCGCGGCTCGCCTTCGAAGACGTCCAGGCCTGCGGCGGCCAGCCGCCCCTCGCGCAGCGCCTGCGCCAGCGCGTCCTCGTCGACGAGGCCACCGCGGCCGATGTTGGTGAGCGTCGCGCTGGGCTTCATCTGCGCGAGTTCCGCTGCGGCGACGGTGTGGTGCGTGTCGGCGCTGTAGGGAAGCACCAGCACGAGGTGATCGGCCTGCCGCAGCAGCGTGCGCTTGTCGACCCAGCGCGCGGCCAGCGGCGCCTCGAGCGCGGGCTCGAGGCGGCTGCGATTGTGGTAGAGCACCTTCATGCCGAAGCCCAGCGCCCCCCGCCGCGCGATCGCCTGGCCGATGCGCCCCATGCCGAGGATGCCCAGCGTGCTGCCGTGCACGTCCGGGGCGATGAACATGTCGTAGCTCCAGCGCGTCCAGCGGCCCGCGCGCAGAAAGCGCTCGCCCTCGGGGATGCGCCGCGCCGCGGCCATCATCAGCGCAAAGCCCAGATCGGCGGTGGTCTCGGTCAGCACGCCGGGCGTGTTGGTGGCCATCACCTGGCGCGCGCTGCAGGCGGCGAGGTCGATGTTGTTGTAGCCCACCGCCATGTTGCACACCACGCGCACCTGCGGGCAGGCGTCCAGCAGCGCGCCATCGATGCGCTCGCTGCCGGTGATGAAGGCGCCGGACTTGCCCTGCAGCCGCGCCGTCAGCTGCTCGCGCGTGTAGATCGTGTCCTGCGGGTTGTCCTCGACCTCGAAGTGCGCGCGCAGGCGCTCGACCACTTCGGGGAAGACCTTGCGCGCCACGAGCACCTGCGGCCGGTTCATCGTTCGTCCTCCTGATCGCGTGGGATGTTCAGCGGAAAAAGACGAAGGTCATGAGGACGAAGAGCGGCAGCAGCACCAGCGCGCTCCAGCCCATGTAGCCGAAGAAGCTGGGCATGCGCACGCCGCGGTCCTCGGCGATGGCCTTGACCATGAAGTTGGGCGCGTTGCCGATGTACGTGTTGGCGCCCATGAAGACGGAGCCGGCCGAGATCGCCGCCAGCGTCGCCGCCAGCGGGCCCATCAGGTGCGCCGGATCTCCCCCGGCGAGATTGAAGAACACGAGGTAGGTCGGCGCGTTGTCCAGGAACGAGGACAGGCCGCCGGTGAACCAGAAGTAGGCCCAGGGCAGCGGCTGCCCGTCGACGCCGGTGACGGCGCGCGCCACCGCCGCAAACGCCCCCTGCTCGCCCGCGCGCAGCATCGCCAGCACCGGGATCATGGTGAGGAAGATGCCGAAGAAGAGCTTGGCCACCTCCGCCATCGGCGCCCAGGAGAACTGGTTCGCCTGCCGCACCGCCTTGGGCGTGATCGCCAGCGAGACCAGCGTCACGACGACGAGCAGCCCGTCGCGCACGAGCTGCTGCAGCTCCACGCGCGTGCCGAAGACCTCGAAGCCGATGCCGGGGTTCCAGATGCCGCTCATCAGCACCAGCGCCACCACCGCCAGCAGCGGCAGGAAGTTGATCGCGCCGTCCAGCCCCAGACGCGGCGTGTCGGGCGTCGCGTCGGCCGGCAACACGCCTTCCTTGCGGTACCACCAGCTGTCGATGACGTAGAAGATCGCCAGCAGCGCGCCCAGCAGGAGCAGCGTCTCCGGGAAGATGTGGCGCGCGGTCCAGAAGAAGTCGACGCCGCGCAGGAAGCCCAGGAAGAGCGGCGGGTCGCCCAGCGGCGTCAGCGAGCCGCCGGCATTGCTCACCGTGAAGATGAAGAAGACGACGACGTGCGCGACATGCTTGCGGTTGTCGTTGGCGCGGATGAGCGGACGGATCATCAGCATCGAGGCACCGGTCGTCCCCATCACGCTGGCCAGCAACGAGCCCACCGCCATGATGCCGACGTTGACGGCCGGGCTGCCGTGCAGGTTGCCGCGCACATAGATGCCGCCGGCCGCGGTGAAGAGCGCGCACAGCAGCGCGATGAAGGGGATGTACTCGGCCAGCAGCGTGTGCACGACGGCCTGCCCCGCCGCCGCCGGGCCGAAGGCCAGCGTGAAGGGAAGCAGGAAGGCCAGCGACCAGCCCAGCACGATCTTGCCGAAGTGGTGATGCCACAGCCCCGGCGCCAGCAGCGGCAGCAGCGCGATCGAGAGCAGCACGCCGGCGAAGGGCACGCCCCACCAGGCGGCGAGGCTGGCGCCGTCGACCTCCGAGGCGCGCGCGAGCAAGGGCATGGCGAGCAGCGCCGTGGCCAGGACGACGCGGGGAGCGCGACGCGCCGGACCGGCCGCTGCGGGGGGGACGATGCC
This sequence comes from Rubrivivax sp. SCN 71-131, assembly GCA_001724995.1. Classification (GTDB taxonomy): domain Bacteria; phylum Pseudomonadota; class Gammaproteobacteria; order Burkholderiales; family Burkholderiaceae_C; genus Rubrivivax. The sequence continues at coordinate 28,937 of MEFD01000015.1, forward strand.
GGCCGGCGGCACGACGTTCTCTGCGGCTGCACTCATGCGGGCCATTGTTCCATCACTGCACAGGCCCGACGGCATCCTGGGCGCCGACGGCGTCATGGTGCGCTGCAGCAAATAGTGCTTGCAATCCTCCGGACAGACCCTATACTTCGATCCATGCTGCACTGCAGCAATGAACGAGGAGCAGGTTTCGACCGGGCTCCGACCCTTGTCCGCTGTCCCCTTCCCCCATCCCCCGACCGCAAGGAGAGCACCATGAACTTCACGCAAGATCAACTGTTGGCGTCGCAAAAGGCGAACATCGAGACCCTCTTCGGCCTGAGCCAGAAGGCATTCGAAGGCGTCGAGAAGCTCGTCGAGTTGAACATGCAGGTCGCCAAGACCGCGATGACCGAGGCCGCCGAAGCCACCAAGGCCGCGCTGTCGGTCAAGGACGCGCAGGAACTGCTCGCGCTGCAGGCCAGCCTGCTGCAGCCCAACGCCGAGAAGGTCGCGGCCTACAACCGTCACGTGTACGACATCTTCGCCGCCACCAACGCCGATCTCGCCGCCGCCGCCGAGACCCAGGCCGCCGACGTGCAGCAGAAGGTGCTGGCCAGCGTCGACACCGCCGTCAAGAACGCCCCCGCCGGCACCGAGAGCGCCGTGGCGCTGGTGAAGTCCGCCGTCGCCGCCGCCAACAACGCGTTCGAGAGCGTGCAGAAGGCCGCCAAGCAGGCTGCCGAAGTCGCCGAGTCGAACTTCCAGGCGATGACCAGCACCGCCGTGAAGGCCTCGCAGGCCGCCGGCAAGAGCAAGCGCGCCGCCTGAACCCGAGGTCACCCTCTTGACCCCGAGCGGCCCGGTGGCAACACCGGGCCGCCGTCGTTTACGGGCGCCGCGTCAACGCGTCAGCATGGCGATGCGCTCGCGCAGCGCCGGCAGTTGCTGCAGCGCCGCGCTGCGGCCGGCGGCGATCGCGCGCTCGCGCGACGCGAAGTCCGAGCCGCCCATCCCCGCCAGCGCAGGGGTGACGACGACGTCGGCATCGCGCAGCTCCAGGCGGTTGATGCTGCGGCCCATGATGGTGAAGGTCTGCAGCAGCATGCGCAGCGGGTCGCTGCCCGCGGCGCGGTCGGGCGTCTGCGAGATGTCGACTGCGAGCACGAGCGTGGCGCCCATGCGGCGCGCGAAGTGCACCGGCACCGGGGCCACGAGCCCGCCATCGACGTACTCGTGGCCGGCGATCGCCACCGGCTGGAACACCGCCGGCACCGCGCTCGAGGCGCGCACGGCAAGTCCGGGATCGCCGATGCGAAAGAGGATCGGCTCGCCGCTGTCCAGCCGCGTGGCGACGATGCCCAGCGGCAGTTCCATCTGCTCGATGCGCCGTCCACCGGTGTGCTCGCGCACGAAGCGGGCCAGCGCCTCGCCGCGCAGCAGGCCGCGCGTCGGAAAGGCCCAGTCTGCCAGCGCGCCCTCGTCCATCTGCCGCGCCAGCCGCGCCAGCGCCTTGCCGTCCCGGCCCGCGGCGTAGAGCGCCGCGACCAGGCTCCCCGCCGAGGTGCCGACGACGAGCGCGGGGCGGATCCCCGCCTCCTCCAGCACCTGGATGACGCCGATGTGCGCAAAGCCCCGCGCCGCCCCGCCGCCAAGCGCCAGGCCGATGCGCGGCGGCAGCGGGGGCGGCGGCGCGGGCAAGGAGGTGGACGGCGGCGGCGGCTCGGGCAAGGCGGGCGGCCTGGGCGTCGAACACGCCGCGAGCATCGCCGCAGCGCCCGCAAGCAAAAGTGTTCGACGCCGAGCGGGTTCTCTCATATTCGATTCCGAAATATTCAACTCACGAATCAATCGTTCACACGGATAAGCCGTTTCCCTAGAGTCGCGTCGACCTCGACCCAAGGCCCGCGATGTACCGCTACACCGACTTCGACCGCGCGTTCGTGCGCGCCCGCGCCGCACAGTTCCGCGACCAGCTGCGCCGGCATCGCGACGGCGAGCTGAGCGACGACGAACTGCGCCCGCTGCGCGTGCAGAACGGCTGGTACATCCAGCGCCACGCGCCGATGCTGCGCATCGCCGTGCCCTACGGCGAGATCGCCTCGCGGCAACTGCGCGCCCTGGCGCGCATCGCCCGCGAGCACGACCTGCGCGACGCCGGCACGCCAAGGCAGCGCGGCGGCTACGGGCATTTCACCACGCGCCACAACCTGCAGTTCAACTGGATCCCGCTGTCGGAGGCGGCGGACGTCATGGACAAGCTGGCCGAGGTCGACATGCACGGCATCCAGACCAGCGGCAACTGCATCCGCAACATCACCACCGACGCCCTGGCCGGCTTCGCGCCCGACGAGGAGGTCGATCCGCGCCCCTATGCCGAACTGCTGCGCCAGTGGAGCACGCTGCACCCCGAGTTCGCCTTCCTGCCGCGCAAGTTCAAGATCGCCCTCCACGGCGCCGCCGAGGACCGCGCCGCCAGCGGCTGGCACGACATCGGGCTGCAGCTGCACCGCAACGCGGCGGGCGAGGTGGGCTTTCGCGTCTGGGCCGGCGGCGGCATGGGCCGCACGCCCATCATCGCCAGGCTGATGGCCGACTTCGTGCCCTGGGCGCAGATCCTCGTCTATATCGAGGCCATCGTGCGTGTCTACAACCTGCACGGCCGGCGCGACAACGCCTTCAAGGCGCGCATCAAGATCCTCGTCAAGGCCGAGGGACGGCGCTTCGTCGACCAGGTCAATGCCGAGTTCGCGGCGCTCGGCGCAGGCGACGGGCTGGCCGGCGCGCACGTCATCCCGCAGGCCGAGTTCGACCGCGTCGCCGCCTGCTTCCCGAGCCCGCCGCCGTTGCCGGTTGCGCCGCCCGAGCCGCTGCCGGCCGACACGCCGTTGGCCTACCGCCGCTGGCTCGAGCGCAACGTGCACGCGCACCGGCTGCCGGGCTACCGCGCGGTGACGCTCTCGCTCAAGCGCGTCGGCCAGTCCCCGGGCGACGTGACGGCAGCCCAGATGGAGGCCGCCGCCGACCTCGCCGACACCTTCAGCCTGGGCGAGCTGCGCGTGTCGCACGACCAGAACCTGCTGCTGCCGTGGGTGCCGCAGACGGCGCTGCGCGTGCTCTGGGAACAGGCGCGCGCGCACGGCTTCGCCACACCCAACATCGGCCTGCTCACCGACATGATCACCTGCCCCGGCGGCGACGTCTGCGCGCTGGCGAATGCGCGCTCGCTGCCGGTGGCCGCGGCGATCACCGAGCGCTTCGACGATCTCGACCGCCTCTACGACATCGGCGACATCGACCTGCACATCAGCGGCTGCATCAACAGCTGCGGCCACCACCACAGCGGTCACATCGGCGTGCTCGGCGTCGACAAGGACGGCAGCGAGTGGTACCAGGTCACCGTCGGCGGCGCCGACGGCTCGGCACTCAGCGGACCGGCCACCACCGGCCGCATCGTCGGCCCGGCCTTCGCCGCCGACGAGGTGCCCGATGTCGTCGAGGCGCTGATCGAGCTCTACCGGCGCGAGCGCGCCCCCGGGGAGCGCTTCGTCGACCTCATCCGTCGCCTCGACGTCCGCGTGCTGCGCCTGGCCACCGACGCCGCCCGCCAGCCTGCCGCGCATCCACGACCGCAGGCCGCCTGAAGCGGTCCTGCCCCGCCCGGAACTTCCAGAAAGCCGACCATGCAATTCGTACCCACCGAGGATCCCCTGTGGAGCCCGCTGCCGCAGGGCACGGACGACGCCGTGTCGTCGCCGCGCGCGCACGCCGTGCTCGACCTTGCGCAATGGCGGGCGGCGTGCGCCAATTGGCCGCCGGGCCTGCCGGTTGCCCTCGCGCTCGAGAACACGGTCGACGTGAGCGGGCTGGGCGCGCTGCTGGAGCGCGTCGGCCTCGTCGTGCTGCAGTTCCCGAAGTGGACCGACGGCCGTGCCTATTCGCAGGCGCGCCTGCTGCACAGCCGCGTTGGCTACCGCGGCCTGCTGCGCGCGGCCGGCGACGTGATCGTCGACATGCTGCCGCTGCTGCAGCGCAACGGCTTCGACGAGGTGCAGCTGCGCGCGGGCCAGTCCGAGACCGAGGCGCGCAAGGCGCTGCACTACTTCGCCGGCCACTACCAGGACGACGTCGCGCGCGCGCCGGTCAGCGCCGACCCGGAGCGCGCGGCGAGGCCGCGCCCGGCGCTGGCGCTGGCGCAGCGCGGTCGCGCCAGCCTTGCCACGCGCGCGCACAAGACGCCGGGCTTCGAGCAGCGCGTGGCGCAGGCGCTGCTGCTGTTGCGGCAGGCGGCGCAGGCGCACCCGGGGCGCATCGTGCAGGCCACGAGTCTGGGCGTCGAGGGCATGGTCATCACCGACCTGATCGCGCGCCACGGCCTGCCGATCGACGTCGCCACGCTCGACACCGGCGCCTTGCACGAGAAGACCCTGGCCCTGATCCCGGCCCTCGAGCAACGCTACGGCATCCGCGTCGAGCGTTTCGCGCCGCGGGCGCAGGACGTGCAGCGCTTCGTGCAGCAGCACGGACCGCTGGCGATGCGCCGCAGTGTCGAGCTGCGCCACGCCTGCTGCGCGCTGCGCAAGCTCGAGCCGATGCAGCGCCTGCTGCAGGGCCGCGACGCCTGGATCACCGGGCTGCGGCGCGAACAGTCCGAGCACCGCGCGCAGGTGCCGCTGCACGAGACCGACCGCGACGGTCGCAGCAAGTACTACCCGCTGGCCCCTTGGAGCGAGGACGACGTCTGGCACTACGTGCAGCTGCACGACGTGCCCTACAACCTGTTGCACGACCAGGGATTCCCGAGCATCGGCTGCCAGCCCTGCACGCGCGCCGTCGCGCCGGGCGAGGACTTCCGCGCCGGCCGCTGGTGGTGGGAGCAGGACGGCCAGCGCGAGTGCGGCCTGCACGGCCGCCCGCAACCCCTGGCCGCCTGAGGCAGGGGCGGCATGGGACGCGTGGTCTTCATCGGCGCCGGGCCGGGCGCGGCCGACCTCATCACGCTGCGCGGCGCGCAGCGCCTGGCCAGCGCCCAGGTGGTGCTGTTCGACGCCCTCACCGATCCCGCGCTGCGCGAATGGGCGCCAACGGCGCGCTGGATCGACGTCGGCAAGCGCGGCTACGCGCACGCCACGGCGCAGCCGGCGATCGACGCCCTGCTCGTGGCCATGGCGCGAAGGCACGACACCGTCGTGCGCCTGAAGGGCGGCGACCCGGGCATCTTCGGGCGGCTGGAAGAGGAGCTGATGGCCCTGCGCGCCGCGCGCATCGCCTGCGAGATCGTCCCGGGCATCACCGCCGCACTGGCGGCGGCAGCCGGCACGCAGCGCCCGCTCACGCGACGCGGCCAGGGCCGCAGCGTCAGCCTGACCACGGCCGTGACGCGCGATGGCGCGCACGGCCTCGCGGACCCCGGGCGCCGTCGCGGCGCGGCGGCCAAGCGCGCGGACACCGAGGTGTACTACATGGCCGGACGCCAGCTCGCGACGCTCGGCCGCCGGCTGCGCGCCCGAGGCTGGCCGGCCGACACCCCGGTAAGCGTCGTTTCGCGCGCGGGCTGGCCCGACCCGCTGCACAGCGACCATCGCCTCGACGCGCTCGGCAGTGCGGCGCTGCTGCATGCCGGCCGCCCGACGGTGGTGACGATCGGTGTCGGTGCCGCGCCGCTGGCCTTGACGCCCGCCATGCGCCGCGTCGGCAAGACCCTGACGCCCGCGCCCGCACCGGCCTTGGTGGAAACCCTCTCACCCTAGAATTCGGCAAGCATGTCGTGCCCATGGCCGGCACGTCATGCCGGCGCCGCGATTTCGCAGGTCGTGGCCGGTTCATCCCGTCCAAGCTTTCGAACCCAGCACCATGACCCACGTCGTTCTCGATTCCTGCATCCGCTGCAAGTACACCGATTGCGTGGACGTCTGCCCCGTCGACGCCTTTCGCGAAGGTCCGAATTTCCTCGCCATCGACCCCGACGAATGCATCGACTGCGCCGTCTGCATCCCGGAATGCCCGGTCAACGCCATCGTCCCCGAGGAGGACGTGCCCGGCGACCAACTCGGCTACATCGAGCTGAACGCCGAACTTGCCAAGAAGTGGCCGACGATCACCAAGCGCAAGCCCGCACCGGCGGACGCCGATGACTGGAAGGACAAGAAGAACAAGCTCGCGCACCTGCTGCGCTGAACCGACGAACGCCGATCGACGAGGACCATGAAGCCCACCCCGAACCCTGCCGTGACCGACACCGCCCGCAGCCACGACGGTCCCATCGAGACCGACGCCGTCATCATCGGCGCCGGCCCGGTCGGGCTGTTCCAGGTGTTCGAACTGGGCCTCCTCGAAATCAAGGTGCACGTCGTCGATTCGCTGGCCTACCCCGGCGGCCAGTGCATCGAGCTCTACCCCGACAAGCCGATCTACGACATCCCGGCCGTGCCGGTGTGTACCGGCAGGGAGCTGACCGACAACCTGCTCAGGCAGATCGAGCCCTTCGGCGCGAGCTTTCACTTCGGACAGGAGGTGAGCGTGCTGCGCGGGGAGGCCGATGGCCGCTTTTACCTCGAGACGAGCAAGGGCACGCGCTTCCTGACGAAGACGGTCTTCATCGCCGGTGGCGTCGGCTCGTTCCAGCCGCGCACGCTCAAGGTCGACGGCATCGAGAAGTTCGACGGCACGCAGCTCTTCTACCGCGTGCGCAACCCGGCGCAGTTCGCGGGCAAGAACCTCGTCATCGTCGGCGGCGGCGACTCGGCGCTGGACTGGACGCTGAACTTCGTGCAGGAGGGCCCGAACAAGGCCGAGAGCGTGATCCTGCTGCACCGGCGCGACGGCTTTCGCGCCGCACCCGCCAGCGTGGCGCGCATGCGCGAGCTCTGCGACGCGCTCGAGATGCAGTTCATGGTCGGCCAGGTGAGCGACTTCGAGGAGCGCGACGGGCGCCTGGTCGCCATCAAGGTCACAGGCGGCGACGGCGTCACGCGCGTCGTGCCGCTGGACATGCTGCTCGTCTTCTTCGGCCTCAGCCCCAAGCTCGGCCCGATCGCCCAATGGGGGCTGGCCATCGAGCGCAAGCAGCTCGTCGTCGACACCGAGAAGTTCGAGACCAGCATCCCCGGCATCTTCGCCGTCGGCGACATCAACACCTACCCGGGCAAGAAGAAGCTCATCCTCTCGGGCTTTCATGAGGCCGCCCTCGCGGCCTTCGCCGCCTCGCCCTACGTCTTCCCGGAAAAGCGCGTGATGCTGCAGTACACGACGACCAGCCCCAAGCTGCACAAGGTGCTCGGCGTCGAGTCGCCGGTGTTCGACTGACGCGCGTCAAACAGCTTCGCGGAAGGCCCGCCGCGTGCGGGCCTTCTTGCGTGGGCGCCCATGGGCGCACGGCTATCATTGCCGCCGGCCGTGCCAAGGGCGCGGCCATCTTCGCTGGGGGTGTTGCCCCGACCCTTGTGGCCGGTGCGACTGAGAAAGTCCCTTTGAACCTGATTGAGGTAATCCTCGCGCAGGGAAGCAGCCGGATCCGGGCGTCGCGTCTTCTCGTTCATCGCCCACCCGTTCGCGTTGCCCACCTGCCATCGATCGAGAAAGCTTGCGATGGCACCGTCCACACGTTCGTTCGTCCCCATCGCGCCGCGCTTGCGGCGCACTCCGCCGGCCCTTGCGGCCCTGCTCCTCGTCTGGGCCGCGCTGTCGCCCGCGGCCGCCGCCGATACGGCGCCGCAGACCGTCACCATCACCGGGCGCAGCAGCAGCAACAGCGCCTCGATCTCGGGCTTCGGCGACGTGCCGCTGGCACGCGCCCCGTTCGCGGCCACCGTCATCAGCACGAACCAGCTCGAAGACGCCGGCATCACCGGCCTTGCCGACCTCACGCGGCTGGACGCCGGCACCACCGACGCCTACAACGCCCCGGGCTACTGGAGCCTGATGGCGGTGCGCGGCTTCACGCTCGACCCGCGCGCCAACATGCGTCGCGACGGCCTGCCGATCAACGCCGAGACGGTCATCCCGCTGGCCAACAAGCGCGCGCTCGAGCTCCTCAAGGGCACGAGCGGGCTGCAGGCCGGCACCAGCGCCCCCGGCGGCCTGGTGAACCTGAGCGTCAAGCGCCCGGCCGGCCATCTGCGCCAGGCGAGCCTGTCCTGGCAGCAGGACGAGAGCGTGATCGCCGCCGTCGATCTCGGTGACGGCGACACCGCGTTCGGCTGGCGCGTCAACGCCGAGCTCGGCCACCTGCGGCCGCGCCTGCGCGACAGCCGCGGCAATCGCCGCCTGCTGGCCCTCGCCGTCGACGCCGAACCCGTGGCCGGCACGCTGCTGGAGGCCGAGATCGAATACAGCCGCCAGAGTCAGCCGAGCACGCCCGGCCTCAGCCTGCTGGGCAACCACCTGCCGAGCGCGCGCGACATCGACCCGCGCATCAACCTCAACAACCAGGCCTGGTCGCTGCCGATGGTGATGGGCGGCCGCACCGGCTCGGTGCGGCTGACGCAGGCGCTTGCCGGCGAATGGCGCCTCGTCGCGCACGCGATGCGCCAGCGCCTGGACAGCGACGACCGCATCGCCTTCCCCTTCGGCTGCAGCAGCGAGGACGACTACACGCGCTACTGCAGCGACGGCAGCTTCGACCTCTACGACTTCCGCAGCGAAGGCGAGCGCCGCACCAGCGACGCCCTCGAGCTCTCGCTGCAGGGCCGCGCGCGCCTCGCGGGCATCGAGCACGCGCTGCGCCTGGGCGTGCTGCAATCGCGCCAGCGCGCCAGCTTCGGCCGCCAGGCCTACAACTGGGTCGGCATCGGCCACATCGATGGCAGCGCGTTGGTGCCGGCCGATCCGGCCCTCACCGACGAGAACACCGACCGCGACGAGCGCAGCACCGAACTGCAACTGCAGGACCACGCCGCGCTGACCCCCGACCTCGGCCTGTGGCTGGGCCTGCGCCACACGCGCCTGGACCGGCGCAGCGTGCGCACCGACGGCTCCCGCGCCACCTCCTACGAGCAGTCCTTCACCACGCCGTGGCTGGCCGCCAGCTACGCCCTCGGCGCCGACACCCTCGCCTACGCCAGCTGGGGCCAGGGCATCGAGAGCACCGTCGCGCCCAACCGCAGCCGCTATACCAACGCCGGACAGGCGCTGGCCGCGCTGCGAAGCCGCGGCGTGGAGATCGGGCTCAAGCAACGCCGGGACGCACTCGACTGGAGCCTCGCCGCCTTCGACATCCGCCGCCCCGAGTGGGCCGACATCGGCAGCTGCAGCGCCGACGGCAGCTGCACGCGCCAGGCCGACGGCGACTCGCGCCACCGCGGCATCGAGGCCGAGGCCGAGTGGCGCACCGGTGCCTGGAGCCTGCGCGGCAGCGCGCTGTGGCTGCACGCGCGCCGCGAAGGCTCGCTGCAGCCCGGGCTGAACGGCATGCAACCGACCAACGTGCCCGCGCGCAGCCTGAAGGCGCAGAGCGCCTACAACGTCGCCGGCGTGCCGGGCCTGGCGCTGCTGGCCTTCGTCACCCGCGAGGGCCGTCGCATGGTGCTGCCCGACAACAGCATCGCCACGCCGGGCTGGACCCGCGTCGACCTCGCGCTGCGCTACGCGCACGCGCTCGGCCAGCACAAGCTCGTCTGGCGCGCCGGCATCGACAACCTCGCCGACACCCGGGCGTGGAAGGAATCGCCCTACCAGTACGGCCACGCCTACCTCTACCCGCTCGCCCCGCGCACCTGGTCGCTGAGCCTCCAAGCCTCGCTCTGACCCCGGACCCTGGCCGAAAGCACGCTATACTGCGCGGCTGTTCCCCGATAGCTCAGTCGGTAGAGCGCCGGACTGTTAATCCGTAGGTCCCTGGTTCGAGCCCAGGTCGGGGAGCCACCGAAAACGCTTGCAAAACAAGCACTTAAGCCCCAGTCAGCAATGGCTGGGGCTTTTGCTTTTGGGCGCGAGTACGTGACGTGTACGTGTGCAGCGCCGTAGCAACAAGCCGTGCCTGCGAAAATCCATGCAGGAGGAGACATGCACACAACGCTCACCACGGTCCAAAGCCATCTCAAGAAGCTGATTGCCCAGATTCAAAGCGCTGTCCCGAACGAAGAGCCGCTCGGCGTGGCGCACGGTAGCTGGAACCTCCCGGGCCTGACGCGGGCCGAGTTCATCGAGGCAGCCCAATCTCTCATTGACCTCATCGATGACCGAGGGGCTGACGAGATCGAGAGCACTGCCGCCGATGCCCGGTTGCAAGACTACGGACGTAGGCTAGAGTTTCTGCGAGCGCAAACGGTGGGGCAGTTCTGGGGCGGCAACGGCGGCCAAGCGGCGTCGGCGTACATGCTCACGCTGGACGGTCTTCGGAAGGCTCTCGAGCCCGCCCTGACCCGCGACGGTCACGCGGATGCTGTGACCACGCTGCGCAGCTTGACGACCAAGTTGCGCGGGATGGAGGCCAAGCTAAACGGGCTTGAACCTCGCACAGCGTCATTGGCCACGATGGTCGAGCGAATCGAGCAGGCCTACAACGCTGCCGACCAGTTGCCCACTGATCTGGAATCGCTTTCTGAGGCACGTCAGAAAATCAAAGACCTTCTGACCGAAGCCGACAAGGACAAGGGGCACCTCAGCGGCATCAAGGACGACGCTGACAAGCTCGACGCACGGCTGAAGCAAAGCGCCGAAGACGCGAAGGGTGTTCTTGAACGGTGCGAAACCGCCTACTCTGCTGCCACAAGCGTGGGCTTGGCAGCAGCCTTCACGGAACGGTCTGCCGCCCTGTCTAAATCAATGTGGTTCTGGGTCGCCGGCTTGGTTGCGGCTCTGGTGGCCGGAAGCTATTTCGGATCGGCTCAGCTTCACACGCTGTCCGAACTGTTCAAGCAGCCGAACGTGACCACATCTGTGGTCATCTTGAACCTCATGTTGTCGCTGCTGTCGGTGGGAGCGCCGGTTTGGTTCGGCTGGCTGGCGACGAAGCAGATCGGGCAGCGTTTCAGGTTGGCGGAGGACTACGCATTCAAGGCGTCGATCTCGCGGGCCTATGAGGGCTTCCGCCGCGAAGCCGCCCGCGTCGATAAGGACATGGAAGCGCGCCTGCTAGCGTCTGCGTTGACGCGGTTGGACGAGTTGCCGCTACGCCTCGTTGAGACCGACAGCCACGGTAGCCCGTGGCACGAACTGGCCTCATCGGACCTCGTGAAAGACGCGATGCGTGCCGTCCCCGGGTTCGCAGGGCAGGTCAAGGACCTTGCGGCCAAGGCGATCAACACCGTCGCGCCGTCAAAGGCGAAAGCCCCTGTGGCAGCAGCCACCGACGAAGCAAGCTAGCGCGCCGGGCAAGCGGGCGGCACAGCGCGCGATCGGCACCCCGCCGGTGCTACCCCTGCGGCGCGCGCTGCGATCGCCTGTAGCGCCCCAATTCGGCACGCCCGAAAATCGGTGCCTTCGGTCCAAGACCGAGACCGTCGACGCCGCCGAGTTGCTCATCGCCTGCAGGAAATCCAGCAAACCGGCCATCGCGTCAAGCCGTCGCCGCCGCAACCCCTCGCGCAGCCAGGCCGAAGGCATAGGCATCCATGGCCAGCACGCCGTCGACGATGCCGCCTTCGATCACCCGTACCGGCTGCGCCTGGTCGGCGGCGCCGGCGGCCACCAGCAGGGGCCAGAAGTGCTCGGGCGTCGGGTGGGCGCGGCGGGCCTGCGGGGCGTCATCGAGCGTGCGCAGCAGGCGGTCACGGTCGCCCTGTTCCACGGCCTCGCGCACCCAGGCCGCGAAGGCGGCGGCATAGGCCTCCTCCTGCCCCTGGCCGCTGCAGAACTCGTCGAGGTTGTGCGTCAGGCTGCCCGAGCCGACGATCAGCGCGCCCTCGCCGGCCAGCGGCGCCAGCGCTTGCCCGAGGGCCCAGGCGCGCCCGGCGTCGAGCCGCGACGGCAGCGAGACCTGGAACACCGGCACGTCGGCCGCGGGGAACAGGTGCATCAGCGGCACCCAGGCGCCGTGGTCCAGGCCGCGCCGTTCCGAGGCCTGCGCGGGCCAACCGGCCTGGTTCAGGCGCTCGACCGTGCGCTGCGCCAGCGCCGGATGCCCGCGGGCGGGGTAGCTCAACTGGTACAGCGCGGGGTCGAAGCCACCGAAGTCGTGCAGGGTCTGCGGCTGCAGCGCGGTGCCCACGCGCGGCGTGGGCGCCATCCAGTGCGGCGAGACCACCAGCACGGCCTGCGGGCGAGGCAGCGCGCGGCCCAGCGCCGTCAGCCCCGCCCCGGCCAGACCGGGCTCGAGCGCGAAACTGGGCGCGCCGTGCGAGACGAACAGGCTGGGCAGGCGCGACATCAGCGTTCTCCGCGGAGCGCGCGGTCGACCGAGTAGCGGCCGGCACCGCTGAACAGCAACGACAGCGAGGCGGCGAACAGGGCCAGGGCGTACTCGTAGCCGCCCTTGTCGAGGAAGAAGCCGCTGCCGATGTGCACCGCGAAGATGGCGATGAGCATGGCGAACGCCAGGGCTGCCGCAGCCGGGCGCACCAGCACGCCGAAGATCAGCGCCAGGCCGCCGAAGAACTCGGCCGCGCCGGCCAGCAGCGCCATCAGGTAGCCCGGGGCCAGGCCGACCGAGCCGAAAAACTGCCCGGTGCCTTCCAGGCCGTAGCCGCCGAACCAGCCGAACAGCTTCTGCGCGCCGTGGGCGAAGAAGATGATGCCCACGGGAATGCGCAGGGCCAGGGCGGCCGCGCCGTTGTCGGTGGCCAGCACGCGGCTGACGAGAGAGTTGCCCATGGCGGATTTCCTGTTCGGGGTGGTGGGGCTCAGGCTTTGCGGATCCAGGGTGGCGTTGGCGCCGAGGGTCGTGACATTCATGGTCTGTCCTTGGGGTGGTGCAGCGGGCTGCTGCGGTGAGAGGGACTTTAAAAGTCCCGCCGCATTCGATAAACAACCACAACAAGGAATGACTGTGCCGATGTGCGGGACAATGCACCAGTGGACAAGTTTCAGCAAATGCGCGCTTTCGTCGCCGTGGTCGACGCCGGCAGCTTCGTGCGCGCCGCTGATGCGCTGGGCCTGTCGAAGACCGCGGTGTCACGGCTGGTGGGCGACCTGGAGGCCCGGCTCGGCACCCGGCTGCTGCACCGCACGACGCGCCGGCTGTCGCTGACACCCGAGGGCGAGGTCTTCCACGAACGCTGCCGGCCGTTGCTCGAAGGGGTCGAGGAGGCCGAGGCCGAACTCACCGTGCAGTCGGGCGAGGCGGTCGGGCAACTGCGCCTCAACGTGCCGGTGACCTTCGGCCTGCTGCATCTGGCGCCGCTGTGGCCGGCCTTCATGGCGCTGCACCCGAAGGTGGCGCTGGACGTGACGCTGGCCGACCGGATGGTGGATCTGGTCGACGAGGGCTACGACCTGGCGGTACGCATCGCACGCCTGCAGAGCTCGTCGCTGGTCAGTCGACAGCTCACGTCGACGCGGCTGGTGCTGTGCGCCTCACCGCAGTACCTGCGCCGCCGCGGCACGCCGCAGCATCCGGCCGACATCGCGCAGCACGACGTCATCAGCTACACGCTGCTGGCCACGGGCGACCAGTGGGAATTCCAGGGTCCGCAGGGGCCGGTGAGCGTGAAGGTGGCGCCGCGCATGCGCACCAACAGCGGCGACACCTGCTGTGCCGCGGCGCTGCAGCACCAGGGTATCGTGCTGCAGCCGTCGTTCCTGGTCGGCGCGCCGCTGGCCTCGGGCGCCCTGGTCGAGATCCTGCCGCAGTACCGCTCGATCGAGCTCGGCGTCTACGCCGTCTACCCGACGCGCAAGCACCTGACGCCCAAGGTTCGCGTGCTGATCGACTTCCTGGTCGACGCCTTCCGCATGCGCGCCTGGCCGGCGTGACGGGCGGTGGCCGGGCGCCTGGCGGACTCCAACGGCCGCGCGCCGGACGGCGCCCGGCAAGGCTGATTCCTCAGGTCGCGACCGCGCCCCGGGGACCCGTTTGCGCACTCGTCTGCTCTGCCGTCTGCGCGCCGCTTCGCGCCACCTGCCCGTCGACGAGTTCGATCACGCGGTCGCAGCGCGCGGCCAGCCGTGGGTCGTGGGTGACGATGAGGAAGGCCGTGCCCTCGTCCCGATTCATCTGCCGCATCAGCGCGAACACCTCGTCGGCGCTGTGCGTATCGAGGTTGCCGGTGGGTTCGTCGGCGAGCACCAGCGGGCAGCCGTGCGACAGCGCACGCGCGATCGCCACGCGCTGCTGCATGCCGCCGGAGAGCTGCGTCGGCCGCTTCTGCGCGGCCTCGGCGAGGCCCACCTTGGCCAGCAGCGCCATGCCGCGCGCGCGCTCGGCGTCGCCGATGCGGCCACGGCGGATGAGCTCGGGCATGAGCACGTTCTCGAGCGCTGTGAAGGCCGGCAGCAGGTGGTGGAACTGGAACACGAAGCCCAGCGTGTGGCCGCGCCGGCGCGTCAGCTCGGCGTCGTCCAGGGCGGCGACCGGCCTGCCCAGCAGCAGGTACTCGCCGCTCGTCATCGCCTCGAGCAGGCCGATGATGTTGAGCAGCGTGCTCTTGCCCGAGCCCGAGGGCCCGATCAGCGCCACGAACTCGCCGCGCGCGATGCACAAGTCGATGCCGTGCAGCACCTCGGTGGCCACGGCCGTGCCCGCGCCGTAGGTCTTGCGCACCTCGCGCAGCTCGATCAGCGGCGCGTCCGCAGCGTCGTTGGCGGATGCGTCCGAGGCCATGGGCTAGACGCGGATGGCCTGCGCCGGGTCCAGCCGCGCGGCGCTGCGCGCCGGCGCCACCGCCGCGAGCATGCCCGCCAGCGTCGCCACCAGCGGCACCTTCAGCGCCAGGTCCCAGCTCATCGACACGCTGTAGAGCGGCAGGCCGTCGCTGCCGCGCACAAAGGTCGAGAAACCCCACAGCAGCAGCGCGGCGAGCACGATGCCGAGCAGCGAGCCGACCAGCCCCACCAGCGCGCCCTGCACGAGGAAGACGCGCGTCATCTGCGCCCGCGTGGCGCCCATCGCGCGCAGGATGCCGATCTCCTTGCGCTTGTGCACGACGCTCACCACCAGCACGCTGGCGATGCCCAGCACCACGACCAGCGCCGTGAAGACGCGGATCATGCCCGTGCTGACGTTCTGCGCGTTGAGGGCGGAGAGCATCTGGGCATTGGTCGCCATCCAGCTCTCGACCTGCAGGCCGAGCTGGCGCGAGGCGCGCACCGCGATCTTCTCCGCGGCGAAGGGGTCGGCCACCTTGGCCCAGACCTGCGTCACCCCGCCCGGGACGCCGAGCAGGCTTTGCGCTGCTCTGCGGCTGACGAAGACGCTGCGCCGGTTGAGCTCGCGGTTGCCCAGGTCGATCAGGCCCGCGATGCGGAAGGTGCCGCTTGCCTCGCCGCCGCTGCGCAGGACGAAGCGGTCGCCGGGCCCCACCCCGAGGTCGCTCGCCAGCTGCTCGCCCACCAGCGCCTCCCCCGGCGCCACGCGCGCCACGCCCCGCGTGAGGCTGCCGCGCAGCGAGACGATGCGGTCGTAGCCCTCGAGATCGATGCCCGCAAGCGTCACCGAGCGGCTGGCTTCGCCGCGCACGGCAAGCATCGAGCCGCTGGCCAGCGCCGTCACCGCGGTGACACCGGGAAGCGCGGCCAGCGCCTGCTCCACCGTGCCCCAGTTGTCAACCGTGCGCGGGCGCTGCGCGCGCGCCTGCACCTCGCGCAGCACCGCCGTGCCCTCGGGCAGCGCCAGGCTCGGCAGCGCGCGCTGCTCGGGCGGCTGCACGACCAGGTGCGCCTGCGTGCCCAGCGTGCGCCGGATCGTGTTCGCCTGCAGGCCCTGGATCAGTGCCGAGACGTAGGAGACGACGGCCACGCCGACGGCCACGCCGACGATGATCAGCAGCGTCTGCATGCGGCCTTCGCGCAGGAAGCGCATCGCCACCGTGAAAGCAAAGCCCGGGCCCATCCTGCGCTTTCCGGCGCTGCGCTCAGCGGCCCATGGACTGCATGGGGCTGCCTTCGCCATCGGCGGAGATGCGCGTGCCTTGGGCCTTGGCGGCACCCTCGGGCGCTGCGCGCGCCCGCTGCCCTGGCTGCAGCGCGTCGCCGAGCACGACCCACTGGCCTTCCTGCAGGCCCTGCAGCACCTCGACCTCGCTGACGCCGCGCACGCCGGTCTGCACGCTGCGCGCGGCGATGCGGCCGTCCTCCAGCACCTGCACGGTGCCTGGCGTGCGCAGCGCCTCGGCGGGGACGACGAGCGTGCGCTCGCGCCGCGCGGTGACGATCTCCACCGAGACCGTGAGATCGTCGCGCAGGAAGGGCGGCGGCGCGGGCAGCGCGAACTTCACCTCGACCGCGCCGCGCTGCGCGTCCACCAGCGGCGCGATGGCGGCGATGCGCGCCTCGAAGGGCTGCTGCGGGTAGGCGTCGGCGACGACGCTGGCCGCCTGCCCGAGGGCCAGCCGGCCGAGGAATTTTTCGTCGACCAGGGCCACCAGCTGCGGCGGCTGCTGCAGCGCCAGCTCGGCCAGCCGCGTTCCCGGCTGCACGATCTGCCCGGGCTCGACCAGGCGCTGCAGCAGCGTGGCTGCGGCCGGCGCGCGCACGCTCGCCTGCGCCAGCCGCGCCTGGGCGGCGCTGCGCGCGGCCTCGGCCTCGGCCACGCGCAACTGGGCCTGCAGCAGCTCGGGGCCGCTGGCGTTGGCGCGCTGCTGCGCCTGCGCCGAACGCTGCTGCGCCAGCGCCACCTCGGCGGCGCGCCGCACCTCGTCCAGCCGCGCCTGGCCGATGAAGCCCTGCGCGAACAGGCTCTCGCTGCGCTGGCGCTCGCGCTCGGCCGCAGCGGCGTTGGCTTCGGCCTGCACGAGCTGCTCGGCGGCCAGCGGCAGTGTCAGCTGCTGCTGCGCCTGCAGCCGCGCGCGCGCGCTGGCCAGCGCCGCCTCGGCCTGCTTCAGCGCGGCGTCCCACTCGGCGTCCTCGAGCTCGATCACCACCTCGCCCGCGCCCAGGCGCGCGCCCTCGCGCGGCGCGAAGCGCGCCACGCGCCCGGTCAGCGTGCTGCCGAGGAGCACGCGCGTGGGGCTGGCCACGCGCGCGCTCACCACCACGGTCTGCACCAGGGGCGCAGCGCGCACCGCCGCCACCGGCACCGCCGGCGCCGAGCCGACGAACATGAACGCCAGAACCGCCAGGGCCAGCGCCAGGGCAAGCGCCATCCCCACCCGGCGGCGTCCTTGTGTCAGCATCATGGGCGGCGATTGTCCATCGCCGGCCCAACGTGAGCCTTTCATGAGCTTTTCGCCGATGAAATCAGACCCCCCCTCGCTCCTGCGGCGCCATTGGCCGCTGGCCGGATCCACCCTGCTGCTGCTGGCGGCGCTGCTGGCGGCGGTGCCGGCCTGCGTCGAGAGCCGGCCGGACGTGCCGCCGCGCACGGTCAGCGAACGCGGGCCCCTGGCCGCCGACGAGCTGGCCAACATCGAGCTCTTTGCCCGCACCTCGGGCAGCGTCGTGCACATCACCTCGCTGGGCGCGCAGCGCGACCTGTTCTCGCTCAACGTGCAGCAGGTGCCGCGCGGCACCGGTACCGGCTTCGTCTGGGACGCTTCCGGGCACGTGGTCACCAATTTCCACGTCATCCAGGGCGCCAACAGCGCCAGGGTCACGCTCTCCGACCAGAGCAGCTGGGACGCCGAGCTGGTGGGCTTCTTCGCCGACCGCGACCTCGCCGTCCTGCGCATCAAGGCGCCGCCGCAGAAGCTGCCGCCGATCGCGCTGGGCAGCAGCCGCGATCTGGCGGTGGGGCAGCGCGTCTACGCCATCGGCAATCCCTTCGGTCTGGACCAGACGCTCACCATGGGCATCGTCAGCGCGCTCAACCGCGAGATCGAGTCGTTCAACAACCGCACCATCCGCGGCGTCATCCAGACCGATGCGGCGATCAACCCGGGCAATTCGGGCGGGCCACTGCTGGACTCGGCCGGGCGGCTGGTCGGCGTCAACACCCAGATCGCCAGCCCGAGCGGTGCCAGCGCGGGCATCGGCTTCGCGATCCCCGTCGACGAGGTCAACCGCATCGTGCCGCGCCTCATCCGCGACGGCCGCTTCGTGCGGCCTGCGCTGGGCGTCAGCGCCGGGCCGCCGGCGCTGCGGCAGGCGCTCAAGCTGCCCAAGGGCGTGGTGCTGGTGGACGTGAGCCGCGGCAGCCCGGCCGAGCGCGCCGGACTGCAGCCCTTTCGCCGCGGCTCGCGCGACGAGATCGTCGCCGGCGACGTGATCGTCGCCATCAACGAGCACGACGTCACCGACCTCGACGACCTGCTCGACCAGCTCGAGCGCTTTCAGGGTGGCGACAGCGTCACGCTGACGCTCTGGCGCGAGGGCAAGCTGCGCAAGCAGGCGGTGGTGCTGGGCAAGCCGAGCTGAGCAGTCGCCACGCGCGCGGCGGCCAGGCGCCCAGCCCGGCCGTCCGTGCCCTGAGGGCCCTCAGGGCTTGCGCTGCTCGAGGCGCAGCATCAGCCGCATGTATTCGAGCTTGGCGCTCAGCTCGGCGAGCTGGTCGCGCAGTTCGACCCAGGCCGCCAGGCGCGCCTGCATGGGATGGCCCGCGGGCCCGTGCAGGCCTTGCGGCCCCTGCGTCGGCTGGGGCGCGGCCACCGGAGGAAGGGGTTTGGAGCTTGACATGGCGCGTGACCTCGGCATCGACTGATCTGGAGCAGATCCTCCGCCCCGCGCGGCGCCCGCGCAACCCCGCAGCCCCGGGGGCGCGCTCAGCCCGGGGGCCGTCGGCGCAGTGCCTGCAGCATGGCCTCGCAGGCCGCCAGCTGCGCCAGGCTCACGTACTCGTCGGCCTGGTGCGCCTGGTCGATGAAGCCCGGGCCGCAGACCACCGTCGGGATGCCGGCGCGCTGGAACAGGCCGGCCTCGGTGCCGAAGCCCACCAGCGTCGTCTGCGTCGTCGAGAGCAGCCGCTGCACCAGCTCGACCGCCGGGTCGCCCGCCGAGGCGCTGAACGAGGGCATCGAGCACAGCGTTTCGAAGCCAAAGCCGGTGCCCGGATCCACCGCATGCATCGCCGGCTCGAGCGCCCGCGCCCGCGCCACCACCTCGGTCTGCAGCTGGTCGACGTCGACGCCGGGGACGTCGCGGAACTCGTAGTGGAAGCGGCAGTCCTCGGGGATCACGTTGTCGGCGATGCCGCCTTCGATCACGCCCACCGCGGCGGTCGTGAACGGCGCTTCGAAGCCCTCGCGAAACGGCCCGTCGCGGCGAAAGGCCTCGGCCATGTCGGCGAGCTGAGCGATCAGGCGCGCGGCGTTCTCGATCGCGTTCACCGCCTTGGGCGTCTGCGAGGAATGCGCCGCCCTTCCCTTCACGCGGCAGCACCAGCGGTGCACGCCCTTGTGCGCCAGCGCAGGAACCATCCCCGTGGGCTCGCCGACGATGCAGTGCGTGGGCGCCAGGCCCGCGTCCTTCAGGTCGGCGATCAGGTGGCGCGCGCCGAAGCCGCCGACCTCCTCGTCGTAGCTGAAGGCGAAGTGCACGGCAAAGGGCAGGTCGGCCTCGAGGAAGGCCTGCGCGTGCGCCACGCAAAGTCCGATGAAGGCCTTCATGTCGGCACTGCCGCGGCCGTAGACGCGCCCCTCTCGCAATTCGGCGCCCAGCGGATCGACGCTCCACGCCTGCCCGGCCCAGGGCACGGTGTCGGTGTGGCCCGAGAGGATCACGCCGCCGGGCTTGCCGGCGCCGAGCGTGGCGAAGAGGTTGGCCTTCGCGCCCGCCTCGTCGCGCGTGAGCCGCAGCGGCACGCCGAGCGTGCGCAGGTGGTCGGCGATGGTGTCGACCAGCGCCTTGTTGGAGCGGTCGCTGATCGTGTTCAGGCGCACCAGGCGCTGCGCCCAGTCCAGAGCCTCGGGGGAGACGGCAGGGGTCGTTGGCTCGCTCATGGCGGGATGCTAGCCCCAGCCGCGGCGGCAGCTAACATCGGCGCCGGAGGAAATGCCGAGGAGGGCACCGATGCCGGTCATCGTGATCGCCAATCCCAAGGGCGGCGTGGGCAAGAGCACGCTGGCCACCAACATCGCCGGCCTGCTGGCGCGGCAAGGCCACGGCGTCATGCTCGGCGACATCGACCGCCAGCAGTCGGCGCGGCAATGGCTGTCGCTGCGGTCGCCGTCCCTGCCGCCGATCCGGGGCTGGGAGGTCGAGGGCAGCGTCGTGCGCCCGCCCAGGGGCGCCACGCACGTCGTGCTCGACACCCCCGCGAGCCTGCAGGGCAAGGCCCTCGAGACGGTGCTGGCGATCGCCGACCGCCTGCTCGTGCCGCTGCAACCCAGCCTGTTCGACATCCAGGCCACGCACGCCTTCGTGCAGGCGCTGCGCGCCCATCCGCGCGCGCCGCGCATCGCGCTCGGCCTCGTGGGCATGCGGGTGAAGGAGCGCACGCAGTCCAACGAACGCCTGCAGGAATACCTCGCGACCTTGCCCGTGCCGGTGCTGGCCTGGCTGCGCGACACGCAGAATTACGTGCAGCTGGCCGCGCATGGCCTCACGCTGTGGGACGTGGCGCCCAGCCGCGTCGAGCGCGACCTCGAACAATGGCAACCCCTGAAGGAATGGCTGACGCGATGAAGCAATACGACAAGCTGCAGGACCTGGCTGCCCTGGTGGGCCACGAGATCGGCGTGAGCGACTGGGTCACCGTCGACCAGAAGCGCATCGACCTCTTTGCGCAGGCCACGGGCGACCACCAGTGGATCCACGTCGACCCCGAGCGCGCCGCCAAGGGGCCTTACGGCGGCACGGTGGCGCACGGCTTTCTGACCCTGAGCCTGCTGCCCGAGCTCGGCCAGGCCGCCTTGAAGATCGGCGACGTGCGCATGGGCATCAACTACGGCCTCAACAAGGTGCGCTTCCCGGCGCCGGTGAAGAGTGGCGCGCGCGTGCGCGGTCGCTTCAAGCTGCTCGCCTTCGACCCGCTGCCCGGCGGCGCGCAGCTCGCGATGGAGGTCACGATGCAGGCCGAAGGCAGCGACAAGCCGGTCTGCGTGGCCGAGGCGCTGTCGCGCCGCTACACGCAGGCCCCCGCTTGAGCGGGTGTCGCTTCCACTCCTCGGGGGGAGCGCAGGACCTGCGCCCTCCCGTACGATGAACCGCCTCGCTGCCCTTGGCCCCCGCGCCCGAACCATCCGATGAAAGCCCTGCTCGTCGATGATCACCCCCTGATCCTGAGCGCCCTGCAGAGCGTGATCAGCGGCCTGGGCCAGGACATCCTCGTCGAAGGCGTGGACACGGCCGCGGCGGCGCGTGCGCGCCTGGCCGCCGAGGCGGACGTCGACCTCGTGCTGCTGGACCTGGCGCTGGGGGATGCCGACGGCTTCGAACTGCTGCGCGAGCTGCGCGAGGACTACCCGGCCTTGCCGGTCGTCGTGGTGTCGGCGTCCGAGCGCACGTCCGACGTCATCCGCGCCATCGACCTCGGAGCGATGGGCTTCGTGCCCAAGCGCTCTTCGCACGCGCAGCTCAGCGAGGCGCTGCAGATGGTGATGTCGGGCGGCCTGTACGTGCCGCCGATGCTGCTGGGCCTGGCGGCCACGCCAGTTGCGGGCTGCGACTCCGCGGCAACGGCGGCGCCGGGCGTGGAGACGCACCCGCTGTCCACGGTCGCGCGCGCCGCGCCGCACCAGCAGAGCGGCAGCCTGGAGGCGATCGGGCTCACGCCGCGGCAGTCCGAGGTGCTGGCATTGCTGCTGAAGGGCCTGCCCAACAAGCTCATCGCGCGCGAACTCAAGCTCTCGGTGGAGACGGTGAAGGATCACGTCGCTGCCGTCCTGCGCGCGCTGGGCGTGCACACGCGCACGCAGGCCGTTCTGGCGGTGAGCCAGATGACGCAGGACGGCACGCGCCGCACGCCCGGGTAGGCGTGGCATGCCGCCGCGCACCGAGGCGCCCGATCCGCCGCTGGAGAACCTGCCCCGGCACGACATCGAGCATCTGCGCTCGCTGATGCAGCAGACGCCGGTCTCCCTGACCGGCAACCTCGCGGGCATCGTGCTGGTGGCGCTGATCTACCACGCGCTCAGCCCGCCGGCGCTGCTCGGCGGCTGGATCGTCGCCAGCCTGCTGGGCTGGACGGTGCGCCTGCTGCACTACCTGCGCTACCGCAGGAAGCCCGATATCGACGTCGCCACGCTCTTGCGCTGGCGCCGCAGCTGGCGCGTGCTGGTGGCCCTGCACGCCCTGCTGTGGGGTCTGGCCGCCTGGCTTTTCTGGGGCGCAGGCACGCCCTTTCACGACATCGCGCTGATCTTCATCGTCTACAGCTACTGCATCGTCTCGGTGCACATGCTGTCGTCGCAGCCGCACGACTTCGTCGTCTTCATCAGCCTCGTGCTGCTGCCGATGATCGCCCGCATCGCCAGCGACGGCACACACCCCTGGCACTGGCAGCTGGCCGGCATGCTGACCATCATCTTCGGCATCACCTTGCTCATGGGGCGCAGCTACAGCAGCGCGCTGGGCCAGTCGATCGCGCTGCGCGCACGCACCGAGGAGCTGGCCGCGCGGCTGCGCCAGGAGATGGCCGCCACCGAGGGCGCGCGCCGCGCCGCGGAGGCCGCCAACCGCGCCAAGACGCAGTTCTTCGCCGCCGCCAGCCACGACTTGCGGCAACCGCTGCACGCCATGGGCCTGTTTGCCGAGGCGTTGCGCCAGCGCGTGCGCGATCCCGAGGTGGCGGCGCTGGTGAACAGCATCAACGAATCGGTAGATGCGCTCGAGGGCCTCTTCAGCGAACTGCTGGACATCACGCGCATCGAGACCGGCGGCGTCGAGGTCCGGGCCGTGCCGCTGCGCATGCGCGAGCTGTTCACGCGGCTGCGCCTGCACTTCGAGCCCGTGGCCTTCGAGAAGGGCCTGATGCTCTCGTTCCGTGGCGAAGGGCGCATCGCGCATGCCGACCCGGTGCTGCTCGAGCGCATCCTGCGCAACCTGGTGAGCAACGCCATCCGCTACACCGACGAAGGTGGCGTGCTCGTGAGCTGCCGCCCCTGGCGGGGCCGGCTGCGCGTGCAGGTGTGGGACTCGGGCCTGGGCATCACGCAGGCCAGCCTGCCGCGCATCTTCGAGGAGTTCTACCAGGCGAGCAGCGCGCGTGCGCTGCAGCCGCATCAGCGCAAGGGCCTGGGCCTGGGGCTGGCGATCGTCAAGCGCCTGGCCGCATTGATGGCCGCGCCGCTGAGCGTGCGCTCGCGCGTCGGGCACGGCACCGCCTTCACCCTCGAGCTGCCCCTCGGAGGCGTCGGGCGCGACGACGCAGCGCCGGGGCTGCGCCCAGGCGCACCGCTCGGCCTGACGCTGCAGGGGCGCCTCATCGTCGTCGTCGAGGACGAGCCGGCGGTGCGCGAAGGCCTGGTCGTGGTGCTGCAGGCCTGGGGCGCCCAGGTGCAGGCCTTCGACGCCGTCGACTCGCTCGCGGCCTGGCTGGCGAGCGCGCCGCCGGTGCGCCCGGACCTCGCCCTCGTCGACTACCGGCTGCCCGAGGAGCGCACCGGGCTGGAGGTGCTGCAACGCCTGCGCGCGCACTGGCCCGACCCGGGCGGGCGAAGGCTGCCGGCGATCATCGTCACCGGCAGCAGCCTGGGCGGGCACGAGGACGAAGCCCTCGCGCACGACTTCCACCTGCTCATCAAGCCGGTGCTGCCCAACAAGCTGCGCGCGATGATCGCCTTCAAGCTCGCGCAGCGCTGATCAGGATGCTGGCGCCGGCGTGCGGATCAGGTGGTCGAAGGCCGAGAGCGCGGCCTTGGCGCCGTCGCCTGCGGCGATGATGATCTGCTTGTAGGGCACCGTCGTCGCGTCGCCGGCGGCGAAGATGCCGGGCACGCTGGTGGCGCCGCGCGCGTCGACGATCACTTCGCCGAAGCGGTTGCGCTCCACCCCCGAATCCTGCAGGAACTCGGTGTTGGGCACGAGGCCGATCTGCACGAAGACGCCGGCCAGATCGGGCCGGTGCTCGGCGCCCGTGACGCGATCCTTCCAGCTCAGCCCGGTCATCTTCTGCCCGTCGCCGAGGATCTCGGTGGTCTGCGCGTTGACGTGGATGCTGACGTTGTGCAGGCTCTTCAGCTTGTCGACCAGCACCTGGTCGGCGCGCAGCTTGTCGGCAAATTCGAGCAGCGTCACGCTCCTGACCACGCCAGCGAGATCGATCGCTGCTTCGACGCCGGAGTTGCCGCCGCCGATCACCGCCACATCCTTGCCCTTGAAGAGCGGGCCGTCGCAATGCGGGCAGTAGGCCACGCCCTTGGTGCGGTATTCCTGCTCGCCGGGCACGCCGATGTCGCGCCAGCGCGCGCCGGTGGCCAGGATCACCGTGCGGCTCTTCAGCACCGCGCCGCTCTCGAGCGTCACCGTCGCGTGGCCTGCGGCCTCGGGCGCGGGTTCGACGCTCTTCACGCGCTGCAGCGTCATCACGTCGACGCCGTAGTGGCGCACGTGTTCCTGCATGGCCGCGGAGAAGGCGGGCCCTTCCGTCTTCAGCACCGAGATGAAGTTCTCGATGCCGTTGGTGTCCATGGTCTGACCGCCGAAGCGCTCGGCCACGATGCCGGTGCGGATGCCCTTGCGTGCGGTATAGACCGCAGCCGCGGCGCCGGCCGGACCGCCGCCGATGATGAGCACGTCGAACGGCGCCTTCTCCGACAGCCCGGCGGCCGCGCGCTGCGCCGCGCCGGCGTCGACCTTGGCGAGGATCTCGGCGAGCTCCATGCGACCATGGCCGAAGTCCTGCCCGTTCAGCAGCACCGCGGGCACGGCCATGACGCCGCGGCGCTCGACTTCCTCCTGGAAGAGCGCGCCGTCGATGGCCACCGCGCGCACGCGCGGGTTCAGAACCGCCATCAGGTTGAGCGCCTGCACCACGTCCGGGCAGTTGTGACAGGTGAGGCTCATGAAGGTCTCGAAGGAGAAGTCGCCCTCGAGCGCCTCGATCTGCGCGATGACCTCGGCCTCGACCTTGGGCGGATGGCCGCCGGCCCACAGCAGCGCCAGCAGCAGCGAGCTGAACTCGTGTCCCATGGGCACGGCGGCGAAGTGCAGGCCCATGCTCTGGCCGGCACGGGTGATCTGGAACGAGGGACGACGCTCGAACGCGCCGTCCGTGCGCGCCGTGATCTTGGCCGGCGCGATGGCGGCGATCTCGCCGATCAGCTCGCGGATCTGTGCAGCCGCTTCGGAATCGTCGAGGCTGGCGATCAGCTCGACGGGCTGCGTGATGCGCTCGAAGTAGCCGGAGAGCTGGGCCTTGATGCCTTCGTCCAACATGGCGGGTCCTTTCGTGTCGGTGATGGAAATGCGGGCGCGACAGGCCCCGTCGATGGCCCCGCAGCGGGAAAGGTCCGCGAGGCTGTCGACGAGGCCCGGACGGGAATCCGGGGGGAAGGTCAGGGCGGGCGCGCGGCCCGCCCTGCAGGCCTTCAGCGAAGGCTGGCGTTCAGATCTTGCCGACGAGGTCGATCGACGGGGCGATCGTCTTCGCGCCTTCGTTCCACTTCGCCGGGCAGACCTCGCCCGGGTGCTTGGCCACGTACTGCGCGGCGCGGAGCTTGCGCAGCGTCTCCTTGACGTCGCGGGCGATCGCGTTGTCGTGGATCTCGGCGGTCTTCACCACGCCCTGCGGGTCGAGGATGAAGGTGCCGCGCAGCGCCAGGCCCTCTTGCGGGATGTGCACGCCGAACATGTTCGTCAGCACATGCGTCGGGTCGCCGACGAGGGGGAACCTGGCCTTGCCGACGGCTTCGGAGGTCTCATGCCAGACCTTGTGCGAGAAGTGCGTGTCGGTGGTGACGACGTAGACCTCGGCCTCGGCCTTCTGGAACTCGGCGTAATGCGTGGCGGCGTCCTCGACCTCAGTCGGGCAGTTGAAGGTGAAGGCTGCCGGCATGAAGATGAGTACGGACCAGCGGCCCTTCAGGCTTTCGTCGCTGACCTCGATGAACTTGCCGTTGTGAAAGGCATTGGCCTTGAAGGGCTGGACGGTGGTGTTGATGATCGACATGGTGTTGCTCCTGGGTTGGGGGTTGCGGGTTGCGGGTTGCGGGTCAAGCCCTGAGGTCCGGGCCAGTGCTTGAATGCTATCCATTTTAGCGGTGTGATAGTATAAAAGCAATTGATGGCCTCGATAGGCGAGCTCGATGCCCGCCGCACTTTCCGCACTTTCCGCACTTTCATCCCTTGCGGCCCTGCTGCCGCATCGCCAGGCTGCCGAGACAGGAGACGCGACCCTAGAATCGCCGACCACCCGAGTTGGGGAAGCCCGAGCATGCGAAGACCGTCCTCGCCTGCAGCCGTCGCGGAGGACGGATGCAACCCGTCCTGAGGCCTACGCGCCGCGCTGTCGTCGGCGCATTCGCCAGCCTGGGCCTGGGTGCACTGCCGCTGCGGGCGAGCGCTCTGGCCGCGCCCACCGGGCCCATCGTGCTCACGATCACTGGTCGCGTCCGCTCCCCGAACGCCCAAGGCAGCGCGGAGTTCGACATGGCGATGCTGCAGCAATTGCCGCAGACCCGCTTCACCACCGGCACGCCGTGGTACGCCCAGCCGCGGGAGTTCGCCGGGCCGCTGTTGCGCGACGTGCTGCGCGAGGCGGGAGCCCACGGCACGGTCTTGCACGCGCTCGCGCTCAACGACTACCGGGTCGACATCCCGATGCAGGATGCGCAGCGCTTTGACGTCATCATCGCGCGGCTGCTCGACGGCCGACCGATGTCGGTACGCAACCGCGGGCCCCTGTTCATCGTCTACCCGTTCGACGCGCAGCCGGAGCTGCACAGCCCGGTCTACTTCACCCGCTCGGCGTGGCAGTTGCGCTCGATCGAGGTCGCGTGAGCACGCCGGGCCGCTCCCAAGCGCTCACCCCGGAGCACGCAGTGCGCAGGGTTGCCCCATGAGCAGTGACCCACGGCCCTCCCGCATCGATCTGCGCTGGCGGGCCCTCGTGGCGACGGCACTGCTGGCCAGCGTCGCGCTGCTGGCGCTGGTGCTGCTGCAACTGCAGCAGCTCGACCACATGAACCGCGCCGTGGAACGCGGCGAGGAGGTGTACGACCACAACCTGCAGCGCCAGCTCACGGAGTATCTGCAGCTGCGCGAGCAGTGGAACCTCGCGCTCGACACCGGGCTGGCGCTGGACCTGGATGCGCTCTCGCTGCGCTACGAGATCTGGCGTGGCCGCATCGGGCATCTGCGCGAGGACTCGGAATCGCGTCGCGTTGCCTTGGCCGTGCGCCCCGATCTCGATGTCCTCCTGGCCGGCGTCGAGACGTTCACGCGTGCCGCCGATGTCGCCATCGGGTCGGATCTGACGGCCCCGCAGCGCCGGGCCGAGCTTGCGCAGCTGCGCCCGCAGCTCGTCGACCTGGGCACGCTGATGCAGGAGCTGCCGCTGGCCGTGGCGCACCTGGGCACGGCCGAACGCGTCGAGCGCGCCCGCATGATCAGCCGCTACACCCGCATCGCGCTCGCCGTGACCGGCCTGGTGGCCCTGATGGCGCTGGCCTTTGCCGCGCTCTCGCTGCGGCAGATGCAAATGCTGCGCCAGCGCCAGGCCGTGCTGCAGGCGCTGACGGACGAGCTGGCGCAGGCGCGCCGTGTGGCCGAGGCCGGCAGCCAGGCCAAGAGCCACTTCCTGGCCAACATGAGTCACGAGATCCGCACGCCTTTCCAGGGCCTGCTCGGCATGCTCGGCATGCTGCGCGAAACGACGCTGGACGCCCGGCAGATCGACTATCTGCGCACGGCCAGCGATGCGGCCGACCACCTGCTGGCAGTGCTCACCGACATCCTGGATCTGTCCCAGCTCGAGGCCGGCCACCTGCAGTTGAAGCCCGAGCCGGGCTCGCTGCGCAGGATGCTGCAGGAGGTGGAGGCGGCGATGCGACCCCAGGCCGAGCAGAGCGGCCTGGCCCTGCACGTCGAGGTCGACGCCGCGGTCCCCGCCTGCGCGTGGCTGGACGCCACGCGCGTCAAGCAGGTGCTCTTCAACCTCGTGTCCAACGCGATCAAGTTCTCCGGGCGCGGGGAGGTCGAGCTCGATCTGCGCCTGCAGGACGACGGGAAGGGTGGCCAGCAGCTGCTCTTCGCGGTCGTCGACCACGGCCCGGGGATGGATGCCGCAACGCTCGCACGCGTGTTCGAGCGCTTCGAGCGCGGCGACGCCGCCATCGAGGGCAGTGGGCTGGGGCTGGCGATCGCGCGCGGCCTGGCCGAGCGCATGGGCGGCAGGCTCGAAGTCAGCAGCGCACCCGGGCGCGGCAGTCGCTTCTGCTTCGTGCTGCCGCTGCAGGCAGTGCCCGCCGCCGAAATCCATGTCGTCGCCCCATCGCCCGAGGAGCCCGCCCTGCAGCCGCTGGAAGTGCTCGTCGCCGAGGATCATCCGGTGAACCGCCAGGTCATCGGCGGGCTGCTCGAGAGCCTGGGCCACAACGCGCACTTCGTCCCCGACGGCAGCGAAGCCGTGGCGGCGGTGCAGAAACGTGCCTACGACCTCGTGCTGATGGACCTGCACATGCCCGAGATGGATGGCGTCGAGGCCACGCGCCGGATCCGCGCCCTGCCCGACCGCCGCGCCGCCACCCTGCCCATCGTCGCGCTGACGGCGGATGCCTTCACCGAGACGCGCGAGCGCTGCCTCGTCGCCGGCATGAACAGCTTCCTGGGCAAGCCTCTCAGCCGCGAGAAGCTCGGGACCTTGCTGCGCCAGTACTTCGGCAATGCCGGGGCGCAACCGTGCATCGACCTGACGGCGGGCGCAAGCAGCGCGGTCTACGGCAGCGAGCCGCGCAGCGAGAAGACCTCGCTCCTGGTCGATGTCGAGGTTGCCGCGCGCGCCGCGCAGGCGCTGGGGCCGCGGCGCTACGCCCTGGTCCTTGCCGAACACCTCGACCAGGCCGCGGCCGTGGTCGCCGAGCTGCGGCGTGCGGTGCGCGACGCCCAGCCGCATACCCTGCGCGAGCGGGCGCACGCCGCCTGCGGCGCGGCCCTCAACCTGGGCCTGCCTGCGCTCGCCGCGACGGCAAAACTCCTGGAGGAAGGCGCTGCGAACCTGCCCGCGCACGAGGTCGCGCGGCTGGTGCAACAGTTCGAGGACCAGCTCGGCGCCACCCGTCATGCGGCAACCCAGGCCGCCCTGCTGCCGGCGACCGAGGCCGCGCGCCCCTGAGTCGGGCCGGGGCCGAGCAGGCGCCCGCAGCGCCCGTCAGACGATCACCGGCTCGGGCTCCAGGCGGATGCCGAAGCGCCCGTAGACGCTCTCCTGGATCGCCCGCGCCAGCGTCACCACCTCGGCGCCGGTGGCCCCGCCGCGGTTGACCAGCACCAGCGCCTGGCGCTCGTAGACGGCGGCGCGGCCCACGCTCTTGCCCTTCCAGCCGCAGGCGTCGATGAGCCAGCCCGCAGCCAGCTTCATGCGGCCGTCGGGCATCGGGTAGTGCACGATCTCCGGGTCGCGGCCGATGATGTCGCGGCACTGCTCGGCGCTGACGACGGGGTTCTTGAAGAAGCTGCCGGCGTTGCCGATCCGCGCCGGGTCGGGCAGCTTGGCGCGCCGGATCGCGCACACCCAGTCGAAGATCGTGCGCGCATCCGGCGCGGCCTCGCCGGTCTCGGCCATCTTGCGCTCGAGGTCCAGGTAGCCGAGCACCGGCTGCCAGGGCCGGGGCAGGCGCAGCCGCACGCGCGTGATCAGGCTCTTGCCCGCGAGCCCGCCGTCCAGGGCGGCGCGCTTGAAGACGCTGTCGCGGTAGCCGAAGGCGCAGGCGCGCGCGTCCAGCGTCACCGTGCGCCCGGTGACGAGGTCGACGGCATCCAGCGACTCGAAGCGGTCCTTCAGTTCGAGACCATAGGCGCCGATGTTCTGCACCGGCGCGGCACCCGCCGTCCCCGGGATCAGCGCCAGGTTCTCCAGCCCCGGCCAGCCCTGGTCGAGCGTCCAGGCGACGATCTCATGCCAGGTCTCGCCGGCCCCGACCTCGACCACCCAGGCGTCGGGACGCTCGGCGACGAGGCGCCGCCCCTTCACCTCCACGCGCAGCACCACGGCCCGAGGGTCGCGGCTGAAGACGAGATTGCTGCCGCCGCCGAGCACCAGCTTGGACGCCCGGCCGCACTCGGGGTCGGCGAGCAGGCGGCGCACGTCGGCCTCGCTCCTCACGCGCACGAGGAGGCGCGCCGTCGCCGGCAGCCTGAAGCTGTTGAGCTCGCCGAGGCTCGCGTCGCGCTCGATCGCCAGCGTCGGCGCAGGCGCGGGCGCGCTCGCGCGCCCGAGGCCGGATCCCGTCGTGTCCATCGGCGGCATTCTCGCCCAGCATTCACGCCCCGCCGACGCGGGGGCGTGGCAGAATTTCCGGCCCCGTCCCGCACCGGTCTGCTTCGCATGCCCAGCTTCGACACCGTTCTCGAGCCCGACCTCGTCGAGGTGCGCAACGCCGTCGACCAGGCAAACAAGGAAATCGGCACCCGCTTCGACTTCAAGGGCAGCAGCGCCAGCGTCGAGCTCATCGACAAGAGCGCCAAGCAGCGCGAGCTGCAGCTCGACGCCGACAGCGACTTCCAGCTGCAGCAGGTGCGTGACCTGCTGCTGGGGCGCCTGGCCAAGCGCTCGGTCGACGTGCGCTACCTGGACCTCACGAGCAAGCCGCAGAAGATGGGCGGCGACAAGATGCGTCAGGTGCTGCCGCTGAAGTGCGGCGTCGACGCGGCCACCGCGAAGAAGATCCAGGGCCTCGTCAAGGCCAGCAAGCTGAAGGTGCAGGCGGCCATCCAGGGCGACGTCGTGCGCATCAGCGGCGGCAAGCGCGACGAGCTGCAGGCGGTGATGGCACTGCTGCGCAAGGAGGTCGCGGAGCTGCCGCTGGCCTTCAGCAACTTCCGCGACTGACGCGGCGGCCTCCGACGCGGCCACGCCGGCACGACCCTTGCGCGAAGCCGACCGCCCCGACATCGCGCGGCGCAGGTTCGCGCGGGGCGCTCTCGCGACGACGCTGGTGGCGGCCGTGGTCGCCAGTCCGCCGGCGCAGGCTGCGCCCCGGGTGCAGCTTGCCGGGGTCATGGGCAGCCGCGCGCTGCTCGTCATCGACGGACAGCAGCAGGTGGTGGGCGTCGGCGCCCGCGTCGCGGGCGTGCGGCTGCTGGCCCTGCAGGGCGATGCTGCGGAGGTCGAGGTCGAGGGCCAGCGCCTGGCGCTGCGCGTGGGCGCCTCCCCGGTCGCCATCGCGCGATCCGGTGCCGGCGTGAGCGCGGCCCCGGAGATCGTGCTCAGCGCCGGCCCCGGGGGCCACTTCGTCACCCAGGGCGCGATCAACGGCCGCGCCGTCAGCTTCCTCGTCGACACCGGCGCCACCACGGTGGCGATCGGCCAGCCCGAGGCCCAGCGCCTGGGGCTGGACCTGCAACAGGGCAAGCGCGTCCTGAGCAACACCGCCAACGGCACCGTGGCGGTGACGCTGGTGACGCTGACGCGCGTGCGCGTGGGCGAGGTCGAGGTCGCCAACGTCCCTGCGGTGGTGATGCCGCAGGCGATGCCCTACGTCCTGCTGGGCAACAGCTTCCTCACCCGCTTCCAGATGCGGCGCGAGAACGACGTCATGCGACTCGAGCTGCGGCGCTAGGGCGAGCCGAGCTGCGGCGGCTTCACCCGCGCGAACGCGATCGCGCCCACGGCGCCGAGCGCGGCGAGCACCAGCAGCACCTGCACGTAGCCGCCGAGGGCCAGCAGCAGGCCGGCGATGGCCACCGGCGCCGCGGCCTGGGCGACAAGCGAGAGCGTGGCCAGCGCGCCACCGATGCGGCCGATGTTCGCGTGGCCGAAGCAGGCCGGCACCAGGCTGCCGCGCACGATCGTCGACAAGCCATTGGCCAGGCCGAAGACGGCCGCGAACAGCAGCAGCGACGCCAGGCTGCCGCCGGCCGCGAACAGCAGCAGCGCAAGCGGCATCGCCACGGTGACCATCACGCCCAGGCGATGCAGCGACAGCCCACGCCCCATCCATGCGTAGGCGAAGCGCCCGAGGACCTGGGCCGGACCGATCCACACCAGCACCGACACCGCCTGCGCCTCGCTCAGGCCCTTGGCCTGCAGCGCCGGCAGCATGTGCGCCCACAGCCCGGGGCCGATGAAGGCGAGGATCGTGAAGGCCAGGCCAAGCTGCCAGAAGGCCGGCGTGCGCAGCGCGGCGTGCAGCGTGAGGCCGGCGGCCTGGCCCTCGCGCCGCAGCGTGGACCGCGCGATCGTGCCCGCGCGCAGCAGCCAGGCGTGCAGCGGCGCCACCACGAGCCCGAGCACCCCCGCGAGCACGAGCAGCGTCGCGCGCCAGCCCAGCCCATGAACCAGCGCCGCCAGCGCAGGAAAGGACAGCGTGCTGGCAAAGCCCGCGACCAGCGTGAGCCAGGTGATGGCCTCGCGGTAGCGCGACGGATAGCGCTTGGCAAGCACCGCGAAGGCCGGGTCGTAGAGCGTCATCGCCGCTGCCGCGCCGACGAGGCCCATCGCGGCGTAGAGCATCCAGGGCGCACGCGCCATGGCCCAGCACAGGCAGCCGAGCGCGCCGAGCAGGGCCCCGCCCGTCAGCACGGCCCGCCCGTGCCCGCGGTCGATCGCCGCGCCGACGGCATAGTTGACCAGGCCCCAGACCAGCAGCGCCAGCGTGAAGGCCCCCATCAGCGTCGCCTTGGCCCAGCCGAGCTCGCGCATCATCGGCAGCACGAGGGAGGCGAAGCCGTAGTAGAGGATCGCCCAGGCGAGGATCTGGCCAAGGGCGAGGCCGGCAACCACGGTGCGATAGCCCGGTCCCGCGCCGTCGTCCGCCTGCCCTTCGCCTGCGCTGCGCTCCTCCCGCATCGCCCCGATTGTGGCCGCGGCCGCGGCCGCGGCGCCCGGGCGGCGCTGCGCGGGCGCGCCGCGCGCGGGCTTCGTGCTGATAATGATCCGCAAGCAGCACCGACCGGAGCGCCGAGCCGATGGACTTGAACTTCACCGCCGAGGAACTGGCCTTTCGCGCCGAGATCCGCCAGTGGGTGGCCGACAACCTGCCGGCCGCGACGCGCCACAAGGTGCACCACGCGCTGCGCCTGACGCGCGAGGACCTGCAGGGCTGGGCGCGCATCCTCGGCCGCCGTGGCTGGCTCGGCTGGGGCTGGCCCCGGGAGTTCAGCGGCCCGGGCTGGAACGCCGTGCAGTGCCACCTCTTCGAGGAGGAATGCGCGCTGGCCGGTGCGCCGCGCGTGGCGCCCTTCGGCCCGGTGATGGTGGCGCCGGTGATCATGGCCTTCGGCAGCAAGGCCCAGCAGGAGCGCTTCCTGCCCGGCATCGCCAGCGGGGACGTCTGGTGGAGCCAGGGCTACAGCGAGCCGGGCGCGGGCTCGGACCTGGCGAGCCTGAAGACGCGCGCCGAGCGCCGCGGCGACAGCTACGTCGTCAACGGCCAGAAGACCTGGACCACGCTCGGCCAGTACGGCGAGTGGATCTTCTGCCTCGTGCGCACGAGCAGCGAAGGCAAGCCGCAGACCGGCATCAGCTTCCTGCTCATCGACATGAAGTCGCCGGGCGTCAGCGTGCGTCCGATCGTGCTGCTGGACGGCGAGCCCGAGGTCAACGAGGTCTTCTTCGACAACGTCGAGGTGCCGGCCGGGAACCTCGTCGGCGAGGAGAACAAGGGCTGGACCTACGCCAAGTTCCTGCTCGGCAACGAGCGCACCCACATCGCCGACGTGAATCGCTCCAAGCGCGAGCTCGAGCGCCTGAAGCGCATCGCGCGGGCGCAGGGGCTGTGGGACGACCTGCGCTTTCGCGACCGGATCGCGCGGCTCGAGGTCGACATCGTCGCGCTCGAGATGATGGTGCTGCGCGTGCTCTCGGCGGAGAAGAGCGGCAGGAAGAGCCTGGACGTGGCGGGCCTGCTGAAGATCCGCGGCAGCGAGATCCAGCAACGCTATGCGGAGCTGATGATGCTGGCCGGCGGCCCGCTCACGCGCGCCTTCGTCTACGAGGCGATGGAGGCCGGCTGGCAGGGCGACCCGGTCGGCGCGACGACGCTGATGCCCCTGGCCGGCAGCTACTTCAACATGCGCAAGACGACGATCTACGGCGGCTCCAACGAGGTGCAGCGCAACATCGTCGCGCAGACCGTGCTCGGGAGCTGAACGCCATGGACTTCGATTTCACGCCGGATCAGCTCTCGCTGCGCGAGGCCGTCGCGCGCTGGGTGGAGAAGGGCTTCCCCTTCGATCGCCGCCACGCGATCGCGCGTGCCGGCGGCGCCACGCGTGCCGTCTACACCGAACTGGCCGGCCTCGGGCTCGCCGGTCTCGCGGTCCCCGAAGCGCATGGCGGCATGGGCTTCGGTGCCGTCGAGGCCATGGTGGTGATGGAGGAACTGGGCCGCGGCCTGGTGAACGCGCCCTATGCGCAGGCGGCGCTGATCGCCCCGGCGATCCTGGGCGCGGCGCCCGAAACCGTGCAAAGGACCTGGCTGCCGCACGTCGCCGACGGCTCGGCGCTCGTCGTGCTCGCGCACCAGGAGCAGGCGGCGCGCTATCGCCTGGCGCAGGTGCAGACGCGCGCCCGCGAGGACGCCGGCCGCTGGCGGCTCACCGGCGCGAAGTCGGTCGTCCCCGCGGGCGACGAGGCCGACGCCTTCATCGTGCCGGCACGGGTGGCGTGCGCCGACACCGACGAGGCCGGCATCGGCCTCTTCCTGGTCGAGAAGGACAAGCTGCAGCGGCGCGGCTACCCGACGCAGGACGGCGCGCGCGCGGCCGAACTCGTGCTGCAGGACAGCGCCGCGACGCTGCTCGTCGCCGAGGGCTTCGAGGCGCTGGAAGCCGCGGTCGACATCGGTATCGCCGCGCAATGCGCCGAGGCCGTCGGGCTGATGGAGCAGCTTACCGCGATCACGGTCGGCTACATGAACACGCGCCAGCAGTTCGGCGTGGCCATCGCCAGCTTCCAGGCGCTGCGTCACCGCATCGCCGACGTCAAGATGCAGCTCGAGCTCGGGCGCTCGATGAGCTATTTCGCCACGCTCACGCTGGGCCGCGAGCGCGCGCAGCGCCGCCGCGCGATCAGCCAGGCGCGCGTGCAGCTCGGGCGCTCGATGCGCTTCGTCGGCCAGCAGTGCGTGCAGCTGCACGGCGGCATCGCCGTCACCGACGAATACCTCGCCAGCCACTACTTCAAGCGCCTGACGATGCTGGAGATGAACTTCGGCGACACCCTGCATCACCTCGGCGAGGTCTCGGCGCGCATGCAGGACACGGCGGGCGTTTTCTCATGAAGCCGGGCGCGCTCCATCCCGGCAGCCTGACCGACGTCGCCGGACTCGCCGTCGGACACCACACGCGCGGCGACCGGCCCACCGGCTGCAGCGTCGTGCTCTGCCCGCAGGGCGTGGTCTGCGGCGTCGACCAGCGCGGCGGTGCGCCGGGCACGCGCGAGACCGATCTGCTGAAGAGCGAAAACACCGTCGAGCGCGTGCACGCGCTGCTGCTCACCGGCGGCAGCGCCTTCGGGCTGGACGCGGCCAGCGGCGTGATGCGCTGGCTCGACGAGCACGGCCACGGCATCGCCGTCGGCCCCGCGCGCGTGCCCATCGTGCCCGCGGCGGTGCTGTTCGACCTCTGGGTCGGCGATGCGCGCATCCGCCCGGGCGCCGACGACGGCTACGCCGCCTGCGTCGCCGCGTCCGGCGCGGCGCCGGCGCAGGGCAGCGTCGGCGCCGGCGCCGGGGCGACGGTGGGCAAGCTCTTCGGCCCCGAGCGCGCGATGAAGGGCGGCATCGGCACGGCGTCGATCAGGCTCGGCGCCTTCACGGTGGGCGCCCTGGTGGCCGTGAACGCCGTCGGCGACGTCGTCGGCGAGGACGGCCAGGTACTCGCCGGAGCGCGTGGCGTCGACGGCAGGACGCCGCTTCGCACGACCGAGCGCCTCTTCGCGGGCGAGGGCCCGATGCAGATCATGGCCGGCATGGCGACGACCATCGGCGTCGTCGCCACGGACGCGCTGCTCACCAAGGCGCAGGCGAACAAGCTCGCCGCGCTCGCGCATCACGGCCTCTCGCGCGCCGTTGATCCGGTCACCGTGCACGACGGCGACACGCTGTTCGCGCTGGCCACCGGCAGCACCGGGCGCAGCGGCGACCTGAGCGCGCTCGGCGCGATGGCCGCCGAGGCGGTGGCACGCGCGATCCGCAACGCGGTCCGGGCTACGGCCGCGGCCTGAGCGGCGCCGGGTGGCCGATCGCCACGCCTTCGCGGCGTGGATCGGCCCCTCCCTCGTAGACGGGCGCCCCGTCGACGCCGTTGCGGCGCACGATGGTCGCGATGCCGCTGCTCTGCGCCGCGGCTTCCACCCGATGCCCGAGCGCGCGCAGACCGCCGAGCAGCGCGTCGTCCTTGCCGCCATCGGCCGCAAAGACATTCGGGTGCTCGCCGCCGACCCAGGTCGTCGGCCCGTTGGCCGCGCCGAAGTCGACCATCGACGTCGCCTGCTGCGCATCCAGCTCCCAGTCGAGCACACCGACCAGGGTCTTCGTCACGTACTGGATGATGGCCGCGCCGCCGGGCGATCCGGTGGCCAGCAGGAACTCGCCGCGCGAGCCGTCCGCGTTGCGGCGGAAGACGAGCGTGGGCGCCATCGAGCTGCGCGGGCGCTTGCCCGGCTGCAGGCGGTTGGCCACCGGTCGGCCCTGCTCGTCCACCGGCACGGCCGAGAAATCGGTGAGCTGGTTGTTGAGCAGGAAGCCGTCGCGCGTCATGCGATAGGCGCCGAAGGCAGCTTCGATCGACGAGGTCAACGAAACCACGTCGCCGAAGCGATCGACGATCGTCACCTGCGTCGTGCCCTGCTCGGCGATCGGCGACGACGCGCCGCGCGGCTGGCGATCGAGCGCCCCGGCCGACGCGCGGCCCATGCTGCGCGCCGGGTCGATCAAGGCCGCGCGCTGGCGCAGGTAGGCCGCATCCAGCATGGGCGCGGGGCTGCCGCCCGGCAGCGCAACGAAGCCGGTGTCGGCCACGTACGCGTCGCGATCGGCGTAGGCCAGGCGCTCGGCCTCGGCGACCAGATGCACGCCCGCCACCGTCGGCCGCCCGCCCTCGGCATCGGGCGCCCGCGGCGCCAGCGCCGCCATGTCGAAGTGCTGAAGCATGCCGAGCACCTGCGCCACCGCCAGCCCGCCCGAGGACGGCGGCGGCATGCCGCAGACCACGTAGCGGCGGCGATAGCCGGTGCAGATCGCCTCGCGCCGTTCCGAGCGGTAGTCGGCGAGGTCCGCGAGCGCCGTCCGGCCCGGCGTGCGGCCACCGCGGGCGTCGACGATCTCGTCGACGATGCCCTGGGCGATGCGGCCACGGTAGAAGGCGCCCGCGCCCTGCCCGGCGAGGGTCTCGAAGGTCACGGCCAGCCGCTCGTTGCGCAGCAGCGTGCCGGCCACCTTGGCGCTGCCGTCCGGCTGCAGGAAGAGCGCAGCCGCCTCGGCGTCGAGCCGCAGCGCGCTGGCCGAGCCGGCGATCGAGCGCGCCAGGCGCGGGCTGATCGCGAAGCCCCGCCTGGCCACGTCGATCGCGGACTCGAACAAGGCCGGCCAGGGCAGGCGCCCGGCGTCACGATGGGCTGCCTCGAGCATGTGCAGCACACCGGGCGTGCCGATCGAGCGACCCGAGGCGCGCGCGCTGGGTGCCGGCGGCCCGTGATCCTCGGCGCTGATCCACCGCAGATCGTCCTCTCGCGCCGCCGCGGGCGCGGTCTCGCGCCCGTCCCAGGCCGTCACGCGGCCATCGGCGGCGCGGTAGTGCAGCAGGAAGGCCCCGCCGCCGAGGCCCGAGGACTGCGGCTCGACCACGTTCAGCACCATCTGCGCCGCCACCGCGGCGTCGAGCGCGGAACCGCCCCGGTCCAGCACGCGGCAACCGGTCTGCGCTGCCAGCGGATGCGCGGCCACCACGAGGTCGCGCCTTGCCGTGACCAGGGTCTTGCGGGTATAGCCGGTGGCGATCTCCGGGGCGTCGGCGGCGCCCGGAAGTGCCGCAGCGCGCGCCTCCGCGAGGGCCGGCGCCTGGCAGGCGTCCTCGCGCCAGGCCAGAGGGCCGGCGCACGCGGCAAGCAACAGCAGCGGCCACGGCAGCAGCACCGCCGCCGCGGCCCGCACGGCGGGGAGGGACGGCATCGAGGGACGCAAGGCGGCACCAGGGCGCATGGGGCAGCGATTCCGGTTGCAATGGGTGCGAGCCTAGCCCAGCGGCGATGGGCACCGGGCTGCCACCGCCGTGGCCACGCGAGAATGCGCGCATGCGGATGGCGCAGATTCTCTTCAGCCAGGGCTTCGGCAGCCGGCGTGCCTGCGCCGGCTTGATCGCTGCCGGCCTGGTGCGCGTGGCGGGCCGCGTCATCGACGATGCGGCGGCCGAGTTCGAAGCCGAGGGCCTGGTGTTCGAGGTCGAGGGCCGGGCCTGGCGCTACCACGCGAAGGCGTTGATCGTGCTGCACAAGCCGGCGGGCTACGAGTGCTCGCAGAAGCCGCGTCATCACCCGAGCGTGATGAGCCTGCTGCCGGCGCCGCTGCGCGACCGCGGCGTGCAGCCGGTGGGCCGGCTCGACGAGGACACCACCGGGCTGTTGCTGCTCACCGACGACGGCACGCTCATCCACCGCCTGACCTCGCCCCGGCATCACGTGCCCAAGGTCTACGAGGTGACGGCGCGCCACCCCGTCACGCCCGGGCAGCTGCAGCGCCTGCGCGAAGGCGTGTTGCTCGACGACGCCCCGGCACCCGTGCGCGCCGCCGCGGCCGACGCCACCGGGGAGCGCACGCTGCGCCTCGTGCTCACCGAAGGCCGCTACCACCAGGTCAAGCGCATGGTCGCCGCGGCGGGCAACCGCTGCGAGGCCTTGCACCGCTCGGCCTTCGGTGCGCTGACGCTTGCGCAGGATCTGGAGCCGGGACAGTGGCGCTGGGCCGACCCGAGGGCCTTCGGGCCGCCGCGATAATCACACCCCATGCAGGTGTACCGCGGCTTGCCCCGCTCCATTTCCCTGGCCGAAGGCGGCTGCGCACTCACCATCGGCAACTTCGACGGCGTGCATCGTGGCCACCAGGCGATGCTGGCGCTGCTCACCAACGAGGCGCGCCACCGCGATCTGCGCAGCTGCGTGCTGACGTTCGAGCCGCACCCGCGCGACTACTTCGCGCGCCGCCAGGGCCGCCCGGAGCTCGCCCCCGCGCGCATCGCGACCCTGCGCGACAAGCTCGGCGAGCTCGAGCGCTGCGGCATCGACCGCGTCGTCGTCGTGCGCTTCGACGAGCGCTTCGCGGCCAAGCCGGCGCAGGCCTTCGTCGACGACATGCTGGTGCGCGGCCTGGGCGTGCGCTACGTGCTGGTCGGCGACGACTTTCGCTTCGGCGCCGGGCGCAGCGGCAACTACGCGATGCTCGACGAGGCCGGCGCGCGCGCGGGCTTCGACGTCGCCCGCATGATGAGCTACGAGGTGCGCGGGCTGCGCGTCTCGAGCTCGACCGTGCGCGAGGCGCTGGCCGCGGGCAACATGGCGCAGGCCGCGGCGCTGCTCGGCAGGCCGTACACGATCAGCGGCCACGCCATCCACGGGCGCAAGCTCGGCCGCGAACTCGGCTTTCGCACGCTCAACCTGCGCTTCCCGCACGAGCGCCCGGCGGCCATGGGCGTCTTCGTCGTGCGCGTGCACGGCCTGGGCACGGCCCCGGTGCCGGGCGTGGCGAGCCTGGGCCGGCGCCCGACGGTGGAGGACGCCGGACGCGTGCTGCTCGAGGTGCACTGCCTGCACTGGCCGCCGGGCCTGGGCAGCGAGGACGGCTACGGCCGCGTGCTGCGCGTGGAACTGCTGCACAAGCTGCACGACGAGCGGCGCTACGAGTCCCTGCCGGCGCTGCGCGCGGGCATCGCGCGCGACGTCGACGACGCGCGCATCTGGTGGCGCGCCAACGACTGATCAGAAGCGGTAGCCCACGCCGGCATGGGCCGACCAGGACGAGCGCCGCTGCACGATCGGGCTCCTCCCCGCCGGACCGAGCAGCCGCGTGAAGCCCGGTCCGCCGATGAGCACCCAGTGTTCACCCAGCTCGGCGCGGGCGCCGAGCGCGAAGCTCAGCTCGCGCAGGCCCATGCCGGGGTCGTAGACCGGGTAGCCGCTGCGTGCCGACTGCTCCTCGTCGACGCCGAACCAGGTCTTCATGTAGCGCGGCCCGCCCACGGCGACGGAAGCGCTGGGCGTCAGCGCGATGCGCGGCGTGACCTGCCATTCGTACTGGATCCTGGCGTCGAGCACGCTGCCGCCGCCCCGATTGAAGGCGTCGACGGTCCAGTTGGCCGCCAGCTGCCAGCCCGGCGCGAAGCGCCAGTCCGCACCGATGCGCAGGCGCAGCGTACGCTTGACGTCACCCATGCCGGCCAGCGCCGGGCTCGTGGACTCGTTGCGCCCGTTGTCCACCCGCAGGCCCAGGCTGACATCCAGTTCCTCGCTGTGCTTGAGATCGATGCCCAGACCGCGCCGATCGGCATCCTCGCGCCGTGCGGCAAAGCCCGCGCCGCTGCTGAGGGTGACGCGTCGGTAGCGAATGAGCAGGCCGGGCCGCAGCGCAAAGCCCGATTTCGCCGCGCCCTTGTACTCCGGCCCCCACAGCGCCACGCCGGTGACGGCGCCGCTCAGGCCCTCGACGGCGGCGGCGGGAAACGCCACGCCCAGGCCGAGAAGGGCAAGCCAGCGCACCCGGCGGCACGGAACTCGTCTCATGGGGGGCATCGGTAGAATCGGGCGATGCGATTGTCACTGCTCAGACCGCGGCTGTCCGTGAACTTGCAGGCGGCGACGCGGCGCCAGACCACGCGCGACCGAATTCGGCGCCTGGCCGCCTGAACGCCCGCGCGCGTCGGGCCGCAGCCGCGGCCCGACGCCTCCTCCCCACCGATGCTTCCCGGCAGCCAGCGCGCTGCACCCTGGCCATGAGCGATTCGAACCCCCAAGCCGCGAGTCCCGACTACCGCGCCACGCTCAACCTGCCCGACACGCCGTTCCCGATGCGCGGCGACCTGCCCCGGCGCGAGCCGGCCTGGGTGAGGAGCTGGAACGAGGACGGCCTCTACAAGCGCCTGCGCGACGCCCGTCGCGGCGCGCCGCTGTTCGTGCTGCACGACGGGCCGCCGTATGCCAACGGCCAGATCCACATGGGGCACGCGGTGAACAAGGTGCTCAAGGACATGATCGTCAAGGCGCGCCAGCTCGCCGGCTTCGACGCGCACTACATCCCGGGCTGGGATTGCCACGGCCTGCCGATCGAGAACGCGATCGAGAAGAAGCATGGCCGCGGCCTCTCGCGCGACGAGATGCAGGGCAACAGCCGCGCCTACGCCACCGAGCAGATCGCGCTGCAGATGGCCGACTTCCAGCGCCTGGGCGTACTCGGCGACTGGGAGCACCGCTACGCGACCATGGACCCGGGCAACGAGGCCGGAGAGATCCGCGCCTTCAAGCGCGTCATCGAGCGCGGCTTCGTCTACCGCGGCCTGAAGCCCGTCTACTGGTGCTTCGACTGCGGCAGCTCGCTGGCCGAGTTCGAAATCGAGTACGCCGACAAGAAGAGCCAGACGGTCGACGTGGGCTTCCTTGCCGCCGACCCGGGCAAGCTCTTCGCCGCCTTCGGCATCGCGCCGATCGACAAGCCGGTGTTCGCGGTGATCTGGACGACGACGTCGTGGACCATCCCTGCCAACCAGGCGCTGAACCTCAACCCCGAGCTCGAGTACGCGCTCGTCGACACCGAGCGCGGGCTGCTGGTGCTGGCGGCTTCGCTCGTCGAGCCGTGCCTGCAACGCTACGGCCTGCAGGGCCGCGTCGT
Organism: Rubrivivax sp. SCN 71-131; assembly: GCA_001724995.1. Classification (GTDB taxonomy): domain Bacteria; phylum Pseudomonadota; class Gammaproteobacteria; order Burkholderiales; family Burkholderiaceae_C; genus Rubrivivax. The sequence goes on from MEFD01000015.1 coordinate 70,792, forward strand.
GGCGACCGCGCGCGGCGAGAAGCTGGGCGGCCTGGCGTTCCACCATCCGCTCGCTCACGTGCACCCGGGCTACGCACGCACGAGCCCGGTCTACCTCGCCGACTACGCCACCGCCGAGGACGGCACCGGCATCGTGCACTCCTCCCCCGCCTACGGCCTCGAGGACTTCAACTCCTGCGTCAAGCACGGGCTGGCGCTCTCCGACATCCTCAACCCGGTCGGAGGCAACGGCGCCTACGCCGCCGACTTCCCGCTCTTCGGCGGGCAGGGCATCTGGAAGGCCGTGCCGCAGGTGATCCAGGCGCTGGCCGACGCCGGCCGGCTCTTCGCCAGCGCCGAGATCACGCACAGCTACCCGCACTGCTGGCGCCACAAGAGCGCGGTCATCTACCGCGCCGCCTCGCAGTGGTTCATCCGCATGGACGAGGGCGAAGGCGTCTTCACCAAGGACAAGGCGAAGAAGACGCTGCGCCAGCTCGCCCTCGACGCCATCGAGCAGACCAGCTTCTACCCCGAGAACGGCAAGGCGCGGCTGCGCGACATGATCGCCAACCGCCCGGACTGGTGCATCAGCCGCCAGCGCAGCTGGGGCGTGCCGCTGCCCTTCTTCCTGCACAAGGAAAGCGGCGAGCTGCATCCGCGCACGATGGAGATCCTCGACCAGGCGGCGGACATCGTCCAGCAGGGCGGCATCGAGGCCTGGAGCCGCGTGAGCGCGGCCGACATCCTCGGCCCCGAGGACGCCGCGCACTACACGAAGAGCAGCGACATCCTCGAAGTCTGGTTCGACTCGGGCAGCACCTTCTGGCACGTGCTGCGCGGCAGCCACCCGGGCGACGCCGCCCAGCCCAGCCACCACGCGCAAGGCCCCGAGGCCGACCTCTACCTCGAAGGGCACGACCAGCATCGCGGCTGGTTCCACAGCTCGCTGCTGGTGGCCTGCGCGCTCTTCGACCGCGCCCCCTTCCGCGGGCTGCTGACGCACGGCTTCACGGTCGACGCGCAAGGCCGCAAGATGAGCAAGAGCCTGGGCAACGGCATCGAGCCGCAGGGCGTGAGTACCAAGCTCGGCGCCGAGATCATCCGCCTGTGGGTGGCCGCCAGCGACTACTCCGGCGACATCGCAGGCGACGACAAGATCCTCGCCCGCGTCGTCGACGGCTACCGCCGCATCCGCAACACGCTGCGCTTCCTGCTGGCCAACACCTCGGACTTCGACCCGCAGCGCGACGCCGTGGCGCCCGCGCACATGCTCGAGATCGACCGCTACGCGCTCGCCCGCGCTGCGGCCCTGCAGGCCGAGATCCTCGCGCACTTCGAGCGCTACGAGTTCCACCCGGTGGTCGCCAAGCTGCAGGTCTACTGCAGCGAGGACCTGGGCGCCTTCTACCTCGACGTGCTGAAGGACCGGCTCTACACGACCGCGGCAGGAAGCCCGGCGCGGCGCAGTGCACAGACCGCGCTGTGGACGATCACGCAGGCGATGCTGCGCTGGATGGCGCCCTTCCTGAGCTTCACCGCCGAGGAAGCCTGGAAGCTGCTCCACCCGGATGCGGTGTCGATCTTCACCGAGACCTTCCTCGACCTCGGCACCCCCGACGCCGCGCTGCTGGCGCGCTGGGCGCGCGTGCAGGCGATCCGCGAGGTGGTGAACAAGGCGATCGAGGACGTGCGCACGCAAGGCGGCGTCGGCTCCTCGCTGCAGGCCAAGGTCCGCATCGGCGCGGCCGGCGATGATCTGGCGCTGCTGCGATCGCTTGGCGAGGACCTGAAGTTCGTGCTCATCAGCTCGCAGGTCGACGTCGTCGAGGCGGGCGAACTCGGCGTCACGGTGACGCCGAGCACCGCCACCAAGTGCGAGCGCTGCTGGCACTGGCGCGACGACGTCGGCCACGACGCCGCGCACCCGGGCCTGTGCGGCCGCTGCACGAGCAACCTCTACGGCGGCGGCGAGACGCGCCGCGTCGCCTGATGGCGCGCACCGCGCGCGGCGGCAGCGCCCCCCGCGCGCCCGGCCTTGCGCTGTGGCTGGCGCTGGCGGCCCTGGTCATCGTCGCCGACCAGCTCACGAAAACGCTCGTCGTCTACGGCTTCCAACTCGGCGATGCGCGTCCGCTGACGAGCTGGTTCGCGCTCGTGCGCGCGCACAACCCGGGTGCCGCCTTCTCCTTCCTCGCCGGGGCCTCGGGCTGGCAGCGCTGGTTCTTCGCGGGCCTGGGCCTTGCCGCCTCGGCCTTCATCGTCTGGATGATCCGCAGCCACCCCACGCAGAAGCTCTTCTGCTTTGCCGTCAGCATGATCATGGGCGGGGCCCTGGGCAACGTCATCGACCGCCTGCTGCACGGCCACGTGATCGACTTCCTGCAGGTCCGCTTCGACTTCCTGGCGCCGGTCTTTCGCGGCGGCTACTTCCCCGCCTTCAACCTCGCCGACAGCGCCATCACCCTCGGCGCCATCTGCCTCATCCTCGACGAGATCCTGCGCGTGCGCCGTGCCGGCTGAAGCTGGAGCGCGGCTTCAGCGGCGGCGCAGCACGTGGATGAACTCGCTGCCGGCGCTGCTCTGCTCGACCAGTTCATGCCCGGTCTGGCGCGCAAAGGCCTGAAAGTCGCGCATCGATCCGGGATCGGTCGAGACCACGCGCAGCAGTTCGCCGGCCTGCATGTCGGAGAGCGCCTTCTTCGCCTTCAGGATGGGCAGCGGGCAGTTCAGTCCGCGCGTGTCGAGTTCTCTCGGGGCAGTCATGGTGCGTATCCCTGGATCGTCCTCTGGAGGTGAGCCTCAGCCCGGTCGGCGCGGCGGCGCGTCGATGAACAGCGGCTCGTGGCCGCGCGAGCGCAGCCAGTCGGCGAGCGCGAGGCCGGTGCCGGCGCGCCAGCAGCGCACAGTCTGCGGCGTGAAGAGCTTGTACTCGGCCAGCTCCGGCGAGAGGCGGATCTCGCCCTGCGCCCTGGCGTGGTAGGCGATGATGAGCTGGTTCATGCGCTGGAAGTCGTAGACGCCGATCAGCGCGAGCGACTGCACCTGCAGCGCGGTCTCCTCCGCGACCTCGCGCGCGATGCCCTCCTCGGCGGATTCGCCGGCCTCCATGAAGCCGGTCACCAGCCCGAACATGCGGTGCGTCCACAGGGCGTTGCGCGCCAGCAGCAGCTGGCCGTCGCGGTCGCTGCACTCGATCACCGCGGCCAGCACCGGCACCGGGTTGTTCCAGTGCGTCCAGGCGCAGGCCGGGCAGCGCAGGCGCTCCTTGTTGCCGCTGTCCTCGAGGGCGACGATCATCTGCAGCGGCGTCGCGCAGTTCGGGCAGTAGCGGTGCTCGTAGGCCATGGCGGTGCGGGTGGGTTGACGCCCCACTCAGGCGGGAAAGACGCCGGTGGAGAGGTAGCGGTCGCCGCGGTCGCAGGCGATGAAGACGAGGGTCGCGCCCTCCAGCTGCTGCGCCAACTGCAGCGCGACCCAGCAGGCGCCGCCGGTGGAGATGCCGGCGAAGAGGCCCTCCTCGCGCGCCAGGCGCCTGGCCGTCTCCTCGGCATCGGCCTGGCTGACGCTCATCGTCTCGTCGACCTGGCGCGGGTCGTAGATGCGCGGCAGATAGGCCTCGGGCCACTTGCGGATGCCGGGGATGCGCGAACCTTCCGCCGGCTGCGCGCCGACGACACGCACGCCCGCATGGCGGCCCTTGAGGAAGCGCGAGACGCCGGTGATGGTGCCGGTGGTGCCCATCGCGCTGACGAAATGCGTCACGCGCCCGGCGGTCTGCTCCCAGATCTCGGGGCCCGTCGTCTCCTCGTGCACGCGCGGGTTGTCGGCGTTGGCGAACTGGTCGAGCACGCGGCCCTTGCCGTCCTGCTGCATCTTCTCGGCGAGGTCGCGCGCGTACTCCATGCCGCCCGAGCGCGGCGTCAGCACGAGCTCGGCGCCAAAGGCCTTCATCGTCTGCGCGCGCTCGACCGAGAGGTCCTCTGGCATCACCAGCACCATGCGGTAGCCGCGGATCGCCGCAGCCATCGCCAGCGCGATGCCGGTGTTGCCGCTGGTGGCCTCGATCAGGGTGTCGCCGGGGCGGATCTCCCCGCGCTCCTCGGCACGACGGATCATGCTGATCGCCGGGCGGTCCTTCACCGAGCCCGCGGGGTTGTTGCCCTCCAGCTTGGCGAGCACGACGTTGCCGCGCGCGGCCGCCGCTGCGCCCGGCAGGCGCTGCAGGCGCACCAGCGGCGTGCGGCCGATCGTCTCCTCGAGCGTCGTGTAGTCGGGGGCGTTGGCATTCATCGTGATGTTTCCTCGCAGGCCCGGATTGTCGCCGCGCCGGCGCAAGGCCCCAAAGACCCCCATGACATAATCTTTCGCTTCATGCGTGCCGTCGGCAGCACCCACGAGGCCCGGGTGGCGAAATCGGTAGACGCAGGGGACTCAAAATCCCCCGCCGCAAGGCGTGCCGGTTCGAGTCCGGCCCCGGGCACCAACCCCTCGTTCACGGCGCAAGCGCCGCACCGCCATTTCCTTCATGCCGCCGATTCCACCGATCACCAAGGCGCTGATGCTGATCTGCACGGCGCTTTTCTGCGTCTCGCTGTTCGTGCCGCTGGCGGCCTGGTTCGCGCTCTGGCCGCTGGACTCGGGGCGCTTCATGCCCTGGCAGGTGCTGAGCTACGCCTTCCTGCACGGCGGCATGGGCCACCTCTTCTTCAACATGCTCGGGCTGTGGATGTTCGGCTCCGAGCTCGAGCGGCTGTGGGGACACAAGCGCTACATCAACTTCCTGCTCGCCGGCGCGCTCGCCGCGGCGGCGTCGCAGATCGTCTTCACCCTCGTCACCGGCTCGATGGCGCCGACGGTCGGCGCCTCCGGCAGCCTGTACGCCCTGCTGCTGGCGTTCGGCATGCTGTTCCCCAACCGCACCATCATGCCGTTGTTCCCGCCGATCCCGATGAAGGCCAAGACCTTCGTGCTGATCTTCGGCGGGCTGGAGTTTCTCCTCGGCATTTCGGGCTCGAGCGGCGTGGCGCACTTCGCCCACCTCGGCGGCATGCTCGGCGGCTGGCTGATGATCCGCTACTGGCGCGGGCAGTCGCCCTTCGAGCGGCGACGCCGCTGATTGCCCGCAGGCCCTGCCGCGTTCAGTCTTCGCGCGCGGGCGCGGCGCACAGCCCGGCGGCCACGGTGGGATAGCGCAGCCGCAGGCGCAGCTCGCGCCGCAGGCGCGTGTTGACGAGCCGGCGCGATTCGCTCATGAAGCTCTGCTGCAGCGGCGTCAGTTGCTGCCGCGCCTGGCCCGGCGCAAGGCGCGGCGCGCGGGCACAGCCCAGCAGGTCGGCGGCAAGGTCGAAGTAGTCGCCCATGCGCAGCTCGGTGTCGTCACAGACGTTGAACGCGCGCTGCGCTCCACCGCGATGCAGCGCAGCGACGCAGGCGCGCGCCAGGTCGTCGGCGTGGATGTGGCTGGTGTAGACGTCATCCTCCGCGCGCAACAGCGGCGTGCCGCGCAACAGGCGCTCGCGCGGGCTGCCACCCTTGCGATCGAGCGCATAGATGCCGGGCACGCGCAGGATGCTCACGCTCGCGCCGCTCCTGCGTCCGTACCAGCGCACGACCGCTTCGGCATCGGCGCGCCGCAGCGCGCGCGCGCTCGCCGGGGCCACGCCGCGCGTCTCGGGCACGCGCGCCCCGCCGCAATCGCCATAGACGCCGCTCGTGCTCGCGTACACCAGCCGCTGCACGCGGGCGCCACGCGCCAGCGCCCGCAGCAGGTTGCGCGTACGCCGGTCGCTCCCGCCCTCGGCTTGCGGCGGCGCGAGGTGCAGCACGGCGTCGGCCAGCGCACCCAGGCGCGCAAGCGTCGCCGCGTCGTCGAGATCGCCGAGCAGCGGCATCGCGCCGGCTGCGCGCAACGCCGGCACGCGAGCGGCCGTGGAGGTCAACGCGAACACGCGCCAGCGCGGATGCAGCAGGCGCAGCACGCGCAGGCCGATGTCGCCACAGCCGATGAGGAGCAGGCGCGGCCGCCGCAGGGCGTGGACGGGGAGGGTCATCGAGGGCTTCGCGGTCTTCGGGCCGCTTTCGCAGGTCGCCGGGCACAATCGCCGCTCGAGTCTAGCCCTTGAGCTGCCCGCCGCAGCCCGCCAACGTGAGCCACCAAGTCACCCTCGAGCCCGCAGGGCGCCGCTTCACCGTCGAGGACGGCGAACCCATCCTCGCCGCCGCCATCCGCCAGGGCATCGGCATGCCCTATGGCTGCCGCGACGGCGCCTGCGGCTCCTGCAAGAGCCGCTTGCTGCAGGGCGAGGTGGTGCATGGCCCGCACCAGCAGAAGGCGCTGTCGCAGGCCGAGGCGCAGGCCGGTCTCATCCTCACCTGCTGCGCGCGCGCGCTCAGCGACTGCCTCGTCGAGGCGCGCATGGTGCCCGGCGCCGGCGAGCATCCGGTGCAGAAGATGCCCACGCGCGTGCTCTCCGTGGAGCAGGTCGCCGCCGACGTGGCCGTGCTGCGGCTGCAATTGCCGGCCAACCAGAACTTCCAGTTCTTCGCCGGCCAGTACCTCGAGTTCATCCTGAAGGACGGCGCGCGTCGCAGCTACAGCATGGCCAGCGCCCCCTCGCGCCTGGGCAGCCCGCCGCAGGTCGAGCTGCACCTGCGCCGCATGCCCGGCGGGCTCTTCACCGAGCAGGTGTTCACGACGCTGAAGGAACGCGACATCCTGCGTGCCGAAGGCCCCTTCGGCAGCTTCTTCCTGCGCGAGGACAGTGCCAAGCCCGTCGTCCTGCTGGCCAGCGGCACGGGCTTTGCGCCGGTACAGGCGATCCTGCAGCACATGCAGGACCAGGGCATCGCGCGGCCGACCACGCTCTACTGGGGCTGCCGTCGGCGCGCCGATCTCTACCGCCACGACTGGTGCGAACAGCAGGCCGCCGCCCTGCCCTGGCTGCGCTACGTGCCCGTGCTCTCCGAGGCCGCCCCCGAGGATGCCTGGCGCGGCCGCAGCGGCTTCGTGCACGAGGCGGTGATGGCCGACTTCCCCGACCTCGCCGGCCACCAGGTCTACGCCTGCGGCACGCCGCCCATGGTGCAGGCGGCCGAACGCGATTTCGTCCAGCGCTGCGGCCTGCCACCCGAGGAGTTCTACGCCGACGCCTTCACCTCCGAGGCGGACAAGCACGGGGCGATCGCGCGCTGATCGCGCAACCCGCGGCGGCAACGCCGGACTTCGTCGGGGCCGAACTCGCCAAGGGGCGGCGACTCGTGAAATCCATCGGCGCCGAGGCGGGCCGAAGGCCCATCGTGACCGGGGCAAGCGGTCGAAATTCCCCGAGAATCTGCACGCTTCGGGGCTCGCTGCGGGTCGGTGCCCCGGATCAAACCTGTCGCCCGATGCCGCCAAACCAAGAGCTGACCTACCGCGGAGGAATCCCCATGCGCTTTGTCCCCACCCCGGCCCTGATCGGGCTCGTCGCGTCCTGTGCGGCGCTGTTCCTGTCCGGCTGCCAAACCACGACGGGATCTTCGTCCTCCGCCTCGAAGGCACCGGCGCAGCAGCCGGCCGCCACCGCTGCCGGCGCCAGCAAGGTCGGGCCCGGCATGAACGCGCGCGGCGAGGTGATCGATTCCTCGAAGGTCGAATCGGGCTACGGCCAGAAGGTCAAGGGCGTGGGTGACTGGGAAGGCGAGATCACCGGCAAGCCCGCGCCGGGCAGCAAGTTCACCAAGCTGCAGATCGGCATGAGCCGCCAGCAGGTGCTGGACATCGTCGGCCAGCCCACCGACCAGGGCGCCTACGTCACGGGCAAGGCCTGGATCCCGTTCTACTTCGGCGCCGACCGCTACCGCCACGAGCTGGCCTACAAGGGTCAGGGACGGCTGATCTTCGCGGGCTCGGGAGGCTTCGACTCCAATGCCCACCTCGTCTGGATCATCCACAACGCCACCGACAGCGGCTATCGCTGACCTTGCTCGTCTCGGGCCGGGGGCGGCCGACGGCGGGGTCGCCGTCGACGCCGCCTGCGGCCCTCACTCGCCCAGGTAGGCGGCCCTGACCCTGGGGTCGGCCAGCAGTTCCTTCGCGTCGCCGTTCATCGTGATCTCGCCGGAGTCCATCACGTAGCCGCGGTCGGCCAGACCGAGCGCGCGGCTGGCGTTCTGCTCCACCAGCAGGATGGTCGTGCCGCGCTGGTGGATGTCGGCCACGACCTCGAAGATCTTGTCGACCATGATCGGCGACAGGCCCATGCTGGGCTCGTCCATCAGCAGCAGCTTGGGGCGCGCCATCAGCGCACGACCCATGGCCAGCATCTGCTGCTCGCCGCCGCTCATGGTGCCGGCAAGCTGGTTGCGGCGCTCCTTCAGCCGCGGGAAGATGTCGAACACGCGTTCGACGTCGGCGTCGATCTCGCGATCGCGGCGCACGAAGGCGCCCATCAGCAGGTTCTCGGTGATGGACATGCGGGTGAAGGTGCCGCGGCCTTCGGGCACCATCACCAGGCCCTGCTTGACGAGATCCCAGGGCCCCTGCCCCTTGACGCTGCGGCCCAGGTACTCGATGTCCCCTGCGGCCACCGGCTGGGTGCCGGTGATGGCTTTCAGCGTCGTCGTCTTGCCGGCGCCGTTGGCGCCGATCAGGCTGACCAGTTCGCCTTCGTGCACCTCGAAGGCGATGCCCTTGACGGCCTGGATGCCGCCGTAGGCCACCTTCAGGCCCGTGACTTTCAGGAAGGTCGCGCTCATCAATGTCCCCCGGTGCCGAGGTAGGCCTCGATCACCTTTTCGTTCTTCTGCACCTCGGCGGGCGTCCCTTCGGCGATCTGGCGGCCGTAGTCGAGCACGGTCACGCGATCGCAAAGCCCCATCACCAGCTTCACGTCGTGCTCGATGAGCAGGATGGTCCGGTTGTCGCGGCGGATGCGGTCGATGAGCTCGCGCAGCACCACCTTCTCGGTGGCGTTCATGCCGGCCGCGGGTTCGTCCAGCGCGATCAGGTGCGGGTCGGTGGCCAGCGCCCGCGCGATCTCCAGGCGCCGCTGGTCGCCGTAGGACAGCGTGCGTGCCTTGTATTCGCCGTAGCGGCCGATGCCGACGTAGTCGAGCAGCTCCTGCGCGCGCGCGGCGATCGCCGCCTCCTCGGCCTTGAAGCCCGAGCTCCTGAACACCGCGCCGAAGAGGCCCGAGTGCGTGCGCACGTGGCGGCCGACCATCACGTTCTCCAGCGCCGTCATCTCGGGGAAGAGGCGGATGTTCTGGAAGGTGCGCGCGATGCCCGCCTTGGCGACCTCGTGCACGGCGCTGGGCTTGTAGGGCTTGCCGCCGAGCGCGAAGCTGCCGCCGTCGGGGGTGTAGAGGCCGGTGATGACGTTGAAGAAGGTCGTCTTGCCCGCGCCGTTGGGGCCGATGAGGCCGTAGACCTCGCCCTGGCGGATGCGGATGCCGACCTCGGAGAGCGCCTGCAGGCCGCCGAAGCGCTTGCTGACGCCTTGCACGTCGAGAACGATCTGTGTCATATCGCGCCCCTGCCTCAGACCGGTGAGGGCGCGGCCTTGCCGTGCTCGGGCGAGGGCCACAGGCCGCGCGGACGCATCAGCATGATGACGATCATCGCTAGGGCGACCAGCAGCTGGCGCAGGATGGCCGAGTCGATGCGCCCGCCGGTCATGTTCTGCACGTCGCCGGCGACGTAGCGCAGCACCTCGGGCAGCGCGGCCAGCATCAGCGCGCCGACAATCACGCCCGGGATATGGCCAAGGCCGCCGAGCACGACCATCGCCACGATCATGATGCTCTCCATCAGCGTGAACGACTCCGGCGAGACGAAGCCCTGGAACGAGGCGAACATCGCCCCCGAGACGCCGCCAAAGGTGGCGCCCATGCCGAAGGCCAGCAGCTTCATGTTGCGCGTGTTGATGCCCATGGCCTTGGCGGCGACCTCGTCCTCGCGGATGGCCATCCAGGCGCGGCCGATGCGGCTCGTCTCCAGCCGGTGGCAGATGACGACGCTGAGCACCACGAGCGCGAGGAAGAGGTAGTAGTAAAGCGTCACCGAGGGAATGCGGAAGTCGCCGATCTCGACGGCCTTGCCGAAGCTGAAGCCGAAGATGTTCATCGAATCGATACGGTCCAGCCCGCGCGGCCCGTTGGTGATGTTGTACGGGTACTCGAGGTTGTTGAGGAAGACGCGGATGATCTCGCCGAAGCCCAGCGTGACGATCGCCAGGTAGTCGCCGCGCAGCTTCAGCACCGGGATGCCCAGCAGCACCCCGACGATGCCGGCGAAGAAGGCCGCCAGCGGCACCACGATCCAGATCGGCGCATGCAGGCCGTTCGGGAACAGCCGGGCGAACCACTCGAAGTTCTCGCCGAGGTGGGGGCTGGCCATGAGCGCGTACATGTAGGCGCCGACGGCGTAGAAGGCCACGTAGCCGAGGTCGAGCAGCCCGGCGTAGCCGACGACGATGTTCAGGCCCAGCGCCAGCAGCACGTACAGCAGCGCCAGCGCAAGAATGCGTACCCAGCCCTGGCCGAACTGCTGCGCAAACAGCGGCAGCGCGATCAGCGCCAGCGCACACAGCAGGAAGACGATTACCTTGCTCTTCATCGCGTCATCTCCGGATCAGGCGCGGTCGGCAACGCGTTCGCCCAGCAGGCCCGAAGGCCGCAGCGTGAGCACGAGGATCAGCGCCGTGAAGGCGAAGATGTCGACGTAGTTGCTGCCGAACACGCCGCCGGTGAGGTCGCCCAGATATCCCGCGCCGAGGGCCTCGATGAGGCCGAGCAGAACGCCGCCGACCACCGCGCCGGCGAGGTTGCCGATGCCGCCGAGGACCGCCGCCGTGAAGGCCTTCAGCCCCGGCAGGAAGCCCATGGTGTGCTGCACGGTGCCGTAGTTGGCAGCCCACATCACGCCGGCGATCGCGGCCAGTGCCGCGCCGATGATGAAGGTCGCCGAGATCACCCAGTCGGGCTTGACGCCCATCAGCGACGCCACGCGCGGGTTCTCGGCGGTGGCGCGCATCGCACGGCCCAGGCGCGTGCGGTTGACCACCCACATCAGGATCGACAGCGTGACCACCGTGAGCCCGAGGATCAGGCACTGCGTGATGGTGATCACGGGGCCGCCGAGATCGATCGGCGTCGCCGGCAGCAGCGGCGGAAAGGGCTTGGGGTTGGGCTTCCAGATGATCATCGCCATCGTCTGCAGCAGCAGGCTCATGCCCATCGCGGTGATCAGCGGCGCCAGCCGCGGCGCGTTGCGCAGCGGCCGGTAGGCCAGCTTCTCGACGGCGAAGTTCAGCGCCGCGCAGACGACGATCGCCAGCACCACGCCCACCAGCAGCAGCAGCCAGGCGGGCCATCCCGAGCCCGCCATCGCCGTGACGAAAGTCCAGCACGTGAGCGCGCCGAACATCAGCACCTCGCCGTGGGCGAAGTTGATCAGGTTGATGATGCCGTAGACCATCGTGTAGCCCAGTGCCACCAGCGCATACATGCTGCCAAGCACCAGGCCGTTGATGATCTGCTGGATGAAGATCTCCATCAGGATCGTCCCGGTCGTCGGCCCCGTGAAGGGGCCAGGACGCATTCGCGAAAAACGCTTGAATACGTACGAATAACCCGGCTCGCACTCCCAGGTGCTGCTGCACCTGCAGGGCCTGCGGCCGGGTTCATGGGGTGCGGATTGTAGGCATCGCGCAAGGGGCTTCGGGGCCGGATTTTCCCTCTGCGGCGATCCACCCCGGGCAGGGGGTTGGCAAGCGACGCGCGCGCTAGCGCCGCCTGCCGACGGTCTCGTCGAGCGCGCGCAGCTCGCGCAGGCGCTCGCCGATGCGCAGCTCGAGCCCGCGCGCTGCGGGCTCGTAGAAGCGGCGCAGCGGCACGCCCTCGGGCAGGTAGCGCTCGCCGGCGGCATAGCCGCCTTCCTCGTCGTGTGCGTAGCGGTAGCCCTCGCCGTGGCCGAGTCGGCGCGCCAGCTTCGTCGGCGCATTGCGCAGGTGCGGCGGCACGGGCCGCGTACCATCGGCCTGCACCGCCTCGCGCACCGCCTGCCAGGCGGTGTAGACGGCGTTGGACTTCGGCGCCACCGCCAGATAGACGACGGCTTCGGCGATCGCCAGCTCGCCCTCGGGCGAGCCCAGTCGCTCGTAGACCTCGGCGGCATCCAGCGCCAGGCGCAGCGCACGCGGGTCGGCCAGGCCGATGTCCTCGCTGGCCATGCGCAGCACGCGGCGCACGACGTAACGCGGATCGGCCCCGCCGTCGAGCATGCGCGCCAGCCAGTACAGCGCCGCGTCGGGGTCGGATCCGCGCACCGACTTGTGCAGCGCCGAGATGCTGTCGTAGAACGCGTCGCCGCCCTTGTCGTAGCGCCGCAGCAGGCTGCCCAGCGCGCGTTCGAGCAGTGCCTCGTCGAGCACGGTTGCCGCGGGCTCGGCAAGCTCGACCAGGCTCTCGTACGCATTCAGCAGCCGTCTGGCGTCGCCGTCGGCGTGGGCGACGAGCTGCGCGCGCGCCGCGGCCTGCAGCGGTGGCGCCTGCAACGCCTCTTGCGCGCGCTGCAGCAGTCGCTCCAGATCCGCTTCGGCAAGCGGCTCCAGCACATGCACGGTCGCGCGCGAGAGCAGCGCCGAGTTGACCTCGAAGGCCGGGTTCTCGGTCGTCGCGCCGATGAAGGTGAAGAGACCCGACTCGACATGCGGCAGGAAGGCATCCTGCTGCGCCTTGTTGAAGCGATGCACCTCGTCGACGAAGACGATGGTGCGGCCGCCGCGGCGCGCCTGGCGCTGCGCGACCTCAACCGCTTCGCGGATGTCCTTGACCCCGGCCAGCACCGCCGAAAGCACGATGAACGTCGCATCGACTGCCTGCGCCAGCAGCCGCGCCAGCGTCGTCTTGCCCACGCCCGGCGGACCCCACAGGATCATCGAGTGCACCCGCCCCTGCTCGAGCGCAGCGCGCAGCGCACGCCCTGGCGCGAGCAGGTGCTGCTGGCCGATCACCTCGCACAGGCGCTGCGGACGCAGCCGCTCGGCCAGCGGCACGGAACCGGGCGCCGCGCTGCCGACGGCCGGCTCGCCCAGTTCGGCCGCGAACAGCGATTCCTGATTGTCGGACATGCCGGGATTGTCGCTTCGCCGCGCCGGCCGCGGCCGCGGCCGCGCGCATCACTGCTCGATGATGTCGGCGCCGGCCGGCGGCACGAAGCGAAAGGCCTCCGGCGCCAGCGGGACATTGGCCACGAAGTCGCTGAAGTCCAGCCGCGAGCGCTGGCCGAAGCTGTCGACGATCTCGAGGGCGGCCAGCTCCGACCCCCTGAAGCCCACGCGCACGCTCTTGAAGCCGGTATCGGCGGTGCGCGGCGTGGCCCGCACCCACTCGAGCCCGCCCAGGGGTGCCTCGGCCTGCAGCACGAAGTCGCGCTCCAGATCGCCACCGGCCAGCAGCGCCGCCGGCGTGCCGCCCAGGGCCTGCGCCAGCTTGCGCGAGCTCGCCTGGTTGAGATCGACGTCGTAGATCCAGACCTTGCCGCCGTCGGCCACGATGGATTGCTCGAAGGGCTGGGTGTAGACGAAGCGGAAGCGGTTCGGGCGCAGGAACTCGAAGTGGCCGCGGCTGAGCTTGGCGCGGCCGCTGTCGGGTGCCGTCACGGTCTGCGTGAAGCTCGCGCGCCCGCTCTTCACCTCGCGCACGAAGACCGAGAGGCTATGCAGCGCGTCCGCCTGCGCGGGCAGGCCGGCGCTCAGCGCCGGCAGCGTCACGAGAAGCCCCCGCAGGAGCGACCGGCGCATCATTCCTCGCGCCTCGGCAGCAGGATGTCGCGGTTGCCGTTGCTGGCCATGGCGCTGACGAGTCCGCTCTTCTCCATCTGCTCCAGCAGCCGCGCGGCGCGGTTGTAGCCGATGCGCAGGTGCCGCTGCACGAGCGAGATCGAGGCGCGCCGGTGCTGCAGCACCACGGCCACGGCCTGGTCGTACATCGCGTCGCCCTCGCCGCCGCCGTTCGCGCCGTCGGCATCGGCGCCGCCCTCGCCCTCGCCGTCCACCATGCCACCCTCGAGGATGCCCTCGATGTAGTCGGGCCCGCCCTGGCTGCGCAGGTAGTCGACGACGCGATGCACCTCCTCGTCGCTGACGAAGGCGCCGTGCACGCGCACCGGCACGCCGCTGCCCGGCGGCAGGTAGAGCATGTCGCCCTGGCCGAGCAGCGCCTCGGCTCCCATCTGGTCGAGGATGGTGCGGCTGTCGATCTTGCTGCTGACCTGGAACGACAGCCGGGTCGGGATGTTGGCCTTGATGAGGCCGGTGATGACGTCGACGCTGGGCCGCTGTGTGGCCAGGATCAGGTGCAGGCCGGCGGCGCGCGCCTTCTGCGCCAGGCGCGCGATCAGCTCCTCGATCTTCTTGCCGACGACCATCATGAGGTCGGCGAGTTCGTCGATGACGACGACGATGTGCGGCAGCCGCTGCAGCGGCTCCGGCGCCTCGGGCGTGAGGCTGAACGGGTTGGGGATGGATTCGCCGCGCTCGGCCGCCTCGGCGACCTTCTTGTTGAAGCCCGAGAGGTTGCGCACGCCCAGCTTGCTCATCACGCGGTAGCGGCGCTCCATCTCGGCCACGCACCAGTTGAGCGCGTTGGCGGCCTGCTTCATGTCCGTGACCACGGGCGCCAGCAGGTGCGGGATGCCCTCGTAGACGCTCATCTCGAGCATCTTCGGGTCGATGAGGATGAGCCGCACGTCGCGCGCCTCGGCCTTGTAGAGCAGGCTCAGGATCATCGCGTTGATGCCCACGCTCTTGCCGGAGCCGGTGGTGCCGGCGACCAGGCAGTGCGGCATCTTGGCCAGGTCCGCGACCACCGGATTGCCGACGATGTCCTTGCCCAGGCCCATGGTGAGCATCGAGGCGGCGTCGTTGTAGACCTGCGAGCCCAGGATCTCCGCCAGGCGGATGGTCTGCCGGCGCGCGTTGGGCAGCTCCAGCGCCATGTAGTTCTTGCCCGGCACGACCTCGACGACGCGGATGCTGACGAGCGACAGCGAGCGCGCCAGATCCTTGGCCAGGTTGACGATCTGCGCGCCCTTGACGCCGGTGGCGGGCTCGATCTCGTAGCGCGTGATCACGGGTCCGGGCTGGGCGGCGACCACGCGCACCTCGACGCCGAAGTCCACGAGCTTCTTCTCGATGAGACGGCTCGTCATCTCGAGCGACTCCGGCGTCACGCTCTCCTGGCGCCCCGGCGCGGCATCGAGCAGGTCGACCTGCGGCAGCTTGGTGTCGACTAGTTCCTTGAACAGCGGCTGCTGGCGCTCACGCGCCACGCGCTCGGACTTGGGCACCGCCAGCACCGGCGGCTCGATCACCAGCGGCAGGTGCTGCTGCTCGTCCAGGCGCTCGAGCGCGAGGTCGACGACCTGCTCGCGCTCACGCTGCGCCTGCTCGCCGATGCGGCGATCCTGCGCCTGCTCGCGGCGCTCGTGGCGCCGCGCCAGCAGCGCCTCGACGCGCTCGCCGATGGCGTCGGCCAGCCGCGCCCAGGAAAAACGCAAGGCCAGCGCCACCCCCACCACCAGCAGCGCAATCCAGAGCACGCCGGAGCCCGTGAAGCCCAGACCCTGCATCGACGAGGGGCCGAGCAGCCGCCCCAGCACGCCTCCGGCATGTCCGGGCAGGCCAGCCTCCCAGCGGTAGACGCGCGTCCATTCGAGCGCGCAGCTCGCGGCCAGCAGCAGCGCGAGGCCGAGCCAGAGCCAGGCGCGCCGCGGCCTCGACGCCGCGGCATCGCCGCCGCGCAGCGTGCGTGCCAGGCCCGAGAGCCAGGCACGCCAGCTCACCGGCACCAGCCACCAGGCGGACCAGCCGAAGAGGAAGTACAGCAGGTCCGCGACCCAGGCCCCAAGGGCGCCGACGCTGTTGCGCGTGGGATCTCCGGTGCCGGAGGTGGAGTAGGCGGCATCGCCGCCGTGATACGTCGCCAGGGCCAGCAGCAGCAGGGCGCAGCCGACGAAGCCGAGCACGAGCACGAGCTGGCGCCGCACGCCCATCGCCGCGGGCACCCGCGCGCGCGCGGCGCCGGCAGCGGCGTCGCCCTGCAGCGAACCGAGGGGAAAACTCATGCGCGCATTGTGCGCGATGGGTGCGCGAGGGGTGCGCGCGGCCCGGGCGACGGCGCGCGCCGCGCGCAAGAGCGCACGGCGGCGTCAATCGTTCTGCAGGCGTTCCTTGATGACGACGAAGCCGTTCTCCTGCGTCTCGATGACATCGCGGTCCTCGAGGTCCTTCATCACACGGCTGACCATCTCGCGCGAGGCGCCGACGACCTTGGCCATGTCCTGGCGCGAGACCTTGTGGCGGATGATCTTCACGCCGTTGTCGTCCTCGGCCATGTCCAGCAGCGTGCGCGCCACGCGGCCGTAGACGTCCAGCAGCGCCAGCGACTCGATCTGGCGGTCGGCGTTGCGCAGCCGGCGCACGAGGCCGCGCAGGATGGCGTAGGCCAGCGACGAGGCCTCGGGCAGGCAGCGCGCGAAATCGGCACGCGCCAGCACCAGCATGTCGGTCTGCACCTCGGCGCGCACGGTGGCCGAGTGGGGCTCGTTGTCGATCAGGCTCATCTCGCCGACGTAGTCGCCGGCCTCGAGCACCGCCAGGATGACCTCGCGCCCGCGCGAGTCGGCGGTGAGCACGCGCGCGCGGCCGTTGAGCAGGATGAAGAGGGCATTGCTCTTGCGGCCCTGCTCGACCACCAGCTCGCCGCGGCGATAGCGTCGCTTCACGACGCTGTCGGCCACCGACTGCGCGTGCTCGGCCGTCAGCATGGAGAACAACGGCACCCGGCGGATCAGATCCAGGTTCGACAGCATCGACATCGATAAGTCCCCTCGTTCGTTTTACCCTCGCCCGGTGCGGCTGGCGCCGGGCATCGTGGCTGGATTCCCCGCCGGGCGCGCGTGACGCCACGGTCTGTAAGAATTCGCGTATTGTGCCCATATGAGCCGGCGTGGCCGACGCGGACCTGCCGCCGCGCAGTCGGCCCGCGACCCGTCGTGGGTCCGGCGCGACGCAAGCTCCGGCCGCCCTGCCCTTTCACCGACCGCATCGCCATGACCGCATCACCCCAGCACGCCCGCGTCCTCATCCTCGGCTCCGGCCCGGCCGGCTACACCGCCGCGCTCTACGCCGCGCGCGCCAACCTGCAGCCCATGCTCATCACCGGCATGGCGCAGGGCGGACAACTGATGACGACCACCGAGGTCGACAACTGGCCGGCGGACGTCAAGGGCGTGATGGGCCCGGACCTGATGCAGCGCTTCCAGGAGCACGCCGAGCGCTTCGACACGAAGATCGTCTTCGACCACATCGCCAAGGTCGACTTCGCGCGCCGTCCCTTCGTGCTCGAAGGCGACGCCGGCACCTACAGCGCCGACACGGTGATCATCGCCACCGGCGCCAGCGCCAAGTACCTGGGCCTGCCCAGCGAGCACGCCTTCATGGGCAAGGGCATCAGCGCCTGCGCCACCTGCGACGGCTTCTTCTACCGCGATCAGGCGGTGTGCGTGGTCGGCGGCGGCAATACCGCGCTCGAGGAGGCGCTCTACCTCTCCAACATCGCCGCCAAGGTGCACGTGATCCACCGCCGCGACAAGTTCCGCGCCGAAGCGGTGATGGTCGACAAGCTGATGGCCAAGGTCGCCGCCGGCAAGATCGAGCTGCACCTCTTCCAGACGCTGCAGGAGGTGCTCGGCGACGACAGCGGCGTCACCGGCGTGCGCATCGCCTCGACGCAGGACGGCAGGACGACGGATCTGGCGGTCAAGGGCTGCTTCATCGCCATCGGCCACGAGCCCAACACCGGGATCTTCAAGGGCCAACTCGAGATGAAGGACGGCTACATCGTCACCCGCGGCGGGCAGGAGGGCCTGGCCACCGCGACCAGCGTCGCCGGCGTCTTCGCTGCCGGCGACGTGCAGGACCACATCTACCGCCAGGCGATCACCAGTGCCGGTACCGGATGCATGGCGGCGCTGGATGCGCAGCGCTTCCTGGAACAGCAGCAAGCCTGAGCGCAAGCCGGATCGAGGGCGCAATCAAGGACCGCAGCGCCTTCGATCGCGTTATAATTGTGGGCTTTGCTGAGGTCCTTGCCTGATACGGGCAGTGGATCCGGCCCTTCACCCAGAACCCTGGAGCGAGCGTCATGGCACGCGTCTGTCAAGTCACGGGCAAGCGCCCGATGGTGGGGAACAAGGTTTCCCACGCCAACAACAAGACCAAGCGTCGGTTCCTGCCCAACCTGCAGTACCGCCGTTTCTGGCTCGAGAACGAGAACCGCTGGGTCCGCCTGCGCATCAGCAACGCGGCGCTGCGGTTGATCGACAAGGTCGGCATCGAGCAGGTCGTGGCCGACCTGCGTGCCCGCGGCGAACTCTGATCCGAGGAGACCCAGCATGGCCACCAAAGGCGGACGCGAAAAGATCAAGCTGGAGTCCACGGCGGGCACCGGCCACTTCTACACCACGAGCAAGAACAAGAAGACGACGCCCGAGAAGCTCGAATTCCTGAAGTTCGATCCCAAGGCGCGCAAGCACGTGCTGTACAAGGAAATCAAGCTCAAGTAAGGGGTGCGCGCAGGCCTTTTGTGCACCCCCGCAGAAGACGCCTGCCTGAGCCCTGGCCCCCGCGTGGGCCCGGCATAGGCCTGCTCCGCAAGAGCAGGCCTTTTTGTGTCTTCAGCGGCGCGTCCAGACGGCGGCAAAGAAGCCGTCGGTGCGATGCCGGTGCGGCCACAGCCGCAGCCACGGCCCCTCGACCAGGGCCGCGGCCTCGCGCACCTGCGCGGCCTGCAGCAGTTCCTGCGCCGGCAGCGCCGCGAAGTCGCGCCCTTGCTCGGCCTCGAAGGCCTTCACCACCTCCTCGTTCTCGGCCGCCAGCAGGCTGCAGGTGGCGTAGACGAGGCGCCCGCCGGGCTTGAGAAGCCGCGCCGCGCCGGCGAGGATCGCCTGTTGCTTGACCTGCAGCTCGCCCACCGCGCGCGGGCTCTGGCGCCACTTCAGGTCGGGGTTGCGACGCAGCGTGCCCAGGCCCGAGCAGGGCGCATCGACCAGCACGCGGTCCACCTTGCCGGCCAGGCGCCGGACCCTGTCGTCACGCTCGTGCGCGATGCGCGCAGGATAGACGTTGGAGAGGCCGCTGCGCGCCAGCCGCGGCTTGAGCGCGTCGAGCCGGTGGGCCGAGACGTCGAAGGCGTAGAGCCGCCCGGTGTTGCGCATCGCCGCACCGAGGGCGAGCGTCTTGCCGCCGGCCCCGGCGCAGAAGTCCGCCACCATCTCGCCCCGCTTGGCGTCCAGCAGCAGCGCCAGCAACTGGCTGCCCTCGTCCTGCACCTCCACCGCGCCGCACGTGAAGACCTCGAGCTTGTTGAGCGCGGGCTTGCCCTGCACGCGCAGCCCCCAGGGCGAATACGGCGTCGGCTCGGCGGCAATGCCGGCCTCGAGCAGCGCACGCTGCACGTCCTCGCGCCGCGCCTTCAGCGTGTTCACGCGCAGGTCCAGCGGCGCCGCTTCCGACAGCGCATGCACCAGCGGCCAGAACTCGTCCTGCGGCAACTGCTCGCGCAGCGCCCCGGCGAGCCAGTCTGGCAGGTTGTGGCGCAGCTTCTCGGGCAGCGCCTCGCGGTCGATGGCGCTCACCTGTTCGAGCCACTGCTGCTCCCTCGGGCCGAGCGCGCCGCGCAACGAGCCCGCGCCGCCGCGCCAGGCCAGGATCGCCAGTCGCCGCTCGAGCGCGCCGCTGCCGGACTGCGCCAGATGCTGCAGCAGCAGGCGCTGGCGCAGCACGGCATACGCGGTCTCGGCCAGCGCGTGGCGCTCGCGCGCACCCAGCGCCCTGTGCTTGCGGAAGAAGGCCGAGACCACGGCATCGGCAGGCTGGTCCAGGCGCAGCACCTGGCGCAGCAGCTCGGTGGCGAGGTCGAGCAAGGCGTTTGGATGCATGGCCTACATCAGCACCTGCGAAGCCCCGTCGAGCTGGCGCACGACGCCCGCCTCGACGACCAGCCGGCCCTCGACGAACCAGCGCACCGCCTGCGGGTAGATCACGTGTTCCGTGGCGAGCATGCGCTCGGCCAGAGCCTCCTCGTCGTCGCCGGGCAGCACCGGCACCGCCGACTGCATGACGATCGGCCCGTGGTCGAGTTCGGGCGTCACGAAGTGGACCGTCGCGCCCACCAGCTTGCAGCCGGCCGCCAGCGCCCGGCGGTGGGTGTGCAGCCCGGGAAAGGCCGGCAGCAGCGAGGGATGGATGTTCAGCAGCCGCCCTTCGTAGCGCTGCACGAAGGCCGCGCCCAGGATGCGCATGAAGCCCGCCAGCACGACGAGGTCGGGTGCGAAGCCGTCGATGGCCTGCGCCAGCGCCGCATCGAAGGCCTCGCGCGAGGCCTGCGTCCGGTGGTCGACGACCGCGGTGGCGATGTCGTTCTGGCGCGCGAATTCGAGGCCCTTGGCGTCGGGGCGGTTGGCGATGACCGCGGCGACGCGCGCCGGCCAGCGCTGCTCGGCGCAGCGCTGCACGATCGCCTGCATGTTGGAGCCGCGGCCAGAGATGAGGATGACGATGCGCTTCATGGGGCCGCGCAGTGTACCGAGGCGGCAGGCCGCCCGCCTCGAACGATGGTCGATCGGCGAGAATCGTCCCCTTTGTCCTTTGCCCAGCCCCAAGCCATGCGTTCCCGCGTCCTCTCCGGCATGCGCCCCACCGGCGCCCTGCACCTCGGCCACTACCACGGCGCACTCAAGAACTGGGTGCGACTGCAGGACGAACACGACTGCTTCTACTTCGTCGCCGACTGGCACGCGCTGACCACGCACTACGAGCAGCGCGAGGTCATCGAGAAGAACGTCTACGAGATGGTGATCGACTGGATCGCCGCGGGCCTGGACCCGGACAGGAGCACGATCTTCATCCAGAGCCGCCTGCCCGAGCATGCCGAGCTCTTCACCCTGCTGGCCATGGGCACGCCGCTGGGCTGGCTCGAGCGCGTGCCGACCTACAAGGACCAGATGGAGAAGCTCAAGGACCGCGACCTCGCGACCTACGGCTTCCTCGGCTACCCGCTGCTGCAGGCGGCCGACATCTTGATCTACAAGGCGACCTACGTGCCGGTGGGCGAGGACCAGAGCTCGCACGTCGAGCTCACGCGCGAGGTCGCGCGTCGCTTCAACCACCTCTACGGCCGCATGCACGGCTTCGAGCAGCGCGTGGCGGCAACCCTCGCGCGCCTGCCCAAGGACGACCAGCGCTACTACGAGAAGCAGCGCAAGGCCTTCGGTGAGACGGGTTCGGCCGAAGTCTGGGCCAAGGGCGAGGCGCTGGTGCGCCGCGCTGCCGCGGCGGTGGAGGGTTGGAGCGAGGCGGATACCGAGTTGCTGCTCGGGCACCTGCGCGGCAGCGGACGCGCCGTGCTCGTCGAGCCGCAGGCGCTGCACACCGAGGTGCTGCGCCTGCCCGGCACCGACGGCCAGAAGATGAGCAAGAGCTACGGCAATGCCGTGCTCATGCGCGACGAGCCGGCCGAGGTCGAACGCAAGATCCGCGGCATGGTCACCGACCCCGCGCGCGTGCGCCGCACCGACCCCGGCGACCCCGAGAAGTGCCCGGTGTGGGACCTGCACAAGGTCTACAGCGACGAGGCGACGAAGGACTGGGCGTACAAGGGCTGCAAAACGGCGAGCATCGGATGCCTGGAGTGCAAGCAGCCGGTGATCGACGCCATCGTCCGCGAGCAGAAGCCCTGGCGCGAACGCGCCGCAGCGCTGGTCGCCGACCCGAAGAAGGTGCACTGGATCGTCGAGATGGGCACCGAGCGCGCGCGCACGGTGGCGCGTCAGACGATGAAGGACGTGCGCGAGGCGATGGGGCTCGCCTATTGAGCCGCGGCCTCCTGCACGGCGCGGCGCGCAACGTCGCCCGCATCGGCGAACTTGCCTGGCCCCTCTTCATCGGGCAGATCTCGGTGGTGGCATTCGCCACCGTCGACACGCTGCTGCTCGGGCGCCATTCGGCGGCCGACCTCGCAGCGCTGTCGGTGGGCACGGCGGCCTACATCACCGTCTTCATCGGCCTCATGGGCGTGGTGCTGGCCCTGAGCCCCATCGTCGGCCAGCTCTACGGCGCGGGCCAGAACGAGCAGGCCGGACGCCAGTTGCACCAGGCGGTGTGGCTGGCGCTGGCGCTGTCGGTGATCGGCTCCGCGGTGCTGCTCTTCCCGCAGCCGTTCATGACGCTGGCGCGCATGTCGGCCGAGCAGGAGGCGCGGGTGCGCGCCTATCTCGCAGTGCTGGCCATCTCGTTGCCGGCCTCGCTGCTGTTCTCGGCCTACCGCGGCTTCAACAACGCGCTCTCGCGCCCAAAGGCGGTGATGGCCTTGCAGGTCGGCGGGCTGGCGCTGAAGGTGCCGCTGTCGGCGTGGCTGATCACCGGCATCGCGCCGCTCGAGGTACCGGCGCTGGGCGTGGTCGGCTGCGCCATCGCCACGGCCATCGTCATGTGGGCGCAGGCGCTGGCCGCCTGGGTGGTGTTGCGCCGAAGCAGCTTCTACGCGCCCTTTCACCTCTGGGGCCGCGGCCTGCACGCGCCCGACGCGCAGGCACTGTGGGCCCAGTTGCGGCTGGGCGTGCCGATGGGCTTCTCGATCCTGATCGAGGTCAGCGGCTTCGCGCTCATGGCCGTCTTCATCGCCCGCCTGGGCACGCACGCGGTGGCCGGGCACCAGATCGCGGCCAACCTGGTGTCGCTGATGTTCATGCTGCCGATGGCGCTGGCCATCGCCACCAGCACGCTGGTGGCGCAGCGCATCGGCGCGCGCGACCTGCCCGATGCGCGCGCCCTGGCGCGCCACGGCATCGGCTTGGGCGTGCTGGTGGCGGCGGCCCTGGGCAGCCTCGTCTACCTCGGCCGCGGCGGCATCGTGCGCCTATACACGCAGGACCTGCAGGTGATCGCCGCGGCGCTGCCCCTGCTGGCCTGGGTGGCGCTCTTCCACCTCTTCGACGCCACGCAGACCATGGCCGCCTTCGTGCTGCGCGCGCACCGCATCGCCACGGCGCCGATGTTCATCTTCGCCGCCTCGCTGTGGGGCGTGGGCCTGGGCGGGGGCTACGTGCTGGCCTTCGACCCGCCGGCCATCGCGCCGGCTGCGCTGCACGGCGCGCCCGGCTACTGGGCGGCGAGCACCGCCGGCCTGACCCTTGCCGCAGCGCTGCTGCTGGCGGTGCTCTGGCGCGTCATGCGCGCGCGCCCTCCCGCGCCAGCGTCAGCGTGAAGCAACTGCCGCCGCCTTCGCGCGCGGTGCACTGCACGCTGCCACCGTGGCGCTGCGCGATCTGGCGCACGAGCGAGAGACCGAGGCCGACGCCGCCGGCCCTCTCGGCATGGCCGGGGAGGCGGAAGAAGGGCTCGAAGATGCGCTCGCGCAGGGCGTCGGGCACGCCCGGGCCGCGGTCGCAGACTTGCGCGATCGCCTGGCCGTCCTGCAACCGCACCTGGACCTCGACCTCGCCGCCGCCGTAGCGGCGCGCGTTCTCGAGCAGGTTGCGCAGCGCCCGCCGTACGAGCCGCTCGTCGCCGCGCAGCGTCACGGCCTCGCCGCGCACGATGGCGTCGACGCGCGCGCCCTCCTCCGCAGCGAGCCCGAGGAGGTCGATCTCGTCCTTCGCGCCGTGCCCCGGCGCGGCGTCGAGGCGACTGGCCAGCAGCACCTCCTCGACCAGCGCGTCGAGTTCGGCGATGTCGGCGTGGATCTCCCGCCGCAGTACGTCGCGCTCGCTCTGCGGCGTCTCGTCGAGCATGGCCACCGCCATCTTCAGCCGCGCCAGCGGCGAGCGCAGCTCGTGACTGGCGTTGGCCAGCAGACTCTTGTGCGACTGCAGCAGCGCCTCGATGCGCGTGGCCGCACGGTTGAAGCTCGCGGCCACCGCGGCCACCTCGTCGCCGCCGTCCTCGGCCACGCGCTCGTGCAGCGCGCCGGCGCCGAAGGCCTCGACGCCGCGCTTGAGCGCCTCCAGCCGGCGCGTCAGCCGGCGCACCACCGGCCACGCCCCGGCGGCGACCGCGGCAAACAGCACCAGCAACAGCAGCACCAGCGTCGGCCCACCGGGCCAGCCCGCCCGCGGCAGCCAGGCTGCCGCACCCGTCGGCGGCGGCACGGCACCCGGCGCCATGTGCATGCGCGGGCCCCCGAACGCCCCGGGATGCGCCAGCGTCCCCGGTCCGCGCGCGCCCGGGCGCAGCACCCACAGCGTGCGGCCGTCGTCCATCGGCACGCGCTGCAACCGGCGCGTGAGCGACGGCCCGGCATCGGCCTCGCGGCGGCGAAAGAGCTCGCTGGTGGCCAGGCGACCGCCGTCGGCGTCATCCAGGGCCAGCCCCATGCGCAGGCGTTGCGACCAGGCCTGCAGCGCGGCTTCCTGCTCGGCGTGCGGCGCCTGCGCGTCGGGCAGACCGCGCTGCAGCAGCTCGGCCCAGGCTTCGGTGCGCTCGCGCACGCGCTCCTCCCAGCGCTCGCGCTCGTGTTCGAAGTGCTGCTGCACGAGCCAGCCCGACACCAGCGCGAACAGCGCCAGCGCCGCCACCACGGTGAGCCAGATGCGCAGGTAGAGCGACTTCACGTCCGCTCCCGCTGCGCCCGCGCGCGCGGTTCGTTTCGTCCGCGTCCGCATCCGCGAGGCGTGCGGCGCAGGCGGCTAATCTTCATCCTGCTTGCGCGAGAAGACGTAGCCGCTGCCGCGCACGGTGAGGACGCGCCGCGGGTTCTTGGGGTCGTCCTCGATCAGCGCGCGGATGCGCGAGATGTGCACGTCGATGCTGCGGTCGAAGGCCTCCAGCGGATGGCCTTTCAGCGCGTCCATGATCTGGTCGCGCGAGAGCACGCGCCCGGGGCTGCGCGCGAGCACGACGAGCAGCTCGAACTGGTGGCTGGTGAGCTCGCAGGGGCGGCCGTCCAGCCGCGCCTGGCGCGCGCCGAGATCGATCTCCAGGCGGCCGAAGACGAGCACGTCGTCGCTTCCCGGTTCCGGTGCCGCGCGGCGCAGCAAGGCCTTCACGCGCGCCAGCAGCTCGCGCGGCTCGAAGGGCTTGGGCAGGTAGTCGTCGGCGCCGATCTCCAGGCCGACGATGCGGTCCATCGGCTCGCCGCGGGCGGTGAGCATGAGCAGCGGCAGGCGACGCCAGCGGGGGTCGGCGCGCAACTCGCGCGTGAGCTCCAGGCCATCGCCGTCCGGCAGCATCAGGTCCAGCAGCAGCGCGTCGAACCCGCCCTGGCGCAGCCGCTCGCGCCCTTCCCGCAGCGACCCCGCCGCATCGGCCTCGAAGCCGTTGCGGCGCAGGTAGTCGCCGAGCATGCCGGTCAGGCGCACATCGTCGTCGATCAGCAGCAAGCGGGTGTTCAAGGCCGGTTTCCTGCGGGCGCGGTCAGGACGCGAAGCTTACTTCTCCGGCTTCGGTGCACGGTCGCGCCGCATGAAGCCCTTGCGCTGCGCGGCCAGCTCGGCAAGCTTGGCGCGTTGCTCGGGGGTGAGCACACCGCTGACGTCGAGCATGAGCTGCAACTGGCGCTTGCTCGTGGCGTCCATGCGCGCGAGCTGCTGCTGGCGCAGCACCTCGGCGGCGTTGGCATCGACGTTGGGCTGGGTGAAGAGCTGACGCATCTGCTCGTGCAGCGCGCCGCCGCCCTCGCGCGCGGCCTCACGATCGGCCCGGGCGGACTCGACGAGCTGGCGGATCTGCACCCGCTGCTCCGCGCTGACGCCGGCCGCGTCGAGCATGCGCTCGCCATGTCGGCCGCCCATCGTGGCGCCCCAGGGGCCGGCCATCATGCCGCCCATCGCGCCCATCGCGCCCATCGCGCCGGGGCCGGCCGCGGCGTCGGCGGACCCGCCGTGATGACGGTGCCCGCCCCAGGCGCCGGAATGGGCCTGGGCGAGCGCGGCGGTGCCGGCGAGGGCGACCAGAACGCCGCCGGCGAGCAGGAATCGGGCCCGGCGCGTCCAGGCGGAGGTGGTGGTGATCGCATTCATCGACGTTCCTCGAGGGGATGAGTAGGTGAATGCGATGCTCGACCCGCGACGTATCGTGCACGTGCGGGCTGCGTAAAGTTCTGTGCGCCCGGGCGCGCGCCTGCGGCGCCATCGGCGCCATCGGCGCCATCGACGCCGGTCGTCCTTGCGTGGGGGTTGACTCGGCCCGCGTGGTGTGCGCCGCGACGCCGCTCAGACCCGGGCTTCGCTGGCTGCGGCGCGCGCCGGGGCCTCGTCGCCGCGCCGGATGGCGCGGCTGATCGCCCGTGCCGACGGCGAATCGAGCTCCCCCTGGACCTCGACCGCCGATTCCGGCTCGCCGGACTCGATCGGCACGAGCTGCAGGTCAGGCAGCATCACGGCGCCGTAGGCTGCGCGCAGCGCGGCCTCGGCGGCCTCGGCGTCCTCGCTCTCGAGGGCGACGGGATGGGCGAGCTCGTGCGGCTCGGGCCCCGCGGCCGGGACCACGTCGGTGGCCGCGTGCTCCGCAGCAGCGCGGTCGGTGGGACCGGCCGACGCGGCCTCACGCTCGATCAGCGTCACCGCCATCTTCGAGCGCAGCGTCGCCAGACCCTCGTCGGACCAGTTGGTGACGACGCCCTCGAACTGATCGAGCGCGCGCCGCAGCACGTCATAGGGAACCTTGGCGAGTGCGCGCGCGCCCTTCTTCGTCAGGGCGTACTCGATGAAGGCCAGGTGGCGCAGCGTCGTGCGGTTCTCCGGCATTTCGTCGAGCAGTGCCGTCAGCGAGCGCTGCATCGCCTGCGCCTCCTGCTTCGCCTTCAGGGCCGCGCCGTCGGTCTTCACCGTCTTGCGCCTGCCGCGGGCCGCGGCGGCCGGCTTGCTCTCCTCGAGCACCACCTCGAGGCCGCGCTCGCCACGCTGCAACCGCAAGTCGGCGCGGAAGAAGGCGCGTACGGCGCGCACGAGAACGATGAAGGGGCGCAGCAGCGAAGGCATGGGCGTGGACGGCGAAACAGGCGACCGGCGCCACGGGGACCCCGGGGCACACGTCTACGGTATCGGCCAGGGACGCCACCGACTTTAGCGCCGCGCGAGGTGCCGCTTGTATCCGAGGGCAACAGGACGCCCGTTCAGGCGTCCCCGCCGCCGCCGTCGCGGTGCACCCGCTCAAGCCGCGCAGGTGCGGTTCTTGCCGCTGCGCTTGGCTTCGTAGAGGGCCTCGTCGGCGCGCTCGAGCGCGGCTTCGAGGCTCTCGCCGGGCCGCCACGCGGTGACTCCGGCGGAGAAGGTGACGAAGACCTCGGACTGTTCGTGCATGAAGAGCGCAGCGCTGAGTGCGCGCTGAAGGCGCGTCAGCGCCTGCAGCGCGTCGTCTGCCGCCGTGCCGGGCAGCAGCACGACGAACTCCTCGCCGCCGAAGCGCGCCAGGTGGTCGACCGGGCGCAGCTGTTCGCGCACCGCGCTCGCCAGCGCCGCCAGGGCCTTGTCGCCGGCCGCGTGACCTAGCCTGTCGTTGAGCTTCTTGAAGTTGTCGATGTCCAGCAGGGCCACCGCCAACGGCGAATCGGGCCCCTCGCGCCCGCAGCGCGCGGCCTCGGCGGCGAAGGCCTGGACCAGTCCGCGCCGGTTGGCTACCTGGGTCAGCGCGTCGGTGGACACCTCGTCGGAGAGCTTGCGCAGTTCGCCCTCGAGCGCGCGCACCTGCGTCTCGAGCCGGCTGGCCCGCGCCTGCTCCGCGGCCATGCGTTGCTGCGCCTGCGCCACCAGGTCGCGCACGCTGCGGCTGTCGTCGAGCAGTTCGCGCACGACGCCGGCCAGGCTGTCGATCGTCTGCGCCTCCTCGATGGCCTGCACATGCCGGCCGACGTTGTCGTGAAAGCGCCCCGCGTGCGCGCCGAGTTCGCCGATCTCGCCGAGCAGCCGGTGGATGAGCTGCTTGAGTGCATCGCGCGCCTGGTCGCGCTCGCCGCGCACGCGCGCGTGGCGCTCGCGCGTTTCGGCAAGGATCGCGCTGGCCGCCCGGATGCTGCGTGCATTCAGGCCCTCGGCGAGGCGCTCGCGCAGCGTCTGGGCCTGCCCGCGGGCCCAGCTCTCGTCCTCGGCCAGCTCGACCAGACCCTGGCCGAGCTCGGCGCACAGCCGGCCCGCCTGCACCACCAGGTGATGGCGGTGCGCGAACAGGCGGCCAACCTCGGCGCAGACCTCATCCAGCTCGACCAGCCGTGCCGGCGTCGGCCCGGCGGCGGCCAGCCCGTCGGCAAGCCGCCCAAGGCGGTCGGCCAGCTCCGCCGCCCGTGTTTCGCCCGGCGGCAGCCCGGCGGCCAGCGTCAGGCGAAGGCGATCGACCGCCCGTGGCCACTCGTCGGACCTCGGCTCATCGTGCCCGCTCTCTGCCTGCGCGCCATCCGCTGCCGCCCCGGCGTCGGCCCTGCCTGCGGCCTGATGAGCCGCCGTCCCGACCCCGGGCTTCGCTGCGCCCAGCCCCGGCTCGCTCGAAGGGGCCGACGCCGTCGGCGCCATCGTCTTGGCCGCGTCGGCCGCGTCGGCCGGCTCGGCCGGCAGCGGTGCATCGCCCTCCCACGCATCCAGCAGCGCCGACAGCCGCTGCTGCAGGCGCTGCATGTCGCTGCGACTGCTGTCGAGCACGCGCTGCAGGCTCTCCTTCTTGCGCGCGGCAGTCCACTGGCGCGAGCCGCGTTCGATCCCGCGCACGAGGCGCTCGAGCAACACCGCCAAGGCCTGGGACTGCGCCGCGGCCCCCTGCCCGCCACGCTCGAGCGCGGCGGCGACCAGGTCCCACTGGCCCTGCATGAAGGCCGCAACGAGCTCGCCGCGGCGAGCCCCGTCGTCGCTCCAGCGCGCTGCCAGGCGCGCCAGCAGCGCACGGGCGCGCTCGGGCAGCACCTCGTGCCCCTTCCCGGCTTCCTCCGCGTAGGCGCGCGCGTAGTTCTCCGGGGTAGGTTCCTGCTGCGCCATCGCCAGTCGTCGCAGGGCCCCTTTGGCGAGCTGCGCCGGCGTCACGGCGCCCACCCCGGATGCATCCTCATCGCGCGCTTTGCGGGCGCGTCAACCGCGACCGACCACCGCCCGCGCACGGCCGGCATCGAACTCGGGCTCGCCCGCCGGCTTGATCCAGGGCGCCTTGCGCCCGTGCAGCGATTGCTCGAGCCAGAGCTCGAGATCGATCGCCGAAACGGGCCGGCTGAAGAGGAAGCCCTGCATCACGCCCACGCCCAGGCGATGCAGCACCTCCATCTGCCGCAGCGTCTCGACGCCTTCGGCGACAACGCGCAGACCGAGCGAGCGCGCCAGCGCGATGACTGCCGTGATCACCGCCGAGCTCTGCGGGCTGATGCCCAGCTCGCGCACGAAGCTGCGGTCGATCTTCAATTCGGAGATGGGCAGCGTCGTCAGGTAGGACAAGGAAGAGTAGCCGGTGCCGAAGTCGTCGATGGCGATCTCGACGCCGATCTCGTTCAAGCGGTGCAGCGCGGGGATCACGCTCTGCAGCTCCTGCATCAGGTTGTCCTCGGTGATCTCGAGCATGATCACGCGGTGCGGCACGCCCTGCGCGGTGACGACCTGGTGGATGTGGTCGACGAGGTCGCCGCGCTCGAACAAGCGGCTGGGCAGATTGACGGCGATCGACTCCGCGAAGCCGAAGCTCTGTTGCCACAGCCGCCCCTGGCGCGCCGCCTCGGCCAGCGCCCACTCGGAGATGGGCACGATCAGCCCGGTCTCCTCGGCCAGCGGGATGAACTCCCCCGGCGGCACCAGGCGCCCGCCACGCTGCCAGCGCATCAGCGCCTCGACGCCGATCATGCGCGCGCCGCGCACGTCGATCTTGGGCTGGTAGTGCAGCACCAGCTCGTTGCGCTCGAGCGCCTTGTGCAGCGCCGTCTCGAGCTCCAGCTTCTCGCGTCCGCGCCCGGCCAGCTGCGGGCCATAGAGCGCCGAGGCGTTGCGTCCGGCCGCCTTGACGGAGTACATCGCGACGTCCGCGTTGCGCATCAGGTCGGCCACGCCGGCGCCGTCGCGCGGATAGATCGCCACGCCGACGCTGGCGGTGACGAAGCATTCCTGCCCAGCGACGACGATGGGCTCGCGCATCACCTCGAGCATGCGCTGCGCCACGCGCTCGGCGTCGTGTTCGTCGCCGACTTCGGGCAGCAGGGCGACGAACTCGTCGCCGCCCAGGCGCCCGACCGCTTCGAGCGAGCGGTGCGAGCGCACGCCCATGCCGTGGCCCTCGTAGACCGCCTCCAGCACCTGGTCGGAGTGGCGCACGCAGCCGCGCAGCCGCCGCGCAACCTCGGTCAGCAGCTCGTCGCCGGACTGGTGCCCGAGGGTGTCGTTGATGTTCTTGAAGCGATCCAGGTCGATCAGCAGCAGCGCGCACTGGTGGCCCAGGCGCCGCGCCATCTCCAGGGCCCGCTCCGCACGCCACAGCAGCTGGCGGCGGTTGGGCAGGCCGGTCAGGGCGTCGAAGTTCGCCAGATGGCGGATCTTGTCCTCGGCCACGCGGCGGTCGGTGACATCCTGGAGGACGCCGGTGTAGCCGACCATCTGCCCCTGCTCGTTGAACTCGGGCTCGGCCTCGACGTGCACGACATGGTCGCCGCTGTACCAATTGGGATTGATCGGGATGTCGGCGGTCAGCACCGACCCATGCTCGAGCGTGCTGCGCAGCATGCGCACGAGCACGCGCCGATCCTCCGCCGGCACCATGCGCAGCAGGCCGTGCATCGACAGGCGTTCGCCGCTGGGCATCCCGAACACGCGCAAGGCCTCGGGCGAAAGCGCGAGCCCGCCCTGACGCCGCCACTCGAAGCTGCCCATGCGCGCCAGATCCTGCGCCCGCGCGAGCTTGGCCTTGCTGCGCTCGAGCTCCAGCCGCGTGCGCGACGCGCGCAGCAGGTAGCGCAGCCGCCCCTCGAGCAGGCTCCACTGCTGCGTCCATTGCTGGGTCTTGACGAAGAAATCGCTCGCCCCGGCCTCGTAGGCGCGCGTGATCGAGGCGTCGTCGTCCAGCCCGGTGAGCATGAGCACGGGCACGTTGTCGCCGCCGAGCATGGCGCGCAGGGCGCGGCAGGTCTCGAAGCCGTCGAGGCCGGGCATCATGGCGTCGAGCAGGATGACATCGGGCAGGCCTTCGGCCACCGCGTCCAGCGCTGCCTGGCCGCTGTCGGCCTCGCGCACGATGAACCCGCGCTCGCGCAGCGCTGCCGCGGCGATCATCAGCGTCACCGGGTCGTCGTCTGCCAGCAGCACGCGCGCAGGCTGGTGCGCCTGCTCGTCGGGGCTGAACAGGGGAATGGGCGTGCTCATCGACGACAGGATCTCAGGCAGCGAGGATATCCGCAACCGTCCGACTGACCGCCTGCGCCTGGGCCACCAGCGCATCCAGCGCCGCTTCCGGGGGCATGCATGCGCCCGTGCGCGTACCCTGCTCGATGGCAGCGCAGCCCTGCGCCAGGGCCGTGGCACCGATCGCCGCCGAGGAGGACTTGAGGGTGTGCGCGATGCGGCCGAGCTGCTGCACGTCGGCGCAGGCGCGCGCCTGCGCCAGATCCTGCAGCTGCCGCCCGAGCGTGCTCTCGTAGGTCTGCAGCACGCGCCGGATCAGGCCCTGCCGGCCGTCGGGGTCGAGATCGCCCAGACGTGCCAGCACCTGCCGATCGATCGCGGCCCCAGCCACGCCTGCCCCGGGCGCCGCCACGTGCGCGGAAGCGGCAACTTCGACAAGCGCATTTTCGTTCTCGTGCATCGAACCACCCGCTCAGCTGCCGCCCCTGTCGACCTGCGCCGGAGCATGCCGGCGCCGACCCTCGCCCGTCAAGCTCGGGCGCCCGGATCCGCCGGGACAGGACGCGGACCCGCTCGGCTGCTTATCGGGCGGGGCAGTCGCAACTTGAGCCTGTCCCGCCCGCGCAAGCGGTTCGTACAATGCAAGTCATGCATGAGTCCACGGCCAGGCGGCACGCCGCCCGCCTGGGCGTCGCCGCCGCGACGCTGGCAGCGCTTGCCGCCGCAGCGCCGCTGCACGCCGCAGCGGCCGCGGTGCCGGGGCGCGCAGGCGACGCCCTCTGGGTCTTCGTCACGGTCGCCTTCCTGGTCGTCGCTGCGGCGAGCTTTGCCGCCGGCGCGTGGCGCAGCCGGGCAAGCCGGGAGCGATGGCCGGCGCGCGGCGACAAAGCGCCGAAGCGCCCCGATCCAGCGGCGCAGTCCGCCGTTGTGCAGGTGCAGGCCGGGCTGCACGCCGTGGCCGACGCCCTGGGCGCGGACGCGCGGCCCGTGCTGCTGATCGCTTCGCCGACGCCCGGTGCTGCGCGCCTGCTGGCGCAGGCGAATGCGGCCGGGCTGCGACTGCTGGGCCTTGGCCCCGAGGCCTGCGGGCAGGCCTGGAGCGATCTGGAAGCGGCAGCGCCCGCGGCGCTGCGCGAGGCGCTGGCCGATCCCGCCGTGGCGGGACCGTGGTGGTTGCTGCGCGATGCGCAGGGCCATGCCTGCCTGGCGCTTGGGCCCGACGCCGCGGCGCAGGAGGAGACCGCCTCGCTGGTGTACGCCGTGTCGCACGACCTGCGCGCACCGATCCGCGTCGTCGAGGGCTTCACGCGCATCGTCAAGGAGGACTACGGCGCCCAGCTCGACCGCGTCGGCAACGACCACCTGGACCGCGTGCTGGCCGCCGGCGCGCGCATGAACCAGATGATCGATGCCATGCTGACGATGGCCCGGCTGGCCGCGCAGCCGCTGACGCGCCAGCCCGTGGATCTCTCGCAGCTCGCCGGCTTCGTGCTCGAGGAACTGGCGCGCACGGCCCCCGAGCGCCGGGTGGAGTGCATCGTCGAGCCCGGGCTGCGCGTGCGCGGCGACCCGACCCAGCTGCGGCTGGTGCTGGAGAACCTGCTCGGCAATGCCTGGAAGTACAGCGTGCGCACCGCGCAGCCGCGCATCGAGTTCGGCGCCACGAAGATCGAAGGCCGGCGCGTCTTCGTCGTGCGCGACAACGGTGCCGGCTTCGACATGCGCGGCGCAGAGCGCCTCTTCGGCCTCTTCCAGCGCCTGCACAGCGCCAAGGACTTCGCCGGCACCGGCGTCGGCCTGGCCTCGGTGCGGCGCATCGTGCAGCGCCACGGCGGCCAGGTCTGGGCCGAATCCGAACCCGGTCGCGGCGCGGCCTTTCACTTCATCCTTGCCGAGTAGCGCGTCGCCCTTGAATCTCCGCCGCAGGTCGCGCCGGGTGCGCAGGGCGCATGAGATCCTTCACGCCCGTGCATTGCGGCCGCCGCCCGCGCCTGCGCTCGCGGCAGCCACGCACCGATAACGACGCATGACCCCGGAACCGCCTTTGCCCTTCGTCTGCGCGGCCGGCGCGCTGGCCGAGGCGCAACGCTGCCTGGACTGCTCGGATCACGTCCGCGGCGCCGCAGCGGCGCGCGCCGCCTGGGAGCAGGCTGCGGCCGAGGGCAGGGAGCCGGGGCTCGCCATTCGCGCCGTCACGCTGCTGCTGCTGCACCTGCAGCGCAGCGGCGACGACGAGCAGACGCTGACTGAGGGCCAGCGCGCGCTGGCCCGCCTGGGCGAATCCCAAGACCCCGCCAGCCGCGCCGAGCTGCTGGGTGCCATGGCGCTGTCGGCCGACCAGCTCGACCTGCTGGGCGAGGCGCTGGACTACTCCGTGAGCGCGCTGGACAGCGCCCAGCGCAGCGGCCAGCCGGTGCTGCAGTGCCTGGCCTTGTCGCGCCTCTCACGCGCCTATACGCGCCTGAACAATCCGGCGCGCGGCATCGAGCTGGGACGGCAGGCGCTGGCGCTGGCCGAAGCGGCAGGCGATCGCGACCAGATCTTCCGTGCGCTCACCATGTTCGCCGACGCGCACAGCGAGGAAGGCGAGATGCTGGCCGCCGACGGAAAGATCGACGAGGCTCGCGCGCGCTTCGGGCTGGCCTACGAGAGCTTCGATCGCGCCAAGCGTGTCACCACCACCGGGGACAACCCCTATCGTCGGTGCATCGCCCTGGTCAACCGCGGGCAGGCACTGGCCAAGACCGGCCGCCTGCACGATGCCCTGCAGGAGCTGGATGTCGTGCGCTCGCTGGCAAGGCAGCACGGCTTCGGGCGCATTCTGCTGGCCGAGGTGGAGATGCGCGCCCTCGCGCTCATCGGCCTGGAGCGGCCCGCCGAGGCGCGGCAGCTGTGCGAGGCCGCGCTGGCCGACCCGCTGGTCGCCGGCAACGAAGCGCTGGCGCCGGAGCTGCAGGAGCGGCTCTACCAGGCCTGCAAGGCCCAGGGCGATCTGGCGGCGGCGTTGCGCCATCACGAGCTGCTGCTGAAGCTGCAGCAGCGCAAGTTCCGCCGCCGCAGCGACGCCCAGCTGCGCGTGCTGCTCGCGCGTGCGGAGATCGAGCGCTCGCGCGCCGAGGCCCAGCGCGCCGCGCACGAGGCGCAGGCCGAACGCGAGCGCGCGCTGGTCCTGCAGGCCGAGCGCGACAGCCTGCAGCACAAGGCACAGCAGCTGCGGCGCGACGCGCACCTGGACGTGCTGACCGGCCTGCCCAACCGGCGTGCGCTGGAGCTGCGCCTGCAGCAGCAGCTGCGGGCGGCGCCGGCTGCGGGCTTGGGCTGCCTCGCGATCATCGACGTCGACCACTTCAAGTCGATCAACGACGCGCACGGCCATGCGCGCGGCGACGAGGTGCTGCGCGCCCTGGGCGCGCTGCTGGCGCACGGCATTCGCGAACCCGATTTCATCGCCCGCTGGGGTGGCGAGGAGTTCGTCGCCCTGCTGCACGGCGCCACGCCGCAGCAGGCCTACACCGCCTGCGAACGCCTGCGCCAGTCGATCGCCGCGCACCACTGGAGCGGCATCGTCCCGGCGCTCACGGTGTCGGCAAGCATCGGGGTGCATGCCCTCGCCGTCGGCGCTTCGCTCGACCAGACGATGGCAGGCGCCGATCGCGCCCTCTACGCGGCCAAGAACGGCGGTCGCAATCGCGTCGTGCTCGGCGGCGCGGCACCAGGCGACGCGCCATAGAGCGCGCGCGCCACCTGCGTCCGCGCCGCCTGCTCAGTCCTGCGCGCCGCGCGCAAGCTCCTCGACGGCCTGCACCAGCCGCAGGGCCTGCTGCTCCAGCGACAGGCCCTGCTCCTGCGCCAGCCGCTGCAGGCGCTGCCAGGCGCGCTCGCGGGTGAGCGAGTAGCGATGCATGACGACGCCGATGGCCATCGCGACGACGTCCTGCGGCAAGGCCGCGCCACTTGCGGCCGCCGATGGCGGCGCCGCGGGCAGGCCCCGGCCGCCGGCGCGCAGCCGCGCCAGCACCGCGTCCACCGTCGGCACGATCTTGCCGACGTCCAGCGGCTTGACGAGATAGGCCACGGCGCCCAGCGCCTCGACCTTGGCCGTCGTCGCCTCGTCGGAGAAGGCCGAGAGGAACATGAAGGGGATGTGGCAGACATCGCGCAGGTACTCGGCGACGTCGAAGCCGGTCTTGCCTTCCATGCGGATGTCGAGCAGGGCCAGCTCCGGCCGGTGCTCGCGCGCCAGCAGGATGGCATCGTCGCCGTTGTCGGCGTCGATGACTTCGTAGCCGGCCTGCGTCAGGCCGTGGGCGACGGTCGCGAGCACGAGGCGGTCGTCGTCCAGCACGAGGATGCGGCCCTTGCCAGCAGCCGCGGCCGTGCCCGCTGCTCCTGCGCCCATGGTCCCCGCCGTCCGCCCCTGCGCCCGCTGCATGGCGTTCATTGTGCGCCATGCTCTGCCAGCAGCAGCGGCGCTGCCGGCGACGGATCGCGCTGGATGCTCGGCGCGCGCAGCTCGACCCGGGCCACCACCTCCTCGCCCTGCTGCTGCAGCCCCAGGCTCGCGCTGCGCCGGGGCAGCAGGGCGCGCGCAAGGCCCAGTCCCGAGAGTCCGCCGGGAAGCCGGGCCAGGTCGAACCCCTCGGGCAGGTGGCCGCGATTGACGATCTCCACCCACACGCGATCGCCCTGCACGCTGGCCGCACAGCGCACGCTCTGCCCCAGGCCGTGCTTGATCGCATTGGTCAGCAGTTCGTTGAGGGTCAGCGCGATGGGGATCGAGTCGGCCTCGGGCATCTGCCAGTGCACGGCCTCCTCGCTGGCGTGGACGTGGATGGTGCACCCGAAGGTGCGTTGCACCGAAGCGGCGATGGCCTGCAGCACGTGTGCGACGCGCAGCGGCCCGCCGGCGCCGACCTGCAGCCCGTAGACCTGGGCGATCGCATGCACCTGGCCCACCGCCTCGGTGAGCATGGGCGCAACGGCAGGATGACGCTGGGCATGCTGCTGCAGCAGGCCGGCCACGCCCTGCAGGTTGTTCTTGATGCGGTGGTGCACCTCGCGCACCAGCACCTCGCGTTGCGCGATCGCCGCCTGCAGCCGTGCCTGCTCGGCCTCGCGCTGGACGGTGACGTCGCTGGCCACCAGCAGCAGCTGCGGGTCGCTCTCCGCGCCGGCGTCGATGGCGACCACGCGCACGTCCCACACGCGCGCGGACGCGCCCTCGCTCTCGTCGCGCCACTCGTGCTGCTCGGCCTGGGCCTGGGCGCTGCTGCGCGCCAGCCAGCTGTCCAGCCGTGCCGCCCGCTCGGGCGCCAGACACTCGTCGGGGGCACGGCCGGTGACGCGCAGCGTCGGCTGGCCGAAGAAGGCGCTGGCCGCCTGGTTGAGCTGCAGCACGCGGTGCGAGCGCGCGTCGAACAGCGCGATCGCCAGCGGCGCGGTCTCGATCATGCGCTGCAGCGAGGCCTGCGCCTGCGCGATGCTGATCTCCGCCTGGCGCCGACGCTCGATGTCCAGCAGCGCGAAGGTGAGCTGGCGTGCGCCGTCGCCGGCCTGGCCGGTGACGACGGCGTTGCCGACGACCCAGAAGCGCCGTCCGTCGCGCGCCTGCAGGCGGCACTCGAAGATCTCGGACTGCCCCTCGCGCAGCTGCGCGAAGGCGTCGCTGCGACGCAGCGGATGGTCGGGCTCGGAGGTGGCGACGATGCCGATCTCCTCACCGACGAAGTCGGCCAGCTCGCCGCCGAACATGCGCCGCGCGGAGCGGTTCATCCATTCGATGCCGCCCTCGCCCACGGTGACGATGCCCACCAGCACCGAATCGAGCAGCGCGCGCGTACGCGCGGCCTGCGCCGAAAGCGCCTCGCGCACGCGGTAGCGCTCGTCGATGTCGACGTAGGAGCAGATGACGCCGGCGCCGGGATCGTCGGCGTCCACCGGGCGCGCGGCCACCTGCACCCAGCGCAGGCTGCCGTCGCGGCGACGCAGCCGGCGCTCGGCGCCGTAGCGGCCCTGCAGGCGGATGGCCCGCGCGAGCTCCGACTCGAACTCGACGCATTCACGCGCATCGGCGTGCAGCTCCGAGCCGTCGAGCGCCGTCAGCTCGGGCGTGGCATAGCCGGTGAGCGTGGCCATGGCCTGGTTGGCGCGCTCGATGCGGCGTCCGCGCAGGTAGACGATACCCACCTCGGAGAGACTGAACATCAGCTCGCGTTCGCGCAGCAGCCGCTCGAGCTCGAGCTGCTGGGCCTTCAGCCGCGAGACGTCGGTGAGCACGGCGACCGCCTCCGGCATCTCGCCGGCGTCCTCCGCGCCGCGCAGCGACAGCGAGTACCAGACCGGCGCCCCCCCGCTTTCGCCCACCGGCAGCTCGATCTCGAAGGGCTCGCCCGCCGCCAGCGCCGCGGCAGCCTCGCGCGCGGCGCTGGCGGCCAGCGGCAGCGCGGCAAACAGGCTTTCGAAGCCGGCCCCCGCGGCCGAACCGGGCAGCAGGCCGAGCATGCGCTCGAAGCGCAGGTTGCAGCGCAGCAGCAGCTCGCCGCGCAGGTAGGCGATGCCGACGGTGGAGCTGTCCAGGATGGTCGAGAGCTCGCGCAGCAGCTGCTCGTTGCGGCGCTGCGCCTCCTCCTGCTCGGTGACGTCCAGCGTCACCACGGAGGTCGTGCGCCGGTCGCTGCCCAGCACTCCGGGCTCGACGCGCGTCAGCAGCCAGCGCAGGCCGAGCTCCGGATGGCGCACGGCGAAGCGCACCTCGGTGCGCTCGCCGTGGCGAAGCGCGCGCTGCAGGCGTTCGTATTCGGGCAGCGACGCCGGCTCCACCAGTTCGCGCCCGATGCCCAGCAGCCCGCCGCCGGCGCGATCGCGGCGCACGCCCTCGCCCTGGCCGAGCGCGCCCGGCGCACCCGCTGCGCCCGCGGCCCTCGGTGCAGCGGCGCCACGCAAGGGCGCGAGCCAGCCGCGCGCCGGATCGAAGGTCGCCACGCCCACGCTTGCCGTGTGCATCAGCGCGCCCATCTCGAGCTGCGCGAGGTCGCGCTCCTCCTCGGCGCTGCGATCCTCGACCACCGCCATGTAGCGCCGCTCGCCACCGCGCGTGGCAAAGCTCGACAGGCGCGCACCGAGCCGGCGCATCCGGCCCTCGGGCAGCCGCACCAGCGCCTGGCGCTCGAGCGGCGCGGCACCGGGCGCGAGTTCCGGCAGCGGCGCGTCCTCGTCCCAGCCCAGCAGCGACTGCAGCTCGGCATCGGCATCCGAGAGCAGCACGGGCACGCGCTCGACCAGGCATTCGAAGGCGGGATTGGAGCGCACGATCAAGCCGCCGTGGTCGAACACCAGCATGCCCGCCGGGCTGAGGTCGAACCACTGCGCCAGCTCGCTGAGCGAGCGCTCGGCGTGCGCCCGCGCCACATGCTCGCCGGTGCTGTCCTGCAGCAGCTCCAGCAGCAGGCGCCCGTGCGCCGACTGCACCGGGTACAGCGCCGCCCGGCACCAGCGCTCGGCGCCGCCGGCGTGCAGCAGCCGCCGCTCCGGCAGCGTCGCGACGCTTCCCGCGGCAGGGGCCTGGCCAAGCGCCCGCCGCGCGGCGATGAAGATCTCGCGCTCCTCGGTCGGCGAGAGCTCGACCACGTCGCGCCCGAGCAGGTTCTCGCGCTCATGGCCGCTGAAGGCGACGAAAGCCTCGTTGGCATCGACGATGCGGTGGGCGCTGTCGTGCAGCAGCGCCGGAAAGGGCGAGGCCCACAGCATGCGCAGCAACTCGGCCTGCGCGGCGTCGGGCAACGGGCCGGCGCCGGTGCGGGTCAGGCGCGTGGCCAGCGGCGCAGCCAGCAGGTGCAGGCGCAGCATGCGCAGGCCGCCGCTGACCCATTGCTCGGCACGCAAGCTGCCGGCATCCCCCGCCTGCGCTTCGTCGCCGACGGCCAGCAGCGCCTGGCTGCGGACATCGCGCTGCCGCGCGAACCAGCGCTGCAGAGCGCGGCCCAGCGGCGCGAGCACGCGCTCGGCGCTCTGCCCGGCGCCAAGCGGCAGCAGCGCGCGCGCGGCGGCGTTGCCGCCGACGAGCGTCGCCGTCGCGGCGTCGAACCACAGCAGCGCGTCGGCGAGCTCGTCGAGCAACGCCGCCGGAACACGGTCGGCAGCAGGCGAGGCGCCCGGGTTCACGCCCTCGCGCCTCTATTCGAGCTGGGCCGCCGTCGTCAGCGCGGCCAGCAGCGCGCGATTGACCTCGCCCACCGAGAGCATCAGCCGCTCGGCCTTCTCGCGCACGTCGATCACCGACTCCTGCTCGATCGCCTGCACCAGCTCGAGATAGGGCAGGAAGGGCCCCTCCTCGCCGAGCAGCGCCAGGCGCACCTTCTCCGGCACCGGCACCGAACGCAGAAGATCGGCAAAGGACTGGCCGAGCAGCCGGTCCAGCAGCGAGAACACGCCGCAGATGAAGAGCTCGCCGCGCAACTCGGCGTCGCCGCTGCCCTTGACGAGCTCCTCCATGATGAGGCCGCGACGCACGGCCGCGAACATCATCGGCTTCATGTTCGCGTCCTTGCTCGCCGAGGCCAGCAGCAGCGCCAGCCAGCGCTTGAGCTTCTGGTAGCCCAGGATCATCAGCGCGTGACGGAAGGAGCCGATCTCCACCGACAGCCCGAAGCCCGGCGAATTGATGTAGCGGATGAGGCGGAAGGCCAGCGTCGGATCGTTCTTCAGCACCGCCTCGAGCCGGTCGACGGGCTCCTCGCGGTCGACGCGGTTGATGAGTTCGAGGATGACCTGCAGCTCCGGCGCCACCGCCTTCTTCGTCGCGCTGGGCGCCGGCGGCTCGCCGAAGGGCCAGCCCGCGACGAGCACGCAGCCCGCCGCGAAGGCCGCCTCGAGCTCGGCCGGGGTGCGCACGCCCAGGCGCACGCGCGGTGTGCTGCCGCCCTTCGGCGCGGGCGCGGAGGGATCGTCGGCCAGCAGCGCGAAGCTCGCGGCCAGCGCCGCCGGCAAGGGCTCGCGCGGCAGGCCCTTGAGCGCCAGCGTGGCGCCGGCTTCGGCCTGCGTCTGCACGGCCGCGGCCAGCGCCGGATCCGCCACCATGAAGGCGGGCACCTCGATGCCGAAGCGCGGCGTCGCCGGCGCCGCGAGCAGCGACTGCAGCAGCGACTCGCCGGCCGCATTGACGAGCAGCGACAGGCCGGCGGTGGCCTTGGCGCCGCCGCCGCCTTCGAGCGGCCGCATGCGCAGCGACAGCGCACCCGCCGCCTCCGGCCAGGCCTGGCCGAGCCACTGCACGATCTCCGCGCCGTCGAAGCACGCGTCGCCGGAGTCGGAGGTCGCGGGCGCCAGCGTGAGCCTCGTGGCGACGACCGAGCGCTGGCGGTCAATGACGGCGCTGTAGCCCAGCACGAGCCGGGCCAGAAGGGGATGATCGAGCATGGATGGATTGCTGCGGCAGGGCCCGCGGGGCAAGGCGACCGCGGCGCGGCGTGCCTGCGCTCGGTCCTGGTCAGCCGCTGATGTAGTTGAACAAGGACAGCCTCTGCACCATCGAATAGGCCTTCAGGGCCGCATCGTAGCCGGTCTGCTGGTTCTGGAAGTCCGAGATCGCCTGCACCAGGTCCAGATCCTCGGCGCTGGAGCGCTCGGTCTGCGCCGCGATCTTGCCGTCGGCGATGCGAAGCTCGACCTGGTTCATGCGGTTGAGCGCCTCACCCGAGCGTGCGCGCTCGGCCAGCAGGTGGGCATGGAAGGTGTCGAGATCGTTGACGCCCGTCTTCACCGCCGCGGCCACGGCGGCATCGCTGACGCCGGGCGCGCCGAGGCCGGCGATGGCGTCGTCCAGGACGTCGAACACCGACACCGTGACGCCGGGCGTGCCGCTGGGCGCCTGCAGCCAGGTGTGCTCGCCGTCCAGCGTGGTGCCCAGCGCCTCGCCCGAGGCCACCAGCGTGCGGCCCGGCGTGCCCTGGTAGATGACACCGCTGCCACTGTCGACGAAGGGCGGGGAGTCCGTGCCCTGCCCGCC
The DNA here is from genome assembly GCA_001724995.1 of Rubrivivax sp. SCN 71-131. GTDB lineage: Bacteria > Pseudomonadota > Gammaproteobacteria > Burkholderiales > Burkholderiaceae_C > Rubrivivax. Next base: position 112,110 of record MEFD01000015.1, read on the forward strand.
GAAGAAGAAGCTGCCCGCGCCGTCGCTGCGGTTGGCCACGCCCAGCAATTGCTCGCGCACGCCCTTCAGCGTCTGCACCAGCGCCTTGCGCTCGCCTTCGGAGTAGCTCGGATTGCCGGCCGCCAGCAGGGTCTCGCGCGCGCGCTGGATCAGCTCGCCGGCGTCGCCGAGGGCCGATTCGGCCTGCTGGGTGGCGGTGCGCGCGGCCTCCAGCGCACGCTGGTGGGCGTCCGAGCGGGTCATCGCCGCCAGCGCGCGCTCGGCGCGCGCCGCGGCCACCGGGTCGTCGCTGGGCTTGGCCACGCGCTTGCCGGTGGTGAGCTGCTCCTGCGTCTTCTCCAGGTCCTGCTGGCGCTGCTGCAGGTTGAAGATCGTGTTCTGGTAGGCGTTGTAAGTGGTGACGCGCATCACGGCTCCTTCGCGATCGATCAGCCGCCGGCGATCTGCAGCAGCTCGGAGAACACCGACTGCGCGATCTGCAGCACCTTGGCGGCGGCCTGGTAGCTCTGCTGGAACTGGATCAGCCGCGCGGCCTCCTCGTCGAGGTTGACGCCGGCCTTGTCCACCCGCGCCTGTTCGGACTGACCGGCACGCGCGCTCGAGATCGCCGCGGCCGCCTCGGCGCCCTGCGCGCGCACGCCGACATCCGCCAGCGCGCCCACGAAGGCGTCGTTGAAGGTGAAGCCACCCGAAGGCGTGCCGCCTCCAGGCGCTTCCAGGCCGATCAGGTTCAGGCCGCCGAGCTCGTTCAGCGCCAGCGCGTTGCCGTTGTTCAGGGCGGGGAACGGCGTCGGCGCGAGCTCGATCGTGTCGCCGACCGCCGGCACGCCGCTGAGCGTCAGCGCAAAGCCGTTGATGTCCGGATCCGGCGGCGCGGGAATGGTCTTGCCCGGCGCCCAGCTCCCGCTGCCGCTGGCCGCGCCGCGGCTCCAGCTGTAGAGCATGCGCGAGGGATCGCCCGGGTCCGGCCCGGTGAAGGTGATGACGACGTTGCCCGTCGGATCGGTCGGCGCCTGCACCATGCGCAGCGCCTGCACCGCCATGGAGCCGGTGTTCGTGGCCGGCGCGTCGGCCACGAAGGGCGAGGCGGCAGCCAGGCCCAGCGGGTCCGACAGCGCGGTGCGCATGCCGATGGCGGCACGCGTCACCGGTGCGATCAGGAAGCGGTCGGTGCCGGGCACCGTCCCCAGGATGTCGAAGTCGATCTCCATGCCGTCGATCGCGAGCGTCGTCCCCGGGACGATGGACACCGGCGCGCTGCCGTCGTCGGGGACCCGCTGCACGACCCAGGCGCCCGGACTCGCCGGATCGGCTCGCAGCTCGTATTCGCTGGCCTGGAGCTGGCTGGCGTCGACGACGCGCATCTCGAGCAGGTAGTCGCCCGGAACCGACCGGTTGCTGCTGGCGGCGAACACCTTGCCCTTGGCGCTCTCCTCGAGTCCGAACAGCGCCGGCGAGGGCACCGTCCCCGCCGGCGGCAGCAGGTTCATGCCCAGCATCTGCTGCCGGTTGACGGCGTCGGTGATGCCGTAGGCGAGTTGCCCGAGGCGGACCTGGGCGGCGACGATGTCCTCGTTCTGGAAGCGCAGCAGGCCGGCGATGCGCCCCCCGCCCAGCGCGTCGGCCGCCAGGCGACGGTTCGTCGCGCCCTCGGAGATGGCCACGGCCGAACGCGAGGGGTCGAAAGCGTCGGCCACGAGCGTCAGCTTCTCCGCCGTGGCACCGAGCACCAGGCGCTCGCCCCCGGCCATGAACACGCCGACGGTTCCGTCCTCGGCCGGGATGGTGCTCACCTGCACGTGCTCGGAGAGCTGCGAGATTAGGCGGTCGCGCTCGTCGAGCAGGTCGTTGGGCTCCTGGCCCAGGCCCCGCGCCGCGGCGATGTCGTTGTTGACGCGCGCGATGCTGGCGGCAATGCCGTTGACGGCCTGCACCGACGCGCGCAGATCCTGCGTGACGCCGGTCTGCACCTGGGCCAGCTGCGTCCCCGCGTCCTGGAAGCGCATCGCCAGGTCGTGCGCGCGCGCCAGCACGACCTGGCGCGAGGCCGCATCCGCAGGGCGACTCGCGAGGTCCGAGGTCGCGGCGAAGAACTGCGAGATCGCGTGCCCGATGCCCTGTTCGCCGGTGCGAAAGGCCGTCTGCAGCTGGTCGAGGTAGGTCGCGCGGACGGCATCCTTGGCCGCAAGTGCCTTGGCGGTGGCCGCCTCGCGGGTGAGGAAGGCATCCTGCGTGCGCTTGACGCCGGCGACGTCGACGCCGCGCCCGAAGAAGCCCGCGCCGGTGAACTGCCCCTGCGAGGTGGCGAGCAGCGTCTCCTGGCGCGAATAGCCCTGCACGCTGGCGTTGGCGATGTTGTGGCTCGTCGTCTGCATCGAAGCGTAGCTCGCCGCCATCGCGCGCACGCCGATCGAGAGCAGCGCAGTTCCCATGGCTCGCCTCCCTGCTGCCCTCAGGCCATGGCCCGCTGCAGCCGCAGCGTGGTGTCGATGACACGCGTGAGCTTGGCGCCGTAGGCCGGGTCGGTGGCGTAGCCGGCCTTCTGCAGCCCGTGCGCGAAGGCGCTGGCGTCGCCGCCCGCGGCCACCACGCCGGCATAGCGCGGGCTGTCCTTCATCAGCCGCGCGTAGTCGGCGAAGGATTCCTCGTGGCTGCCGTAGACGCGAAACTTCGCGGTCACCTTGCGCGCCACGCCGCCGATGTATTCGGTGGTCGTGACCTCGGCCACCGGCCCCTTCCAGTTCGCCCCGGCCTTGATGCCGAAGAGGTTGTTGGCACTGCTGCCGTCGGCGTGGCGGATCTCCTTGCGGCCCCAGCCGGTCTCGTGCGCGGCCTGCGCGAGCATGAACGCGGCCGGGATGCCGGTGGCCGCCTCGGCGCGCGCGGCCGCCTCGGTGTGCTGCTGCACGAAGCCCGCGGCCCCCTTCTCGGGGATCTTCACGGGCTTGTCCAGGCGGTCGATCGGCTGCGCGGTGGCGTTGGCGCTGGCGCGCGCCCCGCTCGGCGGGATCGGGCCCGGCGCAAGCCCCATCTGCCGCTCGAGCTGGCGCATGATGGCCTCCGACAGCCCGCCCTTCATTCCCGAGAGGCTGCCGGCGAGTTGCGCGTCCAGCATCTCCGTGCCCAGGCGGCTGCCCTCGTTGTCGAGCATGCCGTTGGCTGGCGTGGTGGCGCGCATGCTCTTCATCAGCTCCTGCATGAAGAGCGTCTCGAACTGCCGCGCCGCCTCGCGCACGGCGACCTTGGGGTCGCGCACCGCCGCGCCGCGCAGCGCGTCCAGCGAGCGCGCGTCCACCCCCAGGCCGGGAGCTTGCGCTGAAGTCGGTGCAAGCGCCATTTCAGATCACTTCGATCTCGGCGTTCAGGGCGCCCGCGGCCTTGATCGCCTGCAGGATCGCGAGCAGGTCCTGCGGCGTCGCGCCCAGGGCGTTGAGGGCCTTCACGACGTCGGCAAGCCGCGCGCCCTCGGGCATCTGCACGAGCGAGCCGCCCTGCTGCGTGATGGCGATTTCGGCCTTCTCGGTCACCGTCGTCTGGCCGGCGCCGAAGGCGTTGGGCTGGCTGACCTGCGGCGTCGAGCTGATGGTCACCGCCAGGCTGCCGTGCGCGACCGCGCAGGCCCCCAGCGTCACCGCCTCGTTGAGCACGATCGAGCCGGTGCGCGCGTTCAGCACCACGCGCGCGGCGCGGCGCTGCAGTTCGATGGGCAGGTTCTCGATCTCGGCGAGGAAGGCCACGCGTGCGTCCGGCAACACGGGAACGCGCACGCGCACCAGGCGGCCGTTGATGGCCGCGGCCGTGCCCTCGCCCTTGGCCTCGTTGATCGAGCGCGCCACGGCGTGCGCGGTGGCGAAGTCGTCGCTGCTCAAGCCCAGGTCCAGCGTCTCGCCATGGTGCAGCGGCGTCGGCACCGAGCGCTCGACGCTCGCGCCCTCGGGGATGCGACCGGCCGAGAGGTGGTTGATCTGCACCTTGGAGCCGCCGGCCGCCGCGCCGGCACCGCCGACGATCAGGCTGCCCTGGGCCATCGCGTAGACCTGCCCGTCGGCGCCCTTCAGCGGCGTGGCCACCAGCGTGCCGCCGCGCAGGCTCTTCGCGTTGCCGATCGAGGCCACGGTGACGTCGATCGCCTGCCCCGGCTGCGCGAAGGGCGGCAGCTGCGCCGTGACCATCACCGCGGCGATGTTCTTGCTCTGCACCTGCACGCCCGCGGGCAGGGTGATGCCCATCTGCTGCAGCATGGCGGTCAGGCTTTGCACGGTGAACGGCGTCTGCGTCGTCTGGTCGCCGGTGCCGTCGAGGCCGATCACCAGGCCCACGCCCTGCAGCGGGTTGCTGCGCACGCCCTGCACGCTGGCGATCTCCTTCACGCGCGCGGTGGTCGCGGCCTGCACCTCGGCGGGCCACCACAGCGCGGCGCTGGCCAGGGCGAAGGCCAAGGCGATGAGCACGCGCAGCCAGGCCTCCGCCGCGCTTGCGCCTTGGCCGCGATGCGGGCGCAGCGCCGCGCGGGAAACGGCGAGGAAGGAACTGCGGCGGTGGCTCATATCGGCAGCAGGCTCAGGAAGACGCGGCCCAGCCAGCCCATCACCTGCGCATCGGCCTGCGCGCCGCGGCCACGCTGCTCGACGCGGACGTTGGCGATCTGCGTGCTCGGCACGGTGTTGCCGCTCTGGATCGAACGCGGATCGAGCTGCCCGGAGAAGCGCAGCATGTCGACGCTGTTGTTGACGCCGATCTGCTTCTCGCCGGCGACCACCAGGTGGCCGTTGGGAAGCACCTCGCGCACCACGACGGTGATGGTGCCGCTGAAGTTGTTGCTGCTCTGCGTGGCGCCCTTGCCCTCGAAGGTGTTGGCGCTGTTGCCCGCCAAGCCGGCGCGAGAGATGCGCTTCACGCCGGGGAAGGCGCTGATGCCGGCCTCGATGCTGGAGCCCTTGTCGACGGTGCTGGTGGAGCTGGCGGTGGCGCTGACGCGCTCGACGATCTGCACGGTGAGCGTGTCGCCCACCAGCCGCGCGCGCTGATCCTCGAACAGCGGGCGGTAGGTCTGCGCGCTGTAGATCGATCCGCTGGCCGGCGGCTGCGGGGCCTGCCGGGCCTGCGGCTGCGGCGCAGCGAGCGGCTTGGTGTCGCCCATCTCCACGCGCGGGTAGAGGAAGTCGGAGACCGTGGCCAGGCAACCCGACAGCGCGAGCAGCGGCGCCAGCAGCAGCAGCCGCAGCGACGATCGCAGCAGCCTGCGCCGCGGCTCGGGCAGCGGCGTCCGCATCGGCATCGGCAGCGGGTGCCGCAGGGGATTCATGCCCATCCTTTGCTCAGAGCTGGCTCAGGCGCTGCAGCATCTGGTCCGAGGTGGTGATGGCCTTGGAGTTCAGCTCGTAGGCGCGCTGCGTGGCAATCATCGCCACCAGCTCCTCGACCACGTTGACGTTGCTGCCCTCGACCATGCCCTGCTGCAGGCTGCCCAGGCCGTTGCTGCCTGGCGCCCCGGCCTGCGGCGCGCCGGAACTGGCGCTCTCGGCGTAGAGGTTGCCGCCGCGCGGCTCGAGGCCCGCCGGGTTGACGAAGCTGGCGAGCTGCAGCTGCCCGAGCGCCTGCGGCTGCGCCTGGCCCGGCACCGTGACGCTGACCGTGCCGTCCTGCGCCACCGTCACCTTCTGCGCGTCGGGCGGGATGGTGAGGCCGGGCTGCACCACATGGCCGGCCGCGGTGACGAGTTGCCCGTTGGCGTCGAGCTGGAAGCCGCCGTCGCGCGTGTAGGCGGTGCTGCCGTCGGTCAGCTGCACCTGGAAGAAGCCCTGGCCTTTGATGGCGAGATCGAGGTCGCTGCTGCTCTGCTGCAGCGAGCCCTGCGCGAAGTTGCGCGTCGAGGCCGCGACGCGGGATCCCAGCCCGACCTGCAGGCCGGTGGGCAGGGTCGCCGTGCCGGAGTCGGCCGCGCCCGTCTGGCGCAGGTTCTGGTACATCAGGTCCTCGAACACGACGCCACCGCGCTTGTAGCCGTTGGTGCCGACGTTGGCGAGGTTGTTCGAAATGGCGTCCAGCTTGGTCTGCTGGCCTTCCATCCCGGTCTTGGCGATCCACAGCGAACGGATCATGGTGGAGAGCTCCCGGTCGTTTGCGCCATCTTCACCGGGACTGAAGGCGGCGAAGCGCTCGAAAAGAACGGCGTTTGCCGCCCTGAACGAAAGAAGGGGTGCACGGCCGGCACCCCTTCCCCTGCGCCTGCCGCCGGCGCGGCTACGGCATGGCTAGAGCGCCGTCGGCGAGAGCAGGCGCGCGGCCGACTGCTCGCGCTGCTCGGCCGTCTGCAGGCTCTTCATCTGCTGCTCGAACTGGCGCGCCGCGGCGATCATCGCCACCATCGTCTCGACGGCGTTGACGTTGGAGCCCTCGAGGGCACCCGGGACCAGCCGCGCCGCCGGGTCGGCGTCGAGCTCGTTGCCGTCGCCGCTGCGAAAGAGGCCGTCCTCGCCACGCTGCAACGGCGTCTCCGGCGTGACGAGCTTGAGACGCCCGATGGCCTGCGGCCGCTCGTTGCCCAGCATCGCGTTGACGGTGCCGTCGCCCGCGATTTCCACGCGCGCGCCGGCCGGAACGGCGATCGGCCCGCCTTCGCCGAGCACCAGGCGCCCGGTGGCGGTGACGAGCTGGCCCTCGGCGTCGCGCTCGAGCGCGCCGGCGCGGGTATAGGCCTCGGTGCCGTCGAGCCCCTGCACCGCCAGCCAGCTACGCCCCTGCAGCGCCACGTCGAGATCGCGTCCGGTGGTCTGCACCGGGCCGCTGCGCTCGTCGTGGCCGAGGGTCGATTCGAGGGCGTAGGCACGGGTGCTGGCTCCTTCGCCGCGCACCGGCACGGCGCGAAACGCCGCCATCTCGGCGCGAAAGCCGTTCGTCGAGGCGTTGGCCAGGTTGTGCGAGAGCACCTCCTGGCGCTGCAGCGTGGCCTTGGCGCCGGCCATCGAGAGGTAGATGAGGCGGTCCATGCGTCAGCTCCGCGCCGCGGCCGCGATCAGCGCAGGTTGACCAGGGTCTGCAGCACCTGGTCCTGCGTCTTGATGGTCTGCGCGTTGGCCTGGTAGGCGCGCTGCGCGGTGATCATGTTCACCAGTTCGCCGGTGAGGTCGATGTTCGACTCCTCCAGCGCCGCGGCCTGCAGCACGCCCAGGTTGCCCTCGCCGGGGACGCCGGTGATCGGGTCGCCCGAGGCGTGGGTGAAGGCCCAGAGGTTGTCGCCCAGCGGCTGCAGGCCCTGCAGGTTGCGGAAGTTGGCGACCTCGATCTGGCCCGCGCTCTTCGTCTGCCCGTTGGAGTAGCGCGCGGTGACGATGCCGTTCTCCTCGACACCGATGGAGACGAGCTGGCCGGCGGAGAAGCCGTCCTGCTTCATGTCGGTGACGCCGAAGGGGGCGGCGAACTGCGTCACGTCGAAGGACAGGGAGCCGATCGCGATCGGCTGCGGCACGATGCCGTTGCGGTCCGGCGCCGTGATCTGGATGTCGAAGCCCAGGCGGTTCGCTCCGGTGACCGGGTCGAAGTCGGAGTCGGTGATGGCCGCATTCGGCGTGAACGCGGTCAGCCTGGCGCCGCTGGGGTCGAACTGCAGCGTCGCCAGGGCTTCGGGCGACGAATTGTCGGGCGCCAGCGCCGGGAACACGGTGCGGCCGTTGGCCGTGACGTAGACGTCCCACAGGTCCGGGTCGCTCGGCGACGCCTCGGAGGGCCCGCTGGTGTGCCGGAAGTAGTAGGTCAGCGCCACCGGCGCGCCCTTGTCGTCGTACGCCGTCACCGAGGTCGCGTTGTTGTAGGTGCTGGCATCGGTGAAGTCGATCGGCGTGGTCGCGGGGATGACCTTCTTGGCCGCGTCCAGGTTGAGCTGCACGTCGATCTCCGAGGTCGCCTGCGGGGCGATGCCGCCGGTGGGCAGCTTGATCGGCACCGCCAGGCCGGGCTTGATCTGTCCCGTCCCCAGGTCCGCCTCGTAGCCCAGCAGCTTGAGCCCGGAGTTGGTGCTGATGTAGCCGTCGCGGTCGAGCTTGAACTGGCCGTTGCGCGTGTACTTGGCCGGGCTCGCGCCGTCGCTGACCTGGAAGAAGCCGCGGCCGTTGAGCGCCAGGTCCAGCGGGTTGTCGGTGGCCGTGATGCTGCCCTGCGAGAACTGCTGCGAGATGCTGGCGAGGTAGGTGCCGATGCCCGCGCTCGTGGCCATCGAGCCGTTGAGCGAGGCGGCATAGAAGTCGGCGAACTCGGCGCGCGAGGACTTGGCGCCGTAGGTGCCGGAGTTGGCGATGTTGTTGCCGATCACCTCGAGGCTCTTGCTCGTGGCGTTGAGACCGGAGAGACCTTGCTGGAAGCTCATGGGGTTGTCCTCGCTGCCGCGGTCGCGGCGATGGTGGGATGGGCCGGAATCAATGGAAGGTGACGATCTGGCTGAACGGCACCTCGCCGAGGTGGGCCAGGTTCAGATGCAGCGTGTTGCCGGAGAGGTTGACGGACTGCACGCGGTCGACGGAGAAGGTGCGCCCCGCCACCGCCTTGCCGCCCTGCGTCGCGGCGACACGAAAGCCGTAGGGGACGTCGGTGGGCAGCGAGCCCGGGTCCCATTCGAAGGCCAGGCGGCCGCCCTCGGCGCGGCCGAGGTCCAGCGTATCGACGACGTCGCCGTTCAGGTTCAGCACCTCGACCGTCACCGTATCGGCTGCGCCCTGCAGTTCGATCGCGCCTTGACCCTTGCCCTCGCTGAAGCTGAGGAGGTCGCCGTCCAGCGACACCTCGCGCCCGATCAGTGCTGCGCCCTGCAGCATCTGCGACTGCAGAAACTGGCCCGAGAGCGCCTGGATCGATCCGTTCACCTTCTCGAGCTCCGTGACGGTGTTGATCTGCGCGATCTGGCTGGTGATCTGCGCGTTGTCCATCGGGTTGAGAGGATCCTGGTTCTGCAACTGCGTCACCAGCATGGTGAGGAAGCGCTCGGCGCTCCCCGGGTCGTCGGCCTTGGACTTGGACGCGGCGCTGCCCTGGCCCAGGGCGGCGTAGAGGTCGGTGCCGGATTCGATCGCGGTGCTCATCCTGTGTACCCCGTGGTCACACCTGCTGGCCCATCTGCAGCGTCTTCTGCAGCAGGCTGCGCGCGGTGTTCATGACCTCGATGCCGTTCTGGTACGAGCGCGAAGCCGAGATCATGTTCACCATCTCCTCGATCGGATTGACGTTGCTGTAGGTGACGTAGCCGTCTGCATCGGCGCTCGGGTGCTTGGGGTCGTGCACGCGGCGTCCGGGCGCGTCGTTCTCGCGGATCGTGCTCACCGTGACCCCGGCGGCGCCCTCGGGCTGCTCGCGCGCGCCCATGAGCACGGTCTGGAAGACCACCTGGCGCGCCTTGTAGGCCTGCCCGTCCGGACCGGCCACCGTATCGGCGTTGGCCAGGTTGGAGGCGACGACATTCAGGCGCTGGCTCTGCGCGCTCACCGCGCTGCCGGCGACGTCGAAGATGCGGAACATGCTCATGATCGCTCCCGTGGCGCTGGGCCGGCTTACTGGTTGTAGGGCTTGATCGCGTCCAGCGTGTTCTTCACGCTGGAGCTGATGAAACGCAGCGTGCTCTCGTAGCGCAGCGCGTTGTCCACCGACGAGGCGCGCTCGCGGTCCATGTCGACGGTGTTGCCATCGAGGTTGTCCTGCGCCGGCGTGGCGTAGTTCAGCCGCGGCGGCCGCGGCTGCGCGTGCGCGCCCCCGGCCGCGGGCGCGGCCAGCCCCGCGTTCTCGGCCAGGCGAAAGCCGCCCTGCGCGCTACCGCTGGCCTGGCGCAAGGCCTGCGCGAAATCGAAATCGCGCGCCACGTAGCCCGGCGTGTCGGCGTTGGCGATGTTGCTGGCAATGAGGCGCTGGCGCTCGGAGCGCAGCGTCAGCGCCTGCGCCTGGAAGTCGAGCACGCCGGTCAGGCGATGGATCATCGTGGAAGCCTCCCGCACGGTGGACCCGATGGGACATGACCGGCATTCTGGGAGCGGTGCAGGCCGCCCAAGCGCGCGAACAAGGCCGCGAACGGACCGCATTTCCACGCCCGGCGCGGCATCCTCGTCCCTAGAGTGCAGGGTCGTGATGAAGCCCCTGCGATCCGCGCTCGTCCCCCTCGTCGTGACCGCTGCCCTCGCCGCGGCGCTGCCCGGCGTGCGTGCGGCCGCGGCGGGCCCGGCGCTGGATGCGCAACTCGCCGAGCGCGTGCAGGCGCTGGTGCAGAACCATGCGCCCCGCGCCGCCGACGGGGCGGCAGCGCCGCGCGTGGTGGTCGAGCTCGGCCAGCTCGACCGGCGCCTGCGGCTGGCCCCCTGCGAGCGTGTCGAGCCGCGCCTGCCGCCCGGGCGCTTCTGGGGCCGCACCCGGGTCGGGTTGCGCTGTGTCAAAGGTCCGACCCACTGGCAGGTATGGCTGCCCCTGACGGTGCGCGTCTTCGCGCCCGCGCTGGTCGCCGCCGCCGCCATGCCCGCCGGTGCGGTGCTCGGCGCCACGGACCTGCGGGTGGCCGAAGTCGACTGGGCGGCCAGCCCGCAGACGCCCCATGTGCGTGCCCCGGAGCTGGTCGGGCGGACGCTGGCGCGCCCGCTTCGGCCCGGACAGGCCATCTACGCGCGCGACCTGCGCCAGCGCCAGTGGTTTGCCGCCGGCGAGACGGTCCAGGTGCTGGCGCGCGGGGCCGGCTTCACCGTCACCGGCGAGGCACTGGCGCTGGGCCCCGGGCTGGAGGGTCGGACGGTGCGTCTGCGCATCGAGTCCGGCCGCGTCATCAGCGCGCGCGCGGTGGCGCGGCAGCGCGCGGAGATCGAGCTGTGAGACACGGCCTGGCTTCGCGGGACCCCACATTCAAGGGGGTGAAAGGAAAATCCCGCGCTCGGACCCTAAAGTCCGCCCCGCCGGCCGCCGATACCGCCTCTACGTCGGACGGAAAGCCTGCACTCGACGTGCTCCCACGGAGTCCAGCATGAAGATCGTTCCTTTCGAGAAGACCCAGCCCGTCAAGCCGTCGACCCCCGAGCGCAAGGCGGCGGGCCACCCGCAGGCCGCCAGCGGCAACGCGCCGACCGCCGCCGACGGCAGCGCCAAGGTCGCCATCTCCCCTGAAGCGGCGGCCCTGGCCGCCGGCACGGAAGGCGTCTTCGACGCCGCCAAGGTTGAGCGCGTCGGGCAGGCCATCAAGGACGGCAGCTACCGCGTCGACCCCGAGGTGATCGCCGACAAGCTGATCGCCAACGCCCAGGAACTGCTCGGCCGCGGCAGCCGCTGACTGCAGCCGGTCCCGCACCGTGATGTTCACCTCCGCCGAAGAGATGCAGGCCCTGCAGCGCCTCGCCGAGCTCGAACCTCCGCTGACCGCGCTGGAGGACAGCCTGGCGGCACTCGGCCACGCCCTCTGCAGCAACGACGCCGCAGCCATCGAACAACAGGCCGGCGAGCTGCACCGCGCGCTGGCGCGCGCCGTGGCCCAGTTCGCCCATGCCGCGCGTGCCGGCAGCGTGCCCCGGGTGCTGCGCCAGCGCCTGGCGCTGGCCAGCGGACGCGTCGCCGCGCAACGCGAGGCGCTGGCACGCGCCACCGCCTCGCTGGATCGGGCCATCGACGTGCTGCTGCCCTCCGAGCCCGCAGGCAACGGCATCTACAGCGCCGCCGGCCACGGCCTGCGGCCGATCGAATCGGGCCGCCTTCAGGCCTGAGTTCGGGCCCGATCTCGAGCCGGACCGGCCGCCGCGAGCGGCGTCCCTGGCGCACGGGCGCGCGTCCCCGAGGCGCCACGCCGTTCTCGCCCTCAATCCCCCTCGCCCGTCGGCAGCCCCTGCGCACGGTGGGCAACCCCCAGGCGCTTGCGCAGCGAGACCTCGGCGAGGTCGAGTTCGGCCACCAGCGCGCGCAGCGTCTCGTCGTTGATGCGCTGCGCCTGGCGCTCGGCGTACAGCGTCTCGCGCTCGGCGCGCAGCGCGGCAAGCCGCAGCTTCATCTCCACCAGATAGCGCTGGCGGCGCTCGTGCACGGCCTCGGGCGAGTCGGCCTGCGCCTCGGGCGTCTGCGCGGCGTCGGGCGCATCGAGCATGTCGATGCGCTTGCGGTAGTCCTGCGTCAGGCGCCCCGCCGCTTCCTGGTGCCGCGCCCGCCACACGGCGTCGTCGGCCTGCGCGCCTTGCGGCGGCCGGGCCAGGAAGTCGATCGCTGCGCGGCAGGCCGCCATGCGCGCCTGGCGATCCTCGCGCGCCAGCAGCGGCTCGCCGCTGGCGGGCAGCCGGCGCAGCGCCAGCGGCAGGCCGATGCTGCCGATGACCAGCGTGCACAGGATGGTGCCGGTGGCCAGGAAGACGAGCTGATCGCGCGCCGGGAACGGCGTGCCGTCGGCCATCAGCAGCGGCACCGACAGCGCACCGGCCAGCGTGACGGCGCCGCGGATGCCCGCCAGCGTCGTCGCCAGCGTGAGCAGGCGGGAGGGCCGCTCGCCGCTGCCACCACGCTCGCTCGCCCGCCACAGGCTGCCGCGCACGCCCAGCCAGAGCCAGATCCAGCGCAGCCCGAGCAGGCCGAGGCTGATCGCCAGCGCCTGGCCCGCCGGCAGCCACCAGCGCTCCCCGGCCGCGTGCAGCGTTCGGCCAACGATCAACGGCAGTTGCAGCCCGAGCAGCAGGAACACCGCGCCGTTGAAGGCCGATTCCATCATCGCCCACACGCCTTCGGACTGCATGCGCTCGCCGATGAAGGCGCTGCGCCGCAGGTCGGCGTAATTGGTCGTGAAACCCGCGGCCACCGCCGCGAGGATGCCCGAGACGCCGACGTGCTCGGCCAGCAGGTAGGCGGCAAAGGGCAGCAGCACCAGCAGCAGCACCATCTGCGTGGCGGCGACGTCGCCGACGCGCCGCGTCACCGTCTCGCGCGCCGCGGCGAAACCCCAGCCCAGCAGCGCCCCCACGCCGAGGCCGCCAAGCGCCACCCAGAGGAACTCGCGCACCGCCGCGGTCCAGGAGAAGACGCCGGTCAGCGTGGCGGCGACGGCAAACTTCAGCGCCACCAGTCCGGAGGCGTCGTTGAGCAGCGATTCGCCCTGCAGCAGGTGCAGGGTGCGCGCGGGCAGGCCCAGGTTGCGCGTGATCGCCGACACCGCCACCGCATCGGTGGGCGAGACCACCGCGGCAAGCGCGAAGGCCACCGCCAGCGGCACCTCGGGCAGCAGCCAGTGGATCAGCGTGCCAAGGCCCAGCACCGTGAACAGCACCAGCCCCAGCGCCAGCCGCAGGATCGGCGCCTGCAGCGCGAAGAACTCGCGCTTGGGGATGCGCCAGCCGTCGGCGAACAGCAGCGGCGGGATGAACAGCGCGAGGAACAGCTCGGGATCGAAGGCGATGTGCAGCCCGTCCTGCGGCCAGGACAGCAGCGCGCCGAGCGCGATCTGGATCAGCGGCAGCGGAACGGCCCGCAGGTAGCGCGCCACGATCCCCGTCAGGGCTCCGAGCAGGAGAACCACCAGGACGATCTCGACGGCGTGCATGGACCCCCGAGTTTCAGGCAAGGAGCGGCTTGCCTGCGCCGCGACCCAGGACGCCACCGCAGCGGCCGGGGACTCCCCGGCTGCGGCTGCGCTAGAACCGGTACGCCAGCCGCAAGCCGCCCCAGTGACGGCCGTCGACGCTGATCGGCGCGGCCGTCTCCTTCATGACGACGAACTGGCCACCGCCCATGTCGCGGCGGTAGGTCTGCAGCAGGAAGGGCTTGGTGTTGCGCGCGCTGGCCAGGCCGGTGCGGTCGTTGAAGATGCGCCGGCCGCGCGCGTTGGCCGTGTTCCAGGCAATGTCGCCCGGGCGCTGCGCCTGGTTGTAGGTGTTGTTGTGGCAGGGCACGTAGCCATTGCGGTCGACCGCGATGCAGAAGACCACCTTGTCGGAGAGTCCGAGCAGCTTCTCCTGCACCTGCGGGAAGAGCCGCTCGGCCAGCGCCGTGAAGCGGGTCGTGTGCTGCGCAGGCGAGCTGCCCTCGGCCGGGACATAGCGTTCGTCGAACAAGTCCGCGGCCGATGACGCGCCCGTGCGCAGGGCGTCCTCGAGCAGCTTGCCGACCTGCATCGCGGCCTGCTGGGCAGCAGCGATGTAGGGCGTGTCCTCGGTCTGTACGCCGCAATCGGCGACCGCCTCGATCAGCTGCTCGGACACCTGCAGGAAAGTCTCGGTCCGCTGCAGCGCCGACTCCAGCGCCTGCGCCGTACGCTGCATCGACGCTTCGATGCCGCCCATGCTGCGGTCAAGCTCGCCGCACTGTCCGCTGCCCAGCCGGCTCGCCTCGCCGATGCGCTGCATCGCCTGCTCGACCTGCTGCAGCGCGGTGTGCACCTGCCCCTGCTCTTGCGCACCTTCGCTCGGGCGCGCGGTCTCGCGCGCCAGCAGCGCGATGCGCTCCTCCAGGGTGGCCACGGTGCCCATGATGTCCTTGGACGAGGATTCGACCCGGGCCGCGAGATCCTTGACGGCGTCGGCGACAACCCCGAAGCCGCGCCCGGCATCGCCGGCACGCTTGGCCTCGACCGAGGCGTTGAAGGCCACGAGGCGGGTCTGCAGCGCGATCTGCGTGATCTGCCCCGCGGCCTCGGCCACCTGCTGCAGCGTCTGCACGATGGCGCTCACCTCGCCTCCCAGCGCCTGCACCGCCTCGCGCGCACTCCGTGCCGCGGCCAGGCCGCCCGAGGCCTCGCGATCGATCGCCTGCTGACTCTGCAGCAGCGTGCGCGCGTCGCCACCCAATCCCTGCAGGGCGCTGGCCTGCGCCGTCGCCAGGCGCGTGCTGTCGTCGAGCACGCCACGCACCTCGGCCGCATCGCGGCCCATCAGGCTCGCGTGGCCGCTCAGGCGGGCCGCCAGCGCGCGCGCATCGGGGACGGCGGCGTCGACGACCGCTTCGACGCCGGCTTCGGCATCTGCCGCCTCGCGCCGCCTGATCAGCTTGAACATTGCCTTGCGCTCCTGTTCGAATGCCACGCCGACCTTGACCGCGAAGGCCGCGTCGCGGGGCCTTCGGGCCGCCGCTACCACTCGCGCAGCCGCGTGCGCAGCCGAGCGATCGACTGGCTGTGCAGCTGGCACACGCGGCTCTCGGTGACGCCGAGCACGGCCGCGATCTCCTTCAGGTTCATGTCCTGCTCGTAGTACATGCTCATCACCAGCTGCTCGCGCTCGGGCAGGTTCTTGATCGCATCGACGAGGGCACGGCGCATGCGCTGGTCCTCGACGCGCCCCAGCGGATTGGCCTCCTCGTCGGCGACGTGGCGGTCCAGGTAGTCGTCGTCACCGCCGTCGCTGCTCATGTCCTCGAGGTAGATCAGCTGCGTGCCGCGCACCTTGCCCAGCAGTTCCTGGTACTCCCTCAGCCCGAGCCCCATCTCCGCGGCGATCTCGCCTTCGCTGGGCGCGCGGCCCAGGCGCTGCTCGAGGCGATGGACGGCGTTCTCGATCGAACGCTGGTGGCGCCTGTCGCCGCGGCTCATCCAGTCGCTGCCGCGCAGCTCGTCGAGCATGGCGCCGCGGATGCGCTGCGTGGCAAAGGTCTCGAACTGCACGCCCTGCGCGGCGTCGAAGCGCGTCAGTGCGTCCGACAGCCCGATCATGCCGACCTGGATCAGGTCGTCGAGCTCGACGTTGGCCGGCAGCTTGGCGATCATCTGGTGCGCCAGCCGGCGCACGAGGGGGCTGTACTGCCGCAGCAGCGAGCTGGCGTCGAGTTGTCCCTTGGCGGTGTACATGGTGACAAGCCTGTGGATGGATCGGATCAAAGGGCGGCGAGCGCGGCCTCGCGCGGCGCCATGGCACGGGGCTGCGGCCCGGTCGACGCGCGCGCCGCGCCCGAGGCAGGCGGCAGGCGGCCGTCCGCGCCCGCGTCGATCTGGGCCTGCAGCAGACGGGCAAGGTCCTCGTCCTGCGCGGCCTGCGGGTCGCGCAACGGGTCGACCGTCGCACTCGCGTACAGCACGGCACCGAGGAAGGTGTCGGCACAACTGGCCAGGCGCTCGACGATCAGGCCGGCACGGCGCCCGAGGGGGCTGGCTGCCAGCAGCAGGTCGAAGGTCAGGAGGGCGCAGCGCTGCGCCAGCAGCTTGCAGCCGGCGTAGGCCTGCTTGATCGCCTCCGGGTCATCGGCGGCCAGCAGCAGCGGCCGCGCCGCGCGCCGGCCGAGCATGCGCGCCAGGTCGGTCGGATCGGCGTGCAGCAACACGAGGTCGCAGGCCGGTGCGGCGTCGCCGACGGCGTCGACGAAGGACGCCGCCGAGCCGCGTGCGTCGACATGGGCCAGTGGCAGGCCGCGCGCGGCCAGGTAGGCGACCTGGGGATGCAGCGTCTCGACGCCGGCGGCGAGATCGATCACCGCCATCTCGTGCGGCCGCGGCGCGGTGCCGGCGGCGTCGACGACGAGCACGCGGCGCCCTTGCGCGGCCAGCGCCGTGCTGAGCAGTCCGAGCACCGCCTGGCCGGCGGGGACGAAGGGGTTGGCGACCACCGGCAGCAACTGCCGGCGGCGTGCCCCGGCGAAGAGGCGGCGCAGGCCGCTGGCCTGGTCGGGCAGGTCCTCGAAGCGCCGCGTGCGCGGGGCTGCGTCGTCGAGCATGGCGTGCATCCTCTTGGCCTTCGCTTCAGGCGCCCACGCCGGTCATCGCCGGGCCCCGCGCGGCCTGGCCGCTGAAGACGAGCTTGACGTCGACGTTGTCGAGCTTCCAGGCGGCCGAGCCGCCGCTGCGCAGCGCGCGCTGCACCAGCGCCTGCGCCGACAGGCGATGCCAGTCCTCGGGAACGCGCTGGCCGTTGGCCACCGCCAGCACCTTGACCTTGTGGCGGATGAGCGCGTCCAGCGCCGGCGCGAGCTTCATCGCCTCGTCGATCTTCGAGAGGATGACGCCGCGGCAGGTGCCGGCGCGGTAGGCCGAGAGCACGTCCTCGACCGTCTCGCCCTGGCTGGCGGCGTTCACCACCAGCAGCCGGTTGACGGCGCGGTGCGTGAGCATGTCGAGCAGTTCCTTGGTGCGCGTGTCGCGCTGCGCCATGCCGGCGGTGTCGATGAGCACCATCTTCTTGCCCGCCAGCAGCTCGAGCAGGTCGTCGAGCGAGGCGCGATCGTGCGCGGTGTGCACCGGCACGCCGAGGATGCGGCCGTAGGCGCGCAGCTGCTCGTGGGCGCCGATGCGGTAGGCGTCCAGCGTGATCAGGCCGAGGTTGCCGGCGCCGTGCCGCGCCGCGAAGGCCGCGGCCAGCTTGGCGGTGCTCGTCGTCTTGCCCACGCCGGTGGGTCCGATGAGGGCGTAGACGCCGCCCTGGTCCTCGAGCGCGCTTTCCTGCTCACCGGTGATCAGGTTGCGCTGCAGGATGCCGCCGGCCCATTCCGCCTCGTCGCCCTCGACCGGCAGGCTCTCCACCAGCTTGCGCACCAGCGCCGGCGAGAAGCCGCACTCGAGCAGCCGGTGGCTGAGGAGCGCCTGTCGCGGCTGGCGCTGCAGCTTCTCGATGAAGGCCAGCTCGCCAAAGCGCTGCTCGATCAGCCCGCGCACCGAGCGCAGCTCGCGCAGCATCTCCTGCTGTTCGCGCTGCAACTCGATCGAGGCGCGCTCGGGCACGGCGACGCGCGGTCCCAGGCTCGTCGCCTCGGCAGCGCGCATCTGCTCCTGCAGCCCGCGCAGCAGCTGCGTCTCGGCGTCGGACACCGCCGCCGGCGCCACCGCGGCGCGAGGCGCGGCCGGCGCGGCCGGCGCGGCCGGCACGGCGCGCGGCTCTTCGGCCGGCACGGCGGCCTGCCCGTCCAGCTCGCTGCGGCGGCGCTTGAGCATGCGCTCGCGCACGTAGTCCTGGAAGGAGAGCGTGCTCATCGCCAGTCGCTCGACGTCGCGCTCGACCGGATCGTCGGTGGGCACGAGCGCGATCGAAGCCGGCGCGGACCGCGACGCCGCCGCACGCACCGCCCCGGACACCGCCGAGGGCGCCGCCGCACCCAGCCTCTCGAGCTGGGGCAGGCTCTCGGGCGCCATCGCCAGCACCTCCACCCCTTCGGGACAGGGGCGGGTGGACATCACGACGGCGTCCTTGCCGAAGGCCTGCCGCACGAGGGCCAGCGCCTCGCGAGAGCTGCGACCGGTGAAGCGCTTGAGGTTCATGCCAGACCTCCGATGACCGAGCCGATGCGGATCGAATGGGTTTCAGGGATTTCGCTGTGCGAGAGCACGCGCAGGCGCGGCGCGGCGCGGCGCAGCAGCCGGGCGATCGGCGCGCGCAGCAGGTCGGGGACGAGCAGGCACGCCGGCAGGCCCAGGCTCTCCTGCCGCGTCGTGGTTTCCGCGGCGCTCTTCGTCAGCGTCTCGGCCACGCCCGGGTCGAGCGCCGCACCATGCGGCGAGGACAGCGCCTGTGCCACCAGGCGCTCGAGCTCGGGCTCGAGCGCGATCACGTCTAGTTCGGTCACCGGGCCGTAGATCTGCTGCACGATCATCGGCGCCAGGTGCACGCGGATGCGCGCCACCAGCTCCGCCGGGTCGGTGACGCTGCCGGCGTGCTCGGCCAGGCACTCGACGATCGAGCGCATGTCGCGGATGTGCACGCCTTCTTCGAGCAGCAGCTGCAGCACCTTCTGCAGCGTGGAGATTCCGACCATCTTGGGGACCACGTCCTCGATCAACTTCGGGGCCAGCTTGGTGACGTGCTCGACCAGCGCCTGGGTCTCCACCCGACCCAGCAGCCGCGCGGCACTCACCTGCATCAAGTGTGAGAGGTGGGTCGCCACGACGGTGCTGCAATCAACAACCGTAAATCCGCTCATTTGGGCGGTCTCCTTGTGACGCTCCTCGATCCACACCGCCGGCAGCCCGAACGCCGGGTCGGTGGTCTTCGTGCCGGGCAGCTGGATGGTCGCGCCGCCGGGGTTGATCGCCAGGGACTGGCCCGGGAAGGCCTCGCCCTGCCCCACGACGGCGCCGCGCAGCGTGATCTGGTAGGTGCTCGGCTTGAGCTCGAGGTTGTCGCGGATGTGCACCGGCGGCGGCAGGAAGCCCACGTCCTGCGCGAACTTCTTGCGCACGCCCTTGATGCGCCCGAGCAGGTCGGCGGCACTGCCGGCGCGCGCCTTGTCGACGAGCGTGATCAGGCGGTAGCCGACCTCCAGGCCCAGGGTGTCCACCGGCGCCAGGTCGTCCCAGCTCGCCTCGGTGCCGGCCACCGGCGCGTCGCCGGCCGGTCGCGGTGCGGCCGCCTGTGCGGCCTCGGCACGCAGGCGCCTGAGCAGCATCCAGGCCAGCCAGCCCAGCGCCCCGCCGACGAGCCAGAAGACGACATGCGGCATCCCCGGCACCAGGCCCAGGCCGAAGACGATGCCCGCGGCAATGGCCAGCGAGCGCGGCGAGTCGAACACCTGGCCGCGGATCTGCGAACCCACGTCCTCGTCCTTGCCCACGCGCGAGACGACCATCGCCGAGGCCACCGAGATCAGCAGCGCCGGGATCTGCGCCACCAGCGCATCGCCGACCGCCATCGTGATGTAGCTGCCGGCGGCCTCGCCTGCGCTCATGCCGTGGCTGGCCATGCCGATGATGAAGCCGCCGACGATGGTGATGAAGAGGATCAGCAGGCCGGCCATGGCGTCGCCGCGCACGAACTTGCTGGCACCGTCCATGGAGCCGAAGAAGTCCGCCTCCTCGCCGACCTCGGCACGGCGCTTCTTCGCCTCCTGCTCGTCGATGAGGCCGGCGTTGAGGTCGGCGTCGATCGCCATCTGCTTGCCCGGCATGGCGTCCAGGGTGAAGCGCGCGCCGACCTCGGCGATGCGCTCGGCGCCCTTGGTGACGACGACGAAGTTGATGACGACGAGGATGGCGAAGACGATCAGGCCGACGGCGAAGTTGTCGCCGATGAGCACGTGCCCGAAGGACTCGATCACCTTGCCCGCCGCGCCCGGGCCGTTGTGGCCGTCCATCAGCACCACGCGCGTGGAGGCGACGTTCAGCGACAGCCGCATCAGCGTCGTCACCAGCAGCACCGTCGGCAGCGCGGTGAAATCCAGCGGCTTGACCATCTGCGCCGAGACCATCATCACCATCAGCGCCATCGCGATGTTGGTGGTGAACAGCAGATCCAGCAGGAAGGCCGGCAGCGGCAGCACCATCATCGTCAGCATGAGCACGACGAAGAGGGGGATGGTCAGCGTCTTCACCTGCCCGGCGTGCGGGCCGATCCACGTCTGCAGGCGCTGCATCAGTGATCTCATCGGGTGCTCCTACGGCGCGGCCTCGCGGCGCCGCCCTGTTGCGGGTCGAGCTCGGGCGGCACGGGCGGCTGCGGCGCCGGCAGGTCCACGCCCGCGGCGGCATGGCGCAGCTGGTACACCCAGGCCAGCACCTGCGCCACCGCGGCAAAGAGCGCGGCGGGGATCTGCGCGTCGATCTCGGCGTGCGCATACAGGGCACGCGCCAGCGGCGGCGCCTGCAGCACGGGCACGCGATGCTCGGCGGCGAGGTCGCGGATCTTCATCGCCAGCAGGTCGCTGCCCTTGGCCACCACCGTGGGCGCGGCCATCGTCGCCTCGTCGTACTTCAGCGCCACCGCGTAGTGCGTCGGGTTCATCACCACCAGGTCGGCCTGCGGCACCGCAGCCAGCATGCGCCGGCGCGCCATCTGGCGCATGCGCGCCTTGATCTGGCCCTTGACCTCGGCGTTGCCCTCGACCTGCTTGTACTCGTCCTTCACCTCCTGGTGCGTCATGCGCAGCTGGTGCGCATTGCGCCAGCGCTGCAGCGGCACGTCGACCAGGGCGAAGCCGGCGAGCACGAGCAGCACCAGCACCAGGCCGCCGCGCAGCAGCTCGCCCGAGCTGGCCAGCGCCGTGGCCAGCGGCTGCTGCGTCATGCCGGCGTAGACCCAGAGTTCGCGCCACAGGTAATGGGCACCGAGCCCCAGCAGCAAGGTCGCCAGCACGCAGGACTTGAGGGTCTCGATGAGCTGCACCTTGGAGAAGATGCGGCCCAGACCGGAGATCGGATTGAGCTTGCTGAGCTTGGGCTCCAGGGGCTTGAGCGTCCAGTTCCAGCCGCCGCACAGGCGCGCCGCGGCCAGCGCGGCCAGAATCATCGCCACACCCAGCGGCAGCACCAGCAGCAGCGCCTGCAGGCCCAGTGTCATGAGCTGGCGCAGCATGGCGTCGCGCTCGGCCAGCGCCGTCGCGTCGAACTGCAGCGCCGCGGCCAGGGCGCCGCGAAGATGCTCGACGACGCGCGGCCCCAGCGCCACCAGCAGCAGCGCGCCCACGCCGATGGCCGCGGCGTGGCCGAGGTCGCGCGAGCGCGGCAGCTGCCCGTCCTCGCGTGCCTTCCTGAGCTTGCGCGCCGATGCCGGCAGCGGCTTGTCCTGGGAATCGGCCATGGCCTCGTGCAATGCGCTGCCTTGTGCAGCGTCACCGATCGTGCCCGCGCGGGCCGCCGACTTGAGCCGGATAAGCGGCCGATTCGACGCCGTATTCGCGCGCCTCCCCGCCGCGGTTCCGGGTTTGTCGCAGCCGGACTGCCGGGGGCAGCCGGCGCGGGCGCGTTCGCCACGGCGCGCGCAAGAAGCGCACGGAAGGCGTGCATTTCGGGTCTAAGGCCCATGCTCTTCGGTGCCGAAATCACGCCTGCGATGTCGGAGCGCGGCGCCAGAGGCCGCCCCGACCCGATCAACGTCGTCCCCGTAAGCCCCAAGCGAGCTCAGCCATGAACTTCATTCGCCACCTGTCGATGCCCGCCAAGTTCGCGCTGATCGGCGGCCTCACCGCATGCATGCTGGCCGGGCCGAGCGCGCTCGTCGTCGTCGACGCGGTGCAGGAGATTCGCGCCGCGCAGCAGCAGCAGGCCGGCATCGAGCCCGCACGCGCGCTGCTGCACCTGGTGCAGCTCACCCAGCAACAGCGCGGCCTGGCCGCCGGGCTTCTGGGCGGCGACGACTCGATGGCCGCCGGGCAGAAGGCCAAGGCCAAGGAGCTCGCCGCGGCCCTCACGGCTGCGGAAGCGGCGTTCGCGGCCTTTGGCGATGCCGACCTCGCCAAGCGCCAGGCCGAGAGCGCCAAGACCGCGCAGGCGCTGAGCACGGCGGTCGGCAAGGGAGCGGTCACCGTGCCGGACAGCTTCACCCGCCACAGCCGTCTCATCGGCAGCCAGCTCGATCTGCTGGAAGATCTGACGCAGGCCAGCGGCCTCGTGCTGCAGGCCGAGGCGGCCGACTACCACCTGCAGAACGCCGTTCTCGCGCTGCTGCCGAGGATGACCGAATCGCTCGGGCAGCTGCGCGCGCGCGGCGTCGAGGCCCTGGGCCAGGGAACGCTCGGGCCTGCAGGGCGAGCCGAGCTGCAGGCGCTGCTGACGATGGCGCACGAGCGCGATGCCGCGGGGGTCAAGGCCCTGGGCATCGCGGCCAGGGACAGCAGCGAGCTGCAGCAGCTCATGAGCGGGTCCAGGCTCAAGGCCGATGCCGGCCTCAAGTCCCTCTTCACGCTCATCGACACCCAGCTCGTCAAGGCGGAGCTGCTGCAGCTCGCGCCCAAGGACTACTTCGAAGCCAGCACCAAGGCACTCAACGACGTCTTCGCCTTCAGCACCGAGGCCTTCAAGCACCTGGAGACCCGTGCCAGCGCACGGCTTGCCGCGGCGCGCACCGAGCTCGTCGGCATGGCGCTGGCCATCGCCCTGCTGGGCGCGCTGAGCGCGTGGCTGATGTGGGCGATCGCCCGCGCCACCACGAATTCGGCTGCCGCAGCGGTGCGCGTGGCGCAGGCGGTGGCCGAAGGCGACCTCGGCACCGCGGTGCCCGACGGCGGCCGCGACGAACTCGGCCGGCTGCTGAGCGCGCTGCGCGACATGCAGGGCCGCCTGGGCAGCGTCGTCGGCCAGGTGCGCGGCAACGCCGAAAGCGTGGCCACCGCCAGCGCGCAGATCGCGCGCGGCAACCTCGACCTGAGCCAGCGCACCGAGGAGCAGGCCAGCGCGCTGCAGCAGACGGCGGCTTCGATGGAACAGCTCGGCTCCACCGTCGTCCACAACGCCGACAACGCGCGCCAGGCCAGCGAGCTGGCCCAGGGGGCGAGCGCCGTCGCCGGCCAGGGCGGCACGGTGATGACGCAGGTCGTGCAGACGATGAAGGCGATCCAGGCGAGCTCGCAGAAGATCTCCGAGATCATCGGCACCATCGACAGCATCGCCTTCCAGACCAACATCCTCGCGCTCAACGCCGCGGTCGAGGCCGCGCGCGCCGGCGAGCAGGGCCGGGGCTTCGCCGTCGTCGCCTCCGAGGTGCGCAGCCTCGCGCAGCGCAGTGCCGACGCCGCACGCGAGATCAAGTCGCTGATCGGCGCCAGCGTCGAGCAGGTCGACGCCGGAACCGCGCTCGTGGACCGGGCCGGCGCGACCATGCAGGAGATCGTCGCGTCGATCGGCCGCGTGAGCAGCATCATGGGCGAGATCCGCAGCGCCAGCGCCGAGCAGAGCCAGGGCGTGTCGGAAGTCGGCGCGGCCGTCGGCCGCATGGACCAGACGACGCAGCACAACGCCGCGCTGGTGGAGGAAACCGCCGCCGCCGCCACCAGCCTCGAGGAGCAGGCGCAGCAACTCGTGCAGGCGGTGGCGGTGTTCAGGCTCGGCGCCTGAGGCGTCGCCCGGCCGTCCAGGGCGAGCGCTGCCGCGACGCACCGCGGCCGGCCCTCACCCGCGCCCACGCCGCCGGCATGGGCGCGATGCGGGCGGCCCTACTTCGGCAGGTCGGGCCGGCCCTCGGGCCAGGCCAGCTTGGCGCACTTCTCGCAGTAGGCGGGGTGCTTGTGCTTGGGCAGGCTGTCGTCGCCCGGTACGCCCCAGGCCGAGAGCGGCATCGCCGTCGGCAGCGTCGGTGCCCCGCACAGGCCGCGCATGATGTTGCGCCTGCGCGAGAGGTGATAGGTCCAGTAGCCGGTCGAGACCTCGGTGATCACCAGCTCGTCGCGTTCGGCTTCGGTCGTGGGCACCTTCGTCCCTGCGTTCATCATGGCGTCGAACAGGCTCATGGCGCGTACTCGCTGCGTGGCTTCGGATGCCGGGGCATGTTAGCAGCAGCCCCGGCGCGCGGCGCGCGAAGGCTGGATGCGTGACAGGGGCATCGGTCGGGCGCGGCCGCGGGCGCGCCGGCATGCACGCGCAAGAAGCTCTGGACGCAGGCGGCGCTTTCGGGCAGAGTCGCCCGCAGCGTCTTCCTCGTGGGGGGCGCCGCATTCGCAGCCGGGACGCGCGTCGGGAGGCATGGGGTCGGGAATCGCTGTCAGTGGCGCTGCCGAGGCAGGCGCCGGGAACGTCGGCAAGGTGCTGCGTGTGCGTGGCGATGTCGTCGACGTGCGCTTCGACAGCGACGCCCCGCGCGTGCGCGACCTGCTGCACGCCGGCGCGCTGCCGCTCGAAGTCAGCACCCTGCTCGATGCGCGCACCGCGCGCTGCATCGCGCTGGCGCCGGTGCGCGGCCTGGCGCTGGGCGAGGCGGTGCGCGCCACCGGCGCGCCGCTGCAGGTGCCGGTGGGCAAGGCGGTGCTCGGGCGCGTGCTCAACGTCTTCGGCGATCCCATCGACGGCGGGCCACCACCGGCAGTGACGCAGTGGCGGTCGATCCATCGCGATCCGCCGCCGCTCGAACAGCGCGTCGTGCGCGGCACGGTGCTCGAGACCGGCATCAAGGCCATCGACCTGCTGGCGCCGATCGAGCGCGGCGGCAAGACCGGCCTGTTCGGCGGCGCGGGCGTGGGCAAGACGATGCTCATCAACGAGCTCATCCACAACACCGTGCAGCACTACCGGGGGGTGAGCCTGTTCTGCGGCATCGGCGAGCGCTCGCGCGAGGCCGAGGAGCTCTACCGCGAGATGGGCGAGGCCGGGGTGCGCGACAAGACGGTGATGCTCTTCGGGCAGATGAACGAGGCGCCGGGGGTGCGCTTCCTCGTCGGCAAGACGGCGCTCACGGTGGCGGAGTACTTCCGCGACGAGATGCGCCAGGACGTGCTGCTGCTCATCGACAACGTGTTTCGCTTCGTGCAGGCCGGCGCCGAGGTTTCGGGCCTGCTCGGGCGCATGCCCTCGCGCGTGGGCTACCAGCCGACGCTGGCCACCGAACTGGCCGAGCTGCAGGAGCGCATCACCTCGACGCAGAGCGGCGCCATCACCTCGGTGCAGGCGGTGTACGTGCCGGCCGACGACTTCACCGACCCGGCGGCGGTGCACATCTTCTCGCACCTCTCGGCCTCGGTCGTGCTCTCGCGCAAGCGCGCCAGCGAAGGCCTTTACCCGGCAGTCGATCCGCTGGCCTCGAGCTCGGTCATGCTCGCGCCGGCGGTGGTGGGCCAGCGCCACTACGACATCGCGCGCGCGGTGCGCCGCACGCTGGCCCAGTACGAGGAACTGCGCGACATCATCGCCATGCTCGGGCTGGAGGAACTTTCGGCCGCGGACCGCGCCGTCGTCGCGCGTGCGCGGCGCCTCGAGCGCTTCCTCACGCAGCCCTTTCACGTCGCCGAGATGTTCAGCGGCACCGCGGGCGCGCGCGTGCCGATGCAGGACACGCTGCTCGGCTGCGAGCACATCCTCTCGCACAGCCGCTTCGACGACGACGAGATGGACTACTACATGATCGGGTCGCTGCCGCACCCGGCGCAGGCGGCATGACGCCGCCGCGAGCCATGCAGGTCAGCCTGCGCCTGCCCACGCGCCTGCTCTTCAGCGGCGCGGCGCGCAAGCTCTACGCGGTGGCCGAGAACGGCGCCTTCGGCCTGCTGCCCGGCCACGCGGACCATGTCGCCGCACTCGTGCCCTCGGTGCTGGTGCTGACCGATGCCGAGGGCGGCGAACTCTTCTTCGGCATCGACCACGGCCTGCTCGTCAAGCATGACCACCACGTCGAGATCGCGGTGCGCCGCGCCGTGCGCGGCGACAGCCTCGAGGCCTTGTCGGCGACCGTCGCCGCGGCGCTGCGCGAGGTCGACGAAGAGGAGCGACTGGCCCGCACCGCGCTGTCGCGGCTGGAGACGGGCATCGTGCGCCGCTTCGGCGAACTGCAGAAGCCGCGGCCTTGACCGGTGCAAGGACGGCCTGCGCCATGAACGAAGAAGACTCCTCCGCGCTGGACGGCATCCGCCGCGATGCGCAGCGCATGCAGCACCGCCGCAGGCATCCCGGCGCCAGCCCCTTGAGCGGGCTCGGCGCCTTCGGCGTCGTCGGCTGGTCGGTGGCCGTTCCGACCGTCGGCGGCGCGCTGCTCGGCCTGTGGCTGGACCGCATCGCGCCGCAGCGCTTTTCGTGGACGCTGGCGCTGATCCTCGGGGGCGTGGCCATCGGTGTGCTGGTGGCCTGGGACTGGATCGGGCGCGAGAACCGCAAGTCCCTGGCCGACCGGCCGCGCCGCAGCGGCAAGGAGCAGCCGCATGATTGAAGCCGGCGAGCGCGTGGTGCTGGCCGCCCTCGGCGGCTTCGCGCTTGGCCTGCCGGCCAGCGCGCTCTACTTCGCGGGCCTGGCCCTGGGCATGCACCGCGCGCTGCGCGCAAGACACCCGGCGCTGGTGCTGCTGGCGAGCTTCACGCTGCGCGCGGTGCTTCTGCTGGCCCTTGGCGCCTGGCTTGCCGCGCGCAGCCATCCGCTGGGATCGCTGTGCGGCCTGCTGCTGGCCTTCCTGCTCGCGCGCACGCTGGCGCTGCGCCGCGTGCGCGGGCGCGGATCGAACGCCTCCCCCGGCGCGCAGGGCCGCTGAATGCAGCTCACCCCCGATGACAGCATCGTGCTGGACCTCGGCGTCCTGCGGCTGAACGCGACCATCGTCAACACCTGGATCGTGATGGCACTGCTGGTTGCCGTGTCCTGGCTGGCGACGCGCAATCTGCGCGCCGACGCCGCACCGGGCCGCTGGCGCAATGCGCTCGAGGTCCTCGTCAAGCTGATCGAGTCGCAGATCCAGGCCCTGGCCCAGCACGCCGTGCACCGCGTCATGATCTTCGCGGGCACGCTCTTCCTCTTCATCGCGACGTCCAACCTGCTCGCCATCGTGCCGGGCTTCCGCGCGCCCACCGGCTCGCTCTCCACCACGGTCGCGCTGACGCTGGCCGTGCTGCTGGCGGTGCCGGCCTTCGGTGTCGCGCACGGCGGCCTGCGCCAGTACCTGGCCAAGTTCGCGCAACCCTCGCTGCTGCTGCTGCCGCTGAACCTGCTGGGCGAGGTGTCGCGCGCGATCTCGCTGGCCATCCGCCTCTACGGCAACGTCATGAGCGGCGCCGTCATCGCCGCCATCCTGCTGGGCATCGCGCCCTTCTTCTTCCCGGCGATCATGAACCTCTTCAGCCTGCTGGTGGGCGTGATCCAGGGCTACATCTTCGCCACCCTCGCCGCGGTCTACATCGCCGCGGCGATGGCCGACCCATCACCTGCAGACGACCCGGACGCCATCCCATGACCGACTTCTCGCTCATCGCCCTCGTCTCCGTCCTCACCGCGGGGCTGACCGTGGCCATCGGCTCCTTCGGCGCCGCGCTCGGCGAGGGCCGCGCCGCCGCCGCTGCGATGGCGGCGATCGCCCAGCAGCCCGATGCCGCGCCGACGCTCTCGCGCACGCTCTTCGTCAGCCTGGCGATGGTCGAGTCCTCGGGCATCTACTGCTTCGTCGTCGCCCTCATCCTCATCTTCGCCAACCCCTTCTGGGACGCCGTCAAGCCGGCCGTCGGAGGCTGAGGCCCATGTCCATCGACTGGGTCACCGTCGTCGCGCAGCTCGCCAACTTCCTGCTGCTCGTCTGGCTGCTGAAACGCTTCCTCTACCGCCCCATCCTCGACGGCATCGACGCCCGCGAGGCCGAGATCGCGCGCCGCCTGGCCAGCGCCGAGGAGGCGCGCGTGCAGGCGCTCGCCGCCGAGGAAGACTTCCTGCGCCGGCACGAGCAGGTCGCCTCCGAGCGCGACGCGGTGGTCGCGCAGGCGCTGCAGGTCACCGAGCAGGAGCGTGACCAGATCCTGGTCGAAGCGCGCGCGCTGCGCGCCCAGGAGCAAAAGGAGTGGCAACGCCACCTCGACGCCGAACACGCCGAGTTCGTGCAGCGTCTGCAGCAGGCGGGCGCCCTGACCCTGCTCGAGCTCACGCGCAAGGTCATGCACGACCTGGCCGACGCGCCGCTCGAGGCTGCGATTGCACGCCACGCCGGCCGCCAGCTGGCACCGCTGGCGGGCGAGCTCGCGGCAGCCGCCGGGGACAGCAAGCTGGCCCTGCTGAGCACGCACGCCGCGCTCGACGAAGCTGCCAAGACGCAGGTACGCGAGGAGTTTGCCCGCCTGTTGCCCGGCGTGCAGCTGCGCTTTGCGGTCGACGACACGCAGGCGCCGGGGCTGGTGGTGCAGCTCGGCGCGGCGCGCGCGGCCTGGACGCTCGAGAGCTTCATGGACGGCCTGGACGAGGCGGTGCTGCAGGACCAGGCGGCCTGCCTTGCGGCGCGGCGCCCGGGCAGCGCGCGCGCTGCCGCGGGGGCCGCCGGGGCTGCCGGTGCCGCGCGCTGAGGCCATGCACGGCGCGACCGCGAGCGCCGACGCCTTCGCGCAGTGGCGCGCGCGCCTGCTCTCGCTGCCCGCGCCGTCGCCGCAGATCGTCGAGACCGGCGTCGTCACGCACGTCGGCGACGGCGTCGCCACCGTCTCGGGCCTGGCGCGCGCGCTCGCCGAGGAGCAGCTCGTCTTCGCCAGCGGCGTGCATGGCGTGGTGATGGACCTCGAGCCCGGGCGCCTGGGCGTCGTGCTGCTCGGGCCGGCGCGCGCCATCCATCCCGGCGAGAGCGTGCATCGCACGGGCAAGGTCGTCACCACGCCGGTCGGATCGGCGCTGCTGGGCCGCGTCGTCGACGCGCTCGGCCGCCCGCGCGACGGCAAGGGGCCGGTGGACGCCGTCGCGCAGCGCGCCGTCGAGGCCGAGGCGCCGGGCATCCTCGCGCGCATGCCGGTGGCACGGCCGCTGGCCACCGGCATCAAGGCCGTCGACGCCGCCATTCCGGTCGGCCTGGGTCAGCGCCAGCTCATCATCGGCGACCGCCAGACGGGCAAGACCTCGCTCGCGCTCGACGCCCTGATCAACCAGCGGCACTCGCAGCTGCTGTGCGTGTACTGCGCCATCGGCCAGCGCGGCGACGCGGTGGCGCGCGTCGTGCAGGCGCTCGCCGAGCACGACATGCTCGGGCGCAGCATCGTCGTCAACGCCGGCGACGAGGAGGCGCCGGGTCTGGCCTACCTCGCGCCCTATGCGGCGATGAGCATGGCCGAGCACTTCTGCGCCCAGGGCCGGGACATGCTGCTGGTCTTCGACGACCTCACGCACCACGCACGCGCCTACCGCGAGCTGTCGCTGCTGCTGCGGCGCCCGCCCGGGCGCGAGGCCTTCCCCGGCGACATCTTCTACGTGCACGCGCGGCTGCTCGAGCGCGCCGGCCAGTTCGGCCCCGAGCACGGCGGCGGCTCGATCACCGCCCTGGCCGTCGTCGAGACCGAGGCCGAGAACCTCTCGGCCTACATCCCGACCAACCTGATCTCGATCACCGACGGGCAGATCTACCTCTCGCCACGGCTGGTGCAGAAGAACCAGTTCCCGGCGGTGGATCTCGGGCTTTCGGTGTCGCGCGTGGGCGGCAAGGCGCAAGGGCGCAGCCTGCGCCGGGTCTCGGCCAACCTGCGCATGACGCTGTCGCAGTTCGAGGCGCTGGAGGACTTCGCCCGCTTCGGCACGCGTCTGGACCCGGGCGTGCGCGCGCGCCTGCAGCGCGGGGCCGCGGTACGCCTGGCGCTGCGCCAGGCCGAGCGCGACCCGATGCCGGAGCTGCAGCAGATCGTCGTGCTGCTGGCGGCGATGCGCGGTCTCTTCGACGACTGCGCCGAGCAGGACATGGCCGCGGCGATGGACGCCGTGCGCGGCGCCGCCGGACGCGAGCTCGCGCACCTGGTGCCGCGCATCGGCCAGCAGCACGCGCTCGACGAGGCCGAGCAGGAGGCGATCGTCGGGGTCGCGCGCCAGGCCCTGCGCGCGGCGCGCGGGTCGCAGCTGGCGCAGCCCGGCCGGCGGCCGCAGGCGTCTGCAGGCTGAACCGCACGCCGATGGCGCAGGATCTGGAACACCTCGCGCGGCGGGCGCACACGCTCGCGAGCATCCGCGGCATCGTGCGCACGATGAAGACGATGGCCGCCATCAATGCCGCGCCCTACGAGCACGCGGCCGGCGCGATCGAGGCCTTTCACGCCGCCCTGCGGCGCGGCTTCAGCGCCTTTGCCTTTCGCATGGGGACGCAGGCGCTGCCCGCGCCGGCGCCGCAGCGCCAGCAGGTGCTGCTGGCCTTCGGCTCCGACCACGGCTTCTGCGGCAACTACAACGAGCTCGTCGCGCGCAGCCTGCAGCAGTGGCTGGCCGACCAGACGCACGTCGCGCGCCGCCGCCTCGTGCTCTGCGTCGGTGCGCGGCTGGCCGCGGCGCTGCACGAGTGCGGGCTGCAGCCGGGCCATGTGCTCATGCCGCCGGCCTCGGCTGAAGGCATCGGGCGCGTCGCCGCCGAGCTCGTCGCGCACATCGAGCAGGCCAGCCGGGGCGAGCCGCTCGCCGCCCTCGGCGTTGCGCTGGCGTACACGCAGCGCAGCGAGCACGGTGGCCGCCTGCCCGTCGTGCGCACGCTGCTGCCGCTGGCGCCGACCCTGCTGCAGGCGCCGCGGCGCTGGCCTTCGCGCGCGCTGCCGGACTTCGCCATGCCGCCGCAGGCGCTGCTGGCGGCCCTCGTGCGCAACCATCTCTTTGCCAGCGTGTTCCGCGCCGCGGCCGAAGCCATCGTCACCGAGAACGCGGCACGCCTGGCGCTGATGCAGCAGGCCGAGAAGTCGGTCGACGAGCGCCTGGACGAGCTGCGCCGGCAGATGGCCACGCAGCGCCAGGACGAGATCACCAACGAGTTGATGGACATCGTCATCGGCCACGTCGGGGAGCCCGAGCGGGCGACGTTGCCGCAGCGCGCGGGCGGCGGCCGATGAGCGCCGCGCGCCGTCTGCGCCGGGCAACCGCGGCGTGTGCCGCGCGCCGGGGCGTGCGGTGAGCGGCCTGGCGCTGCGGCACCGGCTCGACGAGGCCGGCCTGAACCGCCAGCATGTCTTCGCGCTCGCGCAGTTGCCGCAGGATCTGCTGGCGCCGCTGGCCGTGCAGGCCCATGAGCGCCAGCTGATCGTGCTCGCTCACGCCGGGCGACGGCTGTGGGAGCGCCTGCAGGCGCAAGGCCCGGGCGGCGACGATCCGATCGACGACTACAGCCTGCGCGTTGCCGCGAGCTGGCTTGCCGCGGCCGCGCCGGGTGCGCGCTACCGCTTCGTCTACCCGCGCGGCTTGCCCGAGGGCCGGCACCTCGGCCTGCAGCGCCTGGGCGCACTCGCCGGCTGGCATCACGCCGCGCCCTTCATGCTCGGCGTCGACGCGCAATGGGGAAGCTGGTTCGCCTACCGCGTCGCGATCCTTGCCGACACCTGCTTTCCTGCCACGCCCGTGGCGGCATCCGCCCATCCCTGCCTGAGCTGCGACGACAAGCCCTGCATCGGCGCCTGCCCGGCGCATGCGCTGGACCAGGGCGTGCTGCAGGCCTCGGCCTGCCGCACGCAGCGGCTGCGCGAGCCATCGCCCTGTGCCCTGGACTGCCCCGCGCGCCAGGCCTGCCCCGTCGGGGCCGGGCACCGCTACGCACCGGACCAGATTCGACACGGCGCCGAGCGCTCGCTCGAGGCCTTGCGTCGCTGGGGCTGACGTCCCGGCCTGCGGCTCGCGCTGGGTTATGGTGCGGACCCTCACCTGCCCCGCATGCTGCCCACGCCCACCCGAGAGCGCCTTGTGCGCTGCGGCCCCGCCCTGGCGGCGCTCCTGCTGGCCGGCTGCATCGTCGTGCCGCGCAGCGCCGAGGTGTATGACCCGCAATGCCGTGCGATGGTGCGCCAGATGGTGCTGGATACCGCGGTCATCGGCACCTTCGGCCACTGCCACAACGACGGTTGCGCCGCGATGCTCGCCGCGATGGGCGTGGTCACCGCGGCCAGCGTCGTCGTCTCGGGCAGCGTGGCGGTGATCGGCAACATCGTCTACTGGGCCGAGCGGCGCGGCCGCTGCCCGCCCGGCCCCGATGCGGAGCAGGCATCCCCGCCAGGCCCGGCGCGCTCCGCGGCCGGCGCCGCGGCGCCGGCACCAGGCGCGGCATCGGCGCCCCCGCCGCGTCCACCCATCGTCCCCGGAATCATGCCGCTGCCGCCCGCCGAGCACGCCTCGTCGCCGCGATAGCAGCGAGCGCAGCGCAGGCGCAGGCGCAGGCGGCCCTGCCCTGCCCCTGGGCTACGATCGCGGGCCGTCTGGATCCCTCCCCTCTCGCCGACCCACCATGCAAGTCGTCTGCCTCGACCTCGAGGGCGTGCTCGTGCCCGAAATCTGGATCGCCTTCGCCGAGCGCACCGGCATCCCCGAGTTCCGCCGCACGACGCGCGACGAGCCCGACTACGACAAGCTGATGCGCTGGCGCCTGGCGCTGCTGCGCCAGCACGGACTGAAGCTGACCGACATCCAGGCGGTGATCGCCGGCATGGCACCGCTGCCGGGTGCACGCGAGTTCCTCGACGCCCTGCGCGCGCACTTCCAGCTCATCATCCTCTCCGACACCTTCTACGAGTTCGCCGACCCCTTGATGCAGCAGCTCGGTCGGCCGACGCTCTTCTGCCATCGACTGCTCGCCGATGCGCAGGGCTTCGTCGCCGAATACCGGCTGCGCCAGAGCGACCAGAAGCGCCACGCGGTCGAAGCCCTGAGATCACTCAACTTCAAGGTCATCGCCGCCGGCGACTCGTACAACGACACCGCGATGCTCGGCGCCGCCGACGCCGGCTTCCTGATGCATGCCCCGGCGCACATCGCAGCGCAGTTTCCGCAATACCCGCAGCACGACACCTACGACGCGCTGCTGGCCTCGATCACCGAGGCGGCCGCGCGCCTGGGCTGAGCCGCGTCCCGTTCGCGCCGGCTGCGGCGCGAGATCGTGGTGCCTCACGACCGGCATCGATGCCCCTGCGGGCGTCAGGGGCTCGATGCTGCGGCGCAAAAAAACGGCTCAAGGGCAGCGGGCGGGGTCCGATATGCCCCGAGGGGGTCGGCCGCGCCGCGCCCCCGACCCGCATCAGCCCGAAGAAGACCTCCCCCATGAACAGATCGCTTTCCCTCAAGGCCAAGATCGGCGCGCTGGTGTGCGCGGCATTGGTGTCCATCGTCGTACTGGCCGCATTCGCCGTCTTGCAGATTCAGGCGCGCATCACCGAGGGTCGGCGTGCAGAACTGATGACCGCCGTCGAATCGGCGCAGAGCATCGCCGCTGCCTACCAGCAACGGGCTGCCGACGGCAGGATGAGCGCAGAGGATGCACAGGGCGCCGCCCTGGCCGCGATCCGGGCCGCCCGCTTCGGACGCGAGGGCAAGGACTACTTCTACGTCTGGACGCTCGACGGCAAGGGCGTCATGCATCCCTTCAAGCCCGAGTGGTCGGGCAAGGACATGATCGGCCAGTTGATGGACAGCCGCGGCGTCGACACCCTGGCCGTGCTCGTCAAGGCGATGCGCGCCAGCAAGGACGGCCGGGCCTTCGCCGAGGTCCACTTCCCGCGCCCCGGGCAGAAGGAGGCCGTGCCGAAGCTGCAGCACGCGATCGCGGTGCCGGGGTGGAACTGGATGGTCGGCGCCGGCCTGTACATGGACGACGTCGACGCCGCGGTGAACGCGGCGCGGGTCGAGTCGATCGGCTTCGCCCTGTTCGTGCTCGCCGCGCTTGCCGCACTGGGTGTGGCGATGGCGCGCAAGGTGCTCGCGCAGATCGGCGGCGACCCGGCACAGGCGGTCCAGGCCATGCACGAAGTGGCCCGCGGCAACCTCGCCGTCGATCTCGGCCAGCCGCCCGAGGGCAGTCTGCTCGCCGAGCTGCAGGCGATGGCGCAGTCGCTGCGGCAGACCGTCGGGCAGGTGCGCTCGGCCACCGACGGCATCGTCACCGCCTCGGCGCAGATCGCCGCCGGCAGCCAGGACCTGTCCGCGCGCACCGAGCAGACGGCCTCCAGCCTGCAGCAGACCGCCGCCGCGATGGAAGAACTCGCGGGCACGGTGACCCACACCTCGGAGTCGGCGCAGAACGCCAATGCCCTGGCCAAGGCCGCCAGCGAGGCCGCCACGCAGGGCGGTGCGGTCGTCAAGGAAGTGGTGACGACGATGGAAGGCATCACCGACAGTTCACGCCGCATCGGCGACATCATCGGCGTCATCGACGGCATCGCCTTCCAGACCAACATCCTCGCGCTCAACGCCGCCGTCGAAGCCGCGCGTGCGGGCGAGGCCGGCCGCGGCTTCGCGGTGGTGGCCTCCGAGGTGCGCAACCTCGCACAGCGCTCGGCCGACGCCGCGAAGGAGATCAAGTCGCTGATCGGCCAGTCGGTCGAGCGCGTCGGCGCCGGCGCGGGCCAGGTCCAGCGCGCCGGCGACGCGATGGAGAACATCGTGGCCAACGTCGACAAGGTCACGCGCATCATTGCGGAGATCACCCACGCCAGCGGCGAGCAGTCCTGCGGCATCGGCCAGGTCAACACCGCCGTCTCCGAACTCGATCGCGCCACGCAGCAGAACGCCGCGCTGGTCGAGGAGTCGACGGCCGCCGCACACAGCCTGCGCGACCAGGCCCAACGCCTGAACGAGACGATGAGGGTCTTCCGCGTCGACGCCTGAGCGCGCCGCAGCCCGGCCGAAGCCTGCGTTCAGCGCCGCCTCGGCACCACGCTCGCGCCGCGCACCTCGAAACGCACGCGCTGCAGTTCGCGGCCGCCGGCATCGACGAGGCTGAGCTCGTGGCGCCCCGGCCAGGGGGCCCAGCGGACGCGCTCGCCGTGGCCGATGCGGCGCCCATCGAGCAGCCACTGCCCGCGGCTGCCCTCGAAGGTGATGCGCTGCACCGCCGGCGGCATGTCGGGGTCGAGCGCGAAGATGGCGCCGTCCAGGGGATGGCGGATGCCGGGCAGCCGCGCCGCGCTGCGCGCGACGATGGCCGCCGCGGGCTCGGTGCCGGGCAGGAACCACTCGGGCCGAGGCGGCTCCTCGTGGCCGGCGTAGCTCACGCGGGCGCGCACCAGCGAGGGCGGCGGGCTTGGAGCGCGCGAAGGCTCGCCCTCGTGCAGGGCCTGCACCAGCGCATGCCACAGGGGTGCCGCGCCGCTGACGCCGCTGACCGCGTGCATGGGCGCGCCGCTGGCGTTGCCGATCCACACCGCGACGGTGTAGCGCTCGGTGAAGCCGATGCACCAGTTGTCGCGCATGTCCTTGCTGGTTCCGGTCTTCACCGCCGCGAAGCCGCGCGTGCGCAGCGCGCTGTCCAGGCCGAAGGTGCGCACGCGCGCGTTGTTGTCGGCGAGGATGTCGACGACCTGGTGCACGGCCGCGGGATCGAGCAGCAGGCGCGGCGGCTCGCGCACGCCGCCGGGCAAGGCCGGCGCGCTGTGCCGGCCCTGGTTGGCCAGCGTGCGGTAGGCGTTGGCCAGCGCGAGCAGCGTCACGTCGGCACTGCCGAGCGCCAGGCTCGCGCCGTACCAGCCCGCGGGTTCGGGCAGCGCCAGGCCCAGATCGAGCAGCCGCCGGTGCAGCGCATCGGGCGGCAGCATCTGGCCCACGCGCACGGCCGGGATGTTCAGGCTCGCCCCGAGCGCCGTGCGCGCGCTCACGCGCCCCTGGAAGCGTCGGTCGTAGTTCTGCGGCCGGTAGATGCCGCTGCCGGTGGCGATGCCGGTGGGCGTGTCGTCGAGCAGGCTGGCCGGCGTGATCAGGCGCTGCTCGAAGGCGAGTTCGTAGACGAAGGGCTTGAGCGCCGAGCCCGGCTGGCGCGGCGCGCGCACGCCGTCGACCTCGGCTGCGGCGGAGGCGCCGTGCGCACCGACCCAGGCCAGCGGCGCGCCGCTGTCGTTGTCGAGCACGAGCACCGCGCCATCCTCGACGTTGCGGCCCTGCAGCTCGGCGAGCTGGCGGCGCAGCAACTGCACCGCCAGGCGCTGCACGCGCGCATCGAGCGTGCTGCGCTGCGCGGCGGGCCCCTCGGCGCGCAGCGCCAGGCGCGCGAAGTGCGGTGCCAGCTGCTCCCCCAGCGGCATGCCCGGCCGCCGCGCGAGCGCCTGCGCGGCCAGGGCCTGCACGCCCCGGCAGTCGTGCTGCATCGCCTGCAGCACGCCGCAGGCGCGACGGGCGACGACGGCGGCGTCGGCGTTCGGGCCGCGCAGCAGCGCCGCGGCGAGCGCCGCCTCCTGCGCGTCCAGGCCGCTGGCATGCTTGGCAAACAGCATCTGCGACAGCGCCTCGATGCCCACCAGCTCGCCGCGCCAGGGCACCGAGTTCAGGTAGGCCTCGATGATCTGCGCCTTGCTCCAGCGCGCCTCGAGCTGCGCGGCGGCCACCACCTGGCCGAGCTTCTGCCAGGCACTGCGGCCACCGGCCGGGCGCGCCAGGCCCTCCTCGATCAAGCCGGCGAGCTGCATCGTCAAGGTCGACGCGCCGCGCGTGCGCTCGTTGATCAGGCGGCCCCAGGCGCTGCGCGCCGCCGCCGCCCAGTCGACGCCGGCGTGCGACCAGAAGGCGCGGTCCTCGCTCATCACCACCGCCTGCAGCAGGGCGGGCGAGAGTTCCTGCAGCGGCACCCAGCGCAGCCGGCGCAGGCGATCGTCGACGCGCAGCGTCTGCAGCGGCGTGCCGTGGCGATCGAGCAGCGTGAGGTCGGAGACGCGGTGCGCGGCCTGCACCGCTTCGAAACGCGGCAGCGCAGCGCACGCCGGTGACGCGGCAAGCGCCAGCGCCAGCGCCAGCGCACCCCCCCGGGCGCGCCGCGCGAGCTTCATCCCGCGGCCCTCACCGCACCACCTGCAGCGACGCATTGGGCGCCTCGCCGAAGCTGTCGGGCGCGTACAAGGCCTGCACGCGCGTGGGTGGCAGCGCGAAGCTGCCGGCGCTGTTCAGGCGCAGCGTGTACTCGGCGACATGGCGCCCGCGCGGCATGAACTCGTAGTAGCGGCGGAAGGCCTCGGTGGCGCGCTCGTCGTAGGCCACCCAGGCGCTGCCTTCGCGGCGTTCCCCGCGCACGGCGAACGCGGAGTCGCGCGCCAGGCCGCTGCCGAGCACGGTGGCGCCGGCCGGCAACGCGTCGCTCACGACCACCCAGGTGCGGTCGGCATCGGCCTCGATGTCGAGCCGCACGCGCACGATGTCGCCGCGCGACCACTGGCCGAGCTGCCGCTGCTGCACCGCGGTGACGCGGCGCGTCACGCCGAAGCCCGCACGCAGCGGCTGGGTCAGGGGCAAGGCCGCCAGCGCCTGCACGCTGGCCCAAGGCCGGCCCACGCCGGCATGCTCGAGCTGCAGGCTCATCGACCCCGCGGGCCAGGGCAATTGCAGGGTCCCGCCCTGCGGCGAGCTCGTCCAGTCCAGCGCCCTTTCCCCGCCGGCCAGGCGCGCGGTGGTACGGCCCCCCGGCGCCGTGGCCTCGAAGCGGCGCGAGAAGCCGCGCAGCGCCAGCACGCCCCAGACGTTGGCGGTGGTGGTCGACCAGGCGCCGCCGCGCTGGCGCTCGAGCGCGCCGCGCACCATGCGCGGCAGCTCGTCCTGCCAGGCGGGATCGTCGAGCACGGCGAGGATAAGCCGCAGCGCGTTGGCGTCGGCGCCGTCCATCAGCCACCACCAGTCGTCGCCCGCTTCGTCGACGAAGGCCAGCGTGCTGCCGCCGAATGCCAGCCGCGTGCGCAACACCTGCTGCGCCTGCTCCAGGCGCCGCGGGCGCTCGGCGATGCCCGGTACGCGCTGCAGGATGCGCAGCCAGTCGATGACCGCCGACGTCGGCCACGTCGCCGGGCGCAGGCCGATGGAGCCGAGCAGGCGCGGGCTCGCGCGGCCGTAGCGCGAAAGCGCCTCCAGCGCCGCGAGCTTGCGCACCTCGAGGTCGGCGCGCGGGCTCCAGAAGCGTCGCTCGATGCGCCCTTCGACGAAGGCGAGCAGCCCGCCGATCATCGGTTCGGCCAGCGCCGCGGGCAGCGGCAGCGCGGCTTCGTGCGCCAGCGCGAGCAGGTGCGCGGTGAGGCGGTCGCTGCCGCGCGCGGCCTCGCCGCTGCGCGGCGGGAAATAGGCCGCCAGGCCGTCGTCGTCGAGATAGCCCGGCAGCGCGTCCACCAGCCGCGCCCACGCCTTCTCGTCGCCCAGCCCCACCGCCCGGGCCGCCTGCTGCTCGAGGCAGGTGTAGGGGTAGTGCTCGAAGAAGCGGCGCAGGCCGGGCAGCTCCGCGGCGAGCCGCGGCTGCAGCACGACCTCGATCGCGCCGCCGGGCAGGGCGTCGGCAGGCTGGTGCAGCGGCAGGCTGACCGCGCCGTCGAGCGGGCGCAGGCTGGCCTGCAGCACGCGCCGCGGCACGGCGGCATCGACGCGCTGCACGAGGCGCAACCGGTCGCGCGCGCTGCCGCCCTGCTCCTGCACCTCGGCCTCCCAGCGGATGGCCTGTGCGCCCATGGGCACGCGGATCGGCCACGAGATCTCGCGCGCGCTGCCGGCGGGCAGATTGAACTCCTGCGGCGCCAGCGCGGCCAAGGCAGCCACGGCGGCCACGGCGGCCGGGTCCGGCGCCTGCGCGGCTGCAGCCGCCGCGCCGGCCGCGGCCTCGGCCTGGCCTTGCAGGGTGGCGCGCAGCCTCATCGCGCGCGCCGTGGTGTTGCGCAGCGTGAGCACGGCGTCGAAGTGGTCGCCCTCGCGCACCCGCAGCGGCAGCGCCGGCAGCAGTTGCAAGTCCTGCGTGACGACGAGGCTTGCGCTGCCGCTGCCGAAGCGCTGGTCGCCGTCGTCGGCGATGGCCACCAGGCGGAAACGGGTGAGCGAGTCGTTCAGCGGCACCTCGATCGTGGCCTCGCCGTGCGCATCCAGCGCCACGCGCGGCTGCCACAGCAAGAGCGTGTCGAAGAGTTCGCGCGTGGGCGCACGCCCGCCGCCGCCGCCGGCCGGCACCGCCTTGCGGCCGAAGTGGCGACGCCCGATGACCTCGCTTTGCGCCGTCGACGTTTGCACGCCCCAGGCACGCTCGCGCATCAGGCCCTGCAGCAGATCCCAGCTCGTGTTCTCCTGCAGCGCGAGCAGCCCTTCGTCGACCGCCGCGAAGGCCAGCTCCGCGCCCGCGGCGGGCTGGCCGCCCTGCCGCACCTGCACGCGCACGCGCGCCGTCTGGCGCACGCCGTACTGCGGCTGCTGCGGCGTCACGCGCACCTGCAGCTCGTGCGCGGCAAGGCCGACCTGCAGCGCGGCGACGCCGAGGCGAAAGCTCGGCCGCGCGAGGTCGACCATCGCCGTCGGCGGCGGCTCGTCGCGCCCCTCGTCGCGGTAGGCGCGCGCCCATTGCAGCGGCGCGCGCCAGCCCCAGCGGAAGAACGAGGTCCAGGCCGGCTCGCGCACGCGTCCGCGCAGCGCGAGCACGCTGACGTAGACGTTGGGCGCATGGCCGGGCGCGATCTTCACCCGCACCTGCGGATCGTCACCGCGCAGCGTCACGACCTGCGCCTCGATCACGCCCTCGCGCTCCACGGTGACGAGCGCCGTCGCCTCTCGAAAAGGCATGCGCACCTGCAGCCTCGCGATCTCGCCGCCTTCGTAGCGCCGCTTGTCGGGAACGACCTCCATGCGGTCGTCGGCCTCGGCGTCGAACCAGAGCGGGCCCTCGCGCGTCACCCACACCGTGGCCGCGGCCTCGGCGCGACGCCCTGATACGTCCTGCGCCTGCACGATCAGCTCGACCTCGCCCGCGGGTTTCAGCTGCACATCGCATTCGAGCCGGCCGACGGCGTCGCTGCGGCCGCTGCACAGCTCGCCCAGGTCCTGCAGCTCGGTGCGATGGTCCCAGGCGTAGAAGCCGCCGACGAGGCGCCGCCGCGTGCTGAAGCCGTGCACGACGCGCCCGCGCACCGACAGCGCCTGCCCCTGCAGCGGCCTGCCGGCGGTATCGAGCGCGAGCGCCGTGAAGCGCACGCGCCCCTGCGGCGCGGCGTGGCCGCCGGTGCGGATCGCCGGCACCACCGCCGCCGGCCACAGCGGCACGCTCGCGGCGACGGTCTGCACCTCGCCCACCGGGTCGCGGAACTCGACCTCGGCGAGCAGCTCGCTGGCGCGCTCGATCGCCGGCAGCGCTGCCACCGTGAAGCGCGCCGCGCCCTGTGCGTCGGTCTGCAGCGCCACGCGATCGGCCACCAGGCGGCCGCCGTCGCCGCGGTCGCCTCCTTCTTCCGCGCCCTCTTGCGCACCTTCGTCCGACGGCTCCACCGCGCCGTCGGCAGGCACGCGCCGCGGCGGCTCGAAGACAAAGCCCTCGTAGCCGGCAAAGCCGGGGCTGCGCGGGCGCAGCCACGCCTGGCCCTGCGCCGGCGCGAAGGCCAGCGCGCCGCCGTTCTGGTAGGCCAGGTGCAGGTCCAGCGGCAGCTCGCGCGGCGCCACCGCGGCCGTCGCCGCCGCCTTGCCCGGTGCCAGCCGCGCCTCCAGCAGCGGCACGCGCAGGGCCTCGACGCGGAACTCCCCGCTGATCCCCGCCGGCGCGCTCCCGTCCGCGCCCCCGTCCCCGCGCCCCGGGCGCACGAGCTCGACCTGGTAGAGTCCGAGCGCGGCCGTGGTCGGGATCGCCCACTGCGAGGTGGCGCTGCGCACGCCGCGCCAGGCCAGCGGCACGAGTTGCTCGCGCCCGCTGCCCACGTGCACCAGGCGCGCGTGCGTGGGCAGCTCCTGCGCCGCGGGCAGCGCCAGCCCCCGCGCACCCTCGCGACGCAGGAAGTGCTTCATCGACACCGTCTGCCCGGCGCGCAGCAGCGTGCGGTCGAACACCGTGTGCGCGACACGGTCGGGCGTCGGCTGCCCGCTCACCGGGACGGCAAAGCGCCAGGACTCGATGCCCTTGTCCCAGTTGTCGAAGACGAAGGCCATGTCCTGCGTGCCGTCGGCGCCCGTCTTGCGCGCGCTCACGAACAAGGCGGCGTCGTCGGCGCATTCGGAGGGCGCCTGCAGGCGCTGCGGCACGCGCGCCAGGCCTTGCGCGTCGCTGCGGCCGGACCAGAGCGCGCGGCCGCGGCAGTCGGAGATCGCCAGCTGCGCGCCGTCGACCGGGCGCGCGCGGTCCAGCGTCGTCACCCAGACGAGCGCGTCCTCGCGCCCCTGCTTGAAGTGCAGCGCCAGATTCGTCACCAGCACGCCGGTGCGCACATACATCGGCGCGGCGTGTTCGAGCAGCGCCGCGCCGAGGCGGCGCGACTCGACCTCGACCACGTGATAGCCCGGCTGCGGCAGCGGCAGGCCGACGACTTCGAGCGCGCGCAGCGACGTGCCCGCCGGACGCGGCAGCGCCAGGCGCCGCGCATCGGGCTCGACGGCGAGCAGCGAGAGTTCGCGCGTGGCGATCACGCGCTCGACCTTGCGGCGCATGCGGCGCCCGCGCGCGTCCACCTCCTCGCGCCACTCGGTCCACTGCGACTGCGGACGCCCGAGCTCGCGCGCGCTCAGGCTCGTCTCGTGCCAGCGCCGCAGTCGGCGGTACCAGGCGATGATCTCGGCGTCGTCGGCGACGCGCTTGACGCGCACCATGCCCGAGGCTGCATCGGCCTGCAGTTCCGCCTGCACCTGTCGCAGCGTGATCGGCAGCGCGGCCTCGGGCCCGTGCTCGAGCACGCCGAAGGGCGCGGCGGCGAACTTGGCCAGCGGCGGCGCCTCGCCCGTGGCGACCGCGAGCGGGAAGCTGCGCGCGTTGGCCAGGCGCCGGCCGCTCACGTCCCGCAGCGCGTCGGGCAGGCCGAGCGTGAAGCGCGCGCGCTCGGCGAAGCGTCCACCCGGCCCCTTGAAGACGAGCTCGTGCACTTCGCTGTCGCGATCCGCGGCGTCGAAGAACGCAGCGATCGGCGCGCTGCCGTCCGCGGGCTGCAGGCGCGCCTGGGCCGCCAGCGCCCGCGGTACCGGCGCCGAGAAGCGCAGCACGAACGGGCGCACCGGCATGCAGGGCGCGCTGGCGCGCTCGCGCTCGCAGGCGAACTCGGCCTGGAAGGCCTCGCGCACGCGAAAGTCCAGCCGCTGCGCGCGGCGCGTGACGAGCGCCGGCGACTGCCGCGCGGCAATGCCCTGGCCCCAGACGAGCTGCACGCGCGCGCCGGCGGGCAGGGGGCGCGCGCAGCGCGCGACGAGCAGGCGGTCGGCCTGGCGCTGCAGGCCGCGCGCCTTCAGCAGCGCCTGCCGCGCGGCAGCGGCCAGTGGCTGCAGCGGCAGCCGCTCGGCCAGCGTGTCGACCTCGCAGCCGGAGCGCGCCAGCGCCTGCGCCTCGTCCACCGGGCCGCTCAGGTGCAGGATGAAGTGCTGCTCCTCCTCGATCGTCGCGCCCTCCCAGGGCTCGCTGCGCAGCACCGCCGGGCCGCCGGTGGAGAAGCTGAAGCGGCTGCGCCCCGCCATCACGCCATCCAGCGGCAACCAGCCCTTCTTCAGGGCCAGCGTGCACTGCACCCCGGGCGGCAGGGGCGCGGCGAAGTCCCAGGCCCAGCGGCGCTCGTCCAGCCAGCGCCCGCTGCCGCCGATGCCGCCGCTGCCGCCGATGCCGCGACACTCCAGCGTCGCCGGATCCGCGGCGCGCAGGTCGCCCAGCGCGACGACCGCGCGGTCGAAGCGCACGACCACCTGGCTGGCGCGGGCGACTTCGCCCTCCGGGCTGACGCCGACGATGGTGGCCGCGCCGGCACCCCCCCACGACGCGGCAAGCAGGGTCAGCGCCGCCAGGCCGCCACGCATGCGTCGGCTCAGGCGGGCGGCCCCGGCGTGGCGCAGGTCACGGGCGCGATGCGGCGGGATTGCGCGCTGCACCGGGGCCATCGCCGTCTCCTGCGTGCGGTGCCTGCAGCCGGCCCGCTCAGCGCCGCACGACGTGGCGCTCGAGGTGATCGAGCAGCGTGCGCAGCGCCTGCGCCTCGCCGCCCACCGGCCGGCCCGGGCGCGCGGCGTCGTTCCAGGCGAAGAGGTCGACGTGCAGCCAGGGCTGGTCCGCGGGCACGAAGTCGGCGAGGAAGAGTGCGGCCGTCACCGCGCCGGCCATCGGCCCCTTGCCGGTGTTGACGATGTCGGCGATGTCGCTCTCGATGCGGTCGTGGTAGTCCGTCCACAAGGGCAGGTGCCACAGCGGGTCGTGCAGGGCCAGCCCGCGGTCGACGAGTTCGCGCGCCTGCGCCGTGTCGCGGCAGAACAGCGCCGGCAGATGCGGCCCCAGGGCCACCCGCGCCGCGCCGGTGAGCGTGGCGAGATCGATCATCAGCTCGGGCTTGCCCTCGGCGGCAACGGCCAGCGCGTCGCAGAGGATGACGCGGCCCTCGGCATCGGTGTTGCCGATCTCGATGTGGATGCCCTTGCGCGTGCGCAGCACGTCGCCGGGGCGCAGCGCGTTGCCGGAGATGCTGTTCTCCACCGCGGGGATCAGCACCTGCAGCCGCAGCGGCAGGGCCAGCGCCATGATCATGCGCGCCAGCCCGAGCACGTTGGCCGCGCCGCCCATGTCCTTCTTCATGAGGCGCATGCCGTCGGCCGACTTGAGGTCCAGGCCGCCGCTGTCGAAGCACACGCCCTTGCCCACCAGCGTCACGCGCGGATGGCGCGGCTTGCCCCAGGTGAGCTCGATGAGGCGCGGCGCGCGCGCCTTGGCGTCCGCCGCGCGGCCGACGGCGTGAATCGCCGGCAACCCCTGGGCGAGCAGCGCGTCGCCGACGACCTGCCGGAAGCGGGCGCCGAAGTCCTTGGCCAGTCCCTGCGCGGCGGCGGCAAGCTCTGCCGGCCCGAGGTCCTCGGCGGGCGTGTTGACGAGGTCGCGCACCATCGTGATCGACTCCGCGAGCACGAGGCCGCGACGCGCGGCGTCGCTGGACGCGAGCTGCAACTGCGCCGCGGCGCGCGCGCGCTTGCGATAGCGCTCGAAGGCATGGCTGCCGAGCGCCCACGACATCGCCGCGGCCTGCGCATCCAGCGCCAGGCCGTCTTCGGCGAGGCGATAGCTGCCCTCGGGCAGCGCACGCGGCAGCAGCGACAGCGCGTAGGGGTGCGCAGCTCCCTGCACCCCGGCCCAGACGGCGGCCAGCCGCCCATCCTCGGCCGGCAGCAGCGCAAAGGTATCGG
This sequence comes from Rubrivivax sp. SCN 71-131, assembly GCA_001724995.1. Taxonomy (GTDB): domain Bacteria; phylum Pseudomonadota; class Gammaproteobacteria; order Burkholderiales; family Burkholderiaceae_C; genus Rubrivivax. The sequence goes on from MEFD01000015.1 coordinate 156,359, forward strand.
CTGCGCCCTTGAAGCCCAGCGACTGCAGCCAGCGGCGCTGGGCGGGCGGCAGGGCCGCGGCCGCGGCGGCAAAGCCGGAGGTGTCGACGGCGTGGATCGGGATGGCCGCGGCGGCGGGCTTCTTCAGGCGAACGGACATGAGGGCAGGCTCTTCGTGGCGGGTCGGCAAGCCCGTGATGATGGCACCGGGCGGCGGTCGAGCCGCCCTGGGATGGCCCGGGGCTTGCTTTCACCAGGTGAAAAAAATACAATGCGGGGTATGTTCCTCGTCAGCCCTGATCCCGCTGTGACCCCGTACCGTCCCGCTGCCCTCGTGCGCGCGGGCCGTGTGCTGGCGCGCGCGCAGCATGCAGGCCGGGCCATGAACACGCATCGCCCGGCCGCACTCCCCTGAGCCCGGCGATCGCTCCCCCCTCCCCCCGTTCCTTCCGCGCACTGCCTTGATCGCCGGGCCCCGAGCCCGGGCGAAGGCGCGCCCGCTTTCAAGAGCCGGGCGTGCGCTCCATTTCAGCCCCCAAAAGGAGAATGCGATGCCCGCCATCACCACCGAGCGCACGCTCACCGAACTCGATCACGTCCGCATCACCAGCCTGCTGCGCAGCACGGGCGGTGCGCCGCGCCGCGCCAAGTCCGGCTCGCCCATCGGCGAGTTGCTGGACAGCTCCGCCATCGTCCCTTCGCGCCAGGTCCCGACCGATGTCGTCACCATGCGTTCGCAGGTCATGATCGACGACCCGCAGACGGGCATGGAACGCAAGATCACGCTGTGCTACCCGGCGGATTCCGTGCCCGGCACCGGCATGGTCTCGGTGCTTTCGCCCGTGGGCGCGAGCCTGCTCGGCCTGCGCGTGGGCGACGTCGCGCGCTGGCAGACGCCCGACGGTCTGGAGAAGAGCGCGACGCTGCAGGCCATCGTGTTCCAGCCCGAGGCCAGCGGCAACTACACCCTGTGAGGGCCGGCCTGCCGTACGCCGGCAGGCCCCGGGGGGGGGGGAAGGGCCGGGCGCGTGCCGCGCCGGCAAAGACGTATACTGCATGCCTCTTTGCGGAAGCTGCATGCGCCTTGCCGACTACACCGACTACACGATGCGCGTGCTGATGTACTGCGCGGCGCGGCCTGGACGCCTGGTGACGATCAGCGAGATTGCCGCGGAGCACGGCATCTCGCGCAACCACCTGATGAAGATCGTCACCGATCTCGGCCGCCAGGGCGTGCTGCAGACCCTGCGTGGGCGCGGCGGCGGCCTGCGGCTGCTGAAGGAGCCGCAGCAGATCCGCGTCGCCGACGTGATCCGCGCGGCGGAAACCGACTTTCGCCTCGTCGAGTGCTTCGACGCGAGCGCCAGCCGCTGCACGCTGACGCCATCCTGCGGCCTCAAGGGCCTGTTGCAGGACGCGATGCACGCCTACTTCGCGGTGCTGGAGCGCAAGACGCTGGCCGACCTGGTCGGGCCGCCGGCGGCCGGCGCCGCCGCCTGCCTGGTGCCGATCACCCTTCATCGTCATCGTGACGACGCGGGTGCGGTGCCGGCACGCGTGCGCCGCGGCCGCGAGCGCAACCGCAACAGGGAGCGCGCCGATGCCTGATGCGCCTGTCACCCCGGCTGCCGCCGTCGGCCTGCCCGGCGTCGCGGCCTCTTCGGCCAGCTTCGAGGTGCCGCTCGAGATGCTCTCGGCCTGCCACGGCCGCGTGCACGCGCAGTGCGACACCCTGCTGCGCCTGCTGCCGCACCTGGCCGCGCATGGCGCCGACCGTGCCGCGCAGCAGGCGGCGAGCGCCGTCATGCGCTACTTCGATACCGCGGCCGTGCATCATCACGCCGACGAGGAGGTCGATCTCTTCCCGGCGCTGATCGAATCGATGGCCGGCTCCGATGCCGTCTGCCTGCGCGACATCACGCGGGCCCTCGCCGCCGATCACCGCGAGCTCGAGCGCCGCTGGCACCAGATGCGCGCCGGCCTGCAGGCGGTCACGGCCGGCGACGCCTGCGGCCTCGCCGCGGCCGACGTCCAGGGCTTCATCGACCACTACGCGCAGCACATCGCGCGCGAGGAGGCCGAGCTGCTGCCGATGGCCCAGCGCCTGCTCGGCGACGCCGAGCTCGACCGCATCGGCCGCGCCATGCGGGCACGCCGCGGGCTGGTCGAGCCTGCACGCGGCACCGCCGCGCCCCCGGCCCCTTGAGGCGCCGCGCGCTGCGCGCCGCCGCCGCCACACGTCCCGTTCCCGTTCAACCCCACCCGACCGCAGGAGCACTTCATGTCGCAACCCCACCAGCACCTTTCGCCCGACGCCATCTACCCCTTCGATGCGCGCGGCGTCGCCAAGCGCTTTCGCCACGCGGCGATCTTCGGCGCGCTGGACACGCTGATGTCCGGCGAGACGATGCGATTCGCCAACGACCACGACCCGCTGCCGCTGCTGGCGCAGATCGCGCAGCGCTACGGCGAACGCGTCAGCATCGAGTACCGCCAGCGCGAGCCCGGCGCGATCGTCATCGACTTCCGCGTCGACTGATCCGGCCGGCGGCAAGGCCGGCCCTTACCGCGGCGGGTCTTGCGCCGCCGTCGTTGCGAGCGTCGGCGCGACGCTGCATCATGCACCTGCGATGGGCATGAAGCTCAACATCCTCTCCGACCTTCACCTCGGCTTCGACTCCATGGAGGGCCCGGTCACCGACGCCGACCTCGTCGTGCTGGCCGGCGACATCGCGCGCCCGCGCCAGGCCCTGGCCTGGGCACTGCGGCTCGAGAAGCCGGTGCTCTACGTCCCGGGCAACCACGAGTTCTACGGCGGCAGCCTGGACGGCGCGCTGCGCGAGCTGCACGCGCTCTGCGCGGGCACGCAGGTGCAGGTGCTGGACCGCGGCGAGGTCGTCATCGACGGCGTGCGCTTCCTCGGCGCGATGCTGTGGAGCGACTTCCACCTCTTCCCCGGCCGCGAGCCGGAGGCCAAGGCCGAGGCGCTACGCCTCGTGCGCGACTTCAGCCGCATCCGCCTGCGCGCCGAGGGCGAGGCCCTCTTCACCCCCGACGACTGCGCCGCCCTCTTCGCGCGCGACAGCACCTGGCTGCAGCAGCGCCTGGCCTCGCCCTTCGACGGCCCGACCGTCGTCATCACGCACCACGCGCCGACGCGCCAGAGCGTGCACCCACGCTTTGCCGACTCGCTGCTCAGCGCCTGCTTCGTCTCCGACGCCGCCCAGCTGCTGGACGGGCGGCGCGTGCAGCTCTGGATCCACGGCCACACGCACGACAGCTTCGACTACGACTGCAAGGGCACCCGCGTGGTCTGCAACCCGCGCGGCTACTGCCGCGGCGGCGTCACCGAGAACCAGGCCTTCGACCCCAACTTCATCGTCGAGGTGAATGCGACATCGCGGCCCGCGCAGGCCCCGGCGCCGGGGCAACACGCGGGCGCCGCCTGAGCGCAGCCATCGCGAACGCGGCGATGGCACCCTGGCTGCAAGCCCTGGCGAGCCGGCTTGGCCGCAAGGTGGCGGCCTACCTCGGCGCGCCGCACCCGCACGGGCAGATGATGGCCACCGTGCCGGCGCACGAACTGGCCGCCACGCTGCGCGCGGGCGACGTGCTGCTGGTGGAAGGCGGCTCGCGCGTGAGCCGCATCATCAAATATCTGACGCAGTCGAACTGGTCGCACGCCACGCTCTACGTCGGCTGCGACCTGGCCGGCTGCCGCGGCCCGACGCTGGTCGAGGCCGATCTGGAGGACGGCGTGCGCGCGACGCCGCTTTCGGCATACACGCACATGCACACGCGCATCTGCCGCCCGCAAGGCCTGGCACCGGCTGAGATCGATCGGCTCGTGGCGCATGTCCTCGAACGCATTGGCGAGCACTACGACCTGCAGAACCTCGTCGATCTCGCGCGCTACCTGATGCCGATCTTCCCGATCCCGCAGCACCGGCGCCGGCAGATGCTGGCCTTCGGCAGCGGCGACCCGACGCGGGCGATCTGCTCGACGCTGATCGCCCAGGCCTTCCAGGCGATCCGCTACCCGATCCTGCCCGAACTGCGGCCCGAAGAAGACGACGGCGCCCCCGGACGGCACTACCGCCGCGAGCTGCTGCACATCCGGCACTACAGCCTCTTCGTGCCGCGCGACTTCGACATGTCGCCCTACTTCGAGATCGTCAAGCCGACGCTGCAATCGGGCTTCGACCCCCACCGCCTGCAATGGGCCGAGACGCCGGAGGCCGCGAGTGCCGCCAGCGACGACCCCGCGTCGATCGTCGTCGAGCGCCGCGCCGAAGCCGGGCCCGGGGCCGCGTAGCCCGCAGCCCCGATCACGCCGAACGCAGGCCGCCGAAGCGCTCGAAGTAGCTGCCAGCGGGCGGCGGCGCCGGGCCCTCGGCGGTTTCCAGCACCGCCTCGACGTGCCGCTCGGCGGCGGCCTCGACGCGCCGGTACAGGTTGCGGCAGAGCGCCCGCGCGGCCGCACCCGGCCAGCCGCGCGGCATCAGTTCGTCGGGCAGCATGGGGTCGCGCAGCAGCACCCGCCGGTAGTCGTGCATGAGCAGGGTGCGCACGACGAAGGCGCGCTCGGGCGCGATCGCCTCCTCGCGCTGCAAGGCCAGCCACAGCGGGCGAAAGTCGGCGAGGAAGGCCTCGTAGTCGGCAGCCAGTCGCGCGGTGTCCCAGCCCTCCTGCACCAGCGACTCGAACACGTCGGCGCCGACCCAGGCCGCCGCGGCGCCGCGCAGCACCAGCACGCGCGGGCCAGACTCGGCCAGCAGCGCACGCAACGCCTCTTCGTCGGGGTCGGGGTGCAGCAGCACGCCGCCGTCCAGGCGACCAAAGCCGATCCAGCCCAGCTCGCGCAGCAGGCGCTGCCGCGCCGCGGCGTCGAGCGCGCCGAGCCCCAGTGCCACGATCGTCCATTGCCCGTCCCAGGGCCGCTGCTGCGGGCGGTAGATGCGCTCGTGCGCCGCGTCGACACGGCGCGCCCCGCTCTCGGTGAGGCGGTAGTCGCTGCGCCGCCCGCTGGCGCGCGGCTGCAGCCAGCCCTCCACCGCCAGCCGGTGCATGGAGGTGCGCACCGTGCGCTCGTTGACGCCCAGCGGCGCCAGCAGCGCGATCACGCTGCCGAGTGCGGCGTTGCCGCCGCGGTGCGAGATGGCGTCGCCGTAGACCGTGAAGATGAGCGATTTCGCCTTCGGGCTCGGCCGCGCGAGCAGCACGTCGAAGGGGTCGTCCTTGGGGCGTGGCATGGCCCGCGATGCTAGACGAGCGCGCCCTCGGCCCACCGTCCGGTGCGCAAGGCGCGCACCGCAACGCGACTTATATGTTTCATTTCATATTTGCTCATGCATAGTTTTGACATACGATTACCGCGAAGGAGTGCTTGCCCGGCGCGCAGGGATCGAAGCGATCTCGCGGCAAGAACGGCGAAGCCGGCAAGCACCCGCGGTGCTTGTGGCGCGCTCCTCGTGATACACACTATATACATTGCGTGTATCACGTGCCTCAGATTTCGATCATCCAAGCGAAGCGGGAGAAGACATGGGCGAGAAGCGATCGGTTCCCACCTACTGCTACAACTGCGTCTCCGGCCCCGACTTCCTGCGCGTGCGGGTCGAGGACGGCGTGGCGCTCAACGTCGAGCCCAACCACGACGGCGCGGGCGTGCACCCGGCGCACGGCAGGCCCTGCGTGCGCGCCTACGGCCTGGTGCAGAAGACCTACAACCCCCACCGGGTGCTGACGCCGCTCAAGCGCACCAACCCGAAGAAGGGCCGCGACGAGGATCCAGGCTTCGTGCCCATCTCCTGGGACGAGGCGCTGGACATCGTCGCCCGCCGCCTGCTCGAGATCCGCGAGCGCGGCATCCTCGACGAGCAAGGCCTGCCGCGGGTGGCCGCCTCCTTCGGCCACGGCGGCACGCCGGCCAGCTACATGGGCACCTTCCCCGCCTTCCTCGGCGCCTGGGGGCAGATCGACTACAGCATGGGCTCGGGCCAGGGCGTCAAGTGCACGCACTCCGAGCACCTCTACGGCGAGTTCTGGCACCGCGCCTTCACCGTCTGCGCGGATACGCCCAACGCCCGCTACATCCTGTCCTTCGGCGCCAACGTCGAGGTCACCGGCGGCCCCTGCGCGGTGCGCCGCCACGCCGATGCGCGCATCCGCGGCGTCAAGCGCGTCAACGTCGAGCCGCACCTCTCGGTCACCGGCGGCTGCTCGGCCGAGTGGGTGCCGATCAAGCCCAAGACCGACCCCGCCTTCATGCTCGCGCTGCTGCACGTGCTGCTGTGCGAGGCCGGCGTCGAGCGCCTGGACGTCGACTTCCTGCGCGATCGCACCGCCTCGCCCTACCTCGTCGGCCCCGACGCGTACTACCTGCGTGATCCCGAGAGCCGCAAGCCGCTGATCTGGGACGAGCTGACCCAGCAGCCCCTGCCCTTCGACACCCCCGGCGCCCGGCCCGCGCTGGTCGGCCGCTTCACGGTGCCGCGCGCGGTGACGCAGCGCGCCGACGGCGAAGTCGGCGAGTTCAGCGACGCGAGCGCGCAGACCAGCCTCTCGGTGACCGTCGACGCCATGCGCCAGTACTCGCCCGAGTGGGCCGGCGTCATCTGCGACGTCTCGCCCGACACCATCCGCCGCGTCGCGCTCGAGTACCTCGAGAACGCCTGCATCGGCGAGACGGTCGAGGTCGACGGCAAGATCCTGCCCTACCGCCCGGTCGCGGTGACGCTCGGCAAGACGGTCAACAACGGCTGGGGCGCCTTCGAGTGCTGCTGGGCGCGCACGGTGCTGGCCGCGGTCGTCGGCGCGCTGGAAGTGCCCGGCGGCACGCTCGGCACCACGGTGCGCCTGAACAAGCCGCACGACAACCGCCTGCTGAGCGTGACACCCGGCGAAGACGGCTTCATGAGCTGCAACTTCAACCCCACGCAGCAGGGAAAGTGGTCGGCCAAGCCCACCGGGCGCAACGCGCACCGCACGCTGATCCCGCACGTCGGCAACTCGCCCTGGAGCCAGGCGCTCGGGCCCACGCACCTGGCCTGGATGTTCATGCGCGAGGCGCCCGAGTCCTGGCCCAAGCCCTCGCTGCCCGACCTCTGGTTCACCTACCGCACCAACCCGGCGATCGCCTTCTGGCAGACCGACTACCTGCTCGAGACGATCGCGCAGATGCCCTTCGTCGTCGCCTTCGCCTACGTGCAGGACGAGACCAACCACATGGCCGACATCCTGCTGCCCGAGGCGACCGACCTCGAGGGCACGCAGCTCATCCGCTGCGGCGGCACCAAGTTCATCGAGCAGGCCTGGGACTACCGCGGCGTCGTGCTGCGCCAGCCGGTCGTGGCGCCGCAGGGGCAGGCCCGCGACTTCACCTGGATCGCCACCGAGCTGGCGCGCCGCACCGGCCTGCTCGAGCCCTACATCCAGCGCCTGAACAAGGGCGCGGCGCTGGTGCCACTGAAGAACGAGCACGGCGACTTCCGCCTGCCCAGCGACCGCGTGCCCGAGGTCGACGAGATCTGGGACGCCGTCTGCAAGGCGGCGACCGCCGAGCTGAGCGAAGGTGCCGAAATCCACGACCTCGCGTGGATGAAGGAGAACGGCTTCTTCGCCGTGCCGCACACGCGCGTCGACTGGTACCTCACGCCCACGCTCGTCGAGCAGGGCCTGCGCTACGAGCTGCCCTACCAGGAGCGGCTGCTGCGCATCGGCAAGGAGCTCAAGAGCCGCCTGCACGAGCAGGGCGTGCACTGGTGGGACGAGCAGCTCGACGAGTACACGCCGCTGCCGGTGTGGCACGACGTCCCCGGGCGCTGGGAACAGGCGGTGCGCGACGCCGGCGCCGACCCGGACGACTACCCGCTGTGGGGCATCACCACCAAGAGCATGCAGTACAGCGCCGGCAACAACGCCAGCATCCCGCTGATGGACGAGGTCGCGCGCAACGTGCGCGGCCACGGCCACATCATCATCAACGCCGCCACGGCGAAGAAGCACGGCATCGCGCACGACGACTGGATCGAGGTCTCCTCGCCGCACGGCAGCACGCAGGGGCGCGCCGAAGTCGTGCAGGGCTGCCGGCCCGACACCCTCGTCATCCCGGGGCAGTTCGAGTACTGGAAGACGCCGTTCGCCAAGGACCTGGGCTACCCCTCGCTGAACAAGGTAACGCCGATGGCGTCGAGCACGACGCTCAAGCTCACCGACGCCACCGGCTCGGGTGCGGACATCGTGCGCGTGCGCGTGCGCCGCATCGACGCCCCGCAAGGCCGCACCGCCAGCGAGCGCAGCGAGGCCACGGCATGACCGCCGCGGCAGTCTCTCTCTGTATGCGCCCTGCGTCGCCCAGCCCCTGCCCGAGCCCGGGTGAGGACGAAGCCCTCGCCCCGGTGGCCTCGGTCGCCGTGCGGCGCTGGCAGGACGGGCAAAGCGGCGAAGGCGTCGACTGGGTCTGCGAGGAGCAGCCGGTGAGCCTCGAGTACAACGGCATCGCCTACGCCGTGATGATGGCCACGCCGACGGCGCTGGAGGACTTTGCGCTCGGCTTCAGCCTCACCGAAGGCATCGTCGGCGCGCCCGAGGAAATCCTCGACACCGAGCTGCGCACGCACGGTCGCGGCCTGTGCGTGGCGATGCACATCACCGCGCGCCGCGCCGCCGCGCTGCGCGAGCGCCGACGCACGCTGGCCGGGCGCACCGGCTGCGGCCTCTGCGGCGTCGACAGCCTCGCCCACTTCGACCAGATGCCCGCGCCCGTCGGCGCCACGCAGCGCATCGACGCCACGGTGCTGGCGCAGGCGATGCAGACGATGGCGCGCACGCAGCCGCTGCGAGAGCTTACCGGCGCGACGCACGCCGCCGTCTGGATGGCCGGGGACGGCAGCCTGCACGCGCTGCGCGAGGACGTCGGGCGCCACAACGCACTCGACAAGACCGTCGGCGCGCTGCGCCACGCGGGGCTCGATCCTGCCGAGGGCGCGCTGCTCGTCACCAGCCGCGCCAGCTACGAGATGGTGCAAAAGGCCGCGGCCGCGGGTGCCGGCGTGCTCGCCGCCGTGTCCGCGCCCACGGCACTGGCCATCCGCACCGCCCAGGCGCTGAACCTCACGCTGGTGGCCTTTGCCCGCGGACAGCGCCACGTCGTCTACAGCCATGCCTGGCGCCTGCAGGCGCCGGGCCTTGCCGAAGGAGCCTGCGAATGACCCGCTACGCGATGGTGGCCGACCTGCGCCGCTGCGTCGGCTGCCAGACCTGCACCGCCGCCTGCAAGGAAGCGCGCGCCACGCCGCCGGGCGTGCAGTTCCGTCGCGTGCTCGACCTCGAGGTCGGCGAGTACCCCGAGGTGCAGCGCGTCTTCCTGCCCACCGGCTGCCAGCACTGCGACGAGCCGCCCTGCCTCGAGGTCTGCCCTTCGACCGCCACGCGCAAGCGCACCGACGGCATCGTCACCATCGACGAAGCGCTCTGCATCGGCTGTTCGGCCTGCATCATGGCCTGCCCCTACGACGCGCGTTCGATGGTCGACGAAGAGGCCTTCGCCTACGGCGAGGAGGCGATGGCCAACGAACGGCACCGCGTCGACCCCGACCGCATCGGCGTGGCGATCAAGTGCGACTTCTGCGTCGACCGCGTCGACGCCGGTGTCGCCAAGGGCCTGGTCCCTGGCGTCGACCCGGCGGCCACCCCGATGTGCGTGCAGAGCTGCATCTCGGGCGCGCTGCACTTCGGCGACGTCGACGACCCGGACAGCAATGTCTCGCGCCTGCTCGCCGAGAACCAGTCCTTCCGCATGCACGAGGACCTGGGCACGGGCCCTGGCTTTCATTACCTCTGGGACAAGGGAGCGCTGTGATGAGGCAGAACGAGACCGCGCGCCGCCAGCGCCACTGGGACCTGCGCGCCGCCGGCAACTTCATCGGCGGCGGCAGCGGCACCGGCCTGCTCATCGCTGCCGCGCTGTGGACGCTGCTGCCCGCGGCGGCCCCGGGCGTTCCGCTCTGGGCCGTGCTCGGCGGCATGGGCTTCGTGATGCTGGGCCTCTCGCTGGTGTGGCTGGAGATCGGCAAGCCCTGGCGCGCCTTCAACGTCTTCTTCCACCCGCAGACCTCGTGGATGACGCGCGAAGGCTTCATCGCCGCACCGCTGCTGGCCGCGGCCGCCGCCTCCGCCTGGTTCCAGAGCCGGCCGCTGCTGCTGCTGGCCGCGCTGCTCGCCGCCGGCTTCCTCTACTGCCAGGCGCGCATCCTGAAGGCTTCGAAGGCCATCCCCGCCTGGTCGCACCCGCGCACGGTTCCGCTCATCGTCGCCACGGCGCTGGCCGAGGGCAGCGGCCTGCTCCTGCTGCTGGGGGCCGCTGGCTCGCGCACCATGGTGGCACTTGCGCTGCTGGCCACGGTCGCACGCGAACTCGCCCGCACGCACTACAGGAACGGCCTCGTGCAAGCCGGCGCCCCGGAAGGCACGCTCGAATGGTTCGGCCACCCCGCCACGCGCGTGCTGCAGGCCACGCGCCTCATCGCCGCGCTGCTGCTGCTGGCGGCAGTCTTCGGCGCTGCCGGCACGCTCTCGCCGCTGCTGGCCGCCCTGGGCGGCGGCCTCGCAGCGCTCGGCGGCTGGGGCCTGAAGGTCATCCTCGTCACCCGCGCCGCCTTCACCCGCGGCCTGCGCATCCCCTTCACCCCCTCCCGCGGCCGCGGGCCAACGGCGGCGGTGCTGCCGGCGGCGATGCTGCGGCAAGGGAGGCGGTGAGCGGCGATCCTCGCATCGCTCCACGCATCTCGCGCCCCCTCGGCCGAAGGGGTAGAGTGGGCGCGATGAAGTTCCTGATCGCGATCGAGCCGGAAAGCGAGCACAGCGCCTTTGGCGTCGTCGTACCCGATCTCCAGGGCTGCTTCTCGGCAGGTGACACGCTCGAAGAGGCCGTAGGCAGCGCCCGCGAAGCGATCGAGGCGCATTGCGAGGTGCTCGCCGAGGACGGCGAAGACCTCCCGCGTGCTGCGCCGCTGGCCGAGCATCAGGCCGACCCCGACGTTGCGGGATGGATCTGGGCGATGGTGGACGTTCCGGTGGCAGCCTCTCTCCGGCCCTTTCGTGAGCAGCGATGACACCTGCCACCGCCGCTGCCCCGATGCCACCCGAGGAGTCCACGAGGCGTCTGGCGCTTCTCATCGACGCCGATAACGCACAGCCTTCGGTCATCGAGGCCCTGCTCGCCGAAGTCGCCCGCTTCGGCGAAGCGACCGTACGCCGCATCTACGGCGATTTCACTTCGCCTGGCAGCGCGGGATGGAAGAAGTGCCTGAACAGATGCTCGATCAAGCCGATCCAGCAATTCGCCTACACGACGGGCAAGAACGCCACCGACGGCACGATGATCATCGATGCCATGGATCTCCTCTATACCCGTCGCTTCGACGGCTTCTGTCTGGTCACGAGCGACAGCGATTTCACGGGACTTGCGGTGCGCCTGCGCGAAGAAGGGCTGCAGGTTTTCGGCTTCGGCGAACAGAAGACACCGGAGGCCTTCCGCAATGCCTGTCACCGGTTCATCTTCACGGAAGTACTGCGCCCCGCGCCGCCCCCCTCCCCGAGCCCTGTGAGGCGAGCGTCATCCCGAACAACCTGCGCGACGACGGCACGATGCCGATCGACTCCACCGCCCCTACCGAACCGAGTCACGGGCAGTCGACGCTCGATTCGCCACCTTTTCCTCGCGGCTTTCTCCTTCAGGCCCTGGAGCAGTCCGCTGACGAGACGGGCTGGTCGCACCTGGGCACCTTCGGCAGCTACCTGCGCAAGATCCAGCCGGACTTCGATTCGCGGCTCCACGGTTTCCGGAAGCTCTCCGACCTCGTACGCGGACGCCCGGACCTGTTCCTGGTCGAGGAGCGACCATCGGCCACGGGAAGCCACGGGGCCCTGTACGTCAAGGCCCACGCAAAAGGCTGATACGGTCTGCCGCCGATCCCGGGCACCGAGCTTCGAGCCCGCGAGCGGGCATTGGCGCGGGAGGGCAGGCTCGCCTGGTTCAACCATCCCGCCACGCCCGTGCTGCAGGCCATCCGCCTCTCTTCGCCGCACTGCTGCTGCGGGCGGCCCTGGGCGGTGGCCTTGCTGCGGAAGGGGAGGCGATGAGCGAGAAGCGCCTGAACTCGAAATTCCCGCGCCCTACTGATTGGTGGGTAGAATAACCACCATGCGCAGCGCAGACGTCATCAGGTTGCTCGAAGAGGCGGGATGGACCTTGCGCAGCGTGAAGGGCTCGCATCATGTGTTCAGGCATCCCGATCGACCCGGTCATGTGAGCGTGCCGCATCCGAAGAAGGATCTGGGCGCCGGCCTCGTGCACAAGCTGCTGAAGCAGGCCGGACTGAAGTGATGGAGTACGGGCCATGAAGTTCCTGATTGCGATCGAACCGGGAAGCGAGCACAGCGCCTTTGGCGTCGTCGTACCCGATCTCCCGGGCTGCTTCTCGGCAGGTGACACGCTCGAAGAGGCCTTCGACAATGCCCGCGAAGCGATCGAGGCGCATTGCGAGGTGCTCGCCGAGGACGGCGAAGACCTCCCGCGTGCTGCGCCGCTTGCCGAGCATCAGGCCGACCCCGAGCTTGCGGGCTGGATCTGGGCGATGGTGGACGTTCCGATGGAGCGCTTCTTCGGCCCTGCCGAGAAGATCAACATCACCGTGCCCGCCCGAATCCTCGCGCGCATCGACGACTACGCCCGCCGCCATGGCGAGTCGCGGTCTGGTTTTCTCGTGCGGGCGGCGCAGGCGGCGATGGAGTGAAGGTCGGCGGGAGGGCGTCGCACGACCAGAAAGCGCTGCTGACCGTCCTGGGCAGCCGTGCTGCTGGCGGCGATGGCCGCCCGCAAGCCTCAGGTCTGAGCGTCACGCGACAAAGAGGGCCGTCCCGGGCATCCGGCGGTGCCCGCCTATCGCTCGCATGTGAGCGAAACCCCCGATGAATGCCAGCGCGGCACGTCATAGACTGCCGCAATGAAGCGCTTTCATTTCGACACACGAGGCGAAGAGGCAGCGCACCGTGCGGAATCGTGGGGCGTCGTCAACCACGACTACTTCGGCGACCTGCGCGTGCAGTGCCTCGACGACGGCCCCTTCGACGCCGAGTTCGCGGTCTACGAGGTCGGCCCGCTGCGCATGTACCGCATCGACGCGCCGGCGCACCGCGTCTGGCGCGACACCGCGGTGCGCGAACTGCCCAGCGACGGCTTCTACAAGCTGGTGCTGCAGCTGGCCGGCCGCGCCGAGATCCGCCAGCACGACCGCGGCTTCGAACTGCGCCCCGGCGACTGGAGCCTCTACGACCCGCAGGCGCCCTACGCCATCACCAACTTCGAGCGCGCCGAGCTGCTGGTCGTGCAACTGCCGCGCCGCGAGTTCAAGGGCTTCAAAGTGCCCAACCTGCACACCAGCGAGGCGCACACGAGCGCGCTGCAAGGCCTCTCGGCGGTGTTCGGCTCCTTCCTGCGCTCGCTGGCCGAGCAGTTGCCCACCCTGCCCGACGCCGTCGGCCAGCCGGTGAGCGACACGGCGCTCGGCCTGCTGGCCTCGACGCTGGCGGCCGACCAGCAGGCGCGCGAGAGCACGAGCGCGCTGCCGGCGGTGCTCAAGCTGCGCGTCAAGCAGCACGTGCAGGCGCACCTGGGCGAATCGGACCTGACGATCGAGCGCATCGCGACCGACCTGCGCTGCTCCAAGCGCTACCTGCATCGCATCTTCGAGGACGAGGACTGCTCGCTGGACCGCTACATCTGGCTCTCGCGCCTCGAACGCTGCCGCGCCGCGCTGGCCTCGCCGGCGACGGCCAGCCGCTCGATCTCGGAGATCGCCTTCGCCTGGGGCTTCAACAGCAGCCCGCATTTCTGCCGCCTCTTCAAGAGCCGCTACGGCACCTCGCCGCGCGAGTTCCGGCAGCAGGCGCTGGCCGCGCCGCAGGCCGGCGCGGCGACGCACCCGCACTGAAGCCCCCGGGGCCGGGCGGCGGCCGCGCGGCCCCGGCGGCGACGCGGCCCACAATAGCCGCCCATGACGCACCGCAGCGCCCTCGTCAGCGGCACCTTGTTCGCCCTTGCCGCCGGCCTGGTGTGGGGGCTGGTCTTCGTCGCGCCGCTGCTGCTGCCGGAATACCCGGCGGCACTGCAGTCCTTCGGGCGCTACGTGGCCTTCGGCCTCATCGCGCTGCCGCTGGCGTGGATGGATCGCGCCCGGCTGCGCGAGTTCACGCGCGCCGACTGGCGCGAGGCGGCGCGCCTGGGGCTCGTCGGCAACATCGTCTACTACCTCTTCCTCGCCAGCGCGATCCAGAGCGCCGGTGCGCCGCTGCCGACGATGATCATCGGCACGCTGCCGGTGGTGATCGCGATCAGTTCCAACACGCGCAACGTCCGCCGCGACGGGCGCCTGCCCTGGTCGCGCCTGGCGCCCTCGCTGTTGCTGATCGCGCTGGGCATCGCCTGCGTCAACCAGGTCGAATGGCAGCACCTGCAGGCCGATCCGAATGCCGATGTGCGGCGCTACCTGGGCGGCGCCCTGCTCGCCGTGGGCGCGGTCGCCTGCTGGACCTGGTACCCGATCCGCAATGCCGACTGGCTGCGCGCCCACCCCGACCGTAGCCCGCGCGCCTGGGCCACGGCGCAAGGCGTGGCGACGCTGCCGATGGCGCTGACGGGCTACTTGCTGTGGCTGGCGTGGGCGGCCTGGCGCGCCCGCGGCGAGGCGGGCGCGGGCTTTGCGCTGCCCTTCGGGCCGCGGCCGGCCTACTTCATCGGCCTGATGGTCGGCATCGGGCTGCTCGCCTCGTGGCTGGGCACGATGTTCTGGAACGAGGCCAGCCAGCGCCTGCCGACGACCCTCGTCGGGCAGCTGATCGTTTTCGAGACGCTGTCGGCACTGGCCTATGCCTTCATGCTGCGCGGCAGCATGCCCAGCGCCCTGACGCTGGCCGGGATCGCGCTGCTCGTCGTCGGCGTGGCCTGGGCGCTGCGCGCGCGGCCCGAGCCGCTGGCTGCCGAGGGGCACACGGCCTGATGCCGCGCACGAAGAAGCGGCCGCCTCGCCCCACACCGGCGGGGCGAGGCGGCCGCGGGCGAGGGATGCCCTGCCCGAGTAGCGCCTACTTGCGCTGATCCCAGGGCGGCGCCATCTTCAGCGTCCAGCCGCCGGCCACCGGCGGGTAGACCAGCATGTGCTTTCCCTTCCACCACTGGTTGGCGGTGCTGGAGATGAGCGCCAGGCCGTTGGCGTCGAAGCTCACGTCGCCCTGCACCGTGCCCTTGAAGGCCTTGCCGACGACGGCGTCGCGCACGGCCTTGGGCTCCAGCGAGCCGGAGGCCTCGATGGCCTTCAGCAGCACCTGCGCATTGGCGTAGAACATGCCCACGCTGGTGCTGCTCTTGCCCTTGTGCGTGGTCGAGAAGCGCTCGCCGAGCTGCTTGGCGCCGGGATAGGTGTAGTCCGGCGACCAGAAGCCGTCGGCCAGCACGTAGTCGGAGGCATCGCCCAGCGCCTCGCGGAACTCGTAGGGCCATGTGCCCTTCCAGCCGTGCAGGTACTTGACGCTGAAGTTCTGCTCCTTCATCTGGCGCACGAGGGTGATCGAGTCACCGGGGCTGCCGAAGAGCAGCACGGCGTCGGCGCCACGTGCCTTCATCTTCAGGATGTAGGCCGAGTAGTCCTTGGAGCCCATCGCCCAGGGCTCGTCGAGCACGAAGTTGACCTTGTACTTCTTGGCCAGGTCCTTGAACACGCCGCCGAATCCCTGGCCGTCGGGCGAGTCCTCGACGACGAGCGCCGGCTTCTTCGGCCGCTCGGCCTCCGGCAGGCTCTCCCAGATCTTGAACGGCACCTCGGCGCCGCCGCCGGCATCGAAGAAGAACAGCGCCGACCACTTGAACTTCTTGGGCACCCACATGTGCGGCCACAGCGTGGTGATCATGTAGAACTTCTTGTACTTCTCGGCGGCCAGCGCACCGGCCATGTTCAGGTCGCCGCCGTGCGTGGACAGCAGCAGATCGATCTTCTCGACCTTGATCAGCCGCTCCATCGCATCGGTGACCTTGGCCGGATCGCTCTGGTCGTCGGCCACGACCAGCTTCACGGGCAGCTTCTTGTTCGCCGCCTTGATGAAGATGCCGCCGGCGGCGTTGACGTCGGCCACCGCCTGCTCGTACGACCACTTCTGCTCGAAGCCATCGGCGGCGAGCAGGCCCGTCATCGAGATCGGCGCGCCGATCCGGATCTCGGTGGGCGCTGCGGCCGCGGCCACCATCGGCGTGCTCATGCCCGCGGTGACCACGGCTGCGGCCGCGATCGCCACTGCGCTCAGTGCTGTTCGCTTCTTCATCTCATCGTCTCCTCTGTCCAGGTGTGTTGCCAATCACCGCGGCGTCGTCGCCGACGAAGCCTGCGGCCCCTTACCGACCTGTTGCACGGTCTTTCGAGCCCTAGCCCTGCCCTCGCGCACGCGCAGGATGCCGCTGGGCATGAAGAGCATGACGAGGATGATGAGCGCGCCCGAGACGATCGGATGCGCGCCGGGGAAGTAGACGTTGCCGGCGGAGAACACCGCCGTCATGACG
The DNA here is from genome assembly GCA_001724995.1 of Rubrivivax sp. SCN 71-131. GTDB lineage: Bacteria > Pseudomonadota > Gammaproteobacteria > Burkholderiales > Burkholderiaceae_C > Rubrivivax. Next base: position 172,947 of record MEFD01000015.1, read on the forward strand.
AAGGCGCCGAGCACCGGCCCGAGCACCGTGCCGCTGCCGCCCATCACGCACATGAGGATGGGGTAGAGCGTCCAGCTCAGGTTGAGGAAGCCCCCCGGGCTGACCGCGAACACATAGAAGGCGTAGAGGCCTCCGGCCAGTCCGGCAACGAAGGCCCCCGCGGCAAAGGCGCCGACCTTCACGCGCAGCACCGGCACGCCGCTGGCAGCCGCGGCAATCGGGTCCTCGCGCACCGCCATCAGCGCCAGCCCCGCGCGCGAGCGGGCCAGCCACCACACCGCCAGCGTGCTGCCCGCGGCCAGCAGCAGGCCGACCCAGTAGTGCGGCATCAGGGTCTCGAAGGGCTCGGGCGACATCGACACGCCGGCCGAGCCGCCGGTGAAGCTGCCGCCCTTGATGAGCAGCACGCGCACGATCTCGCCCAGGCCCAGCGTGCCCAGGGCGAAGTAGTCGCCGGCCAGCTTGGACAGCAGCGGGATGCCGATGGCCACCGCGAACAACGCCGCCACGAGCCCGCTGGCCAGCAGCAGCAGCGGGTTGAAGTAGAAGCCGCCGTCCTCGAGGAAGTGCGTGGCCAGCAGCGCCGTGGTATAGCCGCCGACGCCGAAGAAGGCATGCTGCGCCAGGCTGATCTGCCCGGTGTAGCCGGCGACCACGTTCCAGCTCTGCGCCACCGTCGCGTAGACGAAGACCATGAAGAGGTAGAAGAAGAGGTAGTGATCCGGCGCGCCCGGAACGAAGGGCACGAGCGCGAACGCCAGCGTCACCAGCGCGGCGATCACCAGGCCCCGGGAGGTGCCCTGGCGTTGACCCGGGGTGTGGCCCTGGAGGTTCATGTCTTGGTCACCGTGCGCACGAACAGGCCCTGCGGGCGGAACATCAGCACGAGCAGGAACACGGCGTAGCCGACCGCGTCGCCCCAGCCCGGCAGCAGGTAGGAGGAGCCGCTCTCGATCAGGCCCAGCAGGATGCCGCCGGCCAGCGCGCCGCCGACATGGCCCAGGCCGCCGAGCGCCAGCGCGATCAGCGCCTTCAGGCTGAGCAGGAAGCCGAAGTAGGGATCGATGGTGTAGGTCGCCGCCAGCGTGCAGCCGGCGATGCCGGCCAGCGCGATGCCGATGGCGAAGGCGATCATGTTGACGCGGTGCGGCGGGATGCCCACGAGCGCCGCCGAGGTCATGTCTTCGGAGGTCGCGCGCACCGCCTTGCCGATCATCGTGCGGCGTAGGAACTGCGTCACGCCGATCGTCGCCACCAGCGCGACGAAGAAGCCCGCGGTGCGCGTGATCGACCAGTTCATGCCGAGGAACTGGAAGCTGCCCGAGCTGTAGCCGGTGGTGATCGAGCGCGGGTCCGGCGTCCAGGCCAGCGACATCACGCTCTCCAGCATGAAGCTCAGGCCCACGGCGATCAGCAGCGAGGTGTTCTTGTCCTGCATCGCCGCGGCGCGGCGAAAGAGCAGCTGGTACATCGCGCTGCCCACCAGCAGCGATCCCGGCAGCAGCAGGAAGAGCATGACGTAGGGGTCGACGCCCAGCAGGCGAAAGGCCCAGTAGGCCGCATAGCCGCCGAGCACGATCATCGCGCCCTGGGCGAGGAAGATGATGCCCATGGTGCCGAAGATCAGGCTCAGCCCGATCGCCGCCACGCCGTACATGGCGCCGAAGAGCACGCCGTTGACCAGCAACTCGGCGAGGATCGCAAGCCCGCTCATCCCAGACTCCCGATGTAGGCCTTGCGGATCTCCGCGTCGGCGAGCAGTTCCGCGCCGCCGCCCTGCATCACCACGCGGCCGGTCTTGAGCACGTAGGCGTGGTCCGACAGGCGCAGCGCGCTCTGGATGTTCTGCTCCACCAGCACGAGGGTGACGCCGCTGGCGTGCAGCGTCTGCACGAAGCGGAAGACCTCGTCGACGATGCGCGGCGCCAGGCCCATCGAGGGCTCGTCGAGGATCAGCAGCTTCGGGCAGGCCATGACCGCGCGCCCGATCGCCAGCATCTGCTGCTCGCCGCCGCTGAGCAGCCCGGCGCGCTGCTCGCGGCGCTCGGCCAGGCGCGGGAAGAGCTCGAAGATGCGCTGCAGCGACTCGTTCATGCGCGCGCGCACCTGCGCCGGGTAGGCGCCCAGTTGCAGGTTCTCGAGCACCGTCATGCGCGAGAACAGGCCGCGGCCTTCCGGCACGTGCGACAGGCCCGCGGCGACGATCTGTTGCGGCGGCATGCCGGCGATCGAGCGGCCGTCGAAGACGATCTCGCCGGCCATCGGTCGCAGCAGCCCGGAGAGCGTCTTCAGCAGCGTCGACTTGCCGGCGCCGTTGGCGCCGACGATGGCCACGAGGCCGCCCTGCGGCACCGCCAGCGAGACGTCCCACAGCACCTGGCTGTCGCCGTAGCCGGCGCACAGGCCGCGAACTTCAAGCAGGGGTGGGTTCGCCAAGATAGGCCTCGATCACGTTGCGGTCGGTGACGACCTGGGCCGGTGTGCCCTGGGCGATCTTCTCGCCGTGGTGCAGCACGATCACCTGGTCGCACACGGCCATGATGGCGTCGACCTTGTGCTCCACCCACAGCACGCTGATGCCGAGCTCGTCGCGGATACGGCGGATGACGGCGGTCATGGCCTCGATCTCGCTCTCGTTGAGGCCGGCCATGGGCTCGTCCAGCAGTAGCAGCCTGGGGGCCGTGGCGAGCGCGCGCGCGATCTCGAGCATGCGCCGGTCGGACAGCGTCATGTGCGCGACCTCGCGGTCGCGCTGGTCGGCCAGTCCCACCAGCGCCAGCGCATCGAGCGCCCGCGCCTCGGGCCGGCCGGTGCCGCCGCGCTTGCCGTAGACCGCGCCGACCATGGCGTTCTGCAGCGCCGTCATGCGCTGGAAAGTGCGCACGAGCTGGAAGGTGCGCGCGATGCCGCGCCGGCAGACCTCGTGCGGCTGCAGCCTGACGATGTCCTGCCCTTCGAGGCGCACGCGGCCTTCATTCGGGCGGTAGACCGAAGTGACGACGTTGAAGCAGGTCGACTTGCCGGCGCCGTTGGGCCCGATGAGCCCTGCGACCTCGCCGCAGCGCACGGTGAAGGACAGGTCGATGAGCACGCGCAGGCCGCCGAACGCGATGCCCACATGCTCGAGCTCCAGCACGGTGTCGCCGGATGCGCCTGGCGCGCGCGGATGCTGCATGGTGTTCATACCGACATGCACACGCTCTTGAGCTCGGTGCACGACTCGACCGCGGCACGCCCGAGCTCACGCCCCATGCCCGAGCCCTTGACGCCGCCGAAGGGCAGGTTGCTGTCGAGCATGTTGTGCGCATTCACCCACACCGTGCCGGCCTTCAGCCGCGGCACGAGGCGGTGCACCGCCGAGAGGTCACGCGACCAGACGCTGGCCGCGAGGCCGTAGGGCGAGTCATTGGCCATGGACACGGCTTCTTCCTCGCTGTCGAAGGGCATCACCACGGCCACCGGTCCGAAGACCTCCTCGCGCACGACGCGCATCTCCGCGCGCACGTCGGCAAACACCGTGGGCTGCATGAAGCAGCCGCCCTCCAGCGCGCGCGCACCGCCGGCAACGACCGTGGCGCCCTCCTCCTTCGCGCCTTCGACGTAGCCGAGCACGCGCTCGAGGTGACGCTTGGAGACCAGCGGTCCGAGCTGCGCCTGCGGGTCGAAGCCCGAGCCGATCTTCAGGCTGGACGCCGCCTGCCCCAGCCGCTCCGTCACCCGCCGCACCAGGCTGCGGTGCACGAGGATGCGCGAGCTCGCGGTGCACACCTGGCCCTGGTGGAAGAAGATGCCGATCGCCGCACCTGCCGCGGCCTCGTCCGGGTCGGCATCGGCCAGCACCAGCATCGGCGACTTGCCGCCGAGCTCGAGCGTGAAGCGTGTCATGCGCTCGACCGCGGCGTGGCCGACCGCGCGGCCCGCGGGCGTCGACCCGGTGAAGCTGACCCGGCCCAGGCCCGCATGCGCGGCCAGCGCCGCACCGGCGGTGGCGCCGCGGCCGCAGACGACGTTGAGCACGCCCGGCGGGAAGCCCGCCTCCATCGCCAGCTCAGCCAGGCGCAGGGCCGTCAGCGGCGTTTCCTCCGAGGGCTTGAGCACGACGGTGCAACCTGCGGCCAGCGCCGGCGCCACCTTCCACAGCGCGATCGCCAGCGGGAAGTTCCAGGGCACGATCGCGCCCACGACGCCCACCGGCTCGCGCTGCGTGTAGGTGAACCAGCTCGAACCCGGCGCCGCGGCGATCGAGTTCGGCAGGGTCTGGCCCTCGAGCTTGGTCGCCCAGCCGGCCATGTAGCGCACGAACTCGGCCCCCGCGCCGACGTCGATGGCGCGCGCCAGGCCGTTGAGCTTGCCGCTCTGCAGGGTCTCGAGCGCGCTCAGCTCGTCGGCGTGCTCCTCGATCAGCAGCGAGAGGCGGCCGAGCAGCCGCTCGCGCTCGGCCGGGCGCATGCCCGACCAGGCCTTGCCCTCGAAGGCGCGCTGCGCGGCCTGCACGGCGAGGTCGACATCCGCCGCGGCGCTATCCGGCGCCTGCGCGATCGTCATCTCGGTGGCCGGGTCGACCACCGGCAGATGGGCGTCGTGGCTCGGTGCACACTCGCGCCCGTCGATGAAGTTGCCGTGCCGGCGGCGCGAGAGAAAGCCCACGCCGGCCATCCGCGCGGCGGACCATTCACGCGGCTTCATCGTGCTGCTCCCACTGCGGTGCGGTGTTCCCGTCCATCATGTGCGTGCGCGTATCGTGCAAGAGGGCATCCGGGGGATCACTGTAGACACGGGCCTGCGGTGCGGCTTGCCTGCCGGTGAAGAGCCGCTTGCACCTGCGTGCAGGCCCGACGCGCCACCCGGCGTGCGCTAGCGCGTCGCGCGCTCGAGCGCCAGCGTGTCGGCGAACTGCTCGAAGCGCCTGACCTTGCCGCCTTCGACGTCCCAGACATGCGTGACGCGGGCGCGCATGGGCTTGCCGGTGGCCTTGAAGGTGCCGCTGTAGTGGCCGATCGCCACCACCGTGCTGCCGCCGTCGACGAGGCGCTCGAGCGTGAAGGCGAAGCCCTCCCACTGCTCGCCGATGGGCTGGAAGACCCGGGCGATGATCTGCGCGCGGCCGACGTGCGTGCCGGCGTAGGCCGAGGTCTCCATCTCGATCCACTGCGCGTCCGGCGCGAGGTCGGCAAGCATGCCGTCGAGGTCGTGCCGGCTGGACGCGGCGTAGTGGTCGGCAACGATCTGGTACGCGGTGCGCATGGGTGTTCTGCCTCCTGCTGTCGTCGTGGGATGGGTTGCGGGCGGAGCCGACGGGCCGTTCAGACCGGCGTCGCCTCGGGCGGGTAGAAGGTCATCGAGACCTTGCGCATGAAGGCGCCCGCGGGGTTGTTGGCGATCGCGCCATCCCCGGTAATGCCGAGGAACTTGCCGGTCGAGCGGCCGCCCGCGAAGTCGAAGAAGAAGACCGAGGCCACCGGGATCAGGAACTCGCGGAAGGTGAAGACGTACTGGTCGGTGTCGAACTGGTAGTAGCTCGCCAGGTCGACGTCGCCCTGCCCGCGCTGCACGCCCACCAGGCACTGCCAGGCGTAGCGCTGCGAGTTCAGGTAGGTGTGCTCGTAGGTGTGGTTGGGGCTGTAGGTCTGGTGCGTGCGCAGGCCGATGAGGTCGCGCGTCTCGTGCGGCAGCATGCCGCTGGCCGCGGCCGGGTCGTCACCCAGGGTGCCGACGAGGAAGTCCTGCGGCACGCGCGGCTCGCCACCGGCCTCGGCCGCGTCGATGATGCGGCAGCGCACCGCAAGCACCCGCCGCGTGCGCGTGTTGACGATCAGCGTCAGCGCCTCGGCGGGGCGGCTGGCCTGCGTCATGTCGATGAACCAGGTGTCGGCGGCGACCGCGATCGCCTCGTACCAGCCGCTGCCGCTGCCGCTGCGACTGCCCTCCTCGCGCCAGTCGACGCGGTCGCCGCTGCGCGGCTCGAGCGTGAGCACGAAGCCGGGCAGATTCACGCGCAGCCGCTGCCCGACCAGCGCGTCGCTGCGCGGCAGGCGGTTGGTGGCGATGCCGGCGGCGAAGTCGTCGTAGTTCTTCCAGCCCGCGGGGCGGTTCTGGGCCATGTCGGAGTCCTCCTTGCGGGTCAGGATGCAAAGGCCAGCGTCGGCAGGTCGACCGCGGAGGCCCCGCCGTCGACCATCAGCGAGGTGCCGGTGATCATCGCCGCCTGCGGCGAGGCGAGGAAGAGCACCGCGTCGGCGACTTCCTGCGCGGTCGCGGCGCGCGCCAGCGGCACGTCGCGCGTGACCATCGCGTAGGCGGCGTCGACGTCCTTCAGCGCGAACTTCTCGACCAGCACCTGCATCTGTTCGTCGGCCATCGGCGTGCGCACCCAGCCCGGGCAGACCGCGTTCACGCGCACGCCCAAGCGGCCGTAGTCGCGCGCCACCGAGCGTGTGAGGCCGATCAGCGCGTGCTTCATCGTCACGTAACCGGCGACCGCCGGCCCCGCGAAATGCCCCGCCAGCGACGACAGCACGACCACGTTGCCGCGCCGCGCGACGAGCTTCGGCATCGCCTCGCGCATGCACACGAAGGCGGTGTCGAGGTTCACGCGCGTGGCCAGCGCCCAGGCCGCGTCGTCGGTCTCGGTGAGGCTGCCCAGGCCATGCCCGCCGGCATTGGCCACGAGCACGTCGACGCCGCCGAAGGCCGCACTCGCCTGCGCCAGCGCTGCGCGTACGTCCGCCGCCGCCGCGGCGTCGCCGGCAAAGACGCTGGCCGCGTCGCCCAGGGGTGCGGCTACGGCCTGCAGCAGCTCGGCCCTGCGGCCCATCAGCAGCACCTTGCCACCCTCGTCGACGAACTGCTGCGCCACCGCCGCGCCGATGCCGGTGCCGCCGCCGGTGATGAAGGCCACGCGGCCGGAAAAGCGACTCATGCGGTCTCCTCCTTCACGTCGCGCAGGTCGGTCAGGCGCCCGCGCCGAGGATGAAGTCGGCGCAACGTTCGGCGATCATGATCGTCGGCGCGTTGGTGTTGCCGCGCACGATGGTGGGCATCACCGAGGCGTCGCAGACGCGCAGGCGGCCCACGCCGTGCACGCGCAGCTGCGGGTCGACGACGGCATCGTCGTCGCGGCCCATGCGGCAGGTGCACGAGGGGTGGTAGACGGTCTTGGCGGTGCGGCGAACGTGGTCTTCGAGCACCGCATCGGGCGCGTCGGCGTCGGGCGAGGGGCCGAGCTCCTCGCTCACCAGCGCCTGCATCGAGGGCGCGCGCAGGATGCGCCGCGCCAGCTTGACGCCGCGCACCAGCGTGTCGACGTCGGCCTGCTCGCGCAGGTAGGCACCGTCGAAGACGACCGGCGCCGCCGGGTCCGCGCTGCGCAGGCGCACGCTGCCGCGCGAGCGCGGCTGCAGGAAGCAGGGGTTGATCGTCATGCCGTGGCCGGGCGGCGGATCGCGCCCGACGTCGCCCACCAGCGTGGGCAGGACGTGGAACTGCACGTCGGCGCGGCCCGAGCCGTCGGTGTCGGCGAAGCCGCCGCACTCGACGACGTTGGAGGTCAGCAGCCCGCTGCGAAACGCCAGCCACTGCAGGCCGTGCGAGAGGGCACGCAGCCCGCGGTCGTTGCCCAGCAGGCTGATCGACTCGCGGGCACGGGCGTAGACCGGCACCTCGAGGTGGTCCTGGAAGTTCTCGCCGACGCCGGGCAGATCCTTCACCACCGCGATCCCCATTCCCTGCAGCAGGGCGCCGGGGCCGATGCCCGAGAGCTGCAGCAGCTTCGGGCTCGCGAGGCCCCCCGCGGCGAGGATGACTTCGGCGCGCGCGCGCACCGTCTCTTCGCCGCCGCCTGCGGCGCGCAGCACCACGCCCACGGCCTGCCCGCCCTCGATCAGCACGCGGGTGACGAAGGCGCCGGTGCGCACCTGCAGGCGTGGGTTGCCGAGCACGTCGGCGAGGTAGGAGACCGCGGTGCTGCCGCGCTCGCCGTCCAGCGTCGTCGTCTGGTAGAAGCCCGCGCCGCGCTGCTCGGCGCCGTTGAAGTCGTGGTTGTAGGGCAGGCCCACTTCCTGCGCCGCCTTCACGAAGGCGCAGCTCAAGGGGTGGCGCCAGCGCGCATCGCTCACCGGCAGCAGGCCGCTTGGGCCGTGCAGCGGCCCGGACAGGCGCTGGTTGCGCTCCGAGCGCTTGAACACCGGCAGTACCTCGCTCCAGCCCCAGCCGGTGCAGCCCTGCGCGGCCCAGTCGTCGTAGTCGCGCGCGGTGCCGCGGATGTAGACCATGGCGTTGACCGAGCTGCCGCCGCCGAGCGTGCGCCCCTGCGGCACGGTCATGCGCCGGCCCGCCGCGGCGGGCTGCGGCTCGCTCTCGTACATCCAGGTGCGCTCGGTGCCGATCACGCGCACGAAGGTCGCCGGCATGCGCACGTAGAGCGAGTCGTCTTTGGGGCCCGCCTCCAGCATCAGCACCGTCTTGCCGGCCTGCACCAGCCGCTGCGTGACGACGCAGCCGGCCGAGCCCCCGCCGACCACCACGTAGTCGAAAGTCGAATCCGCCATCGCTCCTCCTGCGGCAGGGGCCTTTCCCTGCCGGTCGCATCGGGGCGCATGGTGCGAGAGCGTTCGTGCGCTGACAAGGCCTGCGCGGGCCTGGGTCCACGGATTGCCCTGAGGGTCAACGCAAAGTGCGCCTTCGGTCAGTTGCCCTGTCCTTGCCCCGGCACGTGCGCAGGCTTTCGCTCTGCGCGATGCTGGCGGCCCGATCGCTTCAGGAGACTCCTATGACGGCAGCCAGGACGCGGCATGAGGCCGCCGAGCTGCGCCCGGCGCCGCCGTGGCAGACCACGCACTGGCTGAACACCGACCAGCCGCTGGCGCTTGCCGACCTGCGCGGACGCATCGTGCTGCTGCACGCCTTCCAGATGCTGTGCCCGGGCTGCGTCGCGCACGCCTTGCCGCAGGCCGCGCGTGCGGCGCGCGTCTTCGCCGGCACGCCGCTCGTCGTCATCGGCCTGCACACGGTGTTCGAGCACCACGAGGCGATGGCCCTGCCCTCGCTGCGCGCCTTCGTGCACGAGTACCGCATCGCCTACCCCGTGGGCGTGGACATGCCCGGCGAAGACGGCGACCCGATTCCGCGCACCATGCGTGCCTACGCCATGCAGGGCACGCCGACCACGGTGCTCATCGACGCCCAAGGCCGGCTGCGTCTGCAGGCCTTCGGCCAGGTCGACGACCTGCTGCTGGGCGCCGAGATCGGCGCGCTGCTCGGCGAGCTCCAGCAGCAGGCGTGAGGGCTCAGCCGATGCGCACCGGCATGAAGATCTTGTGGCCGTCGCGCTGGATCAGCAAGGCCACCGACTTGCCCGACTTGGCGAGCACCTCGCGCACCTGCTCGACGCTCTGCACCGGCTTGCCGTCGATGCCGATCAGCAGGTCGCCGGGCTGCACGCCGGCCAGGGCCGCGGCCCCGCTCGCCTGCTCGACCCGCAGGCCGCCCTCGACATGTGCCTGGCGCTGCTCCTGCGGCAGCAACGGGCGCAGCGCCAGCCCCAGGCGTCCCTGGCCGGCGGCGGCCTCGCCGCGCGCGAGTTGCGTCGACTTCTCGCCGATCTTGCCAAGGCGCGCGTCGAACTTCTCGGTGCGCCCTTGGCGCCAGACCTCGAGCGCCACGCGATCGCCCGGCGCGGCCTGGCCGATGAGGGCCGGCAGGTCGCCGGCCGCGGCGATCGGCTGGCCGTCGACGCGCAGGATGACGTCGCCGCTCTTCAGCCCCGCCTTGTCGGCCGCGCTCCCGGGGTCGACGCTGGAGACCAGCGCCCCTTCCGGCCGCTCGAGCCTGAACGAATCGGCCAGCGCCTGGTTCACGTCCTGGATCGCCACCCCCAGCCGCGCGTGCGTGACGTGGCCGGTGGCGACGATCTGGTCCTTCACGCGCACCGCGAGGTCGATCGGGATGGCGAAGGACAGGCCCTGGTAGCCGCCGCTGCGGCTGAAGATCTGCGAGTTGATGCCCACCACCTCGCCCTGCGCGTTGAACAGCGGCCCGCCCGAGTTGCCCGGGTTGACCGCGACGTCGGTCTGGATGAAGGGCACGAAGCTGTCGTCGGGCAGCGAGCGACCCTTGGCGCTGACGACGCCCGCGGTGACGCTGTTCTCGAAGCCGAAGGGCGAGCCGATGGCCAGCACCCACTGACCCACCTGCAGGTCGCGCGCGCTGCCCAGCGGCACCGTCGGCAGGTCCTTGGCGTCGATCTTCAGCACCGCGATGTCGGTCTTCGGGTCGCTGCCCAGCACCGTGGCCTCGAACTCGCGGCGGTCGGTGAGCTTGACGCTCACGTTCTTGGCGTCGCGCACGACGTGGGCGTTGGTGAGGATGACGCCGTCGGCGCTGACGATGAAGCCCGAGCCCTGGCCACGCATGGGCATCTCGCGCGGCATCTGGAAGCCCTGCGGGCCGCCGAAGTGGCGGAAAAACTCGAACAGCGGGGTGTTCGGGTCGAGCTGCGGCACGCGCCCGCGCGAGGGCGCGGCATCGTCGCCCTCGTCCCCGTCGTCCCCGTCGTCGGCGGCGACCTTCCTCATGCCGCTGACCGTGATGTTGACGACCGCCGTTCCGTAGCGGCGCGCGATCTGCGCGAAGTCCGGCGTCACCGTGCTGCCGGGCAGGCGTGGCGCGGCAGCACCGGCCACGCTTGCGGTACTGGACGGCATCGCGGGCACCGCCGCGTGGGCGTGGTTGCCGACGACGAAGGCCCCGGCTCCGGCGCCGAGCAGGCCGGCCGCGGCCAGGGCGGCGACGAGCGCCGTCGAGGTGATTCGGTGGACGGTGGGAAGGGCGTTGCGGTTCATGGCATCTCCTGGCGTGAGGCGCCCCGGCACGGGGCGCCCGTTGGACACGCAGGCAATGTCGGCGCAGCGGCTTAAGCGCGTCTTAACGCGTTCCAGGCCCGGCTCGAGCGCGCCTTGAACGCGGTCTTGAGCACGGTCTTGAACGCGTCCTGCGCACGCTGGCGCGCTGCGCCGTGCCCGCCGCTCACGGCGCGGCGGCGAACTCCACCGTCACGCACAGGCCGCCCAGGCGCTCGGAGTCGCCGAGCTCCAGGCTCGCGCCATGCGCCTGCGCGATCGCCTTCACGATCGCCAGGCCCAGGCCACTGCCGCCGGGAGCGGCCCCCGGGACGCGGTAGAAGCGGTCGAGCACGCGCGCGCGCTCCGGCGGTGCGATGCCCGGTCCGCTGTCCTGCACCGTCAGGCGCACGCGCGGCCGCACCCCGGGGGCCGCGGCGAGCGCGCGCAGCTCGACGTCGACGGTGCCGCCCTCGGGCGTGTACCTGATGGCGTTGTCGAGCAGGTTGCGCAGGAGGATGCGCAGCGCCGGCTCATCGCCCCGCACCTGCAGCTCGTCGACCTGCGCGAGGCCCAGGTCGACCTGTCGCGCCTGCGCGGCGGGCGCGGCGTCGGCGACGGCCGCGCGCACGACGCCCGCCAGCGCCAGCGGCTCGGCGGTCGTCGCGGCGGAAGGTCCGGCCTGCTGCCGCGCCAGCACGAGGAGTTGCTCGACCAGGCGCGAGGCGCGCTCGATGCCCGCGGCCAGCCTCGTCACCGCCAGCGCGCGCGCGGCCTCGTCGGGCGCGCGCTGCAGCCCCTGCACCTGCAGCTTGAGTGCCGCCAGCGGCGAGCGCAGCTCGTGCGCGGCGTCGGCGACGAAGCTCTTCTGCGCCTCCAGCGCGCGGCCGACGCGCGCAAGCAGCAGATTCAGCTCGTGCACCAGCGGGCGCACCTCGTCGGGCAGGCCGCCCTCGGCGACTTCGCCGAGATCCTCGGCCTCGCGCGCCGCGACCTGCCGGCGCGCGCGCTCGACGGGGGCCAGCGCGCTGCTCACCACCCACCACACGAGCAGCATCAGCAGCGGCGCCAGCAGCGCCACGGGAAGCAGCGTGCGCAAGGCCATCGCGCCGGCCATGCGTCGGCGCGCCGCCATGTCCTGCGCGACCTCGATCACCAGCGGCCCGGCCTGCATGGCGAAGACGCGGTAGCCCCGCCCCGACTGCTGCAACTCGGAGAAGCCGAGCTGCGCGCGCTGCGGCAGCTCGACGCCTTCGGTGCGGAAGATGCGCAGGCCGCTCGTCGTCCACACCTGCACGAGGAAGTCGAAGCCCTCGCTCTCGCCGAGCTCGTCGGCCACGCCCGGCAGCAGCGACAGCGGGAACCGCGCGCGCAGCGAAAGCGCCATCTGCTGCATGTGGTAGTCGAAGATGGCGTCGGCCTCGGCGCGCGCACCGCGGTAGGCGAAGAAGGCCTGCGCCAGCGCCACCAGCAGCACCGCGGCGAGCAGGAAGCGCAGCAGCCGCGCGCGCAGCGAGAAGGCGCCCGGGGGACTCATTGCGACGATCCCTTGGGTACCATGTAGCCGACGCCGCGCACGGTGCGGATGACGTCGGCGCCGAGCTTCCTGCGCAGGCCGTGCACGTAGACCTCGACGGCGTTGCTGCTGATCTCCTCCTTCCAGCCGTAGAGCTTGTCCTCGAGCTGCGCGCGCGAAAGCACCGCCCCCGGGCGCGCCAGCAGCGGCTCGAGCACGGCCCACTCGCGCGCCGAAAGCACCACCGGCTCGCCGTTCACCGTCACCTCGCGCGTGGCGGGGTCGATGGCCACGCCCAGGTGCTCGTACACCGGCTCGGCGCGACCGGCGGCGCGGCGCAGCAGCGCACGCATGCGCGCCAGCAGCTCGTCGAGGTCGTAGGGCTTGAGGACGTAGTCGTCGGCGCCGGCGTCCAGGCCGCGGATGCGCTCGGCAACGCTGTCGCGCGCGGTGGCGATCAACACCGGCGTGCGCTGCTTGCGCGCGCGCAGGCTGCGCAGCACCTCCAGGCCATCGCGCCGCGGCAGCGCGAGGTCCAGCAGCACGAGGTCGTAGCTCTGCGTGCGCAGCGCGGTGTCGGCCATCTCGCCGTCGCGCACCCAGTCGACGGCGTAGTGCTCGGCGCGCAGCAGGTCGAGCACAGCCTCGCCGATCATCACGTCGTCCTCGACCAGCAGGATTCGCATCGCCTGGCGCTCCGGGGCTCGCGGGCGCGGGCCGGCGTGCGCAGACGCACGCACGCCCGGCGGGCCGCGCCGGGCGTGCAGTCTATGAAATGCGCGGGGCCGCGCGCTTAGGTCTGGCTTAAGGCCGACGCGCGCGCGCCCGGGTGCCCAGGGCTACCAGGACTGGAAGGGGGCGTCGATCATGCCCATGATGCGGTCGAAGTCGCCGCTGGCGCGCAGCTTGCCGATGTTCTCGGAGAGCCACTTGTCGGCGGCGCCGCCGCGCTCGCCCTTGGGCAGCACGACCTTGACGTCGAAGCGCTTGAAGAGGTCGCGCTTGACGTTGCCCAGGCCCGCGCCCTTGACGATCGGGTCCGAGGCCGTGTCGGCGAAGACGAAGGCATCGACGCGGCCGGCGTTGACCTTCTTCAGGCTGCCCTCGATGCTGCTCGAGGCGATGATGGGGAAGTCGAAGTAGTCAACGTGCGCCTGCTCGGTCTCGACCTTGAACTTGCTCGCGGTGGCCGGCGTCACGTCCTTGCCCTTGGTCGAGTACAGCGTGAAGTTGACGTGGAAGATCGTCTCCTTCGAGTAGTCGAACTTCGGCGTGCCGGTCTCCGATCCCGGGAGCTGGATGAGCGGCATGTGGAAGTCGACCTTCTTGCCCTGCACGTCGCTCATCGAGCGCTGGAACGGGACGACCTGCAGCTCGAGCTTGTCGCCCGAGACCTTCTCCAGCGCCTTCACCAGGTCGACGAGCACGCCCTTGTCGGCGCTCTCGGCATACACCGGCATCTGCGCCAGGCTGACCTTCCAGGTCTTGCCAGCCGCCTGGGCCGTGCCGAGCAGCAGGGCCGGACCCATGCCGGCGACGCACAGGGTGGCGAGCCAGCGAACCATGGTGGGTGCCTTCATGGAAAACTCCTTGGGAAATGCCCGCAAGCTGCCGGGCGGGTGGGGTTGAACGATGCGTGCGGCGGCCGCGCTCAGGCGGGATGCGCGACGTCCGAGACGGTGAAGGTGCCGACCGCGCCGACGAGGCCGGTGGTCGACTCGCGCACGCTGGAGGCGGCCGCACTCACCTCTTCGACCAGGGCGGCGTTGCGCTGCGTCGCCTCGTCGATGCTGGCGATGGCGTCGCTGACCTGGCCAATCGACTGCCGCTGCTGCTGCGAGGCGTCGGTGATGCCGGCGAGGATCTCGCTGACCTTGCGGATCGCGCCGACGATGTCCTTGATCGTGCCGCCGGCGGCGTCGACCTGCTGCTGGCCGCTCGCCACCTTGCCCACGGTGTCGTCGATGAGCTGCTTGATCTCGCGTGCGGCCTCGCCGCTGCGCTGCGCCAGGCTGCGCACCTCGCCGGCGACGACCGCGAAGCCGCGCCCCTGCTCGCCGGCGCGCGCGGCCTCGACCGCGGCGTTGAGGGCGAGGATGTTGGTCTGGAAGGCGATGCCGTCGATGACGCCGGTGATCTCGGTGATGCGGCTGGCGCTGGTGCTCATCTCGCTCATCGTCTGCACCACGCGGTCCATCAGCTCGCCGCCGCGATCGGCAATCTGCGCGGCCTCGCGGCCGCAGCGGTCGGCAGTGTCGGCGCCCTCGGCGTTGACCTCGACGCTGCGGCGGATGTCGGCCACCGTGTGCGCGATGGCCTGCACGTGCGAGGCCGTCTGCTCGGTACGCTGCGAGAGATCGAGGTTGCCGTCGGCGATCTCGCGCGAGCCGACCGAGACCGTCTCGGCCTGGTGGCGCACCTGCTGGATCACACCCTCCAGCCGCTCGATGAAGGCGTTGAAGCCCTGCGCTATGCCGATGAACTCGACGCTGCCCGACAGCGGCAGCCGCCGCGTGAGGTCGGCCGAGCCGGCGCCGATCTGCTCGAGCGCACTGCGCACGCGCTCCAGCGGGCGCAGCACGACACGCGCGAGGCTCACCGAGAGCGCCAGCATCAAGGCCCCGGCGAGCACCAGCGCCTGCACGACCTGGCGCATCAGCTCCTGCTGCAGGGCCGCACGGATGGCGGCGTAGGAGATGTTGACGGTGAGCGTGCCGAGCTCCTGCGTCTTGCCGCCGTCGGTGTAGCTGAGCGCGACGACCTCGCTGGCGTCGGCGGCCCTGGGCTGTTCCTTGATCGCCAGCGCCTTGCCCGCGTCGTCGCGCGCCATGCCGCCGGCCACCTTCTTGTCCTGCACGGCGACGATGGAGTCGATGTAGCGCGCGCCCATCTCGGCGGCGATCAGGCGGTCGATCTGCCCCTGGTCGAAGTTCCACAGCGCCGCCGGCAGGCCCGCGGACAGCCGCGCGACGACGGACTTCACGTCCTCGCGCAGCGCGCTCTCGCGCTCATGGCGGCTGATCTGGTAGTTCACCGCCGCCATCAGCGCCAGCAGGCCGGTGACGATGACCAGGAACAGGCCGTTCAGGCGCGACCGGATGCTGTAGCTCTTGCTCATGC
Organism: Rubrivivax sp. SCN 71-131; assembly: GCA_001724995.1. Lineage (GTDB taxonomy): Bacteria > Pseudomonadota > Gammaproteobacteria > Burkholderiales > Burkholderiaceae_C > Rubrivivax. The sequence continues at coordinate 188,418 of MEFD01000015.1, forward strand.
CCTATACCTCGGGAGATGCCTCGGGTGATGCCTCGGGAGATGACCCACGCTGGCGGGTTCCGACCCCGCGCCTGCCGTCACGGCAAGCGCCGCGCCCGGAATGCCTAGGGTCATCTTCATGGACGCCCGGTCATCGGCGGAAAACCGCCGGTGCTTGAGGGCTTCTTCGGTGTCACGCCGGGCGCCAGGGCCCGGTTTCCCGCGGCCGTGCAGCCTGGCACGACAAACCTTTGCGTTCGATCAAATCGGCCCGACCGCCCTTACCACCCCATCCGCAACAAGCGTCATCGCCGGCGCGGTCGAGGTCGTGAAGGCCGCGAAGGCAGGCGACCAACCGGCTCTGGACAAGAACATCGCCGCGGCCTACGCGAATGCGCAGGAGATCGCCGCCTTCCCAGGAAGGTTCGGCCTCTAATCCCTGCCGGGCCTGCCCCACCGGATCACGAACACGACCCAGGTCCCGGAACACTTGCACCGCGACCGGGGTTGATGCCGCGCGGCCCGGCGCCCTCGCCGGGGCCGCCGCAGAATCGTCCACCCCATCCATGAAGGAGCATTCACCGTGCCCCGTGCTGCCCAGAGGCCTGCCCCGGCCGCCACGCTTTCGCGTGAGGCCTCGGCAGCGGGATGGGTCGCCCGTGCCGTTGCCGGCGAGGCCGAGGACACGGTGCAGGAGGCCTACCTGCGCGCCTGGCGCGCGCTGCCCGAGTTCAGCACCGAGAGCAAGCTCTCGACCTGGCTCGTGTGCATCGCGGCCCCGAGCGGCTGCTGGCGCGCGCGCAGGTGCGCGCGCTGCGACCGCATCGTCGCCAAGGTGCTCGCGCGCGCCGGCGCCGAGGGCCTGTGGCGCGACGCCGACCCGGCTTGAGCAGGCCCCACCCCCACCATCGATCCGAACGAGGAGAAGCGCGATGTCATCGAACGACGCAGCCGATGCCGGCCCCGACCTGAGCCTGGGCGTGAGCCTGGCGGACTTTGGCACCGCGCGCATGCTGCGCGGCCATGTCGGTGAGCAGGCGGTGCTGCTGGCGCGCGTCGGCGACGAGGTGCTGGCGGTCGGCGCCAACTGCACGCACTACGGCGGACCGCTGGAGCAGGGCAGCCTGGACGGCGAAACCGTGCGCTGCCCCTGGCACCACGCCTGCTTCTCGCTGCGCACCGGCGAGGCCGTCGCCGCACCGGCCTTCGATGCGATCCCGTGCTGGAAGGTCGAGAAGCAGGGCGACCGCTTCTTCGTGCGCGAGCAGGGCGCCGCCGCGCCGCAGGTCAGCCGCAAGGCCGGCAGCGGCGAGCCCGAGCGCATCGTGATCGTCGGTGGCGGCGCCGCCGGTTTTGCCGCGGCCGAGATGCTGCGCCGCCGTGGCTGGGCCGGGCAGCTGACGATGTTCAGCAGCGAGGCCGATCCGCCCTGCGACCGTCCGAACCTGTCCAAGGACTATCTCGCCGGCAACGCACCCGAGGAATGGATTCCGCTGCGCGGGGACGACTTCTATACGGAGCAGCGCATCGATCTGCGCCTCTCGACGACGGTCGAGCGCATCGACGCCGCGGCGCGTACGGTCGTCACGGGCGATGGCGCTGCGCACCGCTGGGACAAGCTGCTGATCGCCACCGGTGCCGAACCGGTGCGCCTGCCGATCCCGGGCGCCGACCCGCCGCAGGTGTTCACGCTGCGCTCGCTGGCCGACAGCAGGGCGATCATCGCGCGCGCGGCGCAGGCCAGGTCGGCCGTGGTGCTGGGCTCGGGCTTCATCGGGCTCGAGGTGGCGGCCTCGCTCGTCGCGCGCGGCATCAAGACGCACGTCGTCTCGCTCGACGCACGGCCGCTCGAGCGCGTGCTCGGCGCCGAGCTCGGGGACTTCGTGCGCGCGTTGCACGAGCAGCACGGCGAGGTCTTCCACATGGGCGCGTCGATCGCGGCGATAGAACCCGGCTCCGTGACGCTGTCCACCGGCGAGAAGCTCGGCGCCGACCTGGTCGTGATCGGCGTGGGCGTGCGGCCGCGCCTGGCGCTGGCCGAAGCGGCGGGCCTGAAGGTCGAGCGCGGCATCCTCGTCGACGCGTTCCTGCAGAGCTCGAACCCGGACATCTATGCCGCAGGTGATGTGGCGAGCTGGCCCGGCGGCGAGGCCGGCGCGCCGATCCGCGTCGAGCACTGGGTCGTCGCCGAGCGGCAGGGGCAGGTCGCGGCCGCCAACATGCTCGGCGCGCGCGAGGCCTACCGCGACGTGCCCTTCTTCTGGAGCGCGCATCACGACGTGATGATCCGCTACGTCGGCCATGCGCTGGCCTGGGACGAGATCCGCATCGAGGGCAGCATCGCCGCGCGCGACTGCGCGGTGCACTACGTCAAGGGCGGGCGCACGATCGCGCTCGCGACGATCGGCCGCGACGTGCAGGCGCTGCAGCAGGCGCGGCAGATGGCGAAGGGCGGATAACCGACCGCGGGGCGCGGCGCTCAGGCGCGCGCGTAGAGCGGCAGCACCGCGCCGCTCACTTCGGTGTTCGCCGACGAGATCAGGTGCAGGATGGTCTCGGCCGCTGCCGCCGGTGAAAGCCACCGGCTCGCATCGGCCTCGGGCATCGCGCGGCGGTTGGCCGGTGTGTCGAGTGTCGAGGGCGCGATCGCGTTGACGAGGATGTGCTCGTCCTTCAACTCCTCGGCCAGCGCGATCGTCAGCGCCGCCACGGCCGCCTTGCTCGCGGTGTAGGCAGCCATCCCCGCGCCGCGGCGTGGCTCGAGCCCCGGGCGCGCGGCGACGTTGACGATGCGCCCGCCGTGACCGGCACGGCGCATGCCGCGCACCGCGGCTCGGCAGCAGAGGAAGGCCGTGAGCGTGTTCATCTCGAGCTGCTGCATGAAGTCGGCGCGCGTGGCCTCGGTGACGCCGGACATCGCGAAACCGCCGGCCAGGTGCACCGAGGCCCAGAGCTGCGGAATCCCGTCGTAGAAGCGGTCGACCGCCGCTTCGTCGACGAGGTCCACCCCCGCGACGAGGTGCAGGCGTTCGTGCCGCGCATCGTTTGCGCCGCGCGCCTCGCGCGCGGGCACGTGGCAGATCGCGCCGGCCTGCAGCAGGCAATCGACCACCACCGCGCCCAGCGCGCCCGTGCCGCCGGTGACGACGACGTTCCTGCCCGCGATTCCCTTGTCCATGACTCCTCCTCGGTCCTTGCCGCGGGTCTCGATTCGGCACCCGAACCGCACCCGGATCTTCACGCCCGCCTGCGATGGCCGCCTGTGATGAGCGCCGCGCATCGCGCCGGTCCCGTCAGCTCACCCGCTGGGCACCGGCGGCGGCGCTGCGCTCTGCTCGAGCTGCAGAAGCCAGCGCTTGCGCGCGATGCCGCCGCCGTAGCCGGTCAGGCTGCCGTCGCTGCCGATCACACGGTGGCAGGGCACGATCAGGCTGATCTTGTTCTGGCCGTTGGCCGCGGCCACCGCGCGCGTGGCGCTCGGCCTCCCGATGCTGCGCGCCTGCTCGCCGTAGCTGTGCGTCTGCCCGTACGGAATCGCCAGCAGCGCGTGCCAGACCGCGAGCTGGAACGGCGTGCCGACCAGGTCCAGCGGCAGGTCGAAGCGCTGGCGGCGGCCCGCGAAGTACTCGGCGAGTTCGCGACCCAGGCGCTCGCAAAGCGCGCTGTCGCCGTCATGCGCCGGCCCGCCGCGGGCGGCTTCGACCTGCTCGATCTCGCGGGCCAGCTCGCGCGTGTGCTCGCTGAACTCGAGCAGGCACAGGCCCGCGGGCGAAAGCAGCGCGGTCATCTCCCCAAGCGGCGTCGGGAAGCGGTGGCGGATCAGGCTCATCGGCGGCAGTCTCGGCAGGCGCGGGCGCAAGCCTAATGGTTTTCGCCTCGCCCAAGCGCAGTGGTGGTGAACGCCGCGAAGCCGTCATGGCTTGCGCTGTCCCGCATTGACGCCCCGGCGCTTTTCCGCAATCCTCGTTGCCTTCCCTCGACCCCTGGAGACACCGCATGCGTGCACCGATCGCCGCCGCCCTGGCCTGCCTGTTGACCGCCGGCGCGGCGACCACCGCCAGCGCCCAGACGAAGATCAACATCGGCATCGTCACCAACCCGAGCTTCGTGCACACGCGAGCGGCCAATGCCTTCAAGGCCTGCCTGGACAAGCAGGTGCCGGGCAAGTTCGACGTCGTCGTGCACCACTCCGCCGTGCTCGGCAGCGAGACGCAGGTGCTGCAGCAGATCCAGCTCGGCACGACGCAGATGTCGGTCAGCACGACAGGGCCCGTCGAGGCCTTCGTGCCGGAGATCAAGGCGCTCGAGATGCCCTTCCTCTTTCCCTCCTACGAGGCCGCGGACAAGGTGCTCGACGGGCCCATCGGCGCGGACCTGAAGAAGCGCTTCGAGAAGTCCGGCTTCGTCGCCCTCTCCTTCCTCGACAACGGCTTTCGCAACGTCACGAATTCCAAGCGCGACGTGAAGGAACCCTCCGACCTCAAGGGCTTGAAGATCCGCACCATGGAGGCGCCGACGCACCTGGCGATCTGGCGCGCGCTCGGCGCCAACCCGACGCCGATGGCCTGGCCGATCTTCACGCAGCTGCAGCAAGGCGTGATCGACGGCCAGGAGAACCCGATCGCCGTCATCCACGCCGCCAAGCTCCCCGAAGCGGGGCAGAAGTACCTCTCCCTGACGAGGCACGTCTACTCGGCGCTGGTCTTCGTCGCCAACAAGCGCTTCGTCGACAACCAGCCCGAGGCCGAGCGCAAGGCGCTGCAGCAGTGCGCGCAGACCGCCGCGCTCGAAGGCCGAAGCTTCATCCGCGACAACGAGCGCCAGCAGCTCGCCGAGCTGAAGGCGCAGGGCATGCAGGTCGACGAGAACCCGGATCTCGCGGCCTTCCGCAAGGCGACGCAGCCGGTCATCGACTCGCTCTCCGGCGACACCAAGAAGCTCGTCGAGCAGATCCGCGCCACGGTGCAGTAGGCGCGGGTGATCCAGGCGCGCCGATGAACATGCTGCAGCGCGCCAGCCGCGCCCTCAACCGCGCGGTCGAGCGGCTGCTGATGCTGATCGGCGCGGCGATCTGCGTCATCCTCTTCGCGCAGGTGGTGTTCCGCTACGCGGGTGACTCGCTGGGCTGGTCGGAGGAGGTCAGCCGCCACCTGCTCGTGGCCATCACCTTCCTCGGCGGCTCGGTGGCCTACAAGCGCGCCAGCTTCATCGGCCTGCAGGGCCTGGGCCACCGCTTCGGGCCGGCGTTCCAGCGCGGCGTCGTCGTGCTGCTGCAAGTGCTGACGCTCGCCTGCTTCGGCCTTATCGCCTGGTTCGGCACCGGCTACACGCTGAAGGCGGCCGAGCACACCTCGGCCTCGCTGCAGATCCCGATGTCCATCCCCTATGCGGTGATCCCGATCTCGGCGCTCATCTTCATCGTGCACGTGCTGGCCGACATGACGGCACCGCGCCCGCCGTCCACGTCACCGTCGCCGGACCGCCCGTGATCGTCCTGCTCGCCTTCGCCGCGCTCTTCCTGCTCATCGCGCTCGGGCTGCCGATCGCGCTCTCCATCGGCCTGCCGGCGATCGGCCTCATCCTCAGCCCCGGCGTCTTCCCGCCGGAGGTCGACTGGTCCGGCCTCGGGCAGACGATCGCGCAGCTCCTCTTTGCCGGCGTCGACTCCTTCGACCTGCTGGCGGTGCCGCTCTTCATGCTCGCGGGCTCGATCATGGAGCGCGGCGGCATCTCGCAGCAGCTCATCGACTTCTCGGACTCGCTCGTCGGCTGGATGCCCGGCGGCCTGGCCTGCGCGGTGATCGTCGCCTCGATGTTCTTCGCCGGCATCTCGGGCTCGGCGGCGGCCGACACCGCGGCGCTGGGCGCCGTCGCCATCCCGGCGATGGTGCGCCAGGGCTATCCGGCGGCCTTCTCGGCGGCGCTGGTGGCCGCGGGCGGCGCCATCGGCGTGATCATCCCGCCGTCGATCCCGATGGTGATCTACGGCTTCCTGACCAACGTCTCGATCGCCGAGCTCTTTGCCGGCGGCATGATGGTCGGGCTGCTCTTCGGCCTGTCCTTCATGGCGGTGGCGGTGTGGAAGTCGCTGCGCCACGGCTACGGCACGCGGCGCGCGTTCTCGCTGCGCTTCGTGCTGCACTCGCTGCGCCGCGCGCTGTGGTCGCTGGGCGCGCCAGTGATCGTGCTCGGCGGCATCCTGAGCGGCATCGTCACGGTGACCGAGGCCGCCGCGGTGGCCGTCTTCTACGCCTTGCTCGTCGCCATCTGGGTCAACCGCCGACTGCACTGGCGCGACCTGCCGGCGTTGCTGGTCGAATCGCAGGTGATCGCCGCCACCATCCTCTTCATCATCGCCATGGCCAAGGTCTTCACCTGGCTCGTCGCCATGCAGCAGACGCCGATGATGCTGCAGAACGCGATCAGCGCGATGGCGCTGCCGCCCTGGGGCCTGCTGCTGCTGGTGATGCTCGGCCTGCTCGTCGTCGGCTGCGTGATGGAGACGACCGCGGCGCTGATCCTGCTCGTGCCGGTGCTCGCGCCGCTCACCCTGCAGATGGGCATCGACCCGATGCACTTCGGCGTGCTCGTGGTCGTCAACCTCGCCATCGGCATGCTGACGCCGCCGGTGGGCATCTGCCTGTTCGTGAGCTGCGGCATCGCCGGCATCACGCTCGGGCAGATCGGCCGCGCCGTCATACCCTTCCTGCTCGCCGCCATCGCCGCGCTGTTCGTCGCCAGCTACTGGCCGCCGCTCACCACCTGGCTGCCGACGCTGATCTATCGCTGAGCGGCAGCCGGTCGCAGGCGTGATGAAGGTCAGGGGCCGACGGGCGTCATGAGACGCCGGGAAACGAGATCACATGTGGTCGATCATCACATGGAAATCGCACCTAAGTCCGCGTCGCATAACGCTCCGGCCCCGCTGGCACCCTCCATCTCCCGTCAAAGGACCCTCCATCGGGAATCCTCCAACTTTCATAGGTGGGGCCAGATGCACGTTTGTCACTTGGCCGAACACTGAGCAGGATCGTCGCCAATGTAGCAGGCCTTCCCTTGCCTTCAAACGGCTGCATCTGGGCACTAGCCACAACGTTCAGTCCGGAGCAACCCAGTCTTCCACCCTCAGTCCCTCGACGCGCTGGAACTCGCGGGTGTTGTGCGTTACCAGCGTCGCGCTCTCGGCCAGAGCGTGGCAGGCGATCCATAGATCGTTCGCACCGATCGGCGTGCCGGCGTCTTTGAGACGGGTGAACTGCTCGGCGTAGTGCTCGCAGATGGCGGGGCCCGCCGGATACAGCACCGCCACTTGTCGGGCCAGGGCTTCCAGCCGGCGAAGGACCTCCGGCTTCCTCGTGCTGCGCTCGGCGCCCTTCAGCAGTTCGGCCCAAGTCACGTAGGACATGCACAGCCGGGCATCCTCCGGCAGCGCATCGACCCGTTGCGCGATGGCGGGCGGCTGGTTCTTGATCAGGTAGATGAGGACGTTGGTGTCCAGCACATAGATCACAGTGCCTCGCGCTCCTGCAGCGGCTGTTGCCGGGCCCGCTCAGTCTCCAGTGCTGCGATGAAGGCCACGTCTGCCTCGCCCACGGCGCGCAGGGCATCGAGCAGCGCCGCGCCGCGTTCGGCCCGCAAGGGATGGATCACCAGATCGCCCGACTCGTTGCGAGAAATGCTCACACGGTCTGTGTCGAGCCGGAACTCCGCAGGAATGCGCACCGCCTGGCTGTTGCCGTTGTTGAAGACTCTGGTCGTAAGAGTTTCCACGTCGCACTCCGAGTGTGTACGTCGATGTGTGTATTTTCGCCCATGCACCGCCAGAGTGCAACTACGCCCAGAGACCCTGCCGGTGCACGCCCAGTGACTTCGCAAGCTTCGCGACGTTGCGCCACACAGCCCTGGCGGCAACGCCCTCCTTCGCCGCGGCTTCCTCCACGGCCATCACCAGCAGGGGCACCGGCGCCTCGTCAAGCAGGTGCGTCAGATGGGCCGCGTAGCCCTTCGGTACGCTGCCGCTGACCAGCGCGTGACCGAGCGTGTCGGGCGGCACCTCCTGGACGTAGCTCACGCTGGCGTTCTTCGCCGCCATCCACAGTCCCCGCTTCCGGGCGCGCGCTGCCTGGCTGGGCGGATCGAGGTCCAGCCCCAGCACGGCCAGCACCTGGGCGACCCGGTTGAATCCCAGATCGCTCAGGGCGCCCGCTTCCAGGCCGACCAGCGTCTGCCGCGAAAGCCCGCTCAGTTGCGCAAGCCGGGACTGCGTCAGTCCCAGCGCCTCGCGCCGCTCGCGGATGATGATGCCCAGGTTGGAGAGGTCCACAGCTTGGCCTGAAGAATTGTCGAATATTTTGGACATTCTAGCGCCTCCGGACCACACCCGCCAGGCGCTCGCCAGCGTCGCCACAGGCCGCTCGCTGCCCACAGCCTTGACAGACGTGCTCGCTGTCGGGCCACCGCGGGCGATCGAGGCCATCGATCAGTCGACGGTGCCTGGCTCCAATGGCTTCGACCTGCTCCCGCGACATCAGCCTGACCGCTCGTGCAGTCGGCGGCGCTGAGTGCCGGCCAGGAAAGACCACGAACGCCTCGTCAGACACCTGGACATGCAGTTCATCCTCCACTGCCACCCGCTGCGCAGAGAGCTGGATGACATCAGACGCCCTCACCGCCGCAGTCGACCGTGTCTTCAGTTCGACCAGCACGACCAGACCGCTCGGCAACCGATAGGCCCTGTCCACCCTGGCCACGATGGGCCGGCGGCTCTTCGACCTGAACTGCGACTCCACGCAGATCAGGTCGGCATCCCGCAGATCAGCCGGTCGGTCCCGCCGTTCCGCAACGTGTGCGCGGTGGCGCCGGAGCAGCTGCCACGAGACGACCAAGGCGACCGCCAGGAGCAGCCCCCAGTGCCACAGCGACTCGATCTTCATGGTCGACGCCTCGCCGATCGGCGGCGCCAGATGCTTGCCGCGCAACCCAGCAGACACCTCGTGATCCACCGCAAGGGCGGGCAGCGCTGGAGAACCCTGCAAAGGCGGGGACCGGCGGCATAGTAGGACGCGATCAGGCGGCGCCCCCAAGACCGCGGCCGCAGGACCGTGTCCCTGAAGTCGCGCAGCGCATTGGTCTGCCATGTGTCCCCGAAGACCACCGTTGCGATGAAGCACCGCTCCCCTGATCGTCGAGCCGAACCGCCACCTGGCGCTATGGCGCGCCGACCCTGCAGTTCGAAACGCGCATGGGCAGCGATACCCCTCTGGCGCCCCTCTTCCTGCGATGGGCTACAACGCGGCCCGTGAACGGATTCGAGCACCACCAGGCGTTCACACCGTCCCATCTTCGCCAGCTCGGACGCCCCGACAGCGCCGTCACCGCGCCGTGCCTTCCCGGGCTTCATTCCGTGATCGCCGGCTGGAACACGCCGTTCGTCACCGCAGCGGCCTGTTGCACGTCAGGCTCCTTCGGCACCTTGATCGTGTCGGGCGTCTTCAGGCTAGCCATCGCGAACACGCCATGCTGCGCCAGCAGGCCGTCGTAGGCCAGCAGCCGCAGACGGTTGACCCGCTTGCGCCCCTGCCGAAACTGGCTCAGTTCATCGAACAGGCGCGGGTTCTCCTCGCGCGAGAGCTCGAACACCAGCCGGATCGGTCGCGGGGCTCCCCGTTCCTGAGCGCTCATGCGCCACCCCCTGGTGCACGATCCGACGGCGTCGGCGTCGCGAGCGAAGTCATCGCGTAGTTCTGCCCGGCCAGCTGAAAGCCCCTCACGTTCGCGTACAGGGGCTCCTTCACCTCGTGGATCCGGTGCTTGGGGAAGGCTGCCTTCACGGCCTTCTTGAAGAGGAACGCGCCGCCGCCAACAAGGATGATGTTCTGCAGGCTCTCGGGCGTCTCGATCCACTGGCGCATCGTCGACACGGCCTGCTGTGCCACGCTCTCGGCGATGGGCAGGTGCCGCTTCATGTCGTAGGGCTTCTGGAAGATCACCGGCGCCTTGCCGGTGCGCAGGGCGAGGTCGATGGCGTCGTAGTCGCGGTAGGGTGTGCCGATGTCCTTCGAGATCTCGGCCGCCATCAGGCGCAGCACATCGGACATTCCTCGGTTGATCGAGTGCGACTGCTTCTGCACCAGCCGCATGCCGCGGCAGACCAGCCAGTCGAAGGTCCTCGATCCCGGGTCGATGACCAGGCTCTGCTCCGTGCCGATCGAGGCCAACTTCTCGTGCTCGGCCGCGTAGTGGACGAGCGCGCCCTGCGGCTGCGCCACCGCCAGTGCCTTGCGGACCGTGATGGTCCGTCCCGCCGCAATCTCGTGGCTGCCCGTCATCGCTTTCTCGAGTGCCCCCTTCTTCAGTGCCAGCAGCGCGACCGGCAGTCCGACGACGAGCAGATCGATGTGCGGCACCTTCATCATCGACAGCGCCCCGCGCAGCAGCGCCATGTACTCCGGCGACTCGGTGTACTCGTCATGCAGTTGCTTCGCGCGGAACGTGTCCGCGGCCAGGTGGATGTCCGGACCCACCTCGTAGAACAGGGAGCCGACCGGGATGCAGACCGTCTTGCGCTTCTCCGCCGCGGGCATGGCCGATGTGTCGGCGCTCGACGGATAGGCGACCGATGGGAAGCTGGCACATCGGATGTCGGCTCCCGAGATGCCGGTGACGAACTTCGTGTTGCCGGACCCGACATCCACGGCTCTGACGATGAGTTCCATGCATTTGCTCCTTGGCTCGTTTGACTGCCCTTGAACGGCTGATCAGCGTCGCCGTCCCGCGCCGCGTACTCCATGCTCAATGGCCCCGAAACGGCGCGGCTTTCGACTTCAGTGCCAATGCAGGATCAGCGGGACTGCATTGCAGCGACAGAAGGCGCTCGATGCCTCGCCATGAGCCGGTTCGCAGGCCGCGCTTCTGTCACCACGGTCTCACCTCGCGCGGGCCTTTCAACCCCTGTCCAGTTCGGCGCGCGCGGACACGGTGCGGACGCGCCAGCCAGACCGACGGCCGCGCGAGGTACCTGAGGCGGCAGCCTTGCCTGTCAACCCCTCGCCGTTGCTGGCGATCCGGTCCATTGCGACGCTAGATGGGCCCTGCCGCCGAATCGCATGTCGTCAACTGCCTGCCCCAAGGGCCGCCCGATCAGGGGCCTTGCGGCGGGCGCTGCACATGCGGTCTTGACCGTGGCCTGCGTCGCGGTTTCCACTGTGGGCTCCCGAGGGCTCCTGGCCCGCTCCCCGTGGAGCATTGCAGGCGTCGCAGTCGTTACCTGCCTCGTGCCTTCAACCGAAGTTCCCGTCCCGAACGGGTGGCGCGACCGGCCTCGACCTCCAGAAGGATCGACGCCGCGAGCGTGCCGAGTCATCCACCACCGCAGTGATCTGCCCGGTCCTTGCCAGCCGCATCCCCGCGATGACGGCTGGGCGCTCCAGAAGCGCACCGGCGCAGCAGAACCCCGTGGCGGCACCTGATGCCGCGCACCGTTCCCGCCAGCCCTTGAGCACGCGCGCATGACGCGCATCGCGCGGCGTGATGGCCTCCATGAGGCTCCCCGCACGACCCTCGCTCATCAACTCGACACCGCCCTGGACTCTCGGTCAGGGGTGGACCCATGCGAGCGGCCGGCGCTGCACACCAGGCCTGATCCACCGAATGACCCAGGGCTCGACCCTGGCGTCGATGTCGCACCCAGCCCAGAGCGGGGTGGACATCACCTCTGTCGTCGCGTCGCAGAAATGCGCAGACGGCCTGGATCAACGTGTTCCATTTTTAAGTCTGACCGAGCTGACCCAGGCCCCTCGACGAAGACCACGAGGAGCCCGGACAGCAAATCCATGGGTGGGTGTGGCGCTGCAGAGATCGACCGCCGCACCGACGTTGCACACGATCTCCATCGCCGTGGGCTTGCCAGGAATCGGCCCCGGGGATGTCCAACGGATTCCTCCAACTCCGGTCCTTCCGACCGTTCATCCATCGGCGTGCTGTTCGGGCAGTCCGCCACCTCGCAGAAAGCCCACCATGTCCCGTATCCGCCGAGAAGAACCCTCGCGCCGCCGCCGGCAGGCACCCCCCTCCGGCAACGATCGCCTCAACGACCGCCGCAACGCTCCGCGCAATGGCTCCACCCTGCCCTCCTCATCCACCCGCCCTTCCAGGACCACCTCGATGACCTCGGCCAGCCCAGGCCGCCTGCACGGGCAGGACTCGCCGCGCCGCCAGAACTGGGCCGGCAAGTCGCCCCAGCAGGTGCTGGACATGTACCCGCCGGGCAGGACGCCCGTGAACCGGGTGGTGGACGTGCTGATCGAGCTGTTCAACCCGCTGCACACTGCGCTGGAGAAGACCGTGTCGCACAAGACGCGCTACGAGCGCGCCCACTTCCTGCGACGCTTCTTCCGCGAGCTGCACACCGACGCCGGCTTCAAGCTGGCGCCCGACCCGCGCAACCTGGGCCAGCGGCATGTCCAGGCGATGGTGAAGGTGTGGCAGCGCCGCAAGCTTTCGCCGGGGACGATCCAGACCTACCTGAGCTTTCTGCGTGGCCTGGCGATGTGGCTCAACAAGCCCGGCTTCATCCGCAGGCCCGAGCACTACGGCCTGACGCCTGACGAGTACGAGCGCCACGAGAACGCCCAGCGCGACAAGAGCTGGGGCGGCAACGGCATCGACGTGGAGGCCTTGCTGGCCCAGGTCTCTGCCTACGACGCCCGCATCGGCGCGTCGATGCGCCTGATGGTGAAGGTCGGCCTGCGACGCAAGGAGTCGGTGATGTGCCGCCCCTACGCCCACGTCCACCCCTTCGAGGAGACAGGCCTGCCCGACGAACAGCGGGAGGCGGATCGGTATCTGTGGACGAAGGGCAAGGGAGGCCGCGTACGCTGGCTCCCGCTGGCCACCGAGGAGCAGCAGGCGGCCATCGCGCACGCCCGCAGCGCGGTCAGCGGCCATGACGCACACATGGGGGCGCCGGATCGCGATCTGAAGTCCAATCTTCGGCGGCTGGACTACGCGCTCCGCAAGTTCGGCCTCACGAAGCGCGAGAGCGGCACCACCGGGCACGGGGCGCGGCACGACCACCTTCAAGGCCAGTACCAGGACACGACGGGCACGCCCGCGCCGGTGCGTGGCGGTGGGCCTGTCGATCAGGAGCTCGACCGCCAGGCGCGTCTGCGTGTGGCCCGTGTCGCGGGCCATGCCCGCCTGCGCTCGGCTGGCGCCTATTTAGGTTCGTCCGCGGTTATGCGCAGCAAGGGCCTCAAGCCGAGCGATCCACCTATGACGTAGGCCATCCCGACTGCGCATAACGCTTCCAAGATCGTCCTCCCCGGTGGCCGCTGTGGCTGCCGTCAACGAGGAGACGATCATGGATTCGCTCAACTCCAATGGGCCCGGCGCGCTGGCGCTGGAGCCGCTTTGCCAAGGCGCTGCGCAGGAACTGCTGATGCGCAGCTACACCATCCGCACCATCAATCGCTACAAGCGGGTGTGGGAGCAACTGGCCGACTTCGCCCGCGCCCAGGGTCTGCCTGCCGAGTACACGCATGAACTGGCCCTGCGTTTCGAGCAGGCGTATGGCCTTCGCGACGGGGAGGTGCTCAAGCTCGGCCAACAGTGGCGGCGCCACCTGGTCTTCGGCATCAAGGTGCTCGACGACTTCGCGCGCACCGGCACCATCAGCCGCTTCGTGGTCGAGACGACCGGGCTTCGCGTGCCGGTGGGCATGCACAAGGCCCTGCGGGAGTACGAGCAGTACGCCAGAGAGCGCCGGCATCTTCGGCACACCAGCCTGGCCGAGCGCATGCACAACATCGCGGTCTTCCTGGACTTCTTGCGCACTCGCGGCCTGGAGTCACTGGACACCCTGCAGGCCGAACACCTCAGCTCCTTCGTTCAGACCCGGACTGACTGGAAGCCGAGGACAGTCTCGCGCGTGTCGTCTGGCCTGCGGCTGTTCCTGCAGTACCTGTTCATGCGCGGCATCCTGCCCCGTGACCTCAGCACCGCGATACCGACGAT